>JADKFA010000023.1 GCA_016717725.1 Bacteroidota bacterium
GGTATTCGGAGGTGAAATGAATTCATTTGATAAATATCGGAAAAATAAAAGATTCATCCATCTAAAAAGGTGAGAAAAGTATTTTCAATTCACGAGGGCTGCGCTTTGTCATGTGTTCTCTCAGCGGCTGCGCTATGCTAAATTTTCTCGCAAAGGCGCAGAGGCGCTAAGGCTGCGCTTTGACAATTTTATTCTTGAGAGACTTTGCGCCTTTGCGTCTTTGCGAGAAATAAAACGAAGAAAAATTTCGCTCGAGAGACACTGCGAAAAATAAAGCGAAGAGAACTTTCACTCGAGAGTCCCGATAGCTATCCATCGGCCGCCAAAGGCTTGCCGCAGCGCCGTCGGCAAGCCTTGGGCGGCCGATGGACGGCGCTGCGGGATTGCGAGAAAAAAGGCGAAAAAAAAGCTAAAGAATTTCTTCTTCAGCTCTCTCAAATTAAAATATTTCTTTGATTACATCTTAATAAATTTCACCAGTGCTGGACGTTCACCTAAAATAGTGATGTGATAAATTCCATTCGACAAATCAGAAACCGAAATTTCTAATTTTTGAGAATCAATGTTGGTGATCGTTTTAACAATTCGACCTGTAATATCTGAAATTTGAATGCGCTCAATTTCTTGGAAATTTCTATTTTCCAAGGTAAGAATATCTCGAGTAGGATTTGGATAAACTTTATAGAAAAGTTGATTTCCATTTTCTGCAATTCCACTGCAATTTACTACGAGTACATCGGTAATGGGTGAAGTCAGACTACAAACTCCATCACTCACTTGTACTGTATAATCGCCAGTACTATCAACAACTAATGAATCGGCTGTTGATCCTGTTAATAATACACCGTCTTTATACCATTGGTATGTCCAATTGCTTCCTGTGAAAGCATATAAGGTAACGGATGATCCAATGCAAAATGAAGTAGGTCCCCCAGGAGCAATATAGGCATCTGGAGATGTACTAACGGTAAGGGGTAACGAATTTACAGGACTCCACATGGGAGGGCGACTAGAAAAGACACGAATTAAATAAGTATTTCCATCGGTTAAACCATTTGGAACATTAATTTGTACTGCGGTAGTTCCCGTTGCATTCACAGAGCCTAAGGTAGTAGGGAATGAAAAATCACCAAACTCATCTGACAATTCTATTCTGAATTGATTACCTAAATTCCAAGTTCCAATGGCATTGATGGCTAATGTATAGCTATTGTCAGTACATAAAATGTAAGAAGGTAAACTTAATTGCATATCGTTGTTTCGTGCAAGGATATTCGATAACCCATCGCCAACTGCTAAAGCTTTTGTACCAGATAAAATATCGATGTCTTGAATTGGATCTTGGTTTGGATTTATTTCACGACTCCAAGCTACTCCACCACTTGCAGTACGATAAATTTCATTTCCAGCCGTAAACCATCCATTTTGTGGATCTGTGAATTTAATGCATCCAATATATTCGTTGCTGGTAGGTTGAATATCTAGGGTCCAATTGACTCCACCATCTGTAGTAGAAAAAATTTCTCCAATAAAAGTGCCAACCAAACCAATCATGGAATTGCGAAAATACATAGCTGTACATTCAAATGCACTTCCGTTATTCACTAAATTCCAAGAAAGACCATTGTCATAAGTTGTAATTAAATAGGGTTGATCTGTTGCAATGACAATGGTATCTGTCCCGAAACACTGAATTTCTTTGAAGTTATATCCAATACCAGAAAATGAAGTGGGTGCATCGGTCCAAGTATCACCGTTGTTGGTAGAGTAGGCGAGTTTACCATTAGCCCCACAAACATATATTTTACCTCCTCCAGCAGGTGCAATGCCATATAAACTTTCTCCAATACCGCTGAAAATAAAATTCCAGTTGACGCCGCCATCAGTCGTTTTTACAATAGTTCCGTTGGTCCCGATGGCAAGTCCGGTAGTAGTGTTTACAAAATGGATATCGTACAAATCTTCACCACCTGCATTACTATTTTGAGTTGTCCAATTGACACCTGCATTCGAAGTGGTTAAGATAGTGCCACCAAATCCAGCTGCATATGCCGTTGTAGAATTTACCGTTTTCACTGCCTGAAGTGGAAATTCAGAAATTCGACTGGAAAGATCTGTCCAATTAGTTCCCGTATTATTTGTTTTTTCTATTGTTCCGAATGAACCTCCAATAAAATAGTTTGAACCCGAATTAGCAATAACCGCATTCACATCAAACCATGTAAAAGTAGAGTAGGGTGCCCACGTCTGTCCACCATCAATCGTTGAATACACATTGCCAAATTCACATCCTGCAATTCCTTTTAAATTATTTCCGAAATCTAATGAAAGCAAATTAGCACCGTTGGTTTGCCCCGGATTTGTAACGGGAGAAAAATTTGTTCCTCCATTGCTGCTGATATAAATTGAATTTGCTGAAGCTAAATAAATGTCGTTGTTAGTCGGCATACTCACATCCACTATATCATCTCCAGAACCTAGTGTTAATGGAGACCATGAATTACCATAATCAGAAGTTTTCATTACAAACCCGTTTGTTCCTGCCAAGATTCCATTTCCGCTTGGCATTACATGAATATCGTTTATGTCGCCTGCTGTACCGTTCAAAACAATGGTCCATAAAACACCTTTGTTGATGGTTCTGTAAAGCTTTGATGAACTTGTTCCGTTCGTTAAAGCGATGAGCCCACTATCACGATCGTACATGTGAAGGGCGGAGATAATTAAATTAGGAAAACGATAATTAACAGCCCAAGTTTGACCACTATTCGTTGTAGTGTACAAATCACTTCCTGCTCCACAATATCCATAAAGACTGTCGGGGAATTGAATTTCATTAATTCCCAAAGATGTATTTACATACTGGGGAGTCCATGTTGTACCACCGTCTGTAGTTTTGATTACCGCTCCTTTATCACCGGAAGCCCATCCTGTTGAAGAATTTAGAAAACTGAATTTCAATATTTTATTTCCTTGTGGATTAGGGTGTTGCCACGACCATTGAGCGGAAGTAGAAAAACTCAAAAACAATAAAAACGGAAGTAGAGCAAGGGTAGATGATTTCATATTATTTTTTTTATGGTGGTTAAACGAAATATAGACTAAAATGTTAGCCTTTATTTTGATAAGAATTTTATTACTATAAACGAAGAAACAGAAAAATAAAAACACCGAAAAAGCAAATCGAAGAATGGTATAAAGATTTTATACTTGACAGTAATCCATCAAAAAAAAGAAAAACTACTGCTCCGAAGACTTCGATCTTTTATTTAACTCATCTCTGATTTTAGAAGCCGTTTCATAGGCTTCTTCATCAATTGCTCTCATCAAAGACTCTTTTAACTCTTCACTACTTAAATTCCCATAGGAACTCTCACTGCTCGCTGCTTTTTTTGAACTGCTTTTCTTAGGGATACTTTTTGGTTTTATTTCTTCGGTACTTTCTCCTTCATCGAGGACTACACCAGCTGAAGCGAGAATAAATTCATATGTATAAATAGGGCAATTAAATCGGACAGCCATAGCAATAGCGTCCGATGTACGAGCATCAATTTCTCTGACATCTCCATTTTCGTTATTGCAGATCAATTTAGCGTAGAAAATACCTTCTTTCAAATTGTAGACGATCACTTCATCTATTTTGATTCCGTATTCATCGGAAAAATTCTTAAATAGATCATGAGTGAGTGGACGCGAAGGCTGCATGTTTTCCAATTCTACTGCAATAGCCTGTGCTTCGTACCCTCCAATGATGATAGGCAATCTACGCTTTCCGTCTGTTTCTCCGAGTATTAAAGCATAAGCACCACTCTGAGTTTGACTATATGAGAGTCCAATAATCTCCAGTTTAATCTTTTTCATATTCAGCTATGTGAAGGTAATAAAAAAATTTAAGCATGGGTTGCTTTGAACTCTTTTACAGCTTCAATTAATTTAGGTACCACGTCAAAAGCATCTCCAACAATACCATAATCGGCGGCTTTAAAGAAAGGTGCTTCGGGATCTTTATTAATAACAACAATAACCTTAGATGAACTCACGCCAGCTAAATGCTGGATAGCTCCTGAAATGCCAATTGCTATGTATAAATTGGGACTCACCGCAATTCCAGTTTGTCCAACGTGTTCACTATGTGGGCGCCAATGTGCGTCGCTTACTGGTTTGGAGCAGGCCGTTGCAGCACCTAACAAATCGGCTAATTCTTCTATCATTCCCCAATTCTCTGGACCTTTTAATCCGCGACCTGCAGAAACAACAATCTCCGCTTCTGGTAAGGACACTTTATCAGCTGCCTGAATAATTTCCTTTACAATAGTACGAAAGTCAGTATCTTTCACAGTAGGGGCAAAGGCTTCTACAACGGCAGGTTGTGAATTTTCAGCAATTGGAAATGAGTTGGGATTGATGGCAATAATTTTGTTTACAGCACTCATGCTCACATCGGCAAAAGCCTTTCCTGAAAAAGCCCCTTTGCGAACGGTGAAAGCACCATCGTTGGTTGGCAGACTGATAGCTCCATCAACATACGCCGCTTGTAATTTTACTGCTAAACGAGGTGCTAATGCTTTACCAGAAAAAGTAGCCGATAAAACCACCACATTCGAAGAAAGAGATTTTGCTGCTTCTGCTATCACGGAGGCATAGGCTTGATTCACGAAATTATGCATCTGAGCCGTATTCACCGTCAAGATTTTCTTGATGCCGTATTTAGCTAGCTTTTCTAATTCTTCGTTTGATACTTCTCCAATAGAAATGGCATAAGCATCCGTATTCAACATACTCGCAACGGAGTATGCGTATGAAGCAGCTTCAAAACTCGATTTCTTTAATTTCCCTTTACTGTTTTCGGCGTATATAAGTACTGACATGTTCTGTTTTTTTCTGATTTAAATTAGATGGTTTTTGCTTCTGAGTGAAGTAAATCGACAAGTTTATTCACTTCGTCGGCACTTACCAATTTCACCTGACCACGACCTTCTGGCTTTTCGAACTTGATGATGTTTTGCAAATTTGGAACTTCTACAGGTTCCACCACCGTTAATGGTTTAGTGCGAGCGCTCATGATTCCTCTCATGTTTGGAATTCGAGGCTCTGCCATTCCTTCTGATGCACTTGCAATGAGTGGGAGGGGACAGGAAATTACTTCTTTTCCACCCTCAATTTCACGCTCCAAGGTAGCGGTACCGCCTTCAATTTGTAACGATTTTACAATTGAAATACTTGGTAAATCCATCATCTCACCTAAAAGCGACGCAACCTGAGCGCCGTTATAATCGATGGATTCACGTCCCGTCAAAATCAAATCAAAACCTTGATCTTTAGCATATCCTGCTATTTGAGTAGCCACAAAATAAGCATCTCGTGGTATAGCATTAATTCGAACCGCATCCGTCGCTCCAATGGCCAATGCCTTGCGAATCGTTGCATCGGTACTCGGATCTCCAATATTAATAACCGTTACCGTTCCACCTTGAGCTTCGGTTAATTCTAAGGCTCTGGTTAAGGCAATTTCATCGTATGGATTTATAATAAACTGAACACCAGTGGTATTAAACGAAGTTTTGTCATCGTTAAAGTTGATTTTGGTGGTCGTGTCGGGCACATTACTGATGCAAACAAGTACTTTCATTTCTTATCTTTTTTTCAAAGTGCAAATCTACTCTATACTCAACAAATAGCCAATTAGATTTGTGTTTATCCTTACATTTCCCGACAGATGTAGAATTCGAGAAAAACGATTACACATTTGGATTCGCTGAATAAAATAGTGATGGTTGTCAATGCTACATTTGCAGTTCTATGAATCACGAACGTATTCAGCAATTGAAAGAATTATTGGAAGAGTCTCCAGCAGATTCTTTTTGTAGATATGCCCTAGCACTTGAGTATGCAAGTGACCCATCTGCAAGAAAACTAGCTATTGAAGAGTTGGAGCTATTGAAGAAAAATGATTCGCAATACCTTGCCTTGTATTATCAATTAGGATATTTATACCATCAGGAACAAGAACTGGAATTGGCAAAACAAGTATTAACGCAAGGACAAGCATTAGCGAAGGAACAAGGCAATGCCCATACTTATTCTGAGTTGGAGTTTTTGTTGGATGAAATTGATTAAATTATATTTACTTAATAATGAATTAAATGCAATATTCAATTAAATTATTAGATTAATATTGGTACCCGAAATTTATAGCATTATTTCCTGCTGATGGAATAGCACAAAAACCTAAATTTGCAGAACCGAATAAAATAAATCCATGAGAGAAATTCAATTTAGAGAAGCCCTAAGAGAAGCATTGTCAGAAGAAATGCGTCGCGATGAAAAAGTGTTTTTAATGGGAGAAGAGGTAGCTCAATATAATGGAGCCTATAAAGTGAGTCAAGGAATGTTGGATGAATTCGGACCCAAGCGTGTAATTGATACGCCCATTGCCGAGCTTGGATTTGCAGGGATAGGAGTAGGAGCAGCCATGAATGGTTTGCGTCCGATTATTGAATTTATGACTTTTAATTTTTCATTGGTAGCCATCGATCAAGTAATTAATTCGGCAGCGAAGATGATGAGTATGAGTGGTGGTAATTTTACAGTTCCCATCGTATTCCGTGGACCTACTGGTTCAGCAGGAATGTTGAGTTCACAGCATAGTCAAGCTTTTGAGAATTGGTATGCGAACTGTCCGGGATTGAAAGTAGTAGTTCCATCCAATCCCGCCGATGCAAAAGGTTTATTGAAAGCCGCTATCCGCGATAATGATCCTGTTATTTTTATGGAGTCGGAGCAGATGTACGGCGACAAAGGCATGGTTCCCGAAGGTGAATACGTGATGCCGATTGGTGTGGCAGATATCAAGAGAGCAGGAACTGATGTTACTATTGTGTCTTTCGGTAAAATGATGAAAATCGCTTTAAAGGCTGCTGAAGAATTGGAAGCCGAACAAATCAGTGCCGAGGTTATCGATTTACGTTCGGTAAGACCTATTGACTATAATATGATTGTGGAGTCGGTGAAGAAGACGAATCGTTTAGTGATTGTTGAAGAAAGTTGGCCTTTAGCATCTATTGCTTCTGAAATTTCATTCATGGTACAAAAGCGTGCTTTCGATCATTTAGATGCGCCCATTTTACGAGTGATGGGCGGCGACGTTCCTTTGCCTTATGCTCCAACGTTGATTGAAGCTTATCTTCCAAACCCAGCTAGAGTAATTAAGGCGGTGAAGGAAGTGATGTATATGAAGGCTTAATTTCTTTATTGACATGTTAGATTAAATTTAGTTTGAGAATGGATTAATATTGCGTTTAGTGCTACTTTCACTTTAATTCTAAATTAAAAATGACAGTCCCGCATATATTGGAAAACCTCAGTGGCTTAGATTTGTCAAAGTATCCTATTTATGAGGTAAAAAGACTTATCCGTAAACTTGGTAAGGTTGCAGTCGTAGCAATGCATTTGCATCCTGGAAAACGAATTATTAGAGCAAGACCAAATTATAATGGAGAAAAATTCTCAAAAGTTTCTGAATTGTCTTATAAGCCAGGTCGATATAACTTAAAATTCCAAAGAGCAAGTTCTCCGAGAATGACAATGTTTTATGGTTCTTTGATTCCTGATTTTTATAGACCTAATGAGATCTTAAATGCAAGAGTAATTGGTTGTTTTGAATCAATTCCGTTAATTCGTGAAAATCAAAATAGTGGTGTTCAAGTAATTAGCTTTGGAAAGTGGATAGTAACTAAAAAGATATCACTTTGCGCTATAGTATTTCACAAAAATTTTCTTTTGAAAAATTCATTCGCTAATGAGCTTAATTCAGGATATGAAGAATTTGTAAAAAGGTATCCTGATTTCGAAAAAGATTCTCTTATGGTTTCTTCATATTTTGCAAATTATTTTGCAAACAATAAGATAGCAGATGATTATGATTATATAATGTCTGCATGTTTTACTGAAATGGCAGTGGAAAAGGGATTTGCTGGCGTTTTGTATCCTAGCGTAAGAGGTGAAGGGCATGGTTTTAATGTTGCAATTCATCCTTATTTTGTTGATAGTGCAATGGAATTAGAAGCTGTTGGTCAATCAACAATATATAAATTAGGAACTGAATTGTTTCTAGATAATGATCTAGTCGCACTTGTACTAAAGGGACAAATGGAATTTAACTTAAAACCCGTTTTGCCCAATTTCCATCTAGGAAGGGAGAACGTTATTAAGGAATTAATTCTGAGAAATTTTCAGAAATTCGAGAATTGATAAGTAAAAATCCATTGAGTAATTGTTATAGATAAGACATGTAAGTTCTTTCAGGCAATATCTAAATTTGAAAAAAATTAGAATTAGAATGTTAATTTGTATTTTTAATCTTTATATATTATTGCTATGTTCATTTAAATATATTTACACTACATGATTGATTCAAAATTTAAGTACGCCTTAGGTTCTTATTGTAGAGTAACATTTATAGAATTAAATCCCTTTGGTTATAAATTTTTTAATTCCTCAATTGAAATTGGTTGGAATGATATTTTATTTTTTAATGGCGATAGTTTAATCTCGCTCTGTAAGGAAACAAATACTATTACTGTTTATTATTATAATGAAAATAAAGTTCCTGGGAATTTTTATAGTGACGCAGAGTGGGGATTTTCTTCCGTAGCAAAACTTTTTAAGGGATCTGAAATAAGAGATGTTATATTTTTTAAAGATTGTTTTATTCTATCTTATTTTAATGGAATTGAAAGATGGGCATTTTTCGAAATGGATTATTGGATTGATGACGAGTGTTTTTTGGAATTTCAAACTGACATGATAAATTATGATAAAGCTCAAGTTTCTAAATTTATTTTTTTGACAGATTTGGATTTTTATAATTTGAGATTATTGCCAGATGGTATTATTTGCTTGGAGAAATATTCAAGGGAGAAAGTGGATAGATTAAATTTTTCCAATTTTGAAGTTGAAAGCGAGTTATACTTAAATGTCCCTTTAGGTTTTAATAAAATATTTGATGCTCAAATTTGTGGTGATTTTGTATTTGTATTGGGAATCTATCCATCAATGAATTCGTCAAATACGGAAGACGAAGAATATGCTTTTTGTGTTTTTTCAAAGGGTAAGTTGAAAAATCCTAAATTTTTAATTTGTAAGGAAAGCACTTGGATTGCAGAAAAGGAATACTTTGAATGGAGTAGTTTTAAGATATTTGATAAATACATTTTAATTCATTGTACGTCAAGAGGTATTGGTATTATTGAATGGGAAAAATTAATGAATGTAGAGATTGAAGTCAATTTTGAAAATGAATTTCAATCTGTAAAGGATGGAAATAGAACTAATTCTGAATGTTATCAGGAAATAAATATTACTGATTTAATTTATATTAATCCTTGGAAACGAACAATTGCTGACATGATTTTAATTAATCATCGAACTTGCTTAATTCATTTTAATTCATTAGAAAAAGGAAGTACGTTTGTTGAATTAAGTGTAAAAGATATTGAAAGTTTTATTTTAGATCCTAATGTAAAAAAAACAAACTTGAATTATTATGATTATCAGGCTGAATTGGATTTCCAATCAAGAAATATTGATTGGAGTGGTGAAGTGTATCGCACATTGACTGGAGAACTTCCTCCAGATGATGATCAGGATTTTGATTATGGAGATTTGAGAGATGGCTTAGGTTTATAGTATATAATATTTGAAAAAGATAATAAATTTATTCAATCTAATATAATTAAATTTGAATAGTAGTAAAACTAAAATAATATTAAATGAGGTATCTTACCTACTTCTTTTTATTTTCCCTAATGGGATTCCATCTCCAAGCCCAAACTCTTTATCCTTTCTCCAACAAAAATTTAGGCGGGACTCAATCCGATGTCCCCGTAGGCTTCGAGCAATTGCCCGATAGCGGATACATCATTTTAGCTTCTTCGAGTTCCAATATGGGATTTGATAAGAGTCAAAATAATCGAGATCCTTCTGGAACTAGCTCCGATTTTTGGTTGATCCGTTTGGATAAAAATGGAAATAAACTTTGGGATAAAACCATAGGTGGATCTTCTTCGGATCGTCCTGCTGCTCTCCTTGTGTTGCCAGATGGGTATGTTTTGAGTGGAACATCTTCTTCAGGAATTAGTGGTGAGAAAACGGATAGCGTGCGGGGCGGTGATGATTTTTGGATTGTAAAAACCGATTTGCTCGGAAATGTTTTATGGGATCGGACCGTGGGTGGACTCAGTAATGATGAACTTACCTGCATGGCCTACACTTCCGATCATTATATCGTGTTGGGTGGTTGGACACTCAGTGCCATTGGAGCCGATAAAACCAGTGCTCCCTTTGGCGACTTTGATTTTTGGTGGGTGAAGATTGATACATTGGGTAATTTCATTTTGGAAAAAACGTTGGGCGGATTACTTGGTGACAATTGTTTTGGAATGACACCAACTACTGATAACGGAGTGATTATGGCAGGGTATAGCAATTCTCCCATTTCTTTTACCAAGAGTCAACCTTCCCAAGGATTATATGATTATTGGGTGCTGAAAGTAGATAGTATTGGTCGTAAAATTTGGGACAAAACCATTGGTGGACAAGGTGACGATTATGCTTTTTCTGTTTGTTCTATGCCTGGACTTAATAATGGATATGTAGTTGGAGGATTTTCTTTTTCTGGGATCAGCGGAAATAAATCGGAAGCCAATCGTGGGCAAGACGATTTTTGGGCAATTCGAATTTCTACCTTAGGAAATATTGTTTGGGACAGAACCTTCGGCGGAGATTTAGAAGATGAATTAGCTAGGGTAATGATCTCTCGACAAAACGAAATTTTATTAAGCGGAACTTCCTATTCAACCTTGAGCGGCGATAAAACGGAATTGAATTTGGGAGCAGAACAAACTTGGATGGTGGTTTGCGATACCTCGGGAAATAAAATTCTGGATAAAACTTTTTTCACAACAGGCCATGATGAATATGGTCAAGTGATATCGGATTTCCAGGGATGTTACACAAGTATCAATTATACCCTCTCCGATCAGGAGGATATCGAACTTTTAATAATAATGGTGGAGGTGATATTTGGATGAGTAAAGTTTGCCCGTTTTCAGTTGGAGTGGAGGAGATGCAACCCGAGAAAAGTGAATTGTTGGTTTTTTATAATCCATTTAGTGGAATACTGAATGTGGAGGTGAAAAATTTAAATTCTAAAAATTCAATATTCCAACTTTATAATATCAATGGACAGTTGCTGATAGAATCTAAAAATATAAGGATTATTTTACTGAGTTCTAGAATAAACAACGACAGAAAGTAAAAGACAAAATCCTCTGGACATTCAAAGTGATAGAAATCACTCAACAGATTCCTGTAGAATACTTCAAGCATATTGAAGGAACAGATGGACTTTATGAAATGCGAGTATCGCAAGGAAGCGACATATTTAGAATTTTTTGCTTTTTTGATCACGGAAAAATTATTGTATTAGCTAAAGGATTTCAGAAAAAGACACAGAAGACGCCAAAATCTGAAATCGAAAAAGCACTTAAAATAAAACAAGAATATGAAACAGAAGAAAAATACTAAGTCTCTCGATCAGTTTATCGATGAGCAATACGGAAAAAAAGGAGCTCCCAAACGTGAAAAGTTTGACAAAGGATATGAATCTTTTAAACTTGGATTTATGATTCAACAAGCTCGCTTAGAAAAAGGAATGACTCAGGAAGAACTTGCAGAGAAATGCGGAACTAACAAAGGTTACATTTCTAAGATCGAGAACAACATCAAAGAAGTTCGAATTTCTACACTTCAAAAAATTGTTGAATTAGGATTAGGAGGTCATCTACAACTTTCAATCAAATTTTAAAAAACACTAAATCAAAACTTCTTATAATAGGTCATTTGTTCATGAACCGCCGCACGGTCAAGGAGACTAAATTGTGATTCCAAGTAACGTTTTTAAGAATTTTATGAATTAAAAATCTATTGTTAGTGGCGCATAATTCTGTGCCAATACAAGAATTCAACTAAATCCTAAAGCCCGCCTTCAATAAAATTGGATGACATCCAATTTTATTGAAGGCGGGCTCTTTTTAAGGGGTAAATTTTTGTAGTGACGCCATTAATGGCGTCACTACATTTTGGTCGCGAGGCTTAGCGATTAGCAACCAAACTATCTGCGAATTTTTGTTTAACCGTTAGCTTAGCCTGATGCCTATGGAAGGTTTCGGGAGAAAAACCTCGGAACATTGTACCTGCTTATTGCATTTGATAAATATCCTTATTTTCGCATTCCACCTTTCCCTTGCGCCTTGCGCTCGCGAATTTTCTCTAGCAATTCACGCTTAAATTCCTCTTCTGATTTAAATAATTTCGCCACTTTTTTGATAGGTAGTACTTGCTTAAATCGAGGATGATACTTTTTCAAAATATCGACTTCTTGTTGACGTAGAGCAATATCATCTGCAATAATAGCATCCACCTCTTTGTCCGATAAATTGTCTATTTCACCCTTAGCTTCTTTCAGATTACTCACTCTATTTTCTCTTACTGATTTCATCTCCGCTGAATATTCGTCATAAACCGGCCAAAAAACTTTTGCTTCTTCAGGCGTTAAACTGAGACGTTTGGTGATGAAAGCGATTTTCATGGACTCGATGTCTTTCATTCTTTCGCCTCGACCTCCTCCGGGTTGAGCGATTACAGATTCATAACTGAATAGGCATAGAAAAGCAAAGAGTAGGGTGTAGATCAGTTTTTTTATAGTGCTCATTATAATTCGTTTAATAATGTGGTTTCATTCATGGATTGAATTAGGTAGTTTTCTAATTCTGCTTCTTGGGTACTTAGTTGGATTGAATCGCCTTTATTAGGCAAATCGCATAAGGTTTCTGCAAGAACAGCCTCCTCAAAATGGAGATAATAACCACTATCAATGATTTCTTCAAGGCTAGGCGTCTCTTGTTGCGCTTGATAATCTACTTTTTTGTTGATGGAATTGAAGTAAAGGAGACTGATACAAATAATCATCAACGTAAAACTAATTCCAACAAAAGCAGGTCTAAAGATAGGGATGATGTACGTCTTGCTTTTATTTTCTTGTATTCGATCTTGGATCTTGGAACTCAAGGAATCAAAATACCCATCGGGTGCATTAAAGAAATTAGAGGTGGGAAGATTCCTTAAAGTAGGGGCATCCTTTAACTCCCTTTCTCTTTCCATATCGTTTGTATGCTGTGTCATGATTTATTGTTAAGAGGCATAAAGTTCTCTTTGGTTTAATCGGTAATGATGAATTTTTCTACCTTACTTACTGCGTGATGATAAGATGCCTTGAGAGCACCTACCGAGGTCCCTAATATTTGCGACATCTCCTCGTATTTCATGTTGTCGTAGTAGCGAAGGTTGAATACAAGTCGTTGTTTCTCTGGCAGAGACAAAATAGCCTGCTGAAGTTTCAATTCCAACTTGTTTGAATCGTACGAAATCATGCTGTTAACATGGTTTTTTAATTCATTCTCTACATCGTGAATGGGTAGAAAAAAACGTTTGCGCTTTTGTTTTAGATGGGCTAAACATTCATTGGTGGCAATTCGATAAATCCAGGTGAAAAGCTGACTATCTTCCCTGAATCCCTCTAAATGATTCCAAACTTTAATGAATGTATTTTGAACTAAGTCGTTGGCATCATCGTGAACAATAACCATTCTCCGAACATGGAGATACACTCTTTGCTGGTACTTTTTTACAATCAAATTAAAGGCATAATGAGCATTCGCTTGCGAATCTCTAAACATTGCCAGTAATTCCTGATCGCTGAGTTCAGCCATAAACACTATTAAATAATTCGGATAAGTTAGTTCGACAAGCTACTCTCCAAATGGTTTAATCTTATATTGAAAAAATTAAACTTCTTAAGCCAAAACTCGCTTACGAGCCATTACTTTTTGCACGGCCTCCACAATATTTGCTGCTTCTAATCCGTATTTTTTCATGAGCTGTTCAGGTGTTCCACTTTCTCCGAAGGAATCGTTTACGGCAACATATTCTTGCGGACTTGGGAGATTAACTGCCAAAACTTGAGCCACTGCATCACCCAATCCACCAATGCGATTATGCTCTTCAGCAGTCACTACACATCCTGTTTTTTTCAATGAATCTAAAATGGCTTTTTCATCGATGGGTTTAATCGTATGAATATTGATAATCTCAGCAGAGATACCCATCGCCTCCAATTGCTCGCCAGCTTCAATGGCTTTCCAAACTAAATGTCCAGTAGCTATAATGGTAACATCCGTCCCCTCATTTAACATGACTGCTTTTCCAATCTCAAATTTTTGGTCGGATGGAGTAAAATTGGGAACCGCGGGTCTGCCAAATCGCAAGTAAACGGGTCCATGATATTCGGCAATTGCCAATGTTGCTGCTTTGGTTTGATTGAAATCGCACGGATTGATCACGGTCATTCCCGGCAACATTTTCATCAAGCCTATATCTTCTAAAATTTGATGCGTGGCACCATCTTCTCCTAATGTTAGTCCAGCGTGAGAAGCACAAATTTTTACATTCTTATCTGAATAAGCAATCGATTGACGTATTTGATCGTAAACTCTTCCTGTACTAAAATTTGCAAACGTACCGGTGAATGGAATTTTTCCTCCAATGGTAAGTCCGGCAGCAATGCCCATCATATTCGCCTCAGCAATTCCTGTTTGGATAAATCGTTCAGGAAATTCTTTTGCAAAAGCATCCATCTTCAATGATCCAGTTAAGTCAGCACAGAGAGCAACAATATTTTCATTTTTTCTTCCTGCCTCGAGCAATCCGGCGCCAAAACCTGAACGAGTATCTTTCTTTTCACTAAATGTATATTTTTTCATGGGATAAGGGTGGTATGTTTTAATTGATGTTTACACTGATACTAATTCCGGAAGCGATGCGGAATGCTTTTTCGATGGTATAGATTACTGACTGTGAATTTTTAGGTCTGAAAACAATGCGATAGAGTCCAGGTTGCAATACAATGCTTTCCTTGACACTATTCAGGGAGATGCGATCAACCCATTCTAATTTATTATCTTTTTCAACTAAAATGTCGCCATAGCCTGGAGCATTGCAAATGATGGTGGCAATACCGGGAGTTGGAATTTGAACAGATGTAGTTTTACTCTGAGCCACATTTACGTTGTTGATGTGGATACGAGGCAATGTTAAAACTTCCAAATCATAATCACCAACAATATACCGAGTGATATCACTAAACTCTTGCACATTTAATGTTGCTTTTTCACCATGCTTTCTAACAATGGCATAAAGTTTTTTATACTCGTTAGCTCCATCTATTTTCAATTGTAAATCTCCTTGAGGAACATCCAATGCAATAATCGTATGTTTTCCTACAGTAAGCGTCACACTGTCCTTGCTAACCGAAGGGAGGGTGTGTGCTGTAACTCGATACATTCCTAATGGATCAATCTGCACCGTATCAGGTACACCTTTGGCATTGATGGTATGCATGAAATTATAGAGCACGGCACCGCTTCGTTGGTCGTAAAAAGTAATGCTGGTATTGGTTTCGGTAGGATGTGATAGTATGTCGAGTAAATTCACCTGAGCTGTAGTATTGTTCAGAGCTTGCGTGATTACAATATTGAATGCATTACGAAATTGTGTTTCATCTGTTGCATCAAAATAGTTTCCGATGCATTCAAATTGTTTGATGAAATCTTTATTCAGCCCCAGCCCGATAACGAAGGGCTTTAATACAATCCCTTTTTTCTGCAACATACGCGAAACTATTATTCTTCCCAAAAGGTACTTCCAATCGGGTGTCGTCACAATCTTGCGGTGGATATTTTTTGGTGTGACCATAAACACGCAATGCTAATTCCAGATTTTGCATTCCCTGTAAGCTATCAACCATCTCACTCAACATCTTCTTGGCTACTTCATACTTTGTATTGGTTTCCCAGCGTGCATACATGCTTTGTGAAGCATCAAAAAGAAAAAGGATTCGCGTAGGTTGTTCTGGCGATTTTTTTTGCGCCATAACCATCCCAGTGCTTAACAACATAGCTGTTAGCAGGGATAAAATAATTTTACTTCCGTTAATTTTCTTCAAATTATTCCTTTCGTAATTCCTTATTTAAATAGTATCTGTTGAATAATGCCGACTTGAATTGAAATATAATTTTATGATTAAATAATTAATTGAAGCATCGGAATTAGTAATCTGCAAGCGTACTTGTATTTTGTTTTAAGGCATCCGCTAATTGCTCATTGTTCGGAGCGATACCATGCCATTTATGTCCAGCCATCATAAAATCTACCCCATGACCCATGATTGTTTCCATTAAAATAATAATTGGTTTACCAAGTCCAGTTTGTGTTTTTGCTTTAAGCATGGTTGCACGTACATCTTCCAAGTCATTTCCTTTCATGCTTAGCACTTGCCATCCAAAAGCTTCCCATTTCGCTTTGAGATCGCCCAAATTTAGTATGTCGTTAGTAGAGCCATCAATCTGTTGTCCATTCACATCAATAGTAGCAATCAAATTATCCACTTTTTTAGCAGCAGCAAACATCGCAGCTTCCCAAACCTGACCTTCTTGTAATTCTCCATCTCCCATAAGAACGAAAACTAAACGATCATCATTGTTCAATTTCTTGGAAAGTGCGGCTCCAATAGCCGCGGAAAGTCCTTGTCCCAAAGAGCCCGAAGCAATACGAACGCCAGGTAAACCTTCGTGCGTTGTAGGATGACCTTGTAAACGGGTATTAATTTTACGGAAAGTGCCTAGCTCAGAAATAGGAAAGTAGCCTGAACGTGCTAAAACACTGTACCAAAGTGGAGAGATATGTCCATTCGACAAAAAGAAAAGATCTTGATCCTTTCCATTCATATCCCATGTTTTAGGGTTATGTTGTAGAATGTCATTGTATAAAACGGTAGCAAATTCTGTGCAACCCAAGGAGCCTCCTGGGTGTCCGCTTTGAACACCATGTACCATTCTTACAATATCTCTTCTCACCTGCAAGGCGAAATCATTCAATGTGCTAATTTCAGTCATGACTGCAAAAGTAATGAGCCTATGTAAGTAGCGGAATGGTTTTCAACAATCAGCCAATGATTGTGGATAATTCGAGGTTATTTTTCGCTTTTATTTTAATAGTTGGGATAAATGGGCAGATAAATAGCAAACTCACCGTATTTTTGCATCCCATGAATATCTTTCCAAAACATTCTTTGCTGATTGAGGAGTTTGAAAAACTACGTCAAATTACCTCCGAGGAGTGTAGTGGACTTGCTGGAAAGGAAGAAGTTCTTAAAATTTCATTTTCTTCTGATTACGCTGTGGTGCTTAGGCGTTTAGAAGAAACAGAGGAGATGAGATGCATTCTTTCAGATGGAGAACCTTTCCCATCCGATTCCTATCCTGATGTTCGGCAGGATCTCAAACTTTTGTTTGTTCAGAATTCTGTTTTGATGCCTTTGCAAATTTTGCAGTTGAATAGAATTGTGGGTCAAATGGCATTGATTTTCGCTTTTTTGAAAGATAAGGAGACCAAGTTTCCTTTGCTTTCTTCTTTGCTGATGGATGTGATTTTTGAAAAGGAAATTCAATCATCCATTTCAAGTGTGATGGATGATAGTGGGCATGTATTATCATCTGCATCGACTGACCTTAGCCATATTCGTAAAAATTTAGCACGTAAAAGAATCGAATGCGACCAATTGTATTTATCCGTCATTCAGAAGTACAGAAAAAGCGGTTGGTTGAGCGATTCGGAGGAAAGTTGGAGAGCGGGTAGGAGAGTAGTTTCCATTTTAGCTGAGTATAAGCGAAGTACAAAGGGCATTATCCATGATATTTCAGCTACAGGAAAAACCTGTTTTCTGGAGCCAGAAGAAGCGATTGGAATCAATAATTTGATTTTGTCGTTAGAGGAAGATGAGCGTGAAGAAATAAAAAAGATTATGCGCGCTTTAAGTGAACTGCTTCGGAAGTTTCATCCTGCTATGAGTAAATATTTTTCGCTGATTGTGACGTATGATGCGGTGCGTGCAAAGGCTAAGTTGGCGGTGAAGATGAATGCACAATTGCCTTATGTGGATCCCAAACCAAAAATTGATTTGCTGGATGCCCGCCATCCGTTGTTGTTTTTGTACAACTCTGCAGTAGGAAAGAAAACGATTCCATTCAATTTGAAGTTGCAGGGAGATGAACGTATTTTGGTGATCAGTGGTCCCAATGCAGGAGGGAAAACAGTTTGCATGAAAACGGTTGGACTTCTTCAATTGATGTTGCAAGCTGGGTTTTTAGTCACGGTTGATGGAAACAGCCGATTTGGAATTTTTAAAAATGTATTGGTTGATATTGGCGATTCACAATCCTTGGAATTTGAATTGAGCACATACAGTTCTCGACTCAAGCATATGAAAGTGTTTTTAGAAAAATCATGTGTCGATTCACTTCTTCTCATAGATGAATTTGGAACAGGAACTGATCCTTCACTGGGTGGAGCATTGGCTGAATCGATTTTGGAAGATTTGAATTATAAAAAATCAGTGGGCATCATCACCACGCATTACATGAATTTGAAAGTGCTTGCTGATAAAACAAAAGGCATCATCAATGGCTCAATGGCCTTCGATGCGAAAAAGTTGATTCCACTATTTCGGTTGGAAGTAGGAAAGCCTGGAAGTTCATATACCTTTGTGGTGGCGGAACGAAGTGGATTGCCTGCCTCGGTAATTCATCGAGCAAGAAAGAAAGTTCAAAAAAATAATTTGTTATTGGAAGAGTTACTCAACAAAGTAGAACAAGAAAAGGCAGAAGTAGCTCGCTTGATCCAAGTAAATTCATCTCAGGAAAAAAAATTGAATGAGCTCGTCAACAAATACGAAAAAAACGTAGCACATCAAGAGCATAAAATTGAGCAGAACGAGGAGCGCATTCGTCAAAAGGAATTGCGCATTTCAAAACAACTAGAAGATAAATTCACTCGATTCGTTAAAGATTGGAAAGAGGCTAAAAACAAAAAAGCAGTTTTAGATAAATACAATACCAAATTACAAGCGCGCAGAAATGAATTAAGTCAAAAAGATTTGTTCAAACAAGAAGAATTAATTGCCTATAACCGCATTCATTTGAAGAAAGGGGTTTTGGTTAAATTGAAAAACGGAGCTGTGGTTGGTAAGGTCGAGAACGTGAAAGATGATAAAGTGATTGTTATTTTTGGGAATGTAAAGACAACATCTGATTTGAAGAGTTTGATTATCGAGGAAAAAAAATCGAATAAATCAGTTAATAATCCAGATGAAAAAAAATCCATCAAAAAAGAATTGAAACCCGATTTTAAAAAAGAAGAAGAGAAGAAAAAATCTGCTCGTCCTCCCAGAAAATCTGCTCCTAAACCCTAATTGCCATTCACTCTCATCAACTCGTTCGACTTGCTCATATACTTTTGAGCCATGCCTGCGTTGCCGGATAGTTTGTAGGCTTTGCTCAAGTGTTCAGCTGTAGTAAACGACTGAGGAAAGAAATCCATGTTAAGGCGTAATACCTGAATTACATCATCCATCTTACGTTTCTTCATCAATTCATTAGCCAAGCGAACCAACTGCTCTTCATTACTTGGGTATAGCTGGTTGTTTGCTGGATTTAATTGAGCCAATTCCATTTTAAGGAGTTCAACTTTTTCAGCAAAGTAGGAGTAAGAAATAGTGCCATCAGCTAAATCACGTTCGTACATTAATAATGCTAATGTTAATCCATTTTCTTTGTCTGTAGGATTATCAACTCGTCGTGTATTGGCTAATGCTCTATCGCCTTGAATTAAAAAGATACTATCTCCATCAAGGCGCGTTATATTTTCGAAATTCATGATGGCCGCTAAAGCGATTTGCGAATAATTCTGACTTTCATTTTTAAATCCACCACATTCCGTCTTCCATAAAGTTTTAATTAGGGATTGTCCTCCTTCAGTAGGATCAATTTTATTAATAGCACAAGCTAAATTTCCAGCACCTGCATGATAGGCATGTAAGACAAGCAATCGAAACCAAATATCAGTTTCTTTATAAGGAATGTTGCGACTATCCAACAGTGATTTCACTTTCGGAATACAAATAGTGGAGATAAGCCGAGATGCACCAAAAGCAGCTCGTTTTAAGTCGCTGCGTTCATCAACATATTTATTTACCTTTAATCCATATTTCATTGCGACACTACGCATAATTTGAAAGGGGCCAGCCGCTCCAACATATGATTTTGCTAAATGTTTTCCTGGACTCTCAATCAACAAAATGGTTTGAGCATACCAAGGATCAACACCGTTTTCTTTAAAGTAAGAAACGGCTTTGCTAATGGTGGGAATACTTTTGCGATGCTCATAGAATTCACTTTTACCGTTCGTCACATAAAGTTCGGAGCTGTAGTCAACGCAATAATCTTGTTTTAATTGATTTTTGTAGACTGTCTTTTCGTTTTCCGATTGACTCAACCAATTTCTATAATTTGAAACCACCAAAGGTGTGCGTGAATTTGCGATATTGATGATACATGAGTCGGGAGAAAGACAAATTATTTGCTTCCAAAAAAGAGGTTGAGCTAATGTATCCCATCCTTCCGAAAATAACTGATAATTGTTTACTAACTCAATTTGATTCGTGTCAGAAATATTAATAAGCGTTTTTCGCAATAAAGTTTCTTGCTTCTTCTGTAGTGGACTCGGATTTTGGGCTTCGGCTTTTTGTACCTGATTACAGGAAAAAAGCAATGGAATTAGGGCAACCGATAGTATATATTTAAGCTTATGTGTAGCGAGCATATCTATGTTTCTGATTTGTTACGGAGGAGGAGTCCAGAAGTTACCGAACTCTTCAATGTACTAATTTACAATTTTATTGATCGTTTTCAAAGCTAATTATATAGGATGCTTCAATTTTGTAAGATTTATTATCTTATCAACGATGAAGTGTGGAAAGCATTGTCCCTTCCCTGTATAAAAGATGGGATTTAGTCTAAATATTCGGTATTTTACTAAGTATAGATTAATTTCGCCTAAAAATTAGCTATAAAATGGAAGGTAAGATTTTTAAAGATTCTATAGAAATTACGGTGTCGGAGGAGCTAAAACTGTTCATTCGCTCAATGGCTTCATCGTATCATTTCGTGTTTCAGCAGGAAAAGTACGATTTTGTGCAAAGAGCCATGCAAATTGATTTGGTGGACCTTAACGGCGTAACTCAGCTTGCTCAACGTTTTGCTGCTCAAAGAGCCAAAGAAAAGATGGAATTGTCGAAAGAAGAGATTTATTTGCTTTATACTATGATGGAGATGGTATGTCGAAGTTTCTTGCACGACGTGGGCGACGATTATAAGTTGATCGCTATGAAAGTGAATCAAATTTCAGAGCAGAAGTACAACGAAGTGAGAAGTACTGAATTATTGATTGCTCAAACGCTTCTGCAACAGCTAAAATCTGATTTTAATGAGGATCCAGATTTTGAGGAAATCAGAGAGCGGATTAACTTGATGGATACTTAATTTGAAGATGGATTGATTTGAAAATTTGAAAATGGTTTTGATGTAGAATTAATTTTGTAGAAATCCTGGCAGGTTAAAATTAGTTATCGCTATACAAATTCAACATCGCAAAGCTTGGCGACTTCAATTCACCAATTCACCAAACCACCAATTCACCAATTTCAAAAGATTTCGAGGGTTCTGTTTTGAACTTTTATAGCAAATTCAAACAACGAATCCGCTTCAAAATCGGCATTTTTGATTTGGGATACGTCAGTAAATTTTCTTTTATCATCAACGAACAAAGTTCGCATCTGTAATGCTTTTCCAAAGTCCATATCAGAGGGCGAATTGCCAACCATCAAACTGTTGTGAAAATCGATTTCTGGAAAATCTTCCTGTGCGCAAAGACCCATATAAGGAGATGGTTTGCGCTTTGAACTGCTGCGATCTTCGTCGGTAGCAGCATAAATTTTATCAATGATAATGTCGCGTTCCTTGAATTGCGCTACCATCTTGTTGTGAATTCCGTCGAGCGCTTCCTGTGTCATGAATCCAGCTCCAACACCGCGCTGATTGGTAACGACAATAATGCGTTGAAACTTTTCCTGTAGTAGTTGCAATGCATCAAAAATATGCGGCTCAAAAATAAACTGATCCCATGTTTTAACATAATCGTTTGGGATTTCAGTGTTGATGACACCATCACGGTCGAGGAATAAGGTAGCTATACTCACGAATTGGTTTTAAATAATTGCTCTTCGATGAGTTGGCAAATGGCCATGTCCCATCAAAATATGTGTTTCTTGAATACGTGGCGTGTCTTTACTTGATGACATCAGTAAATGATCACATAAATCTTTCATTTTTCCACCGCCTTCACTCGGTCATACTAACGGTGATCATTTTAAAATCACGAGCCTGTTGTAAAGCGTTAATGATGTTTTTGGAATTGCTGCTAGTCGATATCCCCACCAACACATCTCCTCCCTTTCCGCTTGCTTTTACCATTCGACTGTAAACAACATCAAATGAATAGATTCATTAGCTACTGCTGTGATAAATGAACTATTTACACGTAATGCTTCGAGTATAATGGATCGCGATCGGTATAAAATCTTCCAGATAATTCAGCAGCGAGATGTTGCGCATCGGCAGCACTTCCTCCGTTGCCGCAAAAAAGTACTTTTCCACCTGCACGAAATACGTTGGCGCAAGTGTTTGCAACAATCTGAATGGTTTGCTGCATGGCATCGTCTTGCAATAATTTCTGCTTGACTTCAATGGAGGCTTTGATGATATTGTGGATGGAATTCATGAGTATACAAAGATAATAAGCGGTTTCTAATTATTTTAATTTTTACTTGTCAGAGGGTGCCAATAGCGTTTCAATAAACGATTTCCAAGTGTATTTTTTCTTTTCTTCTTGGATGGCAGGTAAGTAGTTGGTATGATCTTTTTCTGCAATGAATCGGTTGAGTTGAGTCGTAATACTCGTTACATCCGCCTCTGCAACATACCCTGTTTTCCCGTCTAGAACGATTTCGCCAAGTCCACCCACCTTGGTGACCAACATGGGTTTTTCAAAATGAAAAGCAAGCTGCGAGATTCCACTTTGTGTAGCTGTTCGGTAGGTTTGTGTGATGAGGTCAGCAATGGAGAAGTAGTATTTAATTTGATCGTCGGGGATGTATCGATTGTGGATGATAACACGATCTTCAATACCTAGCTTTTTTATTTGATCGAGATAGGGGGCAGGGTCATCGTAAAATTCGCCGGCTATGATAAGTTGATATTCTTGTGTAGCTTTTGCCGATTTAGCAAGCTCTCAAGAAGTAAATCTAAGCCTTTGTATTTGCGGATAAGTCCAAAGAAGAGCAGATAATCTTCCGTTGGGATCTAATCCCAATTTTTTTGCAGCTTCTTCCTTGGTAACCCCATTTCCATAGTGATCATAAACCGGATGCGGACTATAACGGCAAGGCGTATCCGAAAATTGTTTTAGATCTTGAGTAACTTGATGCGACATCGACATAAAATCGTCGCATGTATGCGTGAAGTATTTCGTTAAGGGGACATCACCCAATCTTTTTTCATGGGGAATGATATTGTCGAGGAGTCCTGTAATGCGTGTTTTTTTATTTCTCTTTGACGATGCGTCCAATCTTTCCTAAACAAGGAGTCATGAAAGGAATCCAAAAGCGCAAGATCAATTGATCAGGAGCCAAATTTCTTTATTTCAAATGCATCCAACCTTCACCAACCAAATGGATTTACAGAATGAACTTTTACCTGAATATCTAAATTTTCTGGAGCCGGATCGGTGGAGTATCGCGTTTACCAGGGAAAAGAAAGTTGGGATGTTGGTAGCTGAAAGTATAAATGGTTACTCGGTGTCCATCTTCCTGTAAAAAGCCATTGGCAACCTTTCATTTAAATGCCGCAATTCCACCACGCAAAGGATGAGCAGGTCCAACAATAATGATATGTTTAGCAGATGAGTGGGTCATTCGCTTTTTCTATTTCAGTGATGGATTTCCACGACCGAAAATTAACAATTTTCGTAGATTCAATCAAGTAATGATTGCGCTCTGTGCTGGATCATCCAACCACCCAGAAATAAATCCGGCAAGGAATACCATATAAGTTCCAAGAATCATGCACGTTAATGCAATATAAAAGGAAGGACGGTTGGTGATAAGTCACACGACCTAGCTAGTATATACACCGCCCATAATTTACTTAGCCCCAAATATGCGGCCAGCATAACTGACTAAGAACACCATGTTCAATAGTTCCGAATAAATGACAGATCAAGTTTTCTCCAAAACGGGAAACGAAGGGAGATAGTATAATCTGGAAATCCCTAACGAATCTTTCTAATCTGAATTTTGGTTGTTCCATTATTTTCAAGTTTCAGGTTCCACGGATTTCTGCGTGATTTTTGGAGAATCCAGCGCATTTCTGTATCATTGGAATATAACGATGCATTCTCCGTACACTTCAATGCTTTACAACATCGAGTCGGTATGATTTTAGATTGCAGCTTGAAGTTAAACTCATTGATGTTTCGACACTTTTGTGTTGTCGCAATTTAAAAACGATTAGGTATGGTTTTGTTGATGGGGTTATAGTTTAAGTGTTTTCCATCCCGAAACCAAATCAAACCCATCTTCCACTATCATCTTATACAAGCCTGGAATTTCATCTGGACTATCTCATATCAGCATCCATGGTGATCATCACTTTTCCGAAGCCAATTCGAATCCTTTTTGGAGCGCTGC
>JADKFA010000024.1 GCA_016717725.1 Bacteroidota bacterium
TATCATTTAATCCAGGTAACGTAAATTATGCGCAGTATCTTTGGGATTTTGGAGATGGATATACTTCTACTATGAAATTACCACTGCATGCCTATCAGGACAGTGGCTTGTATGTTGTTTCTTTACAAGTGGTGGATATTAATGGATGTATTTTAACTTTCAATATGGCTTATGCGATTGAAGTTTTTAATCCAGTTGCAAATTTTACTTACAATCCTCCTATTACAAATTGTAGTGAGCTCTATGTTGAGTTTATCAATACATCAACGGGTGGTTCATCGTATTTCTGGACTTTTGGAGGTAGTAGTATCTCAAGTCAAATGAATCCTGTTTATAATTTTATAACATTAGGTTATCAGGAAGTATCTCTTGTTGTTAGTAAAAGTATTTGTAAGGATACTCTAGTGATGGATAGTTTGTTTTATGTGAGTAATTTGATTCCAAATTTTACATCTTCCGTGAGTTCTTATTGCGCACCTGCAGCAGTAAGTTTTTCTGATTTGAGTAATGATGCAGTAAGTTGGCATTGGGATTTCGGTGATGGAGATACTTCTAATTTGCAAAACCCTGTTCATGTTTATATTGAAAATCCTGCTGATTCTGTAACGTTAACCGTTCGTGATATTAATGGATGTTTGAAGTCTATTTCTAAAAAACAACCTGTCATAACTGTAGCGTCTATTGAATTGCTAAATTCAGGTGGATGTATTCCCTTTCAAGCTACGTTCTCGGATTCGAGTCAGAATACGGTAAACTGGTTATGGAATTTTGGTGATGGTTTCAGTTCTAATTCGAATAATCCCAATCATATTTATTTGGCAGATGGATTTTATAAAGTTAGCTTAGTGGTTACTTCAACTTCTGGTTGTACCGATACATTAGAGGTAGATTCTTTAATAGAGGTGAATACCCCAATAGCAAATTTTACCGTTAGCAATGATTCTGGTTGTGCTCCTCTTTTAATTTCTTTTGCTGATCAAAGCAGTAATGTTGTTTATTGGAATTGGGATCTAGGGAATGGTAATACATCAGGAAATGCGCAACCATCACTTATTTACGCTACTCCTGGAGTTTATGATGTTACTTTAACTGTTACAAATAAATTTGGATGCCTCGATTCATTGTCCATGGATAGTGCGGTAGTGGTTCAAGGCCCTATTCCTTCTTTCACCGTATCTTCCGAATTGGGATGCACTCCATTTCCTGTATCATTTAATAATTTAACTTCAGGTGCGGTGAGTTATGAATGGCATTTTGGTGATGGAACACTTGATTCAATCTTTAATCCAACTCATGTGTATACCTCTGCTGGTAATTATTCGGTTACTATGTATGCCTATGATAATTATGGATGCTCAGCAATTTATTCTTATCCTGTACCAATTGTAATTGGAACAAGCCCGCAAGCATCTTTTTTGGTGGATATAACTAATGGATGTGCTCCGTTAACAGTAACGTTGTATGATGTATTAACAGTTGCAGATAGTATCGTTTACGATATGGGTGATGGGACAGTATTAAGTGGAAGTTCTCCAGTTTATACTTATTCTGTATCTGGCGATTATATTATCTCGATGATCGCTTATAACAATGAAGGCTGTTCTGATACTCTTGTTTTTAGCGACACAATTCATGTCTTAACTCAACCGCATGCCGAATTTCTAGTGGATGTTTTGGAAGGTTGTAGCCCTGTAATTGTGAATTTTACTAATAATTCTTCCGAATTAATTAATTCAAGTTTTAGTTGGGATTTTGATGATGGTAATAGCGCTACTTCGTTTAATGCTACTCATACTTATAGTAATCCTGATGTTTATACCGTTACTCTTACTGTTACGAATGATAACGGATGTACAGATGATACCGTGATGGTAGATTTGATTGAAGTGTACGATGAACTTCCACCTCCGATTACAAATATGTTTCGCGTTTCTGTAAATAATTCAAGCGAAGTTGAATTGAATTGGCAACAAACAAATGTAAATGATTTGGATTACTATGAGGTGTATAAATGGAATAATGTAACCAGTGTTTATGATACATTGGCAAAAGTTTATCACTCTAATAATAGTACAAACACAACCGTTCCAACATATAAAGATTCGTTGGTGAATACTGATTCTATCGCCTATTCATATAAAGTGCAGGCAGTAGATAATTGTGGTTTACGACAAGATATGTCATTGTTGAAGGCGCATGAAACCATATTGTTAAATACCATTGCAGGTCATCAACAGGTTTCACTTTCGTGGAGTCCTTATGGTGGTTGTTCTGTTTCTGGATATGAAATTTTTAGGCAAGATCAAGGCGGCACTCTAAATTCTATTGGAATTGTTGATAGTATGACGTTGAATTTTTTAGACTCAAGTACTTTTTGTCCGTATGAATATATTTATAAAGTGAAAGCAATTGCGGTGTGTGGAAATACCATGTATGATTCATGGAGTAACCCAAGTTCTGCAACGCCTACAAGTTTAATATCGGAACAGTTTGTGGATGTTGTTAGATCAACTGTTGTCGAGAATCAATATGTTTTGACCGAATGGATGCCCCCAGTAACGTTACCTAACTCAGTGTTGAGATATGATATTTTTAGATCAACCGATCAGGTTAATTATTCGCTAATAGCTAGTGTTCCTTCCTTGATTCTTGATTATTCGGATTTTAATGTAAGTGTAAATTCACATGAATATTATTATAAAATATTAGTGCGTAATATTTGTGATATAGATAGTAGAGAAGGATTATTCGGTTCTTCAATCCTTTTGACAAAACTTGTTTCGAGTTCAGGTAATTATTTGCGCTGGACTCAATATAAAGAATGGAATACGGGAGTTGACTTTTATATAATTGAAAAATTGAATGAAGCAGGTGTCTGGAAAGAAATTGATCGTGTTCCAGGTGCTGTTACAGATTGGGAAGAGAAATAATTTTATCCGCTTTCTTAATGGATACATTTAATTCGTATCCAATCAATAATACGAAGGAGTTAATGTAAAGCCAAATCAGAATCACAATAAGAGTTCCGATTGATCCATATACTTTATTGTACTGTCCAAAATTATTTAGGAAAAAATTAAAACCTAAGGATGTTAATACGATAAGAAGAGTAGCTAAGGAAGAACCAGCAGAAATAAATTTTAATTTATCTTTTTCTGATGGTCCAAAGTAATAAAGTAATGAGATTGCTGAAAAACAAAGTGTAAGTAAAATTATCCATTTACCTGCTGATATAAGGATAAGTTGCATCAGACTAACAAATATTTTTTTCTCTTCTAAATAGAAATAGATAAATTCGAAAGAGAGGATAAGTCCAATGGCTAAAAATACAAACGAAGCAAGCGTGAGGGTAAGGCCAATGGCCATTATCTTTTTCTTTAATCCTGATCTTTGTTCTTTTCCATGGTAGCTTCGGTTAAACCAGGTCATTAATGCCATAATTCCATCTGCAGAAACATAGAGCGCAAAGAAAAATCCAAAAGACAATAAACCACCTCGTTGATGTAAAAGGATGTCTTCAATAGTTTCATGCGCTGCTTCGTAAGTATTTGAAGGAAGAAAGTCTTTTAATAACTTAAGTAGTTCTTCGGGAAATGAAGGGATTGGGATATAAGGAATCAACGTAAAAATAAAAATGATAGTGGGAAATAAAGCAAGAAAAAAACTGAAGGCTAACGATTGAGCGCGTGTTTGCAAATCATTGTTTCTTAATCTTTGTATAAAGAAAGAACCAACATGATACAGGGGTAAACCTTCAAATCCTGGCAACTTCAGGTTTTTCGAAAATTGAATGAATGGCTTAATAGGCCAAAGATTCAAAATGAATTTGGAGATTTTTTTTTTGCTCATTTAACTATTTTAAGACTCAAATCAAGACTTTTAACACTATGAGTTAACGCTCCAATTGAAATATAATTTACACCTGTTAATGCATAGCTTCTCACATTACTCAAATTGATTCCACCTGATGCCTCTGATTCCATCTTGCCATCAACAATTTTCAAAGCTTCTTGAATGAGATTGGGTTCGAAATTATCAAACATAATCCTATTGGGTATACCACTAGTAACAGCTTCCTCTACTTCGTCTAAATTTCTTGTTTCAATTTCAATTGGAATGGATATATTTTTTTTCTCTAAGTATAACTTTGCCTTTTCAAGTGCAGGTTGTATTCCACCTGCGCTATCTACATGGTTATCTTTTATCAAAATCATGTCGTATAATCCAAAGCGATGATTGTGGGCTCCACCAGTACGTACGGCTTCTTTTTCTAAGAAGCGAAGTAGTGGAGTGGTTTTTCGTGTGTCTAATATTTTTGCATTTGTCCCGGAAATTGCATCAACATATTTTTTTGCTGTTGTAGCTATTCCACTCATACGTTGCATGCAATTAAGAACTAAACGCTCTGCAATTAATATGCTTTGTACTTTCCCTTCAACATTAAATAAAAAATCTCCTTTTCTAATTTCGTCACCATCTTGAGCAAAAAATGCAATGATCAATTCTTGGTCTACTACCTTGAAAATTTCTTGAGCAACATTTAACCCTGATATTATTCCATCCTCTTTTACTAGTAAATGTGCCTTGCCTAATTGGTCGGATGGAATAGTGGATTGTGAAGTGTGATCTCCATCTCCAAGGTCCTCGGCCAGGGAGGCTTTTATAAATTCAATAAGCTCCATATCTTGCAAAATTGCATATTCTTAATCACTTAAAAGGAATAAACCCAAGAAAGTCATTAGACTTTTTTGCTCTACGAGCTGACGATTGATTTTGAAGCAATAATTCAAATAATGTTGTTAAAACGCAAGTAAGAATTGCTTCAAAATCAATGATCCGACAATCATTGATTGATCAGTCGCCTGATGGCACAATTGTCATTTCTAATGACAATTGTGGGATAAAATAAAAAAAGCTGCTTCTGATTCCAGAAGCAGCTTTTTCGGATTATGCTGATATTTATTCTTTCATGAATCGTAATTCTTGAATAATGGCTGTATTTCCTTGTTGTTTCATGTAAAAGTAGGTTCTGTATATTTGACCTGAATTTGTAACTAAACTTCCAATCGCATAACGTGCTCCTTCTTTTGATTCACCTTTATGGATAATGGTGAAAGAACGTGGTTGATTCTTTAAAAAGAAATCTTTTAAAATTTGTTCTGCTTGAACTTTACTGTAAACTTCTTCTTGAGAAATGATGGTGAGATCAATTGTATTTCCGAAATGCCTTGATACTGAACGTGCATCACCTGAACGAAGCGAAGTTGCGATTTCATCTAAGAGGTCGGTTTGAGCAAATGTTTGACCAATACCTAGAATGATAATACTGAGGATGGCGATAAGGTTTTTCATTTTTTATAATCGGCTTTAGACGGCAAACTCCTTGCCAAAAATGATTTTATCATATTTATTATCCAATTTTACCAAAAATACGAGCTTTTTTGGTTGTTCTCACATTAAATGAGTTGTGTTATTAACATTATAAATTCATAATTAATAATTAAGATATTGAAAATCAAGGTGATATTTGTAAATAAAACGGCAGGTAGCTGGGTGAAGGAGGGCTTGACTGAATATAAAAGTCGGTTGAAGCGATACTTGGCAGTAGATTTTATCGAATTAGAGATGGGCTCTTCAACTAAAAGGAAAGAACAGGAAATAATGGAAGATGAATCTTCCAAAATTTTGTCTAACGTAAAGTCAATTGATCATTTAGTCTTGCTTGATGAAAATGGATCTGTTCTTAGTTCTGAAGAATTTGCAAAATGGATGAATAAAAAATTCATTTCTATTCAAGGAGATTTGATTTTTGTTGTGGGTGGGGCGTATGGTTTCCATTCGGATTTAAAAGAAAGGGCGAATGAACAAATCTCATTATCGAGTATGACTTTTACACATCAAATGGTAAGAGTGATTTTTGTTGAGCAGTTGTATCGTGCAATGACAATACTCAAGAATGAACCTTACCATCATTCTTAGCAATCAACTTTTGATAGATAGCATGATAACAATTAACTCCATTTTCAAGACTAAATAATTCAATTGCTTTACTTCGAGTTAATTCTTTATCCAATGTTTTTTCTAAGTTAAGAATCTCTTCTGAACATCTATCGTATTCTTTTTCGTCAAACGATTTGCATATTACACCTGACTGTGATGAAATAATCATTTCATCGGTATCTCCAATTCCAGTATTACAAATAACAGGAATCCCCATACTTAATAATTCACCGAGTTTTGTTGGCGAACTTGCGATTTTTGAAAAGGCAGGTTTTATAAAAAATAAAGAAGTGTTACAGAGCGATAATAGCGAAGGCAGTTCACTCCTATTGGAAGAAGTAAATATCAATGAATCTAATGGCACTCCAATACGCTCAGCCATTTTAATAAATGGTTTCGCATCCTCTGTAGTGATAATTAAAAATTTTGCATGAGGTACTTTGATTCTGAATCGTAAAAAAAGTCGTAACATTTCTTCTGGCAGGTACCAAGTACTTAAGCTTCCTAAATAAGCTAAAATGTAATCGTTAGATTGAATATTTAATTTAGATTTCCAACTTTCTACATCAACGGATTTTACTTTTGTACGATCAAAATGATTTACATCTACACAACAAGGTATTACTGTTATTTTGTTGGAGAGATCTTTATTTCTTGCAATGGATTTTATTGTTGGAATAGAAACACGAGTAAGAGTAACAATGTGGTCAGCTCTATTGAAAAATTCTTTCTCTCTTATTTTCATGTATCTGAAAATAATTTTGAAAATAGGGTTTTTCAAATTCCAAATATTACCATCTACTTTTTCATCAACCCAAAATCCACGCATATCAAAGAGGAATTGAAAGTCATACTTTTTTTTGAGCATTATTGCAACTACACTTGAAATGTAACTTCTGCAGTGAATAATATCAAATCGTTTGCTTTTGAAAAGTTGAATAGCCGAAATTCTAATTTTTATTATATCAATAATAGTGCTAAGAACAGGTGGGTATTTTGTATAATAAATCGGATGCCAACTTATATGATGAGTGTTACATATCTTTTGAATTTGATCCTTAAGTAAAATATATTTTTCAGGTTTTTCAGCGCTTATAATTGATATGTTGTATCCTTTAAGACTTAGCCCACACAAATAAGGTAGGACTTGTGATTGGCCTAAAGGATCTGTCATTCCATCATAGGAGATATATAGAATGTTTTTCAATTTAAAGGAGATTGTGTAGGTTTATTTGAATAATATTTATCTCTGATTTTTAACATTGGAAATTCTATGAGTTTAGAAATGATAACACCAACAAGTATGGAAAGACAAAAATATAAGATGACCGCAAATTCATCTTGTAATTTATATTCTATTCTAAGGCTTTTTATTTTTAATGACACCATTCCATGGAAAAGATAAATAGAATATGAATAAATTCCAATTTTTCCAATGTAGTGGTAGGGGCGAAGACTCATTTTTTTATTTGATATGTATTTTTTGATATCTGTAAATAGCATACATAATAATAATGCCCCAAATCCTAAATATAGAAAGGTGAATCCTATAGTTGGCACTAAGGGTGAAATTATTAATAAGTGAATGGGTGTGATTACTAAAACGAGCAGAAATATTGCGAATAGTTTTCTTTTGTGTTTAGTTACAAATTTTTCGAGTTTATCATGTTTGAAATGATACCAGTGAGAAATTAAAACTCCAAAAAACAAAGAATCGAATCTATTGTGAGAGTAAAACATGTTTGTCATGGTGAAATTAGAAATGGTGCCATGTATCCTTGATGTAAGGCAAATCAATCCAATTAGTATAAAGACGAAAAGAAAAAAAATTGAATTGTTTTTGATGCCTAACTTGTTTGTGAAAAAATAAGGAGAGTAAGTAAAAGGTAGAAATGTTCCTCTACTGCAAGCGACCAGGTATGGCTCCACATATTTCCTACGTAATTTTGCAAAAAGAAAATTTCACCCACCAAGCATCTTAATTCAAGTGGGGAATGAATTTTAATTTTCCATAAGATGGTAAAGGTAATGAAGAGGTAAAAGACAGGATAAATTTTGAAACCTCTGCGAATTAAAAAATTAAGATAATTAACTGAATTGGTTATTTTAAATTCTTTAAAAAGGAGACCTGAAACAAGAAAACCACTTAATACAAAGAATAAATCAACACCTATCCACCCAATGTCATATAAATAGTCATTATACAGATAATGCCTAAATAGAACTAATAAAATAGCAACTCCACGTAGAAAATCTAATTCTGAACGCCTTGAAGGAGAATTAATATTCATGAATTTAGTTCGTTCTTTAAATTTAGAATGAGTTGTTAACTATCTTAAGAAAACGAGTTTTTGTATTTGATGGATTAAATATTTTATTGAGATTTAAATACAGGTAAATGAGAAGCATTTTATTCATATATTAGATTCTAAAGTAAAATATGGAGTAGACTACTTATATATTACATTGTAAATTAATGTTTTATATAAGAATGATTGATTTAGATGTTTGTACTTTGTCCCAAATTTAGGTGTCTTTTCACAAACATTGAATCAAGTGGATTTTTATTGGAAATAGCGTTGTAATAATAGTAAAAATTTGTTTTTAGACTTTGATTATATACTTGAATTTTAGTTGTGTTTGTTGACGCATTATTAATTCACGATTTATTAGATTTACACTTGATTTGAATATGTTTTATACACCCTTAAAATAGCTAGATGGAACATTATTCTTTGTTAGATCTAGTCTTTGGTCCTTTGTACCTAATCTTAATATTAGCCATGGCTAATATTTATGCAAAGAAAAAAGTACTGGTAAATAGTGAATATAAATACTTCGTTAAAGGCTTAATTGCTAAGTTAATAGGTGGAATTGGTCTCGCCTTTGTTTATACTTTTTATTATCCTGGTGGTGATACACTTCAATATTTTTATGATTCTTTAGCTTTTCAAAAATTAATGTTTGTTGACTTTGATTCTTTTACATATGTTTTTTTTAGGAAAGCAGATATTACTAATTTCCTCTATTTTAATTCGGAAACTGGTTTTCCTGCTTATTGTAGAGATCCCAAAGCTTGGTTTGTTGTAAAATGTTGCGTTTTTATTGTGGGTATTGGTATGCATAGTTATTTAGCTACTACCATAATATTTGCTACTTTATCTTTTTTTGGAATATGGAAATTGTACTTGGTCTTTGTGAATGAATTTCCTAGCTTGAAAAAAGAATTGGCAGTTTCATTTTTGTTTATTCCTTCTGTTTTCTTTTGGGGCTCCGGCTTATTGAAAGATACATTTACATTTAGTGCGTTGGGTTATATCGTTTGGTGTCTTTATAATTTTTTGGTTTTACGGAAGGATATTTTGAAAAGTATCGTTATTTTGATTCTTGCTGTAACTGTTATTTTATCCATTAAGCCTTATATATTGGTGGGTTTGTTGCCCGCAGTTATAATTTGGATCATAAAGTCATTTATGAAAAAAATAAAGGGTGCTGTATTGAAAACCGCAGCGGTTCCTATCTTAATTATTTTTGGTTTTGGATTTGGATACTTATTTATGATAATGCTTGGTGAGGCACTTCAGGAATATAAACTGGATTCAATTTTAGATAAAGCTGTTGTAAATCAAAGAGACTTGAAGAGTGATTATCATAAAGGAAATGCATTTGATATTGGAGAATTTGACGCTTCTGTAGGAAGCGTTTTGTCAAAGTTTCCAATCGCAACTTTCTCAGCTATTTTTCGACCTTTAATTATCGAAACTAATAATTTGGTGATGTTTATTTCTGGAATTGAAAATTTGTTGATATTAATTTTTACGATTAGAGTTTTGATTAAAGTAAAAGTATTTGGGTTGTTTCGATATGTTTTTAAGAATGAGCTATTAGCTTTTTCATTCGTTTTTGCTATATTATTTGCTTTCTCAGTAGGATTATCAACAAGCAATTTTGGAAGTTTAGTACGTTATAAAATCCCTTGTATGCCATTCTTTGTCGCTTCGCTTTACATCATTAGTTATTTGAAAGACAAAAGTGAAAATTTAGGTTTCTCTAATGAAGAAAGAAAACTTGAATGATCTTTTAATTTCGCTTTGATATACTATTTTTCTTTTCTGAAAAGAATAAAAAAAATTAGTTCATACTTATACCTTCATCTTTAAACCACTTATGCAAAACAATTAATAGCCACACTCTATTGTATAAATATTCTTTTCCTTTTTCAAAGTCTATTAATAGTTTATCAACTTCTTCTGGATTTACAATTCCAATTTTTTTAATTGTTTCATGATTAAGATAGTCATCAATTAAATACCGAAGTTCTTTTTTAAGCCATTTTCTTAATGGAATGGAGAAGCCTTGTTTGGGTCTATTGAAAAGTTTTTCAGGAACATATTTATACAAAATTTGTTTTAATATATATTTAGATATACCGTTGCGAAATTTTAAATCGGGAGATAGGTTTATTGCGAATTCAACAACACGATGATCCAAATAGGGCACTCTCGTCTCTAAGGAATAGTGCATACTTGAACGATCTACTTTTGTCAATAAATCATAGGGTAAGTAATATTGAATGTCGAATAAAGCTTGTTGTTCCATCGCAGATAGTGTTCTAACTTTAACGGATTTTCCATGTGAAGTTTGTTTTTCTGCGAGTACAGATTGAATTTCCATGTTTTCGAGATCATTTAAAAATCCCGGACGAGAAAATTTAGGATGAACAATATTATTTATTTCATGCATAGTGAAATAATATTGTTCTTGCGACATGATATGACTTTGTAAATTCGAGGAATATTCAGTATGAAGTAACATACTGATTCGTTGATATCGAGATGAGAATTTCTCGAGAGCATAAGCTAACCCAGGTCGAATGACATTAAACCAAGGATTTGATAACCTTTTTGCCCATTGATGAGAGCCATACCCAAAAAACAACTCATCTCCACCTTCCCCAGAAAGTGTTACTGTAACATGATTACGTGCCAATTTTGAAACTAGCATAGTTGGAATAAAAGAGGAATCTGCATTTGGCTCATCATACACATCAAAAATTGAATCAAAATGATTGATTGCATCTTTATAGGATACAATAAATTCATGATGATTTGTACCCAAATAATTTGCTACGGCTTTTGCGTATTCTGATTCATTATGACTGTTTTCTTCAAATCCGATTGAAAATGAATTGACCTTTACACTTGATAATCCGACGGCTTGTGCAGTCACTAAACTTGAATCAATTCCACCACTTAGGAAAACACCAAATGGCACATCACTTTTTAATTGATATTGAACCGAACTCATCAATAGATCACTAAGTTTTACTAATGCTTCTTCTTTGTCGGTGATAATGTTATTGGTCAGTTTTTTGTTGACACTCCAATATTTTGTTTGAGAAAGTCCTTGGTTTGTAACTTTTAAATAACTACCAGGATTTAATTTATGTATTTTTTCATAGATCGTATTTGGTGCAGGTATAAATCCAAGATGTAAAAAATCACTAATGGAATTTTTATTAATTTCTCTACTGATTTGTGATAACGCGGTTAAAGATTTTAACTCTGAACTGAAAGCAATGTTTTTCCCATCCCAATAATAGTTTAGAGGTTTTATGCCAAGTCGATCTCTTACTAAGTATAATTCATTGGCGAGTTTATCATAAATAGCAAAAGAAAACATCCCATTAAGTTGATGAACACATTCAATGCCGTAATGCACAAATGATTCTAAAATAATTTCTGTATCACTCGCCGTTTTAGGCTTGAATTCTATTCCATAGTTATTCTCTTTTAATCGAGCACCTATTTCTTGATAATTATAAACCTCACCATTGTAAATAATAACATACCTATCGTTGGCTGAATGCATAGGCTGGTTAGCACGATCTGATAAGTCAATAACAGATAATCGACGATGTCCCAATCCGCAAATTCCATCATAAAAAAATCCTTCCGCATCAGGACCTCTATGCCTAATTCGATCAGTCATTGTTCTTAAGTCTTCTTCACTAAAGAATTTTTCAAATGACATATATCCCGCAATTCCGCACATGAAAGTGATTGATTTTTATAAGTGTTGGTGGAAGTATTTAAGCTTTTTTAATTTTTGTTGGTCTGCTGTACTTGCTCACTATTTTTTCTATAAGTAAGCCAATCGGAAAAAGAAGCAAGATGTCGCATTGTAAGAAATATCTAATTTCTATATTTCTGTATACAAAGCAAAGGAAAAAATACCATAATAGGAAATAGGTGATAGCTAATGTTCCGAATTGTGGCTGAAACCATTTTTTCTTATAGTTCACAAATAGTAGAATGAATCCTAATACTATTAGGAATGTACGGTATATGAATAACGTGGATGCTGCCAACTTTACTGCTCCGCTTTTATCTCCTAGTAAACTAAATTTAAAAATTCCCTTTTTTAAGTTTGATAGAGGAACCAATAAATAGTAATCGAGTGGAAATTGTTTTATAAAGTTATTTTTTAATAATGTGAAATTTTCCGCAATTTCTTGATCACAATTTTCAGAGGATTTAATAGGAGTTGCAAGAAGTCCTGCATGGAATTTAAAATAACTTAGCCCTGTCCCGCAAACTCTAAATTGTTCTATGGTTTTTCTTAGTAATAGTGAGTCATGTGTTGTTCCAAAAGAATTTTTTGGCCACTCTACTTTTTTGTTTTCGATGATTTGTTGATATTGTGGTTGATGGTCTGTTTTAACCGCAAATATGTATTCCATAAATGCCATGTAGTCAGGAGACCAATGTTTCCCAACTCTTAAGTCCTGCGAGAAAACCAAACGATCTTGAAAAATAAGATTTCTAATAGGCCATAATCCATAGAGTAATCCAAAACCAATCAAGTAAGGAACTAATTTAGTTTTGATGGTTTCAACGCTTATTTTATTGGCTGATAGGTACAATAAAATGGCTGGGAGAATAAAAATACACTGCAGTCGGGTGAGTACTGCCATACCTGTGAAAATACCACTTAACAGTAAGTTTTTTATTGTGATCTCTTTTGTTAAAAAGAAAAGAGCACTTAAAATAAAAAATACACTCAATGATTCTGCATATAGTACCGGTGTCCATACTATAATGAATGGATAAGTTGCGTAGAGTGCGGAGGTGAATAAGGAAGCTTTTTCTGATTTGCTAATATTCAGCATGATTTTATACACCAACCAAATGGCAACGGTGTCAAGAATGATTTGACTAAAGGAAAGTAGTTGTAGTCCTAAATCCAGATTGCATCCTGTTAACAAATAAAAAATTCCAATAATAAATGCATATCCTGGTGGTCTAAAAAATGCTGCATTTTTTACTGTTAAATCACTTGTGTAAATACCATGTTGAATTAAATTCATTATAGAATCTATCCAGCCATAAGTGTCTCCTTGAATTTGAAAATTTTCTGCGCCGTAATAGTATTTTCCACCAAAGAAAAGAAAGGCTAAACGAAATAATAGTCCTCCAGTTAGAATCAAGAATAACCACTTTCTTTTTGAAGGAAATGATTGATTTTCTATTAAATATTTTTCCATAATAATAAATATGAGATGCCAAACGGTAAGGTGTACTTTCGCTTGAGGAATGTATTTTCAGATTTAAAAATCGAATAAAAAAACTTGGAAAATATTCCAGATCCTTTAATAGTAAAATCTGATCCCGCACCTTTTCGCGTAATTGCGAAGGGAAGTATTTGGGAAAGTAGACGAACTATTGCAACAGGAAGGAATAAGAAAAAATTAAAATAAGTGGAATAAATTATTTTTCCGGATCCATGAAATAGAGTAGAAAATTCTTTTTTGGTGTATCGTCGAATATGATGATTCACTTCATCATGTTGACTCCAAAGAAATTGAAATGCAGGAACCGTGCAAAATACAGTTCCATTTTCAATACATACTCTTTTCATTTCTGAAATAGCTTTTTCATGTTCAGCGACATGTTCAACTACATCAAATGCACATATCAGATCAAATGAATTATCTTCGAACGGAAGGTCAGTAATCGATCCTTCAATCACATCCATTTTTAATTCTGATCGTAAAAACTGACAACATTCAGAATCGAATTCTAATGATGTTACCACTCCATAGTTGGATAACATTTCCGATGTTGATCCAGTCGCAACGCCAATATTTAGTATTTTTAATTGAGGATTTGTAACCAACTTTTGAACTTGACTTTCAAGTATTGTTCTTCGCGCTGTAAACCACCAGTGACTTCTTTCAAGAGTATAGTATTCTTTAAAGTAATTATAATCCATTAACTTCTTGGTTTTTCAACAACCTCTTCGATAACAAATAGAGGCCTATTTCGTACCTGATTGTAAATTCTTAATACGTATTCTCCGATTAAACCAATAGAAATTAATTGAACACCACTAAATAGTACAATGGCAATAATTAATGAAGTGAATCCTGCTGGAACATTGTTGTGAACAATACGCTCGTAAATGACATATGCAATATAGATGAGCGATAATAAAATGGAGTAAATGCCTAAATGTGTGATTAGTTTTACTGGAAATTCACTAAAGTTAAAAATTCCGTTAAAAGCTAAATTTAGTAATTGCCGAAAGCTGTAATTCGATTTACCTTCTAAGCGCGCATCTCTGCCATATGAAAGTCCGATTTGTTTATAACCAACCCACGATCTCATCCCGCGTAAGTATCGGCTTTGTTCAGGCATTGAATTCATAATGTCAACAACTCTTCTACTCATTAATCCAAAATCTCCACTGTCAATGGGTATTTGAAAATTACTTACAGACCTTTGAATTCGGTAATAGGCCCAATAGGCTAACCTTTTTAATAAATGTTCTTTTCTCTTTTCACGTATAGCATAAACTACATCGTATCCTTCCAAATGCTTGTTGTAAAAGTCAATGATTATTTCAGGCGGATCCTGTAAATCACCATCCATAACCATAATTGCTTTGGTTCCTTTTGCATGCTTTAATCCAGCTGAAAGGGCTAGTTGATGGCCATGGTTCCTTGAAAGAAGTATTCCTTTGTAATGCGAATCAACTAAACATTTCTCTCGAATAAGAAATCTGGTGTTGTCGCTGCTTCCATCATCAATGAATACAACTTCAGTCTCAAAAGGGAAAGTAAGTATCACATTATCAATTCTTTCGATTAATTTTGCAAATACCTTTTCCTCGTTGTAAAGGGGGATAACGATAGAGAGTGATGGAGGATTGTTTGAACTCATTCAAGTTGAATGTGGGAGTCTTCAAACTTACAGTATTTCTCTTTATGCGCAAAAACCAATCTGCATTATTTAATGGTCCTTTATTAGAAGAAAATTCACCATTTTTGGAAAATTATGGCAAAAACGCCTCTGGAAGAGGAAATCTTTCAAATTTATAATTATTGTCGAGTAAATTGCAGCATTAATGAGCGATGGCCGTCTTATTATCGTCGAAGGTATTTAGAGTTTCGGTCGTATTTAGATTTGTTGCCCACTAAACAGTTTGATACTGTTTTGGAATTGGGTTGTGGTATTGGTTATCAATCTGCTTTTTTGTCTAAAATTTCTACTAAGGTCATAGCAACAGATCTTGAAGAGGAGGATCTTGCAACCCATGCTCCCGGAATGAAAAAAGCAAAGAGTTTACATGATCAATTGAATATAAAAAATGTTGAGTTAATTCCTTGTTCTGCGGAAGAATTGCCTTTCGCCGATCAATCGTTTGATATGGTTTATTCGAGTCATGTACTTGAGCATATTCCAGATCGGTCGAAAGCGTTGAAAGAAATTTATCGTGTCCTCAAACCCGGAGGAATACATTTTTGTGTCGTTCCAACAACTATGGAAAAGATTTATGCGTTCTTCAATTTTTATACTTATTTGTTGGGTAGGTCTTTGTTTCATTTATTTCAAAAAATCAAAGCTCCTTTTCAAGCAAAGAAAAAGTTGAATTCCTCAAATGTAAATGTGAAGCCTGTAAATAGTAATACATCTTTGTTGAAGTATTTTCCCTTTCCACCACCACATGGTGAGAGCTCCCATTACTTGCAAGAGTTGATAAATTGGACACCTCGTAAATGGTCTAAATGCATAATTGATGCGGCTCCTTTTGTTTTAATTAGTCAATCAACAACTCAGTTGAATCCATTATTATCTTTATTGGGTGGAATCCTTCCAAAATTAGGTACTGCTTGCCATGCTATCTCTCGAGTTGCTGAATTGACTCTGGGAAAATGGCCTGTTTTAAATTCATTAGGAGTAAATACTGTGATGATTTTTAAGAAATCTAAAGAGGAAGCCTGATTTATAATAAAAAAATGAGAACAAATCGTTTTATAATTCCATTTGCACTTTAAAAAATTAGAATGTTTAAAAAGGTAATTGGACACAGTTTAGTAAAAAATTCTTTTAGGATTTTTTCTAGCAATGTATTGGTTCAATTAATATCTTTCGTTTTCTTACCTGTTTTTTCTAGAATTTATGAACCTAATGATTATGGAATATGGGGTGTGTTTATTTTCTTCTCAGGATATATTGCAGTATTCGCTGGACTCCGCTATGAATTAGCTTTGATGTTGCCCGATTCAAACAGAATCGCATTTTTGATTTTTAAAATGACCCGATCTATTGCTTTTGTTATTTGTTCTTTGTGCGCAGTTGTTATTCTAATATTTTATAATTCTATTGTTTCTTTGTTTCAACTTCCCAATGAAATTGGTTTGTTGTTTTTAGTCCCCATTCAGGCATGGTTAACTAGTTTGAATTCCTTGCTGATGCAATGGTGTGCTCGAAAAGGGGAGTTTAAGTGGATGGCTAATGTTCGATTGATTCAAAGTATTTCAAATATTGTTGTCTCTTTTATTTCCGGTTATTTTTTTAAGATGGAGTATTATGGTCTGATTTTCGGACTAGTATCATCAACTTTGATTGCGAATATTTTCTTAGTTAGGAAACTTCATTTGCCATTATTTTCTTTCAAAATTTATAAATGGAGTTTCTATAAAAAGTTGATGCTCCGTTATCATAATTTTCTAATTTATAGTACCCCTCTCGGTATTTTGAACTATTATTCCACTAATATTTTAGTAAGCGTGCTTCAAGTTAATTATGGATCAATTGCAATGGGATTATTTTCTAATGCTAATCGCTTGATACAGAGTCCTCTGAGTCTTGTTTCGTCTTCTGTAAGTATGGTGTTTTATCCTCATTTTAGCAAATCACAGCACAAAAAGCGAGACTTAATTCTTGTTTTTTCTGCTCTTGTTTTAGTTTTTTCTGCCATCCTTCTTCCTTTTGTGGTTTGGGGAGAAGAATTGCTCGGTTTTTATTTAGGTGAAGAATGGGTAGGTTCAGCATTGTTTATTAGATTATTATTCGTGTTTTTTGTTTTTTCTACTGCAGTAAGCTGTGTAAGTCCTATTTTTTCTTATTTGCAAAAAGAAAATTATGTATTGATATGGCAGGTAATTTACCTAGTTAGTGCAGTTTATATATTTAGGTTATATCATGATGATTTAAATAGTGGAATATATTATTATTCATTAATGGGAGGTTTAGCATATTTCCTTTTATTTTGCTTAGGTTTAGTATTATTGAGAAACAAATAAATTATGAATTGGATTTGGAAGCTAAAAGTGTTATTTTCTCTTTCTAGGAGAGGTAAACAGACTGTGGGAACTGCAGCTCCAATTACATGGAGAACTTTTTTAATGCAATTCGTTTTTGGTTTTAATAAGTATTGTTATTGGCCAGTTCATTTTTCTTCTACCATTGTTGGCGCGCAATATATTCGGATTGGAGAAGGTACTGCGCCTGGACTCTCTCATGGATGTTATATTTTTGCGAATAGTGTAGGGAAAATATCCATTGGGAAATATTCGATTATTGCTCCCAATGTTTGTTTGGCAGGATTTAATCATCAGTTAACAAATTACTTTATTACGGAAGCTAAAGGCCCACTAATTATTGGCGATTATTGTTGGATAGGGGCTAATTCAGTAGTGCTGCCTAACGTAGTTCTTGGAGAACATACAGTCGTAGCTGCAGGTGCTGTTGTAACAAAGTCCTTTCCACAAGGATTTTGTGTAATTGGTGGTAACCCAGCAAGAGTAATAAAGGAAATTTCAAAACAAGAGTGTGTGGAAAATAAAAATAAATTTGCTTATTATGGGTATTTAACGAGTGAAGAGTTTAATAAGAATAGTAATCGATTTATTGTAGAATAAAATGAGAGTAGTGTTTTTTGGTATGAATTCTGAATATTCCATATTGCCAATGTTGGCTTTAATGGAAGATTGTAATTTAGTTGGTGCCTTTGATCTGAAGCCTAAACCCAGTGGAAAAGAAAAATTTAAAGCATGGGTAAAAAAAATGATGGGGTATAAATCTACTGGTGCCTATAGTATCGAAAAAATAGCCAATTCATACGCAGTGAATTATTATTCATCAGATACAATTGATACTACTCATTTCAATACTTGGTTAGTTGATTTGAAACCCGATCTAATTTGTGTGGCAGGGTTTTCAAAGAAAATTCCAACCTCCATTCTTTCAATTCCATTGTTGGGTACTATTAATATTCATACGGGTCCCTTGCCTTTGTATCGTGGTGCTCATCCTTTTTTCGCTTTAATCAAGAAGGAGGATAGAATGGGTGGCGTTTCTATTCATTGGATGAATGAAAATTTTGATGATGGAGAAATTCTTGCAGTTGTTGATGTACCCTTGTTGGTGGGAATGAACTTGAGTGTTTATAATACCGTTTGTGGATATAAAGCAGCCTTGGAATTAAAAAAAATATTGACAAAGATAAAATGTAATGAAGTTTTTGAAAAAAATATGAAGAGGGTGGTTCTTTTTTAAATTGCAGGTATCCTAAGGTTGGGGACCGACTAATTAGTGACCAATTAACGGTTGAGGAAGCGTTGTGGTATTTTACCGCTTTTAGTGATTCTATGTCGTTTCATATTGTTTTACATGGGAAAAGTAAAATTATTTACCGTTTAAGTAAAGTTTTTTTTCATGGCAGTGAAGAGGTTAAATTAAAGAATGGTGTTGTATATATTGCGTAATAAATGAGTAAATTGGAGAAATATAGAGTCGAAATTCTTTCTGATGAAGCAAAATGGAATGTTTTGTTGGAGCGCTCGGAATCCTATTTGCCTTTTTGCCACTCAAAGTGGGTTACGGGTATTTGTAATTTGTTTAATCACTTAGCCGACTTTTTTGGTTGTTATGGAAGATGAAAAAGAAGTGGCTTTGTTGCCGGTTTATTTTAAGAAAAAAGGAGAGTTGAAATTTTCTTTTCATCCCTCTATTACTCCTTATAACTCACCGCAATTTATTCGACCTGAAAAAATTGCGGATGCTCGTTGGGAAAAAAATAAATTTTATATTCTGGAGACTCTTGAAGAATTCGTTAAGTCAAATTATGTTTATCCTTACTTTTTTTTAGATGTAAATTTAGTAGATGTGAGACCTTTTACTTGGAATTCATGGCAAGTAAATCCAGCTTTTACCTTTTTAGTGGTTCCTTCTGAAGCAAAATTAGATAGTGATATTTCCAGACGTTCACGCAATTGTTTAAAGGATGGATACAAAGTTTCTTTTGATTGGAATCCACAAGTTTTCATTGATTTGTTTGGAATGACAATGGAGAGACAAAAAATTGAAGTCTCTTATAAGAAGAGTGAAATGTTGAAATTCTTGAATGACTTAAAGGACTCAGGCATTGCATGGATGTGTTCCACTTTTGATTCCAATGGAAATGCACATGCCTGTTGGGTGCAATTGCAAAGCAGGGATTCTGTTGTCTATAATTGGAACAGTGCTACAAATTTATCTTTTGAGAATTCTGGAGGTACTTCCTTGTTAGTTGATCAATTACTTAATAAATTAATTGCGGAGAAAGTTCTTGTTTGGGATTTATGTGGTGCCGATAATCAATCGGTGGTTGGTTTTAAATCAAAGTTAGGTGGTGTATTGAAATCGTATTTTAAAGCTGCGTTTAATAGATATTCTATTAAAAAGAAAATTTATTTTAGATGGATGAATCGATGACTATGAAAAAATTTGATTTAGATGAGAAGAAAAGACATGCTGTTCTTTCAAAATATTTTTCATTAATTTCTCCAAGTAACAATATTTTTTCTTTGTTTAGTGATGAAGAGTTATCTTGGATCGCATCTTCCCTTTTACGTAAGGAGGAGTTTGAGCTAGATCACAGAGATGAATGGGGGAATTGGGATTTTAATTTCACTCATGAAAATTATAAGGTGCCTTATGTGGATGAGTTAATTGTCCAAAGAATTTCCGAATCTGGTTTAAGGAAAAGAAATTTATGGCCTAATGATAAAAGTTTTGCTTTTTGGTTAACTCATGACTTGGATGTAGTCTCTAGTGAGGATCCTGTGGTGTTAAATAGGTTGCAAAATAAATTAGCAAGTAATGCTTCCGGAAAAAATAAGCGACTTATTCATAAGTCATTTGCAACGTACAACAAGCTGAGATCATGGAAATCTTTTGATGAGGATCCCCTATGGGCTTATGAAAGATGGATAGACCTTGAAAAGGAAGCAGGATTTGATTCAACTTTTTTTGTTTTCTCCCGGCCGAGTTTAATGAAAGACCTGCATCAGTATGATTGTGATTTCATTTTTGAAGATCGAATGAAATATAGAGGTAAAAATTGTACGGTAGCTGACTTCATTGAACAACTCTCTATGGAAGGTTTTGAAATTGGTTTGCATGGAAGTTATTTGTCTTGGGATAATAGTACCATGTTACTAGATCAAAAAGTATCCATTGAAAAAATTATTAAAAAGCTGATTGTAGCGTTACGACAACATTTTTTGCATTTTGATATTGGAAAAACTCCTGATGCTCTTATCAATGCAGGCATTAAAGTTGATTCAACTTTAGGATTCAATAGGTCTGTAGGATTTAGGGCTGGCACCTCTTTTCCATATTCTCTTGTTGATGGTTTGATAGAAGTTCCACAAATTATTATGGATGGCGCGTTGTTTAATCATAATAGTCTGAATTATAATGAAAAATTAGCCTTCCTTGAAGTGGAACGGATTTTAGATAAAGTGGAGAAGGTGGGTGGTTGTATTACCATAAATTTCCATCCCAATTATTTGTTGATCCCATCATATTGGAATACTTATAAATTTATTATAAAGGAGCTTACCTCGAGAAATGCCGCATGCATGAATGCTGAGCGAATAATCAAAGTATTTAATGAAGATTGATTTTTAATGATGTCGGTACATTTACATCTAGTTTCTCGATTGGGTTGTTTCCTTATAAGGAAGATTAAGTTCTATATTAGTACATTCGCAGTATTATAAAGTATTTGTTATGTGCGGCATCGCTGGTGTAATTCAATATTATGGTGTGTTTAATGAGTATCCAGCGTTGGAGAGGATGTCTGAGGCTATTGCGCATCGTGGACCCGATGGTAATGGTGAGTGGGTGAGTCAATGCGGAAAGGTGGCTTTAGTGCATCGCCGCTTATCAATATTAGATTTAAGTAATCAAGCTGCACAACCCATGTTTTCTTTTGACCAACGATATGCTATCGTTTTTAATGGAGAGATCTATAATTATCTGGAATTGAGAGACGAATTGGAAAAGAAGGGTGTGAAATTTAAAACTAAATCGGACACAGAGGTGTTGTTGAATTGTTTTATTAATGATCCTTCTAATTTTTTGGAGACGCTAGATGGGATGTTTGCATTTGCAATCTGGGATGATTTGGAAAAAAAAATGTTTTGTGCACGTGATCGATTTGGAGAAAAACCGTTTTACTTTTACCGTACTTCAAATCAATTTATCTTCGGAAGTGAAATAAAAGCTATTTTTTCATATTTAGGTCGTTTGGAAGTGAAGCACGATATGATTCAATCCTATTTGTCTGGTGCCGATATCATAAATGATTCTTCAACTTTTTTTAATGATGTTGAAACTCTTCTCCCTGCACATTATTTTACGATAGACAAAAATGAATTTAAATTGTCTCGTTATTGGGATATTGATTTGGATAAAAAAGCAGGAAACGCTTCTCCAGAAGATTATATTGAAGAGTTTAGTCGATTGTTTAAGGAATCTATTCGTTATAGATTGCGGAGTGATGTACCCATTGGAAGTAGTCTTTCTGGTGGTCTCGATTCGTCAGCTGTTGTATGCTCTTTGTCGGGTCTCGATTTAACAGAAATGCATACTTTTTCTGCCCGCTTTGATGGTCCTAAGGACGAGGGAAAATGGATTAAAGAAGTCGTAGAGAAAACACATGTGAAGTCTCATGAAGTTTGGCCAAGTGCCCATGGATTTGCATCAGAATTGGATCAGTTGATTTGGCATCATGAATTTCCACCAGGATCTTCTTCCGTATACGCGCAATGGTGTGTCATGAAGTTGGTGCATCAGTCAGGGGTAAAGGTTTTATTAGATGGTCAAGGTGCGGATGAATACTTAGCTGGTTACGATGAGCTGAAATATTTTGCAATTTGGGAACATTATCGAAAAGGGAAGTGGAAGAATTATTTTGAAGAGAAAAAATTGTTTAATTTAAATTATGGTAATCATGCTTCTTTAGGATATGCCTATCTTTTTGATAATCTTTTGGATCTTTTTAGCATAAAACGCAAAGTGTATTCAAATGGAAAAGATCTTCATCAAATATTAAAACATTATACAACAACCAAATTAGGTGAGTTGTTACGCTATGCAGATAGAAATTCAATGGCGCATTCGGTCGAAGTTCGATTGCCATTTCTATATTATAAGCTTGTTGAATTTGTTTTTAGCCTTCCAACAGAAATGATTTATTCGAAGGGGAAAACAAAATATATATTGCGGGAAGCAGTACGAAATGAAATTCCTCCTGCTATTTTTAATAGAACAGATAAAATTGGATTTGCACCACCTCAGCAATTGTGGATGGAAGATCCTGCTATTAAAATGTTAGTGGATAAAGCAAGAATAGGTTTGTTAGATAAAGGTTTTAAAATTGGTGAAAATGGATTTTCACAAATAGCCGCTTGGAGTTTTATAAATAAATTTTCAGCCTGATGATAAAAGTTTTAGTGGTAACCTATTATTTCCCCCCATGTACTGGAGCCCCTTCTTGGCGCCCCTTTTCATGGGCTGAAAATTTTGGAAAGTACCAGATTAAGCCTTTTATCTTAACACGGAATTGGAGTGGAAATGAAAGTACTTGGGACGACTTTATCAGAGATAATATAACGGCACCTCACTTAATGAATTTCGATGAGTATGATGTTTTATACTTGCCTTCCAAAACGTATAAGTTTAATAAATGGCTTCAGAAAAGAAAATGGATTGCTAATCTTTTTGGTAATGTTTACTTTTTTATTCTTGGACTTATGGGTCGTTTTAATACTGAAGTAGACGGTTGGCTTGCGTTTAAGGATGAAGTTATTTCTCAGGTAAAAGATAATAAATATGATGCAGTGGTGGTCTCTAGTCCCCCTTCTAATATACTTGAGTTGATTCCCCTCATTAAAAGGAATTGCAACGCAATTGTTATTGCGGATATTAGGGATCTGTGGAATAATTTGATTCTTTCAAACCCTTATCGTCCTAGTTTTAAGCAAAAGATTTGGGATGGTTTCTATTCTTCCTATTATAAAAAATGGTTGCGTGAAGTGGATATGGTTACTGTCATTGTTGAACCTTTTGTTGATGTAATTCGTAAGTTTACGATAGCGCCCGTACATATTGTTTATAATGGCTTTGAGTCATCCATGTTTAGCACGATGAAAAAAGTGAGGTCTGGTAAATTTGTTTTTTCAATTGTTGGAAGCATTTATCCGCAGCAAGATCTTACTATTTTATTGGATGGACTCAATGAGTTTATTAAGGATAAGTCAAGTGATAAAGTTAATATACGATTTGTAGGAGCTACTTTCCTTACCCGAAGTGTCTGAAAGAATAATTCGTGCAATTCCATCCGATTTTTTATATGTTTCTGGACGTGTTAGCAAGAAGGAAGCTTTGCAGGAAACATTAAACGCTCATGTTCTATCTTATTCAGGTTGGAAAGGGGTGCGTGGTATTATTTCAACTAAAGCATTTGACTATATTGCTTCGGGTAATTATGTGCTAATCGCACCCGGTGATGATGATGCTTTAGATGCACTTGTTAAAGAATGTAAGTGTGGTTCTACAGCTAATACTATTGATGAATTTGTTACAACCCTCAATGCGTTGTATGCTTCTTGGGATGAAAAAGGTGACGTGTTTGTAGAGGGCGATCATGATAAAATAGCTTTTTATTCTCGCGAAAAACAAGCTGAAATCTTTGCAAAATACATTGATGATTTGGTGAAAAGCAAGAAGGTGGATACCTCCAATATAAAATCAATAGATTTTAATAGTTGAAGAATAGATAATCGTGAGAGAAAAATTATTTTTCATTTTATTTATTTGTATTTTTGTATGAGGATTAACGCAATTAAAAAATTGAAGCGAATTAAAATTTTATATATTATTTCTGGCATTAATTATTCTTTGGGATTTGATTGGCTGGATAAAAACTTGGATCACTCCAAGTATGATGTTTCATATGTTTTTATTAATGCGATAAAACCTGAATTGTTTGCTCTGTTTGAAAGTCGAAACCGAAGGGTGTTGTTTCTACACTCTGAATCAAAAAAAAATTACCCCGCCGTTTTTATTAAGTTGCTTAGTTTTATTCGTCAAGTAAAACCAGATATTGTACATTGCCATTTGTTTGAAGCTAATTTGCTCGGACTTACAGCCGCCTTTTTGATGAGAGTGAAGAAGCGAGTGTATACACGGCATCATTCTACTTATCACTTCGATTATGCACCACATATGGTTAAATTTGATAAGTTAATCAATACCCTCTCTACGCATATTGCATCCATTTCTGAAAATGTAACTACTGTATTAGTTTCAAAGGAAAACGTTCGAAAGGATAAAATTTATTTGGTAAACCATGGGTTCGAATTGGAGCTTTTTTCGAACAGTAAGGAGGAAGCAATTAGCAATTTGCGAAATTTGTACCAAGCGAATGGCCGATATCCTGTAATTGGTGTTATTTCTCGGTTTACGATGTGGAAAGGTGTTCATTATATAATTGAGGCTTTTAAGGATCTTTTGATTGAATATCCCAACGCTTATTTGATTCTTGCTAATGCTATTGGCGAGGATTCTGATCAAATTGATGAAAAATTGAAGCAATTACCCCAAAATAGTTACATAAAAATTTCTTTTGAGAAGGATATTGCCATATTGTATAAACTCTTCGATATATTTGTACATGTGCCAATTGATGAGGAAGCTGAAGCCTTTGGTCAAACTTATGTGGAAGCGCTTGCTGCTGGTATCCCATCCGTTTTTACATTATCAGGAATTGCAAGAGAGTTTGTAGTGCACGAGGAGAATGCAATTGTCGTTCCTTTTAAAGATAGCAAATCAATAGTGACTGCAATGATTAAAATATTAACTGAAAGCCCACTTAGGAATAAAATTTGTAGTGAAGGTCGTAAAGTAGTAAAATCGAGATTTGAGGTTGATGTTATGATGAATGCTCTTTATAAAATATATGAAAAGTAATTTAAAATTTTCTATTATTATCCCAACGTATAATCGTGTTGAGTTTATTTTGCTCGCGGTGAAATCCACATTGGATCAAGATTATAAAAATTTTGAGGTTATTATTGTGGACGATGGCAGTACAGATAGTACGCCCAAAGTGGTTGCTACTATAACGGATCCTCGTGTGCGGTATTTGCGTATCGAAAATTCTGAAAGAGGGGCCGCTAGAAATGCTGGTGTAAAAATTGCCAATGGTGATTATGTAACTTTTCTTGATTCTGATGATTTGCTCTATCCTGATTATTTAAGTACTGCAGCAAGAAATTTAAGTAATTATCCCGATACAGTTTTTTTTCATTTAGGATATGAAGTGAAGAGTTTTGGAAAAGAAGGTGTGGGTTTGGTTCATAAATACCATGGAAATAATATTAAATTTTTATTGAAAGGAAACCCATTGAGCTGTTTAGGAGTGTTTATTAGACGAAATGAAGCGCTTCAGTTTCCATTCAATGAAAATCGTGATTTATCTGGTTCTGAAGACTGGGAATTATGGATTCGATTAGCAGTCAATTTTGGTCTTCGACGCGATCCAAAAATTTGTGCCAGTTTGATTTTACACGATACTAGAAGCGTTTTGAAAATTAAAGAGGATAAATTGATTCGTAGAAAAATGTTGGCAATGAAGTACTCGTTTCAAGATCCTGAAGTAAAAAGAAAGTTTGGAAGGTATTGGAATAAAATGGATGCCTATTCTGATACTTATAATTCGTTACATCTAATGTTGGATGGACATATCCGCAGGAGTTTTCATTATTTTTGGAAAGCTATTGGGACGTATCCATTGGTTGTTTTTGAGAGACGTACATTAGCAATTTTAAAATATTTTTTTATTAATTTGTATCGAAAATTATTTTCTAATCGCGAACCAACTTAAAGTATTGATTGGTTTCTTGATAATTTACTTTTAGAAAATAAACAGCTTTGGCCAAATGATCAAGTGGTATAGAAAGAGTATTTAATCCTTCGTCGAGAGGATGTGTTTGGTTTTCGAATATGATTCCTCCATTTATATTTATTAATGATAGCGAAATTTCACCTTTCTGGATCATGTTAATTCCTATGTAAATTTGATCAGTAAATGGGTTAGGATATACGTTGAATATTTCGAATGAAGAAGAACTGCTTCTGCAAAATCGATCATTCGAAGCATTCATATCCGCTAGGCTATTTATACTTATTACTTCCGCACAAAAATAGGGAGGAGTTTGAGTTCCTGATTCAAATGAAGTGTTAAAGGTATATTCTTTACTATTTCCAACTTTTAATGTATCAAACAGAAATGTATTATAAAATATATTTTCACCACTCAGTGTACCTTTTAATTCAAATTCATTCGCATCTTCATTTCCAAAGTTGGCAACTATCGCTTTCATGATCCATTTATTGTTGATTTTATTAAATGAAACACCGTGGATGCTTAAGTCTCGGTTGGGAATTTGTACATAGATATTGATTGTCGCATTTTGTATGCAACCAAATTGATTGGTAACGGAAAAAGTAGTGTGGTAAAGTCCTGTATCATTGAATAAATGGATTGGAGATTGTCCAGTTGAATTTGGAGACCCATCACCAAATTGCCATAGGTAGGATCCTGAATCGGAATTATTGATAAATTGTACTGCTAATGGAGGTGCACCATAATAAGGAGTAGCTGTTATGGAAGCTAATGGTAAACTATGTATTGTAATTGATTTCGTAATTGAATCACTACAACCATAGGAAGTTTGAATCACCAACTTAATATTTTGTGTTCCGCTACTGCTAAATGTGGATAAAGGATTTTGAGTAGTAGAATTTCCGTTAGTTCCAAGCGTCCAATTCCAATTGGAAATTATTCCATCTACTGAGGTACTGGTATCAATGAAGCTCACTGCATCACCCACACAAGTATTGGAATAAGTGAAGCCTGCATTTGGTAAAGTGTATACCGTTAATGTGTCATTTACTTCAGCTGTGCATCCGTTGTTAATGTCTGTTACAAGAAATGTGATTTGATAATTCCCTTGGTTGGAATACGTATGTGTAGGTTGTGGTAAAAATGAAGCTGCGCTATCCCCAAAATTCCATATATAAGAATAGGTACTGGTCGATCCCGCAGATGGTGTAGCTATGAATTGATTGTTTGTGCCATAACAATGATCGGGCGAAGTAATGGTGAATTCTGGAGATTGATTGATAATCGCAATTCGAATTGCAGTATCAGCGCAGCCCTGTGCTGTGGTGGCTATTAATGTTACTGGATAAGCTAATGCATCTTGGTATAAGTAGGAGGGGTTGGGCAATGTATCAACTGTGCCATTAACACCAAATGTCCAATTCCAATTCGAAATAGTGCTGCCTGTTACAGTAGAGCTATCGGTGAATTGTAAGGGTGAATCAGTACATGCTAAACCAAAATTAAACCAAGCATTCGGTAAAGAATATACTTGTGTATTTATCGTTGTGGTATCATAGCATCCAATATCACTCTTTACAATTAAAGTTACTGAGTAATATCCAGTATCTGCATAGGTATGTGTAGGTGAAGATAAAATCGAAGTATTGGTATCGCCAAAATCCCACGCCCAATCAGTAATGATGGATCCTGATGGTGCGGTCGACAAATCAACGAAGTTAGAAAGTGATCCTTTGCAGACATTGGTAACACTAAAATTGGATGTTGGACTTTCAATGATAAATATATTTCTTGAAATAATTGAATCGCAATTCTCTGGACTTTGAATCGTAAGTGTAATCAAATAATTTCCCGCAATTGTATAAGTGTGATTTGGGCTCGTCGTAGTGCTGTCAATTATGCCGTCGCCAAAATTCCAAATTCTTTTGTTAATGGTATCTCCAATTCCTGCAAATGAACTATCAGTAAATATAATAGTTGAAAACGTACATGCCGTATCGGAACTCATGCTAAACCAAGGTAAAGGTTTATTGCCAATGCGTATGTTTCGTTGGATGGTGTCAGTGCATCCATTTATCGCTGTTGATACTAATATGATGTTGTAGTTGTTTGCTGTATTGGTGTAGCTATGACTCGTGTTAATTTGTGAACTATTATTGCCATCGCCAAACTCCCAAAAAGTAGATAATATACTTGTGCCAATCGCTGTTGTTGTATTTATAAATTGTGCAGTCTCTCCAGCACATGTATTGTAAATTTCAAAATTTGAAATCGGTCCTGGATTAATTTCAATGTTACGACTTATAGTATCTGAACAGCCATAGATGGTGGATGAAATTAATTGTATCGAATAGGTTCCTGAAGCATTGTATGAATGTGTGGAAGTTATTCCACTCCCAAAATTTCCATCTCCATACATCCATTCCCATTGTTGAAGTGCTCCATCATTGCTGGTACTTGAATCAGTCAAAATTACATCACTGCCCACACAAGCACTATCTGCGACAGTGAACCATGCGATAGGCAATTCGTGAATAATTATGTTTTGTTGCGAAGTAGCACTGTCGCCATTGGTACTATAAACTTTTAAGACGACATTAAAGGATCCTGTAGTCCCATATTCATGAGAAGGTGATGCCTGATTGGAGAAATTTCCATCTCCAAAATCCCAACTCCAAGTGTTGATACTTCCATAACAAATGTTACTCAAGTCAGTGAATTGTACTGGACTATTTATACATCCACTGCTCATATTGAAATTTGATTCAGGAGGAGGTATTTGAACATACACTGAGTCTAGGTAGAGTTGCGTGGTTCCATTTGCCAATGTTTCTTTTAACTCAAATAAATTATAACCTAATTGTGATGGAGTAAATGAAATTCCTGTCGGAGATTGCAACGTAGATGAAACAGCTGCACTCGAACATCCTTGTGGAAACTGTAATCTGACAATCGAGAAGAGAAGTCTGTTAGGAATAATACCTACCCAGTCCGATCCAACTTTTGTCATTTGTATGTTTTGAGGATTATTCATGATTCCTCCAAAGTTTGTTGAGTAATCTAAGGTTAATGGCAGATCTAATGAATTGCCCATTTTATAATGATAAAAATTGTTGTTTTCTGAAACGATAAACAGATGCCAATTTCCTTCTTCCTGAATAACCTGTAATCCAAGTGCAGTCCAAATAGAACTCATCGCTGTAGAAAATGTTGGTGTATTTGCTAATGAATTCCCAAAATCGATTTTTGAAAGTAATCCAAATGCAGATGATGTTGTATAACCAATATATTTGTTGCTAACACAATCAAAGGCTACATCTATTCCAAAGTTATTGAAAACACCAGTAGGAATCGGAGTAAGAGAGGTGGGTGTATTGCTATAATTACCTCCAAAATTAATTCTTGTTATTTCAGCAGATGAATTGTTGGTTATGAAGGCATAATCATATATCACTTTTATTGAACTTGGTCCTGATAAACCCGGTAAGTTTAGATTAATTAAAATTGGGTTTATTTGTGTGATAGAATCCATCTCATAACGCAATAAACTATTTGAGGAGGAAGCCGTGATAAACATATACCATTTTGTCCCTTCTTTTACAATGTCAATTCCTGAAGTATTGAAACCAAGAAGGGGATCACTATTCAAATTGGTTGCAGTAGGTGGGTTGGCTGGAGAATTACCAAAATCATAACGCGTAATATAATTTCCACCAAAAGAGTTTACGATGAAACCGTAATGATTGCCATTTACCTCAATCATTTTCATGTTTATTGGATAACTTAAAGTTCCTCCAATGAGCGGTAACGCCACTGCAGTGGGCAATGAATCTAAATCTCCAAGACAAAAATCCCAGTTGAAAGAACTTGCCGTGGAAAGACTATTGTCAATGTTTATATTTTGTAGTGGACAAACAGTATCACTACTTGTAAAACTATTAGGTGGGCACTGTGCTAGATTTTTTTCTGTGGAGAAAATCATTAATATTCCACAAATGATCTTGGTAAATTTTCTCATTTTAGTGCGCATTAGTTGTTCAAAGATAAGAGTATGCATATGATTAGTTTGATACTGGCTTCTAATAACCAGCATAAAGTGACAGAAATACGTAAAATCCTCCCGAAATGTTTCGATTTGGTGAGCCTAAAGGATGCAGGAATTACCACTGAATTGCCTGAAACTAAGGGAACTATAATCGGAAATGCTACGCAAAAAGCAAGTTTCGTGTGGGAAGCTACTGGTGTTGAGTGTCTTGCAGATGATAGCGGACTGGAAGTGGATGCCCTTGAAGGTCGGCCAGGAGTGGATTCTGCTCACTATAGCGGATTCCCTATTTCGGCCGATCGCAACATGGATTTGCTGCTTTCTCAACTCCATGGTTTGGAAAATAGACGAGCTTCCTTTGTTACGATTCTAGCCTTAATTAAAGATGGGGTTTGCCGCCATTTTGAAGGTCGCGTTTTTGGAACTATTTCAGAGCAAAAAAGAGGAGAAAATGGATTTGGTTATGACCCTATTTTCATACCCGATGGACAGCTTCTCACTTTCGCAGAAATGGACGATAAAATGAAGAATGAAATAAGTCATCGCTCGATCGCACTCCGTAAATTGAAAGCGTTTTTTGATTTGAAAGAAGGAAATTGAGATTGTTTTTTTGAAACAGGTAATGCAATTTCAATTACATTCTAACCCTGTAAATAGGTTGTATTATACCGACGTACATAGACTTACATTTAATCGATTGGACGTTTAAGTTTGTAGTGTCGGTATTAACATTCAAGGTCTGAAATCTACTCGATTTTCATAGGTAGACCACCGTGAAATCATTAACTTTGCCACTCATGGAAAAAATGCGCATTGGTGTCTTCTTTGGTGGAAATTCTAGAGAAAGGGAAGTTTCATTTGCTGGTGGACGTACCGTTTATGATAATTTGAATAAATCAATCTTCGAACCCATTCCCGTTTTTGTAGATAGTTTTGGAAATTTCGTTCTGCTCACTTGGGAGTATATTTACAAGGGAAGTATTCGTGATTTTTATCCACCATCGGATGCATTACCCAGTTCTGTTCACGAATTTCAAGTGTATGCCGAAAGCTTGGGTGATTTGGATCGTCAAGAACAAAGTAAACTGATAAATAAAATGGGCTCGCGTATTGAACCCTCCGCTCTTCCTTCCATAATGGATATGGCGTTTTTATGTTTGCATGGTTCGGATGGTGAAGATGGACGTATTCAAGGTTTATTGGAATATTTACGTATTCCTTATACCGGCTCTGGAATATTGTCCTCAACCATCGGGATGAATAAGGCGATTCAAAAGCAATTGATGAAAAATGCTGGATTTGATGTGCCCAAGTTTGCAACAATACAGCGTGAAGAGTGGATTTCAGGTAATCGTCAATCACTCTTTGATAAAGTGAAAGCTACCACAGGACTTCCATGTGTAGTGAAAGCTGCTAATCAAGGTTCGTCAATTGGAATTAGTGTGATGCAAGAAGATAAGTACGATGTTTTTTCTCTTTGCATGGATAAAGCGTTTTTTATTCGAACCATCACGAAGAAAGTATGGGATGCTCTCGATTTTAAATCGAAGGTGACATATGTTCGTGAGATGTGTGATATCCGAGAAGGAATCGGACTGCCTTTGTTAATCAATAATCGTACATTTTATCACCCTGAGGAATTGTTGTCGGTGTTGATGGATTTGTTTTCAGAAAATGAAGCAGAACTCATCCTGTACGCTCGCGATGGTGAGAGTACTGTTATCGTGGAATCATTCATTGAAGGAAAAGAATTTTCATGTATCGTACTTGAAAATGAAAATGGAAATCCAGTGGCATTGCCTCCAACAGAAATAAGAAAAGGCAAGGAGTTGTTCGATTATCGTTCCAAGTATCTTCCCGGACTCTCTCGCAAGATTACACCCATTCAATTGCCCGATGAAAATATTCAAGGGATTCGTTCTGCTTGTGAGCAGTTATTTACAAGTCTTCATTTTAATGTGTATGCTCGTATTGATGGGTTTATCAAGAGTGATGGAAAAATAATTCTGAATGATCCAAACACGACATCTGGGATGATGCCGAGTTCTTTTTTCTTTCATCAAGCCGCTGAGATTGGAATGAATCCTTCTCAGTTCATTACCTATATTATTTATTCTTCGCTCAAAAATAGAATTGCCGACACTCGACAGTATGGAAAGTTGCCGTTATTATTGAAGCAATTGGATAAACTCATCGATGGTGAAAAGAAGGAAGGCGTAAGTCGTATACGCGCAACCGTTATATTGGGAGGTTATTCCACCGAACGACATATCTCCGTGGAGAGTGGTCGTAATATTTACGAAAAACTTTCTTCCAGCGAAAAATACGAAGTGTTACCCGTGTTTTTAACAGGAAGTTCATCAGAGTATGAATTATATACCCTCCCGATAAATGTTTTATTGAAGGACAATGCCGACGATATCAAAGAAAAAATTAATCATTTCGAAATCCATCCTGTCATTAAATCCATCATCGCTTCTTGTGAATCCATTACGAAACGATTTGCCAGCGCTCAAAATCTGAAAGCACCCGAGAAAATTAGTTTTAAAGAGTTGAAAGATCGTACCGATGTGGTGTTTATTGCATTGCATGGTCGACCTGGCGAAGATGGATCTTTACAAAAGGAATTGGAGAAAATAGGGTTGCCTTACAATGGTTCAGGACCTGCATCTTCTCAAATAACCATTGACAAGTTTGCCACCAATGAATTATTAGCGGCTAACGGTTTTCATGTGGCAGCTCATTATTTAGCTCAGGAATTTGATTGGTTAGCCGATCCAGCAAAATTCTTGAATACGATTTTAGAAAAATTTACGTTCCCATTCATAGCCAAGCCAGCCGATGATGGTTGTAGCTCTGCTGTGAAGTTGATTAAATCCAAGGAAGAGTTGGAAGCGTATGTTCGATTGACTTTCCGCAGTGCTACGGAGTTAGATGCAGCGCAAGCTGCCATACTCGGAGTGAAGCCTAAAGAAGAATTTCCTATCAAACAGTACATCTTGTTTGAAGATCTGATAAAAGCAAATGGTGCCAAAAAGTTTATTGAAATCACGGGTGGAATGTTAACTTTTATTGATGAAAATGGAAAGTTGAATTATGAAGTATTTGAAGCCTCTGAAGCATTGTCGGAAGGTGATATTCTTTCACTCGAAGAGAAGTTTCTGGCTGGTCAAGGTCAAAATATTACCCCCGCTCGTTACAGCAGTACGGTAGAAGATAATAAAGTGATTTCAGCAAAAGTGAAGTTGGAGTTTGAACGGGCTGCGAAGTTGTTGAATATTGAAGGGTACTCGAGAATTGATGCCTTCGTACGAATTTTTTCTCCAGAAAAAGTGGAAGTGGTATTTATTGAGGTGAACTCATTACCTGGAATGACTCCTGCTACATGCATCTTTCACCAAGCCGCCATTGCACATTACAAACCTTATGAGTTCATCGACAAAATTTTGGATTTTGGAATGAAACGTAAAAAAAATATGCCTGTTAGTTAATGATGAAAAAGATTTTTGATATCATACGATCTAAAATTTTTGTGCTTCACTTTTCATTAAGTGCAGGATTTGTCTTGATTGTATTGTTTGTAACCTATCTGTGGCTAAGTTCATATACTAACCACGGTGAAACCATCACTGTTCCTGATTTGCATGGGATGAAGTTTCAAGAAATGGAAGCTTTTTTAGCGGATAAAAACATGCAAGTAAAAATTGCAGATTCATCTACGTTCATGATCGACAAACCTCCTGGTGTGGTGATTGAACAAGATCCCGCCCCCAATGAAAAAGTAAAAGAAGGTCGAACCATTTATGTAACCATCACACGAACCGTTCCTCCTCAAGTGAAGTTTCCTAATCTTATTGATGTTTCGCAACGTCAAGCCGAAGCTATTCTGAATTCCTATGGTTTGCGTGTTGGACAATTAATCTATAAGCCCGACTTAGCAAAAAATGCAGTGCTTGGAATATTGTTTAAAGGAACCGAGCTGAAAGTAGGAGATGAGATAATGAAAGGTTCCACCGTCGATTTAGTGTTGGGAGATGGAATTGGAAATACTTCAGTTGATGTTCCCGATTTTAAAGGATTAACACTCGATGAAGTATTGTTTGTGTTGCAAGGTTCTTCACTGAATCAAGGAGCCATTGTATTCGATGAAAGCGTTAGAGATTCATCTGCTGCTAAAGTGTATCGTCAAATTCCAGAACCCGGTGATTCATCGGTGATAAAACAAGGTGAGTCCATTGATTTTTTCTTTACCCAAAACCCTGAAAAATTAAATAAATGAAAAGGATATCTATTTTAGTTAAAAATTTATTCATGTTCGTGATGCTTATTTTATCTTCAACAGATACCATGGCTCAACACGAAATCTTAACTCCAATGTATGGCAATCCCAAATTAAAGGAGTATCTTCTAAAACATCCCGCATCAGCAAATAAAATGGTTGCCCTTATCGACACCGTCGATTTGCCTTTTATTGATGACTTTTCTTATGATGGTGTTTATCCTTCTGCAGATTTATGGACCGATAATGATGTGTTTGTGAATAGTCAATTTCCTAGAAATCCAATTACGATTGGTGTAGCCACTTTTGATGGATTGGATGAATTTGGAAATCCTTATGATAATACGGCATCTACCATTCAAGGTGGTTGCGATACCTTAACTTCAAAATTTATTCGTTTGCTTACACGACCTTCTTCTCAAGGTGGTGGACAATATTCTCTCGCCGATAGTATTACTTTGAGTTTTTATTGGCAGAAAAAAGGTTGGGGTGATGGTCCTGATTCTAATGATTCATTGGTATTAGATTTTTATAATTTCACAACCAATCAATGGTCGAAGCAATGGTTTTTAAAGGGAATAATTTCTGGAGGACAAGATACAGTATTTACGTCCGTGCAAATTCGAATTTCCAATGCAGCATTTTTGACCGATGGGTTTCGCTTTCGTTTCCGAACGTATGGTTCTAAAACAGGATCGTTAGATCATTGGCATCTGGATTATATTCGATTGTTTAAAGCATACAATCAATTTACAGGGCAAATGGATACATTGTTGCAAGATGTAGCCATGACACAGCCTGGAAAAAGTTTGATGAATGAATATACCGCTGTTCCTTGGAATCATTTCACATCGCTATCTCAAATTGATCAAGAGAATTTACTTCGTGATTCTTCTCAAATGGATTATCGCGTTAATGGTAATACACCATCGGATGTTGGTTTTAATAATCGTATTTATAATTTTGCTGGAACCTATGTTTCTGGATTTGGCGCCGACAATGGAAACATATTCCCTAATCAACCCCAACAACAGAATTTGATTTATACTTTTGGTGTTGATTCCATCTTCCCCAATACTCCTTCATGGAAAGTAGATAGCACTTATTTTACAGTAAAAAATTATTTTACGAACGGAAATGCATTCAGTGGATTAAAATCAAATGATACTACTACATACTCTCAGGAGTTTTTTAATTTTTATAGTTTAGATGATGGTTCAGCCGAAGTGGGATATGATTTAATCAATGCACCCAACGGTAAAGTGGCCATGAAATTTGAAATTCTAAAGCCAGATACGCTGCGTGCTGTAAGAATATTTTTTGTTCAGCAAGGAGCAGATGTGAGTAGTAAATTATTCACCATAAAAATTTGGAGTAGTTTGAATCCTGAAGTGTTAATTTATCAGGAGTCTGGATTGACACCCGCCTATATTGATTCGTTGAATGGATTTGCAAGCTATGTTTTAACAAGCGTGGTGCCTGTTTCAGGAACTATTTACGTTGGATTTCAGCAAGTGTTGGGAGATGGATTACACCTTGGCTTCGATAGAAATACTTCTTCAAACTCGCGAATGTTTTATAATGTAGGAGCAGGATGGATTCAAACCGCAGTAGCTTCCGGAACGTATATGATTCGTGCCGTGGTAGGAAAAGCTGATTTGTTTGTGGGTGTGCCCGAACAAAATATGGTGAATGCTACCTTTGATTTGTATCCAAATCCAACGGGTGATTTTGTATTCATTTCATCAAAATATGAAACTGATTTTCTTCGCTTTGAGATTGTAAGTATGGAAGGAAAATTAGTGAAGGCTGATGCATTCACTTCAAGAATAAATACAAGCGATCTTCCCGTCGGAATGTATATGGTTAGGGTGTTGATGCAAGATGGAAGAACAGCACAGCGAAAGTTAATGATTGTTAGATAAAAAATTATGTCAGAGAAAGTAGAGGATGAGTTAGAGGGGATTGGTGAAGAAACCAACGAGCAAGATCAGGATGAGTTGTTTGAACATCATCGATTTTTTTCTGACAAAAATCAATCGATGTTACGCGTCGATAAATTTTTATTTAACCGACTTGTAAATACATCCAGAAATAGAGTTCAATCTGCTATTGAAGCAGGTTCTGTTTTAGTAAATACAAAAACCGTTAAGTCGAGTTATAAGGTGAAACCGGGAGATGTGGTCTCCGTAGTTTTAGCACATCCTCCTCGTGAAATAGAATTATATGCCGATGATATTCCGTTGAATATTTTGTATGAAGACGATGATTTGTTTATCATTAATAAGCAACCGGGCTTAGTGGTTCATCCTGCCTATGGGCACTATAGAGGAACCCTCGTCAATGCCTTGGTGCATCGCATGTATCCAGAGTTAGGTGATCAGCCCATTGCAGCAGAATCTGTGCGTCCTGGTTTAGTACATCGCATTGATAAAAATACTTCAGGCATTATTGTCGTTGCAAAACATGAGCAAGCACTTTCAAACTTAGCAAAACAATTTTTCGATCGTACTACCGATCGGTTGTATGTGGCTTTAGTATGGGGCGATTTTAAGGAAGACGAAGGAACCATCACTGGTAATGTTGGACGTGATTTGGCCGATCGGAAAGTGATGGATGTTTTTCCTGAAGGTGATCTTGGCAAACACGCTGTAACACATTATAAAGTGTTAGAACGATTTGGATATGTGACCCTCATCCAATGTAAATTGGAAACAGGGAGAACACATCAAATTAGGGTTCATATGAAGTATATTGGTCATCCTTTATTTAATGATGCTTCTTATGGCGGTGAGCGAATCTTGAAAGGAACTGTGTTTACAAAATATAAGCAGTACATTGAAAATTGCTTCGCCTTAATGCCTCGACATGCACTTCATGCTAAATCCTTAGGATTTGCACATCCCTAAAGACGGGAAACCGATGTTTTTTGACTCTGAATTGCCCGAAGATTTTAGGTAGTTCTTGAAAAATGGAGACAATATGCAGCCCATCAACGGTTGAATCAAGAATGAGAAGCAGTATCTATACTTGTAAGTAGATAGTGAGATTCACCAAAGTCGTATTTCTCAATAAGTAATTTGCAATTCGGATTTTTGTCTTCGTTAGTGGGATAATTTTGAGAGAAATTTCAAAACTCCCTGAACTTACTGATAGTTGCAAACAACTTAAGCGAAGAACTTCAACTAGAAACTTTTAAGTCCAATAGCATTGCTTAATCTTTGCGACCCTTCAGCATAACTCAACCTTTGAGACCTTTAGTATAATGCTGCCTTTGCGACCTTCTGCATAACGCAACCTTTGCGACTTTGCGCCTCTGCGAGAAAAATTGGCAGAGAGAAAACTTTGAGTAACTTTAGAATGAAGAATTTGCATTTAACACTAATTTTTTCGATTAGATAATTAGTTTGTGCTAAACTAAAATTCATAAAATTGCTCGCTAAGGCGCAAAGACGCAAAGCCTCAAATACAGGGAAATTATTAAATTATATTTATAAGTTTAATAATTCGGATTTAACCATAGAAATCTTTGCCAGAAAACTGCTTTGTTTAGTATTCCTTCATCACTTAAACGAAGCAATCGGCTAATTAATTCAACACAATTTTCGATTGAATTTCATTACTTCCTATATTCATTTGAATCGTATAAATTCCTTTCGAAAGTCCTCCTAAGTCGATTAATAGATGCTCATCCTTAGTAGAAATATGAATCGGAATTTGTTTTACCATTTTACCAGTTATATCAACCACTCGAATAATATTAGATCCAGTTTTCGCATCTTGCACGAGCACATTTAAGATAGAATTTCCTGCTGATGGATTTGGGAAAACCTGAATAGATGGAGTTTCATTTTCGATGCTATTTACTCCAGAAAGTACTCTATTCACCGAATTGCACATCATCACACAGCCGCTTCCTGTGGTGGCTATGACAGAATAAATACCACTTTGTGTAGGAGTGAATATGGTGTCGGTTGCATTTGGAATAGCAACACCGTTTAAATACCACTGTAATGACACACCGGGATAACTAACCGCTAAACTGTTTCCAGTAATATAAATTAATGGTCCAGTAACATTAACGAGTAGACTTTTATAAACTACTCCTTGAGCAGGACAGAAGTTATCATTAATTTTAAATAAGAAAGGAAATACTCTTACATGTTGAAGACATCCATTATTAAATCCAGCTTGTGCACATACTGTAGGCCAAGTCATGTTTTCTGAAACCATAACCGGAGATGAATAAGGAGAAGGATGTGACAATACCGCACAGGGAGGCAATAAGCATCCGCTTGTAAAACTTGTATCCCCATCTCCGAAAGCTATTCCTTTCGAATTTATTGTGAGTACTTGCATTCCGCCTCCAGCACTTGCAGGAAGCATTTCGAAATCGGATACAGAAAAACTGTAAAACAAAGTATCACCTGCTACAATGGAAATAGATTCTACAGGAAGATTTGGTAGCAAATCAGGTGCGGTATTAAATACTGGTGGATTGGTAGTGATATAACAGTCCGGAACTAAAGTTATTTGCAACTCTCTAAAAATCTCTGATACCAATTGTCCGCATTTATAAGAGGAGACTTTAGTAACTGTAGTGAAGGATCCCGAGGTAACTGATTTAAATGTAATAATGCCGTGGTTAGGATCTAAAGTACTAGCAAAATTCAATGGATTTTGAGACGGGCCAGGTAAAGGAGATTGATACGTATAACCTGCAACAAAAGGAACATAAGTTCCAGGGAAACCATTTTCTATTGGTTGATCCCAAGAATAATGAAGTGAGTCAAGGTCATTGTCGATAGCAACATGTCCATAGCTAATGGTATCACCAATGCATACACCTAAAGTAGGAGGTTCCGGAAAGTAAGGCGAATTATCTAAGCATGGATTCGTGCTTTGTCCTGAAAAAGGATACATAATGGCTCTTAAGGTAAAGTCGTTAAGGCTCGCTAAATTTGAGATAGCTGCATTTCTACAACAGCTATTAAAATAAAAGTACCAACCATTTGGAGGAGGTGTGCCGTTCAAATATAAAGTATCTGATTCATAAATGAATTCTTCTACAGCATTTGAATACCCCATTGGAATTGCGCAAGTCGGACAGCCTGGACCCATTGGAGAAATATCATTCTGACTAATTAATTGACAAGAAATAGTACCTCCAGGTGCGTTAGTTGCAAGCCCAACAGATTGAGGCCCTTGTACACCGTTACAATCTCTGTAGAGTTTAACTTGGAAAATAAATTGCCCATTTCCATTGCATCTCCAGGTGATTTCTCCACCCATTAAATGAGAAGCGTATAGAGGAGAAACTAAAATTAAGAAGAGTAGAGTAAGTGCGCTTAATTTTTTCATACTAAAATTATTAGAATTTGTAAAATGCTTAATTTAATTTTTGATGGAATTAAAATACTTGAATTTGATTAACTAATAAGTAAAGGTAAATTTTAATTTGTTAAAAGGAGCTGTGTTTGGAATATTTTACCTTTTCCTGATATATTGATCGAATAAACACCTGCGGCTAAATCACTTAAATCGATTAATAAATGTTCATTTGAAGTAAAAACTACGATTGGGATTTGTTTAACTACTTTTCCATTTACATCGATCACGTGAATTAAATTAGTTCCAATGGGTATGTTATTTAAAAATACATTTAATATAGACTTTCCGGTTGATGGATTTGGGAAAACTTTAATAATACTTTCTTGATCATTTAAATTATCAATACCAGCAAATCCAACATACATAGAGTTACTTAAAAGTGTGCAACCGTTCGTAGTTGATGCAATCAAAGAATAAGTTCCACTCTGAGTTGGTGTATAAAGTGTATCCGTAGCACCAATGATGGGTGTGCCGTTTAAATACCACTGTACAGTGATACCAGGAAAACTCACTGCCAAACTATTCCCAGCGGTATAAATGGTTGGACCTTTTACTTTAACCAACACACTTTTTGAGGAAACACCTGGTACTGGACAATAGTTGTCTTTTACTTGAAAGGCAAATTGGTAGTTTCTTGTGTGTTGTAAGCATCCATTATTGAATCCTAGGTGGTGACAATCTGTTGGCCATGTTAGTCCTTCGAAAATGAAAGCAGTTGATGAAAATGGTGTTGGACTGGATAAAACAGCACAAGGAGGTATTTCGCATCCAAGAGTATAACTAGTATCACCTAACCCCAAAGCTATACTTGATGCACTCATGGTCATTGTTTGAGGATTCCCACCAGCTGCTGCTGGTAATAATTCATTTTCTGTGGCATTAAAATTATAATTTAAGGTGTCACCAACGGTAATATATATAGTTTCTGTATAGGGTAATGGAAAAATATCAGGTGAGGTATTATAAGTAAAAGTAGGTGTAGTAGTCAAGAAGCAATTTGAAAAAATCATTAATGTATATTCTCTAAATACTTTTGAAATAATTTGTCCGCAGCGATAGGAAGTGACTTGTACTGTTATTACAAAAAAACCTGGAGTGAAGGATGTTAAAGATAGATGACCATTGGTATTATTAAGTAATGAAGGTGCATTCAAGGGATTTTGTAGCAGTCCAGGAGTGGGGGATGTAAATGTATATCCAGAAGAAAAAGGTGTATTACCTCCAAAAGAACTAAATTCAATGGGGTGCGCAAATTCGTATTTTAAAGAATCTAGATCTTTATCAAATGCTGCAAAACTTAAATTTACTGAGTCTCTTGTACATATACCAATCGTAGGCGGTTCAGCAAAATATGGAGAGTTGTCAAAGCAAGGAGATGTACTTTGCCCTGATATAGGATACATAATTGACCTGTAGGTGAAGTCACTGGTGTTAGTTAGGTTGGTAATAAGCTGATTTCTACAGCAATAGTTAAAATAAAAGAGCCACCCAGTTGGAGGTGGTGTACCATTTAATGTTATGGGTGCTGACTCATAAACATATTCCTCCACCGCATTATAAAATCCCAACGGAACAGGACAAGTAGGACATCCAGCCCCTTGAGGGGATAAATCGTTTTGACTAATTAATTGGCAATTTATTGAAGCAATTGGAGCATCCGTAGTTAGAGATATATTCTGAAATGCAGCTACACCATTACAATCCCTGTAAAGTCTCACTTGGAAAATAAATTGCCCATTCCCATTACATCTCCAAGTTATCTCACCACCAGATATATGAGAAGCACTTGAAATCAAAGGCAAAACACCTAATAATAAAGTTACTACGATTTTTTTAAGATTCATAAAATAGAAATTATGTTTTAATGAAATGGTTTTGAACTTTTGATGCTAACAAAATCGATTTCTAAAGTAAATAAAGGAATTCGGGAAGAATTGTAAAAAATGTTGATATTTATTTATATCATTGATTATCAATAACTATATTTTCACAAATCTGTGAACAATCCTTGTTTTTTTTCAATTTTTGACTTCCTAACCCACTGTTTCATAAATAATTTGAAAAACAACTTGCATAAATCATTTTCTTGTGTAACTTTGCACTCCCTTTTTAGGGGTATAGTGTATCTAATTCACTGATCTAGAATAGAAAAAAATTAAGAATGCCTACAATTCAACAGTTAGTACGTAAGGGCCGCGAGGCTATGGTGGAAAAGAGTAAGTCACCAGCCCTTGTTTCATGTCCGCAACGTCGTGGCGTTTGCACTCGTGTGTATACAACCACTCCAAAGAAGCCGAATTCTGCAATGCGTAAAGTAGCTCGTGTTCGTTTAACGAACAAATTCGAGGTGACTGCATACATTCCTGGTGAAGGTCATAACCTACAAGAACATAGTATTGTAATGATCCGTGGAGGAAGGGTAAAGGATCTTCCAGGAGTTCGTTACCATATTATTCGTGGTGCTTTGGATACTTCAGGTGTTGAAGGTCGTAACCAACGTCGTTCTAAATACGGAACAAAACGTCCAAAAGCAGGTGCTGTTGCTGCCGCTGCTGCAAAAAAAGGTAAAAAATAAGTTTACATAATTAAGAATATCAAATAATACCCTTCTTATAAAATGAGGAAGTCAAAACCAAAGAAGAGACCCATTCTACCGGATCCAAAATTTAATGATCCACTAGTTACCCGTTTTGTGAATATGTTAATGTATTCAGGTAAAAAAGGAACAGGATATAAATTGTTTTACGATGCACTTGAGAAAGTTGAAAATCGTACCAAAGAAAGCGGTCTTGAAACATGGAGAACAGCATTGAATAATGTAATGCCAACCGTGGAAGTAAAAAGCCGTCGTGTAGGTGGAGCAACTTTCCAAATTCCTTCTGAAGTACGTCCTGATCGTAAAATTTCTGTGGGTATTAAGTGGATGATTCTTTATGCACGTAAACGTAACGAGAAAAGTATGTCGGATAAGTTAGCAGGAGAAATTATTGCTGCTGCGAAAGGTGAAGGTGCTGCCGTGAAGAAGAAAGATGATACGCATCGTATGGCGGATGCAAACAAAGCATTCTCTCATTTTAGAGTTTAAAATAATAAAAGCGTAATACCAGAAATATAAAATGTCAACGGACGTAAAAGATTTAAGATTTGTACGTAATATCGGAATCGCTGCTCATATCGATGCAGGGAAGACGACTACTACAGAGCGTATCCTATACTACACAGGTGTAAATCACAAAATTGGTGAGGTGCATGATGGTGCAGCAACGATGGATTGGATGGTGCAGGAGCAAGAGCGTGGAATAACAATTACGTCTGCGGCTACTACCGCTTTTTGGAAGTACAGAGGTAATGACTATAAGATTAATATCATCGATACCCCAGGTCACGTTGATTTTACCGTTGAGGTAAATCGTTCTTTACGTGTGTTGGATGGTTTGGTGTTTTTGTTTTCTTCTGTTGATGGTGTAGAACCTCAATCAGAAACAAACTGGCGTTTAGCGAATAACTATAACGTAACCCGTATCGGTTTCGTAAATAAAATGGACCGTGCTGGTGCCGATTTCTTGAACGTGGTTCGCCAGGTGAGTGAAGTATTAGGTGGTAATGCACTTCCATTGCAGTTGCCAATTGGTGCTGAAGATACTTTTAAAGGTGTTGTTGATTTGGTGAATTTCCGTGGAATTATCTGGAATGATGCTGATCAAGGAATGACTTTCCAAGAAGTTCCAATTCCAGATGATATGATGGAAGAAGCTACTGAATACCGTGTGAAGTTATTGGAAGCTTGTGCTGAATTTGATGACAAGATCATGGAGAAGTATTTCGAAGATCCTGCTTCCATTTCTGAAACTGAAATTTTGACCGCTTTGCGTCAAGCTTGTGTTGCAAATAAAGTAGTACCGATGCTTTGTGGTTCGGCTTTCAAGAATAAAGGTGTACAAACCATGCTTGACTATGTGATGGAGTTAATGCCATCACCAATGGATAAGGAAAGTATTAAAGGTATTCACCCTGATACAGAAGAAGAAATTTCACGTCGCCCTGATATTAAAGAGCCATTTACAGCACTTGCATTTAAGATTGCTACCGATCCTTTCGTAGGACGTTTAGCATACTTCCGTTGCTATGCAGGTAAATTGGATGCAGGTTCTTATGTCTTGAACACTCGTTCAGGTCAAAAGGAGCGTATCTCTCGTATTTTCCAAATGCATGCAAATAAGCAAAATCAAATCCCTACTATTTTTGCAGGTGATATTGGAGCTGCTGTAGGATTTAAGGATATCAAAACAGGAGATACTCTTTGTGCTGAAAATGCACCGATCATCCTGGAAGCAATGAATTTCCCAGAGCCAGTTATCGGATTAGCAATTGAGCCTAAAACGCAAACTGATATGGATAAGTTAGGTGTTTCTCTTGGTAAATTAGCTGAGGAAGATCCAACTTTCCGTGTGAAGTCTGATGAAGATACCGGTCAAACAATCATTTCTGGAATGGGTGAGTTACACCTTGAAATTATTGTGGATCGTTTGAGAAGAGAATTTAAAGTGGAAGTGAACCAAGGTGCTCCACAAGTAAATTATAAAGAGGCTATCAATGGTACGGTAGAACACAGAGAGGTTTATAAGAAGCAAACAGGTGGTCGTGGTAAATTCGCGGATATTAAGTTTGTGGTAGGACCATCTGATGATGATTTTGAAGTAACAGAGAAGAATGGCGGTTTGCAATTCTTGAATGAAATTACGGGTGGTAATATCCCTCGTGAATTTATTCCAGCTGTTGAAAAAGGATTCCGTTCTGCGATGGTCAATGGTGTATTAGCCGGATACCAAGTACAACGATTGAAAGTGAGATTGATTGATGGTTCTTACCATAACGTCGATTCCGATTCATTATCGTTTGAAATTTGTGCTCGTACTGCTTTCCGTGAATCATTGCCAAAAGCAAAGCCAGTTCTTCTTGAGCCAATCATGAAGTTAGAAGTAATCACACCTGAGCAAAACATGGGTGATGTAGTAGGTGACCTTAACCGTCGCCGTGGACAAATGGAAGGAATGGATTCTCGTGGAGGTGCTCAAGTAGTAAAAGCAAAAGTTCCATTATCTGAAATGTTTGGATATGTAACTGCATTGCGTACCATTACTTCTGGACGTGCATCTTCAACCATGGAATTCTCTCATTTCGCAGAAGCTCCTCGCAATATCGCTGAAGAAGTAATTGCAAAATCAAAAGGTAAATCTTCTGCCGAAAAGGTTTAGTATAAAAATAAAGACCTCAATACCGTTCTTATAAAATGAGCCAAAGAATCAGAATTAAATTAAAGTCTTACGATTTTAATCTCGTGGATAAATCTGCTGAGAAAATCGTGAAGACGGTAAAGCCAACAGGTGCTATAGTGAGTGGTCCAATTCCACTTCCTACAGAGAAGAAAATTTATACCGTTCTTCGCTCACCTCACGTGAACAAGAAGGCTCGTGAACAGTTTCAGTTATGTTCATACAAGCGTCTTCTTGATATCTATAGCTCTACAGCAAAAACAGTAGATGCTTTGATGAAGCTCGAACTTCCAAGTGGAGTAGAGGTAGAAATCAAAGTTTAGTGAGCCCAAAGGATTAAAAAATCGTTCTTTACATCCTATCCGAAATTAAATTAAAACAACAGCTTACGGCTGATTCAGACCGTATTGCTTATCAATAATCATTAAGACCAAAACAACTAAACCGTAGTTAAGATGGCAAGTATAATCGGAAAAAAAGTCGGCATGACCAGCATCTTCGATGTAGATGGAAATAATATTCCCTGCACTGTAGTTGAAGCCGGCCCTTGTGTAGTAACACAAGTTAAAACAGTCGAGAATGACGGATACAGTTCCGTTCAACTCGCATTTGGTGAGAAAAAAGAAAAAACACGACCCAACCATTAATGGGTCATTTTAAGAAAGCAAACACTACTCCTAAGCAGCGGGTAATGGAATTCAAGGACTTTGTTCAAGAATTTCAAACCGGTGACTTAGTGAAGTGCGATATTTTTGCTGAAGGTGATTTTTGTGATGTAGTAGGTACATCAAAAGGAAAAGGTTTTCAAGGGGTTGTTAAACGTCACAATTTTGGTGGTGTTGGTGGACAAACTCACGGTCAACATGATCGTCAACGTGCTCCAGGTTCGTTAGGTGCTTCTTCATGGCCTTCAAGGGTAATGAAGGGAAAGCGCATGGCCGGACATATGGGTAACGTTCGTGTAATGGTTCAAAATTTAGAAATCGTGAAAGTTATGCCTGAGCAGAACCTTCTTCTTGTAAGAGGTGCAATTCCAGGTCATAAAGGTTCATTTGTAACGCTGTCGAAATAATCATGGAAGTATCTGTATATAATAGTACTGGAAAAGAAACAGGACGCAAAGCAGTTCTGAACGAAGCGATCTTCGGTATCAGCCCTAATGATCATGCTATCTATCTTGATGTAAAGCAACATCTTGCTAATCGTCGTCAAGGTACTAGTAAGTCGAAAGAGCGTAACGAGATTGCTGGAACAACTAAGAAATTGAAGAAGCAAAAAGGAACTGGCGGAGCACGTGCTGGATCTAAGAAAAGCCCACTTTTTGTTGGTGGAGGTCGTGTATTTGGTCCTCAACCACGTGATTATACTTTCAGCTTAAACAAAAAATTGAAGCGTCTAGCTCGTATGTCTGCGCTTTCTTATAAAGCTCAATCCAATAATGTAATGGTTTTGGAAGATCTAAGTTTTGATCATCCTAAGACTAAATTGATTGTTGATTTGGTGAATAATTTGAAGGTTTCGGATAAAAAAACGTTATTGGTTCTGCCTCAATCGAATAAAAACGTATATTTGTCGTCCCGAAATTTGGAGCGCAGCAAAGTTGTAACAGCCTCTGATTTAAACACATACGATATTATGCATGCTCATAATATTATTGTAACGGAGAGCTCGCTTCCGGTAATCGAAAGCACATTGCTTAAATAATCAACACTTCGGTGAAATTATTTTCGAAATAATGAAAATAATTTTTCGAAGAAAATTCTTAAATAATTAAGTGCATAGGCACGATAAACCTATAAGAGTAAAATGGATATCCTGAAGAAACCGGTGGTCACTGAGAAGATGAACCGGATTGCAGAAAAACAACCTCGCTATGGCTTCATAGTGGAAAGACGCGCCAATAAGCTTGAGATTAAAAAAGCGGTGGAGTCAATGTATGGTGTAAATGTTGAGTCGGTAAACACAATGATTTATCGTGGTAAGGCTATGAGCCGTGGCACGAAAACAGGTGTGGTTAGTGGTCAACGCCCAAACATTAAAAAGGCAATCGTTACCTTGAAAGCAGGCGAGTCAATTGATTTCTTCAGTAATATTTAATTAAGAACAGAGCCATGGCAACTAGAAAAATACGTCCAATGACTCCGGGTCAACGCCATCAAACGCGTACTGACTATTCGGAAATTACTGCAAGCGAGCCAGAAAAATCATTACTTGTTTCGTTGAAGCGTAGTGGTGGTAGAAATAATACGGGTAAAATGACCATGCGTTATTTAGGTGGTGGTCACCGTAAAATGTATCGTATCATCGATTTTAAACGTGACAAATTTGATGTTACGGGTGCAGTGGAAACGATCGAGTATGATCCAAACAGAACTTCATTCATCGCCTTGGTAAAATATACCGACGGTGAGAAAAGATATATTATCGCTCCAAACGGAATTCAAGTAGGCCAAATCATTGCGAATGGTTCTACAGTGGCTCCAGAGGTAGGTAATGCAATGCCGTTAAAAGATATTCCATTGGGAACTGTGGTGCATAACATTGAAATGCGTCCAGGTCAAGGTGGAAAAATTGCTCGTAGCGCTGGTGCATATGCACAGTTAGCTGCTCGTGAAGATAAATATGCAGTATTGAAGATGCCTTCAGGCGAAACACGTAAAGTGCTTGTTGTTTGTATGGCAACCATAGGTTCTGTATCCAATTCAGATCACGATAAGCAAAGCAAAGGTAAAGCGGGTAAAAACCGTTGGTTAGGACGTCGTCCACGTGTTCGTGGAGTTGCAATGAATCCAGTAGATCATCCAATGGGTGGAGGAGAAGGCCGTGCTTCAGGTGGACATCCACGTAGTCGCAAAGGTCTCATTGCAAAAGGATACAAAACGCGTAAGAAGAGTAACCCTTCGAACAAGTACATCCTAGAGCGTCGTAAGAAATAATTGTATAAGGTAATCTGACTATAAAATAACATGAGTCGTTCGCTTAAAAAAGGTCCTTTCATTGATTACAAACTCGAGCTTAAAGTTGCGGGAATGAATGAAGGCAAGAAAAAAGCTACCATCAAAACATGGTCGCGCAGATCAATGATCTCTCCGGATTTCGTTGGCAATACTTTCGCTGTACATAATGGAAATAAATTCATTCCTGTATACGTGACAGAAAACATGGTTGGACATAAACTGGGCGAATTCGCTCCTACCCGTTCTTTCAGGGGGCACTCCGGTTCTAAAGACAAAGGATCTAAATAATTATGGGAGCCAGAAAACGTAATGTCGCTGAAGAGCGCAAGGCTGCAATAAAGAAAGTAGCAATTGCAAAATTAAATGACTGTCCTACTTCTCCGCGTAAAATGCGTTTAGTAGCTGATATGATTCGTGGAAAGCGCGTTGATTTAGCGTTAGCCATGCTTCGTTTAAGCACTAAAGAAGCAGCAGGCCGTTTAGAGAAACTTCTTTTATCTGCTCTTGCTAACTGGCAAGCGAAGAACGAAGGAAGTCGTATCGAAGATCAAGAGTTAGTGGTAAAGCAAGTGAATGTTGACTCAGGTCGTCAATTGAAACGTCTTCGCCCAGCACCTCAAGGTCGTGGACACAGAATTCGTAAGCGTTCAAATCATATAACTTTAGTAGTTGACAACAAAAACGCTGTTGTTGCTGCAGATAATAATACCGCTAACTAAGTAGATTTAATGGGACAAAAAGCTAACCCGATAGGTAATCGTTTAGGAATCATCCGCGGATGGGATTCTAACTGGTATGGAGGAAAGAACTATTCTGAAAAACTAGTTGAAGATGAGAAAATCCGTAAATATTTACTTGCTCGTCTTGCAAAAGGTGGTGTATCACGTATCGTTATTGAACGTACGTTGAAACTAATCACAGTAACTGTTCATACTGCTCGTCCGGGTATTGTGATTGGTAAAGGTGGTGCAGAAGTAGATAAGTTAAAGGAAGAAGTAAAGAAACTGACTAAAAAGGAAGTTCAAATTAATATCTTCGAAATTAAGCGTCCAGAATTAGATGCTCAATTAGTAGCCGATGGAATCGCTCGTCAATTAGAAGCGCGTATTTCTTTCCGTCGTGCGATGAAGCAATCAGTAGCTTCAACAATGAGAATGGGTGCTGAAGGAATTAAGATCAATTGCTCTGGTCGTTTAGGAGGTGCTGAGATTGCACGTTCTGAACAATACAAAGAAGGTCGTGTTCCTTTACATACATTCCGTGCCGATATCGATTACGCTTTATCAGAAGCATTAACAACTTATGGTCTTATCGGGATTAAAGTTTGGATCTGCAAAGGTGAAGTATTTGGAAAAAGAGATTTATCACCAAACGTAGGTATCGCAAGTACATCGAAAGCAGGTGGTGGTGAGAAGCGTGGAGATAGAAATGATCGTGGAGATCGCGGTGACCGTGGTGGAAACAGAGGCGGTGGCAACAGAGGCGGTGGAAACAGAGGTGGTGGCGATCGTAACAAACCGACAAGAGATTAATTAAATTAATAGGACGAAATAATTAGATAAAGTAGCTGAATCATGTTACAGCCTAAAAAAACCAAGTTCAGAAAGCAACATAAAATGGTTCCGAGTGGTACTGCCACAAGAGGAACGTCATTGGCTTTTGGAACTTTTGGAATCAAATCACTAGAAACCTGCTGGATCACTTCCCGTCAGATTGAAGCAGCCCGTATCGCGGTAACCCGTTTCATGAAACGTGAAGGACAAATCTGGATCAGAATATTCCCAGACAAACCAATTACTCGTAAGCCTTTAGAGGTACGTATGGGTAAAGGTAAAGGAGCTCCTGAATATTGGGTAGCAACTGTAAAGCCTGGAACAGTGATCTTCGAAGCAGAAGGTGTTCCCATTAACGTTGCAAAAGAGGCAATGCGCCTTGCATCACAAAAATTACCGGTAACAACAAGATTTGTTGTACGCCCAGATTATACAGAATAAACAGAAGAATGCCATGAAACAGTCTATCGTTAAAGACCTTACTACGGATGAAGTCCGTGCCAAGATAGGTGAAGAGCGCACTAGCTATACCAAAATGAAAATGGCGCATGCCGTTTCGCCTATTGAAAACCCGATGAAGATTCGTGCTTCTCGTCGTGCCATCGCACGTCTTATGACAGAACTACGTAAACGTATGTCTCAAACTCCATCCGCAGAAAAATAATCATGGAACAAAGATCTCTTAGAAAAGAACGTGTCGGTTTGGTTACCGGTTCTAAAATGAATAAATCAATCGTTGTTTCGGTTGAAGCTCGTGAGAAGCATCCGAAGTATGGTAAGTTCATTAAGAAAACCAAAACATATATGGCCCACGATGAAAAGAATGAGTGTGGTATGGGCGATACAGTAAAAATAATGGAAACCCGTCCATTGAGCAAGCTAAAACGCTGGCGCATGGTGGAAGTAATAGAAAAAGCGAAATAATCTGTATCCTTCCTTTCGGGGAAGTGACAATCAAGAAACGAGAAAATGATACAGCAAGAGTCAAGGCTCGTAGTAGCCGATAATAGTGGTGCCAAAGAGGTACTTTGCATCCGCGTACTCGGCGGAACTGCTAAACGATATGCATCCTTAGGAGACAAGATCGTTGTAACTGTTAAAAATGCGCTTCCTAGCGGAAACGTAAAAAAAGGAACAGTTTCTAAAGCCGTAGTAGTGAGAGTGAGCAAGGAAGTTCGTCGTGAAGATGGATCCTATATTCGCTTCGACGATAACGCAGTAGTGTTATTGAACAATCAGGATGAATTACGTGGTACACGTATCTTCGGACCTGTTGCACGTGAACTACGTGAGAAACAATTTATGAAAATCGTATCATTAGCCCCGGAGGTGCTCTAAGAAATGGAACGTAAGAAAAACAAACAACAAAAACTCCATATCCGCAAAGGTGATCTTGTAAAGGTGCTGAGCGGTGACTCAAAAGGTCAACAAGGAAAAGTTTTGGAAGTGATTCCAGAAAAAAGTACGGCGATCGTTGAGAAAGTAAATATCATAACGAAGCATACGCGTCCAAATGCTCAAAATACCAATGGCGGTATCGTGAAGCAAGAGGCTCCAGTGCGTATCTCTAAGTTAATGGTAGTAGATCCAGCTACTGGAAAACCAGGTAGAGTAGGACGCCGTTTAGAAGACGGAAAATTAGTACGATATATTAAAGTTAAAAAATAACCGGTCGGAGGTAAAAAGATATGAATTACGAACCACGCCTGAAAACGAAATACCGCAATGAGATGATGAAGTCATTGCGCGATAAGTTTCAATACAAAAGTGTAATGCAAGTTCCTCGCCTTACCAAAATTTGTTTAAATCAGGGTTTAGGAGATGCAGTTTCTGATAAGAAAATTATTGAAACTGCCATTAATGAAATGACTACCGTAACAGGTCAAAAAGCTGTGTCTACCAAGTCACGCAAAGACATTTCGAACTTTAAACTCCGTGCGGGTGTGCCCATCGGAGCAAGAGTAACACTTCGCGGTGACAGAATGTATGAATTTCTGGATCGTTTGGTAGCAGTAGCTCTTCCCCGTATTCGCGACTTCCGTGGTGTGAATGATAAAGGTTTTGACGGACGTGGAAACTACACGTTGGGCGTAACTGAACAAATCATTTTCCCAGAAATTGATATCGACAAAGTGAGCAAAATTCAAGGTATGGATATCACGTTTGTGACTACCGCAACCAAGGATAATGAAGCTTTGGAATTATTAAAGGAATTTGGAATTCCATTTAAAAATCAAACTAAATAATCTTTCGAACGATGTCAAAAGAATCGATCAAAGCGCGCGAATTAAAGCGCATCCGTTTGGTAGAAAAATATGCTGAGAAACGTGCAGCATTGAAAGCAGCAGGCGATTATGTAGGATTACAAAAATTACCAAAGAATTCTACTCCTTGCCGTGTTAGAAATCGTTGCAAACTCACTGGACGTCCAAGAGGTTATATTCGTCAATTCGGAATCTCTCGTGTGATGTTTCGTAAACTCGCCCTCGAAGGAAAAATTGCTGGAGTAACAAAATCTAGCTGGTAATCCCAAGTTTTAATAATTGATCAACAAAAGAATTAACTAGTCCATGTATACCGATCCAATAGCCGATTACTTAACCCGTATCAGAAACGCGGTAAAAGCAAATCACCGTGTGGTTGAAGTGCCAGCATCAAACATGAAAAAGGAAATGACCAAGATCCTGTTTGATAAAGGTTTTATCTCAAACTATAAGTTTGAAGATTCCGACAACAAACAAGGTAATATCAAAATTGCCTTGAAGTATAATGCAGTGAGTAAGCTTCCGGCCATCAATAATATTCGCCGAATCTCACGTCCGGGTTTAAGAAAATACGTGAAAGCAGATAGCATTCCACGTGTAATTAACGGTCTGGGTATTGCCATCGTTTCCACTTCTCGTGGATTGATGACGGACAAAGAAGCCCGTCAGATGAACGTAGGTGGTGAAGTAATATGTTTCGTGTCTTAATAATAAAAAAATTACGTCGATAAAATGTCACGTGTAGGAAAAAATCCAATCCCATTACCTGGTGGAGTACAGGTAACTGTTAACGGCCTTGATGTCGTTGTTAAAGGACCAAAAGGTACTTTAAGCCAAACTGTAGCTGATGGTATTGATGTAAAAGTAGAAACTGATCAAATTGTGTTGAGCAGAGCCACCGAGCAAAAGCGTCATCGCGCTTTACACGGTTTGTATCGTGCCCTCATCAATAATATGGTTGTTGGTGTATCTACCGGTTTTAAAGTGGAACAAGAATTAGTGGGTGTGGGTTACCGTGCTACCAATCAAGGAAATCTTCTTGATATGGTGTTAGGATATTCTCATCACGTAGTTTTTGATATCCCATCAGAAATCAAAGTAGCTACTCGCCAAGATAAAGGACAAAATCCAATTATTACGTTGGAGAGTCATGACAAGCAATTGTTAGGTCAGGTAGCTGCCCGCATTCGCTCACTCCGTACTCCTGAGCCTTACAAAGGAAAAGGTATTAAGTTCGTGGGTGAACAACTTCGTAGAAAAGCTGGTAAGTCAGCATCTAAAAAATAATTAATTAATAGGAAAGTTTCCAATTTATCATGCAAGATAAAAAACTCGTACGCCGCAAAAAGATTCGCTCTCGCATTCGTAAAATAGTTACGGGCACGGCTGAACGTCCAAGATTGTCAGTATTCAGAAGTAACAAATCAATCTACGCTCAGTTGATTGATGATGTGAATGGACACACAATCGCAGCAGCTTCTTCCCGTGAAGGTGGAGTAGATGCAAAATCTAACAAAGTTGAACAAGCTACCTCTGTAGGGAAAATCGTTGCAGAAAAAGCAAAAGCAGCTGGAATCACTGCAGTAACCTTCGATCGTGGCGGTTATTTATATCATGGACGTATCAAAGCTTTGGCTGATGGTGCGCGTGAAGCAGGTCTACAATTCTAATTCGAACCGATAGTTTACGAAATATCAAATGATTCAAAACAGCAAACGCGTAAAGTCAACCGATACTGAACTCCACGATAAACTGGTGTCTGTAAATCGTGTTACAAAAGTGACCAAAGGTGGTCGCGCTTTTGGATTCGCTGCCATCGTGGTAGTAGGAGATGAGAAAGGTGTGGTTGGACACGGTCTCGGAAAAGCAAAAGAAGTAACGAATGCCGTTACTAAAGCAATAGATGATGCTAAGAAAAACTTAGTACGCATTCCTATCCGTAAAGGAACTGTTCCTCATGAGCAGGATGGTAAGTTCGGTGGAGCACGTGTGTTCCTAAAGCCTGCCTCTCCCGGTACTGGTGTAATTGCAGGTGGTGCGATGCGTTCTGTTTTGGAAAGCGTTGGAATTACCGATGTACTTGCTAAGTCAAAAGGTTCTTCGAATCCTCATAACGTAGTAAAGGCAACCATCGATGCATTGTTGAAAATGCGCGATGCTCATGCAGTAGCTCAACAAAGAAATGTTGATATCAGTAAGGTATTTAACGGATAATATCAAAGAATTTATACAATGGAAATGATATCTATCACTCAGATAAAAAGCGGAATTAATCGCCCAGAAAATCAAAAGCGTACATTGAAAGCGCTTGGATTAAGCATGAATAAAACAGTTGAAATGAAAATAACACCTCAAATTACAGGGATGTTATCGAAGGTGACTCACTTGGTTCGTGTTGTAAAAAAATAAGTATCTACCGAATAAGAGAAATAAACAGAGATTATGGATTTGAGCAATCTTAAACCAGCTAATGGTTCTACCAAGAACCGTAAGCGTATTGCACGTGGAACGGGTTCTGGTCGTGGCGGTACTTCTACTCGTGGTCACAAAGGTGCGGCTTCACGCAGTGGTTATAGCCGTAAAATCGGATTCGAAGGAGGTCAAATGCCCCTTCAACGCCGTCTTCCGAAATTCGGATTTACAAATATTAATCGTGTTGAGTTTGCAGGGTATTAACTTGGATACGCTTCAACGTATTGCTGATGAACATGGCGTAAGCACATTCGATCAACAAGTATTTATTGAGCGTGGACTTGTTTCCAAAAATGACCTGATCAAAATTCTTGGTCGTGGTGAGTTATCAGCGAAATTGAATGTGACTGCACATGCATTTTCTGCTACTGCTGCTGCCGCAATCGAAAAAGCAGGTGGAGCAACTTCAACCATTGAAAGAAAAGGTGGACCCCTCAAAACCATCTAATAAGAATATATGAAGAACTTCATACAGACAATACAAAACATATTTAAGATTGATGACCTTCGTTCAAGGATCGTTAATACTTTATTGTTCCTCCTTATTTATCGTTTGGCGGCTCATGTGGTATTACCAGGTATTGATCCTACGCAATTGGCAGGTCTTCGTGAACAAACATCAGGTGGTATATTAGGTTTGTTAGATGCTTTCTCAGGTGGTGCGTTCTCGCAAGCATCTGTGGTTGCATTGGGAATCATGCCTTATATCTCTGCTTCGATTGTAGTTCAACTTTTGGGAATTGCAGTTCCTTATTTCCAGAAATTGCAAAAAGAAGGTGAAAGTGGTCGTAAGAAGTTGAATCAAATTACTCGTATCTTAACCGTTATCGTGGTTATTTTCCAAGCTCCAGGTTATTTAATTAACTTGAAAGCTCAAGCGCCAGGTGCCATTATCGCTTATACTAATCCTGATATTATTTCACCCGCATTCTTTATGTTCACAGCTACATTAATTATTGTAGCCGGTACATTATTTATCATGTGGTTGGGTGAGCGTATCACAGAGAAAGGTATTGGTAATGGTATTTCTTTAATCATCATGACGGGTATCATCGCACGTTTGCCATTCGCATTACGTGATGAGTTTTTATCTCGTTTGAATGAGCAAGGTGGAGGACTCGTTATCTTCTTAATTGAAATGGTAGCCCTGTTTATTGTTGTAGTATCCGTGATTCTCTTAGTGCAAGGAACTCGAAAAATTCCGGTTCAGTTTGCGAAGAAGATCGTTGGTAACAAACAATATGGTGGCGTTCGTCAATACATTCCGCTTAAAGTAAATGCTGCAGGTGTAATGCCGATTGTATTTGCTCAAGCCATCATGTTTATCCCTGCTTACATTGCACAGTTCTTCCCAGAATCAGCATCATGGCAAGGTTTCGCAGCACAAATTACTGACTTCACTTCGGTGTTGTATAATGTTGTGTTTGCTTCCATGATCATCATCTTCACTTATTTCTATACTGCCATCTCGGTGAATCCAAGTCAAATGGCTGATGATATGAAGAAGAATGGTGGATTTGTTCCCGGTGTTAAGCCAGGAAGAAAAACATCAGAGTTCATTGATGATATCATGTCAAAAATTACATTGCCTGGATCTATCTTCCTTGCCTTGGTAGCGATTCTACCAGCGTTTGCGATGATGGCAGGTGTGAATACAAACTTTGCACATTTCTACGGTGGCACATCGTTGCTGATTGTAGTAGGTGTAGTGTTGGATACTTTACAGCAAATTGAGAGTCATCTCTTGATGCGTCACTACGATGGTCTGATGAAATCAGGTCGTATCAAAGGACGTTCTGCTGCTGGAGTAACCGCATAATTACAATTGAATTAAAATGAGCGGCGGTACTATAGTGTACAAGACGGCAGAGGAGATAGAGTACATCCGCAATAGTTCTTTACTTGTTGGCAAGACATTGGCTGAAGTAGCCAAAAATCTAAAACCCGGTGTAACCACATCGTCATTGGACGCAATAGCTGAAAAGTTTATTCGTGATCATGGCGCAACACCATCCTTCAAAGGATATCATGGATTCAAGCATACGCTTTGTATCTCGGTAAACGAAGAAGTTGTTCACGGCATGCCGGGAGCAAGAGTAATCAAAGAAGGGGATGTGGTTTCAGTGGATTGCGGTGCCTTTATGAATGGCTATCACGGGGATTCGGCTTATACCTTTCCTGTGGGCGAAGTGAATGAAGATACCTTGCAGTTGTTGCGCGTTACCAAGACTTCTTTACTCAAGGGAATCGAACAAGCCAAAGTGGGAAACCGAATTGGTGATATCAGCGCAACGATTCAATCATACGCTGAAAAAAATGGTTACGGTGTGGTGAGAGAGTTAGTGGGACATGGAATTGGAAAACAATTGCATGAAAAACCAGAGGTTGCTAATTATGGAAAACGAGGTTCAGGTCCACAGCTAAAAGCTGGAATGACCATCGCCATCGAGCCCATGATCAACAGAGGTACTCGCAGCATCATCCAATTGAAAGATGGATGGACCATTATCACAGGAGATCGAAAGCCTTCTGCGCATTTTGAACATACCATTGCAATTACAGAAGCAGGTCCCGATATATTAAGTACCTTCTCCTACATTGAACTTGCCATCGAAGAAAATAGTTACATAACAGAGAAAATAGAAACACTCGCCTGATCAAATGTCAAAGCAACCTGCCATCGAACAAGACGGCACGATTACAGAAGCACTCTCCAATGCAACGTTCCGCGTTGAATTAGAGAATGGACACGAAATCATCGCACACATCAGTGGAAAAATGAGGATGCATTACATCAAAATTCTTCCCGGTGATAAAGTGAAAGTAGAGATGTCTCCGTATGATCTAACAAAAGGAAGAATAACGTATCGTTATAAATAATCCGTTCACGGAAAACAAAGATTAAAAATGAAAGTACGCCCATCACTTAAAAAACGCAGCGCAGAATGTAAAATCGTGCGTCGCAAAGGTCGCTTGTATGTGATCAACAAAAAGAACCCACGTTTTAAAATGCGTCAAGGGTAAAATGTGTATATTTAAGTTAAACTAATAGAAATTACGTCAGATAATGGCTCGTATATCTGGTATTGATTTACCAAAAAATAAAAGAGGTGAGATAGGTCTCACTTACATCTATGGCATCGGTCGTTCGGCTGCCCAAAAGATCCTAACTACCGCCGGTGTTGATTTCAACAAGAAGGTGAATGAATGGAATGATGATGAATTGACAGCAATTCGTACCATCATCAATGACAACTTCCGTGTGGAAGGAGCATTGCGTTCAGAAACTCAGTTGAACATTAAGCGCTTGATGGACATCGGTAGCTACCGTGGTATTCGTCATCGTTTAGGTTTACCTGTTCGTGGACAACGCACAAAAAACAATACTCGTACTCGTAAGGGTAAGCGTAAGACAGTTGCCAACAAGAAAAAGGTAACTAAATAATCTTAAATTAACTTATTTAATATAGACGTTCTGACCCATGGCTAAAACAACAAAAGCCGTAAAGAAAAGAGTAGTGAAAGTTGAGGCGACCGGTGAGGCGCATATCAATGCTACTTTTAACAACATCATTATAAGCCTTACGAACAACAGTGGCCAAGTAATTTCTTGGGCTTCTGCTGGTAAGATGGGCTTTCGTGGATCTAAGAAAAACACACCTTATGCTGCTCAGCTTGCTGCTGCAGACTGTTCGAAAGTGGCTTTTGAAGCCGGACTTCGTAAGGTTAAAGTTTTTGTAAAAGGTCCAGGATCTGGCAGAGAGTCAGCCATCCGTACTATACATAACTCTGGAGTGGAAGTAACAGAAATCATTGACATTACTCCCATCCCTCATAACGGTTGCCGCCCTCCAAAGCGTCGTCGTATCTAATTCTTGAAAGGTCAAACTAAAGAAAAGTAATTAAATAAAATGGCAAGATATATAGGCCCCAAGACAAGAATCTCTCGTAAATTCCGCGAGCCGATTTTCGGTCCTGACAAAAATTTCGAAAAGCGTAATTATCCTCCTGGACAACATGGGAATAGTAAGAAGCGCGCTAAAGTTTCTGAATATTCAACTCAGTTGATGGAGAAGCAAAAGGTGAAGTACATGTACGGAATCCTTGAGCGTCAATTCGCGAAAATTTTCGATAAAGCGAATCGTATGGATGGTATCACAGGTGAAAACTTGTTGAAGCTAATCGAATCACGCTTAGATAATGTTGTGTATCGCTTAGGACTTTCTTCAAGTCGTTCGGGCGCACGTCAATTGGTTTCTCATCGTCACATCACGGTGAATGGTAAGTTGGTAAATATTCCTTCTTATACATTACGTTCTGGAGATGTAGTAGCTGTTCGTGAAAAATCAAAATCACTTGAAACCATCACCGAATCATTAGCATCTCGTATGGCTAAGTATGGTTGGTTAGAGTGGGATAACAGCCAAATGGCAGGTAAATTCATCAATCCTCCAGCTCGTGAAGAACTCACTGAGAACATCAAGGAGCAGTTGATTGTCGAATTGTACTCTAAGTAATCCTTGAATTTGTGGCCCGATGGAAGCCCTTAATTCCAAAATCATAATTAGTAAACAATAAACACATATAACTCACATGGCGATATTAGCTTTTCAGCAACCGGACAAAGTGATCATGAATCATTCGACCGAAACCTTCGGTCAGTTCGAATTCCGTCCGCTCGAACCGGGATACGGAATAACCGTTGGAAATGCACTGCGTAGAATTCTACTCAGTTCCTTAGAAGGCTTTGCCATCACTTCTATTAAAGTTGGCGGAGTTGATCATGAATTCTCAACAATTAAAGGTGTTATTGAAGATGTAACCGAAATGATTTTGAACTTGAAGCAAGTGCGTTTCAAGCAACAAATTGAAGGTACTGACTCAGAAAAAGTACACGTGATGGTGAACGGTAAAGAAACTTTTACCGCTGGCGATATTGCAAAACATACTACAGCATTCCAAGTGTTAAATCCTGATTTCGTGATTTGCAACATGGATCCTTCTGTGAAATTGCAATTGGATATCACAATCGAAAAAGGTCGCGGTTATGTTCCTTCTGAAGAGAATAAAACAGCAACAGCTCCGATCGGTACCATCTTCTTAGACGCGATTTATACTCCAATCAGAAATGTAAAATATTTCATCGAGAACTATCGTGTGGAGCAAAAAACCGATTACGAAAAGTTAGTCGTTGAAATCACTTCTGATGGATCTGTGCATCCGAAAGAAGCATTGAAAGATGCAGCTGAAATTTTGATTCATCATTTCATGTTGTTTAGCGACGAGAAGATCACTTTGGAGTCGAAGCCTAAGCAAGTGGCTGAAGAATTAGACGAGACGACACTTCACATGCGTCAGTTATTAAAAACAAAATTAGTAGACATGGATTTAAGTGTTCGTGCTCTAAATTGTTTGAAAGCTGCCGATGTAGAAACGTTAGGCGACTTAGTAAGCTACACCAAAGCTGACTTATTAAAATTCCGCAATTTCGGTAAGAAGTCATTGACAGAATTAGAAGAATTAGTTCGTAGTAAGAACTTAAACTTCGGAATGAATATCGCGAAATACGGTATTGATAAAGATTAATTAAAAAATAAATAAATCGCGTAGAGCGAAGATTATAACAACACGAATACAACATGCGTCACGGTAAAAAACACAATCACCTCGGCCGTACTACGAGTCATAGAGTTGCTATGTTAAGCAATTTGGCTATTTCTCTTATTACACATAAACGTATATTCACTACAGTGGCAAAGGCCAAGGCTTTGCGTGTATATGTAGAGCCTCTTATAACAAAATCAAAAGACGATACTACACATTCACGTCGCGTGGTTTTCTCTTACTTACAAAGTAAAGATGCCGTTACCGAATTGTTTCGTGACGTAAGCGTAAAGATTGCAGATCGTCCAGGTGGATACACTCGTATCATTAAAGTAGGTAACCGTCCTGGTGATGCTGCTGAAATGGCGATGATCGAATTAGTAGACTACAACGAGAACATGCTTAAGGAAAAAACAGGTAAGAAAGGTGCAGCAAAAGCAACGACTCGTCGTAGCCGTGCTAAGAAAGCCGCTCCAAAAGCAGGCGATGCTCCAGCTGCAGAAAGCACTGACGCTGCAGAATAATTTCTCAAAACATAATCTATTTAAAGCGAGGCGAACATTTTGTTCGCCTCGCTTTGTTTTTTCTAGCTGCTAGCTGCTAGCTGCAAGTTTTTATTTCGTGACGAATAATTTTAACTCCGAAAAATAGGCTGCAAGCTTCTAGTTGCTAGAAGGTCTCAGCTACTAGAGCAGCCTTAGCGCCTTGGCGTCCCGATAGCTATCCATCGGCCGCCAAAGGCTTGCCGACGGCGCTGCGGAATTGCGAGAAAATTTGTCGTAGCGTAGCCTTAGCGCCTCCGCGCCTTTGCGAGAAATTTTAGCGAAGAGAAACCATCGAAGAGAAAAGCAGTATTCTCTAACGAATAAATTTTAGTAAGCATAGAGTTTAAGCCTCTCCCCCTGGCCCCCTCTCCATCCTCTCCTAAAGGTGAGGACAAGGAAGGCGAGGGGGTATTTGTTTTTTGGTGAATTAAGTTTTTAATTTGAATAGAATTGCGAAGCGCAGCCTTAGCGCCTTGGCGTCCCGATAGCTATCCATCGGCCGCCAAAGGCTTGCCGACGGCGCTGCGGGATTGCGAGAAAATTTGGCGAAGAGAAACCATCGAAGAGAAAAGCAGTATTCTCTAGCGAATAAATTTTAGTGAGCATAGCGTTCAAGCCTCTCCCCAACCCCTCTCCAGGTGAGAGGGGCTTTACTGAAATCAAATTTGGATTTTAGAATTCTTTACGAGAAAATTTGGGGTCGCTCAGTCTTTGCGCCTGCCTCCCTTTGGGGGGCTTTGCGCCTTTAATGAAGAGAATTTACTTGGAAGAATCTTTGCGGCTTTGCGCCTTAGCGAGAAAATTTGGCGAAGCGCAGACAAGGCGAGAAAACATGTCGCAGCGCAGCCATGGAAAGAAAACATAACGTAGCATATTTTTATACCCGAAAAGGTATAATTCACCATAAATGCAACCAATTTATACCCTATATGGTATAAATGATGTATTATTGTTTATATTTAGACCCGAAAAGGTATAAAAAAATGAATTTATCTACTTTCGTTAAGAAAAAACGTGACGCGGCCAAACTCACCCAACCCGAACTCGCCGAAAAAGCCGGTGTAGGATTAAGGTTCGTAAGAGAACTAGAGCAAGGAAAAGAAACCCTTCGACTCGATAAAGTAAATCAGGTATTACATCTTTTCGGTCATGAAATGGGGCCTGTAAAATCTGAACCAACTTCAGCAACTCATTAATCTCTGATCATGCCCAAGGCCGAAATAAAAATGCATAATGAGTTAGCAGGTTGGTTAACCCAAGACGAAAATGGATATCATTTTAAATATGCATCCTCTTATCTTGAATCAAAAAATTCACAACCAATAAGTCTCACATTGCCCATTCAGGAAATGGAATTTACCAGTTCCGTTTTGTTTTCTTTTTTTGATGGACTCATACCTGAAGGATGGTTATTAGACATTGCAGAAAAAAATTGGAAAATCAATCCCCGCGATCGCATGGGTTTATTGCTTGCCTGTTGTAAAGACTGTATTGGTGCAGTGAGTGTTCATTCCCTATTAGAAAATGAACTATGAACCAACGCTGTTTATACTGCTACCAACTCTTGGATAAAAATGAAATTGATTTTCATACTCGTTGTAGTAAAAAAATATTTGGAGTATCCATTCCTCCGCTCTTACCTTTTGCAGAGACCCACATGGAAGAATTAGCTGAACAAGTCATTCAATCGCATACTGCGGTAACAGGAGTCCAACCTAAAATATCCTTGCATTTGGCATCGGCCGAAAAGCCAAATCTGGTGAAGCGATTTACCATTGTAGGAGTGAAGGGAGGCTTTATTTTAAAACCGCCTACACCGCATTATTCGCAATTGCCAGAGGTGGAAGATCTCACCATGCATCTGGCCAGCATCGCTAAAATTAAAGTGGTGCCGCATAGCCTCATTCGCTTAACTTCAAAAAACTTGGCGTACATTACGCAGCGCATCGATCGCGTGAAAAACGATAAACTCCACATGGAAGACATGTGCCAGCTTACCAACCGTCTCACCGAAGACAAATACCGTGGTTCGCACGAACAAGTAGCAAAAGCCATTTTAAAATTTTCTGCACATCCGCAATTAGACATCATCAATTTTTATGAGTTGGTTTTATTTTCTTTTTTGACAGGCAATGCCGACATGCATTTAAAAAACTTTTCGTTGATCCATCAACCCGATGTGGGACCCGTATTTTCTCCCGCCTATGATTTGGTAGCTACGGCATTAGTAAATCCGGCCGATGACGAAGACCTAGCCCTCACCCTCAATGGCAAAAAGAAAAAAATAAACCACGATGATTTCATAGCGGCATTTACAAACATTGGATTGGATCCAAAACAGCAAGAAAACATTTTTAAGAAAATGCAAAAAGCCAAGCCCTTGTGGATTGAATTCATCGAGATTAGTTTTTTAAATGCGGAGATGAAAACTCATTACAAAAATTTGTTGAACGATAGATTTATTAGAATGGATGTTAGATTCTAGTTTTTAGCTGCAAGCTGTTTGCTGCAGGACCACCTGCATAGCGCAGCCTTAGCGCCTTAGCGAGAAAATCTGTCGTAGCGCAGCCTTAGCGTCCCGATAGCTATCCATCGGCCGCCAAAGGCTTGCCGACGGCGCTGCGGGATTGCGCCTTTGCGAGAAAATTTGGCGAAGCGCAGCCTTTGCGTCCCGATAGCTATCCATCGGCCGCCAAAGGCTTGCCGACGGCGCTGCGGGATTGCGCCTTAGCGAGAAAATTTATCGTAGCGCAGCTTCGCGTCCAACATCTTGCGGCTTGAAGCTTGCAGCTTATAATCTTCAGCCGGAGCATCATCACCACTTAACTGCAAAAAACCAAAATCTAACAACTAACATCCAACATCCAACATCCAACATCTAACATCCCAACTGTGGCGAAAGAAATTAACTTTGATACTTCAAATCGATGGACCGCTAGATTCATCTAAAAAAAGCGAACTGTGAAAAAATTAATAATAATCATTTGTATTTGCATCAGCCTGCAAAGTGCTTTTGCACAAGTATTCAATATTGATTCAGTATATCAAAAGATCGCTTCTGAAAAAGATGAAAGCAAACGAATGAAGGAATTGAATCTGTTTTTTGGTGGCCCCGAAACGAAAGACCTTTTAAAAGACATTCAATGTGCGCAACGAATATTGGTGTTAGCACAAAAAAATAATGACAAAATTAGCGAAGCATTAGCCTGGTCTCAATTAGGAGCCGATTACGTTTCATTTGGAAATAACGTAAAGGCTTTAGCCTATCGATTGAAGTCAATAGAGGTGGCAGAAAAATCAAACAACTTGGAAATGTTAGGTGATTCAAAGCTTCATCTCGGTCTTTATTTTTATGAACAACAAGATTATGAAAGAGCTATTGAGCTTGGCTTTGAAGGATATGAAATTGCAGTTAAAGCAAACAATGAAATCATGCAAACTTGGGCATTCTGGCTCTTGGGCGATTCGTATTGCGAACTCAACAAACTAGATACTGCTTTAATGTATGCCCAAAGAGCTTACGACATTTGTATGCGTATTAAATATTTTGATTACATACATTGGACGTATGAATCACTAGGTAAAATTCATGGTAAATTGGGGAATCAGACGATTGCCCTAGGGTTCTTTGATTTAGCTATTAAAGAAGCGATCAAGAAAAATTCCATAACACGCATTAGTCAGTATTACACATCTATGGCGCAATTTTATTTTAACATCAATCAAAAAGATTCATGTTCTGTGTATGCTAAAAAGGCAATTAGTATTGTACAAAACACTGCATTTACAAGCTCAAGTCTGAAACCTGCAAAATTGCTTTTGGATGTTTACCGCACTACAAATAGCGATAGTGCCTTTAAGTATTCTGAAATTTATAGAGTCACCAACGACAGCTTGTTTAGTGCAACAAAAATCAAACAAGCCAACCTGATGACATTTACAGAAGATTTGCGCCAGCAGGAATTAGCAGATGAAAAATTGAAAGCAGAAGAACAACGAAAACATAGTATCGAATTGTCGTTATTAGCCATTGGCATCATTGCCTTTATCATATTGTTTTTATTGCTCAGCCGTAGTATTATTACCAATACAAAGCTGATTGAATTTTTTGGTGTGATTGCATTATTATTGGTTTTTGAGTTTTTTGAATTTGCTCTTACATCCTTTCTTGGAAAAGATAACAAATCATTCGCCCGTGTTTATGCTATTGGCATTGGTTTGTATTGCTGCATTATTAGTTCCCTTACATCACAGACTAGAAAAATGGACAACTAATAAATTGGTTGAGAAGAATAAGTCCATCCGATTAGCGCATGCTAAAAAAACCATTGAGCATCTGGAAGGAGAAGCGGAGGTTTAGCCTCTAGCTTCTAGCTGCAAGCAGGACCAACTGTAGAGCGCAGCCTTAGCGCCTTTTTACCCTGAGCTCCCAGAGCTTGCCGAATGGAGCTTGTCGAGGGGGGGCGAGAAAATTTATCGAAGTGAAACTATCGAAGTGAAATGCAGTATTCTCTAGCGAATAAATTTTAGTAAGCATAGAGTTCAAGCCTCTCCCCAACCCTCTCCAGGGGAGAGGGAGCCATAATAAGAATTTGATGTTTTGAAATTATAGACAAATTTTAGTGATATTGTCAATTAGTGATTTGCGCAGCGCAGCAATCCACCAACCCACCAATTCACCAATTCACCAATTTACCCGCGGCGCTCTCGTCGCTTCTTCAAAATCATATACACCACCGGAAAAATTGCAAAAATGATCGAACTAAACTGCGTATAAATGGTTCCTGCAAAAATGTAATTAAACGCAATAATACAAACAATGATCATCGATAAAATAATCATCGCCAGTTTTCTTTCCTCGTGTTTCTTCAGCATCGCGCTGATGTCGGTTGTATTTAGGAATTCAGTCGCGAAACTTCGCGATTTCACGAACACATAATTTTCAATGAGCGTGATAGCACCGAGGCACGCGAAAATAATTCCGATATAAAAATAGAAGGGAAACATACTCACATCCGAATTTTTGGAGATGAGAGTCGCGGAGAACGGGAAGAGTCCCACGAAGAAGAGCAGAAGCAGGTTGAGGAACACCAGACGCGCATCATACCCCTTCAAATACCCGAAGATCTTCAAATGCTGATACCAGATGGCTCCAATGAAGCTGAAGCTAACGAGATAGGCGAAGATAGTTGGCAAGAGGTGAGAGAGCGCGTGGTTAAGATCGGCAGCACTCTTGATTTCCTCCGTTTCCGGAATATGAATTTCGATCGCCATTAACGTGATTACGATGGCAAACACGGCATCGCTAAAAGAATCATTCGCTCTATTTGAAATTCTTTATGCAGTTCCTTCTTTAGATTTTCTTCGGGTTGGGCCATAGGGTTGATTGAGGGTTGAAAAATAGGAAAAGTCCTACATAAAGCAGGCAGGCGCGAAGTGTCACGAGGAAATTTTAGGGAGGTGGAATAAATAGTTGATTTTTAGAATGTTGGCAAATGGAAAGAAATTATTATCTAATCCACAACCTCTTATTCTACCATTCTCCGAACTCCGATTCTCCTACTCTCTTTCTTGCTCGTTTGAATAATTTAATTAATTTTGATAATCTAATCTTCTATAATTTATAAAACCTTTTAATTCCTTTTATATGGCCAGTTGTACTTTTGGATGCTTTCTGTTGCTTGGCTTTGTGATTGAACAGATCAATACTCTATAAAATATATTACTATGTATATGTTGTAATATGTGTTTAAATTATTCGTCATTCACCTCAGCTTTCTACAATACAGATGAAGTAGATTGTATATGCGAAAGGTTACGGGATTTTATTGTGTAAATAAATAAGTTAGCTGTGATTTTATACTAGAACATAAAATTAAATATTATATGATTGACTTTAATTCTGCAATAAAAATTATTCCAATTGTAATTTCATCATTAGCATTAATTCTCTCATTAGTTGGATGGAACTACTCAAGATTAAATGTGAGGCTGACAATAAAAAATAGTTACATGTCAGCACTCTTTGATATTGATAAACAATTAACCAATACTCCAATTCTTTGGACGATTTATGATGAATTTCAACAGGTCTTAAGAAAGATAGTGACCCCATGGACAAAGCCCGAAGAAGAGCCTTTATTTACCATCATTTCAATCTATTTGAAGTTACGCATACCAATTACACTCAAATTCTATTTAAGTATAAACTAGATAGGGAATTTTGGGATTCTATGACAAATTACATTGTTCAATTTTTCCGAACCAGTGCTGAAGCTCGAGAAATATTTAGAGAAGAAAATACTCAAGAATTGTATCTCCCCAAGTTTGTAGAATTCATAAATAAAACAATTGAAGATGTGGAGAAAAACCTCAGCTAACACGGGTCTTGAGTCAGGTGTGGCAATGCGCAAACTTGGAGATTTGTACTTCTATAAGTTCAGTGCTAGTTGACAGTTTAGTTATCCCAAACCCGCCCGAACGCGAAACCCCTAAACGTTAAAGTTACAAGGTTTACATAAAGCATATCAGAAGAGTGGAGAAAAAAGCTAAAATTGATTCCTTAAGAATTGTTTAAATCAACGAATTAACATAAGATTTTAAAGAGCGAAATAATGAAGTCAAGTAAATTTATAAGATTATCAAATTTTCTGAAAAGGGATTTGATTAGAAAAGATGAAGGCAAACTAACTTATGTTCAGTTATTCGGATTCCTATTGATAACACTTGGCATTATCTACTTCGCTTCTTTTCTTTTGCCAAGTGGAATCATCGATATTTTACCATTTCTTAAACTTGATGAACATCCTGAATCAAGTGAAGTTCCAATTGCTTTCTTTACGATAATGTTGGGTGTTGCATTTGCATTTCCGGATATGCTGAAAGGACAAACAAAGGAAATTAGCACAATGAGAATAATTGTTTTCATGTTCGCTAATGTTATTTGTATGTTACTTCTCAAAATAGGATGGGATAAACATTCTTTGGGAGAGATTGGATTAGATGGATATTGGATGGGTGTAATTGCTTTTTATTTGGTGCAAAGGCAACTCAGTCATATTTTGAAAATGCAGATAAAATAAACACTCATTCAATACCTAATCGTAGTTCATTAGATGAAAAAGGATTGGGTATTAGTCAAATTGCTATTGCACAGATTGCAGAAGCTTCAAATAAAACTAAATTGAAAGCAATGTTTTCAAATATTTTAGAAATAAGCTCCACACTTACAAAAGAAGGAAAAAGTTGTGTTGCCATTTACCTTAAAGATGTTAATCGAGAAGGGAATTCCTTCAATTTTAAAGGCTCAGTTAAATGATACTAAAACGATTTATGTTCCGACAGAAATAATATCAAATTCGGGTAATGCGAAGGTGCACATTGCACAATTAACTAATAACATTGAAGATTCAAAGACAAGAGGCTATCCTGGATCCATCTGTTGTGCTGTGGATTCATTAATATATCCAAACTTCAAAGGGGTTGTTACAGCAGGTCATATTTTTACACACGGTAAAAGCATCAGTTATAATCAGTATGTCCAACCCAATGAGCAAAGAGACGTTTATAGTAATGACACGATAATTGGGAAATTATATTATCAGGAAATTAATGACGCTATTGATATTGCTATTGTCGAATTAAGTGCAGATTCACAGTTTTCTAAAAAGTGTATGTCTTTTAAGAACAGTTTTTATGAATGTACTCATAAAGATTTATATTCAAAAGAGGAGAATGTAACCGTTTTATCTCGCAATAATAATTTACGAAATGGCTTTATATTAGATTTTAATGTTACATTACCAATGTGGTACGATACAAATTATAAGTATGTTGCCAACTTAATATTAATAGGTAGTTCGCCTTATAAGAATAATTCTAAAACCTTATCAGTAAATGGTGATTCGGGTAGTTGTGTATATCATAAAAAGACAAAGCAATTGATTGGAATTCTTATTGGAGGAGATGAAAACTTTAGCTTTGTTTTACCTATTGAGGAAATTATTAAATCAAATAACTTTAAAATTGTATAAAATGAAAAAATTATTTAACATTCTTGTTTTAGTTATCCTTGGTAATTCCAATTTATTCGGTCAAGCCGTAGCTGATACGATAATATTTGTATGGAAAAATAATAATGTAAATATTAGAGATAATAAAAAATTGAATAATATCTCGTTCCCGATTAGATTTGTTTTTGAGAAAGAATTTAATGGAAAATCAATTACATTCTTAAGCAATGATTCTAATAATATAATAGCCTTAAGAGGTAGACAATTTGGCGATTCAAAAATTCAACCAACCAGTGATTTTACTTTTCAAATAATTATTGACGGTAGTGGGAAAATTATTGGACAAGATGATTCGGTTAAAGTAGAG
>JADKFA010000025.1 GCA_016717725.1 Bacteroidota bacterium
GCAACAATACATTTGCGTCTTCAACAGGAATAGTATCTAATGGGTGAATTTCTAAAATTTCCAAACTGCCCATCGAATCCACAAACAAAGGCCAATTAATAGTTACGCTTTTGGGTTGACTTACTTGCAACATCACTTGAACGGGCTGACCGATCAAAATTTTATTTGTGTCGACCGTCATCTTAGCAACTACATCTTGTTGAGCGGTTGCATTCGTAAATGAAAGCAACCCTACAAGCAAGCCATAGATATATGCTTTTAAATTCATCGTTTACGCTCTCTTTTCTTAAACAAATTAATTAAAGGCTGTACATAGGGAAGATCGGTACGAAAAGTAGCATGATCGATTCCGCATTTATTAAGCAATTCGGAGGTTTGTCCTTGCGCTTGCTTCCACCACAGATGATAATCACGACGCACATTCGGTTGAGATGAATCTAATAAACTGGCTTCACCAGTTTCTGCATCTACAAATCGTACGAGACCCACATTCGGCATTTCAGCTTCACGAGGATCGAAAACACGTATAGCAGCAAGATCATGTTTCTTTGACGCTACTTTGATGGCATCTTCATAACCCACCGACATAAAATCGGAAATCACGAAGGCGATGCAACGTTTCTTAATCATATTATTAAAATAACGCAAGGCCATATTAATATCGGTTCCTGTTCCTTTCGGTTCGGTATTGATTAATTCACGGATAATTCTTAGGATATGCGTCTTTCCTTTTTTGGTGGAATGAACAATTCAATTTTATCAGAGAATAAAATCACGCCTGCTTTATCATTATTTTCGATAGCAGAAAAAGCAAGCACTGCCGACAACTCCGTTATCAAATCGCGCTTAAACTGAACATTGGTTCCAAAATTTCCAGAGGCGGAAACATCAATCAACAGCATCACTGTCAACTCACGCTCCTCTTCAAAAACTTTTACATAGGGATGATTGAATCGAGCCGTAACGTTCCAGTCGATACTACGAATATCATCACCAGGATTATATTCGCGCACCTCTGAAAAAGCCATTCCACGACCTTTAAAGGCAGAATGATACTCTCCTGAAAAAACCTGAGCTGAAAGTCCTCGGGTTTTAATTTCAATTTTACGTACCTTTTTTAAAAGTTCTGAAGATTCCATAGTCACTAATTCCTTTCCAAGGTTTTAAGGAACTTCTACAATATTTAAAACTTCGTTAATCACATCATCGGTAGAAATATTTTCAGCTTCCGCTTCGTACGTTAGACCGATACGGTGACGCATCACATCATGCGCTATCGCACGTACATCTTCCGGAATCACATACCCGCGACGTTTGATGAATGCATAAGCTTTTGCTGCCAATGCCAAATTGATACTTGCACGAGGAGACCCCCCGTAGCTAATTAAATTTTCTAGTTTACGTAAATTATTTTCCTTCGGGAAACGTGTTGCAAAAACAATATCCAGAATATACTTTTCAATTTTCTCATCCATGTAAACATCACGAACAGCAGCACGCGCTTTCACGATAGTATCCTTATGAATTACTTCTTTAATTTTTGGAAATTCCTGAGCTAAATTCTGACGAACAATCAAACGTTCCTCCTCTTTAGTTGGATAACCGATTGTTACCTTCAACATAAATCGATCGAGTTGTGCTTCAGGCAATGGATACGTTCCTTCTTGTTCGATTGGATTTTGTGTAGCCAATACCAAGAAAGGCTCTTCCAATTTAAAAGTTTCCTCTCCGATGGTCACTTGACGCTCTTGCATAGCTTCCAATAAAGCACTTTGAACTTTCGCCGGCGCTCGGTTGATTTCATCCGCCAAAATAAAATTCGCAAACAATGGACCTTTACGAACGGTGAATTGCTCTTGCTTTTGACTATAGATCATAGTTCCTACTAAATCGGCTGGAAGTAAGTCGGGAGTGAATTGCAAACGACTAAACTTTGCTTGAATTGCCGAAGATAGAGACTTAATCGCTAAGGTTTTAGCCAATCCAGGCACCCCTTCTAACAATAAATGTCCATTGGATAAAAGACCAATGAGGAGTCGGTCGAGCATATACTTTTGACCAACTATTACTTTTCCGAGTTCGAGATTCAGCAATTCGATGAATGCTGATTCCTGCTGGATTTTCTCGTTAATTTCACGAATATCTACCATAATATTTTAACTATTTTGAAACGTTGCAAGTATAGAGTAATTAACGTGAAAAATTTCTGAATAGATAGGCAAGTTTTCGTTAAAGTCTTGTTAATAACCAATTGGTGGATTGGTGGATTGGTGGATTGCTGGATTGGTGGATTGGCAAATGAAAAATTATCGAATGGATTAATATTAAATGGGCCGCAGATCTATTATGATGGTTAAGATTTTTTATGATCTAAAATCCGCTGCGAACGCTGCTTAACGTTGCTAACGCTGCGCCTGCCTGCTGCATCGCTTTTGCTGTAGCTTCAGCGGAGCAAAGCAGGCAGGTTTAAAGAGAACATCTATTGCATTCGTACTCTCGGATCGAGGCGAGCGTAGAGGATATCTACCAAAATATTGATGATCACAAAGAAAAACGATACCATTAATACCGATCCCATTACCACTGGAAAATCATAATGTTCAAGTGCGTCGACTGTTACTTTTCCAACGCCTTTCCATCCGAAAATATACTCGATAAAAACGGCTCCGGCTAAGAGTGAACCTAACCATCCTGAAATGGCAGTGATCACTGGATTCAATGCATTTCGTAAGGCATGTCGAACTACAACCACGAACGGAGAAAGACCTTTTGCCTTAGCCGTTCTAACATAATCCATTTCCAACACTTCCAACATGGATGAGCGTGTAAGTTGAACTATGACGGCCAATGGTCGAATTCCTAAAGTAAAAGCCGGCAAAATTAAATTCTTCCATTTCAATTCCATCCCTGTAAAAGGATCCACTTCGTATAAACTACCTGTCATTTCGAGTCCGGTGTAGTCACGCCAAACAAATCCGAACAACCAAGCGATCACGATGCCTGCAAAGAATGATGGAACCGACATTCCCAATACACTTACGATCATAGTAAGGTGATCATCCCATTTTTGGTAACGCAACGCCGACCAAACACCTAATATAATTCCGAAAAAAGCAGCGAATAATAAGGATGCGATAGCTAAGATCGCTGTACCTGGAAGTGCATCCAATAAAATAGCAGAAACAGATTCTCTTGATTGGTACGATCGACCTAAAAAAGGAGCTTTCACTATCAATGCTCGGCTAGAAAATTGAAGAAGCGTTACTCCCCTTCCATACTTTTCTTTATCAAAATAAATTCTTGAATCGGGATTCTTTGTATCTAAAATACATAGCGGCGACAAATCATTTGCATACTTCAAAAATTGTTTGAAGATAGGTTGATCTCGTCCTAATTCACGATTTATTATTTCTACCGAAACTAAATCGGCACGCTGACCCAACATCATACGTGCGGGATCACCGGGCAAAACGGTAAACAAAAAGAAAACAACAATCACTACTCCCAGTGTTACAAGGAAGCCATAGAAAATTTTATTTACTAATAGCTTTAACACGTAGAGCTTGACGATTTATATAGACAGGATCAACTTACTTTTTGTGAAGGTACTTTGCATTCAACTCCTCGTAGGTTGGGAAATCGTTATGATGCCACATATCAATTACAGTTCCTTGCTTTAACAAAACCAATCCTGGATTAGACCGAATTATTGTTTTAAGAGCTGTTCCATCGCAGAAATAATAGGGGAACATATTCTGATGATCGTGACGGAACTTATCGGTCTCGGTAGGAATTGTGGATGTCAATCCGAAAAATTCAAAATCATTTTTCTGACATTCGGCTGCCAAAGCATTTACTTTATCCTGAGCTTTTACATCTGCTTTTGTTAAATCATAAGCGATCAACATAAAAACATAATCGGGACGACTTAAAAAATCGCTTGTTAAATCATTGTCTTCTGCATCTTTTATCGCAAAATCATGAATGGGTGCTTTATCACCTTCACGCACTACTTTATCAATGCGATCCACGAATTCATATTTTTCATTTCCTGAGTACTGAGAAACTTGATCCATTCCTGCTTCTACTTGTGCACCCGTAGTTTTGTCTTTGTAGATGAATACCATCACCACACTATCTGTAATGGCTCCTGGAGGAAGCGTCATTCCCTCTGTAATATTCTTACCTATTGCATAGGGACGAAAATCTTTTACCGGGAGATGGGCGTAACAATGCCAAGTAAACCATGTGCTTGCAATTAATCCAGCGAAGGAAACAAAGCCAGCAAATTTTTCATTGAACAATGGCTTAATACTTTTTCTTTTTGCGAAAATGATTAAGATAAATGCAAGTAAGGCAACATCCTTATAAAACGATTCCCATGGTTTTAATTTCAAAGCATCACCAAAACAACCACAATCCTTCACTACATCAAAATAGGCACTGTAAAAAGTAAGGAAGGTAAAAAACACAATCATCAATAACATCAACCAACTCACACATACCATTCGATATCCAACTAATAATGCAACGCCCAAAGCCACTTCAAAAATACAGATGAACATGGCCAAACCAACTGATATCCCACTTAAAAATTGCATACTAAATACAACAAAATACTCATCGAGTTTATACGAAAACCCAAGTGCGTCGTTCGCTTTAATTAATCCAGAAATAATAAATAAAACGCCGACAAGGATTCGGGAAATACTGACTAATTGTTTCATAGACTTTATTATTAAGATTAAATTATTTATTCTCTTCTAACTTGATCAAAGCGAAAATAGCGTAGTTAATAATATCTGCGTAATTAGCATCCACTCCTTCACTGATTAACGTTGATCCGCTATTATCTTCAATTTGTTTGATCCGCAATAATTTCATTAAAATCAAATCCGTCATCGAGCTTACACGCATTTCTCTCCATGCTTCACCATAATCATGGTTTTTATCCATCATGAGGGCTTTCACTTGCGCCACATTCGATTCAAAATATTTAATAGCGTCATCATGTCCCAATTCGAGGGGAGCATCTGAATGCAAACCGATTTGAATTAGTGCCATCACTGCGTAATTCACGATCCCAATAAATTCGCCTTCTATCGCATCAATTACTTTTTGACTACCTTTCTCTTCGATACTTCGAATGCGTTGTGCCTTTATATAAATTTGATCCGTAAGAGATGATGGACGCAAGATTCGCCAAGCGGATCCATAGTCCTTCATTTTTTTAAGGTAGATATCTTTGCAAAGCGCAATTGCTTTATCGTATTGAGTTGAAGTCGTTGAAGACATGGTGCAAGATCGAATTTATTGAATGAAAAAAGAATGAGTCAATTTATTAGTTTACAATGATCTACCAACCAAGGAATTACAGCATTAACTGCAAGGGAAACTTAATTAATTTGCAACATCCACAAGTGATGGGCATTTTAAATATTACGCCTGATTCCTTTTTTGATGGTGGCAAATTTACCGAAGAAAATACCATCCTCGAAAGAGTTCGCCAATTAGTTACTGACGGTGCAAAAATCATTGATATTGGAGGCGCCTCATCGCGTCCAGGGGCTGCATTAGTCACTGAATCAGAGGAAGAAGCGAGATTAATTCCGGCTATTGAACTTATCTCCAAGCATTTTCCTGACCTCATTCTTTCTGTTGATACTTGGAGAGCCGACTTAGCGGAAAAGGCTATTCGAAAAGGTGCAAATATCATCAACGACATTTCGGCCGGGCAATTTGATAAAAAATGTTTGAAACGGTAGCTCGCTTAAATATACCTTATATTATGATGCATTTACAAGGTGATGTAACGTCCATGCATCAGAAATTTGAATACTCCAATTTGATTCAAGAAGTTATTCATTATTTCCTAGAAAAAATTATTGTATTGAGGAAGATGGGAGTAAATGACATTATTATTGATCCGGGCTTTGGATTTAGCAAAACCATTTCTGATAACTTTCTGCTCCTGAAAAAATTAAGTGCATTACATATTTTAGATGTACCCATTCTGGTTGGGATCAGCAGAAAATCGATGATCAACAAAACACTAAACATTTCAGCTGCGGAGGCATTAAATGGAACCAGCGTTTTAAATTCATTTGCTTTGATGGGTGGAGCTCATCTTTTGAGAGTACATGATCCCAAAGAAGCACAGGAATGTATTCAGTTATTTCAAGCATTAATGGCTTCCACATGAGTTCAAAAAAAGCAATCTTTTCAAAGACAGGATACATCAAAGGAAAGCAATGTTTGAAGTCCTTATACCTCTACAAACATCATTATTCACAACGCGATCCAATTCCGGCAGAACGACTCAAGCGCTTTAGTTTAGGTAGTGATTTTGGCATCCTAGCAAGAAAACTTTTTCCAAATGGAAAAGATGCCACTCCATCCCATGTACATCGATATTCAGAAAGTTTGGCACTAACAAAAAAGCTCATTCAAGATGGAATTACAACGATTTACGAAGCTGCTTTTCTATATGATGGAATATTGGTTTATGCAGATATTCTTACCAAACTAAACTCTGGATGGGCATTGTATGAAGTGAAAAGCAGCCCGAAAGTTTCCAATGTGTATCAACAGGATTTAGCATTACAATTTTATGTAATTAAGGGAAGCGGATTAGATCTTATTCATGCTTCGATTCTTCATCTAAAAGAACCTTTGACAGAGAATTACAAAGAACAAGAAATCGATTCGCTCTGTCAAATTTCAGATTTTACTGAATATTGCAATGAATCCTTTCCATCTATTCAAAATGAAATTCTAGAGATGAAAATCCTGTTAGCTGGCTCCAGAATTCCTACTATTCAAATGGGTAGCCATTGCCAAGAGCCTTATACTTGTGACTTCATCGGATTTTGTACACAACAAATAAATCCACCTAACGAAGGACTTTTCAAAGAGTAAATTCATCCATTTCGATTAACTTTGCCCACTGTTATGCGATCCAACTCTTGGTTTCTGTTCAAACTTCTTTTTTTCTGGATGATCTTGTTTTTCATCGCCAGAATCCTATTTCTTGTTTTCTTATTTACCTCAACCAACCAATACAACTTAACTGAATGGCCATTGAGTTTTATTTATGGATTACGATTAGATATATCAACAGCTGGATATTTAATGGTCCTCCCTACTCTATTATGGATAACATACATCTTCATCCAAAAGAAAATTATTCTCCAGTCAATATTATTTCTACAAGGTTTATTTCTCTTTCTCATTGTTGGAATTCTAATAGGAAATATTGGAATTTATGCAGCTTGGGGCACATTGATTAATGCCAGAGCCTTAGCTTTTTTACAAGACCCAGAGGGAATTATTGCCTCTCAAACCACGTTTGAATTAATCAGTCGACTTGCCATTTGGTTACTGATTACCCTCGCCCTACTTTCCTTTTTCAAAAAGAAAATTTTATTCGTTGAAGCAGATCATGAAAAGAAAAGGGCGCTTGTCTCTTCCTTCTTCTTTTTACTTTTTCTACCACTCGGAATACGCGGTGGATGGCAAGAAATTCCCATCAATGAAAGTGCGGCTTCTTATTCTGAAGTCATTCCTTTGAATCATGCAGCTACCAATCCAGTTTGGTACTTGCTTAACAACATCAACAAAAGCGGACTCAATAAAAAGAATCCGTATGTGTTTTTTGATGATGCCACAGCAACGAACCACTTCAATCAACAAATAGATCGAACAACTGAATTTACTCAAGTACTTGATTCCACTACACCTAATATTATACTTATTGTTCTTGAAAGTTGGACCGCAGATATAATTGCGCCATTAAACAATTCAACAGCTGAAAACATTACTCCATTCTTTTCTACGCTCTGTGATTCAGGATTATTATTTACAAATATTTATTCAAGCGGTCGACGAACGGATCAAATGTTTCCTTCCTTACTCTGTGGATTTCCGGCTCCACCCAATCACAGTGTCTCCCGTTTTTCGGATAAACTACAACACCTTCCCTTTTTGAGTAAAGATTTATCGAAAGCGGGCTATCAAAATTCCTTTTATTACGGAGGAGAATTGGGATTTGCCAACATGAATACTTTTCTTCATCAAGCAGAATTTTCTTCCATCAGTGGGAAAGACAATTATCTCCCAGAGCAAATTTTTAGTAAATGGGGAGCGCATGACGAACACTTATTCAATAAATTATTAAACGAAGCAGATCACAAGAAAAATCCATTCTTCACCATGATGCTGACGTTAAGCACGCATGAACCCTTTGATGTACCCCGAGAAAAAAAGTTTGGCACTAGTACCGAATCAGATAAATTCAAAAGTGCAGCTTATTATACCGATCAATGTCTGAAAAAATTCTTTGAGTCGGCTCGTAAAACAAAATGGTATTCGAATACATTATTTATTCTAGTAGCTGATCACGGCCACATGCTTCCATTGAAAAGAGATTATTATGATCCAGCCACTTACAGAATTCCACTTCTTTGGGTAGGTGATCCATTGAAAAAAGAATTTAGAGGAAAGCAGGATGACCAACTCGGTGGTCAACATGAAATTGCATATACTTTACTACAACAACTTCATTTTGATGCTTCCGAGTATAAATATAGTAACAATTTACTTTCCCAAGGTTCAAGCAAAGGAGTTTACCTTAACTACGATTCGGGTTTTGGCTGGAAAGAGGGAGGTGATCAATTGGTTTATCTATTTACGGAGAAAAAATATTTGCCCTACACTTATCTTTCCTCCGATAGTTCAGCTATCAAAAACGGAAAATCCTTCCTTCAAAAAACTTTATCAAGGATTTCTAGATCTATAAAACCTAAATTCATTCATCCCCACTATCTTTGTCCAGCATGAATACAGACATCAACTATAAGAAATTGCTTGAGAAAATTCGTTGTTTCGTTTTTGACGTAGATGGAGTTATGACCGATGGAAGTTTAATCATTCAACCTGATGGCTCCATGTATCGCACGATGAATATTAAAGATGGTTATGCGATGCAGTTAGCAATTAAAAAAGGATATCAAATTTTCGTGATCAGCGGAAGTACTCCTGAAGGAGTGAAAAAACGGTTAGAAAGATTAGGATTAACAGAAATTCATATTGGTATTGAAAACAAACTTGATAAACTAAATGAATTACTAGCAAAATATAAATTTCATTTTTCGGATTTACTATATATGGGGGATGACATGCCCGACTTAGAAGTATTAAAAAAATGTGCTTTAAGAACTTGTCCGAGCGACGCTGTTTATCAAATAAAAAACGAATGTCAATTTGTATCCACTTTTCCTGGTGGCAAGGGATGTGTTCGTGATATTATAGAGCAAGTTTTACAACTTAATGGAGATTGGGAATAACGATTTAATAAAGTAAGAATGCAAAAGTACCTTCAGCTAGTTCGCTGGCCTAATCTATTGATGATTGCTTTATTGCAATACTTGCTGAGGCACGCATTGATCATTCCCATATTACTTTTTGAAGATAAGGGAGTATTACTAACTGAATTTGAATTCTTCATCTTAGTAATTTCATGTGTGCTCATTGCTGCGGGGGGATACATCATAAATGATGTAGAAGATATAAATATCGATGCTCTAAATAAACCAGAAAAGAAACTAATTGAAAATCAAATAACGAAAGAAAAAGCCATCAACCTTTACACAGCACTTACTTTTTTGGGTGTATTGGGAGGGTTCTTTTTGAGTTATGTAAAAGGATATGCCTACATCGGCATTATTTATTTGATAACTGCTGGAATGTTATACTTCTACTCAACTTCTTATAAGTGTATTCCCTTATTAGGAAATTTAATTATCTCCATCCTTTCGGCAATGGTAGTTATTATTGTAATTGTTCCTGAACCGTTTGCGAAAGACAATGCAGCCGTTATGTTGATGATAGCACTTTTTGCATTCTTCTCCTTCATCAACACGTTTATCCGTGAAATAGTTAAGGATATCGAAGATTTAGAGGGAGATAAACAATTTGGTTGCAGTACAATGGCAAGTAGTTTGGGCTTGAAAAAGGCCAAATGGATTTGCATTATTTTAACATTTTTAATTGTTAGTTTACTTATCTTTGCACAAATAATTAGTCGACAATGGGAAAGTTTAATCCCATTCCTCTATATATGTATTTTTATTGATATACCATACCTAATCTTACTTAGGAAGTTATATCTATCTGAAAATAAATCTGATTTTAATAAAGCTAGTTTTTGGATAAAATTGATTATGTTTACAGGAATTATTTCACTTCTTATATTTAATTTTAGCTTCTAATTTAGTTGATTTATGAATCCCCTACTAAACAAATTCGAAGGCACGAGAATCATTCTCGGAACCAATTCACCAAGAAGAATAGAACTATTCAAACAACTTGGTTTACCTTACGAAATCATTAAAAAAGAAATTGACGAAAGTTATCCTGAGCAATTCAGGAGAGAAGACATTGCTATGTTTTTAGCACGAAAGAAATCGTTAGCTTTCAAGAGCGATGTTGCAGATGGTGGTATTGTTATTACTGCAGATACTATAGTAGCATTGGATGAGCTCATCATTGGCAAACCAAAAAATATAGCTGAGGCTGAACATACATTGCGATTGATGTCGGGCAGAAAGCATTCAGTAATTACAGGTGTTGCTATCATGTCTGCTAAAAAATCAGAATCCTTCTTCGTGAAAACTGAAGTTTCCTTCAAGACTCTTCGCTCCAATGAAATTGAATATTACTTAGCCACTGAAAATCCGTTGGATAAAGCGGGTGCTTATGGTATTCAAGATTGGATTGGTCTCATTGGCATTGAGTACATTTTAGGTTCATACTACAATGTGGTAGGATTACCCACCAAGGAACTTTACGAAAACTTACTTCGGTTCTAGTTTATGCGAAAAGCATTTCTTCAAATGCACATTGCAATTGTGCTTTGGGGATTTACTGCTATACTAGGAAAGGCTATTCAACTTGACGAGGGATTACTCGTATGGTATCGTATGCTATTAAGTGCGTTAGCCATGGGTATTTTTTTAGTATTGAAAAAGAAATTCGAAAAAATTTCTTGGAAGCAATTAGGACATCTTAGTCTGATAGGACTCATCATTACATTACATTGGATAACCTTTTATGGAGCCATAAAAGCTTCCAATGTATCTGTTGCCATTGTATGCTTTTCAAGTCTCTCACTTTTCACTGCGATATTGGATCCTCTGAGTAAGGGAAAGCGGCCAAAAAAAATAGAGTTGCTTTTAAGCATGATTGCTATGATCGGAATCTATTATATCTTTTCAGTACAGCAACTTTATTTCAAAGGAATCATTTTATCCTTAGTAAGTGCATTTTTAGCTGCTGTTTTTTCCATCATGAATAAAAATATCAGCAATAAAATTAATCCGGGTACCATCACTTTTTACGAATTAGGAACTGGTTTTTTGCTATTGACATTTTTACTACCTGCATGGTTCTCCATCAATCAAAGCACCTTTCAACTTCCGACCACTATGGATTTCATTTATTTACTCATACTGGGTGTACTTTGCACCACGGTTGCGTTTACCATTTCACTTTACGCTTTGCAAAAAATTGATACATTCACCATGAATCTCAGTTTAAATTTAGAACCTCTTTACAGTATTATTTTGGCGATCATCATTTTTAAAGAACATGAACTTTTGGGAATTCAATTTTACGTTGGGAGTTTAATTATTTTTTCCTCCATTGTACTGCATGGGATTTTGTTGATGAGGGAGAGACGGAGACCTTAGATGTTAGATGTTAGATGTTAGATATTAGATATTAGATATTAGATATTAGATATTAGATATTAGATATTAGATATTAGATATTAGATATTAGATATTAGATATTAGATATTAGATATTAGATATTAGATATTAGATAAGATCTAAAATCTAAAGTCTAAAGTCTAAAATCTCAATTCACCTTCCGCCCTTTCGCTACCTTTTCGTTGATACGAAGTTTGCGAACGCTTTTCATTTTAAACAACAAAACACATTGACCACTACCTTGATTAGAATAATAAGTTTGACCGCCATAATTGACTTCTCCTTTATCGTTAATCCATTTCAGGGCTCTTAATGAATAATATCCATTTCGGTTATTCTCGCTACTAAAAACCAAGCTTTTTTCAGCTCCTTCTTCAAAAGCAACTTTCAGTGTTTTATTATCGGCAACCAACTCGACGGCACCGGGGGTGTTGGATTTAATGGTAACTTGATCAATCGTTCGTCCACTTTGAACTATTAGTTTTCCCTCTTCGGTACTTTTTTGATTATCGTTGGTTTCACCACGACGTAACGCTAAAGGATCTGATAAGTAAAATTGTATTCCTTTTAATTCTTCGGGAGTGAGTTGATATTGGTCGCGAACGGCTTGAGTAAATGGAATTTTAGGAGAACAGGAGCTCAGGAAAAACAAAAATAATCCAGAGATGATTACGTTATTTCTTTTCATGGAGATGGTTTTTATGCGCAAATCAAAGATTGTTCCAATTGTAGATTAAAGGAGTAAAGATCAAGTTTAAAGATGATCATTAAATGAAATAGAAAAGGGTTACTCAATGAGTAACCCTTTTCTAACAATAAATTTAAGCTTACTGAATTACCAATCGCTGCATGCCAAGAGATTTACCATCTTGATTTAAGCGAACGATATAAATTCCTTTTGCAAGGTGAAGATTATTTACTTGAATTACATTTAATCCAGCTGCAATCTCTGTATTGATAAATTGAGCAGTACTTTTTCCATCAATTGTCATCACATCAATAGCAACATCACTATTCGATTTAGAAACAAACTGAATGTTAAATTGATCAGCAGCAGGATTTGGAGATAAAGAAAGTTGAGCATCATTTGAATTCTCATTGATACCCGTTACTCCTAAACCTACTCTTAAAGATACACTCACATCACTTTGAAATACCATATTACCATAATTCTCAGAAACACGTAAGCCAATAACATAAGGAGCAGTACGAGCTTGCGTTGAATTTGGTGTCCATGATATTGTTGCAGTAGCACTACTCACTCCATTCACTACAGACAACATAGCAGGATTTGAAGTTAAACTAAACGCTTCCCCTCTTCCTGCCAATATCAACCCTTGGTTGTCTTGATCGAAGATGGTAACGTTCATTGAAAACGATGCATTAGGAGCAATGGTATAAGATTTACCATTAAAAGGAGCTGAATTAGAGCTAATCATTAATACAGCTGGAACATTCAAACTTTGAACAACGATCAACTGCATATCACGAGTAATTTCACCAATTTGAACTCCGTTACGATATTCCTTTACACGAACCGACACTTGGAAATGACCAAGCATATTTGGCAAGAAAGTTATTTCACCTGTGATAGGATCCATATTAAAAGGAACTAAAGAATCTGAAGAAGGTAAAACGTAACCAGCCACAGGAACTCCATTACTTGACAATGGAACATCTAAAGACCAAGCGATAGAATCGCCATCAAAATCGAATGGAAGTGGATTGTAATAGAAAGGAACATTTTCCTGAGCCATTACAATGGGAGGATTTAAGAATACTGGTGTAGAGTTAGTCGAATCAATTAAAACGATACTATAAAAATGATGAGACTCCCCGCTTGGATTAGTCATGTTTAAAATCGCAGCATTTCTGCAACACTCTTCATACGAAATATACCATGATCCCGCATTTGGGAAAGTAACAACCGTATCATAAACATACTCTTCAACTCCAGGAACCAATACAGTTACCAATGTATCGTAGTGGATGGGTACGATAAAACTAGTTCCTGATACTGAATCTACGAAGCTGATAGAAGCTACTTGAGCAATGGGAATACCCGTCATATCGCGATACGCCGTATAGACGACACGATAGTCCATTCCACTAATATGTTCAACTGTAATTTGGCCTCCCATCATATGAGAAGCACTGGCGAAATTCGTTAGACCAAGTCCAAGAATTAGGGTGAGTAATAATTTTTTCATTGCGCGTGGTTAATAGTGAGTCTCAAAGTAAGTAAAATAATAGCACAGCAACAAGGAATCTATTAGTAAAGTCCAAGTATTTATTGAAATAGTATCTTGCTTAGCTATAAACTAAAGATCTCTATTTAATTGACTTAGCCTTAAATCACTAAACATCATTTTTCCCGATTTAAATCAATCAACAGAAAAATGAATATCAAAAAAATTACTCTATTCATAAAATAAATTGATAATTTTATAAATTATAACCACGCTATCCAATCCTTATGAGACATCCCAAATTACTATTTTGCGCACTATTACTTTTCATTTCAAGTAAGTCCATCTCCCAAATATCAACCTTTCCTTACTTAGAATATTTTATATCCACTCCTAACGGATGGACCACTACGACCATTAGCGGTACTGCATGGGAGTTAGGAGTTCCTACTGCACCAGGTTCATTTGGCTCTTATAGCCAACCTCTTTGCTGGGGAACGGATTTAGATTCGGGTTATAGAGCAAATAGTTTCTCCTACTTGACATCGCCTAAATTTTATGTAAGTTCACTCATTAAACCTTATTTTTCATTCTATCAATTTCGATATATGGCATCCGGATTAGATGGAATGCATATTGAATATTCCACTGATGATATTGCATGGAGTTTGTTAGGCACCTATAATTTTCCTTTTGCAAGTAATTGGTACAATACAACAAGTTTATTTTCGACAGGGCAACCTGCTTTTACAGGAAGTTCAACTACATGGGTACAATCCAGCATAGACCTTTCTTATTTAGGAACACTTGATAGTATACGCTTTCGGTTTGTTTTCCGAAGCAATATAAATTTTGGAAGTGCTCAACCCGGTATTTTTATTGATGATATTAGTGTTCAAGAACTACCACTCCACCCATTGATGCAGGAATTTGGGGAATTGTTTCACCAAAACAAGTTGTTAATAGTAATGTTTCTTATCCCATTACATTTAACATTTCCAATAATTCAAGTGTTACTTTAGACACCATATTTTGTCATTATAGTGTTAACGGAGTAAATTCACCCACCGTCGCACTTGGTGTAATGATACTTCCTTTTCAAAGCGGATCCTATACCGTAGGAAATTATTCATTCCCTACTGGAACATATAATTTGTGTGGGTATGTGACGGCAACAAACGATGCTAACCCAAACAATGAAAGTTTTTGTATGGATGTTTCCGCAGTACCCATTGAATCGATACCCTACTCTCAAGATTTTGAAAGTGGGAATGGTAATTGGGCACAAACATCGTGGGATACACTTACTCGTTGGCAACACGGCACACCAAACTTTGGCCTCACAGTAGGCGCACACTCCGGTAGCAATTGTTGGGACGTTAATTTAAATTCAGGTTATTTTAGTTCTGCGAATTCCGTTTTATATTCTCCCCAATTTACCTTGTCGGGCACCACAGTAAATCAACTTTCATTTTGGTTAAATCATAATTCTGAAGCTACTTGGGATGGAACTCGATTAGAATATTCGGTTGACAATGATTCTTCATGGTTTTTACTCGGTATTCTAAATGACCCCAATGCGCAGAATTGGTACAATGCCTCATTTTTAAATTCTTCTGGTCTACCTGGATGGGCGAGCACATCGAATGGATGGAAAGAGTCCACCTATAAACTTTACCAATTACAAGGTTATTCTAGTGTGCGATTTCGTTTTATTTTCACAAGCGATCCTGCAGTAAATACAGATGGAATCAGTATAGATGATTTTGTGATAGAACCCATCCCTGATTACGAAGCGGAATTACTTTCGATATCGACTCCTTCGAATGCGTATGTGTTTGGTGCAACGACTGACCCCATCACCTTTTTGGTGAAAAATAATGGAGCTTTGAATCTCACCAACTTTACCTATCAATACTCTGTAAACGGAGTATTTCAAACTAGCGCAACAAATTTCGGATCTATTGCTCCAGGAGGAACAGTACAAATTACTTTACCTGGGTTTATAATGACGCAGTTAAACACTATAGTTTGCGGTAAAATTATTTTGTTGAACGATGCCGACACTACGAATAACGATGCCTGCATAAATTTAATTGGTATTACTACATATACACCTACATGGTTCGACAATTTTGACTTAGGCAATAACGGATGGTATAACGAAAATGTAAGTGGAGTTGCTACCAACTGGGAGTTAGGACAACCTTCTTTTGGCGCTACTAGTTCATCTTTTAGTCAGCCTAACTCTTGGGATGTAAATTTATTTAGTGCCTATACCGATAATGCACATTGCAGATTATACTCTCCTTATTTTGATTTAAGTGGAGCTGTACACCCCAAGCTTGAATTTTGGCAAAACCGAAATTCGGAAACTGGATGGGATGGACTACGCATAGAATATAAGAGTAACAATGATCCAAATTGGTATGTTTTAGGAATTGTAAATGATCCTAATGCACAAAATTGGTATACAGATCCAGCACTTAATTCTTCGAATTTAGCAGGATGGGAAGGGAATTCTAATGGATGGAATCAATGTATCTATGATTTAGATTCAGCAAATCTAGGAAGCATTGTACAGTTTAGATATGTATTTACTTCTGATCCATCTGTCGTTACAGATGGTGTTACTATTGACAACTTTATGATCAGTACCATTTACACGAATGATGCTACATTAAATTCATTTGTAAGTCCAGGAGCATTCGTGATACAAGGCACTTCAACGAATGTAGAAGTGATGTTGAAAAACAATGGTTCTCTTCCATTGAGTGGGTTAACGATAAAATATGTGTTGAATGGAGGATCTCCAATTTCGTATGCATGGACAGGAAATCTACTTACCGATTCTTCGGTACTTGTTTCTTTAGCTCCATTTATACCAATAGCGGGAAACAATACTCTTACAGCATATATAGAATGGGCTTCCGATTTATATCATTTCAATGATACCATTTCAATTTCGATGTTTGGATTGGTTACATCAGGACTTCCTTATTTCAACGATTTTGAAAGTGGTCCGGGAGGTTGGTTACCGAATCAAAGTAACTTGACCAATTGGGAGTATGGTCTTCCTTCTTTGGGCGCTCTCAATTCGGCTCACTCTGGTATTAATTGCTGGGATATTAATTTAACTACACCCTATTTTAATTTGGCGAATGCGCAACTTACCTCACCTATTTTTGATTTATCACCATACAATATTATCACTGTACAATTTTGGATAAACTATTCATCTGAAAGTGGAGCTGACGGAACGTACATTGAGTACACAAACAATGGCACTACTTGGCAACGATTAGGTAGCATGGGTGATCCAGCAGGAACGAATTGGTATAATTCCGTTTTAGCACAGGCTCATGAAGGATGGAGTGGAATAAACGGAGGATGGCAATCGTGTTCTTATGTTTACCATAGTCCTCCTGGAAACAATTACTTTCAGCTCCGATACCAATTCATAAGTGACTTCAATGTGGTTGATCTAGGAACATCCATCGACGACATCTCCATTACTGGAGTTACATCGGTTGAAGAACTCAACAAAAATGCTAACGTCATCGTCTATCCGAATCCATCAAATGAAGAACTTTATATTCTCGTCTTGGATAATGCATCTCCACTTGATAAAATTGAGCTACGCAGTGTGGATGGAAAAGTTGTTTATACGCAAGAAAGTCCATCTTCCAAACAATTAAAAATTTCTACTGCTTCCTATGGAGCAGGAATTTATTTATTGGGTCTGGTGAATGAAAATGGAGAAAGAAGTTTTAAGCGAATTGTAATACAACATTGATTCGAAAAGTTTAGTTGACGAAAGCTAATCATTTATGCTGGGTCGATGGTGTTATCGCGAAATTTCACTTGCAATCCATGAATGAAATTCCGTAAATATTGATCGTTGCAAGGACGATATTGCTTTTGCTCGGGACTTCTTAAAAATGCACTTAATTCATGCGGACTTATTTTTTTGTCGACCATAGTGAAAAGCTCGATGATTTCATCGGTTTTGAGATCGAATGCAATTTTTAGTTTTCTTAAAATTAGATTATTACTCAATTCTTTTTCAGCGATCATCTGCACTCCTTCCCTTTTGCCACGTTTCAAAATAATGAGTCCATTGAGGAAAGTGGCCAACATTTGATCATTGAGTTCTATATACAAGGGATCCTCTTCCTTTTTAAGCCAATCACTCACATCTGATCTTTTAGCAATAAAATCGCCCAACCCAAAAAATTTCGATCATGGAGGCATCGTTTAAGTCTAGTGTATATTGTATTTTTCTAATTATGTCGTTGTTAGTCATTGGATCATAGCATTTATTATCATCTTTCAAATCGAGGGCTTCGCATTCAAAATAATCAAATCGAAAATTAGTTAAAAAATGAATCTTTGACCCATTACCGTTAAAAAACTCATCCATTCATTAACCAAAATTTAATTGATTGCGCTCACACTTTTCGAAAAATCTAAGCGTTCACCTATAAGCTCAACCCATATTTATTATGCGAACCTTCCATCAAAAACAAGTAGCACTTCATTTATTATGCTTATTAAGTTTAGGATTACTCATTTTTCGAATAAGTGTAACCGGACAATTAAATTTCATTTTCTTAGTTTGGAATTTATTTCTAGCCTACATTCCTTTTGGCATCAGCACCCTTATGGAAATAAAAAAGAAGGACATTGATCAATGGCAATTCTGGGTGATTGCGCCATTGTGGCTTTTATTTTTTCCGAATGCCTTATATATCCTTACCGACCTCTTCCATCTGCATAAAATAGCTGGAATGCCTGAGTGGTTTGATTTACTTCTCATCTTATCTTTTGCTATTTCCGGATTGCTGTTGGGACTTTTTTCATTGCGAAGCATGCATAAAATCGTAGAGAAATTACATTCCAACTGGGTCGGAATTACCTTTGTTATCAGCTCCATAATTTTAGGAAGTTTTGGTGTGTACTTGGGTCGTTTTGAACGATACAACAGTTGGGATATTTTCAGAATGCCTTTTGAAATAACAAAAGACATTACCAATCGAATTTTACATCCAACCGATCATCCGAGTACATGGGGATTAACGATAGGATTAAGTTGCTTATTGGCGATTCTTTATTTATTTACAGGGAGTAATTCCGTAGAGAAAAATAGAAAATAGTATTATCCTTCTTCAATTTATATTTTACTAATCAAACTTTAATTTTTTTACCCTGCTTGCTGCAGGCAGGCACGGAGGAGCGGAGGCACGGAGAATTCACGGAGAAATAATAAAAGTATATTTTTTTCGTAAAAAGAAAAGGAACTGTCATTAAACAGATCAATAGTGCCCAAGACGAGAGTCGAACTCGCACACCGTTACCGGCGCCACCCCCTCAAAGTGGTGCGTCTGCCAATTTCGCCACCTGGGCAGGTGAATGAATAATTGAAAACTGAATTAGAGGGATGCAAATATACTTCTTCCTTTTGAAAAGAGAAACAACGTGTTTCACTTTCCAAAAGTGTTAATCTTGAACGATTAATTTAATTGAACTAGATGATGATGAATTACTTATAATAACTACATAACTTCCAGCTACTAATTCTAAATCGCCATTACCCAATTGATTTTTTTGCTTTCCTGGTGAAATAGTCAAACGTTGGCTATGAACTAAGCGACCATCTAATGAATAAATAGCGCAATTCAATTCTTCGCTTTTTGCCGAAACCGAATTCAAGAAAAACCTCCATTTCCGTTTGAAGGATTTGGACTCAAAGAAAGCTGAAGATCCTCAACACGAATTTCTTGAAGTGCAGTAGGAACACGCAAACTATCACGATACTTTATCAAAGTCACTGTTTCAATTCCTAGCAATTCAGTAGTATTAATTTGCAAAATGGGTATATCCTGACCGTTAGCTAACCATTTATACTCGCGCGTAAGTTGACGAGGTGAACTGAAACCAAATCCTAGTGTATCTAAATAAACAGAATCTTCTCCTGTTAAAGTTGAAACAATACGAAGTGCGTTAAATGTGCCATAGGGAGTGGTAATATCTCCCCAACCGTCAACCACATTTACTCGATGTTGACTTCCGATAGCAGTGGCAAGTCCTGGAATAACAATGGAATAATCACTATCAGAAGAATCTATATTTCCAAAATTCACAGGAAAATCGTAGATGATATCGTGATTGTTAAAAGAAATTGGAGTTGTAATTCCCGAGATACTTGCACCATATCCCGTTTGCTTATAATTGCTAGAGCTTCTATTAAAAAAACCATACACATCAGTGATGGGCACTTGCGGAACGGCTGACAAATCCACTCCGCGCATAGCTTGATTCGAGTTAAATCCGAATACAAATGCATACACTAAAGGTGTAGAAAGCACAGTTAAAAAAGTATCCACGTCTTGTGAGGTATGCTGGAGCATTGAAAAATCCCATAAATAATTCGCACCCGTAATTGTAACGTCTACAGGAGTAGTAATTGCGGCTTCGCTGAACTGAATCTGATCACCAGAACTTGGCAAATCAGCATTCGTAATGGTGATTTGAGCTGAAGTAAACAAAGGAAGCAGAAAGCTCATTAAAATTGTACAGACTTTTTTCATATTTATTATTTATTGATCAAAGATATTTGTTTAAGAGGGATTTATAAAGAAATTTTTCAAATTTTCACATATCTACTTCGACTTGGTACTTATCTCTTCTAATTTTTGATTTATTAAGTTGAAATTGGGAACATGGGAGGCATTTTCCAAAACTTCAATGTATTCAATGATACCAAATTCATTGATGATGATAGCAGATCGTTTAGAAACGCCTTTCATGTTATATTTAAATACTTCGTATAGTGAGTCAAAAGCTCTGCTTACCTCTTTGTTAAAATCAGAAAGCAATTCAAAGTTTAACTGTTGTTCCTCCTTGTACCTTTTTAATGTAAAAAGTGCATCGGTAGAAATTCCAAAAACTTGCACTTTTAAATTTTGATAGCGAGCAATATCATCTCTCACAGAACAAAGTTCAGTAGTACATGTGCTCGTAAACGCGGCAGGAAAAAATAAAAACAAATTTATTTTACCCTCAATATTTGCATTTGTAAATTCATTTCGCTCTGTATCCATCAAGGAAAATACAGGCACTTTATCTCCAACTTTTAGCATCTTACAAATCTAATTTAATTTTCTATTTTTCTAGAAGTTCGTTTTCGCACAGTCCAATTTCTGGTTTGCAAACGATAACTCAGTTTACCAAATGCATAGCCCATCGCGGCACCAGCCACTACATCACTCGCCCAATGGTCGCCTTGGTAAACACGAGAAATTCCGACTAATGAAGCCAAGGTATAGAGTCCAACCACAAGTAATTTATTTTCCTTACAAGCACTTGCTGTTACACTTGCCCACGAAAAAGCGATGAATGAATGTCCGCTCGTAAAAGAGTAATTTCCTGAAAAACCATTTAATGGTCCTTCCCAATTCCAAGGATTAATGATTTTTCTTTCTAAATTAGGACGATGACGTTGCGCTAAGAACTTTGGTACACGACTAAATCCAGCGGCGAGTGCTACCGTTTTCAATTGAAGCATTGAAATCCAAACCCAATATTCATTTTCTTTTTGTTTACCGACAAGATAAAGCGTTGCTGCAGCGGCAAGCGGATAAATTCCATTTCCCACAGCGCCCAATGTATAATCAACAGGTTGATGATTTTCCGTCCTTAAATTACTTTTACGAAATGCATTTTCAATTTCTTCATCAAAATAAAAAGAAAGACCTGTAGCTGCAATAGCCGTCGAAATAAAAACCCAATCATGCTTTTTAATTTCACGAGGAAACAAAATTAAATCTCGAGTATCTTTTAAATAGGATTTTAAATAACCTTTATTCAAGGATGGAATACTATCAATTTGAGAGTAAGAATTTAACGAATAGCAAGTCAACAGCAACCACAAAACAAAACTAGTTCCAATCCACTTCATCCTTAAAGTCCCAATGCTTTAGCCTCATTCCAATACACATCCATCTCGGCCAAATTCAAATCTTCTAACTTTTTCCCTGCATCTTTTACTTTTCCTTCCATGTATTGAAAGCGACGAATGAATTTTTTATTTGTTCGTTCCAGCGCTTCATCGGGATTTAATTTTAAGAAACGTGCATAATTGACGAGAGAAAACATTAGATCACCAAGCTCTGCTTCCATTTTCTTTTGATTACCATTTTTTACTTCCTCGTAAAATTCATCCATCTCCTCCTTCACCTTATCCCAAACTTGATGTGGTTCTTCCCAATCAAAACCTGCGGCACGTGCTTTTTCCTGTATACGCATCGACTTTACCAGTGCGGGTAAAGAAACTGGAACACCTCCTAAAACAGAATCATTTCCTTCCTTTAGTTTCAACTTTTCCCAGTTCTGACTAACCTCCTCTTCGCTTCCTACCACCACATCTCCATAAATATGCGGATGACGGTGAATGAGCTTTTCACAAAGTGAATTAATTACACAGGTGATATCATAATCGCTCGTTTCACTGCCCATCTTACAATAAAAAACAATATGCAATAAAATATCGCCCAACTCCTTCTTCACCTCTTGTTGATTGTTGTCTAAAATGGCATCGGCTAGTTCATAAACTTCTTCAATAGTAAGATGCCTGAGTGTTTCCATCGTTTGCTTTTTATCCCAAGGACATTTAGCCCTCAGCTCATCCATAATACCCAATAATCGCTCGAAAGCCTGTAATTTCTCCTGCATTGACGTCATGCTCCAAAAATAGAGAAGAATTAGGATTCGGCTCATTCTGTCGATAGAATGAACCTTTCAAAAATCCCAAGCGACACCTACTCATTTAATGGGTTCATTTTTTAACTTTGCACGACAAAATGAAAATTCCCAACTCCTATTTTCGGTTCTTTCTCTGTTGTATAATCTTCTTGGGTATAAACCAAGCGGCTTATTCACAAACAGATACAGTGCTATCACCTGGCAAATGGTCGGTGGGAGCAAATTTTCATAAAGGATTTATTATTGCCCATCGCTCTGCCATGGTTCATTTGCAAAAGCACTATTCCACCGAGGTAGAATTAAGTCTCTTACAAACCGTAAATGGTTCGAAAGCATGGCATACGGACTACAACTTTCCACAATACGGCTTAGGCTATAAATATTTCGACTTTGGAAATCAGGAAGAATTAGGAAATGGACATGCACTATTCGGGCAAGTAATTTATCCAATGATTTGCGGGAATCGATTACGTATGGGAATAAAAGTGGGAGTTGGTGTTGGTTATGTTGAAAAGCCTTTCCACATTGATGACAACTACAAAAACTTAGCTATTGGAACTCATATAAACGGCTTTGTAAATACAGGAATTCGGTTTCAATTTTTCACCAACAACAAGTTTCAACTAAATGGAGGAATTGACTTCGCGCATTTTTCCAATGGATCCTTTCGCAAGCCCAACTTAGGCATCAATCTTCCATCACTTAATTTTGGAGGAGCCTACTTCTTTGGAGGGTCCAATTTAAAGCAAAACACAAACGGATGTACCAACCAAAAGAAAGCATGAATTCACAGCAACATTAGCAATAGCTTTAAAAGAAGTTTATCCACCAAATGGTGATCGATACTCTGTAAATATTTTACATATACAGTACCATCATCCATTACATAAAAAGGGATTTATTGGTGTAGGAATAGAAGGATCTATTGATCGATCACTTCCCTTTCAATTAGAAGAAAAAGCTCAAGGTCATTCCTATTTTTCAAACACCGTTCGTTCGGGAGTTTTTGGATCGGCTGGGATCAGAATGGGAAACTGGGATGGTTACTTCCAAATGGGTATGTATACTTACAATCGATACAAGGAAGATGGTAATATTTACAACCGATTATTACTTCGCTATGCCTTTACAAAAAAAGCATATGCCAGTTTCGGACTTAAATCACATTTTGGTAAGGCGGATTACTTTGAATGGGGGCTTGGATTAAAATTCTAACATGAAAAAAATAAAGATACTCTTCGTTTTAGTAGTAGCGCTGCAGTTAAGCAGTTGCTCAGATCTCTGTGATTGTTTTCATGGCACTGGGGATCTGATTACAGAAGAACGAGCTCTTGGAAATATTTCAGGGATTCATTTAGCAAACGATGTAGACGTAATAATTTATGAAAGTGCTTTTTCAAAAATCCGTGTAACAGCGGGCGACAAATTGATTAAAGATATTAAAACCAGCGAAAAAGGTGGAATCTTATATATTCAAAACGACAACCGGTGTAATTGGGTAAGAAAATTCAATCCAACACTCACCGTAGAAGTATGGACCAATAATATTCATTCCATATACGCCGACAATTCCAGCGGAGACATCACCTGCATGGACACCATTCATGTTTCCGATTTCAGGATTGATACTTTCAACAGCTTAGGAACATTCCGTCTCAAAATCAATACTGCAGTAGCTACATTAGCCATTAACAATGGACCATGCGATATGTATGTAGAGGGATTTGCTGGCACACAATACAATTTCAACGCAGGCTTTGGTGTTTTAGATTGCGCGAAATTATTTGGTGAAAACAATTATGTTCACAACAAAGGCACCAATCAAATTTATGTAAATTCAAATTCAGTTTTGGAGGTAACAATAGGGTATATTGGAAATGTATATTACAAAGGAAATCCAGGAACCATCAAAAAAATAATTACAGGAAGCGGTAAGCTTATTAAAATATAAAACGTGTTCGTACTACAGCAGATTACATTAGAGTTTGGCTCCAAAGTCTTATTTAGAGATTTAAGTTGGCATATTAAGCCCAATGAAAAATTGGATTGATTGGAGCTAACGGAACAGGAAGTCAACTCTATTGAGAGTGATTAGCGGAGAATACTCTCCTACTTCAGGCGATATTTCTAAAAGAAACGACTTAATCATTGGCTTTTTGAATCAAGATTTATTGAGTTACTTATCTGACAACTCTATTTTGGATGTAGCCATGGAAGCTTTTGAAAGAGCGAACTTTGTTCACACCGAAATAGAAAAGATTTTAGTTCAACTGGAACATGATCACAGTGAGGAAATATTAAACAAACTTCACAAATTGCAAACGGAATACGACTCCTTAGATGGATATCAATTGCAATCGAAGGCTGAGGCTATACTCGAAGGATTAGGTTTCACTACTGAAGATTTAAAACGTCCATTAAAAGAGTTTTCTGGAGGATGGAGAATGCGTGTAATGCTTGCCAAAACACTTTTGCAAAAACCGAATTTGCTATTACTAGATGAGCCCACCAATCACTTGGACTTGCCATCTATTCAATGGCTCGAAAACTACTTACATGATTACGAAGGTGCGGTGATCATTGTATCTCATGACCGGTATTTCTTGGATAAAATCGTAAACAAGATTGCGGAGTTAGAATATGAGAAATTAACGCTCTATACAGGAAATTATAGTGATTATCTCATCGAAAAAGAAGAAAGAAAAGAACTTCAGATGAATGCTTTTAAAAATCAAGAGCGATACATCAAGGAACAAGAAAAATTCATTGAGCGTTTTAGAGCTAAGGCTTCCAAAGCAACGGCAGTTCAATCGAGAGTAAAGCACTCGAGAAACTAGACAAAGTAGAAGAAGTTGCAGGTCCTTTGGCAGCAATTAAAATCCGTTTTGCAGTAGACAAACAACCAGGGAAAATCATTAGCAAACTCAACATCGAAGCAAAGGCATATGGAAGTAATGAGTTATTAAAAAACACAACGGCAGAAATCACCAGAGGCGATAAAATTGCATTTATTGGAGCGAATGGAAAAGGAAAGTCGACGATGCTCCGACTCTTAGCAGGGCATGAAGAATTTGATGGTGAGAGAGAAGAGACTTATAACGTAGTTGAAACGTTTTATGCTCAGCATCAATTAGAGAGTCTTAATAAAGAATATCATCCATTGGAAGAATTACAAATGACAGCTCCAGACGAAACGGACACCTATTTGCGTTCCTTATTGGGTGCCTTTTTATTCAAAGGAGATGATGTATTCAAAAAAATAAAAGTATTATCGGGAGGAGAGAGGGCACGTGTGGCCTTAGCCAAAGTCATTTTAGATAAAGCCAACTTTTTGTTGCTGGATGAGCCCACCAATCACCTCGACATACAAAGTGTGAATGTACTGGTTGAGGTATTGAATAAATATGAAGGAACATACATTGTTGTATCCCATGATCGATATTTCCTCAGTAGGATTGCCAATAAAATATGGTATATTGATAACAAAGAATTAAAAGAATATCCGGTACCTATCATGAATTTGAAAGTTTGGCAAGCAGAGCAAAAAACGCAAAGCCTACTAAGTCGGTAACCTGTAACAAAACTCGCAAAAGCAGAAAAGGCCACCAAGATTTACCCTGACGAAAAGAACAACGATCAAAATAAAAAGAAAGAAAAGCAGCGATTAGAAACCTTGTCTAAGAAACATGAAGAGCAAGTTACACTCTTAAAAAAGGAGCATGAACGATTAAGTTTATTAATGAGTGATCCGAATGTATTTCAAGACAAAACAAAATACAAAAATCTACAATCCGAATTCGAGAAATGCGTTCATGAATTAAAACACCATGAATTAGAATGGGAAGCATACTATTTAAAACTCCTTGAACTCGACGAATGAGATTAGCCTTCCTTCTCCCATTCTTTTTTACAATACCTATCCTTTTCTCAATCGGATGCTGACTACTTTTCGTCTCGGTTTTTAAAGTATGAAGACCAAATTTATGTAGAAAACATAAAGACCGTATTGCTTGAGCGGAATGGAGAACCCATGAGTGATCCAGTGATTCGTTTAGGGAGCGGAGAAACATTGCTCTTGCAATTTGATTTACTTGATAATGAAATTGAGGATTACAGTTATCGAATCATTCACTGTGATCCTGATTGGAAATCGAGTGAATTATCGGAGAACGAATTTTTAGACGGATTCAATACCGATCAAATTTCAAACTACAAACATTCACTCAATACATTGGAAGATTATTGGCATTACCAGCTTCTCTTTCCGAATGCACAGATGAAGCCATTAATTTCAGGAAATTATTTGATGGTTGTATTCCCCTACAAACGACCCCGACTCCATCGTGATCACCCAACGATTTTTAGTGGTAGAACCTCTTGTTCAAATTTCAGGCAATGCACATAGGGCTACCGTTATAGAATATAGAAACTCTCATCAAGAGATTGACTTCAAAATCAACACAACGGGAATTTCATTATCCAATCCATATTCCGACTTAAAAATTGTATTACTTCAAAACTTCAATTACAATACCTCATTAACTAATATTCAACCTTTGTTTGCCAGTAATGATGAGCTCGATTACAATTTAGAACAAGGTAATGTTTTTGAGGGAGGAAGTGAATATCGAATTTTGGATTTAAGAACCAATAAATTCCTAACTCAATCCATTGAGCGCATCGAAAACGACAGCATAAACCCTGGAACAATGACCACTGTTTTAAAACCAGATTTGCGATTAGGGACTCAACGATACAGCGCCAATGAAGACATCAATGGAAAATACCTGATTAAAATATACGAAGGACGTGATGCACATTTAGAAGGAGATTATATACAAGTAAAGTTTCGGTTAAAAGCGAAAGAAGAAAATCCAGAAACTTCTTATTATTTAGAAGGAAATTTAACGGATAGAAAACTCACTTCAAAGTATAGTTTAAATTATAATGAAGTATCTGGATGTTATGAAAAAACACTATTCATAAAGCAGGGCTATTACAATTACCGTTATGTTACTTTAGATGAAAAAAGGAATTATTCAGTTTTAGAAACAGAAGGAAGTCATTACGAGACAAGAAACGAATACGATGTTTTAGTTTATTGGAAAGCTATCGGGGCTCGATACTTTAAATTAATAGGAGATCATAAGATACAAGCGGGAGGATTTTGGTTCCTCCTAACAATTCCATCATTGACCACTTCAATGAGCATTTTGGTCAAATTCTCTTGTTATTTTGGATGGGTGTACCTACTTTTGATCATTAGCAATACAATTATGGCCATATTTACAGAGGTAACCGCAGGAATTAGAGTGAGCGTTGAGACGTTTTATCAACCTACACATAGCAATCCAGCGCAATCTCATTATGTTTTTGCATACCGCATCACTATTAAAAATGATAGTGAACAAGCGATCCGTTTAAAGCGTCGACACTGGTATATTGTTGATTCAGATAACACAAGAAGGGAAGTTGAAGGAGAAGGAGTTGTTGGAGAACAACCTTTTATAGCTCCTGGAGAAACTTATCGCTATGTTTCAGGATGTAATTTAAACACAGAATTAGGAAAGATGTTTGGCACCTATTTAATGGAGCGCCAATACGACAAAAAATTATTTTTCGTAAAAATTCCTGAGTTCAAGATGGTAGTACCATCAAAATTGAACTAAAAACCTTTCTTTTTATTTATTTCTCGCCCATTCTGAACAGATGATGGCTGTGGCTATTGCTACATTCAAAGATTCGGCTTTAGGGCCGATGGATTTTCCTGCAGGAATATGTAATTTATTGGTTATAAATTTATTAAGCAGACTATCCACTCCCACACTACCCATACTAGCTTGTATCACCTTTGGATTATAAAAATCAACCGATTCAGTCGAGCAGAGTATTCCATCTACCCCAAACCAATCAGCAATTCGAATAATGGTACCAAGGTTTCCTGGATCTTGAATTTTATCCAACAAGATGAAAAAACCAGAAAAATCATTCAATTTATCCACCTTGAGCGTCTTCATAATGACAGTGGCTAACACTTTGTTGGGTGTTGAAATCCAGAAATTTGTTCAATTCCATCGTCTTAATAATAGAAAATGGAGCAGATGCATCCTCTTCAACCAAAGATTCATCCGTAGAATATACATGATCAATTTTCCATTGCGGTGAAAACAAACAATTGTTCATTATCCCGAAACTTCTTGATTTGCAAGGAACGAATTTGTTTGATAAGTGCTTTTGATAACATGACCAAATATACGTTTCTAATTGTACTTTTACATCCGTCGCATTATGACGAAAGGAAGACTTCATTTTACCGCCCTTGCAACACTTCTGTTGATTGCAACGCTACTTTCGAGCAGTTGTAATGTATTCAAGACGATTCCGGAAGGACAACATCTTCTTGACAAAAATATCATTAAAACCAACCGCACAGAATACAACGAAAGTGTTGCTGCCATTTTTAAAGCAAAAACCCAATCGGAAAATACTAGGAATATTTCGGTTTCATCTTGGCGTTTATAATTAGCCACTATTGGAAAAGAGACCAAATTTAAAAAGTGGGTAAAAAATGCAATCGGTGAAGAGCCTGTTTTACTAGATACAACCTTAACACATAAGTCGAGGGAGCAAATAGAAATCTTATTCGAAAACAACGGTTATTTCAACGTCGCCATCAAAGACAGCACGGTTTATAAAAGAAAAAAAGGCGCGCGTTTATTATAAAATTAAATCAGGCGAACCGTATAAAATTAGAAACATTAAATATGAAATAAAAGATTCAGTTATTCGTGATCTCATCTTACATGACCCTACTCCATCACTCATTTCATCTGGAAAAAGATTTTCTAATTCGTTATTACAAAGTGAACTTAATCGAGTAACCACTCGGCTTAGAAATTTGGGATACTTCAATTTCAATTCACAGTACATCTATTTTGATATTGATTCCGCTTTAATGAGCAATCAAGTTGATTTATGGATGGTAATACAAATCCACAAACGAGATAAAAGATTCAACGAGGAGAGGAAAATTAAACCATCAAAAATGTTATATTAAAGAAGTATTTGTTGAAGTGGATTACGACCCTATTCTGAATACCGTAGGTTGTTAAAAGACACGACCTATACCGAAAACATGGTATTCATTTCCACTGGTAAATTGCAATACAGTCAGAATGCGAAACATTTAGTGGAGCATATCTTTATCAAAAAAGATTCTCTTTATGCCCAAGAAAATTTTGATCTTACTTACCGTCGGCTTTCCGATTTAGGTATCTTTCGATTCGTTAATATTCGTTCTGAAATACTAGAAATGCAGCCTGGAGATTCGCTTACTCCACTACGTTGTTATATTTTGCTCTCGCCACAAGCACGTCAAGAATTCAAAGCAGAAGCAGAGGGTACAAATAGTGGTGGAAATTTTGGAATTGCGGGAAACTTAGTCTACAAAAACAAAAATATATTTAAAGGTGCAGAGACGTTGACATTAAAAATTAAGGGGGGATTAGAAATTCAACAAAATTTTGGAGATACCACTTATGAAACGACTCGACAACTATCGTTATTTAATGCTTATGAAATCGGCCCTGAATTTTCTTTAACATTCCCTCGTGGTTTATGGCCATTTAATATACGTTACCCGAAACATGTAAGTAATCCAACCACTTCTATTTCGGCTAGTTTCAATATTCAGAATCGGCCTGAGTACTACCGACAATTGGTAAACTTATCCTATTTCTACACGAAGAAAACTACACTCTACAATCGATTTTATTTCTATCCTGCTGAAATAAATTACATCAATGTAAAACTAGATCCTGCTTTTCAATTGCAACTTGAAAAATTACAGGACCCTACGATCATTTTAGGATATTCCAATCAATTCATTGCTGATGGACGAATCAGTTACCTATTCAACAATCAAGATTTAAGCAATCGAAGGAAGTATTTTTTCTTTCGCATTAATTTAGAATTTGCGGGTAATACCATTTACTTAGCAAAGCGAATTGAAGGAGAAAAAATCGTACGAATTGCAATGGGATTTGGTTTGCCCTATGGTAATTCCTTAAAGCTACCCTTTGAAAAAG
>JADKFA010000026.1 GCA_016717725.1 Bacteroidota bacterium
TGTTAAATAATGTTTTCTTTCGATCACTCCAATTTTCTAATTCTTTGGTAATTGCCTCTAAGTTCACTACTTTCTTTTCAGAAATAATGATGTCAATCGATGATAATAGTTCTAAACCATAAGGAGAATAGAATCCTTTTAAGAATTTTTTTGTTTTCTCAACTATGGTTTTATACTGGTTGTGCTCGGCAAGATTTAAAAAGTCATTGACGTCTTTTTCTCCATCTGGAATTAAACCTAACTCTTCAAATGGTTTTTTATCCATTGAGCTATAGCCCATAATATAGCTTCCATTCAAATAAAATAAAACATGCTTAACTTTTCCTGAGTACGGACCATAAAATTTAGGCTGGAACTCCAATTTGAAAATATCTTTCCCTCCAAAGCGTTGCAGGAAATAAGCAATTTTTTCGGATGAAAACTCGGATACAAATTCGCCGTTGCGCACTAACTCATACAAAACGGCGAGCAACATGGCTCTTGCAGGTGTGAGTTTAACTCTTTCTTTTTTCAATACTTCTTGAATGTCAGCATTGGGTTCGTAAATACGAATATCGCAATTTACATGGGTTAGTGCTCGTTCTAAAATTTGTTTCACTCTACTCCAATCTAATCCTCCATTTCCAGAACCTAAGGGTGGAATGGCTATTGATTTAATATTTCTTTCCTTTATTACTTTTACTAATTCGTTTAATCCAGCTTCTATATATTGATATTCAGATGGTAGTCTCCAATTAGTTTTCGTAGGAAAATTAATGATTATTTTTTTACCAATATAGAGAGCCTCTTCTTCGAAAACTAAAAGTGAACCCACTTTTAACTCTTCGTTTTTACATGCTTCTGCATATACTTTAAAATTATTTGGAAAAATATTCTTGAATTGCAAAGCAATTCCTTTACCCATAACTCCTACTGTATTTACAGTATTCACTAATGCTTCTGCATCGCTCTCTAATAAATTGCCTATTTTATATTGGATCATGCCTTAAAAGTAGTATTCGTGTTTTAGTCTGAACATTTTTCGGATTAGCACCAAAGTTAATTAATTTTTCTTGTGCTTGCGGATTAAATACAAAATAATCAAAATTAGTTGGTATAGGAATATCTCCCAGGACTAAAAAATTCTGCCTCTTTCCTGCGTTTTTTATCTAAATCATTTTCGTCTCTCCAATATTTATCATCAATTGCTTTCATGTCTAAAAGGGATTGAATATCTGTAATATTTTCGGGTATATACTGCGTGCTGAATCCATCTACAGCATGTCCATCTGTAAATACAAAATCTAATTGCAGATTCAGGATGTCTTGAATGGAACAGCGACAATAAATTATATTTTCGGCAGGTGTAGGGGCCACCATATTATAACCATGTTGAACTACATAGAGCATAGGAGTCCGCACACTGAAATAAAAAGGAATGTAGTCACCCAGCCGCTTTCCATTGTTAAGTATAAAATCATTACGAGTAGAAATCAAACTCTTGTCGCCAATCGGTACAAAGTTAGGATTGGCATTTGGAGAGGATAAATGAGTAATGCCATGTTGAAGAATATGTGGAATATTCTCAATATGCGTCATTCTGTACAAGTACATTTCATTTAAATCCAGCATTACACAAATTTACTTTTTTTTCAATTAAGTAGCAGTTTTACATTCGAGATAATTTTTGCGAAACGTACCACATTTCAGTACTTTCCGCAATACTATTCTTAGTTGTTTATTGGGTTTATTGGGAAGAAAACTAAGCTTAGCATCAAAGTATACGACTTTGAGCTTTGAACTGCCTGCAATAATCCAATAACTAATCTCTAATCGCGAAGTCTCGTGACCAACAACTACCTCGCCCCCTTCTTAAACCCCTCAATAGCCTTCCTCGTAAAATCCGATAAAACCAACCTCCCACTCATCCCCGCACGTTCTGCTAAAAGTACATCCCAATGCTCTGTCCCCAACCAAAATGCTTTTTTCAATAGCATCATGGCTTCTGGATTGCTTGCAGCGAGTGTGCTTGCTAATTTATCTACGGCTTGATCTAAGTTCTTCAAATGTTTCGTAGAGGTCGGTGTAAAGTCCTTTTTCCCTTGCCCACGATGCGTCTTTCCAAGCCGTAGCATCGATGCTGAGTTGGGTGAAAGCAGAGGTGCCCATCTTCCGCTCAACGGCCGGACCTACTACAAAAGGTCCAATGCCCACTGCGAGCTCGCTGAGTTTGATGGATGCGTTGTTGTGCGCAATGGTGTAATCTGCAGCGCTGGCGAGTCCTACTCCTCCGCCTACTGCCTTGCCTTGTACACGAGCAATAACAAACTTAGGTGCCTTGCGAATGGCATTAATAACAGCTGCAAATCCACTGAAAAAGTAAGTTCCCGTTTCTAAATCGTTGATGGAAATTAATTCATCAAAAGAAGCTCCAGCACAAAAGGCTTTGTCACCTTCACTTTTCAAAACAATTACTTTGGCTGCTGCATTGTTTCCTGAATCAGTTATTGCAGCAGCCAATTCACGTAATAAAGTTCCCGGTAGGGAATTGCTTTGTGGATGAGAAAATGTGATGGTGCAAATTCCGGCTGCGGTGGCTGTGTTTATTTTTCCTGTAGACATAATTAAATTTATTCCGTTTTTGTATTATTTTAAATTCTCATCCCGATAGCTATCGGGACTAAATTCTCATCCTGATGGGCCCCTGATCTCCACTCGATCCTCCCTCTCCCCTGAAGTACTTCGCTACGCTGCGACTTCAGGGCTTCCACTCTCCTCCCGATAGCTATCGGGACTCCCATTCTCCTACTCTCCCACTCTCCCACTCACCCACTCTAACATGAACCTTAATCTTGATTCACCTTCCTCACCATAGTGAGAATAGTAGCTATCGCCACCGTCTCCCCCGTCTCATCATACACATCCACCAACCACTTCACAATGCCTTTCGCAATATCATCCTCAGTTTTCTTCTCTGTGTCTACTTTTTCTTTTACGGTTAATCTCACACCGATTGTCATTCCAGGATAAACAGGTTTAGTAAATCGGCATTCTTCTAATCCGTAATTCAACATCACCGGACCTTTTTTTGCATCGACAAATAATCCAGCTGCCTTGCTTAATACAAAGTATCCATGTGCCACTCGTTGTGTGAAGATGGTTCCTTCTAAACTCGTTGAATCCATGTGCGCATAAAAATTATCGCCACTTACATTCGCAAAGTTTACTATGTCCGCTTCACTAACGCTATGCTTAGCCGTAATTAAGGTTTCGCCGATTTCAAGTTCTTCGAAATGTTTTTTGAAGGGATGAACATCTTTTTCAATTTGCTTGGCTCCGTTTTGGTAAACGCCTGTTATGGCTGTCACCATCGAAGGTGATCCTTGCAATGCCACTCGTTGTAAGTAATGGAAAATTCCGCGCTTTCCGCCCATCTCTTCTCCTCCTCCTGCTCTTCCAGGACCTCCATGCGTCAACATCGGCATGGGTGATCCATGACCTGTGCTTTCTTTAGCGCATTCGTTGTTCAATACTAAAATTCGTCCATGCATACTTGCTGCACCTAAAACATATTCACGTGCTACTTTGGCATCGGCAGTAATGATGCTGCACACCAAGGAGCCTAATCCCATTTTAGCAAGTTCTACAGCTTCTTCAGTTGATTTATAAGGCATCAAGGTAGATACAGGTCCAAACGCTTCTACCGAGTGACAATCGGTGTATTTAAAGGGATCTTTATTCAACATCAAGATCGGTGAAAAGAAAGCTCCACGCTCCGTGTCTTGTCCTTTCATTTCAAATTTATCGAGTGATCCATAAACAATTTCTTGTTGCTTGGAAAGTTGTTCTACTTTTTCGCGCACTTCTTTCACTTGATCTTTTGATGCTAAGTGGTCCCATGCGTACACCTTCTACATTGGGATCGCCCATCACAGTACTTGCCAATCGTTTTCCCAATGCAATTTGTACATCTTCCATTCTGTTTTCAGGAACCATGATGCGTCGCACGGCAGTACATTTTTGTCCAGCCTTCACAGTAATTTCTCTTTGTACTTCCTTGATGAAAATTTCAAACTCGGGCATCTCTGGAGTAACATCTTTTCCTAATACCATGCAATTTAACGAATCCGCTTCCAAATTAAATGGGACGGATTCGCTGATGATACGTGGATGTGCTTTAAACATTTTTCCCGTGCTTGCCGATCCAGTAAACGTCACCACATCTTGAGAAGTGACATGATCTAATATACCATTCGCAGAGCCACAAATTAATTGCAGACTCCCTTCAGGTAAAATTTTGGATGAAATAATTTCGCGTACTACCGCTTCCGTTAGGAAACAAGTTACCGTTGCAGGCTTTACCACAGCAGGAACACCCGCCATGAGATTCACTGCTATTTTTTCGAGCATTCCCCATACTGGAAAATTAAAAGCGTTGATGTGTATAGCAACCCCCTCTTTAGGAACACAAATATGATGTCCCATAAATGTTCCGTTTTTCCCTAAGCTTACAGGATCGCCTTCAAGGCAAAATGTTTCATTCGGAAATTGTCGACGCAAACTGCTATTGGCAAATAAATTTCCGATACCGCCTTCAATGTCGATCCATGAATCGATGCGTGTTGCACCTGTTGCCCATGAAATTTTATAAAATGCTTCTTTCTTTTCCATGAGATGTAAGGCCAATGCCTTCAACATTCTTCCGCGTTCGTGAAAAGTCATTTTTCTTAATACGGAACCTCCAGTAGTTCTACCATAATCGAGCATCCTTCCAAAGTCGAGCCCTTTACTACTTGCCGATGCAATTTCTGTCCCGTTTATGGCATTGTACAAAACTTGTCCGTTCTCGGAACCTGCTACCCATTGTCCGCAATAATAATTCTGAAGTTGTTTCATCTCTAATTTTTAGTCGTTACAAAAATAGTTTATTCCATCTATCAAAAACCGTCTTCTTGTTCTTTGGTTACTTTATACTTTTTTGGGTAGATGGGCGTATCGACTACTAATTGAGGATTGTGAATCAAGGGGTTAATTGATAAGGAAAAATTTTCAGCCTAATTTTTATAAGTTTCAGAAGGAATTTTAAACATTTCATCTGAATGAGATTCGATTAAGCATTACTCTTCCTTTATTTTGCAAGTTGGAGCCGAGGAAGGAAAAATTGATGAACATAAAAGAGCATGTTGAGTTAAATCCAGACGAAATAATTGGAAGTAGTTATTGGTCTGGATTTGTTATTGGCTGCAAAGATCTTTTTAAGTCAAAAGTAAATACCTTTAGTCCCTCACTTTCTATGAAGGAAACTAGATTAATTTTATCGAATAAGTTACGCGACGGTTGGTTGCTACTGATGGGAATTCCAGTAGTGGCTTTTATTTTAACTTTTTTATTTTATTCAGATGAATGGTTAACTTATGGAAATAGTTTCGCTTATTGTTATTTTACCAAGCTGACTACTACCACTATTATTTGGTACATCAATCGCGAAGTATTATTGTATTTCCGTCGACGTTTTCCATCAATAGAAAATATTGCCAAGCGTATTTTTTTACAATTAAGTACGAGTATTGTTGTTACTACACTTATTTCACTTGCGACTACACAACTCTATGCGCTAACAAATTATTGGAATCGCCCTATTACGTGGCAGGATACGATTTATAATTTAGTACTCTCCTATTTATTCGTTTTTATTGTTTCTGGTATTTATGAAACGGTTTATTATTTTGCCCATTGGCGGTTGAGTGTGAAGGAAGCTGAAGAATTGAAAAAAGCAAATTTACAGAGTCAATTTGAGTCCTTGAAGAGCCAGGTGAGCCCACACTTTTTGTTTAACTCATTAAATACATTGTCTTCACTGATTGATGAAAATCCAGACATGGCAGTGAAGTTCGTAAATCAATTATCTAAAGTTTATCGCTACTTATTGCAAAGCAACGAAAAGGAATTGACTTCCTTGAAAGATGAAATTGATTTTTTGGATTCGTATATCTTCCTCTTAAAAACCCGATTTGGTGAAGGATTTACCGTGAAGATGCAGATCACCGATGAAATGCTCACCACCTTAATTCCTCCGCTTACCTTGCAAATATTAGTGGAGAATGCTGTAAAGCACAATGTCGTTTCCATCCATAAACCGTTAAATATTACCATCGCCTCTCTAGAATATGGTACTATTTCAGTAGTAAATAACTTACAGAAGAAAACCATCAATGTCGCTTCTACAGGAATGGGATTAGCCAATATTGTTGCGAAGTATCGACTTCTCAACAAGCCATCCATCCGAATTGAAGAAGGTCAAAGTGAATTTTCGGTTACCTTACCCATAATATAAATTACCATGAGAGTACTCATTATTGAAGATGAAAGTTTAGCAGCAAAGCGCATCATGAAAATGGTGAATGAACAAGAACCCGATTTTATCATTGAGGGAGTGATGGACAGCATCGAAGCGTCGGTTGCTTGGTTAAAAGCCAATCCACATCCTGATTTAATTTTGATGGATATTGAATTAGCCGACGGACAAAGCTTCGAAATTTTTAACCAGGTGGATGTCACGAGTACCATCATCTTCACCACGGCTTACGATGAGTTTGCCATTCGTGCATTTAAGGTGAATAGCATCGATTATCTCCTCAAGCCTATCGACGCCGACGAGCTAAAAAGAAGTTTTGAAAAGTTCAAGGAGCTACATAAGTCGTCAATCACTTCACCCAAGTTAGATTTGGACATGATTGTAACTGCTCTCAGAGGAAAGGAGCAAGTTTACAAACAACGTTTTCTTGTTAAGCAAGGGCAACGTTTAATTCCTATCGATATGCACGAAATTGCATTTTTCTACACTGAAGATAAAGTGAGCTTCATCAAAACTTTTGGTGAGCAACGTTATATCGTCGATCATTCGCTAGATGAATTGGAATTACTGTTGGATCCTAATTCTTTTTTCAGAGCAAATCGCCAATACATTGTAAGCCCGAAGTGCTTGGATGGAATTCATTCGCATTTTAATGGCAAGCTTAAAATTAACATGAAACCCAATAACAATGACGAGGTATTTGTGAGTCGCGAAAAAGCAGCGGATTTTAAAAAGTGGCTCGGGGAATTGTAATTTGTTCTTCGCGTTAAATTGTTTGATGAAATGTGATTTCGCAATGAACTATAATTTTGTTGCATCATGTTTAAGCCTCTCCAGGGAGGGGCTCTCTAAATAAAATTATATGTTAATAATTTTAGATTCTATTTTGGATTCTTTCACTTTATTCGCGCTATTAAATTAATTTAACTTTGCCCCTCTCCTCTGGAGAGGGGTTGAGAGGCTAGAATTTTGGGTGAATTGATGTTTATTTTTTATTCTAAAAATCTTCTAATACAAGCTTCCATGAAGCTAATAATTTATAGCCAGTTGCGAGGCATTGCGATTGGATTTTTTTTATCGAAATGGAAATCCCGTAGGGATGACATTATTATAGAAAAGAAATAGCACGCTATCTCCCATAACCCCGACGGGGTGACATAAATAATTTGATTTGTGTTTAAATTTATTTTTTCATTTCAAAAATAAATGCGTTCGGGAAAAATGCTGAATGGTTCGCAGCAAATCATTTCACCCATTCAGGGTTCTATTTTTTTATTGTATTAAATTTCTGTAATAATTTCACCCTTTCAGGGTTCTGTTTTTTATTATATTTAATTTCTATAATCATTTCACCCTTCCAGGGTTTGATTTTGAAATAAGTACAATGATTAGTTGTTGGTTAAATTCTCTTATGAACTCTCCGTGTTCCTCCGTGACACCTCTGTGCCTCCGTGGTTAAAGATAAACTCTATTGGAATCAAAAATTTAGATTGGAAATATAAATTTCTTTAAGAATGCAGCTAGGAGAATTGTAGTTTTTACTATGATTTTTTAACATACGAGGCACTTGAGTTCACTAAAGTACACTAGAGAAATTTTATTTTGTTAAAGCCCCTCTAGTGTCCTATTGTGTCCTCTTGTTTCTCTAGTGTTGAGAAAAAAGTTCTAAAGAATTACTATTTCTAATAGAACGAAACTTTAAAACGCGAAGTTGATCTATTATATCTAAAGAACACGAATCATCTAAATCGCTCGGTCTTTGCCAAACACTCACATAATTAATTTTTAATCCAGTCATTTTTTCCGACTTCTCAATATCCACACAGGGCCTATTGCTTGAAACATGATTTCCCATGTGAATTTCGGGATCCATATTCTTTTTCCAGACTAAGGGAAAATGATGTTGCGTGGCTTCGTAATTATCAAGTACAACTACATCTTTCATGATACCTAGATAACTGCTCATGTTTGAATGCATCCAATTAGAAGAATAATTGAGCGGAAGCACAATGGAATTGGGTTCGATATGGGATGCTGTTTCTATGAATTGTTGGGCATCCCCATTTAATTCTTGCTGCACCTTCCAATGAATTTTCATCATTCCAAAACTGAATCCCACCGCTATGACGGCTGTGAAGATTTTTGCTTTTTGAGGTATAGATAATGTCACTAACCAAATGCACCAAGTCATGTAAAACCATTGAACTAATCGAACAGAGAGAATTCCTCCAGAAGCCAAACTATCGGGAATAATAAAAATGAGGAGCAATGAACTTAAACAAATCCATCCAAAGCTTCGCTGAATATGCGTTTTATTAAAATGACGTAGACCTATAACCGTTAGTAAACCCATCAACCCAGAAAAGGCATATGTAAATACTTTTTCAGAAGTATAGTCGTAAACAATAAACATCCTTGAACAAAAAAGATCATCAATAAGTTGCGCTACGGGTAAATAGGATATTTCACCTCGGTAACCATCGGTTCCAAAAAAGAAAACAAAAAGGAAACTAAGAAATAATCCAGGCATGGTGACTATAAAAAGATACAATAATTGCTTGAACATTTTCTTGGTGTAACCCGATTCTGAATGAAAAATGCTGATAATACCAGCACTGAGTCCGGCGAGTAAAAACACAACTAAATGTGAGAAATATAAGACCATAAAAAATAGGGTTACTAAAATTCCATTCTTGACATGTAAACCAGCGTTGTGATTTTTTAACCACCAATTGATCCACCAAGGTAATAACGCTAATGCCAGTACGAAGTTGAAGAATCCAAGGAGAAGCGGGAAGTTAAACAAGAAGGGAAAAATCATCCAGCTGAGGTATGCGGAATCGGGCTGAATGGTCATAATTAGTTTTCGAAAACCATAAGCCATCAATACAAATATCAAAAGTATAATGACTTTTTCAGCCCATAAAATTGGCAATACAGCCTGCAAAACCATCAGCAAGAAATGACCTGTCCAATTGGGCTCGGGAAAGGTATTGAATTCGAAAAAAGAATGGATAACGGGTGTTTTTCCAAAAAGAACTTCAAACATAAGATGCGCATTATACAAATGCGCTGGACCATCTAAAGTAACAAATGGTGTTAACAGAAGGATGGGCAATGAATGCAAGACCAAAATGACGAAAAAGAACCCTTGCTCCCACTCCCTATTTGACTTTTTTACCATTCAGGTCTGAAAAGTATCTCAAATTTTTGTAAACCTGCCAATTGTCGAGAATATTTTTAAAATTCATTGTAAATGAAAGAGTTGACTGGTCGGTAAAAATAACCCATGCAGTATTCCACTACGCCTGCATCGCTTTCGCTGTGGCTTCAGCGGAGCAAAGCCTGCATCGCTTTCGCCTAAGCTTTAGCGGAGCAAAGCCGGCAGGCAAGTTTCAACTGCAGGGCGAGCATTTGACATTAAAATTAATTACATTTGTAAGCATGAATGCCTTCGTAGTTTCCGCTAGAAAATATCGTCCTGCCACCTTCGATACAGTTGTAGGTCAAGCTCATATAACCGACACATTAAAGAATGCCATCAGAACCCATCACTTAGCACAAGCTTTTTTGTTTTGTGGTCCAAGGGGTGTGGGAAAAACAACTTGTGCAAGGATTTTAGCCAAGACACTCAACTGTAAAACGCTTACCGCCGACATGGAAGCATGTAACGAATGCGAGTCGTGTAAGTCATTTAACTCTGGCCAGAGTTTAAACATTTATGAGTTGGATGCGGCATCGAATAACTCGGTGGACGACATTCGAAATTTGGTAGAACAAGTGCGCTATGCACCGCATTCTGGCGAATATAAAATCTATATCATTGATGAGGTACACATGCTTTCGTCAAGTGCATTTAATGCGTTTTTGAAAACTTTGGAAGAACCTCCCTCCTATGCTGTATTTATTTTAGCAACGACGGAAAAACATAAAATTATTCCAACGATCTTATCACATTGTCAGATTTTTGATTTTAATCGGATTCAAGTAGATGATATCACGAAACATTTGGAATATGTTGCCAAGCAAGAAGAAGTTTCGGCAGAAGAAGAAGCTTTGCACATCATTGCTCAAAAGGCGGATGGTGCTTTGCGTGATGCACTTTCCATCTTCGACCAGATTGTAAGTTTTGCTGGAACCAACATCACCTATAAAGATGTAATCAACAATCTGAGTATTCTAGATTATGATTATTATTTTAAAATAACGGATGAAATACGCGAAGGAAATATTCCTGGCGTTTTGCTCACCTATAATGAACTTATTTCGGATGGCTTTGATGGACATCATTTCATCACTGGATTAGCTTCTCATTTCCGTGATCTGTTGGTTTCTAAAACGGAATCGACTTTATCGCTCTTGGAAGTGAGCAGAAGTGCTCGTGAACGCTACAAATTGCAAGCGAGTGAAATTGTACAAGCAAATCTTTTAAAGTATTTATCGATTTGTAGCAAGTGCGATATCGAATACCGCAATGCAAGAAATCAACGATTGCATGTGGAGTTGGCGCTAATTCGTCTTTGTTCTATTTCTGGAATGTTAGAGGAAGCTCCTATTGTTTCTGCACCCGCTATTCAAAAAAAAAGTGAAGTAAAAACAGAAGTTAAAAAGGAAGTAGCGAAGAAATCGGAAGTGGCAGAGCCCTCTTCACCACCTATTGCGAATGTGGTTGCAGAAACTCCTGAAGAACCAGCGGCTGTTAAAATTTCAGTCGATCCAGCTCCTTTCTACTTCTCCCTCTCCTTCTCGCACTCCTCCTCCTCCTCCCTCTCCTACGCTCTCTCAATCCCCTACTCCCTCTCAAACTGGATCCTCCATCTTTAAAGGGGCTTCCTTGTCTTCTTTTAAAAAAAAATTGGTGGATACGGTAGTGGAAGAAAGCGCGAAAGAAGCACTTCCTGATTTGAAAGATTCTTTCGATCACGAATCATTAATGAAATATTGGAAGATGTATTCTGACCAAGCCAAAAAGGATGGAAAGATTCAGTTGAGCACCACCATGAACATCAATACTCCTACCATTCATGAGAATTATCAAATCGAATTATTGATCGATAATCCTGCTCAGCATGAGTTTTTTCAAGAGGAAAAATCGGAGCTTGTGAATTTTTTGAGGAAGAGTTTAAATAATTATACTCTTAATGTATATGTAAAGTTAGATGATAGTGTAAAGTCAGGTGAAGTGGCTTATACCAACAAAGAGAAATACCAAAAAATGGTTGAGAAGAATCCAGGATTGGATGATTTTAGGAAACAATTAGGATTGGAACTTGAATTGTAATTTTCTTTTTTAATGAAATTAGAAAAAAAAATTTAGACAAAGAATGCCGATACTGGCCGCCATTATAAAACGAAGTATTGAATTACGCCATCGCTTGCGATTGGCGAATGATACGCCCATTTATTACCAAAAAAGGGAATTGAAGAAACTGATGCGTAAAGCGCAGTTTACGATGTTCGGACAAACGTATCACTTTGCTGATATGGTGAACAGCAAGAATTTTGTAAATAAGTTTAGAGCTACCGTTCCTGTACACGATTATAAAAGTATTTATGCGCGCTGGTGGAACAAAACTTTGCATAACGAAGAGGATGTGACCTGGCCAGGTAAAGTGCATTATTATGCGTTGAGTAGTGGGACATCTGAAAGTTCTAGTAAACATATTCCAGTGACTGATGATATGGTGAAGGCTATTCGTCGGACTAGCGTTCGACAAATGATTAGTTTGGGTGGATACAAAGAGTTGAGAAGTGATATTTTTTCGAAAGGTATTTTAATGCTCGGTGGCAGCACGCATTTGAATCAGCAAGGTTCGTATTTTGAAGGTGATTTGAGTGGAATTACTACTAGTAAAATTCCATTTTGGTTCCAGCATTTTTATAAGCCAGGAAGAAAAATTTCACGTGAGAAAGATTGGAATACAAAGTTAGATGAGATCGTAGAAAATGCCCGACAATGGGATATTGGTATCTTAGTAGGTGTTCCTGCCTGGTGTCAATTACTCATCGAGCGTATCATTGAAAAGTACCAGGTGAAAACTATTCATGATATTTGGCCCAACCTCACCATTTATGTTCACGGTGGTGTATCCTTTGAGCCCTATCGGAAAAGTTTTGAAAAGTTAATTGATCTCCCTTTAACATATATTGAAACTTATTTAGCATCGGAAGGATTTATTGCTTTTCAGCATGAACAAAATAATCGTTCGATGCGCATGGTAGTGAACAATGGATTGTTTTATGAGTTTGTGCCTTTCACATCCGAAAATTTTAATGCCGATGGTGAATTGGTGCGTAAGCCGAAAACATTGTTGATTGATGAAGTAGAAGTTGGCGAAGAGTATGCCTGGCTCATTTCTACCTTAGCAGGCGCATGGCGTTAGATGATTGGAGATGTAAGTAAATTCACTGATGTTGCAAAGGCAGAAATCGTTATTACCGGTCGGACAAAACATTTTTTGAGTTTGTGTGGTGAGCATTTGAGTGTCGATAATATGAATAAGGCGATTGAAATGGTCTCTGATGAGTTTAACATCAGCATCAATGAATTTTCTGTTTCAGGTATTAAGCATGGAACCATGTTTGCTCATAAATGGTATATCGGAACCGACGACAAAGTGGATGCCGCTGCCTTGAAGTTGAGTTTAGATGAAAAATTAAAAATATTGAATGATGATTATCGTGTCGAGCGAACATCGGCCTTAAAAGAAATTTTTGTTGAGGTATTACCGCTTAAAATCTTTATGAATTGGATGGAGAAGAATGGGAAGATGGGCTCTCAAAATAAGTTTCCACGTGTCATGAAAAACTCTCAATTTGAAGAATGGGAGAAGTTTGTTAACTCGGAATTGGTTTAATCTTTTCTCATGTTTGTATCTGGATTTACTTTTGTTCGTAACGCTGTTAAATTTGATTATCCTGTTAAGGAAAGCATTCTTTCTTTATTGCCACTAGTGGATGAGTTAATCGTTTGTCTTGGAAATTCGGAGGATACCACTGCTGAATTAATTCAATCTATAAATTCTCCTAAAATAAAAATAGTTCCTTCTGTTTGGGACGATTCACTTCGCGAAGGTGGAAAGGTCTTGGCTGTTGAGACGGACAAAGCCTTTCAAGCAGTTTCGCCTCAAGCCGATTGGTGCATCTATTTGCAAGCCGATGAAGTGATCCATGAAAATGATTATTCCGTCATTAGAGACGCTATGGAAGAGTTTAAAAGTGATGCGAAGGTTGAAGGTCTTCTGTTTAATTATATTCATTTTTATGGCAGTTATCTTTATGTAGGTAGTTCACGAAAATGGTATCGGCACGAAGTGAGAATTGTTCGAAATGATAAAAAAATTCATTCCTATAAAGATGCACAAGGGTTTAGAAAAGACGATCGACCTTTAAATGTCAAAAAAATTAAAGCGAGAATTTTCCACTATGGTTGGGTAAAGAATCCGGCTCATCAAACCGAAAAGCAAAAGAGTTTCCATCGTCTTTGGCATTCGGATGAAAAAGTAAAAGCAAAAGTGAAAGAGGAGCTTTTTGATTATTCAGAAATTGACTCATTAGAGGAGTTTACATCAACCCATCCTACCCCAATGAAGAGTCGTATTGAAAACATGGACTGGGTATTTTATTACGACACTCGACAAAATAAATTGAGTTTAAAGAATAAAGTTTTGCAATTTGTGGAGAAGCAAACGGGGAAGAGATTGTTTGAGTATCGGAATTATCGGGTGATTTGATATTTTTATCTTTACAATTTAATTTTAGAAAGTTGTGATATTTAAGTAATGAAATAAAATGGGATATAGATTATTTAGTATTTTTTGTGTAATTGGTTTTCTCATAACCAATTTAGCAGCTTATGGTCAAGAGGATTTGATTAGAACAACTTTTTGGAAAATAATAAAACCTGGGGCAAAAGATACATCTTATTTATTAGGTACGAATTCTATTTGTACGGATACTTATGTCCTTAAAAATACTATTATTTTGAGAAAACTTGAAACGTGCAAGTACTATCTTACTGAGAATAATTTTTTCTTATCTTCTATTGCTGACTACAGAGTGGATCCTGATTCAATACGCTGGCATCATTATGCAACTCGATCTGAGAAGAAAAGGATTAGGGATTTTTTTCATTGTGAGAAGTGTTATAGAAATCCTGATGTAATTCACATGAATATTTATTATTTAAAGTCTTGGTTGGAGTTAATAGGAGGAGCTTTGAATTCAAATAGAGTAAGTAAAAAAGAAGGCGCTTATTATATGGAGTACGATCTGCAAATGCGTGTTAAAAATCGTCGAAGAATTGTAGCCTTGGAAAGTAAAAGGCAGAACCATGCTTATTATATGCTGAGTGCTACGATGGGTGTTCCTCAAACTAAAGAAGTCGTGAAAAGAAATATTCATGAATTGGATTCAATGATTGGAGTTTTTAAAAATGATAAGTTTCGAATTTTTCCGAATAATAGAGATTCCCTGATAGAAAAGAATAGGGAAGTTGTGGATAATTATTATAATAATTTTATTTACTATAACTTTTCTGGTAAGAGTTTCCATCTATTTGATAGTATACTTTTAGAAAAGAGAAGTAAGGATTGGCTTCCAAAAATTTTTCAACATATCAATAAGAGTAAATGCTTCATTAGTGTTGATCTAGAAAACTTGAAATATAAGTATGGGTTGATACAATTGTTAAAAGCCGAAGGATATATTGTAGAACCAATATTATTGGAGGAATTAAAGAAATAGAATATTTTATAAACTGCTTTTACTGTTATTTTTTTCTTTCTGTTTTCTACTTTGTTTTCTTAATTTAATCCTGAACATAACTCACTCCTACCCCAATTAAGAATCTCATTAAAAAATGGACTAGGTATTTTATTACGACACTCGACAGAATAAATTGAGTTTAAAGAATAAAGTTTTGCAATTTGTGGAGAAGCAAACAGGGAAACGATAATTTGAGTATCGGAATTGTCGGGTGATTTGAAATTGGAACTAGAATAATATTTTTAATGGATTTAGAATTTTGTTCCTTCGAACCGATTAATTTTTCAAAATTTAGTATTTCAGAAATGGAACACGGATGACATGGATTATTAGGATTTTCACGGATTTAGTTGTATTTTTCAATAGGTTGATAAATTGTAAATAGTTATTTTTTTTTATTACTTTGAGCTTGCTATAAAGTTCAGCATTGTGAATTAAAATTTGTCCAGCTCAGCCTTAGCGCCTCCGCGCCTTTGCGAGCCAATATTGCGTTTCTTCTTAAATGTAAGCAATCTTAGCATCCTACCTGATAATTATTCGAATTTCAGAATTGATTTATAATTATCCTTTCTTTTTCTTCTTCTTTGACCTCTTAAATTTATCTTGTACATAGCTCACTCCTGCTCCGAATCGGAAGAAGTTGAAATTTGTTTCAAAGTTTATGGATGAGCTTGCATGAAAGTACCATTTATTTTTGATCTGTGTACGAAAATTTAAACCGATGTTGGGGGCTAAATAAAGATACTTCGAACCAATTTGATCGCTTTCATAGATATAACTGATGGGTATTGAATCTAGTTGTCCATTGGGTAAAATCCTATATCGATTTCCAGAAATTTTATCTCTCAAATAAAATTGAAATTCAAATCCGCCTCTTATTGAAATGTCAAATTTCTCTTTTCGAATAAATTGATAATCGTAGTTTACAGGTAAAAAAAGAAATCGAGTAATTTGATGACTGGTTATGTTACGCCCTAAACTTTGTGTACTGATTGTATAAACTACTGTTGTATCTACTGTATAGTTGAATCTTTTGTTGTAAGAGAGGTACCCAAGCCCAAGTAGTAAACTTGATCTACTGGTATATTGAATCTTATAATCTAATTCAAATTGGTTTGCTGAATATTTTGAATGGTAACCGTTTCCTTGATTGATAAACGCAGGCCCTGCAATAAGTGTGAAATCATAGAATTTTTGAGCCACAGATTCAGAGCCAAGGCAGAAAAGCATAAACAATGTCATAATAAAGTGTCGCATCGCCAACAAACGTAAGTATTGATTAATTAGTATTAGAATACGATTCTTTCAATTTGATCTTGAATTTTGGACGTACAGCTTGCAGCTGTTTAATTACGTCCTATAAATTTTATCAATCTAAATCTTTACTGCGAAACACAACCCTTCCCAACCTCGCTACCACAAACGGAATCAAGAAAAACAGCAAAGCCGCCAATCCCCAAAAAACATAAGGTCCATTTTCGGCTTCTATCACTTCTTCATTCACCAAAAAGCTGATGAAAGGATCTACACCGAAAAGTAGAATTAAGATGAGTAACAGAATACCAACGATCATGGCGAAATAGTAGGCTTTGCGATCTTTTATTTCCTGATTTGGATTTTTCTTTTTTAAGCGTCGCAATGCAGTCTTGACCAAAATAGCCCAGGCAAAGAAGAAGAGTACCCAAGAGAGCCACTCTAAGAGCAAAGTAATGGTTGCTGATGATCCTTCCATTTTCTAAACCATGAACCCTACCTTTTTGTAGATTTTAGTCATTAACCACGCTGGACCAATCAACAAAAATTGTAAATCTTTTAAGAAAGAAGGCTTCTTACCTTCAATTTTATGTCCCCAAAATTGACCAATCCAGGCAGAAACAAATAAAACTAAAAAAATGGTAAAGCGATGTTCATAGTAGTGTATGTTGATGTAGAAGGCAATGGTAATACAAATCATTCCCCATATCAACATGCCAATCCACAATGTTTTTGATAATATAAAGTAATATACGGTGAGTAGAACAAGAGATAGAATGGCTAAATTCCCAACTATTGGTACGGTGATGCAGAACAAAAATTCAACGATACTGAAGAAGATCACAGGGACACAAATCCAATGAATTAGAATATTTTGAGGGTGCAAATGGCTTTCAGAATATTCATCTAAGAGTGATTGAAGTGTGCGCATAACAAATTATTTAAATATTTTCAAAATTAATAGATAAATGAATGCTTGCAACCACTATTTTTGGTTCATGCGAATATTTCTGCTATTATGCTTGGTGGTGATCATTTCTTGCTCAGGTAAGAAAACGGAACCTACGAAGGTTGATTCTAGTTCTGAAGTCTCCCCTGCCCCTATTGAAAAAGCTGGTCACGCTTTTAGCGATCAGCCGTGTCAACTCGATGCGAATCTTCATTATTCAGTTTACTATCCTGCCTCTTTCTCTTCGAAGGAAAAGCTCCCTATTTTGATTTTGTTTGATCCCCACGGTGATCCTGATTTACCTCTGCAGAAATATAAACCTTTAGCGGATACTTATAATTTCATTTTGATTGCATCTAAGGATTCGAAGAATGGCAACAACGCCGAGCAAACAGCAAATATTATTCAGTCGATGTTGTATCAATGCCTCCTCATAGAAAAGGTAGATACGAATCAAATTTTCGCTGGTGGATTTAGCGGTGGGGCTCGGGTTGCATCGATGCTAGCTCTTTCAGCATCGGGAGTAAAAGGTCTTGTTGTTTGTGGTGCCGGAATTCCTGCAGGTTCATGGACAGGAGTTCCTCCGCACCTAATTGTGGGAATTGCTGGGAATAGTGATATGAATTTGTCGGAGATTTTAAATTTCAATACACAGGATCCTCGCATGATGAGTCGCTATCAAACCATCCGCTTCTCTGGCGAACATGCCTGGCCACCTTCTTCTATAATGGAAAATGCTTTTATAGCTTTTAGAGCTATAGCGCAACGCGATCGTTTTACTCCTGTTAATACGAAAGAATTGGAGGCTGGACTTGTATTTTTGATTCATCAGTCCGATTCTGTTTCAAATGTGATTGAAAAAGTAGAGCTGTATAAAAACATGGTGAAAAATTTCCAAGGAATGTTGAACACAAAGAATGTGGAAGCGTCCTTGCAAAAGTTGATGAATTCCATTGAGTATAAACAAGGGCTTTCAGTCGAGAGCGAATTTAAACAGATTGAATCAAAGAAGCGGGATTATTTCCTTCGTGCCTTAGGAGCAAAAGATACAGGCTGGTGGAAAACGGAATTTAAACAATGGGAATCTGTGAAAACGACTAAAAGTCCGCAAGCATTTGAAGAGATGAAAAACCGTGTTCGGGGTGTAATCAGTCTTTCAACTTATATGTCGTTGAACCGTGCTATTGCAGCAGTGCATAAGGAGCAGAGTGTTTATTTTGCTAACATCTATCGATTGGTGGATCCTCTGAATAGCGAAGCATGGTATTTGTCAGCGGTGAGTGCCGCTATGGAGGGTAATAGAAATGATTGTTTTCGTTATTTAGACGAGGCCATCAAAAAAGGTTTTCATGATGTTGCACGTTGCAAGACAGAGGCCGCATTTATGTCTTTACAAAGTGATATTCAGTTTCAAGAAAAAGTTAATCAGATATATAATTAAATATGATAAAGTCAATTCGTGAGGCATACAATAGTTCATTCACCCAAGAGAAATATAAAGGGTTTTTGAAGGATATGAATAGTGCATTCAATTACAATATTGATTTTCGAGTTTCGGAAACACCAGTGTTTATGGACAAGGCATTGAAGCAACTAGTTGTAAAAGCTGGAGAAGATATTATTGATGTAATTGTTAACCCTAATTTTAAAAAGGAATCTGAAAATGCGATTCCTGACGGATTGAAAGTAAGTAATGAAGATAGTCACTCCAAACTGATTGCTATTGATTTTGCGATTTGTGAAGACGGTAATGGTGGATTAATTCCTAAACTCATCGAGTTGCAAGGCTTTGCCTCTTTGTATTGTTATCAGGAGTGGCTTTCTACGATGTACCGAAAACATTTTGCGATTCCAGAAGGTTTCGATAATAAGTTTAATGGGTATACGCATGAATCTTTTTTGGCAAGAATGAAAGAGATTGTAATTGCAAAACAGGATCCCAATGAAACTATTTTGTTGGAAATAGAACCTTGGAAACAAAAAACGCAAATCGATTTTCATTGCACGCAAATGTACTTAGGGATTCCAGTTGTTTGTTTAACCGAAGTGATTCGGGAAGGACATCATCTTTTTTACATGAACAATGGAAAGAAAACGCGTATCCGAAGGATTTATAACCGTGTTATTTTTGATGAACTTCTACAAAGAAAAGATTTGAATTTGCAGTTTAATTTAACAGAAGATGTCGACGTTGAATGGGTGTCTCATCCGAATTGGTTTTTTAGAATTTCAAAGTATACCATGCCATTTTTAAGTGGACCCAGCATTCCAACTAGTTATTTTGTACATGAGCTTTCTTCGATTCCCGATGATCTCGAAAACTGGGTCTTGAAACCATTGTTTAGTTTCAGCGGGCAAGGTGTTGTTTTTGATGTTCAGAAATCAGATATCATCACGCTCGAAAATCCATCTAACTACATCCTTCAGAAGAAAGTGAAGTATGCAGAAGCATTACAATCGCCTACAGGACCTGTAAAATGCGAAATTCGTCTCCTCTATCTCTGGGGCGAAGGGGAAGCACGTCCTACCCTCACCATCAATTTAGGAAGGATGAGCAAAGGAAAAATGATTGGTGTTCGCTACAATGAAAACCTCGATTGGGTGGGCGGAACTTCATTTTTTCTCGAAAAAGATTAACCTTTTATTCTGGTTTTGGCTTGGGAGGAGGTAACGCAAAAGCCACCGATTCATGAGCAAACTCACCACGATGCGAACTATCGCAAAACGGTTTATTTTGAGAAAGACCACATCGGCATAAAGTAACTACCGTCCTTCCTGCTAAATCATATGGATTTCCGTTGGCGTCAATAATTTCAAATTCTCCCTCTACGCGAATGGAACCATTCGAGTTTATTTTGATGGTAGTCATGGCTGTTTAGTTTTTTCTTTCGGGTAAGTAAGTGTACGAGAGCATTAATCCGCAGATGCAAGTACACGACATCATGATGTATAACACCACCATGATGGATTTATTATACGCATCAAAATTCATTTCATGCTGAATGATGCCTATTAAGGAAAGGAAATTGGCAATGGTACGTTGGGTAAAAACAACAATTCCACCTAACGACAATCCAAAGCCTATCCAAATAGCCTTTGCTTTTTTATTGCAATACCATGCTGTGCTCCAAAGTGCAATTCCTAACAGAATCGCTACTATCATCATATTGAATGCTTTTGGTCCAACAATCATATAAGCTGCTAGTCCATTGATAATTAGCAAAGTTCCTTGAACCACAAAGGCTCGAATATGAGGTAGAGAATGCATATTTGAAAGTGTATAAGGGTATGAAATTAAGTTATTAAAATCAATCTTCAAAAATTTTGGCGTTATCCAAAGAGCAATAGTGGAAATAATTTGTATAATTAATTGCAAATTAGTGAGTCTTTCCTCTAGAATCGTTATTTTTGTCAAAATCCGATCCCATCTTAATGACTACCCCTCCTATCCTTGACGAGCTCACTTCTAAAGCAGATTTGCCAAAGATCCTAATGTTGGGTTGGGAATTTCCACCAGTAATTAATGGAGGACTTGGGGTTGCTTGTCACGACCTTTGCATAGCCCTTTCTAAATACGCTAACGTAACCATGATTATTCCAAAGTCGAATCCCGACTTTGTAGTGAAGAATTTGAATTTGATTGGCATGAATACCATCGATGCCAAAACACTGAGAAATATTGGTCATACGGATACGTATAAGAAAGTGAAGCAGGTTCATTTTATCGACACCCATTTAAATCCGTACTATAACGGTAACGCCTCTCCGCACCATGATCTTCAAAATTTGACAAGTCAGTACTTAAAGACCGTTAAAATTGGTGATGAAACGGCTGAAGTTTTTCAGATTGATGACCTTTATGGTGGTGATGTAATTGAAAAAGTAACGGTGTTTGGTAAGTTGGCTGCAAAGTTAGCTTTGTCATTAGATTTTGATGTGATTCATGCGCATGATTGGATGACCATGATTGCGGGTATGGAAATAAAAGCCAAAACTGGAAAGCCACTCGTTGTACATGTACATTCACTGGAAGTTGACCGTGGTGGACCACAGAGCAAAGGTTGGGTATATCAGGTTGAAAAGCACGGAATGGAATACGCCGATTTATTAATGCCAGTAAGTAATTTTACTGGACATATTATTCACGATTATTATCAGATTCCTTGGAGTAAAATCAGACCTGTACACAACGGTATTCGACCAGTAGAACCTTTCAAAAGTGCTCCTATGTTCAAGGAGAAAATGGTATTGTTTGTGGGTCGATTAACTCGTCAGAAAGGACCTGAGTTCTTTGTGGATATTGCTGAAAAAGTTTTGCAAAAAGATCAAAACGTTCGCTTTGTGATGGCTGGTACAGGTGAATATTTCAATCCCTTGCTTGAGCGCGCTGCTCAGCGTGGTATCGCCCATCGTTTCCACCTCACTGGTTTTTTAAATTTAGATAAAGTGAGAAAACTATTGAGCATTGCAGATGTGTATATCATGCCTTCGGTTTCCGAGCCATTTGGATTATCGGCCGTGGAAGCTGTTCAGTTTGGTATTCCTGCTGTTATCAGTAAACAATCGGGAGTTGCTGAAGTGTTAAATGGTGCATTAAAGTTTGATTATTGGGATATCAATCTCGCGGCAGCCTATATCTTGAATCTATTGCACGATCCGGTTCTCGTTGAAAATGTGACCCAAGATGCTTATAAGGATCTTGAAAATATCTCTTGGGATCATGCTGCAAAAAAGGTGATTGATGGGTATAATGCCTTTCATTTAATACCAGAAATGGTATAAGCCTTATTTTTTTTCTCATTTTTTTATGTGAATAACCTATTTTTTAAAAGGTGTTTTTTTTAGAATGAAAATGTATCTTCGTAATTGATAAAGATAAACGCTATGCCATCAGTTTGCTTCTACTTCCAAGTTCATCAACCCTTCCGACTAAAAAGATATTCCTTTTTTGATATCGGACGCGATCATTTTTATGAGGATGATGAAAAAAATAGATTGATTCTCGATAAGGTTTCAGAAAAATGCTATCTGAAAACCAATCGAAAAATGCTTGAATTAATTAATCGGCACAAAGGGAAATTTAAAATTTCCTACTCCATCAGCGGTGTTGCCATTGAGCAGTTCGAAAAACATCGCCCTGATGTTTTGCAGTCTTTTGTTGATTTGGCTAATACCGGTTGTGTTGAATTTATTTCCGAAACGTATTATCATTCCTTGAGTTTTATTTATTCAAAGAATGAGTTTCGCAGACAAGTAGAGATGCATAAAGCAAAAATTAAACAGCATTTTAATCAAGTTCCTAAAGTTTTTAGAAATACTGAGCTCATCTACAATAATGAAGTTGCTTCCGTTGTAGAAAAGATGGGTTTCAAGGCTATACTTTGTGAGGGTGTTGATCGTTATTTAGGAGATCGTACTCCTAATTTCTTGTATCAGCCTGCAGGTACATTGAAGATAAAAGCATTTTTAAAAAATTATAGACTCTCCGATGATATTGCTTTCCGCTTTAGCGATCGCAATTGGGCGGAATGGCCCTTGCAAGCCGATACCTTTGCTTCCTGGGTGCATAAAGTAGCTGGAAATGGTGAAGTCGTTAATTTGTTTATGGATTATGAAACTTTTGGTGAGCATCAATGGGAAGAGACTGGAATTTTTGAGTTTCTTGACCATCTCCCCATGGAAATAATGAAGCATAAAGATTTTGATTTCAAAACACTTTCCGAAGCGGCAGATATGTACAAGGTGCGTGATATTTACGATGTGCCCGATTATTCAAGTTGGGCAGATGCAGAGCGTGACTTGAGTGCATGGTTAAGCAATGCTATGGAGAAAGAAGCGGCAGGAAGAATTTATAAGTTGGAAGAAAAAGTCATCAGCACGATGAATCCTGATCTTATTGAATTCTGGGGTAAGTTGCAAACGAGTGATCACTTCTATTATATGTGTACTAAATTTTGGAGTGATGGCGATGTACATAAATATTTTAGTCCGTATGATTCACCCTATGATGCGTATATTTATTATATGAATGTACTCGCCGATTTTGAAACAACAGTGGAAGAAGCATTGCAAGATATTAAGCCAGTTAAAAAGGCATCTCGTAAAAAAGAACCAACTACTTAATCGTATTTGCTGAGAATATATTTTCGATAAGAGTTTCACTCGATGGCTACTGGACAAATTGATCATAAGAAAGTAACTGCTGCTGGAATACTGGTTACTTTAGGTATTATTTATGGTGAGATTGGCACTTCTCCCCTCTATGTAATGAGTGCGATCATAGGTGAACAAGCTATTGATGAAGATTTAGTATTAGGTGGCTTGTCTTGTGTTTTTTGGACATTGACGATTCTTACAACATTCAAATACATTACCCTCACTTTGCGCGCAGATAATAAGGGGGAAGGTGGAATTTTTTCTTTGTATGCATTGGTGCGAAAAATGAATGTGAAGTGGTTAGCAATTCCTGCAATGATTGGAGGTGCTGCATTATTGGCTGATGGTATTATCACCCCTCCAATCTCTGTTTCATCTGCTGTGGAAGGACTCACCATGATCAATCCCGATATTCATACCGTCCCAATTATTATCGGAATTTTATTCGCTTTGTTTTTTATTCAGCAGTTTGGAACAAAGTTCGTCGGAAGATTTTTTGGACCTGTGATGTTGGTATGGTTTAGTATGTTATTTATTCTTGGAATCAAGGAAATTTATTTAAATCCTATCGTTTTTAAAGCGATTAATCCCTACTATGCTTTTCATTTGTTGGTGTATTACAAAGAAGGATTTTGGATTTTAGGAGCGGTTTTCCTTTGTACTACAGGAGCCGAAGCTTTGTATTCCGACCTCGGTCATTGTGGACGAAAAAATATTCGTGTGAGCTGGGGGATGGTTAAAATAGCGCTTCTTGCCAATTACTTCGGGCAAGGTGCTTGGCTCTTAAATCATACCGGAAACACATTGAATGGCGCAAAACCATTCTTTGCTTTAATGCCTGGATGGTTTTTGTTTGCAGGAATTATCATTGCTACGTCAGCGGCAATCGTAGCCAGTCAAGCCTTAATATCGGGAACATTCACTGTGGTGAATGAAGGTATGCGTTTGAATTTCTTACCCAAAGGAAGAGTGGAATATCCCACCGATTTCCGAGGTCAAATTTATATTCCTTCGATCAATTGGTTGTTGTGTGCTGCGTGTATTGGAATTGTACTTTTTTTCCAAAAATCATCGAATATGGAAGCGGCCTATGGGTTGGCTATCATATTGACCATGATGATGACCACCATCTTATTAAATTACTATCTGTATTTAAAAAAATATCCAAAGATTTTTATTTATTCAGTCATTACGATGCTTTCTATTGTTGAAGTTTCATTTTTAGTTGCCAACCTTAGCAAATTTTCACAAGGTGGATATGTAACAGTGATTATTGCAGCGCTCATCTTTTTAATGATGTGGGTATGGTATGAAGCTCGAAAAATCAAGAATTCGTTGGTGGAATTTGTTCCTTTAGCAAAATATGCAGATGTGATTTGTGATGTATCAAAAGACACTACGATCCCAAAGTATGCAACTCATTTAGTGTATTTAACTTCTGCATATCAGGAAACTGAGGTTGAAAATAAAATCATCTATTCTATATTACAAAAGCAACCCAAACGAGCTGATTTGTATTGGTTGGTTCATGTGGATGTAATTGATGAGCCCTACGCAGTAGATTATCGAGTGACGCAACTTGTAAAAGATAAAATTATGCATGTGCGTTTTAAGATTGGCTTCCGTGTAGAGCCACATATCAATTTAATGTTTCGTCAAGTGGTGCAAGAGTTGGTGAAAAGTGGCGAACTTACCATCACTAGTAATTATATTCCATTGCGCGATTTGCATATTGCAGGCGACTTCCGTTTCATTGTTATGGAAAAATTCCTTTCCTATGAAAATACGTTGAATTTCTACACAAAGATGATTCTGAATCTTTATTTTGTGATTAAAAATTTAAGCATGAATGAAGAAAGAGCTTTTGGACTTGATTCAAGTGCTGTCTTGGTAGAAAAAGTTCCATTGATTGTTACCCCTCCTGGATCTTATGATTTTATTCGATTAGACTAGGATAAAACTAAAAAAGGGCAGAAAATTTCTGCCCTTTTTTAGTTTATTTAATTTTGATTTTATTTCTTAAAGAAAGTTTTAACAGTCACCGCATCACCAGCAGTCACTATTAATTTGTAGGTCCCCGTGTTTAAATTGCTTGGAACTTGTAGTGCAAACTCATTCATTCCTGGTGTGCCTAAAAACTCCATGGGCTCTGCAACCAATTGCCCGTTTAAGGAAAGAAATTTTGCAGTTACCGTTTCTTGCGATTCTAAATTAATTCTTAATGTAGCATCGGTTTGAATAGGATTAGGATATAAAATAGCAGCCAGTTTATCCCTATCCACAGGAGCAATTCCAGCTGTTGTCTGATCTTCTGAAATCACTAAAGTGTTCGAGCGAATAATATCTCCACTTGAATTACCATTATTGTTAGCATAGTTAAAAGCTCCATAAAATGTTACATTTCCTGTTCCAGCTACTGGAGCTACCCAATTAAATGTCCAAGTTTTTCCTCCAGTACCTGCAGTTCCTGATGCAGTATGTGTAATATATTTTGTACTCACAATTTTGGTGGTGGTTGTATTGGTTACAATTAATTGTCCTTGCAATGCCCCGTTTGCTGCCTGAGGTGAAATTTGAAATCCGTATCGGTTAATTCCTGTTTGAGCGCATGCTGCAGTTATCGTGTAGGTTTGTCCAGCAATATAACCAGTTAACGGAACATTTGATGAAATCAGTTGGGTGGATGATGGAGTTGCAGAACCTGAATGACAGCCACCAGCATTGCAGGATAGTCCATCAGTTGGAGATCCTGTCCTTCCTGCCGGTGCTCCAGCATTGTTACTGTGGGCATCGTTTCCACTGGTTTGAACTAATAACATAATGACTAATGCAGTGATTGAACTTAGAGTAAGTGTTTTTTTCATGTTTGGATTTTAGCGTGGTTTTGAACGCAAGTATACAATATATGTGTTGAAACATGCAATTGTTAATTTAAATGTTTGATACTGAAATATCTCGATTTTTACATTCCTTTGACTAATTTTGCATATCCTATTAAGTATGAATAAGATTTCATTAGCAAAAGAGCGAGTAGCTGAACTAACAGCGTTGATTAATGAGCATAATTATCGTTATTATGTTTTAAGTGATCCACTGATTTCGGATTTTGAATTTGATATATTATTAAATGAATTAATTGGATTAGAGAAAGATTTTCCAGAATTGATCGAATCCGATTCTCCTACTCAACGAGTGGGCGGAGAAATAACAAAAAATTTCGAAACAGTAAAGCATGTGTACCGATGCTATCTTTAGGGAATACTTATTCGGAAGAGGAATTAAATGAATTTCATGAGCGTGTTATAAAAAGTATTCCTGACGAAAAAGTAGAATATGTTTGTGAACTTAAGTTTGATGGTGTTGCAATAGGAATTCAATTTGAAGAAGGAAAGTTTAAAAGAGCCATTACACGTGGAGATGGAATCCAAGGTGATGACGTTTCTGCAAACGTTAAAACGATACGTTCCCTCCCCCTCCGCCTGAAAGATGGAAATTATCCTGATAAATTTGAAATTCGTGGTGAAATAATTCTGCCACGAGCCACCTTCGAAAGAATTAACGAAGAAAGAATTGATATTGGTGAAACGCCATTTGCTAATCCAAGAAATTCTGCTTCTGGTACTTTGAAATTGCAAGATAGCGCAGAGGTAGCAAAAAGAAAACTCGATTGTTTTCTCTATGCGTTATATGGCGAAAATTTGCCATTTACCTCTCACGAAGATGCATTGAAATCCGCTTCTTCCTGGGGATTTAAAATCTCAAACGACAGAAAAGTATGTAAGTCTATTGATGAGGTATTCGCTTTTATTAACTTTTGGGAGAAGAAACGTCCTGAACTTCCTTTCGATATTGATGGAGTGGTTATTAAGGTAAATAGTATTGCCCAACAAAATGAATTGGGATTTACAGCTAAATCCCCTCGATGGGCGATCTCTTTTAAGTATAAGGCAGAATCAGGATCTTCGCAGTTGTTGAGTGTCGATTATCAAGTTGGAAGAACCGGTGCAATTACACCCGTAGCCAATTTAAGTCCAGTACCACTCGCTGGTACCATTGTGAAGAGAGCTACACTGCATAATGAAGATCAAATCGTGAAATTGGATTTACATGTTGATGATACCGTTTTTGTGGAAAAAGGCGGAGAGATTATTCCAAAGATAACTGGTGTTGATCTCTCGAAAAGAAAAGCAAATTCAAAAAAAGTGAAGTTCATTCATCGTTGTCCCGAGTGTAATTTTGAATTAGTGCGTAAGGAAGGAGAAGCTCAGCATTATTGTCCAAATTCATTGGCATGTCCACCACAAGTAAAGGGGCGTATTGAACATTTTACATCGAGAAAAGCCATGAATATCGACGGTTTTGGAACGGAAACTATCGACCTCTTTGTGGAAAAAAAACTCATCAACAACATTGCCGATATTTATAAATTAAGAAAAGAAGATATATTGTCTTTAGATCGTTTTGCTGATAAATCTGCGAGTAATCTGTTGGATGCCGTTGAAGCATCAAAAAAGGTCTCATTTGAAAAAGTACTCTTTGCCATCGGAATTCGATTTGTTGGAGATACTGTGGCGAAAAAATTAGCTCGCCATTTTGGTTCTATAGATACCTTGATGGCAGCCGATGCTACACAATTGATGGAAGCACCAGAAGTGGGACAAGTCATTGCAGCTAGTATTATCGATTTTTTCAAAGATCCCATCAACCTAAAGATGATTGAGTCATTGAGAAGTAGTGGACTGCAATTTCAACTTTCTGCAGAAGACATGCCCGTAAAAGTTTCTGAAAAATTAAAAGGGATTTCTATCGTTATTTCTGGAACCTTTGAAAAACATTCACGCGATGAGTATAAGCAAATCATAGAGGAAAATGGTGGAAAAAATGCTTCTGGAGTAACTCGTAAAACAAGTTTTCTTTTTGCAGGTGCTGATGCCGGTCCGAGCAAGTTAGAGAAAGCGAAGGAATACGGTGTGAAAATTATCGATGAAGAGGAATTTCTTAAAATGCTTGCGTCTTCGTAGTTGGTTTCCAACCATCTTAGATACAGCATAATTGGTTGCCGAAACAACAAGATTTTATACTGCCAATATTAATACCGAATTGGTAGAAGTCCATCTCATTAAATTAACTATTTTTGAACTGTAAATTAATATGCTATTATTTCATGAAGAAAACATTTCGCCATAAAATAGGTCGCTATCTTTTTTTAAAGGAATTTGGGAAGCAAGCTACCAAACGTGGTTATGTTACATTTGAAAAGGCAAAATCGATTGGTGTTTTGTACGATTCCACCAATGAAAAGCATTTTGAATTGGTTAAAAAATACGTAAAAGAAGTTCGAGAAGTGCATCATAAGGAAGTGGTTGCTTTGGGATTTTACAATCAAAAGGAATTGCCCCCTATGCGGTTTTCAAAATTGGGACTTGATTTCTTCACCTTAAAGGATCTTAATTGGTATCACAAGCCCATCGCTCCTGTTGTGAAAAATTTTGTGCAACGCGATTTTGATATTTTAATTGATTTGCACTTGCATAACAGTGTGCCTTTTCGTTATATTCTGGCTAGCTCTAAAGCAAAATTTAAAATTGGAAAATATAATCGTCTCTTTACACCTTTTTATGATTTTATGGTAAGCGTTTCTGATGAAACAACTTTTCCTCAATTTTTAAATCAAGTAATTCATTATTTAAATTCACTACGTCATGAGTAAATACTCTAAATTATTATCAGGAACAGGTGTTGCATTAGTGACTCCATTTAAAAGTAATGGACAAATCGATTTTAAAGCATTGGAGAAATTGGTGAAGCATATCATCAAAGGAAAATGTGAGTATTTAGTTCCCTTAGGTACAACAGGTGAAAGTGTAACGCTGAATGACGATGAGAAGAAAGGGGTAGTGGATTGTGTCATCCAAGCAAATGATGGAAAACTACCCATTGTTATGGGGCTTGGTGGAAATAATACCCAAGAGATTTTGTGGAAATTGGAGAAAAATGATTTTTCAGGAATCACAGCATTGCTTTCGGTTTCTCCCTACTATAATAAACCTTCGCAAGTAGGGATTTTGGCTCACTATACATTGATGGCACAAGTTTCCCCTTTACCAATTATTCTGTATAATGTTCCAGGGCGAACGGGCTCAAATATGACTGCTGAAACTACATTAGCTTTAGCACATAGTCAAGCGAATATTATTGGTGTGAAGGAAGCAAGTGGAAATATGGAGCAAATCATGGAAATTATTCGCGCAAAGCCAAAAGATTTTTTAGTGATTTCAGGGGATGATTGTATCACTATGCCTTTGATTGCTGCTGGAGCAAATGGAGTTATTTCTGTTGTTGCGAATGGATATCCGAAGGACTTTAGTGCCATGGTTCGTCTCGCTCTTCAATCTGAAAATAAGAAAGCTGCTAACTTACATTATAAGTATTTACCCCTTGTACCCATGCTTTTTGCTGAAGGTAGTCCTTCAGGAATAAAATGTGTTTTAAAGCAAATGGGAATTATGGAAGATCATGTACGTATGCCAGTAGTGAAAGTCTCTAATGGATTGGCTCAAAAAATAATTTCCTTTGTCAAATCCAATAAATAATTCAGTTTCTTCATCGTTTTTGTTCGGGTCGATTCGTTGAAATGTCAATTTAGAGTTAAAGTTTGACGTTTTAGTTAAATCGTGGTCAAATTATACCACGAACCACCAACTATTTTCTTAAGTTTGAACTCCAAAATAATTAAATACATCTATAATGAAAAAAATTCAACTCCTTTTTGCTTTTCTAGTGGTAAGTATTACATCTCAAGCACAATTCAATCTAAGTTTAGCAGGACATCTTCCCTACCCTAATAACACGTGTGCTGGTATTTGGCATTATGTGGATTCGCTGGGAAACGAATACGCATTAGTTGGTGTAGATGATCGTGTAGCTATCGTTGATGTGACGACTCCTGCAACATTGTCTGAAGTTTTTTCGGTTCCTGCTCTACCTGGTCAATCTTCTCTTTGGCGAGAACTTAAAACTTTTGGCAAATATGCGTATGCTGTAAGTGAAGGTGGCGGTGGTGTCATCATTATTGATTTAAGCAACCTTCCCGCTTCTATTAATTCTAAGCATTATTATGGAGATGGAGTTATTTCCAATCAAATTACATCTGCACATACAATAGCTGTTACAGATGGATATGCTTATGTTTTTGGTACTGGAAATGGATTAGCAAGTGGTGGTGCTCTCATCTTAGATTTAGCAGATCCATGGAATCCGACTTATGTAGGACAATATAATTTGGAATATATTCATGACGGTTATATTCGTAATGATACTTTGTGGGCAGGTGAAATTTATGCTGGACAATTTAGTGTTATTGATGTTTCCAATAAAGCGAATCCAGTATTACTAGCTACACAAACAACGCCAGGACAATATTGTCATAACACATGGTTAACCGATAACTCTCAATTTTTATTTACAACGGATGAAGATAATGGACAACCTTTGGGTTCCTTTGATGTTACTGATTTGTCAAATATAAAATTAGTGGATACATATTTAACGGACAGTATGCCGAACGAAGAAGTGCATAATGTTAGGGTATTAAACGATTTTTTAATTAATCCTTCGTATGGTAGTCAACTCACTATTTGCGATGGTGCTCGTCCAAATAATATCGTTGAAATTGCAAGTTATCCAACAGGTTCATTTTTATGTTGGGATGCTTCACCCTATTTGCCAAGCGGACGAATTATTGTAGCTGATGTAGATGGTGGCGTTTATGTTTTTGATCCCAACTACCAAAGAGCATGTTATTTGGAAGGAAACGTAATCGATAGTCTAACTGGAATTCCTTTGAATAATGTAACCATACTTATTAACCCATCTGGAAAAAGCACAACTACTAATTTAGTTGGTGATTTCAAAACAGGATTAGTAGCAGCAGGTACTTATGATATTGAATTTAAAAAACCGGGTTACGTTACTAAATTATTTACGGGCGTAAGTTTAGTGAACGGGCAATTAACCACTATCAATACCTTGATGTCGCCATTTGTTTTGCAGGGAATTGTGACTAATGCTACAACAATGGCGGGTGTGGCTGGTGCTACTATTTATGCTTCTGATGGAATTAACACTTCTACTGCAATCGCAGACGCATCTGGAAATTTTTCATTTACTAATTTATCATCTGGAAATATCGATATAACAGTTACGCATTGGGGTTATGTCATCTTTTTGTCAAACGGTTTATGTAGATGGATCTATTCCATTTTCAATATCACTTCAGGAAGGTTATTATGATGATTTCGTAACTGATTTAGGATGGACCATTAACTCTACAGCTACCAATGGTGTTTTCGAACGTGGTGATCCTGAAGGAACTATTCGGATCTTTTACCAATAAATCCTGAACTCGATGAATAGTGATTGTGAGATTTTGCATATGTTACGGGTTTGTTAGGAGGTACTCCTAGTTCAACATAATCTAGACAATGGATTTACAGAAATTACTTCACCTGTTTTTGATTTAACAAATTACGTGGATCCATATATCAATTATGCCAGATGGTTTTCAAGTCCTTCAAATGTTCCTATTGCAAATCGAGATACTTTATTCATTCGCTTAACAGATGGCGTTAATACGGTAACGTTAGAGGCAGTGTCGCATACCACTCCAGGAATTGGCACCTGGGTGAATCAGTTCATTAAAGTTTCCAATTTCATAACTCCTGGAGCAAACATGCAACTTAAAGTTTTTATTGAAGATAAAATCAATTCAGGAAATTATTTGGAAGGTGCTTTTGATGCATTTTCTGTTACTGAAGGATTTACAGGGGTTAATGAAAACTCGATATTAGAGGCATTTTCAATCTATCCAAATCCTGGAAATGGAACTTTTCAATTAAACCTTAATGGAAATTCAAATGGTGAATCCATGTATTTAACTATTTATGATTGTATGGGTCGATTAATTAGTACGGAAGAAATTGTTCAAAATGAAGGACATCTGTACGGGACTAAAATTCGTGTGCCCGGGCTTTACATCATTGGTTTATATAAAGATGGGTCACTAATAAGTACTAAAAAACTTATTAAATCAAATTAATCTCAATTGTTTAAATCCCGGCTTCGTCAACTAATGATAAAGCCGGGATTATTATTTGGACTCAAAAAAATAGGCCAGAATATAGGGTAATTCAACTAGGTTGCTTTTTTCCACCAAAGCGGGGGGCATTTCTAATTACAATTTAGAGAATAAAGCCATTTGGGGTTATTAGTTCATATTGTACCTTTGGGCATGCAAAAAAAAGTTGTGCGGATCAGTCTCATTCATTTGTTGCTTCTGTTGATGGTATCATCCTCTTCGATTGCTCAATTGAAAAGCACTAAACTTGTTCCACAAATTTCCGATCGCTTTGAATATCCCTTCTACAAAGAATCGTTTGATTCAATTGCAAAAGGATGGCCTTTCTCTCCAATTCCGAAAATTTATTATTGATTCAAGAAGGAGAGTATATTATTCAACGAAAATCTAAACTTTCACCTTTTGCTGTGATGGGTGAGTTTGAACAAGAACTGAATTCATATCGATTAATTACTTCCTTGAAATTAGTGAAGTCGGCAAGTAATGATGGTAGTATCGGACTCATCTTTATGGCTCAACCAGCAGGGAAAGGTGGATTCGTTTTTGAGATCAATCAATTTCAGCAATATCGCTTGCGTCAAATTACAGTGACCGGATACGCTTATCTTACTGGTGTGGCTAAAGATGGTGGATGGGTTAAATCAAGTGTATTGAAAGAAAATAATTTGGCCAACCTGCTTGAGTTAAGAACCAAGGATAAAAAGTACGACTTGTATTTGAATAATACATTGATCTTAACTTTTTCAGAATTAGCCTATAAATCGGGTGCCATCGGTTTTATTATTGGTCCAGGTACCTTGGGGAAAGTTGATTTTGTGTATCTGTTTAGTAACGAAAAAGTGGAAGGCTTGTCTCGAGATGACATAGCAGAATCTACCAGCGAAGGTGATGTAATCGCATTGGCTGAATCCATCATCGAATTAAAAACAAAGTTAAATAAGTTAGAAGCAGAAAATGAAGAGTTAACGTTGCGGATTGCTTCTTTCAAGGGTAGTGAAAAAGAACAAGCCAAGGAGAAGGCGGCTTATGAAGCAAAATTTTCTTCCATGGAAAAGCAAGTTTCTTTAAAGCAAAAAAGTATTGATTCCCTTCTACTCATCAATCAAGATTTAACGAAATATAAGGATATAGTAAAATCAAACAGTGGAGAGGATTTAGTCATTACACTCTCTAAGAAATTAAAAGCTGAAAAATTGCGTGCCGATGATTATGCAGCAGAAAATGAAGCGTTGAGAGATTCTATAATTAATTTGAAGAAAATGAGTAAGAATGCTCCCGCAGAGAAATCCACAAAGAAGCCCATTGAGAAAGCGCCTAATCCAGAAGATAAAATTTTCGTTTTGCCTAAGGAAAATTGATTTTTCAAGCTAATTCATCATTACTAAATACCGCAAGATTTATGTCAAACCCAATTGAACAAAAAAAGATTACTACACATACGCTGTTAGAGATGAAAAGGGCGCACGAGCCCATCTCCATGATAACTGCTTATGATTTTAGTATGGCAAAAATTGTTGATGCTGCAGGTATCGATGTTATTTTAGTTGGTGACTCAGCAAGTAATGTCATGGCCGGACACGAAACTACCTTGCCTATTACCTTGGATCAGATGATTTATCATGCTGCATCGGTACTTAGAGCAGTAAAACGATCTTTAGTGGTTGTAGACCTTCCATTTGGCTCCTATCAAGGTAATTCGAAAGAAGCATTGAACTCTGCTATCAAAGTCATGAAGGAAACTGGTGCTCATGCTGTGAAATTGGAAGGTGGACGTGAAGTGAAAGAAGCGATAGAGCGAATTTTATCGGCAGGTGTTCCCGTGATGGGACATTTGGGATTAACACCTCAGTCGATTTATAAATTTGGAACGTATGTGGTAAGAGCGAAAGAAGAAGCCGAAGCACAACGATTACGAGAAGATGCACACTTGCTAGAAGAATTGGGTTGCTTTAGTATTGTCTTAGAAAAAATTCCAGCAAAGTTAGCAAAAGAAGTTTCGAGTCGTTTGAAAATTCCTACCATTGGCATTGGCGCTGGTAACGGCTGTGATGGACAGGTACTTGTTTTACACGATATGTTAGGCATAAACAAAGATTTTAATCCTCGTTTTTTACGACGATACATGAATTTGTTTGATGATATTCAAGACGCTACCAAACGCTACATTGCCGATGTGAAGTCGAAGGATTTTCCCAATGAACAAGAGCAATATTAAGGGAGATGTTGGAGTGCAAGATTTAGAAATCCTATACGAAGACAATCACATTATTGCCGTAAATAAAAAGACGGGTGATATTGTGCAAGGCGACAAAACAGGAGATGAACCCTTAAGTGAAAAAGTAAAAGTCTACGTAAAAGAAAAATACAACAAACCCGGAGATGTTTTTTTAGGAGTCATACATCGCATCGATCGTCCTGTAAGTGGTGTGGTTTTATTTGCACGAACCAGCAAAGCATTAGAACGAATGAACAAACTTTTTCGTGATAAGGAAATCAAAAAAACCTATTGGGCAGTCGTAAAAAATTTACCTCCTCAAACGGAGGATACCTTAATTCGTTATCTCATCAAGAATGAGAAAATGAACAAGAGTTTCGCAAGTATACAACCCAAGGCAGGCGCATTAGAAAGCAGTTTGACCTATACCCTACTCGCTTCGTCCGATACCTATCATTTATTAAACATCGATCCGCAAACCGGCCGACATCATCAAATTCGAGTAATGTTAGCGGACATTGGTTGTCCTATCAAAGGCGATTTAAAGTATGGATTCAATCGCAGTAATCCAGATGGCAGCATACATCTTCACGCCCGAGCCATCCAATTCACACATCCTGTTTCTGGTGAATCCATAAAAATCACAGCCCCCGCTCCCGTTTCCGATCCCGTTTGGAAATATTTTAATGAGGTTTGTGGGCCCTCCTTCGCTTAAGCTTCGGAGGGCGAAGGTGGAGTCGGTGGGATTACAAAAATGTGATCCCAACTTTCTCAAAAAGTGGATCAATGCAAAACCTGCTTTGCAGGTTACGATTTTATTAAACCAAACGTTTATATGTAAATGCTTTTCCTGACCCAGATTTCAAATATTTTTCGAAATGGTAAGCCTTGTATTTATCACTAAATACAATATAAGTTATTAATTGAAATGGCAATCTAGGAGCAGTATAAGAAACTTGACCGGAATTATGCCTTTTTAATTTTTCTTCAAGATTACTGGTGCAACCTGTATAATAGGTACCATCATTACATAATAATAAATAAACTGTGTACATAAAAATATTTTTAAATAGTAGATAAATCTTTTAATTAAATGGCTCTCTTTCGCTAACTGCGTGAGCTAATGCTATAGCGGTGGCGCTAGCTTCGATGACTGAAGTACTCTTAAGCTTCAGTTTGTGCTAATTTAAATTAAAGTGGACTGTGTCCACCTTGGTCGATTGTAGCTTTAGCGAAAATGGACGAAGCTCGATGAAGGTTTAGCGAAAGAGCGAAGCTCCGCCGCTAAAGTGTTGAATAATTCAAATTAAAGTGGACTGTGTCCACCTTGGTCGATTGTAGCTTTAGCGAAATGGACGAAGCCCGATGAAGCATTAGCAAGAGAGGGCGAAGCCCTCCGCCGCTAAAGCTTCGGAGGGCGAAGGTGGAGTCGGTGGGATTTGAACCCACGTCCAGCTAGGGAATCAACAAGCTTTCTACATGCTTAGTTTCTGCTTGGATTGTCGGGAAAACCTTAGGTGAGAACCAAACCAATGTTTTCCGTAGTTTCTTTATCTTATCGTACCGCCGAAACTTCGGTACGACCAGCCTGCCATTGTGATGCCCTGATCCTCCGCCCGGCAGGCGGGAGGCAGTGGTAGAGCAGCTCGTCTCGGCTCCTAGAGCCGTAGATGAAGTTAATTCCTATTAGGAATTAAGCAGCAAGCGCATAATTGTTTTCGCCAGTTAAAGCGATTGGAACTTGTGTTTTAAGGGATAAATTCCAACTCCCTGCATGCTTACCTGCGTATTACTCCTCCTGTCGATTCCTGTCGACCCCATATTTTCAAAGAACAATGCAAAGATAAGGATTCAATTAAGAATTATGAATGAAGAAGCCTTAGCTATTATTGTTTGTTAAATTTCTATAGTAATTCATACAATTTTAAAACATAGAAAATAGTAATCTGAAATGCAATAAATAACTTTGAAGTCAATTTATGATGCAAATCATATTTCATCATGTTCTGAATTTCAATGAACATAATAGTCATTATTCATAGATTGTTTTAAGCAGATTCTTAGATATATTGCATGCATTAATTGCATTTTTTCAATAATTCATAGTATTCTGTGAATATTTAATGTGTGGTGTCGCTTTAAATATTACGTTTGAAATGCTTTAAGGAAGATCCAGTTTAAAATTTCAAGCGTAAAATAAAATTCTCTGACGTAGTTAGAAAAAGTACTTTTTGAGTTATAAATTAATAAGAGTATTTCGTGATTGACTTTCAACAAAAATTGGTAATGTTTGTTAAAAAACATGGTATTTATTTGACATCCCGTTGTATTTGTAGATAATTAATGAATGATGTTTTGAAATGCTAATAAAAATGAGACTGTAAAATAAATTGTGGCCATTCAAGAATTAAGTGATTTAATTAATTGTTTTTAAATTATGCTAACTTTTTCATTTTGAAAACTATAAAATGTATTTACTCTAATTTATAAACTATTTGAATTATGAATGCCAAAATTTATAAAGTGATTATATTCTTAGGAATATTATTCAGTAATCCAATATTTTCTCAAACATATTTAACGAAAAAAGACCCAGCGCTATCTTTACCAGCAGGGGTTGTTCCGTCAATAATTTCTGATGATGGTACAAATATTAAAATTGGAACAACTGTTTCACAATCTGTTTTTACTTTAAAAACGAATACCAATTTACATGGGTTTTCTCATACGGATGATATTCGTACATTATCAACTTATGTTGGACTTTTTGGTGGTGCAGATGGTGGTTGGATTGGAACAAAAACGAATCATGATCTTCATTTTTTACTAATAATAGTATACCAAAATTAACATTAAAGATAGATGGCAAATTTGGAGTTGGAACTTTTGATCCTACAGAAAAATTTCAGGTTGACCTAGGAAATGTTTTAGTTAGAGGGACTACCAATTTCAGTACTGATGGTGATGAGTCTAATTTGTTTCTGGGTAACACAAATTATTTTGTAAAAAGTACTCGAGGTGTAGGTGTGACTATAGGTTCATCAACAATTCCTAATGGACTTGTACTTTTAAATTCGAATGGAGTAATTGCCTATGGTGTAATTGGAATAGGAATGATACCTAATGCGCTTGGATTTGGTCCAAATGAAAAGGTGCAAGTAAACGGATTTGCTCGTTTTTTGCCAAATGGACAAACTTCAAGTGCTTTAGGTCTTCAGGTGGGTCATGATGGCGCTAATGGAATAATTGATAATGTAGGAAATTCTACTAGCTCGCTTTTAATAAATTATTATAGTGGGAATAATGTTTCTATTGGAACAGGAGCCACACCCTCAAGACTCACTGTGGGAAAAGGAATCACTTCTCGCTTTAATTCGACCATAGACTATGATTATAATTTTAAAGCAGAAGTAAATCGTAATTATACAAAAGCAATTGCGGTAGTTAATACGGTTGGAAATGTTGAGAATTTTCTTGTTTACGGTGATGGAACTGTGTTTGCAAGAGAATTGAAAATAAGAGCAACTTCATTTATTCATCCTGATTACGTTTTTGACGAAGATTATCAGTTAATGCCTTTACTAGAGCTGGAAAAATATTTTAAAACCAATAAGCACTTGCCAAATATTCCTTCGACTAAAGATGTAAAAGAAAATGATGGAGTAAACGTAGGTGAAATGCAAAACAAATTATTAGAGAAAGTAGAAGAGTTAACGCTGTATTTAGTGCAAATTCATAAGGAAAATGAGAAGTTGAAAATGGAAATTGAAAACTTGAAAAAAATGAATATCCGTTAAATTTTTTCAAATTCTTATTTCAAATAATCTTAAAATTATGAAGTTTTTAATTTGTATTTATCTATTGTTCTTGTTTCCAAAATTTGTTCTTGGGCAACAAGATGTATGTAATTTGAATTGCGATTATTCTTTTGATTTCGTAATTGGACCTAGTTTGTTTCCCGAAATTCATGATCCCAAATTAAATTCGTTTATTGATTTTGGAGATGGGCAAGGGATTCAAGAGATAAAAAATTTTACGAAAATAAAAATCACCTACTCAGCAGCTGGAGCATATCCGATTAAAACTTGCAGAATTGCCTGATTCATGCGTCACGGTTTATCCGGCATGTATAACCGCAAGTGGTCAAATGAATATTTTTTTGGCTGTGGAAATAATACTGGATCGGTTCTAAAGCCATTTATTTTTGTTGAGGGTTTTGATCCAGGAACTACCACGTTGTCAGAAGATCCTTTGAGAGGACAATATGGAGATTTTGGATGGAAAGTTTTTTCTACGGGAGTTGATCCTGATGAAGATGATCCTTTGCCAGTAAGATTAATTCCTGATTTAATTAAGAAATTAAATAAAGATGGTTTTGACATTATTCTAGTAGATCATAAAAATGGGGCTGATTTTATTCAAGCCAATGGTTTGCTTTTAGTCTCTCTAATCAAGAAAATAAAACTTGAGTTGATTATCAATAATAGTAAAAGTGAAATTGTGGTGGCGGGAGGTAGTATGGGAGGATTAGTTTCGAAATATGCACTTGGGTATATGGAAAGTAATCCAGAAGTGAATGATGTAACTATGGTGAGACATAATGTTAGATTGTTTATTTCTTTTGACTCTCCCCAAAATGGGGCAAATATCCCCATTGGAGACCAATTGCTTGTAGGTTTTATGAAGATAATGGAAGATGTTAAAAGGAAAATAAAGTTAGCTAATGAAACGTTAGAGAAGCCTGCTACAAAGCAATTAGTGCTTTATCAAAGAGGAAGTACTGTAAATCATGTTCCTGGGCAACATGTTTTAAGAATATACCTATTTAATGACCCAAATTTTCATTATCCTACACTAGCTCGAAAAGTTGCATTTATGAATGCAATGCTATTGGTACTTTGCAAACTGGAACACAAAATAATACATTATCTGAACATAAAATAATGGTGAAAATGTATAAGGAATTTTTTTTTGCTACTGTAAAAGCTAAAGTTTGGTCATTAGAAAGTTTTAGTTCTAAGTTAAGAAAAATTTATAGTGCTAGAATAAAAGTTGTGCAACTTCCCTATTTATCGGGCTGGAAAAGACTTAAAAACACTTTACCTTATGATAATGCTGCAGGCTCATATCGAAACACCAACCTCTCATTAGATGATGGCAAAGAGGAAGATTGAATTTAATTCACGATGATGTTGCAACACCATTTCCTCGACATTGTTTCATCCCAACAATTAGTTCTTTAGCATTAAATATTTCAGGAAATGATCAATTGGCTTATCCGGTTAAATCTAATGTTCTTTTCAATAGAGATCGAAGATTTGTTCAGTCAGATCCAATAAGTCCATTTGATGCACTCTATGCTCCAGATGGAAATCAAGGCCATATGCAAATTACATATCAAAACATTTGCTGGACAATGGCAGAGGTTAGTCCACCAATTTGTACTTACAAAAATAAGAATTTAAATAAATCGGCTTTGTTTGAAGCTCGTGATTACATTGTTTCCGGGAAGAATGTTGATCCATTAAAAGTACCGTTTTCCCTTCTACTCGATCATTAGTTGGAGACTATGTAATTAAAGCTGGGCATGGCGATGTTGATTTCCGTGCAGGATTTGAAATTGATTTGAAAGATGGTTTCACAGTAGAACGTGGTGCAAAGTTTAGAGGATTTATTCAGCCATTTTGTACTCCTTGCGCACCTTCTTTTTGTACCTGTGATACCTGCCCTCCTCCGAATGAACCAATTGCCTCCACAGTTGGTGTTGTAAGTCCTCCTGCATTGATTTTAAGTATTGATACTTCTAATTGTAATTTTAACCTTTGCATTAGTAGTATTACCTATTGCAATCCTTGCATTATCAATGGTCAAATCCTTCTTTTGGTAATTAAAATATCCTCAAGGATTATTACCAGGTGTAAATTATACGCTTACTATTACTGACAACTGTGGTAATACATTGTCATCTCAATCGATTAAAACTCCAAGTATTTTAGGAAGTGTATTGATTCCTGCTTCATATGGCAGTAATGATGGGGTATTTGAAATAAAAGCAAGTTTTGATTGTCCACCTTATTCATATGATTGGACAAAAAATAATGTATATCAGTCAGGTCAACATCTATCAACTCTTGGTGGATTAGAAGAAGGAGATATTATATGTGTAACGATTACGAGCAGCTGTAATATAACTAAAACTTGTTGTTTTACATTTGATAGCAATCTTAATCAACGCTCTATACAAGATTCAATTTCCATTGTAAACTCCATGGGACTTTGTTATGGAGATACAGGTTCTGTTATGGTGACTTTATTGGGAAATGCAGGTCCTTATAATTATAGTTGGAACACCGGAGCTACAACGCAAACTTTAGTTAATAAAGCGGGAACTTATTATTATTCTATTGCAGATTCTATTTGTCCAATTTATCATGGTACAGCAAAAATTGAAGAACCTTTTCCAATTATTTTCGACAAAACAGTAAACAATGTTTGTCAAAGTGGTAGTAATGGTTCAATAACAATAAATACTTTGGGTGGTACAGGTAGTTATAGTTTTCTATGGAATACTGGTTCTACCACAGAATCATTAACAAATTTAGGTATTGGAATTTATACCTTAACGATTACTGATTCAGTTGGATGTTATTTCTCTAC
>JADKFA010000027.1 GCA_016717725.1 Bacteroidota bacterium
AAAATATTAAATAAATTGTTACAGAGCCGAAGATTCTGTTGTAAAGTATAGGTTTAATAATCCAGTTAGTTAAACGAAATCTTGGTTGGACTGTGTAACATAGTAGAATTTTCAAATTTTGCTAAAAGATACTCTTCTATGATAATTTTGGAAGGAGAGTTCATCTTAAGATTTTACAATACAAGTATTCTTAAAGTATTCATCATCTCCTTGTATTTCAATGAAGTAGATTCCGGCAGGTCCATTTAAGTTCAAGTTAAAAAGCGAGATAGAATTCAATTCCTTTATTAAAAGGATTTGTCCAATTGAATTTCGAATTGTAACTATTATTTTATGGTAATTGTTAGGTAGCTTAACTTGAATCAAATCAGAAGTGGGATTAGGAAGATATTAATTTTATTTTGGGTAGATTTTCATATTCATTAAACCCAACAGTATTTTGATTTAATTTCCAAACATATGCATCTCTCGACCCAGTAGCTGTTAAATTATACAAACCATTAGGATTAGTATCAAAATCAGTTGTTGAAACGAATGTGCCTATTATTATTACACTGCCGCTATTTGTTAGAATTAAATCTTCTCCTTGATCATCACTAGCACCAGAGGTTTGTGTTGCTGCTACAAAATTTCCAGAACTATCTAATTTTAAAACAAATGTTTTATTAAACCCTCCCATCGCACTTAATGTGTAAACTGCCGGTCCCGGATCAAAATCTCCGCTTAGTCTATAGTTTCCTGTTAAATATACGAATCCTAAAGGGTCAGAAACAACTGAATAGGAGTAGTCCTGATTGTACCCCCCAACTGATTTCGCCCAATTTAAATTTCCTGATGTGTCCAATGAAATTATAAAAATATCAGTACTTCCCAATGCTGCTAAATTTGTAATACCTGAATCGGGATCAAAGTCAACAGTATTGGTATATTGTCCGCTTAAATAAATTTTGTTGTTATTGCTAACGGATAGTGCGAAGTTAGTGGTTGAACCGGGTCCCCCTATTTGCTTGACCCAAATAAAATTACCACTAAAATTATATTTAGCAATATAGGTAGAGCCAACATTAGGAGATAATAAAGGGCTGGCACCAGGGTCTATATTTAAAGTATCTCTAAAATTTCCTGAAATATAAAAATGATTTAATGAATCCAATTGAATACACCGGACTGAATTACTACCCAAATTGGCATCCATTGTTTTAGCAAAAATCAAATTTCCTGTATTACTTAATTTGATCACAAATAATGCAGCTGAATAAATCGTTGATAGATTATTAACCAGTGGACCTGGATCAAAATCGACCGTATCACGAAAACTACCTCCAGCTAAAATACTTCCTGTTAACGGATCCACTTTGAATGCTGTTAAACCATCAATAGAACTTCCTCCAAAAGTTAAACAATTAATAAATTGTCCGCTACTATCAAGTTTCAAAATAAAAACATCCGAAAATCCGTTAGAAGTATGACTGCTTATATTAGGACCCGGATCAAAATCAATTGTTCCTTGAAAGGTGCCTGCAATGTAAACGTTGTTGGAATCATCTACCTCTAATTCAATCGCCGCATCAAACGCAGATGATCCATTATTAAAGCTCAAATTAAGTTACCTGCAGGATCAAGTTTGGCAATAAAGAAATCCGATTGACCCACAGCTGTTGAATTTTGAGTTCCTGGACCAGGATCAATATCCATCGTGCCGGAGTAGCTTCCTGAAACATAAATGTCGCCATTCCTATCTTCTTCAATAGCATATAAAGATGAAGTACTTGTTCCATTGAATGCCTTTACCCAATCAAATAAAATGGTTGAGCTTGTAATTTTAAAACTGAAGACAATAAATAAGATGATGATTTTGTAAAGTTTACTTTTCATGTTTGATATGATTTGAAATAAATGTAATATGGTGAACTCAACGAATTTTACAATAATTTAAATTAGTATTTCAAAAATACTAATTTATTCAATATAAAGTATCGCCCAATAAACTTCTAGATCCGTATTTACTGTTTCACAAACGTAGCTCTCAATCCTCCCGATTGAATCAAATAAATTCCCAAGCTGAGATTATTTGTTTCAATCGTTGTTGTTATTGATGTGATTGTTTTTTCTAAGATGAGCTTGCCGTAAATATCCGTTACTCGTAATTGCGCTTTTCCGTTTTCGAGTTGGTAGCCGGAGATGTTTAATGTGTTTTCGGTGGGGTTAGGGAAGACATGCAATTTGTCGCGTGCTGGTGTTGCAGATGCCAAGCCTGTTGGTAGAACAATAATTGTTTTCGCAGTGTTGGTGATGACAGGCTCGTTAAAGTCGAAGTAAATGGCTGCGAAGTTGGTGATACTATCACCTGCGCTTAAATTTGTTTTGGGTTGTATGCGGTAATGAACAAAACCATGCGAGAGTGGTTCGTTGGTGTTGCTATCGACTAACAAAATATTTTCAAATGTAAATTCCATGTTGCGCTGGTAATTGATCCAGTTTAAATTGACAGGATGTGATGCGTTTACAAATTCGATGGAAGATAGATTGAGTTTGTTGGTATCAATTGGATTTAAAATTTTTACTGTAAAGGCGGTGTCGTTTCCTGTGTTTTGAAAACGGATGATATACTCCAACCAAGGTGCCGTGCTAAGTTGCGTAGTAGTGAGTGTATCTTCACTCACCAAAATATCGTTAGGGTCTAAACGAACCCGTTGTGTACACTTCCCAATTGCTGTTGTTACAACTTGGATTATCATCTGTTAAATAAGGTTCAATATGAGCGCTGCTGTTGATGAGTGTGCCGATAGGAAGTCCGAGGTTTACGTTAACAGTTACAATAATGCTTCCTGTTTGAAACGGTGTTAATGCAGGTAAATTCCAAACTACTGAATCGGGAGTTATGTTATTTGGTGTAAGTGTTGCCGATAGATAAGTTACATTACTATACGGATAAAAATAAACAGTAGGTGCTACTGTTGTATTTCCATAATTTCCATAACTAATCATATAACTTGCAGTGAAGCCACTACGAAAATTTCCCATAGGCGTAATCGTTACACATACATCTTCGAAATTACCTTGTGGTTGGAAAGCAAAGTCGTTGAGGGAATCGGTTTGTTGGATGCCTGTGAAGGTTGCATTTTGTGATATGGGAGAAGGGTTATACCATATCACTGATTGCGCAGTCGCGGTGAAATTTCCGGAATCAAGAACTAAAAGTTAATAATCTCCCATCTTGGTTACTGAAATGAAAATCGACCTGTATTCTGCTCGATAATTTTTCTTACTTGTAGTGGTGGTTCCCGCTATCCTGAATACCATTACTGTTCAAATCTGCAAACAATTTTCCCGTAACTAAATTGTAATTTTCATCCAATTTCATGATCCAATAATCCCAATTTCCAAAACAATTTTCATTCTTATCACCAGAGATATTCGATTTAGAATTTCCTGCTATTATAAAACTACCATCTGTTGTTTCTTGCAATGAGAATAGACGATCGTAATCACCACCCCAATCGTATTCTGCCATAGAATCTCTCCATAAGAATCAACTTTTACAATCCAATAGTCCCAATTGCTCTCAAACTATTTTCGGACTTGTCGCCGGAAATGTTAGAAATGAATACCCACCCAAAATATAGCCCCATCCTTGGTTTGATGAATACAATTAAAAATCACTATTATTGCCACCCCAATCGTATTTTGCCATTGAATACTACCCAATCAATCTGTTTTTACAACCCAATAATCCATACCGCCCAAATTATTTTCCGTTTTATTTCCAGAAATAAATGAATTGGACCTTCCACCCAAAATATATCCCCCATCATCGGTCTGTTGAATTGCATAGTACAATACATCCCACCTAAATCGCCTCCAATCGTTTTCTGCCATTGGATGACTCCCTGGGAATCCACCTTAACGATCCAGTAATCATAGCCTCCAATACAATTTTCGGTCTTATCACCGGAAACATTAGAACCAGAATACCCACCCAAAATATAGCCCCCGTCGGTAGTTTGTTGAATAGAGTACAAATAATCAATAATACTTCCCCCTATCGTATTCTCCCATTGAATGACTCCCAATGAATCCACTTTTACAATCCAGTAATCATCAAACCCATTGCAATTTTCCGTCTTATCTCGAGATATGTTAGATTTAGAACATCCACCCAAAATATAGCCCCCGTCGGAGGTCTGTTGAATTGAGTATAAATTATCACTTAAACTCCCACCAATCGTATTCTGCCATTGGATGTCACCCAGTGAGTCCACCTTCACGATCCAGTAATCATGATCACCATTACAATTTTCCGACTTATCTCCGGAAACATCGGAATCAGAATACCCACCTAAAATATAGCCACCGTCAGTCGTCTGTTGAATTGAATAAAGAACATCAGTGATCACTACCACCAATCGTATTCTGCCACTGGATACTCCCATGCTGAATCGACTTTTACAATCCAATAATCAGTAACACCCAATGAATTTTCCGTTTTATCACCGGAAATATTTGAACTTGAAAATCCACCCAAAATAAATCCCCATCATTGTTTAATCAATAACATTATAATAATCTTGACTACTCCCCCAATCGTATTCTGCCATTCGATTTCCTGGGAGAAAGACGAAATAAAAAGAAATAATAGTAGAAAGGTGATTTTACAAATGTTTCTCATTTTGAAGAATTTACTATAAAAGTAAGGAAAATTCAATACGATGCAAGCGATTCTGGAGCTTGGTAGATAATTTAATATTAATACATTAAAATGACCGTTTTTTAGGCGCTTTTCCAGAAAATATCATAGGCATAGCGAAGAATCAAGAGCGTTACGATGACTAAAAACAAAATCCGAACGAAGCCATTGCCTTTTTTGAATGCGAGGCGAGTTCCTAGTAAGCTTCCGACGACGTTGCAAGCAGCCATCAACAATGCGATTTCAAGTAAATAATTTCCTTGTAAAATAAAAACATAGAGTGCCCCAATATTCGATACGCAATTAATGAATTTTGAATACGCCGAAGCCGCCAAAAATTCAAATCCAAACAACAAAACAAATCCCAACACTAAAAAATTTCCTGCGCCCGGACCAAAAAATCCATCATAGAAACCCACAAAGGAACCCATCACCATTCCAAATAACATTTGCTTTGTGGACGATAATTCAGTTTTGCGAATTAATCCTAAATCTTTCTTGATGAAAGTGTAAATAGCCATCACAATTAAGATGACTAAGATGATTGGCTTTAGTGATTCGGAATGAATATAACTCACCGTTTTCGCTCCTAAATAGGAAAAGATCAAGGTGAAAAATGAAATGAAAAATAAAAGTTTATAATTGAATTTTATTCTTTTTGCATATTGATACGCCGCCACCGAAGTGCCCGAAAACCCTGCAATTTTATTCGTTCCCATCAAGGTGGGTAATTCTGTATTGGGAAAATTAACAAGCAATGCAGGAAGTTGGATAAACCCGCCGCCCCCAACAATGGAATCGATGAAGCCGGCGGTAAATGCTAATGCAATTAACGCAAGCGAAAAGAATAATCGATAAAAATATAATCAGCAAATACCATTTACAACTATTAAAGTCCATTTTCAAATAAGTTTATAGTACCAGACTGAATCAAATATTTCACAATGCTAGTACGGAATTTCTGTACTTAAATTTTAGTTTTTCATTAAATTCAGTCTATTTAACTCATTTCTTAACAAAGAAAGTAACGAAAGCACGCAACCCAACACCAACCCATTTTTGCAGTTTTCGAGGAAGAAAATCGTTTTGCTTCTCATAACTTCATCCCAAAGTCCGGCTAACACACCTGACGATTTGTTACCAATATGCCGTATATTGAAATTTATCGATCGAAATCTACTTCCATTTAATTTTAAATAATTGGACCACCTCCTATTTTTTTTAAGGGGTTTTTTTAAAAAAAAAAATATTTTTTCCTAATGTCCTCCCCCAACACCCCGCCCCCCTTTTCCCCGGGGGGGGGAGGAGGAGGGGAAGGAAAAAAAAAAACCATCCACCCATCATTAAAGCGGTGAGTCGGGGTGGACTTAATTTAGATACCAACGATAATCCCATCGGACTTAAAAACAATTCACCAATGGTGACCACACCGTAACATCCAAAGAGCCACATGGCCGAGGCCTTATCTGCTCCATTATGGCAATAGATCACAGCAGCAACCATCACAAAGGTGGAAAGTGCGCTGATGACTAATCCCCATGCAATTTTTGCAGGCGTATGCGGCTCTTTTCCTTTTCTATTTAGTCTTCGGAAAAAACCAACTACTACCGGTGTTAATAAGACAACGAAAAATGGATTTATGGATTGAAATAATTCGGTAGAGATGAGTTTCAGTCGTTCACCCGAAGAAGGATGATCGGCGGCAGGTAAGTTCATTAAATAGGGATTCACTGTAAATTCTTTCACAATTTTTCCATCTACCTTCGTAGTTCTGAATTGTTCGTCGTACTTAGGATAGGAATCCGGTTCACTGGTAACATACTGCGACATTTGCAAGGCTTCCATGGGCTTTTCGATATAGGCAGGAGCAGAACGATCGGTATAAAATTCAGCCCATGTGGTGAGAGCCGTTCCATTCTGTTTGAAGATGGCCCAAAATACAATCACCACAGCGAAAATAGCAAGCAATGCTGCGATGGGTTCTTTATCAGCTTTAGAGGCTCGCAACCACAAGGAAAGATAAAAATAAAGTACAGGCAAGGATCCAAACAGGAATGCGTCGGTAGAATCGGTTCCGAAAATATTTCCAGGAATCATCCATCCTACGATTCCTGCAACTAATGCAGGAAGTATAACGGCACCGAGTATCCGTCCATGGGCATATCTTCTTTCTGCACGCCTTCTTTTCTTCGGCATGTCGATAATGTTTCATTCCGACCCAGAAGATAATCACCCCTACAAACATTCCGATTCCAGCTCCTATAAAAGCGAATCCCCATCCATAATTATGTCGCAAATAAGCCGCGAAGAAATTACAGATGAAGGCGCCAATATTAATTCCCATGTAGAAAATATTATAGCCGCTATCCTTCGAGACTTTATACTCGGGATCGTTGTAAAGATTGCCGAGCAGCGTGGATATGTTGGGTTTAAAAAATCCATTGCCCACAATGATTAACAGTAGAGAAATATAAAATGCCGTCATGCCAGGAATGGCTAAAACCATATCCCACATCCCATCATGATTCCGCCAATGGTGATTGCTTTTATCAAACCTAGGACACGGTCGGCGATAATCCGCCGAGGAAGGGAGTGAGAAAAACCAAGGCGATAAATGTTCCGAAGACATCTGTTGCGGCGGCGCGATCCATGCCCATTCCGCCCTTTTGGGTGTCGGTCATGTAGAGTACAAATATTCCGATCATTAAATAATAACCGAAACGTTCCCACATTTCAGAGAAGAATAAATAAGGTAGACCGGAAGGATGTTTTTTGCTCATAGAGGTTAAGTTGGAATGACGAATATAGGGAATTTGAAAATGTACCAATTTGAAAATTTGAAAATGGTTGTGCTTTCTAAATAGAAATCGTCACATCCAATAGCGTTTTCGATGGGACGATGATCAAATAGAACGCTGATGACGCAGATTTTTTAGGATTTGCACGGATTTACTGATCGTTGAGAATAAGACTCAACATTCCATTAATAGATCCTTTGCGAAGCCTCATTTTCAAATTTTCAAATTAATCCATTTTCAAATTAACCATGCATTATAGCGCGATCAAATTATTGTGGTTGCCAGATGCAGCGCTTTCGTGAGACCATCAGGATTCTTCCCGCCTGCAGTAGCATAAAAAGGTTGTCCACCGCCGCCGCCTTGAATTTCTTTGGCGAGGTTGCGGATGATGGCCATGGCATTGAGGCCTTTTTCGCTCACTAATGAATCGGAAAGCATTAAGGATAAATGCGGCTTGCCATCCACGTTAGCGCAGAGGAAACAGTATAAATCGTTGACCTGATTCTTTAATTCATATGAAATATTCTTGATGGACTCTGCATCCAAATCTACTTGTGCAATAATGCGGTTGATGCCATCGTGTGATTTTATCTTAGTTATTAAATCGGCTTTTACTGTTTGCGCCTTCTCGTTTTGAAATTGAGCTAATTGTTTTTTCAACGACTCATTCGCTTCCACCAAGGAGGTTACTCCTTTTACAATATCGCCTGGATGATTCACGATCTCTTTTATTTTTTGCAAGGCATCCAACTGATCATTGATGAACTGTTCTGCACCATCTGCGGTGATGGCTTCAATACGTCGAACACCAGCAGCTACTGCCGACTCGCCCGTAATTTTAAACAATCCAATTTCACCACTTGCTTTCACATGTGTTCCACCACAAAGTTCGACAGAGAAATTTTTATCGAAAGTAATGACGCGAACAAAATCGCCGTACTTTTCACCAAACAATGCCATGGCACCTGTTTCTTGCGCTAGCTTGATGGGTACATTGCGTTGTTCGTTCAATGCAATATTTTCTCTGATCTTTTTATTGACGATTTGCTCGATGGAATTAATTTCCTCCTCCGTCATTTTTGCAAAATGCGAAAAGTCGAAACGTGTAGTATGCTCATTCACCATGGAACCTTTTTGAGCTACGTGTGTTCCCAATACATTTCGAAGTGCTGCGTGCATGAGATGAGTTGCGCTGTGATTTTTGGTGATTAACGCGCGTCGATTATAGTCAACCACTGCTTTAAATATGGCATTGATATCAGATGGAATTTTATCTGCAAAATGAATAATCAAATTATTTTCCTTTTGCGTATCGGTAATGCTGATTTTACTTTCTGACGATTGTAAAAATCCAGTGTCGCCTACTTGTCCACCGCTCTCTGCATAAAATGGAGTACGATTTAATACAATTTGATATTGCTCTTTATTTCCTTTCTTCACTTTACGATAACGCAAAATTTCTGCTTCACACTCCAGAAAATCATAGCCTACAAACTCTACAGCATCTTCATCACGAACGATGGTCCAATCATCGGTGCTGGTAGCGGTTGCTTTTCTCGAACGATTTTTCTGCTCTTCCATGCATGCATTAAATCCATCCATATCTACTTCCATCTTATTCTCACGCGCCATGAGTTCGGTAAGGTCGATGGGAAAACCATACGTATCGTACAATTCGAAAGCAAAATCACCCGCAATTTTTTTTGTGTTGAGTGCTTCAAACTTTTTTATTCCGGTATCTAACGTTCTTAAAAAAGAGATTTCTTCCTCTTGAATTACTCTTGCTACAAAATCTTCTTGTGCATGCAATTCAGGAAATACATTTTCAAACTGCTTCGAAATTACTTTTAGCAATTTGTACATGAAGGGATCTTTAATATTTAAAAACGTAAAATTATAACGCAATGCACGACGTAAAATTCGGCGTATCACATAACCTGCTTTATTATTAGAGGGAAGTTGTCCATCTGCAATAGCAAAACTGATGGCACGAATATGATCGGCAATAACACGCATCGCGATATCCGTTTTCTCCGCAGCACCGTATTTTATTCCGCTCGTTTCCTCTATAAATTGAATACTCGGTGTAAACACATCCGTATCATAATTCGAAATTTTTCCTTGCATGGCCATGCACAAACGTTCGAAGCCCATGCCGGTATCCACGTGTTTAGCAGGAAGTGGTTCGAGGGATCCATCCGACTTACGATTAAACTCCATGAATACGTTATTCCAAATCTCGATCACTTGCGGATGACTTTCATTCACCAATGTTTTTCCATCTACCTTTTTCCTTTCCTCATCACTGCGCAAATCCACATGAATTTCGGAGCAAGGTCCGCAGGGTCCAGTTTCGCCCATCTCCCAGAAATTATCCTTTTTATTCCCTCTTAAGATGCGATCTTCGGCAATCCACTTCTTCCAAAAATCAAATGCTTCTTGATCAAAAGCTAAATTTTCTTTTGCATCGCCTTCAAAAACAGTTACGTAGAGACGATCTTTCGGCAAACCATACACTTTCGTTAATAACTCCCAGGCCCATTCGATGGCTTCTTCCTTAAAATAATCGCCAAACGACCAATTGCCCAACATTTCGAACATGGTATGGTGGTAAGTATCCACGCCCACTTCTTCGAGGTCGTTATGCTTTCCGCTTACTCGCAAGCACTTTTGAGTATTCGCAATTCGAGTAGCTTTTGGAGGCTCATTTCCGAGGAAAATATCCTTAAACTGGTTCATCCCTGCATTGGTAAACATGAGGGTTGGATCGTTCTTCACCACGATGGGTGCAGAAGCAACAATGGTATGTCCTTTGGACGCGAAGAAATCGAGAAATGCTTGACGAATTTGTGAAGATGTCATCATACTATAGGCTAACTAAGAGAATTCTATTATTTTTGTAAAGACCCGCAAAGTTAAATAAATCCCATGGCCAAGACGAAGTATTATTTCAACACCGATTCCTTGAAGTTCGAGCGGGTTGTAGTAAGCTTCCGTAAAAAGTTTTTTAGGGTATTTGGCTGGCTTTCAACGGCTGCCGTTTTTGGATCGATTGTATTATTGCTGGCTTACTCCTTTCTCGACTCACCCAAGGAGAAACAATTGAAGCGGGAATTGAGTGGAATGAGCTTACAATATGAATTATTGCAGCAACGAATGGACTTAGCGTCGGCTGTTTTAGAGGATTTGGAGAAACGAGATGATCAAGTGTATCGAGTAATTTTTGAGGCAGAACCTATTCCGAGTGAAGTGAGGGAAGCGGGCTCAGGGGGAGTAAATAGATACAAGGAATTAGAAAACTTCAATAATGCTGAATTGATGGTGAATACATCGCGCACGATGGATAAATTATATCGCCAGCTTTATATTCAGAGTAAATCGTACGACGAAGTTTTTGAGTTAGTGAAAAAGAAGAGCGAACTTTTAGCATCTATACCTGCAATTCAACCCGTAACTAAAAGTGGAATTGCTCGCTTGGCGTCTGGTTTTGGAGGACGCATTCATCCCATCTACAAGACGTTTATGATGCATACCGGCATCGATTTCTCAGCACCTATAGGCACCGAAATTTATGCAACAGGAAATGGAACCATCTCAAAAGTGGAATATAACGGTCGGGGCTATGGGAATAATGTAACCATCAACCATGGTATTGGATATTCAACACTGTATGGTCACATGAGTAAGGTGGCTGTGCGTCCAGGACAAAAAGTGAAACGCGGCGACATCATTGGATACGTTGGAAACACAGGCTCTTCTACAGGTCCGCATGTGCATTACGAAGTAATAAAAAATGGACAGAAGATTAATCCTATCAACTACTTCTTTAATGATCTTACTGCGGAAGAATACGACAAAGTGCGAGAGTTGGCATCACAGTCCAATCAGTCTTTCGATTAATTTTAAATCATCTCCCAAAAAAAATCTGCCATGGCACCCATCATCGATTTCGACAAAGAGCCTGAAAACTTTATTATCCCATTGGAGAAGTGGCGCAAATGTTTTCCGTAAACACATCGCTCATTCGTTTTTGGGAGAAGGAATTTGAGGTATTAAAACCCAAGAAAAACAAAAAAGGGAATCGACTTTTCACGCCTGCAGATGTAGAGAATATTCGATTAATTTTTAGTTTAGTGAAGGAACGCGGATTTACGTTAGATGGTGCGAAGAAAATTATTGAAAGCAAACAAGGGAAGTTGGAGAGAGAGTTAGAAATAAAAACAACACTTACTCATTTAAGAGGTTTTTTGGTAGAGTTGAAATCGCAACTTTAATTTTCCTTTTGATTAAACTTTTCGAGCGCTTCGCGAAAATATTCTTCAAGTAAAATACAATATTGGATTTTGGATTTTAGATTTTAGATTTTAGATGTTGGATTTTGGATTTTGGATAGATGAAACAAATCCTCGCTCTCGCACTATTTCTCGCTCTGAATTTTTGCGTTCATCTTAAAAGAAAAAGATTTATGAATGACGAAGCTCAAAGCGCCGATGGAAATGGCGGAAACGGCACGTGCGATTGTTGGATACCAATCTAACTGACGAATCAAGAAACGCATCATGATATAATTTAATGCCAATACAAAAACCGCTACAAGCACATATCGAAACAATTGTTTGTAGGTGGCCAATTCCGACTCTTTAAAAACCAACATTTTGGTGATGGTGAAATTGGTAAGGAGTCCGACGGTATAACTAAGCATCAACGAAGCAGACGGTGCTGACACTACATACAATCCAAACAAATCGAAATCTAATTTTTTGTAGAGGTAATTATACGCTAAAAAATACACACAAATATCCACCCATGTAGCGAGACCGGCTGAAACAAAATATCGAAAAACTTTAGACTGTAATAACTTCTTAACCGATCTTTTCATTCTCAATAATAAAGATGGTTAGAAAGATAATTTTTTACATAATCGGTAACTCCATCTTCTAACGATGTAAAAGATTTGGAATAACCGGCACCAATTAACTTTTGCATATTCGCTTCTGTAAAATATTGATATTTATCGCGAATGTCGGCAGGAATATCAATAAATTCAATTTTGGTTTCTTTGTTTAATGCTTTGAAGGTTGCGTCTGCTAAATCATAAAATGATCGAGCTGTTCCTGTACCTAAATTATAGATAGAGGATTCCACTTTTTCATTCATCAAAAACAAACACACTTCCACTACATCTTTCACATACACAAAATCGCGCAGTTGCCAACCATCTTTATACTCGGGGCGATGTGAACGAAATAATTTCACTTCACCTGATTTATTTATTTGATTGAATGCATGAAAAATTACGGATGCCATTCGAGCTTTATGAAATTCGTTGGGACCATACACATTAAAAAATTTCAATCCCGCCCAGAAAGGAGGATGTTTCTCTTGCTTCAACACCCATAAATCGAATTGCTGCTTCGACCATCCATATGGATTTAAGGGTTGCAATTTTGGAAAGATGGAATGATCGTCATCGTAACCAAATTCGCCTTCTCCATAGGTAGCAGCTGAGCTTGCATATACGAATGGGATTGCTGCATCCGCACAAATATTCCACAAGGCTTGAGAATAGTGCACATTCAAGCGATCAAAAATTTCGACATCAAACTCGGTGGTATCCGTTCTGGCTCCGATATGAAAAACAAATTTCACATCCTTACTATTTTTAAGCAACCATTCAGGAAACACATCACGATGAACTTCTTGTTTGAACTTCTTTCCAACCAAATTCATTTGTTTTTCCGGATGACTGAAATCATCCACGATCACCACATCAGAAAATCCTTCCTGATTCAATCGACTCACCAAACAACTTCCAATAAATCCGGCGGCGCCAGTTACTACTATCATTTTATTCTTTTTCGTTAATGAAAATGGGTTCCACACATTGGGGGAGCAAATTTACTTGATGTCCATAACTCAACAAAAGATTAATTGCTTCCCGCCCTTCAACGCCCAAATCTATTGAAAATTGATTCACGTAAAGATCAATATGCTTTTGTTGAACTTCGGATGACAATTCCTGTGCATGTTTCTGAATATAATCTCTGGAATCTTGAGGATTTTTAAAGGCCCATTTAACACTATCTGAAATTCCTCTTTGGATGGATTCCTTTACCTCTTTGGGCAAATTCCTACGTATTGCAATGCAACCCAATGGAATAGGTTTTGAGAATTTACTTTCCCAACATTCCCCAAGATCGGCCACCTTTAGCAAACCTTTTTCGGCATAAGTAAATCGACTTTCGTGAATAATGAGTCCGAGGTCGAATTCTCCACTTAGAACACCTTCCTCAATAGATGAAAACACCACTTCTATTTTGTTCACTAACTGAGGGAAAAAGATGCTCAACAACAAATTAGCAGTTGTATACTTCCCTGGAATAGCAACCTTTAGGGAAGCCATATTATCCAAATCGACTGGATTCTTCGAAATCAATAAGGGGCCACAATTTCGACCTAAAGCGGCTCCTGAATTTAAAATTTGGTACTTATTGGAAACCGAAGCATATGCGGCAAAACTCAACTTGCTAATTTCCAATTCAGCAGACAAAGCCAAGCGATTCAATTTCTCAACGTCATACAAATTAGCTTCAACTTTATATGGAAAAGAAAAACGTTGATGCAAAAGGGCATCAAAAATAAAAGTATCATTTGGACAAGGCGAGAAGCCTAACTTTAGGGGATTCATTTGTGCAAAGGTAGGCGAATGAAGAAAGAAACATCTGAAAAATTTTAACGTACTTTATGCCAACAATATTGGACAATGAGTCAATTAAAAAATCCTGAAGGTGTGGTGAAAATCAACCGAACAGGGAAATTACTTTTCTTTATAAATATTTTGGTTGCGATCATGCTGCTTATCTCTCAAGCATCATCATCCATCAATCCTGTAGTTTTTTGGCCTGTTGGAATTCTCGCAAATTTATATCCGATATTTTTACTCATCAATATTTGCTTTTTGATATATTGGGGATTACGTCGTCATCGACTTATTGTTTTATCGGCAGCTATCATTTTAATTGGATATGATAAATGCACGATGTTATATCAGCCAGCTATTGCGAAGTTTGATGTGAAGCCTCCCAAGAATTCTTTCAAAGTTCTTTCTTACAATGTTCGACTCTTTGATCTTTACAATTGGACGGGGAATTTAAAAACCCGAAAAAAAATATTTGATTATTTAGAAGCGGAGCATCCTGATATTTTATGTTTTCAGGAATATTTTCATAGTGATGAAGGAGACTTTCAAAACAACCAAGCACTAAGAGATCTATTAAAATTACCACATAGCTCCATCAAGTATTCCATTACCTTACGAAAAGCGCATCATTGGGGCATTGCTACTTTTTCAAAATATCCGATTATTAACGAAGGAACTCTTTTCTATACAGAAGGAAAATCCAACTTTTGTTTGTACTCTGACTTAGTCATCAATAAAGATACGATACGAGTTTACAATGCACATTTACAATCCAATCACTTTAAAAAAAACGAATATGATTTTATAGAAAACACGGATAGCATAATTAACGACAAGAAATTAAAAAACACAAAAAGTATTTTAAGACGTATTCGTAAAGCTGTAATCAAACGAAGTGAGCAAGCGGATATTTTAAGAGCGCACATTGAACAATGTCCTTATCCTGTTTTAGTATGTGGAGATTTTAATGACACACCCTACTCTTATCCATATCAAACCATAAAAAAAGATTTAAAAGATTCATTTACTGAAAAAGGGGAAGGATTTGGAAGCACCTATTTTGGCTTGTTGGTTAAGTTTCGCATCGATTATATTTTGCATAGTTCACAGTTTAAAACCTATTCGTTTCACACGAAGGAAGTGAAGTTAAGCGACCATTATCCGATACAAAGCTGGTTGAGCCTCCCGTAGGAATTGGCAAGTTGGTAATCCCGATAGCTATCGGGAGGTAAGTTGGTAAATTAGTGGATTGGTGTCGCGAGGCTTCGCCCAGAAGTCTGTGCAACGCACTGTACTTCTGGGGTGGAATTGGTGGATGCGGGGGTGGATTGGTTTCGCAAGGCTTCGCCCAGAAGTCTGTGCAACGCACTGTACTTCTGGGGTGAATTGCTTCGACTAGATGTTTTAACGAAACGCTCAAATTATAAATGCTTTCGAGAACTCTCAAGTGCACTTTAGTGACCTCTTGTGTCCTCTAGTGTTCAAAAAAAAGCAATCTCATTAGGATAAACACTAATTGAAGTTAGATACCTACTCTGCTACGGCACCGCCTTTGTAGAGTTGTTGGGAATATTTAAGCGACGGGGATTTAATAAATTTTCCGAGACCTAATTTATCCCAGATAGCATCAACTCTTTCAATGGTTTTTTGATCGGAGACTAAGATGTTGGGCCAGTCGCGATGAAAATCGTCGAACTCTTTTAGTTTGCGTGTGCCGTCGTAAGCTACATGATTTACTTCGTTTTCATTTTGCGAAGGAAAATCGAAATGATCACGTCGAGGATCGAAGTTATTAGAGAAACGCCATACAGCATCTGCAATATCCGAAATGTCCATGGTGTGTTCTAAAAATATGAGAACCTTTACTGGTGAAAATGCAACATCCACAAAAAGTTTCTGCGCTATCTCCTTTACATGTCCCTTTTTATTCTTTTCGATGGAAACAAAGACGATGGGTACACCGAATGAAAGCAATCGCACATTCACATCTTTTAACTCTGGGAATTGTTGTACACATGCTGAAATAGCATCAACACTATTTTTGAGCCTCGCAATATCGATACTTACTTGCGGATTATTTGGCAACAATTCCTCCACATGCTTCTTGGTTGCATCTACGCCCATCTTCCCACCAAAAGCCATGGTAGTACAAGAGTGATCCAACACATCGGTTGGACCTTGAGAGTAAGAAATATCACGGAGGGGATCAACGTTTTCAGAGATATATTTGGCGACTTCCCACTGGTCATGAATATTCACATCACCATCTACAATGACCAACATTTTGGTAAACATCATTTGTCCGGCACCCCAGAGGGAGTTCATTACTTTCAAGGCTTGACCCGGATAATCTTTTTTAATTTTTACAATCACCAAATTATGAAATACCCCTTCTACTGGTAACACCATATCTACAATTTCAGGGACCATCGTCATTTTGATAGGTGCTAAGAAAATTCTTTCGGTTGCTTTTCCGATCCATGCATCTTCTTGCGGAGGAATACCTACGATCGTACACAAATACACTGGATTCTTTTTATGGGTAATGGCAGTAATATGAAACTTTGGATACATATCGGCGAGGGAATAATAGCCAGTATGATCACCAAAGGGTCCTTCTAAGATGTAATCTTCATGGGGATCGAGGTAACCTTCAATTACAAAATCCACATCAGCAGGAACATGCATATCGATACTGATGCATTTCACTAATTCCACCTTCTTCTTTCTTAAAAAGCCAGCGAGCATAAATTCATCCACACCATCGGGGAGTGGTGCTGTTGCAGAATACGTGTACGCTGGATCACCACCAATAGTAACGGCGACGGGCATACGCAAACCGAGTTTTTTGTATTCGTTAAAATGTCGGGCTGAAACTTTATGACGATGCCAATGCATTGCAGTTAATGTTGGACCAAAAACCTGCATGCGATATAATCCTACATTTCTAATTTGCGTTAGAGGATCACGCGTTTGAATAACGGGCAAGGTAACAAAGGGACCTCCATCTTCCGGCCAACAAGTGAGCACGGGTAACTTTGTAATATCTGGATCCTTCATCACTACTTCTTGACATGCGCCTCGTCCACTAATTTCCTTTGGCATCCAAGAAGCGATTTCACCGAGCTGGGGAAGCATCTTCAATTTATCCATCATTGAATTTTTTGGACCTGTCAACAATTTAAAAAGTCCTTCAATTTCCTTTGCTACATCATCTAGTTTATCCACACCAAGCGCCATGGCCATACGCTTTTCCGTTCCCATGGAATTAATGAGAACTGGAAAATCATAACTTGTATTCTCAAATAACAAGGCAGGACCATATTCTTTAGAGATTCGATCTGTAATTTCTGTAATTTCCAATTTAGGATCAACATACTCTTTAATTCGAACCAGTTCACCTGCTTCTTCGAGTACTTGAATAAAATGATTTAAATTTTTATAAGCCATGACAATAATTTCCTAATAAAAAACAATAAGGCACTCGAATTGTTTTAATTTTCTAAAGAAACATATTCAAAACGATTGGAGAGATGCGTATCCCTTCCAGAGCGTGTAAGATCTGTTTCATAAATAGTTTCTTCAGCAATACGACCATCATCATCATATGTTAAGCGCGTGCGTGAAATCACAAACTCATTTTGATCGGACAGTGATTCTTCAATTACGCGACCTTGTTCATCATATTCAAAAGCAGTAATACGTACATGTGAACTTTTCGCAATCTTGCGTTTAATTCTTCCCAATTCATCATACTCTGTAAGCAATTGTGAAATCATCTTTCCTGATTCATTAAAACGAGAAACATAAGTCTCTCTTTCTTCCTCATCATAATCGATTTCCACATAGCCCAACAATTGATCATTCTCATCAAAATCTTCTTCCTTGATTAAATTCGATTTTTCGTCGTATGAAAAACGATAACATTTATTTCCGTCAAGGACTGATTTAATTCTTCGAACCATCAACTTCGATTGATCATCGTACTCCAAGTCTTCTTCAGCTTCAAATTCACCATCGGCATCATAGCGCATAATTTTCACTACCTGCGCATTCGTTCCGTAAACATACTCTGTTTTCTCACCTTCATCGTCCCCATAATATTTTACAATTAGGGTTGGATTTCCATCAACATTTCGAGTCGTCACAAATCTTTCTGATTATACCATCTTCAGGAATTTCGAGGAGATGATTTAAAAGTCGACCGTGATCATCATATGTATACGAATGCACTTCTTCGAGTTCACCATTCATGTCATACTTTTTCTCGAGCACTAATAAATTCTTATCGTTGTATTCTTCCTCTTGGGTCAACACTTCTGGAATGGAGTCTTGCTCGGAGGTACTTCGCAAAAAGATTTAATGGGAGTTGAATATTTTCTTATCGCTTTCATGGGCTGATTTCTTTTCAGAATTTTTACTAGGTTTCAAAGGTAAAATTTGCGGATTAGCTTTTCTAGTTTTTACAGAAAGAATATATCCATCAATGGCCAACATCGACACCAACACAACCCACTTCACGTATTCTACTTGAATTACATAAAAAATGCTAATAGTTAAACTGATGGTCACCATAGCGATGGCCAAAATTTTTGTCTTCAATCGCATCCCCTTCCCTCTTTTCCAATCCATAATTTGGGGACCAATTTGAGGGTGTGACAATAACTTCCTCAACAACCTTGGCGAACCTTTAGCAAAGCAGAATGCAGCTAAAATAAAAAACACCAATCCGGGCATGAGTGGAAGGATGATTCCAATGAAACCTACCACTACGAAAATGATTCCGAAAGTGATCCAAATAGGTTTAGGAAGATGGATTTGTAGGCGCATAATTAATCGACTGATCTATACTGATATAAGAGATCGGTATATTAACGGCAAAAATAGGGAAGTTTTGCTTCAACCTAGGAAACATCCTTCATAAAGAGCCTTGTTTTATTGAGCGTAATAAATAACTGATAAGAAATATTAGATAATCACTTCCTTACTATATCCAATAAAGTAGGAATTCTATCTAAGGTGCTGTAAAATCGAATAAACTAGAAGGTGTCAGGAAAAGCAAAGGAGTTTTACTCCAAGTTTCAATCGAATTTCGATGTTTTACAACGATATAATAATACTTTCCAGGCAATAAGGAACCAAAATAGAATAATCCAGTGCCCGCAGTGCTGATCACATCATTTACCACACCATGCGTTTGCAAAGAAGCAGAATCAACAAGTGAGACCGATATTGAATCGCATATCAATGGTAAGTTTATGGGATCAAGAACTGCAACCATACTATCGATGGCAGGAACATAAAATCCTTCAATGAATACTTTTAGATTGATATCTTGTTGGCAATAGGTGACCAGTGTATTTATGTTATAACCCGAATTGCATCCATCAACCGCTACCGTGAAATTTCCAGTTGAATGAATAGTAACAGTCTGCGTCGTTTCGCCATTACTCCATAAGTAACTACTACCTCCAGATGCAGTCAGTATTACTGAATCTCCATGACAAAATACGGTTGGGCCGTTAGCTGTCACAACAAAGCCGTTATAACTTGTAGTATCTGTACCAATGCAACCATTTGCATCGGTTGTGGTTACTGTATAGGTTCCATTAGTAACATTTGATAATAACGCAGACGTTACTCCTGTATTCCATAGATAGGTATAAGGTGCTGTTCCTCCACCTGCTGAAACTGTAATTGTATTAGATCCCCCTGTACAAGATGTAAAAGGAGTAAATGAATTGCTGATTACAGTAAGTGGACTAACCGCAGCGGTTGCAATTGCAGTACAACCGTTAGCATCGGTTACAATAACCGTGTAATTGCCAATGCCAAGATTATTATTAATTGCTGTTGTAATTCCATTACTCCACAAATACATGTACGGAGTTACACCTCCGCTTGCTGCTACTGTGAGAATACCGTCGGTAGAGTTTTCACATTGCACACTTGAATTGGTTACCACAGCAAATAAGTCTGGAGGATTAAGTATGATTGCAAAAGCGGTATCAATACATCCATGAGAATCTGTAACAGTAACGCTATAATTTCCAACAGGTAAATTCGTTTGGAAAGCTGAGGTAGAGCCATTACTCCAAAGGAAAGTATAAGGAGCAGTTCCGCCCGAAGCCGTTACCGATAATAATCCAATTTGAGATCCACAATCAATATACGTTCCAAATGCATATCCTATTAGTTCTTGTGGTTGTTGTACTTCTGCTGTACTCACTTTAGTACATCCACGGCTATCCGTTACCGTTACTTGATAAATGCCAGTGGCAAGTCCAGTGGCTTCTTGGTTTGTAGTACCATTAGACCAAAGATAAGTGAATGGACTATTTCCACCTTGAGCTTCAGCATATACTACACCATTTGCGTCACCATAACAAGTGAGCATACTTCCGCTTGTGAAAACAGTAATACTATCCGGTTCCGTAAGAGTAATGGTATCTATTGCCATACACAGATTTGTATCAAAAACCTGAACAACATAAACACCCGATAATAAACTTACTCTATTCATGAAAGCAACTGAATCGTTCCACAAGAAATGATAACCAGGTATTCCTCCAGAAATAGTAAGATTAATGTTACCATCATTACTTCCATGGCAACTTACATTATATCCATTGTATGTTGATAAAACTGAATTAATAACAATTGCAGATGGTTCAGCGAGCGTAATAAAATCCACAGCAGAACATCCTGTCGAATCAGTAATAGTTACAGAGTAAGTTCCTGCCGTCAATCCAGATATAGATGAAGAAGTTGACCCTGTTGACCAATTCCAAGCCATTGCTCCAGTCCCTCCAGACATGGACGAATAAATACTACCGTCACTATCGTTCACACAACTGATATTAAATCCACCAGTATAAACAGATGGTGTTAAATCAATATTGATAGGTAATGGTTGCAACAATAATATATCATCAGTACCAGAACATCCGTTTGCATCAGTAACCATTACTGTATAAGTACCAGCAACAAGTGAAGAAAGGTTAGAAGATGTGCCACCCGTATTCCATAAATAAGAATAGGGAGGAGTACCTCCAGCAGTTACAGATACGCTACCATCATTGCCACCCGCACAAGAAATATTATTTCCACCAACATAAGATGGGGAAGCAATCACAGGAGAAACAAGAGTGGGTTGACTTACAATAAATGTATCTGCATCAATACAACCATTTGCATCAGTAACAATAACAATAGGAAGCCGCATTCAAGTTCGAAACAACATCGTTTAATGATCCGTTACTCCAGTTATAACTATATGGCGGTATTGTTCCGGATCCCAAAGCCTGTAATGAAGCATCACTTCCACCAAAACATAATACTTGAGTTAATTGAATGATATCCGCCTGAGGAAGTGAATTAACGAATACATTAATCACATTTGTGAAATTGGAACAACCCGTTAACGTATCATAAGCAACTGCTGAATAACTTCCAGTAGAAGATGCCGAGAAACTATAACCGATTACTTGTATCGTAGTATTATAGTAATAAACGGGACTTCCATTAAAATACCATTTAAAAATTGTATTCGGTGAACCCGATGCATTCATAACTACAGATTCACCACTGCAAATTGTTGTTGATCCAATTGCAGAAATAGAACCTAAAGGAAGCGCATTGACAATTACATTCACTGGAGATGAAACAGAAAAACATCCATTAACGTCAGTTACAGTTACAATATAAGTGCCGTTAGTATCGATATTTGTTAGTGTTGAAGTGGTAGCTCCATTCGACCATAAATAGGTTCCAGTAGGCTGGGCTGTTAACGTAACATTTTCTCCTTGGCATAAAGTTGTAGAACTAGAAGCCGTAATAATAGCTGTGGGGTAAAAAGTAACTAGTGTAGGTATCGACGTTGCCGTACAACCAAGATTGTCTGTTGTGGTAACAGTATAATAACCTGCAGAAGATGCCAACATTGTTTGAGTGGTTGCTCCTGTACTCCACAAGTAGGATACAGCAAGAGTTGAAGATAACTCTGTGTTCTCATTTATGCATAAAGTGGTTCCGCCATTCGCAGTAATCACAGGTATTGCAGGCACCTGAACATTATAAGCGAGAGTATTTGTAAACTGAGAGCATCCTGTCAGAGTATCGATAGCCAACGCTGAATAAACTCCAGGTACGGTTGATGTATAACTATAGCCATAAACATTATAGCTTAGATAACAACTGCAACTTCCACTATACAGTGAATAGGTGATTGGTTGTCCGTTATAAAACCATTGAAATTTGCTATGCGGCGAACCACTTGCATTTATTGTAAAACCACTTCCAGCACAAACTAGCGTTGGACCTGCAGCGGTGATCGTTCCTGAAGGCAAAGCATTAACCAATACATTTACATAAGCGGTATCGCTACATCCAGTTCCCGTTTCAGTAACAATTACGCTTGCAGATATAGAATTAGTAATTTGAATTTGTTGTGATGTTGCACCGTTATGCCACTCATATCTCACTGCAGTATCAGGGTGTGCTGTTAATGTTAACGTATCTCCAAAACATAAAGTAGTCGGTCCATTTGCTGATATACTAGCAGATGGATGCACGTCAATGATAAGAGGGAGAGACCATGATGCACATCCAAATTGATTAATTACCGTATCCACAATCACTGCTGATTGTGTGACCACAATTGAACTTGTTGTGCTTCCATTACTCCATAAATGTTGAATGCCTAGTGTTGATTGAAGTGTTACACTTCCACCGTTGCAAAAGGAAAGAGGTCCGTTAGGAGTAATTATTGGTACTGAAGGATTCGGATTTACGGTAACGTTCACTGGAAGAGAATTCGCAATACATCCGTTTGAATCAACAATTGAAACAAAATAATTTCCACTTATCAGCGGTTGGATTGCCTGAGTTGTTTCTCCTGTCGACCATGAATATTGATTCGAGATGTTAGCTGTAAGTACTGAAGGTTGATTATAACAATAGACGGAAGAACCTAATAGCTGAATTGAAGCCTGTGCAGAATCAAAAAGGAAAGTAGAAACAGATGTTGAATTAGTACATCCATTAGAACCGGTAACAGTAACCACATAATGACCAGTAGAATCAGTAGTAAAAGCTGGAATGGTTAATCCATTACTCCAAGTGATATTATTAATTACATCAGAAGAGAGTGTAACGCTGCTTCCTGGACAAAATGTCAAAGGTCCATTAGCTGATATAACGGGTGCAACGGGTGGAGTGAGCGCATTAATTGTAATTGATGTTGAATCGATACATCCGAATGCATCAGTAACGGTTACAGTGTAAGATCCTCCGGAAGAAATAATCTGCTTCGAAGTAGTTGAACCTGCTGACCATTGATAAGAAGTGAATCCAGAAGAAGCGACGAGACTATCTATTGTACTTTGGCAATATGTGTTACTTGTTGAGATGGTTACTTCTGGGTCATGAACAATTACATTAATTGGAAGAGATGCATTTGGACAATTAGTTGTATCGGTTACAACAACAGTATATGCTCCAGAAATAGTTGCAACAAATGATGAACTGTTTCCCACAATAATATTATCTTTTAACCAAGTGTACGAATTATAACCTGAATTAGCCGACAATAAAACACTTCCGCCGATACAAAATTCCAAAGAACCTGTAACACTAACCACTGGCATTGGAGTTGAAGAACAAGGGGACATTAGTAGGGTTGTTGTGAAATAATTTCCCCAATTATTGTCAGCACCTTTCAATCTTACATTTATAGTATGAAGACCGGGGCTTAGCGTACCACTTAAAAGAACTGCTTGTGTTTCTTCCAATGCATGATTAAAATTTCCATTCAATCCAATAACAATGGCGGGTGGATTATTATCAATCCTCACTTCTCCTTCCATAACTTTAATATTCCGAACAGAAAGTGGGGTTTCAATTACAATAGAAGTTTTAAAACTTCGACTCCAACTTCCACCAACATCTCTGAATCGAACGTTCAGTATGTGTAAACCAGGAGTAGGGACGATTAATCCGCTAGTCAATGCTTCTTCAATTGCATCCGAGTAATTGCCATCGAATGCCAATAAATTAATTGCAGAAAGCGTATCTAAATCCCAGTATAACTGAGCCGAAGTAATCTGAATATTTCTGTAAGAAAGTGGATTTTCAACACTGATGATACTTTTAAAAATAGGTCCCCATCCATTTGCTGAATCACGAACTTGAACATTGATAACATGGAGTCCGGTCGAACTTAAATTTTGAGATTGTATGGCATATTCAAAAACATCATTGAAGTTGCCATCTACAGCAAGTAAATTTCCAATGGCTGGAGGAACATCATTATCAAGCCAAACTCTTCCTTCTGTAATCTTTTGAGAAGAGGTATTTGTCAATTCATCATCAAACTTTATTACTGTTGAAAATAATGGACCATAATTTCCATTCCCCGCAGCATCTAACAACTGAACGTTTAATCGATGCAAACCGTTATTGGTAAATGATGAAACTACAGAAGAATTAATAAAATCATTAAATGCGTTTCCAGCGTTTCCATTGAAAATTACAAGTCCTGTAGATTGACCTGGATTATTATCCCAATAAATACGTCCGAGTGCTGCAGAAATCGTTCTTTGATTAACGAGAAGGTCTTCAAAATTCACAACTGTTGTGTAAGGAGGACTATAACTTCCATCCACACCCATTACTTGTACATTCAATTTATGCAAGCCAGGAGAAGAAAAAGAAGAAAGTGATGATGAATTAATAAAAGTATTCAGTGCATTTGATGCATTACCATTAAAAATAATGAGTGGTTGAGCGAATGAAATATTACTATCCCAATAAGCTCTTGCTAAAATACAGCCAACATTTCTAGAAGAAAGTGTATTCTCAACAACCAATGATGTTTTAAAACAGGACCCCAGTTATTCAGGGAGTCTCGCAATCTAATATTTACCGAATGCAAACCTGGCGATAAGGTTGAGGACATAGTATGCACTACAGACCGAAACGAACTGTCTAGACCTGGATTAAAGGTGAGTGCAATTCCATTACCTAGCCCGGGATCTGAATCAAAAAACAATTCTGCAGCAGTTAACTTACCACGACCACTTTGAGCCATAGCAGACATCACTGAAAACAGCAATAACGCAATTATGGGAATACAACGCTTCATACAATCTTAGTTAGGATGTATGCTAGCTTATTTATCAAAACCTAAAGCCTTCACATTAATAGTACCGTTCACCAGCACCCTTCGTGGAGCGGTAACTAAAATCACTCTTGCCCAATCATTCGCTGTAATAGGAAAGAAATTATCCAGCGTGAATGAGCCGCCATAACATCCTACATCATTTCGTGTTAGGTCAATATCGGCATAAGCTGAATCGGGAGTTCCTCCATTAATTGTATTTGACGAAGGATTTGTATTTAAACCTTCAGCATTTATAGTTGTATTAATTGCAGTAATATTGGTTCCATCATTAGTAAAACCATACAAAGTAGCGCTTGTAAAATAATTATAATGAATTGATGCAGTTCCGATACCCATTTGAATAGCATAGGAACCAATACCAACGAATAAATTATTCAACATATCTACCCGACTATTCGTATTACCATTAAAATAAATTCCTGTAGCATAATAAGCACCTGATTTGAATACAGTATTATTCACTATGGTATTCACACCTAAATTTGAATTTTTTGCAATTGGCATATTTATACCTACACCATATCCATTTACTGGATATGTTAGCGTAATGAAATTGTTTTGTATTGAGCAAAACTGAGAAGTGGAATTCCAGTAAATTCCACTGTAAGAACTTGCCGTATAATTACTCACTTTATTACCAATCACGAGAACGGTATCATTTGGATTATTTACAGAAGCATCCGTATTAATCGCTATGGCAGCTCTACAAATATTTCCTAAGGCTTTTCCAAATCTAAAAGTTAGCCCAGATTGAATATGACAACTTGCAACAGTAACATCATAATTATCATGATTAATTGAAATTGCTCCATCGGATAAAGAATCATTCAAAAGATTAATAATACTTCTAGATCCTACAGGAGATGCGATGCTAGAGACAATATTTCCTGTAAGAAATTTCATTCCAATGATCGTAACACTTATTCCAGCAGTTGAAGGTGAAATATTAATTACTGGGGCATCCACTGTATAATAGGCACCTTCATTGGCTGATAATATCTGAATGCTTTTTGTTATTCTGATATTAGTATCAGCAAAAGATGCACCTCCAGGTTGTGGATATACAATAATACGGTCGTTGGGAGCTGCAGCTGCAAGAGCGGCATTGATACTGGAATAAGCTCCTCCTGCTCCACCAGCTGCAACAACGAGATCGGTTGCGTTTATCATACTTGGGAATGCAAGAGTCATCATAAAAAAAGACAAGCAATACTTTAACTTTTTCATATAATATTTGTAATTATTTGTAGATTTTTCAGATGAAGCAATTTAAAAAATATTTCTTTTCTATGACATTAAATTGGTGAACGATAAATTTTAATTAGTAAACATTTAATATTCTGTGGTCAAAATGAAAAACGATTTCACTACAGCCCCTAAAAACGAAATGCAGTTTAGTCAACTAATAATGGAATTCTAATAATTTGAAATTTAAGTAAACTCTATATGTTGATATTCCAAAGTATTGAGAGCTTATTTGACTGACTCAAGGATAATTTAAGAAGAAAAAACAGTAAATAAAGCATCAATTTTTCAATCAACTGTTTGTACATTAGCAAAAAAAACCTTTATTATGAGAACATTCCTACTTATTTTGACAGCAATCTTAATTACCATGAATTCGTTTTCCCAAGCTCCAAGTTGGTTATGGGTAAAAAGTTTTGGATCATCCAACACCGAAATCGCTTACGCAATAACAACAGATGCATCAGGTAATATTTATTCCACAGGAAATTTTGATGGGACAGTTGATTTTGATCCAGGAGCTGGAGTATATAATTTAACTTCAACATTAGGAATGTCTGCATTTATTGTAAAGTTGGATGCTTATGGTAATTTTATTTGGGCAAGAGTATATAATGGTATAGGCTCTGCACAAGGATCATCAATAATTGTCGATGGATCCGGCAATGTATATTCTACAGGAATATTTTATGCAACCATTGATTTTGATCCAGGACCTGGAGTATATAATTTATCAGCAGTCACGAATCCCGATGTTTATATTTCCAAGTTAGATGCTTCTGGAAATTTCCTTTGGGCAAAAGCATTGTTAGGGACTAGCATCAATGGAAATCCCCCTCTATTAACTATGGTAATTGATGAAATATCTGGGTCAGCTTATACCACTGGTCTTTTTGAAGGAACAGTTGATTTTGACCCTAGTGTAGCAGGTACATTCAATATAACTTCAAATGGCGGTTCCGATGTTTTTGTTTTGAAGTTAGATGTAGCAGGCAATTTTTTATGGGCTAAATCAATGGGAGGCACTTTAGATGATAGCCCAAATGGAATTGCACTTGATCCAATAGGTAACATTTATTGTGCAGGTAGATTTGAAGGAACTGCAGATTTTGATCCAGGTTTTGGGGTATTCAATTTAACTTCTTCAGGATCCATAGATATTTTCATAGCCAAATTAAGTTCTTCAGGAAATTTTATTTGGGGGAAACGAATTGGGGGAACCAGTTTAGATATTAGTTATTCGATGGTTTCAGACTATCTGGGTAATGTTTATACCACAGGAGATTTTGGCGGCACCTCTGACTTTGATCCAGGATCAGGTACATTTAATATTACGGCAGTTGGTAGTGACGATTATTTTGTAAGCAAAATAGACAGTGCAGGAAACTTAGTTTGGGCAAAAGCATTTGGTGGTATGGGTATTCCTGTAAGTCATGCTCTTGTTGTTGATTCAAATCAGAATGTTTACACTACAGGCTATTTTGCTGGAACTTCAGATTTTGATCCGGGATCTGGAGTTTACAGTTTAACACCAGTAGGAAGTTTTGATATTTTTGTTTGCAAACAAGATCCATTAGGAAACCTAGATTGGGTTAAAACTGCAGGCGGTTCTGATGTTGATAACAATTTTGCAGTTGCTTTTAATCCGAGTCAAAATGGTTCTGTTTATGTTGCTGGCGACTTCAGTGGATCGAATTGCTATTTTGGCCCCTTTAACCCAAACAATATAGGAGATCGAGATGCATACATCGCTAAACTGGGAACATGTTCTGCACATTTCACAATCTATCCAGACACCATTCCACAAATGTGGATTGGCGTAAATCAAGCAGAAGGGGTACCGCCACTTACTTACTCGTGGAGTTGGGGAGATGGTAGTGCCAATTCAAGTGGACCTGCACCATCACACACTTATGCAACTGCAGGTTTTTATAATATATGCCTAACTATTACTGATGCTACTGGTTGTACATCTACATATTGTGATAATTCAACTTATTTATTTAAAGGCAACAGTAGTTCTGCGATAGTTACAATAAATTTTATGTCTCCTACAGTAGGAATAAACGAAACTTCAGAGAATGAAGACTTAATTTTCATTGCACCAAATCCTACGAATACCTATTTTACTATTTCGGGTATGGAAGAAAATGCAACCTTAAGTATAATAAACGTTCTTGGAGAAAATCAAACATTCTGTTGCAACAATTCAACTGATTCAGGAATATCTCAAAACCAGAAGCAAATAAAAATAGAAGTTACCGATTGGAGAGCCGGACTTTATATGATCAGAGTAATTACTAAAAATGGAATCATTGCTAAAAAAGTAATTGTATATTGATAACTCTAAATAGATTTCGGGATTCAATTTACCACTCATGTTTTGCCAAAATCAAGAATGATATTCATTTGAAAAATTTAACTTTAAAATTCGACTAACCTAATTATTCTAGTTGCTGCCTGAGGCTCTCGAGGGCAGATTTGACAGTGCGAGAAACAGTGCAAGTGCGAGGATTTCCTTTGTGACAAAATGCTGCCTGAGGTTCTCGAAGGCAGAGTTAACAGTGCAAGAAACAGTCCCGATAGCTATAGGGAGAGTGTGAGGATTTCTTTTGTTGCAGAATGCTGCCTGAGGCTCTAGAGGGCAGAGTTAACAGTGCGAGAAACAGTCCCGATAGCTATCGGGAGAGTGCGAGGATTTCCTTTGTGACAAAATGCTGCCTGAGGCTCTCGAAGGCAGAGTCCGGTACAAGAATTTAGCTTTAAAATGAAAAATATTTGTAAATCTCACCTCTTTTCCTGTGCAAAAAGCAGTATAATTCCACATTATTTAGTCGCTAATTTTACTTAAATTTGAGTTTAAGTTCAAGAATTATAAGTATGAAAAGCTAAGTTGAACAAAATCCCATCATTCCAATTTTATACAGATCAGTCTAATCATTGGTATTAATTTCATAAATAAAATCTCATGAAACACATTTTACTATTCTGCATCGCACATTTATTATTCATTTCATCAAAAGCGCAATGGGTACAAACTAATGGACCTGGAGGGGGCAATATCCAGGCATTTCACGCCAAAGGAAATGATTTCTTTGCAGGCACTAATACGAACGGAGTTTATGTTTCGAACACAAGCGGAAACTCATGGAATCAAATTAATAATTTACTAAGCTATGAATCCGTTACAGCTATTACATCCTATGGTAATTATTTATTTGCAGGCACCGAAAAAAATGGCGTATTCCGTTCCATTGATAATGGTAATACGTGGGTAAAAAAAAACAATGGTTTAACGAATAAAAAAGTCCTATGCATGAATGTAATGGATTCCACTATTTATGTTGGCACTTACTACGGCGGTATTTTTGTATCTAACAACCATGGAAATACGTGGGCAGGCATGAATACTGGTCTTTCTAACACAACAGCCATTTACGACTTAGAAGTACGTGGTGATACAATCGTGGCGGCAACAAGTCTAGGGTCCATTTCCTATTTAGTAAAAAACACAAGTACCTGGATTCTATCAACAGGGCCTAATTTCCCAGGCATATATTCATTTTCACTGCTGGGTGACTCTATTTTTGCTATAGGCCAATTAAATATCCACTTATCTCCAGATTTTGGACAAACCTGGACGGTAATTAATGCAGGACTTCCTACAAATATTTTTCTAAGTGATTTAGCAATTATTGGCAACAATATTTATTTAGGAACTCCATATAATTCTGTTTACACATCAAGCACCAGTAATATTTTCTGGACACAAATTAAAACCGGAATGACGAATTACTATGTGAATTCTCTGGATACGAGTAATTCTACACTTTATGCTAATACTTACGGCGGCATTTATCAATTGGACAGTGGTAATAACTGGACAGAAATTAATAATGGAATACAAAATTCAATGGTTTATAAAATGGCTTCAGAGGGCAATGATCTCTATGCAGCCACTAATGGAGGTGTATTTAGAAGTTCAGATTTTGGAAACACATGGGACGACATCAACAATGGTTTATACTGCGAAGCAACCCAAGCTGTAGCAATAGATGGAGCAAACATTGTAGCAGGAACTTTTGGTGAGGGAGTTTACTTCTCTAGTGATACCGGTGCCAGTTGGACATTAGTTAATACCAACATGACTACTCCATATGTAAATGATTTATTGATAGACGGTACTTTTATTTATGCTGCTACTCAGAATTCTGGACTGTATAAAACAAGTTTCGGATCAAACTCGTGGAATAATATTGCAGCCCCTCTAGGACCCTACTTCTCATGGGACTATTCATTAGCTCAACACAATAATAATTTATACGTCGGCGGACAATATGGAGCAGCACAATCAATAAATAATGGATTGAGTTGGCCAATGATTCTAAGTAATGCTGCCCAGCTTTCTGTGAAGGACTTTGCATTTGATAACAACATAATTTTTGTTGCCACGGAAGAAGATGGCGTACATTTATCGAGCAATGGTGGCACCACTTGGACTGCAGTGAACAACAACTTTATCGATCTCAATGTCCGAACATTAGCCATGTATAATTCTTATCTGTTTGCAGGAACCGAAACTGGGATTTTCTACACAACGAATTCAGGAAACACATGGTCTATGATCTTTGGAATGACTAATAATGATATTTTATCTCTTGAAATTATAGGAAACCAAATTTTCGCTGGCACAAATGGAGGAGGTGTTTTTAAGAATGGCAGTTTATTAACTGCACTTGATGAAGCAGGAAAGACCGGACAACAATTTCAACTACTTCCCAATCCTGCGAATGAGGAAATAAATATTCAATTCCAAAACACAACTGTTAATTTAAACAACATATCAATTTCTAATTTAGTCGGTGAAAAGATTATACAAAGAAAACTGAATCAGGAAAAACAGTTGAAAATAAACATCGAACATCTTCAACCCGGAATTTATTTCATAAATTCTAGTGGAGAAAAAGGAGGTTCATCACAAAAATTCGTAAAATTATAAATGAGTGATTTACTTTTAAAATGTGATTTGCATATTTCAACTTCAAGTATCTATCGCAAATCGCAATGAATCGATATTGAGGGAGAATGAGTAGGAATTCCGATAGCTATCGGGAGGGAGAGGAAAAAGCAGAACTAAGAACAGCGCTCTCGTAATTGATCTATCGGCACATTTAAAAAAAACTCAAATTGAGACTTTATAGTGAGAGCGAGAGCGAGGAAAAACAGAAAGAGCAACAGTGCTCTCGCTCTGTTGCTCTTTCTGTTTTGTACCCGGGACGGGAGTCGAACCCGTACAGCTGTAAGGCCACAGGATTTTAAGTCCTATGATGTCGACTGATAACCAACTATTTAGTAATTATTACATCTGCATTTTAGTGCAAAATGGTGCTTTTTCGCACTCCATTTCCGCACTCCGACAACACTCCTATTCTTTATTCAAAAACAATAAAACTTATGAAAAAACTCACACTCTCCGTCACCTCTTCTCAGCGAAATCCTGAGATCGAAAAACTAATTCTTTTAATAGACAAAGAATTAAAGGAACTAGCACAAAAAAATGCACAGCATTTTGCAAAAAGCGATAATCCCAAAGCAGAGGATGCTTCATTGGATCCCTATACAAATGACATCCGAACAGGCTATGAAGCATTACAGGCAAAGGTGCTTCACAAACTTCAACCAGCTACACACTTCCCAGAAGCTTCAATAGATGCCGATCATCTAAAAGAAAAGGATAAACAACTAGACATTGAAATTCGAAAGAATGAAGACCAAAACAAAAAAGATGAATATGAATTAGGGAATTTTCGTCCTTCTTCGATAAAGGGTAGACTTCGATTAACTGTATTACTCACGCTTATATTAACTATCGGGGAAACAATATTTAATGCAATTAGTTTTAGCGTACTTGGAGAAAACTTGCTCTTCTCGTTGTTCCTTTCTTTAACCATTTCTGTAGCTGCACTTGTCTTAGCCCATTTCTCCGCATTCCTCTTTAAATCCGCAAAGTCAACGGTTCATAAGTGGTTGATAGCTTTTGTCACTTTGTTAATAGTATCAGCCTTATTTAGTGCTTTAGCCGTTTTTAGAGCCAACTATCTTGAATATCATCAAGTCCACATTTCACCTGTGTATTTCTTCATTTTCAACATCTTTTCTTTCTCGTAGCTGGTTTAATAAGTCTCTTCCTCTTACCAACTTGGCAGGATATCAAGGAAAATCTGCACAAGATAAAACTTGATAAAGACATTAATAAAAGGAAGGAAGTGATAGATAAGTTTAAAGTGCAGAAAACTCAACTTAAAAAAATCGTTCTTGATAACACCAAAATAAGAGTACGTGATGCTTATTATGCAACTTATCAAACTGAATATATCAACAAATTACACAAAGAAACAATAGCTCAGTTTAAAACATACAATCTATCTTCTAGAACCGATGGAGTCGTTCCCCATTGTTTCAATCAACTCACTTCAGATTTGGATAAACCACATTATGATTTCATACTTGATAACCCCGTTGAAAAATGAAAAACCAACTACTTCAATTGTTCAAAATAGTATTTATACTCTTCCTTCTAGGGATAACAGTGAAAGTCTTTCCATTTGAGAAATTCAAGACAAAAAAATCAGCTATTTCTATTATGAATGATGTGACTGAAAAGCACTCTACTCTATTAGAACCCCAAAGCTTAATTCAACAATTCAAGATAAAAGAAAACAAGTTTGAAGGATATACTTTTCGACTTATTAATTTGAGTGATGTGAGTTTAAATCCTGTTTTGCAATACTCCATTGAAGCATCGCCAATGATTCTCTCAAATGAAATAAAAAGAGATTCAGAAATAAAGCAATTCGAAGATTCAATTTTGTTGAACCTTTCAAATTCGCAAAGTGATACTTCAGGACGGTCACACTCATCTGTTTATTCACCCATAGCAAAGGAGCTTACCATATTAAGCATGATTGAAGCAGACACTAAGATTTTAGTCGTGAACTCTGACTTAATGGAAAACACACCAAAATTTTCTTTGTATAATAAAAACACATACTTCAACTCAGCAGAAGTAAAAAGGATATTCAATGAAAGCTATCCACTTCCCAATTTAAAAGGGATAGAAGTATATCTTATCTATCAGCCCAACTCTCCTAATACAGACAACACTTATAAACTAATTAGCCAAGTCTATAAAGAACTCCTCACAGAAAAAGGGGGGGCAGAAGTATATACTCTTGCAAACTTTATTAAAACAAAATAGGCAATGGACGGAGAAGACGTACTTAAAAGGGGATTGCGATTTATTCTTATGCTTCTATGGAAACTTATCTTGGTATCAGTGTGGGGAACACTTCGATTGATTGAAGTTGTTTTGTCTCACATCAATGGATATTTAAAACAACTAATTAAATAACTAATCTCTATGAATATCATCATTTCACTCATCACTTCCATATTTGAGTTATTCGAAAAACTGCTTCGATTTACATTTGAGTTTTTGGAAGCTTCCTATAGCGCAATACCTAAGCGGAATGAAGGATACAACGCACAGTTTGCTTCACCTGGAGCTATTCTTTCAAGAAGAGAAACAGGATTTTGTTTAACAGGTAATAGGAATCAAAGTAAAAAGTTATCTTTTCAAAATACCATCGCCATCGGTGGCACAGGATCAGGTAAGTCTAGTGTAATTCTTTTACCATCACTATACACTATGAAAGATTCCATCATTGTTCACGATCCTTCAGGAGAACTCTTTAATAAATCATCGGGGCCTATCTTCTTTCACAAGGCTATGATGTGAAAGTATTAAACTTTGCTAATCCAAAAGTTTCAGTATTCTACAATCCTCTTGCACGAGCGAATACGAATTCAGAAATACAAAAGGTAGCATCCATGCTTGTCTTTGCAGGGCAAGGCGGAAAAGCAACTGATCCATTTTGGAATACACAAGCGGTAGCGCTTCTTACTCTACTTATAACAATTTTAAAAACACAAGAAGAAGAATTCCAAAACCTATATAATGTACGGCATCTATTAAATGAAATGGGAGGTAATTCAAAGTCGATTGATTTACTCTTTAGCAAATATGCAGATCCAGTCACGTTTTCTGAATACAAAAGTTTTATATCGTATGATGAGAAAATCGTGTCTGGAGTTGTTGCAAGTTGCAAGGCTTCTCTTCAAACATTTGCAGACTTATCTATTGCGCAAGTTACATCAAAGGACACTCTTGATATGCAAGAATTTCGTTCAAAGAAAGTTTAACTTTGTTCATTCAAAATTCTATTGCTGACCAGCGATACTCTTACTCTAACAAGCATCCTATTTGAGCAATTTTCTCATATTTACTCAGTCGCTTTCCTTCAATAAATGAACAAGATATTTTCTTGCTGATAGATGAAGCCTCTTCGTTAAACCTCCCAACGTTGCCGTTGGCTGTTGCCAATTGCCGAAAGCACAATGCAGGTATTCTTATCCTATTGCAGGACTATAATCAGCTTATTCACAACTATGGAAAATACAACGCTGATGCTATTCGTGCCAATTGCACCACAAAGATGTTCTTCACAGGACTCTCACACGAATTAACTAAAGAATTAGAAGTGACACTTGGAAAGTTCGAGTATGAAGACGAAAAGAAAAATAAAGCTATTCGTCCACTTTTAACCAATGATGAGATACGTACGATGAAATCCAATCAAGCACTTATCATTTCAGGAAATCACAATCCAATGATTGCAAGACTTCGTCCTTATTATAAAA
>JADKFA010000028.1 GCA_016717725.1 Bacteroidota bacterium
CATAGAATAGTTTTCATGATTTTAATGATTTATTGGTTAATTAATGTTTTATCAGTTAATTGATGTTTTTTATTGAGCATTAAATTTTCACTTGTCCATTTTATTTGAGAAACCTGGGCAGTTCTTCGAAATTCACACTCTTTGACTGCGCAAATATTACAAGGAATCTCCATACAAGGATCGGTATGCACAAATACTTCCACGTGATTTTCTACATCTAAATTTAATACATTTTCTAATTTTTTGATGTGTTCATGAACGATGTCGAGCGGATAATAAAAAGGCAAAGTAAGATGGCAATCTACATGGAGATAATGTCCGAATTTCTGAAGTCTCAAATTATGAATATCGATCCAAGATTCTTGACGATTTTTCTGAAGTGAATTGGTGATATTTTCAATCGTCTCCATGTCTGCCTTATCAAGTAAATGATTGATGGCCTCTCTCAACAATTTTATTCCACTACCCATAATATGTAAGGCTAAAAGGATGGCTAAAGTTGGATCAATCCAATCCCATCCTGTCAATTTATAAATTGCTAAGCCAATAATCAATCCACCACTAGTAATAGCGTCTGCTTTAAAATGCTGCCCATCGGCTTTTAATATTGCGGAATTGTTTTCATCACCTTTACGTCTCAAAAATCGACTCATCCACCACATTGCAATAGTAGAAACAATCGTTAAAATAATTCCCACATCGACATTTTGCAAGTCATGAGGAACAAAAAAATGCTGAACGGCATTGATGATGATATACAAACCGGTTCCAAAAATCAAAGCACCCTCGAATCCTACTGCCAAGTATTCAATTTTTCCATGACCGTACGGATGATCAGCATCTTTCAATTTTGAAGCGTAGAATAAACTATAAAGAGCGAAAAAGCTGGTGGCTATATTAATTAATGACTCTAAAGCATCACTAAGAATAGCTCCTGACTTAGAAAAATACCAAGCAGAAAATTTCACCATCATGATGATGAAAGAAAAGAATAACACCCAATGAATGGCTGTCACCTTTGATTTGATATTTATTGGAGCAGTTTTTCTCATTATGAAGCCGAATAAAGGTAATGAATTATTGAAACGATTCCAATGAGACCTATTAATATCAATACAATATTACGAAACATCAACTGACTAATTCTTAACAACAATTTTTTTCCAATTATTGAACCTACAAAGGAAACTACAATAAGCATCGGAACATATGAAAACTCTTTTACTTGCAAATAATCATTTCCTAAATAGATAAATGTACGCGTTAAGTCTACACCCATATCAATAGCAGCGGAAGTTGCGACAAAAGCAGATTTTTCGAGGTTGTATGCGGCCAAAGCAGCTCCGCGAATTGCTCCCCCGGTTCCAATAAGTCCTGCTAGGAATCCAGCAATGCTTCCACTTGCCACTGCATTTTTAGGTGTTGGTGTAATTTTAAGATTAGGACGAAATAAAAATAGCAATGAAAAGCCAAGTAGAAAAATACCTAGCATCAATGAGCCATAAGAAAATATTAAGTACACGGATGCAAAAGCTCCAATGGCTACACCTATAATTCCTGGCAAACCAAAAAGATTGAAAATTTTAAAGTCGATATGTTTCCAAAAAAGGATAAGTTTAGCCAAGTTACTAAAAACATGGAGCAAAGCGGTAAGTCCTAATACTATTCTTGGCTCGAAAAAAAAGGTTGCCAAAGGAACAAAGAATACAGAAGAACCAAAGCCGCCCACCGTCCCTATAATTTCTGAAATCAAGGCTAAAAAGTAAAATGCAATCATTGTATTTAAAAGATTAGATGATCCAAGCTAAACACGTCCGCTTCTGCTGGAAGTAAAAGCAGAATGATTAATAAAATAAGTCGAGGGAAAATATGTTTTAAATCTAATACAGGTTGAATCAAACTCATTCCAATCACTACAAAAGCAAATCAACTCCCAAAATATAGATGCTCCAATATTTAAAAATACCTAAAATCAATAATCCACCTGCAATAAATTCTATCCATGAGGTTAGAAATAAAAATACTTTAGTGAAATTTTCGGGCAATCCAATCTTCTGAAAGGAAGGAAGAATGGCAGCATTGACTTCCACCTTTCCCACATTAAATATTTTATCGTACCCCTGTATGCAGAATAAAAATCCAATAATAAGGCGAGTAATTAAACTTGCAAATTCAACGGGGTCTATCCAATGTGTTATCATAATTCTGAGTTGATGATAAAATTAAATAAAATAGAGCTAAGAATTACCATAGCTAACTGATTAAAATTATTTCATTTAATGACGAATCTCATTAATTACTCCTTCCATTCGAATATAGTACTGTTTTTACAATGGTCTTCTACCTCTATAGAAAACTGCAAATAGCTTTCATTCTGAGGCGACTTTTTCCATCTTAACAGCCCCGACTTCCCATCATAATAAGCCAGTTTCCATTGTTGGTTTTGGGTGACGCGGTACCTCTTAATTCCAGATTGCCCATCTTCAATAATACACCCATAATACATTTGGAGATCGATGGTATCAGTGAAAACAAAAACAGTTCCTACCGAAGGAGCTATTGTGTCTACGCCAACTGCATACGATCCTGCTTTACGAATTTTTCCTCTTAATACATCTAGAATGACGGTATCTGAAGGGAGGTACTCTTCCACTAAAGAGGTAAGTGGATTTACTCTTAAAAAAAGATATTTCTCCATGGAAATTCCGGGTATTGGTTGAAATGGAATTTGAATTTTAGCATAGAGATGCAATGGAACTTTTAACGAATCGAGGAAAGAATAAATTCCAGATTGATATAGATTTGATTTTACATACCCAATTTTTGTAAGTGGTAATTCTTGATACAAAGCGTTGGCTGGAAGTACTATTTTCACGCCATTCTTTCCCACTTGTTCAAAGGGTTCATTCATTCGAATTACATTTCGAACCTTTTTCTTTTTAGATGGGACACTTCTATTTCTAATAAGCTGAAACGGGATTAGAGTTGTGTTTTGCGCAAAATCGCTAATCAATTTCTAGATTTGTGGTATCCGATTTCGGCAATACCATCTTCCCAAATCCTGCATCGGCATACAGGGAGAAACGATCGCCAGGAAGTTTAAAGAGTTGATGCGCCCATCCATCCTTTCCCTTCACTCCTGTTGGATGAGAATGAGCATTCACGAATCGTGTTTCGTCGAAACTAAACTGATTGTATTGATAAGAAAAAATGATGGAATCATCTTGCAAAAGCTGAATAGAATAAATACCCAATTTATTTTCTCCTGAAGGATCATCGGTATAAAGACTCACATAAACGGTATCCTCATTGATGTGGAAAAGATGATTTATTTCCGAACTTGAATCAAGCAAAGTAAAGAATGAGAAATTAGGATCCTTTTTAAAAAGGGTGATAACACCAGCCATTGGAGCGATTGAATCCATCAAAGGAGGAAGAAAGAGTAATGGATTTTGAGGAACTTGAGTTAGACGATCTCTAATTTCAAAGTGAAGATGAGGACCTTGACTCCCGCCAGTGTTTCCACTTACGCCAATACCATCTCCGGGTGAAAAAGAAAATCGACCTGAATCGGGAAATAATTCCATCTCAAAAGATTCGGCTGCATATTGAGCAGAGTCCATGTACTTCATCAGCTCAGGATGAAAATGATGCAGATGCGCATAAACGGTGGTATGACCCGATGGATGATCGAGGTAAATCACATTTCCGAAACCCACGGCACTCATTTTAATTCTTGAAACCCATCCCGCCGCAGCCGCTTTCACGGTCCGACCTTCCTTTCCATCCGTTTTAAAATCGAGTCCGCTGTGGTAATGGTTCGACCGCAACTCCCCGAAAGTACCAGAAAGAACCAGTGGCGTATCAATTGGAAAGAAAAAAGTTACTTGAGCATGGGAAAAATCCATCAAAAAACAGCCTAAAACAAGCAATAATTGAACTTTAGACCATTTGAGCATCCAACAAAATTAATGGCTTTGCTGATATTTCATCCCTTTCGGTCCATCAAAAGAAAAAGGCACGAAGAAATTAAAGGCCTACATTTATCAATAAACTTAAATTAGGGGCTTGAAACCCTTGACAATTGTAAATCAAAATTAGTATATTCGCTTCATCTTTAAGATGAGGTTATCTTTACTGATAATTTGTTTTCAGGACATTATGGAATCAACAAAAGGAAAAATAGAAGCATTGAAGAAGCTCATCAAAGAGCAAAGTCAAGTGCATCAGAGTCTTCTCAAGCAATTGGGTGATGAAAAGAAAAAGCATCAACAAAGCTTAGTTGATAAACAAAATCTTGAAATAGAGGTAATCCAATTGAATGAACAAGTTAAAACCATTAAATTAGCGCAGGCAATTCAAGGTAGCGACGACCAGTCTACCGTTGAACTAAAAAATCAAATCAACCGTTATATACGTGAGATTGATAAATGCCTTCAACTCATTAATAGCGATTAATACCGTGAATGATACATCCGTAAAATTACAAATTGCCAACCGCAGTTACCCGTTAAAAGGAAGTGCTGAGGAATTAATATTGTTGGAAAAAGCGGCCGAGATGGTAAATCAGCGCTTGAAAGAATATGAAACTGCATTTGGTGTACGCGATTTACAAGATTTATTAGCGATGTGTTCCTTACACATGGCAGCGGAAAAATTAGGATATCAAAAAGAAGTGACAACAAACGAGGAAGAAATAAATCGGGAGTTGGATGTACTGAGTGATTTAATAAAGTCATTCGGCAAAGAAAATAGCGTTCTTTAATACAAGGGCGAAACCAGATTCAATTCTGGGAAACCCGCATTCGTACTGGTCGACGATGTAAACTCAACATACATCAATTAGGAGAATTCTTAGGCTGCCAAGGGCATGTCCCGCTCGACGGGAAAGCGCAAATCAGCCGGCTGACTCCGACCCTGTCCATTGGGGTTTACTCAGATCAGTACGAATGCGGGTTTTTATTTGGAAAAAAAATTAGATTAACCTCATAATATATAATAGAATAAATTAAAAATGGATATTACTTTCATCACCATAGCAGCCATAGCCGGCTTGTTGGTTGGAGGTTTGATTATATACTTACTTACACGCAAGAATAATCAAGCACTACTAGCAGCCGCGCAAGAAAAGGCAAATGCCATCATCCAAGAAGCGACTTCAAAAGGAGAAATACTTCTAAAGGATAAAACGATTGAAGCGAAAGATCGCTTTTATCAAATGAAAACTGAACACGAAAAACACATTGCGGAAAAGGATAAAAATTTACTGCAAGCTGAAAATCGATTCAAACAAAAAGAAGGTACCCTCAACCAACAAATTGAGCAGAACAAAAGAAAGCAAAGTGAATTAGATACTTTACAAGCCAATTTAACTTCTCAATTGGAAGTGATTGACCGCAGAAAAGAAGAAATCGACAAAGCACATGTGAAGCAAGTTCAAGCACTCGAAAAGATTGCCGGACTCTCTGCAGATGATGCGAAGAAACAATTAGTGGAAGCGTTGAAAGCGGAATCGAAAACGGAAGCGATGCAGTTCATCAAGGAAACGATGGATGAAGCAAAGTTAACTGCTAGCAAGGAAGCGAAGAAAATTGTGATTCAAACGATTCAACGTGTAGCTACCGAGCATGCTATTGAAAATGCAGTGACTGTTTTCCACATCGATAATGATGAAGTAAAAGGTCGTGTAATTGGTCGTGAAGGACGAAATATTCGTGCTTTAGAAGCGGCTACTGGAATTGAAATTATTGTCGACGATACTCCTGAAGCTATTATTTTATCGGGCTTTGATCCTGTACGTCGTGAGTTAGCGCGTTTGGCATTGCATCAATTGGTTTCGGATGGACGTATTCATCCGGCCCGTATTGAAGAAGTAGTAGCTAAAGTGAAGCGTCAGTTAGATGAAGAAATTATTGAAACTGGAAAACGTACTGCCATCGATTTAGGAATTCACGGATTAGCGCCTGAGTTAATTCGAGTGGTAGGTAGAATGAAATATCGTTCTTCTTACGGACAAAATTTGTTGCAACATAGTCGTGAAGTAGCGAATTTATGTGCTTTGATGGCAGCGGAATTAGGATTGAATGTGAAGTTAGCAAAACGTGCTGGTCTGTTACATGATATTGGAAAAGTTGCTGAAGAAGATACTGAACTTCCTCACGCAATTGCCGGAATGAAAATGGCAGAGCGTGCGAAGGAAAATCCAGAAGTGATTAACGCCATTGGCGCCCATCATGACGAGATTGAAATGACAAGTATCCTCTCTCCTATCATTCAAGTTTGTGATGCCATTAGCGGAGCTCGTCCAGGCGCGCGTCGTGAAATTGTGGAGCAGTACATGAAGCGTTTGAAAGAAATGGAGAATGTGGCTCAGTCATACAAAGGTGTGGAGAAAGCATTTGCCATTCAAGCCGGTCGTGAGTTACGTGTGATTGTTGAAAGTTCTAAACTGGATGACAAAGCAACGGAACAACTTTCATTCGATATCGCCAACAAAATCCAAACGGAGATGACTTATCCGGGACAAGTAAAAGTGACGGTGATTCGAGAAACCAGAGCAGTCAACTACGCAAAGTAAACAACATAAAATAGATTTAGCCGAAGTGTGATCCATACTTCGGCTAAAATTAGAATGTTAAGCAACAAGTTTTTTAGATCAGAATTTCTGAAAAATGTTTTAGTGTTGCTCACTGGAACAGGGTTAGGGCAATTTATTACCCTCTTGGCTTCGCCTATTCTTTCAAGGATTTATTCGCCAGCTGAGTATGGTGTTTTCACTCTTTTTGTTTCCACCGCAAGCATGATGGCAGCCATTTCTGCTGCTCGTTATGATTTGGCAATCATGTTACCAAAATCAACCAATCATGCGATCAACGTATTGATGCTTGCCATTTACATTTGTGTTTCATTTTCTCTTTCCTTGCTCATGGTGGCAGGTATGGTAGCGCTCTTAGTTTATTTTAAGGTCATCGCGCTAAGTCTGCTGATGAGTCAATGGATTTGGTTTTTTCCCTTCCTCGTTTTCCTATTGGGGATTCAACAAATATTTAATTACTGGCTGATTCGAAATAAACAATACCGTGAAGTTGCCATCACCCGAATTACAAATTCTGCATCCAATAATGGACTCGCCATTTTGTTTGGATTATTAAAGTTCAGAGAATGGGGAATTTTCCTTTCTAATTTCATTGGACAAATCATTTATTTCTTCAACTTATTTTATTTTGTGCGGAAGCTTTCGAAAGAGGATTTGCAATATGTGAGCAGCAATAAAATAAAAGCGAAAGCAGAACAATACAAAGAGTTTCCGCGCACCTCCATTTCGCAGGCGATTGTGGATATGTTTCAAATTAATGGTATCGTTTATTTTCTTCCTATCTTTTTTTCCATTGTAGAAGTCGGCTATTACTCTCGCGCATTGATTGTTTTACAAGCTCCCATTTCACTCTTGGGAAATGCTTTTAGTCAAGTGTTTTATCAAAATGCTTCCGAAGTGCATAATGCAAAAGGTGATCTTCGTCCATTGATAACTTCAACAATAAAAAAATCGGTTTTTGTCATTTTGCCGATCTGTATTTTATTGATGCTATTCGGTCCTCTACTCTTCACTTTTGTTTTTGGTAATCAATGGGAGGAATCAGGACATTATAGTAGAATCTTAGCGTTATGGCTTTTCTTTGATTTTATTCGAATTTGTGTCTCCTCCATTCCCTTAATTTTAAACCAACAACGTCGATTCTTTCTCATTTCCATCCTTGGACCCATCATTTTATTAATTTCCATGTGGATGGGATATCTGATGAATGATGTTCACCTTGCGTTGATGTTGTTTGCTTCTGGTCAATCGTGTTTGATACTCTACTTGCTTACTTGGATCTATAAAATTGCGAGTCCTCAAAAAAATGGCTGATCAAGATTTAAACGAACTCGTGAGTGTAATTATTCCTGTCTACAACGGGGAGAAGTTCGTGGCGGCTTCGATTGAGAGTGCATTGAAGCAATCGTATAGCCCAATTGAAATCATTGTAATAAATGACGGTTCTACGGATGGGACGCAGGAGATATTAAATCAATTTGAAGGAAAAATAATTGTTATCCGACAAAAAAATGCCGGACAAGCTGATGCTAGAAATCATGGACTAACCATCGCGAAAGGAAAATACATTGCATTACTCGACAGTGATGATTTGTTTATACCTGAAAAAATTGAGAAGCAAATTTCCTTTTTTTGAAGAAAGAGGATTTAGATATGGTTTGTTCCAATTTTGAAACGATAGATGCTTCAAATAATAAGTTAAAAGATATTTCAGCTCCTCATTTTCATTCAAGTAATGCATTGACTACTTTTATTACAGGGAATTTTATATGCACTTCTACCCTCCTGTTTAAAAAAGAATGGATTCAAAAAGTAGGTAATTTTGACACCAACATGAAGGGTACCGAAGACGGCGATTTATGGTTTAGGATGTTGGTAAATGGAGCTCGCTTAGAAGTGATTCACGAAACACTTGTTAAATACAGAGTGCATGCGGAGAATTATAGTGGTCGGTTTTCACACATGAATCAATTTAGAGCCCTAGCCAATCGTAAACAATATCAACTCTTGAAAGAAAAAATGTTGTTTTCGTCAGTTGATGATAAATTGTTTCTGGCAACGGCTTATGCAAAACAATTAACTTATGAAGTAGCCGTGGATGTATTAAATGATATTCCTGCGAATGATATTCCGATTGCATTCCTTGTGAAAAAAAGGATGTATTCGTTTATGTCCTCGGCTATGGGTACTAAAATATTAAGTAGATTGAAAAAAATGAAATTAATTTTAAAATCTTAAGTCGCTGAAAGTTGTTGCTATCATAATGAATTAAGCAAAATTATAAAATGATCATCGTAAAATTAATAGGCGGATTAGGAAATCAAATGTTTCAATATGCATTTGGAAGAAGTCTTGCGCTAAAGAATAATACGAATCTTAAAATCGATGTTCTTGATTTGCAAAATACAGAAGAAAAAGATTTCACTTTAAGGAATTTTGAGTTAAACGTTTTTAATGTACAAACAGAAATCGCCAGTGAATCTGAAATTCAAAATTTCATGAAGTCGAAGGCGATGATGGGAAAGGATTTACTTACTCTTACCTTGCCATTCAAATCAAAAAACTTTTATTTGAGGGAACCCCATCATCATTATTTCCCTTTAGCTAAAAAAGCAACCGCGAATACTTATGCCTATGGATATTTTCAATCGGAAAAGTATTTTAACGACATCCGTTCCACGCTACTAAAAGATTTCACTCCGCGTAATCCTCTTTCAAAACTGTCGCAGGAAGTGGCAGATCGAATGTCGAAGGTGAATGGTGTAAGTATTCATGTTCGCCGAGGTGATTATGTAAGTAACAAAGTGAACCTGGATGTGCATGGACTTTGCGAAGTAGATTATTACGAAAAAGCATTGGCGATTATTAAAGAAAAGTAGATCAACCATCTATTTATTTTTTCAGATGAGCCGAATTGGTTTAAAGAGAATATAAAAACTGTTTTCCTGTTGAATATGTTGAACATAATGTGGGAGGTGCCAGCTATGAAGATTTATACCTGATGTCGCTTTGCAAGCACCATATTATTGCGAATAGCTCGTTCTCCTGGTGGGGCGCTTGGCTCAATCAAAATCTAAATAAAATTGTAATTGCGCCTTCGAAGTGGATGAATAATACGCCTAAAAATACGAAGGATGTGGTTCCTGATTCCTGGATAAAAATATAAATGAGAATCTTAATGCTAGCCGATATTAGTTCAGCACACGCTCAAAAATGGGTGGTGAGTTTGGCGACGCATGGAATTGAAATTGGAATTTTTAGTTTGAATAACGCAAATAGTCCTTGGTATGAAGGATTAAAAGGAGTAACTATCTTGAAGAATGGAAATTCAAATGTAGATTCCTTCTCTCTCTTTCAAAAGCTCGGGTACTTAAACCAAATAAAAGAATTAAAAGGTATCATTAAATCATTTCAGCCGGATGTAATTCATGCGCATTATGCTACGAGTTACGGATTGTTAGGTGTGCTTTCAGGATATCGTCCGCTGGTCATTTCTGCTTGGGGGACCGATGTGTTTTCCTTTCCCAAAAAATCATTCCTGCATTCGAAATTACTTTCCTATATTTTTTCAAACGCTACAAAAATTTGCTCAACCAGCGAATGTATGAAGCAAGAAATAATTAAGTATACCAACCAAGATGTTGAAGTAATTCCTTTTGGTGTGGATGTGAAGCGGTTTTCGCCTGTGGAAAGCAAAGAAGAAAATAAATCCATTGTCATTGGCAATATTAAAGCCTTGGAGCCTATTTATGGGGATAAAATTTTGGTAGATGCGTTTATTCTTATCACAAAAAAGTACCCTTCCCTCCCACTGCAACTTTTATTAGTTGGCGATGGATCCCAGCGACAGGAATTAGAAGAACTCGCTCAACGAAATGGAATTACGAAGCAAGTAACATTTACTGGTCGCATTCCACATGCAGAGATCGAAAAGGTTCATCAGCAAATTGATATTTTTGTATCCTTAACTCTCGTTGACGAAAGTTTTGGTGTTTCATTGGTCGAATCGATGGCCTGCGCAAAAGCCATCATCGCTTCCGATACCCCTGGATTTAAGGAAGTATTGGGATCGGAAGAAAATGGAATCATCGTAAAAAAGAAATTCAGTTGAAGAAGTGGTGAATGCGTTGAGTTTTTACTTAGATCATCCTGCCGAAAGAGTGAAAAAAGGAAATTCCGCTCGACAACGAGTTAAGGAGAATTATATTTGGGACGATAATGTGCAGCAAATGATGAATGTTTATCAGAACCTCATTAAAAAATAGTTGAAGAAAATGAAATTGCTAACCATCGTAGGTGCTCGTCCGCAGTTTGTAAAAGCTGCTGTGGTAAGTCGCGCTTTATCGAAAATAAATAATATTGAAGAATTGATTGTGCATACTGGTCAACATCATGATGCGAATATGTCGGATGTATTTTTTGAAGAGATGGAAATTCCGAAGCCTGCATTTAACTTGGGAATTCACGGACTCGGGCATGGTGCCATGACTGGACAAATGCTCATCGGTTTAGAAGCGCTTTACAGCCAACAAAAACCAGATCGAGTCCTTGTTTATGGTGATACCAATTCTACACTTGCCGGAGCTTTAACCGCAGCTAAAATGCATATTCCCGTCGCCCATATTGAGGCCGGATTACGCTCGTTCAATATGAAGATGCCCGAAGAAATCAATCGCATTCTGACCGATCGCATTTCCGATTTACTCTTCTGCCCTACTCAAACAGCGATTGACAATTTATCAAAAGAAGGGTATCCATTTTCGGGAACAAAGGTGCTTTTGTCGGGAGATGTGATGCAAGATGCTGCACTGTATTATGCGCAAACATCGGCGTCCAAATCAAACATCATTGAAAAACTAAAATTGAAAGATTTCGTGTTGTGTACGCTTCACCGAGCTGAGAATACCGATTATCTTTCTAGATTAAAATCCATCATCGATTCTTTATCCGAAATAAATAAAACCACACCCGTCGTGTTGCCCTTGCATCCTCGAACAAGAAAAATTGTTACGGATGCCGGAATGAAATTGCCGTTTACAGTTATTGATCCCGTTGGATATTTCGATATGATTGAAATGCTCAAACATTGTTCCTTGGTAATGACCGACAGTGGCGGATTACAAAAAGAAGCTTTCTTCTTTGGGAAGCATTGCATCACCTTACGCGATGAAACGGAATGGGTAGAATTAGTGCATGGTGGATTCAACAAGTTAGCCGGCGCCGATTATGCCAACATCCTTTCTTCGTTTGAAGAGATGCGAAATAAAAAATCGGATTTCAATGTGAACTTATACGGTGGTGGAAAAGCAACCGATAACATCGTTAACGAATTACTTCGCACATTTTGAGAATCCTGATCCTTTCACAATATTATCCTCCCGAAACGGGAGCTCCACAAAATCGATTAAGTGGATTGGCTCGAGAGTTAAAAGCGGCTGGACATGAAGTGGTCGTGCTTTGTGCGATGCCTAATTATCCGGCCATGGAAATACATGATGGTTACAAAGGAAAATGGTTTGAAAAAGATCAGTTTGAAGAAATTGATGTTTATCGTTCGTGGATTTATGTGAGTAAAAGTCGATCCATTATTTCGCGTTTATTAAATTATTTTTCGTTTACACTTTCATCTGTATTTGCGGCATCCAATATTCCTGGGAAGTTTGATATTTTAATGTGTGAATCACCGCCTCTTTTTTTAGGTATCAGTGGATGGTGGATTAGCAAGCGTAAAAATGCAAAGTTTGTGTTTAATGTGAGTGATCTTTGGCCTGAATCAGCAGAGAAATTGGGGGTGATTACGAATAAATTCTTTCTGAATCTTGCCACCAAATTAGAAGAATGGCTGTATCGTTCGTCGTACATGGTTACGGGACAAACCCAAGGAATTGTAAAAAATATTCAAACACGATTTCCTAATAAACCCATTCATTGGTTACCGAATGGTGTCGACAAATCGATTTTCTTGACAAAGTTTAATGCGGGGAAAAGAAAAGAATTAGGGTTTGAAGAAAATGATTTCCTCCTAATCTATGCTGGAATTATAGGAATTGCACAAGGATTGGATGTTCTTTTAGATGCTGCCAAACAAATTCCACCACAAAGTAAAATTGTATTCTTACTACTCGGCGATGGACCCGAGAAAGAAAGATTGATGGCAAGAGTACAAACTGAAAAAATTCAGCGAGTTAAATTTCTCGATTTAGTGAGTCGTACTGAAGTACCTTCCATTGTTGCTGCCATAAACGCTGCCGTAATTCCATTGAAGAAAATGGATTTATTTCTGGGCGCCATTCCTTCTAAAATATTTGAGAATCTCGCGCTCGAAAAACCCTTGTTATTAGGCGTTGATGGGGAAGCCCGCGAATTATTTATCAAGGAAGGCAAGTGTGGAATATATATTGAACCTGAAAATGCCGCAGCATTAACCGAAGCTGCATTGTACATGGAAAGTCATCCCGACGAATGTAAATCCATGGGTGCTAACGGGAAGGTTTATGCACAGAAATATTTTATGCGTGAAAATATTGCCAAAAATTGGATGGAAGCCATCGAAAGTGAAATGCGAAAAGAAAAATCATGATGAAGGAATCGTTCACTTCTTCTAAAATCATTGTTGCACTTCTGCTGCTCTCGGCACTAGCATTGCCGCTGCTACTTCCTGTTTCTATTATTTGTTGGATTACCATTGGCATCATTCGATTGGCGAACAAACAGGAGCGAATTTTAATGATTACAAGCTTTAAACAAAATCGCATTTTGCAATTCTTGCCGGCCATCTATTTATTGTATGTGATTGGATTGATCTGGACAGAAAATTTTAAATATGCCGGACTCGATTTACAAATAAAAGCTGGCTTCTTACTCTTACCTTTATTTATTGGAACCCTGGATTTGTCCCTCAAGGAATTTAGAAAAACCACGCTCTTCTTCATCATCGGTTGCGCGTTGGCTTGTCTAGTCTTACTTGCCAATGCTTTTATTAGTTTTATTGAAACCGGTAATCACACTTCATTTTTTTACATCAGTTACAGTTCGCTATTGATGCATCCCACTTATATTTCCATGTACCTAAACATGGCCATTTTATTTTTGCTTCAAAAGATGTTTGATACCAAGAAGGAACAACATCTAAAATATTATAGTGCAGGAATCCTTTTCTTTTTCGTCCAGTTGTTTCAATTATCCGCTCGAACATCGCTTGCTGTTGCTATGTTAACTTTTCTTTTGGCTGCCTGCTATTATTTACGGAAAGGAGAAATACTTCGAATAAAGAAATGGCATTTCATTTCCATTCTTTTATTCTCCACACTTAGTTATTTTGCGCTGCAGGGATTCAACAATCGTTTCAATCAAGTTTCCAATGCTATCACTTCAACTCCCGCTGATCAAATTCAACCTGAATACAACAGTACCACGGGAAGAATGGAAATTTGGAGAGAGAGTATGGAAATTCTACAAGACAACTGGCTCTTAGGGACGGGTACCGGTGATGTGAAAGATGAGCTGATGAAAACCTATGAAAAACATCAATTCCATTACGCCCTCGACAAAAAGCTTAACGCCCATAACCAATTCCTTCAAGTCTGGCTCACGCTGGGAATTGTAGGACTTCTCTTGCTCATCTGGTCTCTTGCACTTCCCATCTATCGATTAAAATCACAAGGGCAACCGTTATTTGCTCTTTTTGCAATGGTCATTATCTTGAATTCCATGACTGAATCGATTCTAGAAGTGCAAAAAGGTGTCTTGTTTTTTGTTTTCTTTTATAGCTTGTTGGTGGCTGGAAAGGAGATTCATACGACTAAAGAACTACATTAAGATTAAAACTATAATACATTAAATTCGACAATCCTCCTTATTTTTGACCTATCTAAAAACCATGGCCCTTATCCCCTTCTCTCCGCCCCGCATCGATGATGAAATCATCCAGGAAGTTACTGCAGCTTTAAAATCGGGCTGGATCACCACGGGTCCGCGCACCAAGCAATTTGAAAAAGAATTGAGCGCCTATAACGGTAATGAATATACGCTTTGTTTGAATTCAGCCACAGCCGGACTCGAGATCATGCTGCGTTGGTTTGGCGTGAAGGAAGGCGACGAAGTAATTTTGCCTGCGTACACCTATGCTGCTACTGCCAATGTGGTGGTGCATTGCGGAGCTAGACCTGTATTGGTAGATGTGAATGCTTCCGATTTTAACATCAATGTAGAAAATGTAAAAGCAGCCATCACCTCCAAAACGAAAGTGATTATGCCTGTCGATTTTGGCGGACTTCCTTGTGATTATACAGCGTTGATGGAAGTGGTGAATTCGGGAGATGTAAAATCGAAGTTTAATGCCGAGACCGAAATTCAGAAAAAATTGGGAAGGATTATGATTTTGTCGGATGCAGCGCATAGCTTAGGTGCTACCTATCACGGCAAACGAACCGGAATCTGGGCGGATGCCTCTGTATTTTCATTTCATGCTGTAAAAAATTTAACGACAGCCGAAGGGGGAGCCATTGCCTTGATGCTTCCACCACCATTCAGCAATGAAGAAATTTATAAATTCTTATGCATTTATACTTTGCACGGACAAAACAAAGATGCGTTGGCCAAAATGCAAAAAGGAAATTGGAAGTACGATATCATCGAAGCGGGCTTTAAATGCAACATGACCGATTTAGTTGCGGCCATCGGACTCATTGAATTAAGACGATATAACGACGATACGCTTGTCGTACGAAAACAAGTATGCGATTATTATTACGATGCACTCAGCGCCTTCGATTGGGCTCAATTGCCAATCTTAAGAGATGAACATCGTGAAAGTTCCTATCATCTGTTTCCATTGCGTATAAAAGGAGTGAGTGAAGAGCAAAGAGATGCCATCATTCAAGCCATTTTTGATGAAGATGTGAGTGTGAATGTGCATTTCATTCCGTTACCCCAACTTTCTTTTTATAAGAAGCAAGGATTTAACATTGATGATTATCCGGTAACGTATTCCAATTTCGCAACAGAAATTTCACTTCCTATCTTTTACGATTTAACCATAGAGCAAAAACAACGTGTTGTATCAGCCGTCGTGAAAGCGGTTGAATCGGTATTGGTAAAAGCTACATGATGGCCAAAAGACTCTTCGATTTGTTGGTGAGTTTAATGATGTCGGTGCTCTTGAGTCCGCTGTTGTTGGTGTTGGCATTGGCGGTGAAATTTTCGAGTAAAGGTCCAGCGTTTTACATGCAGGAGCGCATTGGCAAAAACGAAAAGCCGTTTCGCATCTTTAAATTCAGAACCATGTTCCTCGATGCCGATAAAAAAGGATTACTCACCGTGGGTGGACGTGATCCGAGGGTGACGCCAGTTGGATATTTTTTAAGAAAGTATAAGTTAGATGAGCTCCCGCAGTTGTTTAATGTGGTTTTAGGGGAGATGAGTTTGGTGGGTCCTAGGCCGGAAGTGAAAAGATATGTGGACATGTATTCGGTGGAGCAAAGGAAAGTGCTGGAAGTAAAACCTGGCATCACGGATTATGCGTCGATTGAATACTCCAATGAAAATGAGTTGTTGGGAAAAGCGGAGGATCCGGAGAAAATGTATGTTGAGGAAATTATGCCGGCGAAGTTGAAGTTGAATTTGAAGTACGTGGAAGAGAAAAGTTTCTTCGTGGATTTGAAGATTATTTTTCGAACAGTTTTAAAGATTGTCTGGTAAATGGAACTCATATTTAAACGCGGCGAACGCTGCGAAAACGTTGCGACCGCTGCGTTTAAATAAAGTTTGTGGTTAGGAAGAAAATAATCCGATCATCAACCCAATCTCATCCACCTTCTCCGTATCCCCTAACTTCTGATACGAGTACGATAAATTACGAAGCATACGCAAAATCATATCCTTATTGCTGCAGGGTTGGTAATAAGTATTCTGCGGATCGAGTTTTAGTTTTTTTACAAATTGGTCGATGTCACCTTTGCCGAACACCGAACCTTTGCTAAACGGATTAATGTAAAACAACACGCGACCTGTATTTCCTTCTTCGCCCTCCCGCACTTCGAGGTACGATAAAATAAAATGCTCGGGCAAATTCACTCCGTAGATGGGAAGTCCGAGGGATTTGGTAACGAGTAAATACAAGGTAGATAACGCCAAGGGATTTCCCTTCTTAGTTTCAATCACACAATTTATATAGGAATTTTGTGGGGCGTGGTAGTTGGTGGTGTTGCCAGCGAAACCGTGCTTCGTGAAAAAAATATGATTCATCACATTCACTTGCTCCAAGGCGGTTAAACTTTCATTCAGCTCGAGCCAAATATCTTTCTTGATGGTGGCAATGAACTGCAATATTTTATCGCGATCTAATTCTGGATATTGATAACGCGCTACCAACAATGCACCTTCTAGTAAATCATCGGTGTTGGTATGAATCCAAATCTTCATATCCTCCAACAACATATCAAATTGAATTTTGTGTACGATGTTGGCAATGCGATGTTGTAAGATGGGATCAAACGCATGCGACCATGCATCTTCCAACATGGGAATAACATGCGTACCCAAACTAATTAATTTTTCTTCGATATGCGTAAACACTTCCTGATCGGAATCATCGAGCAAACTAATAAGGGCTTTTACTTCGGGATCGTTCATCATTTTTCTTACACAATATTAACCCGTAACATCATGTCGTTCTAAGGTACGGAGGATATTTATAAACGGAAAGATGTTATTTTTGGATGGGTGTAAGGTGTTGAATTTTAACTTGTTGGAAAATATTGAATCGCGAATGATTCTATTTCACTATACTACTACAAGCTATTAAACACTAGAGGCAGTTAAAAATTAATGGTGGAGATGAATCAATATTAACTACACACTCTTTCACAATTCACCCATTAAAAATTCACCATTCACTACAGTAGCGTATTCCATTAATCAAACCAGTTTAAAATGTAACGTGCATGACACCTTCCTATTATAAAAACCTGGAGAATAAACCTCGAATTGCAATTGAGTATATTTTTTAAAAAAAATTATGGGAAACTTACTTTATATCATTGCAGTCATTCTCATCATCTTCCAGGCTATAGGATCCTTTGCTTAAAGTTTGTGGGAGCTATTATTCATATCCTACTTTTGATTGCACTTATTAGTATATTACTTAGGATTATTCAGGTAAGGAAACCATTGTGAATCTCCTTTAGCTAGAAGGCTAATTTTTTAATTAAGTTGGAATATTTGTCGTAGTTATAAATTAAGTGCTTAATGGAAGATTATTCAAAAGTAACAAAATTTTAATTATTATATATCATATAAAAAACTGGGGGTTTTGTCAGCTTTAGGAAGTTTTATAAGTTTAGTATTAAACTTTAGAGCTCAGTCATCATATGTGATTCCGAATTTTTTTACAAACTTCCTTTCAGCTGATTCTATGAGATTCAATCTTATTTCTAGAATTTTGTCTTCTTTTTCCTTTTCTTCTAATGTGCTATTGTAAATGTCCACCATTTCATTATTCAGAAAAAACAATTCAGAATATGATGCAAAGTTTTTGTCTTTAAAAACAATTGACATGTCATTTCGTTTTATAGAACCGAATAAAAACCTTTCATCCCACTTGTTTATATGTTCAATAAGAGGAAATGAGTTTGCATGACTATTATTTCTACCAAACAAGTAACTTACTTTTAATGAATCAATTTCAGATGAAACAACTGATTTAAAGTCATTAGAATAATTTAAAAGAAATAAAACAAATGTAGTCGACCTTACACTCTTTACATTTACAGAATTTGGAAGGTCTGCAATTGAAAATTTCTGATTTGGCTTGTCATAATAAAGTGGATTGTCACTTTCGTTTTTCGCAAAACGCTTAAACTGTTCGAAAGCATGACGTATTTTACTCAAAGAATAAATAGTAAAATAATTAGAATAAGTGGTCCAAAACCATTCCTTTAATTTTCTCTTTTGATTATCATTCGGTGATTCAATTTCAATAAAGAAGTAGCTAAGGAAAATTAGTTGACTATTGTATGGAAGAAGTCTACGGTCAATAACGAGTACTTCCTCAAAAAGAAATCGAATTGCCTTCTTTATCGCTTCAATTGACTTATATGTAACTTCCTTAAAATCTTTTCTTTTGGCCAATTCTTCAATTCTTTGGTCAAAATAGACTTTACCAAAACAGTTTGAAATACATTGAACTAATATATCTCTTCCTATTCTTTCAAAATTATACTCTGCTAAATCAGAAATAAGATTACCAAGCAAATCACCAAGATTAAAATCATCTGCCTCACTTGATGTAAGCGCTGACAACATCCAATCTGGTGAAATTGTAATACCTTTTGAGTTTACTCTTGAAAAAATGTCTACAGCATCTTTTATTGAACCACCTAAAATTTCAATTGATGGAATTTGATAGTCAATTAATGTTGATGATAATTTTTTTGCCCGATCAACTAACCTTCTTGACTTTTCGTTATCATTGATTTGAGTTCTTAGTTTATCGCAATAATCAAGAAACTCATATGTGTCAATTAAAACATAAACGGGAATGTTTGTGATTGTACCAGATTGATTCATATTAAATGCTTCTTCTTCTAACTCATAATTAAGAGAATATTCCTTTTTTAATAAAGCAAAATTGACTTGCAACTTAGTTTTATTCGGATTGGTAAGACAACCAAATAAAGTAGAAAGTCTTTGAAAACCATCAAGAATGTAAAAAGAGTTTTGTACACTATAATTATCAATAAGATAAGGACCAATCTCTAATTTGTTCTTATAAGGTTCTTTTGGTTGCCATAATAATATAGAACCAATTGGATACTCTTTACTGATGCTATCAAAAGAGCTCTAACTTCTCTCTGTTACCCCAAACAAAATCTCTTTGAAAAAGAAGGAATTTTAAATTTACCTTCCTCAATCATAGTCAAGAATTGAATCAAGCGACTCACTTTTGGTTTTACTTCAATCTGATAGTTCATAATAGTTCTGAAATTTTATCTAAAACAGTTTGCAATTCGCTCTGTTCATTTCCTTGGTGAATAGTTCTTGATAATAAAGATTCCTTAGTAACTTTTTCATGTTCAAATAATTTGGGGAATTCTGCTTTAAATAGACTTCCTTTAAAATTTGAAATCGTCATACCTTTCCTTAAAACTCCAATAGTAGTTTCATCCAAATCAGAATATAAATCTTGAACTTCCATTGGCAATTGACTCAATTTCTTGTTATTAAATCCATTCTCTATATCAAAATAGTCTTTTTGAATTGGAGAAAGTTGTAAATAGTATTGAATGTATTCATCAATTTCAGGAATTGATTCTAAGACTTCATCAGGTAAATAATTTTCCATTTCTCTTTTCTTAAATTCATGATATCGTATTCCATTTTCCTTTAAGAATGTAAATAGTTTAACTCTATCTGGCTTGGTATTATCAGTTTCAAATTCTTTATCACTATCTATTAAAACCATGCACTTTAAATAATTATTACTAGCTTTAGGTAGTTCTAACCCTTCATACGATTTAATCAAAGCAGTAATAAAATTAACAATATTATTACATCCTCCGCCCATACCATATTGCAACCATCTATTTTCCTTGTGCAATGCTATTTTTTTGCTTCTTTTCCTAAAACATTTAATAAGTGCATTGATAAAATAACCGTCATTGTTACTATTTTCAAGAATTAAAATGAAAGGTTGGTTGAAAAACAACTTTGCTTCTTGAACATTAAATGAATCATTTGATGTTTCAACACTAACAACATAGTCAATTTTTGAAGACTGGTTTACAATTGAATTGAAATTTTCTTCTATCAATTCACGATGAATTGGAATTAGATTCTTGAATACTTCCGTTTCCCTTATCTTATCAATTTCACAGAAATAGTTGTATCTTCTGTTCTCAGAAAAAATAGTAAGCAAATAACTAAGGTCTACTAAATTTTTCTCATCTAGGAAAAGTGTAGATTGAATTTCAATTACCATTTTCTTCTTTTAATATCTGAGCCGTGCGGATTGCAATAGTCTCATCCAACGATTCACTAAATACATTTTCTGGCCAATGAGATACTGCCCCAGTATCTGTAATTGTAATTTCATTTAATGAACTTGTGTTTTGATCTTCATCATATTCTACCGAATAAATAACAACTGAATCCTTATTTAATTTCCCTTCTGCAATTAGTCTTCTTATCCTCAAAATGAAATTTTGAGAATGTGTTTCAATCAAAAAATGATGGTCATTTTCTAAAGTAGCATATGCAAAAAGTTCTGCCAAACTTCCATGAGCACCTGGATGAAGATGCAACTCAGGCTGTTCAATAATTGTAAGTAATTTTTCAGGATAATTTAAAAATGCACTTACGACCAAAGGTAATGCTTGACTCATGCCTTCTCCAACATCTCTAATGTTAATATTAAACTTAGGGTTATCCCTTGTGAGTTCCATTTTATAGTCTGGTTTTGAAATTGTATTAATTTCAATACCCCATCCATCAAAATTGATTTTATACCATTCATTAACTTTTTTTAATAATGTACCTTTATTGTATAAAAAGTCAGAAATTAAAATTTGATAAGCGTTTTCTCCTTGTGTCCCTATTTTACTTGGCTTACTTGGTCCGGTAATATTATAGTTTCTTTCAGGAACTTTTCTAAATGGGCCAATGTAATTTGTCTTTAAAGTAATGCCTTTATTTTTAAAGTGGGATTGTAATGCTTTCAATGTCAGCATTTTACTTTATTCATCTCAATTAATTCAAATCCAAGAAAACTACATTTGTAATTTAAATCCTTTTCAACAGTAAAGTAATTCTGCGTTTTATCATCATAATTAAGTTGCAACTCATCATTTAGTTTCCATTTTCTTATTCGTGGAAATTCTGAATCCTTTAAGCCACTGGTAACTTCAACAGTTAATGAATTTTCACTAGACTTTAAAGTAAATTCTAAACTACCAATATCTCTACCATAGACTAAATCCCTGAATTCAGCTCCTAACTCAACACTCTCATTGACTACCAGCAATGGTTCTTCAAAATTCCCAGATAAAGAACCTTCAATCAATGTAGGCAATTTTGCAATAGCACTTTTGCCAGAAGAATTTTTACCAATTAAAATTGTAATAGGTTTTAATTCTAATTCTTGTTTTTCTTTAAACGATTTATAGTTTTTGAAGTATATTTTATTTATCATTTGTTGCGATGAATTATTATGAAATTAATTCTTTTCAATTTTTATTTTATTCTTAACAATATTCATTGCATTTGATGCCAAATTTTTATCATTTGCAACAGCACTTTCAACCTTATCTGCCAACCAAAGAGTTAGCAAATCATCCGTTTGAATATTTAAAAATTCTGCGATTTTGATTACCTGCTCTTTATTAGGATTTCTATCTCCTTTTTCAAGTTTGCTTATTAATGCAGTATCCACTTCCAAATGAGCTGCAATCTGTCTAAGAAGTATACTTTTCTTATCCCTAAGTTCTCTTACTCTTTGTCCAAAATAGTTGCTCACTTTTTCCTTTTAAACTTTGTTAGATTATCAAAATTATGGCTTGTCAAATTTGTCCAAATTCAAGTATAAAATTAGATTATAACAATTTCGGTAAGAATTAAAATCATATTTTGCTTTAAAGACATTTTTATCAATTCTCATATCGAGTGGTTGGAAATTATATGTTGTAAAATGTCCACTTGATGCAAGGAACCTGTTAAAAGCCGTTTTTATTTTCAGTCACATCTGTATTCTTTAGTTCTATCGGCATAATTAAGTACTCTCTCATATTCAAAATGATCTTATTTGTCAAATTATCAAAAATATCCGAATCAATATTATGGATTTTGTCTTGCTCTAATTTCCTAAAAGGATTGTTTCTAATTGAAGATTTTTCATGGTACATGAATAAGCAATAATCTTTTGAAAGAGGAAAATAAATTTCAGATTCGATTGGAATGATCCATTCGAAATGGCCTTGCCTATCCAAATATACAGGGTTATCCGTTGTCAACCATCCTTTATTTTCTTCAGCTTTAATTACTACTTGTCTAAAGTTACTCAAAACTTTTACCATATGATTCATTAAAATGCCAATTACAACATTCAATTGGTGGTCAATTTTTAGTTGAGATAGAATTGATTTCGTTTCTTGATTGTTCCCTTTTAGAAGAGTGATTTCGTTTAAGAGTTTGTCTCGGGTGTCTTCAGTTCGAAGTAAGCCATCAATAAACATTCGAAATGGTAGTGTCCGACACAAAAGATTTGGATCAAAATTACAGAGTAATTCCCTGTCTACTGTAGTCAACCTTTTTTGATTCTTTAAATTTAAAATTACAGTTTGGTAACGGTTTTCTAATATGCTGCTTGTATTTTCAAAGTGTCTTTTTAGCTTAAAATTGTCGAATGGAAGGTCAAAAATATTTGTCTCCTTAGTGAAATTTTCAATTAATAAATTTTCGGTTGTTTTGTTGCCAAGTTTACAGACTGAAACCCACCATTTTTCCTCCTTCTTATACCCAAATTGTTTTAAGTATATTTGAGAAAGTCTATGTTGTCCTTGAATTTCATGGTAACTCATAAAATGGCATATCACTAAATATATCAGAAACTTTAACCTATTTCAATCCCACACCATTTCCACACTCTCTCCTAATGATGACCATCCACCTCAATCTTCCGATAATCCTCCGTTAACTTTTTCTGAATCTCATTGGGAACAGGTGCATACTCGGCAAAAATGGATTTTACTTTTGCTCGACCTTGGGTGATGCTGCGTAATGCGGCGTTGAATTTGTCGAGTTCGGCGAGTGGTGTGCGTGCTTTTATGATTTGGTAGCCGCCGCGCGAATCCATTCCCATGATAACGGAGCGTCGTGTTTGGAGTTCGCTCATCACATCGCCCATCACATGCTCGGGTGCTTCTGTTTCTACTTCGTAAATGGGTTCGAGGAGTTGTGGTTGCGCTGCGTGGAAAGCTTCTTTAAAAGCCATCATGCCTGCAATTTTGAAACTGATATCATTAGAATCTACCGCATGCATCTTGCCATCGTACACCGCCACACGCACATCGCGTACATACGAGCCCGTGAGTGGACCCTCCAACATTTTTTCCATGATGCCTTTAATGATGCTCGGCATAAAACGATTGTCGATCACCCCGCCGCTAATGCAATTGAGAAATACCAACTTTCCACCCCAAGGTAAATCATGCACCTCGGTATTTTTTACGTTGAGGTCTTTGGGATTGGGAAGTCCTTCAAAATACGGCTCTATGCGCATGTACACTTCACCAAATTGTCCAGAGCCTCCCGATTGTTTCTTGTGTTTGTAGTTGGCCTCAGCGGGCTTCTGAATGGTTTCTCGGTAGGGAATGCGCGGAGTCTCAAAATCAATTTCCATTTTATGCAGATTCTGCAACCTCCACTTTACAATGTTCATATGCAAATCGCCTTGCGTAGATAGAATCAATTGTCGAATTTCTTTGTCGTAACGGTAACGGATGGTTTGGTCTTCGGCGTGAATATCATGCAAAGCCAACATCAATTTTTCGTCGTCGTTTTTATTTTTGATGACAATAGCAGTACGCAACTTGGGTTCGGGGAAATGAATTTCATCGATATTGCCCTGTGCTCCTTTCGCATTTAAGGTGTCGGAAGTATTGGTGTTTTTTAGTTTTAAGGTTGCTCCGATATCGCCGGCTTTGAGTCGATCCACTTGAATTCTGTTTTTTCCATCTAAAATGAAAAGTTGTCCGATGCGCTCTGTGGTATCGGTTTTTTCATTCTGAAAATCGTTGCCTTGCACTACTTCTCCCGCCATCACTTTGAAGAGCGATAGTTTTCCAAGATGGGGTTCTACCAGCGTTTTGAAAACAAAGAGTCTGGTGGGCGCCTTGGGATCACATTTAACTTCCGATCCATCTTCCAACACTTCAGCAGGCATATCCACGGCCGATGGCGCTACATTATCAATGAAACCCATCAAACGGCCACTGCCCATATCATTCTTCGCCGACAAACAAAATACAGGAAACACCTGATGATTCATCATTCCTTTTTAATTCCATCGCGTAATTCGTCCTCATCAAATTGCCTTTTTCAAAATACAATTCCATCAATTTCTCATCGTTCTCCGCTGCTTTTTCTACTAACTCATTGTGTAACTTATTTGCATTTTCTAACTCTCCCTCTGGAATCGGTAATTTCTCGGGTTTCCCTCCTGTCTTGGGGAATTTATACATTGTCATTTTCAACAAATCAATAATGGCATTAAAACCGGGACCTACCTCCACCGGATATTGCATCACCGTAACAGCAGGACCAAAAAAGTTTTTAGCTTGTTCTAACGTATTTTGAAAATTAGCTTTTTCATGATCGAGTTGATTAATAGCAATGATGGTAGGGCGTTGATATTTGTCGACATAATCAAAAATAATTTCGGTTCCAATCTCCACACCGTTTTGTGCATTCAATAAAATTACGGCGGTGTCGCAAACGCGTATTGATGAAATGACTTCTCCAATAAAATCATCGAGTCCGGGTGTATCGATAACATTTATCTTATAATCTTTCCATTCTGTATGTAGTGGGGTCGCATACACCGAGCTGCCTCGTGTATGCTCAATCTCGTGATAGTCGGAGAGTGTGTTTTTCTCTTCGACCGTTCCTCTTCGTGAAATAATACCAGCCTCAAATAACATGGTTTCGGCAAGGGTGGTTTTGCCGCTTTTCGCAGCGCCAATCAGCGCTACGTTCTTGATGTGTTTTTCGTCGTAGGTTTTCATATATTGAAGAATTTGATACCACGGATAAGAACTTGGAAAAAGGATCCTTTTAAAAAATAGTATTAACCTTTATTATATAATGTATATAATCTCCCCTAGGGCTGGCATTAAACACAATGGCCAGGGTTAATTCAATCATTAGGCTTAAGGCAAGCTGTATTGATGGTTTAAAATTAGCATAAGAAAGCATGCAAAACCAGAAAAAGTCATGATTTAACTCAATCTAGTTATCAAAAATCAAGGTTTTTGTAATGTTTTGCTCAAAATATTCAAAACCTGAAGTCGCTTTCTGGGGTTAAAAACCCAATTGTAATTAATACCATGAAGCAGATACCAACAATGCCTCCTCACATTCAGGAGAAATTTGAAGAAGAAATTAAGGTGGAGATCATCCGCCAACAGACCGAAGAAGAGTTGAAGTCGAACCCTGTGTACCAGGAGTTTTTCAATAATTATAATGAGGCCAGTGTGGAAAGTTTCATCCGAAACTATGCCCGTCGCAAAGCCTTTTATATGACTCGCGGACAAGAATACATCAGCCAAGAAGAGCAAGTAGCCTTTCGTCATAAAATGATTGCTGAAGAAGGCATATGGGCTATTCAGCAAAAGAAATTGTTCAATCTTCAATGTCAGTGGAGAGCGGAGTTGATCAAATTGAAAGGCGTGGAACACAGTTCACAGTTCCATTTGCTTTCGGCAAACATCCAGCATTGTCCGTACATCAGTCCGGTGAGCAAGGCGGAGATGGAATTATATGTAAGTTTTCTACGATCAGGTCAGGCAGGTACTCATTTGAGTTATGATAATTGGCAGGATTATGAAACTTTCAAAGCCGAATATCAAGCGGATTATATTCCCTCTATCGATGATATGGAAGATTCACATATGCCGGCTTGGTATCGTTTTTTTGATGAACATATGTCGACCAGCACTTTGTTAGAGTTACCAGATGTGCGTGGTGACAAAGAAAACCGTTACCGTTCCATTTCTCGTCAACGTCAGTTAGACAAGATGAAAAAATCGAAGGAAGCGAAGCAAGTTGACTCTCGTCCCTACCTCAGCATTTACGATGTAGAAACGGTAGAGACATTTGTAAAGCAATTCGAAGACCGCAAGCTGTTGAAATATTGCAAGGCGGTGGAAAGCTTCCAGCAGCAATTGGATGAGCACATGGAATTGGATGAGGCTTTGGAAACGTTGAGACAAGCGAACTGCACCATTAGCATCAAGTCGAATAAAGATTGGAAGTCGGCGATTATTGAAGCGGCACAACGATTCGAGTTTTCACAAATTGCAAATCTAATGTCGGCAGTTCATCAGGAATATGTTATTCGCATCGAGAACAGCATTAATTTCCAACAAAGCTTAATCGACAAAAAGCGCGAAGAATACGCTTACCAAATTTGCGAAAACGCAAAGAGACAAATATTAGAAGGAAGAGGGAATTTTAGGGGAACCGGAAAACTTTCGTTTTTAAAATTTGATGACACGTTATAAATTCCCGGGTGGTAAATTAAATACCTCCCGGGATTTTTGTTCGTCGCCATTACTATACTTTTTTGGCCGCAGATTTATTATGATTTTTTATGATCTTTTATGATTACTTAACGACGCTTATTGTTTAATCAATTGAACGCGGATGACACGGATTAAATGGATTTTCGCGGATCTGTTTTTGCTATGAGGCTTCGCGATTAAATCATCTTCAAATTTTCAAATTAAAACATTTTCAAATTAATTTCCTGTTTTCAACGAATCAACCACAGCCTCCGCCAATGGTTTTGACGTTATATTCATATCACGGATACAAATATATTTTCCATCCACCTTTTTGAAAATACTCATGTAGTACCCATGCTCCACTTCTACTCCAGCAGGTGTATTTTCATTCCATGATCCAATTTCTACGGCTAAATCACCTTCAGCATAAAGATCAACCACTTTATAAACGTTTACAGTTCCGGTGGTATCTTTTGCTAATCTTTCGGCGATGGCATTTTTGATTGCTTCCTTACCTACTAATGGTTCTTTGTTACGCGTATAACTTACGGCATCGGCGCTATAATAGGCGGCAACAGCGTTGGCATCTTTTGCTGCTTCTCCGGCAGCGTAAGCGTCTTCCATGGCTTGAATTTCAGTTTTAGCAGCATCCATATCAACCCCTTTTGGAGCGGGAGCAGGATTTGAACAAGCTGCGAACATTAAAATTACAGACGCTAAGGTCGTGTTGAGAATAGAGTTCATTTTCATGATGAATAGGTTTAGGTTAGAATAAATTTTACGAAAGATAGAAAAAAGCTGCAAGCTACAAGCTTCAAGTTGATCATCATATTTAAATAATGTTTAATTAGCCGCTGATTTATTATGATTTTTTATGATCTTTTATGATTACTTAACGTTGCTTATTATTTAATCATATGAACACGGATAACACGGATTAAAAGGATTTTCGCGGATTTGTTCTCTAGGAAATCAAATCATTTTCAAATTTTCAAATCAAACAATTTTCAAATTCAATCTATCTTGAACACTTCTCCTTCAACCGCCAACTCCGTATTGTCAAAAACAGTTTTAGCTTCATCAAGGAGTGGTTCGATGTCTTTGTAGCGTGCTGAGAAATGCCCAATGACCAATTTGCCTGCGTTCGCATCTTTTGCAACCATGGCTGCTTCTTTAGCGGTGGAATGAAAAGTAGCTACTGCGCGCTCTTGCATTTCATGTAGGAACGTAGCTTCGTGATAAAGTAAATCAACTCCTTTTATGTCTTCGGCTAATTCAGGATTGTAGAGGGTGTCGGAACAAAAGGCATAGGAGCGGCTAGGCTGTGGATCTTCGGTTAATTCTAGATTGGAGATAACATTCCCTTCCGAATCAACAAAGTTGTCGCCCGCTTTGATACGTGTGTACTGAGTAAATGGAATATTATGCTCTTGCAGTTTGTCTACTTTTAGTCGACGAGGACGAGGTTTTTCGCCGAATACAAAACCGGTACAAGGAATACGGTGATTTAATACAATGGAGCGCACATAAATTTCGTCATCTTCAAAGAGTATTTCGGGAGCGTAATGTCGGATGTGATGGAAGATGAGATTGTATCTTAAAACCGTTTGCGAGGCCCTCAGATGCATTTCAATGATGTCCATCAAATCTTGTTGACCAAAAAGATGAAGGTCGGTTGAACGCCCTTGTAAATGATAAGTGGATAATAAACCAATCAGCCCTAAATAATGATCGCCGTGCAAATGACTAATGAAGATATGACTGATGCGATGGTAACGAATTTTGTACTTCAGCATTTGCATCTGCGTACCTTCACCACAATCGATTAAAAAATGTCGATCGCGAAATACAAGAAGTTGGGAAGTAGGGTGACGATCGTAAATAGGAGTAGCTGAACTACTCCCGAGTATGGTGAGTTCAAACCCCATACTTACTTTCGTGAAATAACGAGACGCTTGGTTAAGGTTTCACCATTGAAAGTCATGGAATACATATACACGCCGGGAGCTAAATCACGGGTATCAAAACGAAGTTCATTTTCCCCTTGATCTGGAGTTAATAAACTTCTATACACTTCTTTTCCGATGAGATTAAATAAGCGAAAATCAACTTCGCCACGAGAAGGAACCACATAACGTATATCCGTAAACTCAGCGCATGGATTTGGAGAATTTTGATTCATGAAAAATCCTAATCCAGTACTTTCATAGATGGAAGCAAGAGAACCAGTAACATCAATTGTATAATAATTAAGTGTATCTACTTGAGTGGTTGGCTGACCAAAAACAGTTCCTATTGAAGTAATAACTGCAGATAGCGTATAATTCCCAGAAACAGTGGGGGTTCCGCTAATATCAGCGCAGCCATTGCTATTACCTATAAATAAACAATTTGAAGGATTACATGCATACGTTAATCCAGGAGGCAATCCAGTTAATGAATTAAGTTCAACAGATACCACAGGAACATTTAGAACCACACCCGGCAAAACTTCAACAGGTGTTGTAGCTGGAACAAAAATTTGAAGCACTTGACTATAGATTACACCAACGGTACCAGGGGATAACCCCGTTGCACTGTCAGGTGTAATTCCAGGAGTAGTATTGCTTGAATTGGAAAGGCATTGAGCTTGGATTTGCAAAACACTCAATACGGTAAAGCAGATCAGGAGTAAGGATTTCTTCATACACTATAATTTCAAGCTATAAAGATACTAAATCATTTTTTGATATCCCTTTCAATTTTATCTTCTATTTTTCTTTCTTCTTCAGTTTCATTGAGAAAATCGATAGCATCGTTGGTGGTGAGGGCTAAATTTAATACCTGGTCGAGCTGAGAAATCTGTACTAATTTCATTACGGTATCACTTAATCCGGTAATTACAAAAAATCCGCTTGAGTTACGACACAGACGATTACCTACCAAAATAGCACTTAATCCCGACGAATCGCAATAAAGAGATTCTTCAAGATCCAGTATGATATTATTAAAGCCTTGCGTGTTTAGCAAGAGTAACTCTGACTTCAGCTCAGCTGCGATCAAGGTGTTTAGCTTTTGCTCGTGGAGTTTGATAACCACGTATTTTTCGGTTTTATCTAGGCTAAAGTGCATACTTCTATTTTTTTCAAATGTAGACCTTGAAAAATGAAGATGCAAGTCCTTACCTAATCCTTTGTTAACGTAGGATTGTTCAAATCCCTCGCATCTGGGCTAAGAGGAATAAAACAGCCATTCGAATGGCGACCCCATTTTCCACTTGATTCAAAATGATGCTATGCTCACTGTCGGCAATGTCGCTGGTGATCTCTACTCCGCGATTGATCGGTCCAGGATGCATGATTACCAATTGCTTACCTATTCCATCTAACAAACGCTTATTCAATCCATACAACATGGAATATTCTCTTAAAGAGGGAAAATAGCGAATATCTTGTCGCTCGAGTTGGATGCGTAACATATTCGCCACATCGCACCAAGCCAAGGCTTTCTTCAGATCGTGCTCGACCTTTACACCGAGGGAGCTCATGTATTTTGGAATTAAAGTAACGGGTCCGCAAACCATCACTTCAGCACCTAATTTCTGCAGACAAAGGATATTGCTCAAGGCAACACGGGAATGGAGAATGTCGCCCACAATTACCACTTTCTGTCCTTCTACCCTACCTAATTTTTCACGAATCGAAAACGCATCCAGCAAAGCTTGGGTAGGATGCTCATGGGTACCATCACCGGCATTAATCACATTTGGCTTGATATGTCGAGCCAAAAACATGGCAGCTCCGGGTTCCGGATGGCGCATCACCACCATATCCACTTTCATGGCTAAAATATTATTGACGGTATCGACTAAAGTTTCTCCCTTGCTCACGGATGATCCCGAAGCGGAGAAGTTAACTACATCGGCACTCAATCGTTTTTCGGCTAACTCAAAACTGAGCTTAGTACGAGTAGAGTTTTCGAAAAAGATATTGGCAATGGTGATGTCGCGTAAAGAGGGAACTTTCTTGATGGGGCGATTAATAACATCTTTAAAATTATCGGCAGTTCTAAAAATAAGTTCTATATCCTCTTTCGTGAGGTCCTTTATTCCTAGTAGGTGTTGAACGCTTAACTGCTCGATCATGGAATTATTCTTCAGAGATTAACCAGACACCCTCTTCTTCGATTTCGGGATTCAAATTCACTTTTACTTTTTCGGAAGAGATGGTATCTATGGATTTGCCTATGTAATCAGGTTCAATGGGTAGTTGTCGGCTAAATTTTCGGTTGATGAGTACCAACAGCTCTACGCGTGCAGGCCGACCAAAAGCCAAGAGGGCATCCAGTCCTGCGCGTATGGTGCGTCCCGTGAAGAGTACGTCATCAATCAACACCACACGTCTACCCTCCACAATGAAGTTCATTTTATTAGCACTGGGGACGATGAGATCGCGGCGGCGAAAATCGTCGCGGAAAAAGCTAACATCTAGTTCACCGTATTGAATTTGGGTATTGGGTTGGATGTGTTGAATGCGATCAAAGATCAATTTCGAAAGAATAATGCCTCGAGGTTGGAGTCCGATAATAACGGTATCGGCAAAGTCATCGTGGTTTTCAATGAGCTGATAGCAAAGACGATCAATAGTAATAGCCAGTAACTCTTTGTTGAAAATGAGTTTGCTTTTGGTTGGCATGGGCTCAAAATTAATAAAAAAGCAAAAAAAATGCAAAAAGACCGGTCTGTCAGTTGCGGCCAAAATCCCAACCGAAAAGTGTTCACATGGACCGGGGTCATTTAATATGGAATTCGTTCTAGAACAGGACCCCTCGGGGTTAGTTCTCGTCTTTCTTTTCAGAACCTTCTAATGAAGTTTTAAGAGCAGCTAAAGATGCGATATCTCCAAGAGTAGATTTCTCTTGATTATCTTTAATCTTCTTCACAGCTTTTGCTGTTGTACCTGCTTCTTTTTCACGCTCACCTGACTCCGCTTTTTTCGCTTCTTGTGCTTTTTCGTCGAAGATACGAGTATGTGATACTACAATTCTACGATTCTCTTTGTTGAATTCAATTACTTTGAAATCTAAGGTCTCGTGTTCTTTTGCAACCGTACCATCTTCCTTCGTTAACTGACGGTAAGGAGCAAATGCTTCTACACCGTAAGTAGTGAAGATTACAGCAGCTCCTTTGTCGGTTACCTTTCCAACGGTACCATTGTGAAGGCTATTTAAGGCGAATAAGCTTTCGTAAGTATCCCAAGGGTTATCTTCTAATTGCTTATGACCAAGACTTAGGCGACGATTTTCAACATCAACTTCCAAAACAATTACATCTAACTCTTCACCAATCTTCGTGAATTCTGCAGGATGTTTAATTTTCTTGTTCCAGCTTAAATCACTGATGTGAATTAATCCATCAACACCTTCTTCTAACTCCACAAATACTCCGAAATTAGTGAAGTTACGAACCTTCGCTTTGTGCTTAGAAGACACAGGATATTTAGTTAAAATTTCACCCCAAGGATCAGGTGTAAGTTGTTTCAATCCTAATGACATTTTATGTTCATCACGATCGATACTTAATACCACAGTTTCCACTTCATCACCCACTTTCAAGAAATCTTGTGGGCTACGTAAGTGTTGTGACCAAGACATTTCAGATACGTGAATCAATCCTTCTACTCCAGGAATAATTTCAACGAATGCACCGTAGTCAGTTAATACAACTACTTTACCTTTCACTTTATCATTCGCCTTCAAGTTTGGATCCAATGACTCCCATGGTTGTGCAGTCAATTGTTTTAAACCAAGTGCAATTCTCTTCTTCTCTTCATCGAAATCAAGGATTACAACATTGATACGATCATCTAATTTCAACACCTCTTCTGGATGGTTAATACGTCCCCAGCTAATATCTGTGATATGCAATAAGCCATCAACACCACCTAAGTCCATGAAGACACCGTAAGACGTAATGTTCTTAACAGTTCCTTCAAGTACCTGGCCTTTCTCCAGCTTACTCATGATTTCTACTTTTTGTTTCTCAAGTTCGTTTTCGATCAACACCTTGTGCGATACTACCACGTTCTTGAACTCTTGATTGATTTTAACAATCTTAAATTCCATCGTTTTTCCAACGTAAACGTCGTAATCACGAATTGGCTTCACATCAATCTGTGATCCTGGTAAGAAAGCTTCAATTCCGAATACATCCACGATCAATCCGCCTTTGGTGCGGCATTTAACAAAACCTGTTACGATTTCATCTTTCTCGAGAGATCCATTCACACGATCCCATGATTTCATGGCGCGTGCTTTTTTATGAGAGAGAATCAGCTGACCGTTTTTGTCTTCTGCCGTTTCAACATAAACTTCAACCGTATCCCCAATTTTTAGATCGGGCATGTGGCGGAATTCTGTTAATGGTACGAGACCATCACTCTTGTAACCGATATTGATTACCGCTTCCTTGCTCGTAAGACCAATGATTGATCCTGAAACAATTTCACGTTCCAATACCGCATTAAGCGTTGTGTCATACAAAGCTTCAAGCTTTACGCGCTCATCTGTTTTGTATGAGTCGAAAGCTTTACCTGAATTGTCCCAATCGAAATCGTTAGGATCAGGCGTTGCAAAGTTTACTTTAGAGCTGTGCTCCGATGTATTTGTAGTTGTTGCCATCTAAACAATAGACTTCCAGCAGGAATGGCCTGCGGAAGGGTTGCAAAGTTAAGTAAACTTATTAAAAGTGCAAATAAATAAATGTATTGATAATCAATATAATATGGTAAACGAAGTTAATAAATGTCACCAATTTTAAGCAGTTTAATCCTAAAAAGGTGGCAAAATTTTACAAATAAATGCGATTGGTTCAAAAATAGGAAACGCAATGAATAAATAAAATGCAATTGAATTTTAATGATAAGACCGCCCGAGCATAAACTGAAAAATTTCAGTTTATGCTCGGGCGGTCTCGGTTAATGGGGTAAAATCATGTAGGGACGCATTGAAATGCGTCCCTGATTTTCATGAATTCCTTTTCTTTAGAACCTAATTAGATTGAACAAATATTTTTTCATTGACCTGATGATCTTTAAATCGCATAGAAATTATATAAATCCCCATAGGTAAGTCTGCTAAACTATTTTCGTTAGTAGGGTGATCTATTTGTTGAATCAATCTTCCATCTGTGCCGAAGATATCAATCCTTTCTGGTGAATCAATAAAATGAAGTGCGTTGTTGTTATATTCAAATTCACGTATACATGAGGTTACATTAACAACTAAAATTTGTTTACCACTCGTTCCACAAGCATTGGTGGACCCTACTTTTAATGAACAAACTTTAGCTACGGCTCCTGCATTAACATGTAAACTGGTAGTTCCTTGTCCAGACGCTAAAGTTAATCCACTGGGTACTGTCCAGGCATAGGAAGTAGCTTGAGCCACTGGAGAGATCGAGTAAACTAAATTGGTACTGTTGATGCAAGGATTTACAGGACCTGTAATCGCAAGTGGTTTGGCAGGTTTGGAGGAGATGGATTTAACTTTTTCAATACTAACTCCACATGCATTCTGAGCTTTTACGTACAGTTTTGCATTCGCAAAATTGGAAGGAAATGTTAAGCTGATACTGGGTGTAGTAGTTGTCACAATTCCTGTTGTTCCATTAATGTAGCTCCAACAATATCAGTTCTCCAAACATAACTGGTAGCTCCACTCACTGCGGCAACTGAATACGTTTTTGTACTAATTCCACAATTATTACTTGCACTTCCTGCTATAGCACCCGGGTGTTGCGGAGTTGTACATGTAAGTTCAGTTACTGTTTTATTAGCAAAATAAACATAATCTCCGCCTTCACCACCGTCATTGTCAGCAGCAATTCCTGAAAAGTAAAATTTAACAGGACCTGTTCCAGCAGCTGGAGCCGTCCAGTTAAATGTGAAGGCTTTTGAATTTGCCGACAAACCTCCATTCGTTTTATGAGTCACATTAACTCGGCTTACTCCACTAACGGTAGCAGATAAAAGTCTTGTTGATGCCGTATTGGTAATAGTGAAAGTACCGGCATTTCCATTGGTAGCAGTTAAACACTCCACATCCACCCCAAAAAGTGGCATTCCTGCCTTAGCAACGGTAACTGTAATTGGATAGGTTTGTCCAGGGGTATATTGCCAGTTGGTCATTCCAGTATTTGTAATAGTAATGGAACCACCTCCCGTGTTTGCAGTGAAATCTCCATGACAACTCGTGCAATTCGATTCTCCTGGCGAATTTGTTTTTCCTGCTTTCCCATTATCGCTAAGAATGGAACTTGTCATGAGAATAATAACAAGGGGCAGTGCATAAGGAATGTACTTTTTCATTGTGTGTTTTGGTTTTAGTAATTTGTTAATTTGATATTTTACGTTGAGATTTATTTTTTCCTACTTTAGAGCATACATAGTTGAACTCACGTGTTTGGTGAATAGATTTTTTTCGAACCTGAATTGGCTTTTTTTGATTCGATGGCTTTCTAAAACGAATCTTGACTTTTATTTTGGTGAACGCAACAAAATGTTTGGCGAATGGACGATTTTAACGCTAGAATGGGAAAAATCGAAGGTTGAATGAGAAATCAGTCAATCAACTATTCAATACCAATGTTTGGATTCGAATAGCTTAAAAAAAAATGAAAGTAGATTATGAACTTGAAAAATCAATTATTCAATACCAATGTTTGGTTTCGAATAGCGGTAGCTACTTCTTCCATCAACCACATCGGAGTAGATGTTGCACCCGCAATACCAACAGATGATTTTCCTTCAAACCACGAGGCATCTAATTCACTTGGATTAGAAATAAAATAACTTTCGTCGTTATGGGCTTTGCAAACAGAGTAAAGTGCTTTCCCATTCGAACTCTTTTTTCCACTCACAAAAACGATGACATCGTGCAGTTGAGAAAATCGCTTGAGTTGTGGTTCTCGGTTAGATACTTGTCGACAAAGCGTATCATTACTCACAAAATCCCCTTCCTCCAACGATCCATTATACTGGATAAATTTTTCCTGAATCAGGCGTTCCATCTTCTCAAAACCCAATGTGCTTTTCGTGGTTTGTGAAAAGAAATGAACGGGGTGATTAAAATCGATTTTATCTAAATCTTCTTCTGTAAAAACAACAATGGCTTTGCCTTCGGTTTGTCCGACGAGTCCGTTTACTTCCGCATGCCCAGGCTGACCATAAATCACAATTTGTCCGCCATTTTCAACAATACCTTCAAAACTGGTTTTAACACGATACTGCAATTTCAAAACCACTGGACAAGAAGCGTCAATTAACTCAATATTATTTTTAATGGCCAATTGATACGTAGAAGGAGGTTCACCATGAGCGCGAATCAACACCTTGCAATCTTTAAGGGTGGCTAGTCGATCGTGATCGATGATTTCAAGCCCTTTCGCTTTTAAACGATCTACTTCTTCACCATTATGTACAATATCGCCAAGACAATAAAGTTTTCCGAATTGATCGAGTTCATCTTCGGCCATCTGGATGGCATACACCACACCAAAACAAAATCCGGAATTACTATCGATGACTACGTTCATGAGTTTCTATCTAGAAAGATATAACGAATAATAATGGTAAATAGTTTAAGATGTTGTTGAATTGGATAAAGCTAATTTACGCACTGCTTCTATCACAAATTCAACTTGTTCTTCGTGAGTTAAATAAGTATTGTCGAGAATGATAGCATCCTCAGCTTTTCTTAAGGGTGACTCTTCGCGATGTGAATCTTCGTAATCACGTCCCACCACATTCTGAATTACATCTTCTAACAACACTTCAATGCCTTTTGCTTTAAGTTCTTTATAACGACGTTCCGAACGAACCATGGGATCCGCTTTCATAAAAATCTTTAAGTCGGCATGTGGGAAAACGGTTGTACCAATATCCCGACCATCCATCACTAATCCACCTTCATTTGCTGAATCTCGTTGCAACTTCACTAAATGGGCGCGTACCGATTTAATGGCACTCACATGGCTTACTTGCTCATTGATCTCCATGGTACGGATTTCATTTTCCACATTCCTACCATTCAAATACACTTCGCTGAATCCAGAATCTGGATTAAACTGAAATGAGATATTGATTTTACGGAGTACATCGCTATAATCATAAACATAATCATGCAACTCTTCCGGACCAGGAATGGGGATATTGTTTTCGAGAAAATAAAGGGTGACGGCTCTATACATTGCACCGGAGTCAATGTAATGGATTCCCAATTTTCGGGCTAAGCCTTTTGCTACCGTGCTTTTTCCGCAAGAAGAGTAGCCGTCAATGGCAATAATTAAGCGTGAGCTCATCGAGAGCAAAGGTAATGAATTTGACTCGGATAATAAAATTATTCTACGAAAAGAAAAAGTAAAATTCACTGAATCTTACATCTTCTTTTTGTTAAAAAATTTGCTAATGTGTTTAAAAAGTAAAAGGGATCTCAGCAGAGACCCCATTCACCCAATCAAACCATAAAACACATCTTTATCTCAACGAATTAATTCAATTCGCTGATGAATTATTTTTTTGTCTGTTTCGATGGTGTAATAATATACACCCGGCAACAATTTTCTTCCATCTAATTCAAATTGATAAGTAGCGCCTTTCTCTACTAAATCATCAAATATTTGTCCCATCAATTTCCCTTGATTGGTGTACAACTTCACTTTTACAAAGGCATCTTCTCGTGCCGAATAAAAGATGGTTGTATTTTCATTGAAAGGATTTGGATAGAGAAATAATAAATAATCCTGATAGCATCAGGTAGGTAGCCTTGGTCATAATCCCTTCGTGAGATCCAAAATACGAAGTGTTATAGACTTTTTAATTTGATTTTTGTGAATGTCAGTATTCCATACACGAAAAGCATAAATTCAAAAGGGAAATACTATTGACGGAAAGGGTTTCGTGGAATCCAGTCCATTTCATACTCTGTTGGAAGCATGTGACAAGCAATCCCATTCAATAAAGTGTTATTTAGTTTGATGTAAGCCTGATAGGTATGTACCACCGCTCCAACGGTAGTTTTCATTTCTAAAGCGGTACGCCCAAAAGAAATGAACGGCGATTTGGCCGAAATAGCCATTTCGATATAAGCATATAGTATATTTTGATACAGGCAATGGCTCTTATTGTACTCATAATCAATACCAATATGATGGGCTTCGAAATGCTGATGGTCTTTAACACCCGCCATAAAAGCAAGTAATTTCCCGTTTTCCAATATACCTTTGAATTCCACTTTCGATTTCAACCGTTTAGAGAGGGAAATCAAATAATCGGAATTATGCATGACAAGACGAACAGGACTCTTATTCTGCACAGCTAAATACAATCGATCAATTTCTTCTTTTCTTTCGATGAGCTCATCCGTAGTCAATATACGCATATCACATCCAGAAATTTTCTTCTTCACTTGCACATATCGTTGCCGATACTTAGAACTTAAATCCGCAACATAATCTTCAATAGATTTCCAGTGTGGTCGAATTTCCATTTTCATGATGGGATCCATCACCAGAGGATAGAACTTTTTTGCTTTTAAATGGGAACCATAAATGTCACTTTCGATAGGATAATCTTTGCGATTTCCGCCATCACTTTCCCTGTTTTCTCCAGCTCTTTTTTTACATAAACAAAAGCTTCAGAAAGTAGTGTGGCAGCACTTTCTTTGTCTTTTCCTACAAACAAAATTCCATAATCGCCACTGAGATACATATTCCCACAGATCACTAAGTAATGTGGCTTGTCTTTTTTAACACCAAAAAGCATTTTTTGAACCAGCATGGAAAGACCCGAAATAATTTTACTGTAAGGCTCAAAATTTACAATTTGTCCGAGCTGGTTACTCGACAAATTAATGACTTGAAAATAATAAGCGGCAACAACCTCCCCTTTTTCCTTTAAACAAACATATCGAAATGATAAAGCGGATGGCGACGACTCTTCCATCGAAAGCAAATACTCCTTTTCCAAAAAAAGAGTTCGATGCGGCGGCAAATCATTTTTCAACTCTGCAAAAGAGTTGTAAATTTGGAAATCGGGGGTTGTAATCACCTTACTTTTTAGAAACATAGGATATCAATAGGCCTTTGTGAACGATTGAGACCCTTCTTTATTTTATAAATACGAAGATAGTGCATTATTGGATTTTTATATATGGAAATTCGAATCTTGAAATTTGAATGAAGGATTGAGTTCATTTGTTTCCATCTCCCGTATAATTTTTCAAATGCGATGATAATCAGTAGCAATATAATGTCAGTAAAAAGTCATCTCCATCACCAATTTACTTTAATAAGGCAACATTCAATCATTGAATTATTCTCTTTTACGTACTTTTACACTCCTCTTAACTCGAATAAAAAACAGAATGAAGAATTATATTTTAGCAGTAAGTTTAGTTTTCCTTTCATGGGGAAGTACCTGCGCGCAGGTGCTTAACTATCCAAAAACTAAAAAAGTAGATCAAACGGATGATTATCATGGCACCAAAGTAGCTGATCCTTATCGCTGGCTGGAAGATGATCACGCTTTAGAGACGAAAGGCTGGGTAGTGCAGGAAAATGCCTTTACGGAAAAGTACATGAGTACCATTCCATTTCGAGATACCTTAAAAGCTCGAATGAGCCAACTCTGGAAAATTATTAGTTATGGTGTTCCCTTTAAGTGCGGAAAATCCTATTTTTATTATCGTCACGATGGTGTGCAAAATCAACCTGTTTTGTTTTACTTGAAGAGTTTGGAATTTGTTCCTTATGCTTATTTTGATCCCAATAAAATTTCTGAAAAAGGAACTACTGCCATTACACAAACAATACCATCTCCGGACGGGAACTTTTTAGCTTTTCAAGTTTCAGAAGCGGGAAGCGATTGGAATGTGATTCGAGTGAAAGATGTGAAAACGTTGAAATCACTTCCCGAAATTATTTCAGGCGTGAAGTTTAGTTCAGTAGCCTGGTATAAGAATGGATTTTATTATAGTCGGTATGAAAACAAAGGAACTTTAAATGCCATCAACGAATTCCATAAAGTTTATTATCACACCCTGAATACAAATCAAGAACAAGATGTTTTAGTATGGGAAGATAAAGAACATCCTAAAAGAAATTTTAGCGCTGCGGTAAGCGAAGATCAACGATTTTTAATAATTTCTGGAAGTGAATCCACCTCTGGAAATTCGGTTTACTTTCAAGATTTATTAAATCCTCAGTCTAAACTAACTGCTATCGTAAAAGGATTTGATCATGATTTTGACTTCTTAGGGAATAGTAGTGACCGTTTATTTATTTTGACCAATTATAAAGCAAGCAGAAACAAAATCATTTCCATAGATTCCAAAAATTTCAATGAAGCGAACTGGAAGGATTTAATTGCTGAACAAAAAGACATTTTAAAATCAGCATCCTTAGGCTATAAAAACATCATCACTCATTATATGAAAGATGCTAGTAGTCGTCTCTATGTTTTTGATATGAAAGGCTTGAAACCTTACGAAATTCCATTAACTGGATTTGGTACGATTGAATCGATCTCTGCTTCGCAGTCGGATAGTAATATGTTCTTTAATTATACCACTTTTACGGCTCCTTCAACTGTATATCGATATAATTTAAAAAACGCACGACTAGGTGTTCAGTTTAAATCCATTCTTCCTTATAAAGAGGAAGAATTTGAAACTAAACAGGTATTTTATACAAGTAAAGATGGAACCAAAATTCCAATGTTTCTAGTGCATAAGAAAGGCGTCGTTCCTAACGGTGACCTCCCTACCCTATTATATGGATATGGTGGATTTAATATCAGTAAAACACCTGAATTCAAAGTTGAGCGTTTAGTGTTTTTAGAGCAAGGCGGCTTGCTTGCAGTACCTAATTTACGTGGAGGTGGGGAATATGGAAGTGATTGGCATGAGGCCGGTACGAAAGAAAAAAGCAAAATGTTTTTGATGACTTTATTGCAGCGGCGGAATATCTGATTAAAGAAAAATACACGAATTCGAATCGTCTAGCTATTAGTGGTCGTTCCAACGGTGGACTATTGGTTGGTGCTGTCATGACGCAACGTCCCGAACTCTTTAAAGTAGCGCTTCCTGCTGTTGGCGTAATGGATATGTTACGCTTTCAAAAATTCACCATAGGCTGGGCATGGACAACCGATTTCGGGAGCAGTGAAAATGCTGAGGAATTTAAAGCTTTGTATAAATATTCTCCGCTTCATAATTTAAGGTCAGGAGTTAATTATCCAGCAACCATGATTACAACGGCTGATCACGACGACCGTGTTGTTCCAGGCCATTCCTTCAAGTTTGCCGCACAGCTACAAGAATATCATAAAGGAGAAAATCCTGTCTTGATTCGAGTCGATGTAGATGCGGGTCATGGTTCAGGAAAACCAACCGGAAAATTAATTAATGAACAAAGTGATATCTTCGCCTTTCTATTCTATAACTTAGGGATGAAATTATGAGGAAATACATAAATTGTTTTTTAGGAGTGATCCTCGTTTTAAGCTTTTCTGCTTGCGAGGAAGCCAACGACTTAGGAAGTATGCAATTCAAATTTACAGGTGTCAAGGATACACTCGTATATTTAGGATCGAGCACCTCCTTGAATCTAAAAATATATTTTTAGGAGGCGAATCGGAATCTGTTGAATTGTCTGTTCTTGGACAAGGGAATGGTACTAGCATCACTTTTCGCACAATAACATTGAACAGGAAGAAACGAGTTCGATGAAGATCACTTCGGTAGCTACGGCAGATACTGGTTATTTTCCAATGATATTAAAAGGTATTACACCTTCGGGCGGAATCATCACACGGGAGTTTATGTTGCATGTTGCTAAACCGATGAACACACCCCCAAAAGTAATTTTAATAGGCTCCCCTACTTTTAATGTAACATTAAACTCGATTTATACCGATGCTGGATATACAGCTGGAGACGAAGAAGATGGTGATATTACGGCTCAAGTAATCGTTTCAGGATCTGTGAATGTAGATTCGGTGGGTTTGTATTATATCTCCTATGTGGTAACTGATTCGGAAGGATTAAAAGATAGTGTAGTACGAATCATTAATGTGCGAAATTCATTAAACTATTTAAGTGGTTCACATAATGTTGTTACTACTGATTTATCAAACGGAAATACCCGAACATGGATCACCACAGTGGCCGCTTCGGTAAGTGTAAACAACCAAATTAAAATATTTAAAATATCAGATTGCTTTATGGCAGATCCGATACTTACTTATGATCCTGCGCTCGATTCACTCTTTATGCCGTCACAAACTTTTACTTGTATTACTCCCAACGATACTTTACCACATACTTTTGTTGGAAAAGGAAAAATAATTCAAGGTTCCATCAAACGAATCATCTTGGATTACACCGATTCTTATATTGACAACTTAGGAACTCCAATCCTCTTAAATTTAAGAGACGAATATCAATTATTTTAATCGAAAACTTTTAAGAATAGAGCATTCGACGCAAATAATTAATTTGTCCATTGTGGTAAGCTAAATGTGCCAAAAGATGTGAAAGAGCAACATTAACTTTTACCATTTTCCCTTTAAAATCACTTGGAAAAATTTCGTTTTCTCTTGTTCTTCGTCATGGAAGTTAAAGTATCATGAACCACGGTATACGCTTTTTCAATTCCAATACAAATTCTTTCGATTGACCTTTTAGTGAAAACTCTAGATCTCTATCGCGCACATAACCCGTATTTCCCAACAATGCGCCAATAAAATGCTGCAGATTTCCAGCCAGATGTAAGGCCAGATTACCCGGTGAGTTACTTACCCCTTTCGGAATCATCCATAAACTTGCATCATTTGGAAAAGCTTCAATTTCTGTTTTTAATTGATTGAGATGATTTTCAAATTGAAATAGTGCTGCCATAAATAAATTGAGTTGATAACGAAGAAACGCTATGATTATATTTTTAGAATAAATAATTATTAAAATTCGCTATTAAAATCCGGGGAGCATCCCCTTCCCTGCTGATTTCATCTCCGCTTCAAAAACTTTTTCGGCATCATCCAAGGCACGATTCATCGCCACTTCAATGAGTTCCTGCACTTCCAATTTCTTTTCAGGAAAAAGGAGATGGTCGGCGATATCAATCGAAATTAATTTTCGATTCCCATTCATCGTCACTTGAATCTCTTTATCGCCTGCATAACCGACCACTTGAATTGCATTCAATCGTTCTTTGGCAGCTTCCATATTCTTTTTAAGCTCCCCCATTTTACCCATTAAATCGAACATAATTCCATAGATTTTAATGTGCTAAATTAAAAATTCTATTGGGTTAAGTTGCCCTATTAATTTATAATTTCATCAAAAAAGGATAAATCCATCGACAAAAACAAAAATATTATCGATTAATGCATCATATTATTGTGGATTCAATCTTTTCGTTACATTAGAGCCGAAAT
>JADKFA010000029.1 GCA_016717725.1 Bacteroidota bacterium
TAATATTACTCCCATAATAGCCATGACAGGACACGCTATGAATGGAGAAAAAGAAAAATGCATTAGCATGGGCATGAACGACTATATATCCAAGCCTTTTAAGCCAGAAGAATTGAAGAAAAAAATTGTTGAATTAACTAATTCTTCTCATTCGACTGATGCGTCCAATATAGAATCAAAAAATGAATTAGAAACAGAAAAAAGCCTAGCGACTACAGCCGAAAATCAAGTCGAGTCACATTCAGTCACAATTGACCTAACATTCCTTAAAGAAATTTCGGATAATAATGATGATTTCTTTGTTGAATTCATACAAATGTTCTTGGCCAATACACCTAAATCAATTTCAGAGATTGAAAACGCCATTCCGGATCAAAATTTTGAGGTAATTCGACAAGCTGCACATAAAGCGAAACCCTCCTTCAATTATGTTGGATTAAAAGAATGTTCAAGCTTGGCTGCCAAAATTGAAGAGATGGCGAAGAAAAATGAAAACATGGCAATTATTATTGAAAACATCAATAAAATAAAGGTCATATGCAATGATGCTTATCCGCAGTTAGAAAACGAAATAAAATCAATAAAAAACATAATTTAATAAATACAACTATGAACGCAGGAAAAATATTTATCATCGAAGATGATACCATGATCGCCACTTTGATTCGTCAATGCTTGACAAAATTTGATCAATTTGAGTCCACGCATTTTACTACTGCAGAAGACTGCATCAATAGTCTTCATGAAAATCCAGACATTGTGATAATAGATTATAATCTACCTGGAATGGATGGATTAACTTTTATGAAAAAAGTGAAGGAAAATTGTCCTACAGCACTAATCATTATTTGCTCGGGTCAGGAAGATGTTGAAGTAGTTGTTGAGTGTTACCAAAACGGCGCTAATGAATACATCCTTAAAAATGAAAAAATGATTGCAGGTATTGAGAATGCGGTTCGCAACTTAAGCATGCAAGTCACGTTGAGAAAAGAAGTTGTATTTCTTCAAGAACAGATCATTGATCGTAACAAATATTCCAACATAATAGGATCAAGTCCAGCTGTAATGCGAGTTTTGCGTCTTATTCAAAAAGTGGAAAACAATAGCATGATGGTTTTAGTTACTGGACAAAGTGGTACCGGAAAAGAACTTGTAGCAAAAGCACTTCATTATAATTCGCAGCGATCTCGCAAACCATTTGTCATTGTAAACATGGGCGCCATTCCCACTGAACTCATCGAGAGTGAACTATTCGGACATGAGAAAGGTGCTTTTACAGATGCTCGTGAAAGAAGAATCGGTAAATTTGAAGAAGCGGATGGAGGAACCATCTTCTTAGATGAAATAGGAGAAATGGACTTAGGTCTTCAATCCAAGTTACTTCGTGTTTTACAAGAAAAATAACTCGAATCCAGAATAACAAAACCATGAAAATTGACTTCCGTCTTATTGCAGCAACAAATAGAAATTTAGCTTTTGAAGTGAAAGAAGGCCGATTCAGAGAAGATTTATTCTATAGGATTCAAGGTTTCTTAATTCATCTTCCGCCATTAAATGAACGAGGAGATGACATTATTTTACTGGCAAAATCATTCTTAACAGAATTTTGCAAAAACAACAAAATGGATCCATTCACTATATCCAAAGAAGCTTGTAAATTTATGTTAGAATACTCGTGGCCAGGCAACATCAGAGAATTGAAAGCGGTGATAGAGCGTGCGTCTTTAATGGCCGAAAACAATACGATAACAGTAGAAGATCTTACTTTCGTAACAGCATAAATACAAAGACTTTGCGCTACAGATATTAAAAGGTTGGAAAAATTTTCCAACCTTTTTTCATTTTCCCAGTAGCAACTAAAATAATCTTTTAACGTATACACCAATTAGAAAATAAAAAAATCAAAATGAACAAGAAAGCAAATCAAGGAAGAAGAGGTCCACAAATGAGACAACGTGTGACTCAAAAACACACCATGAGAAATGTTGTAATTGCTTCATCTATTCTTGGATGCATGGCGATTGCTTTGGTCGTTGTTAATTTATCAAGCAATGAAACTTCCTATGCAAATAATAAAAATGCGGCTTCAGAAATTAACTATCGAACAGTAGATACCTATTTGAATCAAAGAATGCTCATTGATCCTTCGAACTCAAGTTCATTAAAAGCACCAGATTACAAAGGAAAAGAGGGATCACAAACAGTAAAAATGGCATCAAGAGCAGAAGATTTAATAGTTACAAATATTAATCAAATAAGTTCAGAATAATAAAGTATTTAATATTATAAATATGAAAATAAGTTATACTAAATATTTAATCCTGACGCTTGTTATCTTTTCAAGTCAAATAAATGCAGCTGTCAAGACTTATACAGGTACGGGAAATTGGAATGCAAGCAACTCATGGACACCATCTGGAACACCTGGTAGCTCTGATGATGTGATTATACCAACTGGCAAATCACCGAATGTAAACATTAACAATGGTCAATGTCGATCACTCACGATACAAACTGGAGCCACACTCACAATTGGTAACAGCAAAAGTTTAACCGTTAACAATATTGCAGGTTTATCGATAAGCGGTACATTAGATATTAATAGTGGTTCAATAACTGTTTCCAATACAGGAACAACATTTGTAATTGCATCTGGGGGTACTGTATCATGGAATCCAGGAACAAATACATTAGCTGCCGCAACTTTATTCACTCGATGCACCGAAAATTTTGCAGCGACAAGCACACTTATCATAAAAAAATGGTATGACTTAAACGTTGGTCTCGGAAGTGTTATTTCGGGTAACTTAGGAAACCTAACAATCACTGGAGTAACGGGACCATGGCAAATGAGAAATACTTTACAAGCATGCAGAGTATTTGGTACACTTACTTTGACTAGCAGTTATATTGTTTTGGATAATACTGGTGCTATTTCAAACACAACACTTGGCAACATCATATTAAATGATGCAACCTCTTATATGGACTTTTTCGTTGGAACCCATCCAGGCACATTCACAGTTAACACAGGAGATGTCACTATTAACGATGGTGAATTGGATTGCTTTTACAATACTGGTGGCGGTACGTGCATCTTCAATTTAAACGGGTCAGTAAATGTAACGAATACGGGAATGCTACTTGGCTCTTATTGGAGTAATGGAAGTACAACCATTAACATTTCAGGAAACGTTACTCTTACAAAATCCTATCTATATGGAGTGTGTGAAGGAAGTGGCAACTCAACCATTAACATTAGCGGAAATTTAACAACTCTAAAAAGCGGTTCATCTTATAGTGAAATCTATGGTATAAAAAATGGAAATGGCAACATCAATATTAATGTAACCGGCAACTTTAATAATCAAGGTTACTTCGATCTCATTTGGAATTCCGGCGTAACAGGAGTTGGAAATGGAAATTGCAGCCTAAGCGTGGGGGGCACCTTCACACAATCGGATGGTGATTTCAGAGGAATTTGGAATGCTACCACAACCAATTCGGGTTCATGCACAATTACTTTAGGAGCTATTAATTTCACGGGAGGAATTTTCATGGTCACCTATTCCTGTGCATCATCAAGCGTTGCTCATTCCTTAACAGTAACTGGAAATACAATCATTGCATTTGGTAGCACAACTAATATATTTCGAGGAAATGGGATGTCCAGTTTAACAGGAACAAGCAACGGATCATCGTGTAGTTTATCATTTAATGGGACTACAAACATCAGTGGTAGTGCAGCGGAATTTACGGCTAACGCTGGCTATGGTGCAGAAACCGTAAACTTTGGATCTACTGTTGCTATTTCTGGTGGCATTATCACCTTTGGTCATACTACACATAATGTAACACTAACAAGTACGGGTGCGTTCACCATTTCTGGAGGTACCGTTAACCTTTCGAGAGACGTAGGCACATCAACATTAAACTTTTTAAGTGATTTAACTATTTCTGGAGGGACTACCTATTTAAAAAACAATACTGGAAAAACTACTAGTAGTGTAAATGGTAATTTCACACTTAGTAATGGATCATTTATTCTTTATGCGAATAGCACTACAAACAATACAGATAGCACAAGTTTAAGCATTAACAGTGATTTTTCTCACTCTGGAGGAACACTTGAATTTTCAAGTTTATCAACAAACACAGGAACAATCAATTTATTCATTAATGGTTCCAATTACAATTTGAGTGGAAATGGATCAATGACTTCTGCAGGTGCTGGTACTTCCAATACTTTTGGAACAATACTCTTTGGGAATGCTACCAATACAAATTACAACCGAACTTCCACTAGTCATATTTTACAACAAGTAAAATATCGTGTTATAGCCAACGGAAATGTCACAGCTATTGCAGGTCCCATTCAAATAGCTTCTCATGCAACAGCGAATCTCGACTTTTTAAGTGTAGAAGCAAATGGTACTTTCAATTCAGGAGCAATACCCATTGTCTCGAATGGACTAGCCGCAAACTGCGGTATAAATATTAACTCAGGCGGTACTTTTGAAGTGATGAATCCAAATGGGATCTATGACGGAACAGATAATGCCGCCATAGGTGCATCTGGAAATATGAATTTTAGTTTAGATGCAAATAGTACTGTAATTTACAAAGGAACTGATAATCAAAAAATATCGGGATATGGAAATGGAATTGCTACGAGTACTCAACATCAATATGGAAATTTAACTATCGACTTTGCAGGAACACCAGATGCTGAATATGTATACTTAGAACAGAACACAGCAATTCGTGGTGCATTAAGAGTTGAAAATGGAGAGTTGAAATTAAACAGCTTTACTTTAACCGCTGAATCGGCAAGTGGTTCTGGAAATGGATATGTTAAGAGTGAAGATAACACGGCAGTAAATTTATCTAAACTAAAAATTGGTTATACTCCGAGCCATCAAAATTTGGTATTCCCATTTGGCAGATCAAGTACTGAAGTAATATATTTAAATTTAAACATAACAAATAATCCTGGCACGGGCTATATTACGATCTCAACAAGAAGCACAGGTGTAAACAACACACCGTTGCCAGGCAATGATAATGTAAACGCCATTACCAATATTAATCCAGGTGGAGCAGATGTTTCTACATCACATGTAATTGATAGATGGTGGGAAGTAAATGCACCAGGAGTAAATGCAGATTATGTTTTACGTTATAGTGGAGCTGAAAATACAACTTCAGGATCTACTGCCACTGGAACATTCAATGTTCAATACTGGAATGGTGGCAACTTTACAAAATTCAATAGTACAGGAAATGGAGTAACAACAGGGTGTTGGTTCAATTTCAGCAAGCCTTACAAACATCAATGGTCCTCTAGTATTATCATCGGGAAGTGCTTCACTTCCTATCAAACTCGTACAGTTCGATGCTAAATCTACAGGATCTGCAGTTGAGATTACCTGGACAACTGCTGAAGAAAAAAACAACGACTTCTTCAGCATTGAAAGATCAGAAGACGGTCAAAGTTTTGAAAAAATTGAAGACATAGATGGCGCTGGAAACAGCAATCAACTCTTAAAATATAAAACCATGGACGATCAACCATTACCGGGAGTATCATACTATCGATTAAAGCAAACTGACTTTGATGGAAAATTCTCTTACTCACCATTGAGAGCGGTTAACAGAGGAACATCGAGTATAACAGATGATCCAGCAATAGAAGTACGATCCTTCGGGCCGAATCCATTCTCAGATCAATTCAACGTAGAGTACAATTTAACACAAGCTGGAGAAACATCCATCATGATCTTTAACATGAGCGGACAAGTGGTTTTTGAAACGAGCAAGAACGATGATTTAGGAAGTAATTTATTTAATTATACAGATGATAAAAATCTTCCTCCTGCAAACTACATTTTGCAAATCATCAATGGCAAAGAAAAAGTAACAAAGAAAATCGTAAAAAAATAAACTAATAAAATGGGATACAATCTTCGAATTAGAAACAAACAAAAACTTTCAACATTACAGAAAGGCTTACTCATTGCGGGTGGAACATCCGCACTTACTTTAGCCATCTACTTTGGGATAGGAATCAATACAGCAGACGTAACCAATACAAATGCTTCCATTCCCCTAATGGAGCAAGATCCTATTAACAATGGAGATATCATTATTGGTTTTGGATGGGATGAAGGCAAATGCTTAGTTTCAGAAATAGGACCTGATGCGGTTGATGTTTGCGTACATGCTGAATGTATTTCAGGTGGTAAAGACAGCACCATTGGATTAAGTGCAGGAAATGGAATGAAAAAACTTTAAATCTTATTACTTCCAAAAATCGGATGGATTAAATGGTGAAGGAATCGATATAGCTATTGACTACAGAAGACTAGAAAAATCTGGTGATTTTTATTCACGAGGAAAAGATTTCAACTTTGGAATGAAAGATGGGAAACTTTCAATAAAGTACAAACTTACTGCAACCAATGGTAAATCATATTCTATAAACGAAACAACAAACTATGAAATTCCTGAAGACATGGAGTTTAGAAATTATCGTTTCATTTATACACCCACCTCTGGAAAAGGAGAATTGCTAGTAGATCGAGTGGTAGTTTGGAATAATCAAGCAGCGCCACAAAGTAAACTTGCATGGAATAAAACTGAAAATATTATTATTGGAAATGAAATGAACGGAGAAGGAAAACCTTTTGCTTTCTTCGACAATCTTAGTTATTCAAAAACATCTTCTTCTTCCAAAACACCTATGGAATTACTGAGTTTTTCTGCAGACTTAAAAGGGCAATTTGTAAAATTGAATTGGCATACAGCTAAGGAATTTGGTGTCCAAGATTTTATTATTGAAAAAAGCTCGGATACAAAATCATACAAAGAAGTTGGAAGAGTAAAAGCTGCGGGACAATCCAATACACTTCTAGAATATTCACTTAAAGACAAAGAACCATTAATTGGAGTTACCTACTATCGTTTAGCATTAAGTAATAGTAATGCTCATTCCATTTGGGTTCCTGTTATTGCTTTTAGGTTGAAACCAGAGCAAATGATTCCAACCTCCGCTACCAATTCAAATTAATTTTTAGTTAGACAACAAATTCTAAAACTTTATTTATTAAAAGTCGAATAGAAAATATTCGACTTTTTTTATTTTATTTTCAACTCGTAATTAATTAATTATCATATCTTTAAAAACTATAAATGTATGTTATAAGGAATAAATTAAATTTGCATAAAATCTAAAAAAAATATTATGAGTTTCATTAAAGAATTTAAAGAATTTGCTGTCAAAGGAAATTTAATCGACTTCGCTATCGGTGTGGTAGTTGGAGGAGCATTTGGAAAAGTAACTACAGCATTTGTAGATGGAATGGTTATGCCTGTAGTTGGCAAGTTGATTGGAGGTCAAAATTTCTCTGACTTGAAATATAAAATTCAAGATGGATCAAAAGAAGTAATAGACTCCGCTGGAAATATCGTTTCTACAACAGTACCTGAAGTATATATTAAATATGGAGAATTCATTACGACAGTAATTGACTTCACAGTAGTGGCCTTTGTTATGTTTTTAGTAATTAAAGCCATGAACAAATTGAAAAAGAATGAAAGCGAAGCTCCAGCAGCACCTGCAGGTCCTACAAAAGAAGAAGTTTTACTTGGAGAAATCAGAGATTTACTTAAAAAATAATTTTAATACAAAAAATAAAATAATATATGAAACGAATAGTAAAAATTACTATTTTTTATATTAGGAACAATAAGCCATGCTCAGAGTGATTCAACAGTTCAAGCAGATACGGTGTGGAGAACAGGAGGATTATTCTCCTCTTCCTTTAATCAGGTAAGTTTAATGAATTGGGCAGCTGGTGGTCAAGATGCCATGTCGCTCAATAACATTGTTAGCTTATTTGCGAAATACAAAAAAGGTCATGTAGCATGGGATAACACCCTTGACATGGGTTATGGAATTATTAAGCAAGGGGATGAAAAGATCAGAAAAAATGATGACCGTTTAGAATTAAACTCAAAGCTTGGAATTCAAGCGAACGAGAGTAAATTTTATTACACGTTACTTTTTAATTTCAGATCTCAATTTGCGGAGGGTTTTAATTATCCTCGTACTGATTCTTCTCTTTATATTTCAAAGTTTGCGGCGCCTGCATTTACCTTACTCTCTTTAGGTATGGATTACAAGCCAGTAGACTACTTTTCATTCTTCCTCTCTCCGATCACTGCTCGAGGAATTATCGTTAATGACAAACGACTTTCGGATGAAGGCGCTTATGGAGTAGATCCAGGCGAAAAATTTCGTGCAGAAGTAGGTGCTTATTTGAACACACGTTTCCAAAAAGACATCGTTAAAAATGTAAACTTCATGACAAAGCTAGATTTATTCAGCAACTATCAGGAAGATCCGAAAAATGTAGACGTAAACTGGGAAGTTTTAATCTCCATGAAAGTAAATTCTTTCCTTTCTGTTTCACTCGGTACACAGCTAATCTATGACGACAACACTCAAATTGCTCTTTATAAGAGCGTAAATGGAGTTGATGTTCCTGTTATGAGATTAGATGGTACACAAAAAACAGGACCCAGATTGCAATTTCGTCAAATCTTTGGTGTAGGTCTGACCTATAAAATGGAACGATTTGGCGTTCGTTAATAAAATTACATATAAATAGTAGGACAGGTTTGCTTTATTGGCAAACCTGTTTTATTTTGGCAGAATGGGATTGGTCATTTATAAGTCATCTGCAGGTTCGGGAAAAACATTTACTCTTGTACAGCAATTTTTAATTAAAGTAATTGGTCAACCTTGGCTCTTCCAACGGATCTTAGCCATCACTTTTACCAACAAGGCAACCGAGGAACTTAAAACAAGAATTATTAAAGAACTTGATTTATTAGCACATGGAGAAAAATCCATGCATCTTGAAGTATTGCTTGCAAAACTTCCCAAACTAAGTGAAAAGGAAATTTACGAAAATGCACAAATTGTTCTTGTTAAAATATTACATAATTATTCATCCTTTGCCATTTCTACTATCGATAGTTATTTTCAAGTTTTAGCACGAACATTAGCAAGAGAACTTTTACTTCCTCTTAAATACAACATCGAACTCGATACTGAATATATTTGTAAAAATACGACCAATAGTTTATTGGATGAAGCAGGCAAGGACGAACAAATTACTTCCTGGTTAGAAAAACTTCTTCTACATCGTATTGACGAAGGTAAAAACTGGAATGTAAAGACAGAACTTGAAAAAATGACAAAAGAGCTTTTGCAGTCGACTGCTGCAAGAGATCATGCTGCGTCTGTCGACATGCATCAACTTCTTGATTTAATTCAATGGATGATCATCAAAAAGAAAGAAGTTGAAAAATTCATGAATGGCAAGGGGAAAGAAGCCATCCAAGTATTAGAAAAGCATCAATTGGACGTAAGTAAATTCTTCCAAAAATCAAGGGGGCCAGTAGGCTACTTACTGAAAATTGCCAATCGAAAAAGCGGATACAAAGAATTTTCAGGTATCAATTCATATACACAATCAGCATTAGAAGATCCTTTAGTATTAGTACCAAAAACAGAACAGAAAAATAAATTATTAGTTTCCGTTGCTACTGAAGAAATATATCCACTACTCGACCAAGCCGTTAGTTATATTTATGAACATCAGCGGGTCTACTTATCCGTTTCAGAAGCGTTAAAGCTAATTTATCAATCGGGAATCAGTGGCGCTTTAGATGAAAAATTAAAAGAATACAGAGAGAAAAATCAAATTTTTCATTTGTCCGATACGACACGGATGCTTAGCAAGATGGTAGCTGATCAAGACGCTCCATTCATCTATGAAAAATCAGGGAACACCTATTTGCATCTACTCATTGATGAATTTCAAGATACAGGATCAGAACAATGGCAAATATTAAAGCCCTTAGTCATAAATTCTCTTTCTACCGGCAATGAAGTGATATTAGTGGGAGATGCAAAACAATCCATTTATCGTTGGAGAGGTGGAAATATGCAATTGCTATTAGAAGGGGTAGAAAAAGATTTAAAAAAATCGGGGTTCCCATTAAAGAATATTATACTTGATACGAATTACCGAAGTAAAAAAAACATCATTGAATTCAACAATGCTTTTTTTCCTATAGCGGCTCAATTATTAAGTTCAAATTTCAATTCGAATGAAACTATTTTTCAACTTGCCTATAATGACGAGCAAGTGTTTCAAAAATCGAGAGAAAATGGTGCAGATGGAGGTTATATACAAATTGATTTCTTTGAATCCGACAAGGTAAAAAAGGATGACGATACCGTTCGTGTACATTGGAAAACGAAAGCACTCGCCAAGATGGATGAAATTGTTGAGGATTTAATTCAGAAAGGATATCAACTCAAAGACATCACTTTAATTTTTCGCAACAACCGTCATGAAAAAGAAATTGCTGACTATTTATTTAATCAAGGGAAGTATCCATTCATTTCAACCAACTCTCTTTTACTTTCCACTCATCCGAAAGTAAATTTATTGTTAAATAGCTTGCGACTTTTATTGAAGCCCGACTCTCCCCTACTCCACGAGGAAATTGATTTGCATGCAATGCCTAGTTCTTCTTCCTCAAATTTTCCTTTTCAATCGGTTCGTTACAATAAAAATAAAATATCTTGGGCTAAAAAGAATTTAATTAGTCAAAGAGAAAAACTAATCGCATTGCCTCTTGACATAGTGGTTCATCATATTCATGAGTTACTTTCGCTTTCTGTTGTGGATCCCTTTATTCAAAAATTTAATGATCTTGTCAAAGATTTCACAAGTACCATAAATAACACCATAGCAGGATTTATACAATGGTGGGATGAACATGAACCTACGCGAAAGTGGAGTGTAAATTTAGATGAAGGAGGTGATGCGATTCGAATGATTTCTATTCATCGATCCAAAGGACTCGAATTCCCAGTGGTAATAATTCCGTTTTTAGATTGGGAATATACACCTAACAACAAATCCATCTTATGGGTGAAGAGTAATGAAGAGGAATTTGCTGCTCATGGAAGCATTCCTGTGCAAGCAGTAAAGGCACTAAGTGATTCTTATTTTAGTGATGATTATTATGAAGAGTCATTAAACACGGCATTAGACAATATTAATTTACTTTACGTAGCGTTCACACGTCCAGAGGAAAAATTATTTATCATCTCTCCTAAAAACCCATCTCACAATGAAATAGGAAGTCTGCTAAAAGATGCGATTTTGCTCGAGAAGAATGGAGTCAGTACATTACCAATCCAGAAACGGAAACATTTATTATTGGGCAAAACGAATCCAAAAAAGTAAAAGATTCTAAAGCTAAATATGCAAGCATTTATTCTCCCTTGTCATTTTCGATGAATGATTTCGCAAAAAGTGAAAACGCTCAACTTCATCTTCCCCCATTAAAAACATCATTTACCAGTGATGAAATCATCATCGGAAATTTGATCCACGAAACGATTTCATATGTTTATCACAAAGATGATATTCCAAAAATTAAGCTTTTCGCAAATTTTCGGAAACGGTAACTCAACAAGTTTATGCTATCTGGACACTTTTAGAAAATAAAAACTGGACTTCATCATCCTATGAAATAGTGAACGAATGCGATTTATGTGATGAACAAGGAATGTTACATAGACCCGACCGTGTCCTTATAAATGGTGACACGGGAATCGTTATTGATTTTAAAACGGGGAAGCAGGATGAAAAATACCATCATCAGGTTAAGGAGTATTGTAGGTTGCTTGAATCAACTGGAATTTCAAATCTTACCGGCTATCTATTATATACCACTGACAAGGAAATAGTTAAAGTTGTGTAATTGCAACCTTTGTTACTTAAAAAAAGAGGAGAATTGACTAATTTTGCAATTCTATTTTCATGAATCAATAAATTAAATAAAAATGTCAAATTCAATCTTCCAAGTACCTGTTGCCATCAATGAACCCATCTTAAGTTATGCTCCTGGCACTGCCGACCGCAAACATTTACAAGATACGCTTAAGAAAATGCGCAGTGAGGTGATTGATGTCCCGATGTACATCAATGGAAAAGCAGTTCATACTACAAAAAAGGGAGAGTTACGTCCACCGCATGATCACAAACATTTATTAGGCAACTATTCTATTGGAGATGCTAGTCATGTTACCATGGCAATTGATGCCGCATTAGCAGCGCGTTCTGCATGGGCAGATATGGAATGGGAACAACGTGCTTCTATATTTTTAAAAGCAGCAGAATTGCTTGCTGGACCCTACCGTTCAAAAATAAATGCTGCTACGATGTTAGCACAGAGCAAAAATGCATATCAGGCGGAGATTAATGCGGCTTGTGAGATGATTGACTTTTTACGTTTCAATGTACAATACGCAAGAGAAATTTACACGCAACAACCGATATCTTCGAAAGGAGTTTATAATCGCTTAGAGCAACGTCCTCTCGAAGGATTCGTATTTGCATTGACTCCGTTTAACTTTACTGCCATCTCTGGAAATCTTCCAACTTCTGCAGCATTGATGGGAAATACCGTAGTTTGGAAACCGGCGTTCACACAAATTTATTCTGCCAGAGTGTTGATGGAAGTATTTATGGAAGCTGGATTACCTGCAGGTGTTATCAATTTAATTTATGTTCCTGGAGCAGCGACTGGAGATGTGATTTTTAGTCACCCTGATTTTGCTGGTATCCATTTCACAGGATCTACGGGCGTGTTTCAAGATGTATGGAAATCGATTGGTAACAATATTCACAAATACAAATCGTATCCTCGTATTGTAGGTGAGACTGGTGGTAAGGATTTTATTCTTGCTCATCCTACAGCAAACGCAGATGAAGTTATCACAGCATTGAGCAGAGGAGCTTTTGAATATCAAGGGCAAAAATGTTCGGCTGCTTCACGTGCTTACATTCCTGCTTCAATGTGGCCTGCTGTTAAAGATGGATTGATTCGCGACTTAAAAAGTATGAAGATGGGTCCAACGGAAGACTTTGGAAACTTTATTAATGCCGTGATTGACGAAAAAGCATTCGATAAAATTTCAGGATATATTGATCGCGCTAAAGAAAGTAAGGATGTAGAAATTATTGCGGGAGGAACGTACGATAAGAGTACAGGATATTTCATTGCTCCTACCGTTTTATTGGCTAAAAAGCCCGACTACATCACCATGTGTGAAGAAATTTTTGGTCCGATCTTAACGATATATGTTTATGAAGATGCAAAATTTGAAGAGACTTGTGAATTAGTTGACAAGACTGGAATTTATGCACTGACGGGATCCATCATTTCAAAAGATCGCTACGCCATTCAACTTGCAACCAAAAAATTAGTGCATGCAGCAGGTAATTTCTACATCAACGATAAGTGTACGGGAGCTGTTGTAGGACAACAACCTTTTGGTGGATCAAGAGCTTCAGGAACTAATGATAAAGCAGGATCTTTGTTTAACCTTTTAAGATGGGTTTCTGCGAGAACGATTAAAGAAACGTTTGTACCAGCGACTGATTATCGATATCCGTTTTTGGAAAAAGAATAACACTTACGATATACTGAAAAACATGATAAAACAGAAACCAAACGTCAAATAATAAATTTGTCAATAATTTTATTTTTTCTTCTTTCTTTTCATAGCTGCAAGAAAGACGAAGGAGGGGCATCCGTACCAAACCCTTTTTTTTATTTAAACGATTTAGTAGCTGATGATATAACCTATACTGATTCAAATGGAAATATAATTTTTACTATTGACAGTACTGACTGGACTACACTAGATATTTTTTCTCATTCAATTGGTGCTTTATTTTCATTTAATGATACCATCAATTATAACAATGTAGACACGAGCACCGTTACAGTTTATCCTGCGTTTCCCAATCCCAATTCCAATCCTTTTAACGAAACCCTATCTATTTATTATAACAGCTCGCAAGTAACCGTATTAAAATTTGTAGTTGTTGATTCGGCTCAAAATGTAGTAATTCGTTATGCAAAAAAAATAAATCCAGGAGTTGATAAAGTGCAATTCCTCTTTAATGACCCTAACGCTCCACCAAATTCAAAATACCGGATACTTTATCGCTTTTATTCTGCTCATAATAAATACTACAAAAGTGGGCACGGCGATATTTTGATAAATTGATTTATTTTACTTTTCAACTTCCTTAGCTGTCAATTTCAAAAACAAATCTTCCAAATGTCGGCGAGTAATTACTTGATGAATTTGGAAACCATTTTCAACTAAAAAAGAGACCATCATAGGAATATTGTTTGCATCCATTTTACATTGAAGCGAGGATGTCCCATCAAGAATTAAAGAATCAATGTTAAATTTTTCCTTTAATTTACCCTTTGCATCGGGCAATCGATCCAATTGAATTTCCACAATGCTATCTTCGCTATTCAACAAGGATTTTACTTCACCTTGCACCACTAATTTTCCTTTGTTCAAAATCGCCATTCGATTAGCGACTAATTCTATTTCGTATAAAATATGAGACGATAAGAATATTGTTTTGCCTTTCTCTTTACTCAGATACAAAATCAAATTACGAATATCGATAATACCTTGAGGATCCAATCCTGTGGTAGGTTCATCTAAAATAATTAAATCGGGATCATGAATGAGGGCTTGCGCAATACCGAGACGTTGTTTCATTCCATGGCTATATCCTTTCACCGATTCATCACTGCGCCCTTGCAAGCCTACTAACTCAATCACTTCATCAATCTTTTTATCGGAAGCATCCACGCCATTGTAATGTGCTAAAAGTTTTAAGTTCTTTCGAGCGGTTAAGTACTTATAAAAATCGGGTTTCTCGATAATACAACCGATTCGATTTAAAATAGAAATTCGATCGTCCAATAAATTCTTGCCGAAAATTTTTATTTGACCGTTGTCTGGACGAATCAAAGATAGAATCATTCGGATGGTGGTACTTTTCCCTGCGCCATTCGGGCCTAAAAAACCAAAAACATCTCCTTCATAAACGCTTAAGTTTAATTCATCCACCGCTTTAATTGCGCCGAATGACTTGGAGAGTCCGCTGACATCAATAATCTTATTCATCTTCTCCCAAAATCAAAGGATGGTAAGGCTCAACGCCAGCATTAAAATAATGTTGCAACACTCCATTTTCATCTACCAAATACTTGGAAAAATTCCAGGAAGGTCGCTGATCATTCCATCCATTTAAAGATGAATCCGACAACCATTTATACAATGGATGCTTGTTCTCCCCTTTTAATCTCAATCTTAGCATACAATGGAAAAGTAACATGATAATTCTTCTCACAAAACTGGGCAATCATTTCATCACTGTCAGGCTCTTGTGCTCCAAAATCATTAGAAGGAAATGCAACAATCACCAACTCATCTTTTTTATTTTGGTATACTTCTTCCATTTGAGCATACTGACTTGTGTAGCCACATTCAGAAGCTGTATTTACAATTAATATTTTCTTTCCCTTAAATTTTTCAAGCGTAGAAACAGTTCCATTTATTTCTTTTACAGGGATGTCATAAATTGACTTGATAGGCTGAACATTTTTCTCATTAGAAATCACGTCTTGCTTTGTCATCTTCTTTAGAATTGGATAATATAAATCTCTAATAAATTTTGGCCATTTCATCTCTTTGCATTTCTCCTGTATTAAATCTGCTACTAAAAATAGTAAAAACAAAATAAAAAGGATGCCAATTCTGACATCCTTTCTACTATTTTCTAATTAAATTTCTTTAATAATTCCTTGATCACATCTCGATGAACTAGGATGCCCATCATCTTTAATTTTACATAATCTTCATGCATAAAGTAAAAGCCAAAGTTCTTGCTATCGGGCCCACAATTTCTTGAGCCTGAACCCGAATCTTTAATTAGGTACCAATCTTTCCCATCCTTCTCCAAATAACCTACCAATGCATTCCATGATCATCCGTAGTACTGCCATTCAATAGACGAAGCAAACGAGCATTTTCATCAATATATTCAGAAGGAATATCATAAGTTGGAACAACAGCTACTTGATTCCATGGATCAAATCCAGATTCCGACACATCACCACCAATCATCATTGTATAACCATTACGCACTGCAAATTTTATCGCTACCATGTAATCATCTAAAGGAACATTGTAGTACGTGCTATCATGCCACCAATTGTCGGGCACCTCGTATTCTACTTTTTTCCAGTAAGGCTTATTCATAAGTGAAGTAAGATCGATATAATCCGACATATTCAACTTTAACACATCCGTTACATATTGCTTTGGAGTTATTGTTTTTCCATTTACCACTACCTTAGTTGGTGGCACACCCATATAATGGTTTTGTATAGACTTAATTGTTGCAGTTACTTCGTCTTCATTCCAAGCATTGGTTGCTTTCACGTTTTGAAGATAAGCTTTCATTTCCTTAAACATTTTATCATGGCTATGATAAATTTGTCCGGGCATTAACCCAGTATAATCTTGCAAGGGAACCGTACCATATGTTTGATACATTCTTACTACTGCATTTCCCTCCGAACCTTCGTCGAAATTAGATTCACCACGTGTACGCACAAATTCTCTTGCTTTCTCAACAGTCTCCCAATACGCAGTAAACATCTCCGAAATTTTTACTACTTGTTTTGACTGACGATATACTTCCGTTTCAAAAAAAGAAGTGGTGCTGTATGACCAACAGGTATTTGAATTTCCCTGGGAGATGGGAATGTTTTTCCACCAAGTCGTAAATTCATCTACCGACTTCGGATACCAACCAAATTTATTGATATCGAACTTAAAGATGGGCTTTGATGGTTTTTCAACTTTCTTCTCTTCATATTGCTGCACACCCGTCATGATATCTTTATCATAAAACCCCGCTTTTTTCTCACGCATTTGCAATTGATCATGACGAGTGTTTTGTCCAAAGCTAATCGTATTGCTGAGCAATAGGATTAGCACTGCTATTAATTTAATTGTTTTCATATTAATGAATTATTTTTTCAATGGGATATTTTCTAATAAACTCAACACTTCTTTGCATATCCGAATACATGATTCGATCTTTCTCCAAAAACTTAATTTCACCTCGGTAAGATTCAATCAACGATTCTAAAACACTCGAAGTTTTTGCTGGACGTCGGAATTCCAAAGCCTGCGCTGCATTCATCAACTCAATAGCTAAAATACGCTCGGTATTCAACATTACTTTATACAACTTAGTTGCTGCATTAGCTCCCATACTCACATGATCTTCTTGTCCGTTTGATGAAACAATAGAATCAACAGAAGCAGGTGTGCAAAGTTGTTTGCTTTGACTTACGATGGATGCTGCAGTATATTGAGGGATCATAAAACCTGAATCGAGTCCTGGATTTGCCACTAAGAAACTAGGTAATCCTCGCAATCCACTTATCAATTGATACGTTCTTCGCTCTGAAATACTTCCCAATTCAGCAATTGCAATCGCCATGAAGTCGAGCGGTAATGCCAACGGTTGCCCATGAAAATTTCCTGCAGAAATAATTAATTCCTCATCAGGAAAAACAGTTGGGTTATCGGTAACAGAATTAATCTCTGTAAAAAATATTTGTGATACATACGTAATCGCATCCTTAGAAGCACCGTGTACTTGTGGAATACAACGAAACGCATAAGGATCTTGCACATGCGTTTTAGAGCGATCAATTAATTCACTTCCCTTTAATATTGTTCTGAAACGAGTGGCCGTATTGATTTGTCCAACATGTGGGCGAATCTGATGAATCAAATGATGAAAAGGCTCTATACGACCATCAAATGCATCCAACGAAAGTGCTCCAATTAAATCAGCTGCTTTCTCTAATTGCTGTGCTTTTAATATACACCAGCATCCATAGGCATTCATAAATTGAGTACCGTTCAATAATGCTAAACCTTCCTTCGATTTTAATGTAACGGGTTTAAGACCGAAATTTTCAAGTGCACGAGAACCTGGTAGCTTTTCACCTTTCACTCGCACTTCACCCATTCCAATTAACGGTAAGGAAAGATGCGCTAACGGTGACAAATCACCCGAAGCACCCAAGGATCCTTGCTCATAAACCACAGGATAAATTCCATAATTTAAAAAGTCGATCAACAATTGAACAGTTTCTACCTGCACTCCACTGTTCCCATAACTTAGTCCTTGCACTTTCAAGAACATCATTAATCGAACAATTTCTTCTGGCACTTCATCACCCATTCCACAAGCATGCGACATCATCAAATTTACTTGAAGTTGTCCGAGGTCATTTTGCGAAATCGATTTATTATAGAGCGAACCAAATCCTGTGTTGATACCATAATGTGCCTGATTACTTCCATCCACTTTTTGGTCCAAATAATCACGACACTTTTGAATTCGTGCTTTTGCTTCCTCTCCCAATTCAATTTGCACACCAGGCTTCAATATACTTGCAATGGTATCAAAAGTGATATGGTGAGATGAAATAATATGTTTCATACTAATTTCTATTTCTAATAAATTCAATCAAACTATTCAACTCCATTTTTTGTTGATCACCCGTCTTCATGTCTTTTAACATTAACGTCGATGCGGCTCGTTCTTCCGATCCGGCCATCACTACAAATGGAATTTTACGTGCATCGGCATACGAAAATTGCTTTTTCATTTTCGCTGCATCGGGATACATCTCCGCATTTATTCCAGCGGCTCTAACTTTATTCAGTAATTGCAATGAATAAGGAATATCATCTTCACCAAAATTGATGAATAACAAATCGAGCGAAGATTCTACATTAGCTGGAAATAAATTCAATTCTTCCAACACATCACAAATTCGATCGGCGCCAAAGGAAATTCCGACGCCCGACATTCCAGGCAATCCAAAAATTCCAGTGAGATCATCATATCGTCCACCGCCACAAATACTCGAATTGAAAGTTGCTTTAGGCTCATTCGTTTTCACTTCGAAAATTGCACCGGTGTAATAATTCAATCCACGGGCCAAAGTAATGTCCACTTTATACTCGATGTTCTTAAAAGTAAAAGGAGATGCATAATCCAATAAAGTTTCCAGCTCTGTAATTCCTTGTATTCCTACTTCAGATGATTGCAACAATTTCTTGAGCAAATCAATTTTTTCTTGATCGCTACCTTCGAATACTAACAATGGCTTCAACCCATCAATCGCTTTTTCCGAAACGCCTTTCGTGCGCATTTCCTCTGCCACTTTCTCAGGACCAATTTTGTCCAGCTTGTCGATGGCCACTGTAATGTCGATGATTTTTTCAGATTCATTAAACACCTCCGCAATGCCACTTAATATTTTGCGATTATTAATCAACACTACAACATTCAATCCTAGCTTCGCAAACACATCATCGATCAATTGCAATAATTCCAATTCACACAAAAGAGAGTTGGTACCAATCACATCAGCATCGCATTGAAAAAATTCACGGTAGCGACCTTTTTGGGGTCGATCGGCGCGCCATACGGGTTGAATTTGATAGCGCTTAAATGGAAAAGTAATTTCATTTTGATGCATCACCACATAACGTGCAAATGGAACCGTTAAATCGTAGCGTAATGCTTTTTCGGATATAGATGACGTTAGTTTCTTACTATTCTTCAATGACAATTCATCCGCACTCACCTCCGATAAAAAATCTCCCGAATTCAAAATTTTAAAAATCAACTTATCCCCTTCTTCGCCATATTTCCCCATCAACGTAGAAAGATTCTCCATTGATGGGGTTTCCAAGGGAAGATATCCAAATCGCTGAAAGGAAGACTTGATCGTATCAAAAAGGAAATTCCTTTTCAACATATCTTCAGGAGTAAAATCGCGCGTTCCTTTCGGGATGGATGGTTTCATAACAAATTAAACGGTCAATTTCTTATATCTAAATCTTTTTGGTTCCACATTCCCCAAACGCTTTTTCTTCGCTTCTTCGTAATCGGTATAGCCACCTTCATAAAAATAAACTTGCGAGTCGCCCTCGAAAGCGAGAATATGTGTACACACTCTATCAAGGAACCATCGATCATGGGAAATAATTACTGCACAACCTGCATAGTTCTCCAATGCTTCTTCCAATGCACGCAATGTATTTAAATCAATATCATTGGTGGGCTCATCCAGCAACAACACATTCGATCCCGTCTTCAATGTCATGGCTAAATGCACACGATTTCTTTCACCTCCCGAAAGTACACCTACTTTCTTTCCTTGATCGGCACCATTAAAATTAAATTTTGAAATAAAGCTACGTGCATTCACCGATTTTCCACCAATCATCATCGTTTCATTTCCACCAGATATCACTTCGTAAACAGTTTTCTCTGGAACCAAATCATCATGACTTTGATCCACATATCCAATCTGCACAGTATCACCAATGGTGATGGTTCCGCTATCCGGTTTCTCTACACCCATGATCATTCTGAACAAAGTAGTTTTTCCAACACCATTAGGTCCAATGATACCTACAATGCCGGCTTGTGGTAAAGAGAAATTCAAATTCTCAATCAACAAACGATCACCAAATCCTTTATTCAAATTTTCTGCTTCGATTACCTTCGTTCCTAGACGTGGTCCTGGCGGAATAAAGATCTCCAGCTTTTCTTCTTTCTCTTTTGTTTCTTCATTCACCATTTTATCGTAAGCACCTAAACGTGCTTTCGACTTCGCATGACGTGCTTTTGGCGACATCCTCACCCACTCCAACTCACGTTCCAATGTTTTACGACGTTTACTCTCAGTTTTCTCTTCCTGTCCTAAACGCTTTTGCTTTTGCTCCAACCAAGAGGTATAATTACCTTGCCATGGAATTCCTTCACCGCGATCCAATTCTAAAATCCATCCTGCAACATTATCGAGGAAATAACGGTCATGGGTTACCGCAATTACAGTTCCTTTGTATTGTTGCAAATGATGCTCTAACCATTCTACGCTCTCAGCATCCAAGTGATTGGTAGGCTCATCTAACAACAAAATTTCTGGCTCTTGCAATAACAATCGGCAAAGTGCTAAACGTCGACGTTCTCCACCTGATAAAATTTTCACTGGTGTTTCTGGATCGGCGCAACGCAATGCATCCATTGCCACTTCAATACGATTATCCAATTCCCAAGCGTTTGCAGCATCAATTTGATCCATCAACACGGCTTGGCGATCGATGAGTTTATTCATCGCATCATCGTCGAGAGGTTCCCCTAATTTATTGTTAACCTCATCGTACTCCTTCAAAATATCGACAATCGGTTGCACACCTTCCATCACAATTTCTCGGGCTGTTTTCGACTCATCCAGCTCCGGCTCCTGAGGCAAATAGCCTACATTATAGCCCGGAGAGAATACAACTTCACCCTGAAAAGACTTGTCTAAACCCGCGATAATTCGGAGTAAACTTGATTTACCAGATCCATTCAATCCTAAAATTCCAATCTTAGCGCCGTAAAAAAAACTGAGGTAAATGTTCTTAAGTACTTGTTTTTGTGGGGGATATATTTTGCTCACCCCTACCATTGAGAAAATGATTTTGCGATCGTCAGACATATATAAGTAATTGATTAATGTAACTTTATACCTTCGTTCTCTGTAAAGAAGAAGGGAAGCAAAGGTATCCCTTTCCGAGTTAAATGAAAAGTGAAACTACTAAATAAAAAATCATGCGATTTCTATCCATCTTCCTCCTCTGTTTAATCACACAATCAGCGCTTTCGCAGCAAACGAAGGTAAGTTTCCGATTGATGGAATTAATGTCACAATCGGATAATTCGAATAAAATAATATCCGTTTTGATCAAAGGTGATTTTTCTAAAATTGCTCCTGAAATTGAAAAAGTGGGAGGCCACGTAAAATTCCATTCAGGAAATATTTGTAGTGCTTCGATAAACGCATCATCGCTTCGCAAACTTCAAGAAATAAAATCCATTGAAAGAATAGAAGAAGGACGCATTCAAGTACAGACATTGAATGATAAAATGCTTATCAACAATCGCATTGATTTAATTCATCAAGGTGTATCCCCATTAATTCAAGGTTATGATGGAAGTAATGTCGTTGTTGGGATTATTGATACTGGAATTGATTTCACTCATCCAGATTTCAAAGACAGCTTAGGACAATCCAGAATACTTTGGATTTGGGATCATATACTTGCCAATGCAGGAAACACACCTCAACCCTATAATTACGGACAGGAATTTTCAAAATCTGATATAGATGCCGGCAATGCAAATGCTCATATCGATCAAACTGCTCATGGAACTCATGTTGCTGGAATAGCGGTAGCGAACGGAGACACTATGATAGCTTTTAAAGGAGCTGCTCCCAAGGCGGATATCATTGCAGTTTCACTTGAATTTTAATCAAGATGACGATAGTTGGTTAAGCAGTATTGCAGATGCGGTAAATTACATTTTCAACAAAGCAGATTCTTTAAACAAACCTTGCGTTATCAATATTAGTGCAGGCACTTACCTAGGATCGCATGATGGAAAAGATTTACAGGCAAATGCAATCGATAATTTAATTCAAGCAAAAGATGGAAGAATGGTTGTAGCTGCAGCAGGAAATGCTGGAAATTACCCGTTACATATTCAACATCAACTCAACAACGACAGCAGTTTTACATGGTATAAAAAAACATCAGGGAATCCAATCTTCATCGAATTTTGGGCTGATACCGCAGATTTAAATAACGTTCAATTCACGCTTGGCGCTGATCAATCGACTCCATACTTTGAAGATCGCGGTCAAAAATCTTGGAAAAACATTTCTAATTTTTTAGGAATATTAGGTGTTGATACCTTGAGGAGTTATACAGGAAATCAACTAGCCATTTACCAAACCTATGGACAACTTATTGGCAACAGATACAGCATGACTTATGTAATTATTCCAGATTCCACCACCTATTTTTTCAGACTGATGAGCAAGGGAATTGGAAAATTTGACAGTTGGAGTTTTGAATTAGTTTCGAGTGGACTACCGAGTGCTGCAATTTACCCTCCCATAGTAAACTATCAACTTCCCGACTTCAATCAAAATATATGCAGTTCATTTCAATGCAGTGACGTTGTACTTTGCGTTGGACAATATGTGAGCAGAAACAATTACATTGATGTTAATGGAAATCTACAAACACTGGCTATTACTGAAGGTGCATTGGGAGCTAGTTCGAGTCGAGGTCCAACACGAGATGGTCGAACAAAGCCAGATATTACCGCCACAGGAGAAGTGACTATGTCGGCATTAAAACTTTCGAGTGCAGCCTGGTTTTTAGCGAATCAACCTTTCAAACTTGCACAAGGTGGTATGCACATTCGTGATGGAGGAACTTCTTCTGCCGCACCCGCAGTAGCTGGAAGCATCGCTCTTTACTTGCAGAAAAATCCAACTGCTACCTGGGTCGATATTCGCAACAGAGTATTACTTTGTTCAAAGTCTGACAATTTCACAGGAACAAATCTTCCCAACAACAATTGGGGACACGGGAAATTGGATGCATTCAATATGATGATTGGATGCAATGCTTTACCTGTGCAGGAAACGTCAAACAACAATTTCCTGATCTATCCTAATCCAGCAAACGAATACTTCACCATTCAATTGGGTGAAAATAGAAACGCAAAAACTGTTGAGCTTTACAACACACTTGGACAAAATGTTTACAGCATAAATGTTACTCGTAGCGATACTTCAATACTAATTCAATCTGAAAAGATCCAGAAGGGAATTTATGTGGTCATTGTTCGTTTTGAAAATCAAGAACCTTCTACTAAAACAATTGTAATTGAATAATTAAATTGTTGGTTAAAAACGGGCTCAACTATTCAAGCGAATGATTACTTTTGCCATGTGCTTCAAAAAGTAAAACACTACCTCTCGCTTGTAAAATTTTCCCATACCATCTTCGCGCTACCTTTTGCTGCGATTGGATTCATCTTAGCTATTGTTCAATATCAACTTGAACTTCAAGGTGTACTTGCAATCAAAATTTTACTTTGCATGGTATTCGCTCGTTCAGCGGCAATGGCATTTAATAGGTGGACAGATAGAGACATTGATGCCCTAAATGCAAGAACGAAAATCAGAGAAATTCCAGCAGGAATTATCAAAGAAAACGAAGCTTTGGTATTTACAATTCTCAATTGCATTGCATTTGTAGTTACTACATGGTTTATTAATCCACTTTGCTTTTATCTTTCCTTCGTTGCTCTAGCAATTATTCTCGGCTATTCACTTACAAAACGATTTACTGCACTTTGTCATTTTGTTTTAGGATTAGGATTGTCACTTGCCCCTTTAGGAGCTTGGATTGCGGTGAGTGGAAAATTTGACTACTTACCACTTTTATTTTCATTTGCCGTGCTTACATGGGTAAGTGGTTTTGATATTATTTATGCATTGCAAGATGAGCAATTCGACAAAGAGCATAATCTACATTCCATTCCCCAATATTTCGGAGGAAAAAAAGCACTTTCATTATCTAGAAAACTTCACATGGCATCATCTCTTTTTATCCTTTCCGCAGGATTCAATGGAGGATTTGGCATAATTTATTTTATTGGATGGGCTTTTTTTACAGGCTTATTGATGTATCAACATCGACTAGTGAAACATGACGACTTAAGCAAAGTTAACTTGGCTTTTTTTACCACAAATGGTATAGCTAGCTTGGTATTTTCCATCTTCGTCGTTTCAGATGTGATTTTCAACTCTTCCTATTCCCTATTTTAACTTCTACTTTTTTACATTCTGTCAAGTAAATACACAAAATTTAATGTCATATATGGTATTTACGACAGGTAGGGTATTCTTGAAAATTATTGACTCATACTTAGACTTATTCTGATGGCATTTTAAAGTCCTGATTACCAATTGACAAATTGATCAATTCATGCTTTAAAATTCGCATATTAAGTTCGCTTTTTGTAATTTTGCAATTATCTTTTCAATAGATTGTTTAAATTATTAACCGAAAAGAATCAATATGCAGCATAAAACTTCGACTAAAGATTTATCTTTTGATGATTTCAAAAAACTCATCTTAAGCGATTATCAAATAGTTTGCGAAAGTCGACAAGCAAGTTTAATCGGCAGAAAAGAAGTACTTACTGGAAAAGCAAAATTCGGAATATTTGGAGACGGAAAAGAATTAGCACAAATTGCGATGGCTAAAGTTTTCAAAAACGGAGACTTTCGTTCTGGTTATTACAGAGATCAAACTTTTATGTTTGCTGCAAATCTTCTCTCTATGGAAGAATTTTTCGCTCAACTTTATGCTCATCCAGATGTAGCCGCTGATCCCTCTTCTGCAGGGAGATGCATGAATGGACACTACTCTACTCGATTGCTCAATGAAGATGGGTCGTGGAAAAATTTAATGAATCACAAAAATTCATCGGCAGATATTTCGCCAACAGCTGGGCAAATGCCGCGTTTATTAGGTTTAGCTCTTGCATCCAAACTTTACAGAACAAGTCCCGATTTATCTGCTAAGATGTCGGGGTTTACACTTTCAGGAAATGAAGTTGCTTTTGGCACCATTGGTGATGCATCCACATCGGAAGGACTATTTTTTGAAACCATTAATGCTGCAGGAGTATTACAGGTTCCAATGGCAATTAGTGTTTGGGATGATGGATATGGAATTTCTGTTCCTGCAAAATTCCAAACCACAAAGCAAAGTATTTCTGAAGTACTCAAAGGATTTGAACGTACTGATGACAAGGAGGGATTTGTAATTCTTACTGCAAAAGCTTGGGATTACACCGACCTCATTGATACTTATGAAAAAGGTATTGCCATTTGTAGAGAACAACATGTTCCCGTGTTATTTCACATTCAAGAAGTAACTCAACCGCAAGGACACTCTACCAGTGGATCACATGAACGTTACAAGAGTAAAGAGAGATTAGCTTGGGAAGATGAGTTTGATTGCATTAAAAAATTTCGTGAATGGTTATTAAAAAGTGCTATTACAACAGAAGAAGAATTAAATACAATCGAGGTAGCTGCAAAAAAAGCAGCAAATGATGCTCGCAAAAAAGCGTGGGCTAATCTTTCTACTGGAATAAAAGCTGAGCTTGATGATGCTTCTATTCACATCGAAAAATTAGCTTTATCGAGTCCCAATAAAGTATTTATAGATGTTGCTCTAAATAAACTCAAACAAATATCTGAACCCGAAAGAAAAGATATAGAATCGACGATAAAAAAAGTTTTGCGCTATGTGAAATCTGAAGATTCCGCTGAAAGAAATCAACTTTTAATATGGCTTCAGAATTACAGAACTTTAAATACTGAACGTTACGATTCGCATTTGTACAGTCAAAGCAAGTGGAGTATACATCAAATAACTCCTAATCCTATTGTTTATGATTCCAACGCTCCTCTTGTTGACGGAAGAGAAGTTTTACAAGCAAATTGGGATGTGCAATTAGCAAAAAAACAAGAGGTCGTAATTTTTGGAGAGGATGTTGGAAATATTGGAGGCGTAAATCAAACCTACGCAGGACTACAAGCAAAGTATGGTGAGAATCGAATTTTTGATACAGGCATCCGTGAAGCAACAATCATCGGTCAAGGAATTGGACTTGCACTGAGAGGCTTTCGACCAATTGCTGAAATACAATATTTAGATTATTTAGCTTATGCTATTCAAGTGTTGACGGATGATCTTGCTTGTTTACATTATCGCACCAAGGGAGGACAAAAAGCACCTATGATCATTGCCACAAGAGGACATCGACTAGAAGGAGTATGGCATTCTGGATCACCCATGCAATTTATTTTAGGATCCATGAGGGGAATACATGTAGCGGTTCCAAGAAATATGACACAAGCTGCTGGATTTTATAATACACTTCTTGAAAGTGACGAACCGGCTCTTGTTATTGAACCACTTAATGGGTACAGAAATAAAGAAAAAATGCCTTCTAATCTTGGAGAATTCCGAATTCCACTAGGCAAAGTTGAAACATTACAAGAAGGAAAAGATGTGACACTAGTTACTTATGGTTCTTGTGTTCGAATTGCTCAGGATGCTATCAATTCACTTTCAGAAGCTGGAATTAGTGTTGAGTTAATCGACATTCAAACTTTATTACCGTTTGATTTAGATCATCAAATTGTAGCATCTTTGAAAAAAACAAACAAAATAGTTTTTCTTGATGAAGATGTAAGTGGCGGTGCTACTGCTTATATGATGCAACAAATACTAGAAGTACAAGGAGGTTATCATTTCTTAGATCAAAAGCCAATTACCATCTCTGCAAAAGACCATCGACCTGCATACGGTTCCGATGGAGATTACTATTCAAAACCAAATGTAGAAGATGTATTTGATGTAATTTATGGCATGATGCATCGGTATGCACCACAACAATTTCCAGCTATCTATTAATTGTTAAATTCAGCATGAATTTTAAACGAATTACTGAATCTGAATCGAACTACCATCATTTAGAAAAAATGAGCGTAGAAGAAATTCTAACTAACATCAATAAAGAAGATAAGCGAGTTGCCATTGCGGTTGAAGAAAAAATTAAAGCCATTGAAAAATTAGTTGAAGATATTTTACCTCGACTTCAAAAAGGCGGAAGAATTTTCTACTTAGGAGCTGGCACCAGTGGTCGGCTAGGCATTGTAGATGCTTCTGAATGCCCTCCCACTTTTGGTGTTCCGCAAGGACTATTTATTGGCATCATTGCAGGTGGAGATAGCGCTATTCGCAAAGCTGTAGAGTTTGCAGAAGATAATCCAGAGCAAGGATGGGAAGATTTAAATGAACACAATCTCACTGAAAATGATACCGTAATTGGAATTGCAGCATCAGGAACCACACCCTATGTCATCAATGCTTTGATTGAATGTAATAAAAAAAATATTTTAACAGCCTGTATTACCTGCAATGAGGGAAGCCCACTCGCCGAGGTATCAAAACATCCGATTGAAATCATTTGTGGACCTGAATTTGTAACAGGTAGCACACGTATGAAATCAGGCACAGCACAAAAACTTGTTCTCAACATGATTTCCACTGCTTTAATGATTAAGTTCGGGAGAGTCAAAGGAAATCGGATGATTGATATGCAATTAAGCAACAACAAACTCATTGATCGTGGAGTTAAGATGGTTATGGAGGCAACAGGGCTTAATGAAAAGGATTCCATTCAACTTTTGAAAAAACATGGTAGCGTTCGTAAGGCTATTGAATATAAACCTCAATAAATTTTCATCCCTTTCTCTATTTTGAACAAATCGTAATTACCTTTGTAATTATCCGATTATGCAAGACATCGAACCCTACTATTCATGGTCGCATCTCTACACAGCTGCAGAAGATGAGCTTTCGCCATTTTATGGCAGGGAGTATAGTGAATTCGAATATTCAAATACCATTTACAATTATTATATCCACCCTCAATGGGATGATTTTGGCTCATCTACATTATATGTAAAAGTATTATTTGTTGATTACGAGATTGGATTTGCCATCATAGAAATGATTGGCGAATGGAATGATGCGATCAATAATGACATCATGACTATTAAACGTGATCTCATCGATCTCATGATACAACAAGGAATTGATAAATACATTTTAATTGGAGAAAATGTACTTAACTTTCATGCTTCGGATGATTGTTATTATCAAGAGTGGTTTGATGATACTGAAGATGGATGGGTAGTAGCTTTAAATTTTAGAGACTACATCAAGGAGGAGTTTAATAAAAATAGTATTGATTATTATTTGGTTTTTGGAGGAGAATTAGATGAAATGTTATGGAGGATTCATTCACCAAACGAGCTCTACGAAAGAATAAACGAAATAATTAATCATCGATTGGCTTAAAAAATTGGTTGAAAACAAATTTGCTTTCAATACAAATTAAATAATAAGATCGATTAAACGTACTTCTTTGGCCTTCCAAATACGAGGCAAGTCAATGTAAGTCGGCATAATACAATAAATTTAATGTACTTGAATACTTTTTCATTTGGTATTACTATATTTGTTACTACTGATGAAAGGATTTATCCTAAATACGATTCAACTATTGTTTGTGCTTCTGCTTTTAATTAGTGCAGGAGATAAAAAACATTTAAAAATACAAGTTGGAAAAGCATCCTATTATGGTAGAGAATTTGAAGGAAGAAAAACGGCTTCAGGTGAAATATTTCACAATGCCGACTTTACCGCAGCACATCGCACACTTCCATTTAACACATTTGTTCGCGTCACGAATTTAAAAAACGATTTAATGATCACGGTAAAAATCAATGATCGTGGTCCGTTTGTAAAATCACGTATCATTGATCTTTCAGAAGCTGGTGCCCGAAGAATAGGAAGTTATAACCATGGATTAGCTAGCGTAAAAACAGAAACACTTACTTTACTTCAAAAGAACGAAGAAATTGATAGCCTATTCTCTTGTGAAGATGTGACTGATTGTTTAGGAAACCCCGCTGAACTTGTAGGCTATTCGCTATCACTTTGGAGAAGTAAAGACATTATACATATGCTTTATGTTGCCAATGAACTTTACTTACATGAAGATGTGGAAAAGGTTTTAATCGTAGGACTAGGTTTAGGAATTAAAAGAACATATCATCTTACTTTGACAGGATTCCATTCACGCAAAGATGCTTCTATTGCTTATGACTTTTTTGAACGAAAAGGATTTATGGGAGTACAACTTTTAAAATTACGTTGATTATTTTCTTGTCGTTAACAAATACTCGAACGCATCCTGATCTGTTTTGAAAGTAAAATCACTGATTGAAAGTGCATCAATTGATATCCATTTAAAAATTTCTTTTCCATTTTCAGCTGGTGGAAGAATATTTTCTCTATAAAGGGTATTCATCTCTATCATGGGACTTACACGATAATACACACCAATTACTTGCGCTAATTCATTAAATGCTGACGTAACAAATGTTGGTGTAATATACACCTGCTCCAAGATCAATAAATCAAATCCCAACTCCTCTTTTAATTCCCGCCGTAAGCAATCGGTTATTCCTTCACCATGCTCTAAACCGCCTCCAGGAAATTTTCTCATGAATGTATTATAATGAAATTCCTCAGCTACTAAAATTTCATTCTCATCATTGATTATAAAACCATATACTCGAATAATGAATATTTTTTTTGAATCCAAGGCCCCTTTTCTTACAAGGAGTAAAAATAAGTAACCATTCGTAATCTCAACAAAGAAATCTCAAGAATTTCACTTACGCTAGAAATATTAGCGAAATTGAACCAAAACTATTTAATAATTGCCAACTTTTCATTGTAGAATTGTCAAAAAAAACCAAAAAAACTGTAAAATCTTACAAATCGAACATCATCAAAAACTATTATTAATCATCTACGTAAAATGTAATACTTATTCCATTATCATTCACTTAGAAAATATATAGGTCATAAATTTACTCTATTAGAAAACGATGAAAAACTCAATACTAATTCTTGCATTAGCCATCAGCTTGACTGGTTGTAAAAAAGATGATACAACAGAACCCACACCTACGGGTAACAGTGGGTCTGGACTAGGTACTGTACCATCCCAATTTACTCAAAAAGTATTACTTGAAACATATACTGGTGCAGGTCAACCTCAATCAACAGATGGATTTGTAAAAATTACAAATATTACCACCACCAATTCAACCAAAGCCATTCCTGTATTAATTCACTTTAGTGATGGAATGGAAATAGCGCAATACACGTCGCTTACCAATGCATATAGTAATGGAAATCCAATGACCTTCCCATCAGCCATGGTGAATAGAACAGCTTCTTTAGGTCAGGTTATACTTAATAGAACACAATGGCAATCTAATTTTGATGTGGCAAAATCGAAAACAGCAAAATGCGGACTAGCTTTAGAAAGTGCTATTTCAGGAAGCAATGCAACTATTATTGTTCATTGCGGATTCAATCAAACTCTTACTGGCAACTACACTGTAACTACATATTTAACTGAAGATAATATTGCGGGTTCAGGATCGATGTACGATCAAAGAAACTCTTATAATAGTTCAAGCGGGCATCCTTATTATGGATTGGGCGATCCCATCATAGGCTTTAATCATAATCAGGTATTGAGAAAAGTTTTATCAGCCCCATTAGGTGATCCTATTACAGGAAGCAACTTAACTGCTAATGGAAAACAAATATTTACGTATACCACATCCATTTCAGGATTCAAGTCAAATGATTTATACGTAGTGAGCTTTATAAATAAAGTAGGAAGCACTACGGCGGATCATGAAATCATGAATGTACAAAAAGTAAAAATTGGAAATACCCAGTCGTGGGATTAGAATAAATCTATAATACTAGATAAGGCTTCCAGCAACGGGAGCCTTTTTTAATTAAAAACAATTCCCTAGGTCGCATCGCCTTTTTGCGGAATTATTGAAATTATTCATTCGGGGTGCTGGCCGGTCCAGATCATAAGCAAATAAATTGAGATCCCTCAAGGTGGTTTAATTATTCAGTAAGCCACACTTAAATTAAAATATCAACAAAATGAAAGCTACTTGTAAGATTTTACTGAATTTGATTAAATAGACTTTTGAAAACCATAGTAACATTGTTTCATAAATAATTCAAACCAACAATAAAAATGAAAAAATTATTTCTTTATGCAATCGCTTCAGGATTTCTCTTCACATCATGTCAGAAAGAGGATTCCAATGAGACAACTCCAAATAGTGGATCAAAGGCATCGCCCTCTCCGGTGGTAAGTCCGGTCCCTTCATCATTCGTTAAGAAAGTATTGATCGAGGAGTTCTCTAGCACTTCTAATGGAATGTCACCTGAATCAGCTGACTTAATCTTCACTATCATTAGAGGCAACCCTGATCGAATTTACCATGCTTCCTTGCACAGCATGGATGTGATGTCGGGATCACAAACTAATCGATTAATGACTGCATTTACTCCGAGTGCATCTACATTGCCTTGTGCATCCATAGATAGAAACAGTTTTGGTGGAAATAGATATCAGACTATTACCAAATACAGTTCTTCTGTAAATACGATGTTAGCAAAGACAGTTAATTGTGGTTTAGCCATGCGATCAAGTTTCAACAAAACCACAGCTTATGTCGATGTTTATGCAGGCTTCACAAGTATGGCTACTGGAACATATAAAGTGACAACCTATTTAATGGAAGATGTTGTCATTAACGGATCACCAAGTTATTTCCAAGACAATTCATCGAATGGAAACCCTACAAGTAATTTTTTCAATATGGGAAATCCAATAGTTGCCTTCCCACATAAAAATGTTGTGCGCACCGTATTAAGTGCCGACATGGGAGATTCAGTAAATCCTGGAATATTAGCTAAAGGAAGTACTGCCTTATTAAGTTATGAGATTGACATGCCGAATAAACTTGGGACTAATAGTAACTGGAAAATCATCTCCTTTATTACAGATGCTACAACGAATGAAATAATTAATGTTCAAATGAGTGATTTAGGAAAATTAAAAAACTGGAACTAACCATTAAAAAAAATAATAATTTGCATCCAGGGGTGTCTAAAGCGACACCCTTTTTGCGTTCTCTTAAATTTCAGAATTAATAAGAGCAGTAATTTCTGCAATCATCATGGCCGTTGCACCCCAAACAGTGACATTATCTACTCGATAAGCTGGTGCATTTACTGAAGTTCCATTTGAACTTTTAAATACTTCAATAGAAATATTTCCATGATCAAGAAATGCAGATAAGGGAAGAAGTAAAACGCTTTTCACTTCCGTTTCATTCAAAATAAATTCAGGAACCTCCTTCATATACCCTAAAAAAGGATGCACTAAAAAATTACTAGGAGGAATATAAAGTGAAGTTAATTTTCCTAATAATAAAACTTGCTCCGCTTGAATGCCCAACTCTTCATTCGCTTCACGCAAAGCTGTGGCTAATAAGTCTTCATCACCTTCACGTTTCCCTCCAGGAAAACTAATTTGACCAGAATGAGATACTGGACCATCACTTCGCTCTATGAGAATAATTCGAGGTGTTGAATTTATAGAATCAGGAACAATCAAAGCAAGCACAGCAGCTGTGCGATAATCCGTACTAACCAAGTTAAAATCACGCATTGGTTTCCGATGCAATGGAGCCATTTTTTCATGGGCTGCATATCCTGGCAAACCTATTTCCATCCGGAGAGTCAAGTCAGAAATCCATTGATCAAAACCGTCTTTATTCATTAGGATACCGCTTGTACTGTTCGCTCTATCTTTCTTTCTCCAATTTGCTGTCTCCACATCGCATAATACAATCCCTTTTGCTCTAGCAAAGTTTCGTGTCGACCTAACTCAACCACCTCCCCTTTTTCTAATACATAAATCGCATCCGCATGCATCACTGTCGATAAACGATGAGCAATTAAAATGGTGATGTGTTTTCGGTTGGTAGAAATAGATCGAATCGTTTCATTAATTTCTTCTTCTGTTAATGAATCTAAGGCTGACGTTGCTTCATCAAATACTAACAAAGAAGGATTTCGGAGTAATGCTCTTGCAATTGACAAACGTTGCTTTTCTCCACCTGAAACCTTTACTCCACCTTCACCAATAACAGTATCCAATCCTCGATCTGCGCGATTTAATAACGATTGCAATGCGGCTTTATTCAAAACATCTAAACAAGCTCCATCAGTTGCTCCTGGAGCTACAAATTGCAAGTTTTCACGAATGGTGCCAGAAAATAATTGTGTATCTTGAGTGACTAATCCAATTTGTGAACGTAATTCATCTAAAGAGATTTTTTCAGTTGGGATCTCATTATAAAAAATATTTCCTTGCTGAGGTTTATACAATCCAACGAGTAATTTCACTAAGGTTGTTTTTCCAGAACCACTCGGACCCACAAAAGCGATGGTCTCCCCAGCTTTCACTTTAAAATTAATATTTGTTACTGCATTCACCCGTGCTGTTTGATGCATAAATGAAACTTTATCTAGCTCTATAGAATGGATAGAACCTAGATCGGAAGGATAAATAGGCTTTGCTTCTGGTTTAATGGCTAGAATCTCTTCAAAATTATTGAGCGACACTTCTGCTTCCCTGTAAATATTAATAATGTTTCCAATTTCTTGAAGTGGACCGAAAATAAAAAATGAATAAATAAACATCGTGAAAAATTCTCCAATGGAAATTTGCCGAGTGAAAATCAAATACAACATCACAAACATAATTGCAGTCCGCAAAAGATTTACCAATGTTCCTTGGATGAAACTTAAACTTCGAATGTATTTTACTTTCTTTAACTCTAATTGAAGAATCTTATCGGTGTTGGTATTGAGACGTGTAATTTCCTGATTGGCTAATCCCAAACTCTTTACCAATTCAATATTTCGGAGCGACTCTGTTGTTGAACCTGCTAAAGCTGTGGTTTCTGCAACAATTGTCTTTTGAATAATTTTAACTTTCTTACTCAACTTCGAACTCACAAACCCCAAAATAGGGATCACGCCAAAATAAATGGGTGCAATGAGCCAATGTACTGTAAAAGCATACACCGAAACGAAAATTATTGCCACCAAGGAAGTAAATAAAACATTGATAAAGGCAGAAATCAATTTTTCTACATCTGTTCTGACCTTTTGCAACTTACCCAATGTTTCACCACTACGTTGATCTTCGAACACATCATAAGGCAATTCGAGGCTATGCTGTATCCCATCTGCATAAATTTTTGCTCCAATACGCTGAGTAATTACATTCACATAATAATCTTGAATATTCTTGGCAATCCGACTCACAAAAGCGACACCTACTGCAGCAAGTAACAACCAACTTACTCCATGAATGAACTGCTCGCTGGTCAGTTTTTCAAATTGTGTTACATAATCGTCAATAACATGCTTAAAAATATAGGGATCGAGTAAGGAAAACACTTGATTAATAGCAGCTAAAACAAGCGCTAAAATGATTAATTTCCAATATCCTTTTAAATAACCGAGAAGTAGTTTCATAATTTCGAGTCAAAAGTACAAATCCAGCGCGTCGTGAACAAAGGACTGTTAATAGTTCCTTTTCTATTGTTCTGAGCAATAATAATAAACTTTAGTTTTGAAGCGTTACCCAATCATGACGAATCAAGTGAAAAAACATTTTATCACCCTCTTAATTATCTCCTGCCCATTCTTGGTACAGGCGCAACATGTAATTGTCACCAAAGCTGGCGAACGTCTGAATGGTGAGCTTCAAAAAATTGAAGATAATACAGTTACTTTCTTTCATAAAGGCAGTATGGTTACCTTTCAGCTCGGACAAATTAAGTCCATCGAGTTTGATGGAGCAGCCGGTGCTGGAAGCAGTATTTCTCAATCTGGCCAAAAAGGGATTTTCTTTTTAATGCCAGGAAGAAAAATCACCAAACAGCCGAAGGTTGACAATCTAACCATGGAAAAAGGCATTGTGGTGGTAGCAATTACCATCAACAAATACGGCGATGTAGTAAAAGCAGATCCAGGAGTGGAAGGAACAACTACTACAAGTCAATATCTGTTAACAAAAGCCAAGCAAGCTGCCGAAAGTGCAAAGTTCGATGGAGGCACCACGATGCCTTTAGAGCAAAAAGGAACTATAACTATTACCTTCTAAAAATCGTCCAATCCTTCATACTACTTCGGTCGAGACCTTCGTAGTACAGGCAGTAAAGTTTAGCTGCCCCGTAAGGCAGCTTTTTTTTAATCCCAAAACACTTCATAGATAAAATACCCAACTTGCACCGTACTTCTTTTGGCATCCTTGGGCGGACAAATAATAAATCTATTCGACTTTTTCTCTCTTTTAATAATTTCTTGTTTTATTACATGCACCTCATTTTTCTTATGAAAAACAGTTAATGTTGGAATAGATATATCTACCGTATCTAAATGAAATGAACGTTCCTTCAGATGAATTTCCTGAGTATTAGAAAATTTCCAATCGGGATACTCTACTAACTGCAACGCTCGATTCGCCAACGGAACACCATAACCAATAAAATTATTTCCATAAGGATATAGATGAGAAGAACGTACAATTAATTGTTTCAATTCTTTTGCTGATAAAGATGGATTAGCTTCCAACAAGCAAGCCGCAAAGCCACAAACAGCAGGCGCCGACAAAGAAGTTCCTTGATATGAATACGAACAAACATCAGGCTTTAAATACGAATTAAACTCTGGACCTATTCCACTGTATCCTATTTTTTGAAAACGAGCTAAAACAGATCCAACCGTAAGCGCAGCTTCTGCATCAGCGGGTGTAGAAATCACTTTCCACTTTCGTTTATCACCATCATTTCCTGCAGCCACCACAATGAGCATATTTTTTTCTGTACACGCAATTTGAACTGCCTTTGCAATCATACTTGAGCCATTCATTTCTTGCGGAGAATAATTACTACCTCTTATTTTTCTCCCTCTACCGTATCCTAATGATGTATTAATTACTCGAACTCCTTGCTGATGCATCCATTCCAAAGCCTCAATATAATAATCTTCTTCTTCCTTAAATTCTTTTACTCCATCTTCAGTTCGAGTTAAATAATAGGCAGCATTGGGAGCTAAACCGGTATGATGATTTCCACTCGAATCGATGCCTGCAATCATCCTTAATACTTCGGTGCCATGAGAATGATAAACTAATTTAAATTCCTTATGCAAGCGACGCAACCAATTCTTCCTTTCTTTATACTCCGCCTTTCTTCGAGTATAATACGTTTCATGGTAAGCAATGGTATCCAAGTTATTTACAAAATCATGTGTCGCTCGAATTTGTTTTCCTCCCCACAAATGCGATAAATCAGGCATACGATTCGAATCATTCAAATACATATATCCAGCATCGGTCACTCCCACCTTCACGCCTAATCCTGTTAAGCCTTCCTTAATAAATGCTTCGCCGTTCATTTGCTCAATGGCTACATCCAAATATGTATTATTAATCATCGATAAGGATGTGCTTTTCAATTTCAGGACTGGCTTGGCGATACAATTATTCTCAACACAAAATCTTATTAAATCAAACTTAGCAGGAAGATTAATGGAAATACACTTCAACCACTCACTCTCGCTTCTAATCTCTATTCCATTCTTTTCAACTTCATACTTTAAATCTGTTAAGGTAGATGGGTTATTGGGAATTAACCATACTGGATTTTGGGAAAAAGAACTTTCACTTGAAATTAGGAACAGCATCACACTCAAAAAACGAACATCAAAAAATGATAATTTACTTATTCTACTCCAATTCGGTTTCAACATACTTAGCACTAAAATTGGGATTCTATTCCAATTAATCATTCAACAAAAGTAAAGGATTGTCGATATGTCACCTAATTTATGATTTATGTTACCTATTGTCACTTTACTCATCTCATTTATGACAATAAGTCGCATTAAATCATAGTTTTACCCTTTGGGGCATTGTTTGATAGAACTTATAAAAAATTAGAAATATGAATTTTAACCAGTTTACTATAAAATCACAGGAGATTGTGCAGCAAGCACAGTCGCTTGCAAGCAGTAAAGGGCAACAGGCCATTGAGCCTGGACATTTATTGTTGTCGATGATACAAAATGACGAACACGTTATTCCTTTCTTACTAAAAAAATTAAATGTCAACATCGGTCAACTAAAAACCGAATTAGAAGAGTTGGTGGATGGCTATCCAAAAGTTAGCGGTGGTAACCCTTATCTTGGAAATGCAACTCAATCGGTTTTTGAAAAAGCATTGAGCTTAATCAAAGATTTTAATGATGAATACGTTTCCATCGAACATATTTTACTTGCTTTAATAAACAGTAAAGATCGAGTTGCAAAAATCTTAAAGCAACATGGTGTTAACGAAGCAGATTTACGCATAGCCATTAAAGAATTAAGAAAGGGAGATCGAGTTACCTCAGCAACGGCAGAAGATACTTACAATTCATTGCAGAAATACGCTCGAAATCTGAATCAATTGGCTCGCGATGGAAAACTAGATCCTGTTATTGGTCGCGACGAAGAAATCAGAAGAGTGCTTCAGATTCTTACGCGCAGAACCAAGAACAATCCCATTCTCATTGGAGAACCTGGTGTAGGTAAAACAGCTATTGCAGAAGGATTGGCTCATCGAATCATTAATGGGGACGTACCTGAAAATTTAAAATCGAATGTGATTTACTCCTTAGATATGGGTGCATTAATTGCAGGCGCCAAATACAAAGGAGAATTTGAAGAGCGATTAAAATCGGTAGTGAAAGAAGTAATCAGCTCGAACGGAGAAATTGTTTTGTTTATTGATGAAATACATACCTTGATTGGAGCTGGCGGTGGAGAAGGCGCTATGGATGCAGCCAACATTTTAAAACCTGCTTTAGCAAGAGGAGAATTGAGAGCGATTGGTGCAACTACGCTGAATGAATATCAGAAGTACATCGAGAAAGATAAAGCCTTAGAACGTCGCTTTCAAAAAGTGATGATTGAAGAGCCGGATGTGAAAGATGCGATTTCTATTCTTCGTGGACTCAAAGAAAAATACGAAGCTCATCATAAAGTGAGAATTAAAGATGAAGCTATTATTTCAGCTGTAGAATTGAGTGACCGATATATTTCTGATCGTTTCCTTCCCGACAAAGCCATCGATTTGATGGACGAAGCTGCAGCAAAACTGCGCATGGAAATGAATAGTGTTCCCGAAGAGTTGGACGAAATTCAACGTAAGATCATGCAATTCGAAATTGAACGTGCAGCCATCAAACGTGAAGGAGATAAAAAGAAACTTTCTGAATTAGGTGAAACGTTAGCAAACTTAAACGAAGAAAGAAATATTATTAAGGCAAGATGGGAGACTGAAAAAAATATCATTAACACCATCACACAAACTCGCGAAGAAATTGAGCAACTAAAATTAGAAGCCGATCAAGCCGAAAGAACCGGTGATTATGGACGAGTGGCTGAAATACGCTATGGTAAAATTAAAAATGCAGAAGCAATTTTACTAGAGAATCAAAGCAAGTTGTTGGAAGCTCAACATAATAAAGCGATGATTAAAGAGGAAGTGGATAGTGAAGATATTGCAGAAGTGGTAGCTCGATGGACAGGTATTCCTGTAAAACGAATGCTACAAAGTGAACGAGAAAAACTATTGCACTTAGAAGTTGAACTGCATAAAAGAGTCGTTGGACAGGAAGATGCCATTGCAGCACTTTCAGATGCCGTGAGAAGAAGCAGAGCAGGACTACAAGACATGAAACGTCCAATAGGGTCATTCATCTTCCTAGGCACAACAGGTGTCGGAAAAACTGAATTAGCCAAAGCCTTAGCCGAATTCCTCTTTAACGATGAGCATGCATTAACGCGAATTGACATGAGCGAGTTTCAAGAGCGACATAGTGTAAGTCGACTCATTGGTGCGCCTCCAGGATATGTTGGTTATGATGAAGGCGGACAATTAACAGAAGCAGTGAGAAGAAGACCATATTCAGTTGTGTTGTTAGATGAAATTGAAAAAGCACATCCAGATGTATTCAACATTCTGTTGCAAGTGTTAGATGATGGACGATTAACGGATAACAAAGGTCGGACTGCCAACTTCAAAAACACCATCATCATCATGACTTCCAATATTGGTGCTTCGTTGATTCAAGAAAACACAGAACAAATTAACGACAAAAACAAAGAAGAAATTCTAGCAAAAACCAAACTCGAAGTATTTGACATACTCAAGAAAACCATTCGTCCCGAATTCCTAAATCGTATTGATGAAATCATCATGTTTAATCCGTTAACCAGAGATGAAATCAAAGAGATTGTAGAAATTCAATTCAACTCGTTGGTGAAAATGTTAGCTGCAAATGATATTAAAATTAAGATGAGTCAACCTGCAATCGATTGGTTAGCACAACTAGGATATGATCCACAATTTGGAGCAAGGCCATTAAAGCGAGTACTGCAAAAGCGAATCATGAATGAGTTAAGCAAGCAAATTTTATCGGGAGCAATATCCAAAGAAGATGAAATAAAAATCGATTTGGATAAAAACAACAACTTCCTCTTCAAAAACAACAAAGCGATAAAAGATGATT
>JADKFA010000030.1 GCA_016717725.1 Bacteroidota bacterium
TGTGAAGATATGTAAACGATTATTGATATCCATCCAAGCGATATTGTTTTCACTCATCTGATAACTTTGCGGAAGGAACTCATCTAAAATAAATCGCTGACCATCTAACATCAATTGAAACTTATTATTAAAAAAGAAAACTACCGAACGATCGCGCACTTTGTAAAAGTCGGGGATATAGGATTCCACTTTAAGTAATTTTCCATTGGTAAAAACTTTAAAAGAATTATCAGCAGCAATATAAGCAACAACATCAACTCCTGATTGATACGATTGAGGAAACAATTGTTCGAGCACCAAAATTTTTCCATGATAAAAAACTTTAAGGTAGTTGTATAATCCATCTACATAAGCCACTAAATTTCCACCGGGATCAAATGATTCAGGAGCAACATTATCCAAATCATATACTTGATTCTCCACGTATGCTCGGAAGAATCCAGTATTATTTACATATCCAACGGTATTTTCTCCCACTTGATATTCTTGTAATTCTCCTACTAATGTCATTTCCAAATCGTGTACTTTTCCATCTTTATACACTCGTAAGATGTCCACATTAAGATCGCGAAATGCAATGAGACTATCACTTACTTTCATGTCCTGCATAAAAAAAGTAAGTTGAGTAGTTTCTCCATTTTGAAAAACACTGAGTAGCTGATCTCGCTGATAAAACAAAAAACTTTGCGTGACATTGTATGTTGTTGCGGTCATGTCACCCAATTTGAATTTTTGACCTTTGTAATAAGCGATCAAATCATTCGCACTATTTGCATATCCAACAATAGACCCATTGGATTTAAAAGAGCGAACCTCTTGCTGTTCCAATTGACGAGGCACCCCATTCTCGAAAACAAAAAGAAAGTTTCTGAAATCCGAATACGCTTGCACAAAGTTTGGTATTTCATTTCCAGCCGGTGCAGAAAAAGAGCAGCAGCAAAGCACAATGAGAATTCGCTTAATGTGTTTCAAGCAACTTTAATATTTCATCTAACTTTGGTGTCAGGATCACTTCGATGCGGCGATTCTTCTTACGGCCATCGGAAGTATTGGTTTTGTCGATGGGCATAAATTCACCTCTACCACCCGCAGTAAGACGAAGCGGATTCACTTTACTATGTGCTAAAACAATTTTCACAACGGAGGTGGCGCGCATCACACTTAAATCCCAATTATCTTTTATTTCTCCAGTGCCTTTCATAGGGACATTGTCGGTGTGACCTTCAATCTGAATATTAATATCTGGATTCTTCTCTAACACTTTTCCGAGATCGCTCAATGCTTCCACTCCTTTCGGATCAACAACAGTACTTCCTGATGCAAACAGCAAACGCTCTTCCATCATCACATACACTTTTCCGTTTTTCATTTCAACAGTGAGTCCTTTGTCTTTATATCCTAAGAGTGCATTTGCTACTGAATTGCGCAATGCTTTCACTGCAGAATCCTTACTCGCTAAAATTTGTTCCAACTCAGCCAAGCGTCGATTTTTTATAGTGAGGTCATCCGACAACATCGACAAAGAATCTTCCTTTAATTTCAACATTTTTGCTTTAATACTAAGTTCATCTTCCTTCTTCTGCAAATTCTCTTGCGTTTTTTGCAGGTCACGAATAAGCTGTTTCGTGGCTTCGGAGTTGGAAGCAGATGCAGGACCGTCCTTCAATAAAGTCTGGTAAGCTGAATTAATACGATCGTAGTTTCCTTGAAGGGCACGCAAATCATTCCCTTTAGAACTCGTATCGGCTTGTAAGATATTGATACGATTTTTCAGATCATCTATCATGGCTGTAAGCTCGCCTTGCTTGGTAGTTAAATTGAGATTAGAAGCTTTCAATTCTTCATTTTCCTTATCACAGGCCGATTTTTTGGCTTTCAATTCATTGTGCAATCGTGCAGGAACACAGGAAACGACCGTAAAGGCCACCAAGAGAAGCAATGGGATTATTTTCTTCATGTTTAACATTGAATGCCCTAAATTAGGTAGAGAAGATTGACTTCAGAAGAGATTTTAATGTAATATTCAACACAATTCTGTTGAAACTAAAGGAGTCGAAATACGCTAATAAAGGATGTTCTTCGTTCTCTTCATATCATCCTAAAGAATAAAAACGAAAAGTTAAGGAGCTTGACAATAGCTTCTTATCTATGAAATGGAATAGAAGTAGACATTAATTTACGGCTAGAAAATTGCAGAAGATTAACAAAATTAAAATTGAACTAATCAAACTCGTACCTAACTCACATCGATTATGGAACAAAGATTAAGCGACAATTGGATTACATCGAATCACATTGACTTCGAGTATAAGAAATACATTTTATTGGCTTACCTACAACATGTAAATGATTGTTTTGAAGAAACCAAATTATATCCAGCACTCAGTGAACTGGTAAAACACTACCGAAACTTAGTGGCATTAAGAGATCAAAAAAATAGTTTGTACAACAGCTTTCCCGAAAAATTAAATTCCGCCGACTTACAAAATTTTAAGTTGGTTTATGAAAAGTTAAGTACCGATGATCGCTTGATGACAGAATTAGAATCGATCATCAATTTTAGCATCCCTCAATTTGAACAACATTTGGCAGAGGGAAAAAAGATTTATGATTTCATTGAATCAAAACTCAATATTTATCCGATAGGCATTGTTCCTTTGCATACAGATGCTGGTTATTTGCTTTTAAAAAATGGGGATAAAAACGAAACGGTGGTCTTCGAATATCAAATTACAATTTTCGATCAGCCTACAGAACGTTACCGCGCGATTGGAGTGCAATATGTAAATTCCTTTGAGAAAACTTTGCGCAACACCTATGAAAATATCAAAAGTGATTTATTACGCTACAACAAAAATCTACCCAATCCTGCTACCTACGTTATTGAATCGGAGTTAACCTTGCCTTTTGAAGACACGTTGCTTCCGTTGGCAAAACGGACACTCGTAAAGTATTTGCATTAGCCCAGATGTAGAAATCGTAAAAACGATTACCCAGATGTAGAAATCGTAAAAACGATTACACATCTGGGCTAGGCCACAGAAATTAAAAATACGATTAACCCCAGATGTAGAAATCGTAAAAACGATTACACATCTGGGCTAGGCCGCAGAAATTAAAAATACGATTAACCCCAGAGTAGAAATCGTAAAAACGATTACACCCAGATGTAGAAATCGTAAAAACGATTACACATCTGGGCTAGGCCGAAGAGATTAAAAATACGATTAACCCCAGAGTAGAAATCGTAAAAACGATTACACATCTGGGCTAGGCCTTTCGTAAAACAAAAATTCCTGTAAGCGGTATAGATGGAATTTCTTCTCGATGTACTGATTTTACATGCGCTAACATCGGACCTTTTAATGACCATTGGAATAACTCCTCCACTTTCGCCCCTTCACCATGAACTTCGATGAGCACATCGCCATTGGGAAGATTTTGTACAAAACCAGAAAGTCCTAACTTGTTTGCTACGTCGCAAGCAGACTGACGAAAAAAAACACCTTGCACTTTTCCACTAACGGTGAGGCGTATACTTAAAACCAAGTCCATCAGTAAAAAATAATTACTTTCCTGTGAATGCTGCTTTCCGTTTATTCATAAATGCATCGGTTCCTTCTTTAAAATCATCAGTAGTAAAACATGCACCAAAGCGCGCGATCTCTACTTCAAAACCATTCTCTGTTTTTGAATAATGCGCATTCACGGAACGCACAATTTCGGCAACAGCTAGGGGGGCTTGTGCTAAAATTTTATTTAAAATATCTTTGCATTTTTCTAGGAGTTGATCTGCAGAAACTACATAATTAGCAAGTCCGAGACGATGCGCTTCGTGAGCGTCCAATATATCAGCGGTCATCAACAACTCCATGGCTTTTGCTTTTCCGATGAGTTGAGGTAAGCGTTGTGTTCCACCATAACCTGGGATTAAACCAAGTTTCACTTCCGGCTGACCGAACTTTGCATTTTCGGCAGCTACACGCATATGACAAGCCATAGCAAGCTCACATCCACCACCAAGGGCGAAACCGTTTACAGCAGCGATGACGGGCTTTGAACAATTCTCCACGCTATCAAAAACATCGTGACCATGCTTACTCAAAGCCATTCCTTGCTCCAAATTAAAAGAAGAAAATTCGCTGATATCAGCACCTGCAATAAATGCTTTAGTTCCCGCACCGGTAAGAATAATTCCACGTACTTGATCATCTTTTTGTGCGGTTGCAAATGCAACACCCACTTCGGCAATCGTATCTTTATTCAGCGCATTTAATTTATCGGGACGGTTGATGGTTATTGTACAAATTGAATTTTCAACGGTGTACAGAATATTGGTGTAAGACATGATATTATTTTTTATTGATAACCCATCTAAAGGAAAATAGAAAAAAGCGAATTAAATTTTCTTCAATCTTTTTACTTCTTCGGTCATGTAATTAATGATTGTTGTTGTTTCTGTTCCGGGTGCAAAAAGTTTTCCGCAACCCATTTCTTCCAGCTTCTTCATATCCTCTTCGGGGATAATTCCTCCACCGGTTAGAAGTACATCATCCATTTTTTTGCTCTTTTAACAATGCAAGAATACGTGGGAAGACGGTCATGTGGGCACCACTCAAAATACTAACTCCAATAGCATCCACATCTTCCTGAATTGCGGCATTCACCACCATTTCGGGAGTTTGTCGTAAACCTGTGTAGATCACCTCCATACCAGCGTCGCGAAGGAAAGAGGCAATCACCTTGGCACCACGGTCGTGGCCATCGAGACCGACCTTTGCGATGAGAACACGAATTGGACGTAGCATGATGCGAAAATAGGGAATTTTGCAATTGAGCAATCCGATAAATCGGATTGCTCAATTGCAAATTGGCAAATTGGCAAATTGGTGAGTTGGTGAGTTGGTGTCGCGAGGCTTCGCGATTGTATATTGGTTGTAACGACGCTTTGCGATGGTGAATTGCTTCGCCCAGAAGTCGCAGTGAAGCGGAGTACTTCAGGGGTGTCGCTTGACTTCGCGATGAATGTTTCGAATTGGATGTAGTGACGAAGTCAAAACACCATTTAAAAGATGGAAGGGGCACATTTGTGACATTATTTCAAAATCAAGAAAAGGTAAACCTTTTATGCCCTATTTAAGTATAATAGCGAAAATAAATTTATATAATCTTATGAAAAAAGCTATACTGTCTCTAGCCCTTTCTCTTTTTATGACAACCAGCAACTTATTTGGTCAGGTTACATTTTATTATCAAAATACATCTCAACAGTTTACACTAACCAATACTGGTTACGTTCACAATTTCAGTACTGGAACAGCATACTGGCCCAATGACAGTGCCATGATAATAATTGATTGGAACGACTTTAGTATGGCAAATACAGAACACTTTTATGTCGATATTGACTTCACCAGTGGCTTTCCAACTTTAGGACATTTAATTCAAGGTAACAACTTCCCACTTTGCCACCAAATTGATACAATAATGGTTCCTGCAAGTATAATTGCAAATGCGGTGGATCAATTTAGGTATTATAATCAATATTACCTTAAATTTCGTTTAAGAGCAACCGGCTACTCAACTTCGAGTTTCTGTTTTCAAATGCCTTTTATTGTAAATAAAATTGAAATAATTTATCCACAAATGTATCCTTTCTTCACGGTTGATAATGCTAATCTATGTGAAGGAGACACCGCAAGATTTCATGATATAAACACTCATCCTGCAGTTCAACGTTTGTGGCGTTTTCCTGGTGGTGTTCCTGACAGTTCAATGGATCCAAATCCTCTAGTTACCTATCCAGGTGGAGCAGGAAATTACGGCGTTACCCTTATTGTTTCAAATCAATTTGGATCAGATTCTATTGTCACCAACAACGTTATTCAAATCCTTCCAGGGGGCACAGTAAACGCAGGCAGCGATGTTACAATTTGTGAGGGAGATTCTATTCAGTTGAATGCATCCTCATCAGGATTAAATTATGTATGGTTATTTGATTCAACAATAAGCAACCCTTTTTCCCTTTCAACTTTTGTAAATCCATCCATTACTAATTCTTATGTTTTGTGGTCGGGTGGTTGGTCAAATTGCAGTAGTTATGATACGATGACAGTAATTGTAATACCTCCTATTATTCCAGTAATCTCAAACAACGGAAATACATTGCAATCTTCAATGGCATCAACATATCAATGGTATTTGAATAATAATGCTATCAATGGTGAAAATTCACAAATAATTTATCCGCAGCAAAGTGGGTATTACTCAGTACAAACAATTGATGCAAATGGATGCTCATCAACTTCAGATTCTACTTATTATACTACGACAGGAATCGGGATGAGTGACGCTAGCACTTGTAATATTTATTATGATAAACATAGCAATGAAATTCATGTGCATTCAAATAATATACAAATTTCTTCAGTTGAAATATATACAGTTTCAGGGCATTCTGTTTTGAATAAAAAATACTATGAAAACCATTTTCACATAACCACACCCTGCAATTTCTTGTCCAATGGAATTTACTTTGTTAAAGTCAAGGATAAAAATGGTCGAGAAAGTGTATTCCGATTTCTCTATAACCAATAAAATATTTTTATCACTTCTTCGAACAAAATTCGAAATAGTTGTTTAATCAGATCAACAAATTTCGTACGAATAGCAATCCATTTAAAAATCATTTTTAATTGGTTTCTATGGTCGCACACATCGAAATTTCACTTTTGATTCAGTAGCAAATTCTCTCCTATTTTACCTATTATCCTTCCCGATAGCAATCGCACTAGCGTCAGGCTAAGAAGTAATTATTTAGGGGAAATTAACAGTCTTTTCACTCTTAAAAATTATAGTTTTTTTAAAAATATTTGCCTTGTCATGCATCTAAAATAATTTATTGATTGGTACTGATGAGCCCGCCTTCCATAAAATTAGATTTCATCCAATTTTATGGAAGGCGGGCTCTATGAAGATGGGTGAATCCTGTAGAGACGCCATTAATGGCGTCTCTACAAATTGGATATTAGCCGCGAGGCATCGCGCCTACCTGCAGCATCGCTTTTGCTGTAGCTTCAGCGGAGCAACGCAGGCAGGATCAAAACCAACTGCAAATTGTTGCTAAATCTTTAATTTAGCCTGACGCCAATGCGATAGACTTCGGCGAGAGCTCAGTCGAACGCTATCGAGACTCCTAATCTCCGACTCTCCTATTCTCCCATTCTCCTATTCTCCTTTTTTAACTACCCATGTTTTTAACTTATTCACCCAACATTGAAGATCTCACTTGTAAATAATAAATTTACTTTTCAATTAAATAACAAAAGTGTTTACCTTTGAATACAACATTTCTAAATTTATGTTTATGAAAAAAATTATCCTTCTAATTATTTTTACTTTTTCATTTTCAACTTTATTTTCTCAAACTCAATGGTCGCTTACAAATGGACCACAAGCTGGCAGGATTAGTAGCGTTAAAGCTGATAGCAACATATTATATTCTGCCGCTTGGGGTGCGGGAGTATTTCGTTCAATAGACAATGGAACCTCATGGACAAATCAAAGCAGCGGGTTGCCCAATTTGTTTACAACGAGTTTTTGTATTGATAAAGGAAGAATTTATGTGGGACTACAATACAGACCACTTTCGCTTTCTATAGATAGTGGGAATACTTGGACTCCATTAGGGATTGGTTCTAGCTATTCTAATTTAAGTTCGATTTCTGCAAACGACTCCCTAATAGTTTTAATAACAGATAATGATTCAGTAAGATTATCGAAAGACTACGGTGTAACGTGGAAAAAAATTAATTATCAGTTTACCAGTAATAATTTGTTATATCCCGTGGTAAAGGATTCATTTGTTTTTGCCTCGGTTTCTGGTGCAGGGGTATATCGACTTGGATTAAATGACACTGCATGGGTTGCGTTTAACAATGGTCTTTCAAACTTGAATACAAAAGACATTAGAGTATGTGGCAATAGACTTTATGTTAGTACCGGAGCTGGATTGTTTTATTCTACTAATAATGGAAATTCATGGGCTGCGGTTTCAAATGGCATTTCTTCAAATGCGATAAAAGCTATGGACATAAATGGATCATATTTGGTTGCTGAAGATTCAACTAAAGAAGTTTTTTTATCTGTAGATAGTGGGATTACATGGTCTACTTTAGGCATATACCCTTTGGACTTGACATATGATATTACTACTAATGGATCGAGTGTTTTAAGTGGAACCTATAGAAATGGTGTCATGAGGACCATCAATAATGGTTTAACATGGACTGAGGCCAATAATGGCCTAACCGCTTCCGAAGTATGGGATATGACAACATCAGGAACGAATTTATATGCGCAAGTAAGTAATCGTAGAATCTTTAAATCTCCGGACAACGGAAATTCATGGACAGAAATTAACCCTGGATGGCCCTACAACTCTTATATAGACGGATTCGCTGTCGATGGAAATAAAATCTATGTTGCAGCAGGTGGTGCCGGAATTTATATATCTTTAAACGGAGGCACAACATGGTCTTTTGCTACTAGCGGATTAAGTACTGTCTCTGTTAGGAAAATTGCCTTGAACGGATTAACCATCTATGCCGGCACTTCAAGTAAAGGTATCTATAAATCCGTGAATGGAGGTGTTTCATGGAGTGCTGCAAATACGGGTATTTCCACTAAAAATGTAACTGCTATTTGTGTACATGGGAATGATGTTTATGCTGGCACCTCTAGCGGATTATTTAAGTCATCTAACGGCGGAAGCACATGGGCTAATTTGGATTCTGGAATCAGTGCCACTGCAGATATTGATCAAATTTTAAGTTCTGGGAATTATGTATATGTTCTTGATGGGGGAGTGAATTTCTCCTCAGACAATGGAATTTCATGGAATGGAGTAAGTACTTTACCTAATGTATATTGTATAGGAATTTCAGGAAACTATGTTTATCATGGAACTTTTTATCATGGAATTTCGGCGACACCTTTAGGTCAACAATTCAATTATACAGTTGTTAATTCAGGTTTAACCAATCCTGATGTGTTCTGTATTTCGTCCATAGGAAACCTAATTTTCGCAGGAACCTATGGTGGTGCAGTTTATGTTGCACAAGCACTTTCTACTTCCTTAGAAGAAGAAGGTAATCTTTCAAGTGAATTAAAACTTTATCCAAATCCAGCGACAGAAGAAATTTCAATAGAGTGGCTTAATCATGATATTTCGAATGTTGAAATTCAAATCACGAACTCAATGGGACAAAAAGTCAACACGTCTCAACTAAATAAAGACATGAATCAAAAATTATTTGTTGGAAATCTACCATCTGGAATTTATTTGATTTCGATAAGAGACAAAGATGAAGTAGTAACGAGGAAATTTTTAAAACAATAAATAGTACAACCCAAATTTGACATGTTCCATTTAAAATATTTTTTAACCGCAATGAAAATTGAAGGTCGATTCAAAGTCAAAATTAAATAAAAGCTTCGCGATAGAGTTGCGGTTTCAAAAACTCCACTTCGTAAAGTTGCATTTAATTTCCAAGGTCTGAACTTACAAGTATAAGTATCAATTGAAGTTACGTTGTGTTGAAATTTATCGGATGGATTTAATATACTACAATTTTAAATTGCTGATTTTTACCATTCATAGAAAGTTGAAGAATGTAGAATCCAGCATTGTTGGGTGCTTTTAAGTTCAATAAGGAGTTTGACGTTAATAGCTGTTGTGAATTTACATGTTGACCGCTGCTGGTATACCAATTTGCTAAAATTTTACCGCTAGGAAAAGATGTAGCAATAGTTATTTCATCTCCACCTTTTACAGGGTTTGCACTTAACAGTTGTAGATAATTTCCCTCCTCTTCAAATAAAGAAGTAATGCTAAAAGAAATAGAGTCAGTTGAAACATTGAATGGTTTAAACTCTCCAAACATATCAACAAAACCTGAACCGTTTGTTGAATAAGTGAAAGTATAATTGGAACTCAAATTCTGATTAAGTAAGAACTGGAATTCGCCTATTTTACCATAGCCTGTAACGAAGGATAAATCTTTTCTGCTTATTGCTGAACTAATGGTGTTGCCATTTATTTTCTCGATGCTCAACCAGTCAGAAAATTTATTGCCTATGAAGGATGAGTCTTCAAAATGAATGGACGGTGAACCCAAGGCTACCATAGAATTGTCGAAAGTTAACGACAAGGAAAGGCCAGTCATTTGAATTAGTGGTGAAGCGGAGGTAGCTGCATACACATTGAATCTAACGGTGTCGCCTATATTAATTCCTTGTAATACCTTCGACAAGTAAATTGGTGAAGTGGACAAGCTAGCAGGTGTAGGAGCTGAACTGGGTTTGGGTGAATAGATATTATTAAAGTTTGCAGATACGGCAACCGTGTCCATTTCATTGATGGCACCATCGCCGTTACTGTCAATAAATTTTAAATTATTGAATGTATATTCCTGGTTCCAATCGGACGCTGCCCACGGCGCCCATTGATTAGAAATTGCAGTTCTTACTACTCCTGAATCATTAAAATTAGCAGCAATAGGGAAAAGGTCATGCTGATCAACGATAAAATCTCTATTCGCATCTCCTGGCCATACACTATCACAATTTACAAAATTGAAAGTTAGTGTATCCGAAAAGTAAGTACACATGGTGGAAGTATCCGTTATTGTCAGATAGTAATTTCCACTAGATGATACCTCAATTGAAGAAGTAGTTTCACCGGTATTCCACGCATGAATTGTATAATTATTTTCCATAGTCTTTAATGTAATGGTTTTTCCATCACAGATACTAGGGGATTGGTTGAAATTTGTTGTGATTTTCGCTAAATTCCCAGGTGCATAGTAATAACCACCATTATAAATAATAAAATCATCGGGACCATTCGGATCATCAAAAAGTGGAGTCTGCCCAATGAATGGAGGTCCGTTAAATAATGTATCTTCAATAAATCCTGTTAGTGTGCCATTTCCTAAATAGAGTCCTTTGTCGTAGTTATTAGTATTCCCTGCATGCAAATCAAGAAATCCATCGTCATTAAAATCATGAATGAATACATCATTTGGATGGTTATTGACTGTCACAAGATTTGTTAAGGCTGTAAATATTAAATTATTGTTTACGGTGTAAATTTTTAGATTCCCATTGGGATCTGAAAAACTATACTGTGTTACAACAATTTCTTTATTGCCGGTTCCATCTAAATTTCCAATATCGAAATTATCTACTCCTTGCATTGAAATATTTGAGCCGGCAGTAAAAGTGCCATCTCCATTTCCTTTCCAAGCTCTAAATCTTCCACCAAAATAAGTACACGCCATCATATCATCAAAACCATCATAATTAATATCTTCTAATTCTACATTTTCGAAGGCATAAAGGTAGGCACTGAATTTTTGACCGGGTGTAAAAGTGCCATCGCCGTTTCCAAGAAAAACGAAGGCAGAATCCACATTCGGGGCAGTAGTAGAACTGAAAAGGACTAAGTCAAGGAAGTTATCGCCATTAATATTTCCTGTTCTTCCTTTTTTCAAATTAGTAATACATGGAAGTAGGAAAACCGGTGTAGCATTTTTTGAAAATCCATTAGCAAGAAAAACAAAGAGGGAGTCCTGCCCCCATCCAGGTCCAAAGTCTTGCATCACATAATCCGCTAATCCATCTTGGTCAAAATCTCCTGCAGCCATAAGTGTGCTAGTAGGAAAAGCATACCATCTGGGCAGTTGGAATTTTCCTCGTTCAGTTTGAATAATGGTTTCGATTCCGTTTCTACCTTTTATAACATCTTTCAATCCATCATTGTTAATATCCACAACAAAAACTTCACTTAAATCGAGGATGGAGCCGTAGTAGGCAAAATAGGAGAGTTCATTTATAGTATCTGCTCCTAAATAGAATTCAAGCGACTTTGAATAAAGGACAGGGTCAGGAAATTGATCTCCATTGATATTAGCTGAACTAAGTTTCCAGTCAAGAATCGATTCATCCTTTTTAGCCGAGCGGAACGATGAAAAACCACCTAAGCTATCTCTTTTTAAAATAATAATACTTGTATCACAAGCGATCAATACATCCGAGATTTGATCATTATCAAAATCTTCAACAACAATTTGATTAACGGAAGATAGGGTGGTTTTAATATTCTGATTTGGAAAAGGGTCTAATAAAAGACCTGCTGATAAATTCCCATTGTTATTATTAATAATTCTAAACTTCATGGTATTGTATGATTGATTAAGAATTAATTCAGGAAAATTATCACCATTCATATCAATGGTGGCAAGAGGGCTATTAGATAAGCCGCTGGTAAATGTAGTGTAGGAGCTTGTATAGCCGGTAGCGCTACCTCTGAGCTGATAAATTCTCATGTCCCAGCTACCATTCGTAATTAAGATAATATCGTTGAATCCATCGGCATTAATATCCGTAACACCCATTCTTAAAATAGTATAATTCCAAAAGCTAATGGAATCCAATCCGCCAAGTACTCCATTAGTATTATGAATGGTAAAAAGTTTATTATTCTGAATATAATAAATTTCATCGAGTCCATCATTATTGCAATCAGCCGTTTGTAGATTTAAAATATCTGCAGAGGAAGTAAAGGGTATAACAAAGACACTGTCAAATTCATAATGCGAAGTTCTCATTGTTACAGAAATACCAAACCACTGAATATAACTGAGAATATCTTTGAACTCATCATTACCAAATTTAGCAGTCTTAAAATCTTGAACTAGTGGGGAGAGCTGCTGCTGAGGACGTAGTCCAAATTCGCCAATTTTATCAAAAGTTCCAGTGTTAAATTTATAAGTATTAATATTTACAGAACCTATTTTACTAACAAAAAGTTCAGCAGCTCCGTCGCCATCTAAATCTTCAAAACCATACGTTTTTTCAAAATTGTACGGAGGAATGTCCCAACTGGTTTGTGTATTGAAGCATTGTGCTATGGTTGAACCGCAAGTAAAAAATACTAATACTGCTGTTAATATTATGTAAGATCTTTTTTTCATATATGAGAGAAACTAGTTGAAAGAAGGAAGTATAAATGTTTAATGTTAAGCGGACTTTATGGATTTTAAAATTGAAACTTCTACTAATTTATTCATTCAAAGATAATATTTATTTGTATATAAATAAAATGAGAGGAACTTAAATTCATGAATACAGATAAGCTAAAAAGGGCCAATATTAAGTTAAAAAACAAGGGTTTACTTCGACCGTAATAGTATAGAAAATGTATTCCCTACAATTCTTAGTACGTAGTCATATTTCTACTCTTTTCTCTTCGATGTACTTTAAACAATTCCCTTCTAAGCGCGTCCGATTGGCTTACGCAATATTCTAAAAAAACACACAAAAGGTCGTCTGCAGACAATACTTTTCGATTTGCCATTTTAATGTTCAATCATTCTTCGAATGAAATTCGCAGTGTAACCAATATAAAATAAATAGTCCTTTAAACAATACAGTACATAGACTGCAAATTGCGGATGTTCCATTTAAAATATTTTTAAACCTCAATGAAAAATGCCCCGAAGTAGAAAATCTCGCTATGCTCGATTTACACTTCGGTGCAGTGAGACGTTCCCGCAGTACTGCAGGACTCTAACCACTGATGCTCTTATTTTTTAACCAGATAATAAAATTACTTAGTAACTAATTCATCATTTATTTCATTCAAGCTTTCACTGAGCATTAATCTTAATATTCTCCTGCCAGCAGTCGTTTTGAAATAAAGTTCTCTTCTCATTGCGTCCTTTTTTGAATAATAATACTCAACCAATACCACTTTAAATGGTCTTCTTGATGCAGTACTTTTAGAGCGCCCCTCTTTATGCTCACCCATTCTTTGGTTGAAATCGGTTGTAAATCCAATATAAAACTGGAGATTCTTTAAACTGTACAGTATATAAACTGCAAACTTTGGATGTTCCATTTAAAATATTTTTTAACCCCAATAAAAAATGATGGTCGATTCAAATCCAAAATTAAATAACCCTGAAGTAGAGCCTTTGGCACACTTCAGGGTTATTACCTAAAGCAGAGTAAACACACTTCAGAGTTCTAATAATATCCCGTCAAGCAGAAGAGAATCTCGCCCCGAATCAGACAGTGAAGGGTGCTCTGCACTCCTTCACTGACGATTCAGGGTCTTACCCAGTTCTAAAAGACTTTCAGTTAACATCAAACGCAAGACTCTTTTTCCTGCCGAAGTTTTAAAATACTCCTCACGCCTCATGGCGTCTTTCTTACTAAAATAATATTCAACAAAAACGCAAATAAATGGTCTTCGGCAGGAGGTACTTTTTGAGCGGCCCTGTTCATGTTCTTCCATTCTTCGTTTGAAGTTAGAGGTAAAACCAATGTAAAATTGATTGTCTTTTAAACTATACAGCACATAAACTGCAAACTTTGGATGTTCCATTTAAAATATTTTATAACCCCAATAAAAAATGATGGTCGATTCAAATCCAAAATTAAATAAAATAACCCAGTAGCTTGCCGAAGGCTCTGCCTGGGTTATATCCCGCCACCGAAGTAGAAAATCTCGCTATGCTCGATTTACACTTCGGGACGGAGAAGCGTGCCGTAGGCTCTGCTTCTCCGCTCCCCCTCCTGGGCTCGAACCAGGGACCCCATGATTAACAGTCATGTGCTCTAACCAGCTGAGCTAAGGAGGAATAATCCTCTCTCTGTTTTACAGGGAGAGGACCACATTTTCCGGCTCAAGCCATCAAGAAGCGTCGCTTGCGTCTGCTTCTTAACTAAAACACTTGTATGGGGCATTAGGTGAAGAACGTTGTAAGGGCCAACTAAACGTTGTTTCCATTACGGGGTTGCAAAAATAATACATCAGTTGCTAATTTACAAAGATCGAAGCTTTATTAATTTACTGCTATTCAGTCGTTTTATTCACAAAATGGATTTATTATTTTTAAAAATTATTTATGAAGGCTTTATTTGAAGGCTTTTCATCAATTCTGACACTTTGCTTCAATTTTTCGATGAACGACCTCGAATAGGGCTTACAGTATTCATAATCTAATTGATCTTGCCTCTAAAATATAAACAATTTATACCACAAACCATTGAATAACAAACGAAAACATATTCGTAATTTATCTTTTTTTCCAAGGACGTTTGCGCTTTAACCCGTATTTTCGTAAAATATCTTACTCTAAAAATTAAACTTGCAAAGCATGAGTCTTCTTGTTATTGGTACCGTCGCCTTCGACGCCATTGAAACACCCTTCGGAAAAACAGATAAAATTATAGGAGGGGCTGCAACCTATGCTTCGATGGCAGCTTCCTTCTTCCAAAAGAAAATTAACCTTGTTTCGGTAGTAGGTGAAGATTTTCCACAAGAGGCCATCATCATGATGCAAAAACGTGGCATCAATACCGACGGCCTCCAAATTAAACAAGGTGAGAAAACTTTTTTCTGGGCTGGAAAATATCATGAGGATATGAATACGCGTGACACGCTCGATACACAATTAAATGTGCTAAGCAATTTCGATCCTATTATTCCGGAATCGTATCAAGATTGTGAATATTTAATGCTTGGTAATTTAATGCCGAGTATTCAAATGTCGGTGATTCAACGCTTGAAGAATCGTCCTAAGTTGATTGTGATGGACACCATGAATTTCTGGATGGAAATTGCAATGAATGATTTGATCAAAACGATTGCTATGGTAGATGTGCTTACGATCAATGATGCAGAAGCACGTCAATTAACTGGTGAGTATTCTCTTGTTAAAGCAGCGCGCAAAGTATTAACGATGGGTCCAAAATATTTAATCATTAAGAAAGGCGAACACGGTGCTTTATTGTTCCACGAGAACCAAGTGTTTTTCGCACCTGCGTTACCGTTAGAAGAAGTTTTTGATCCTACAGGAGCTGGAGATACTTTCGCTGGTGGATTTATTGGACACCTTGCAAGTACAAATTCTGTTTCTTTTGAATCGATGAAACGCGCTGTTATTTATGGTTCAGCTATGGCATCCTATTGCGTAGAAAAATTCGGACTTGAGCGTGTTGTAAGTTTAAATGATGATGATGTTGAAGCACGTGTTCAACAGTTTGTTGACTTAGTACAGTTTGATATTACGCTTGTTTAAAAACCAATATTAACTTTTACTTTCAGGAAATTTTATTAAAAAAGAGCAGAGGATTCATATGAATTCTCTGCTCTTTTTTAATAGAAAAGTCTAGTTTAGACTTTTTAAGAACTACCGTTGAAAAAAGTATCTTTTATTTGTGCCGATTTCATCTGCTCAGTAAATAAACACTTTAGACCACTTCGACTCGGCATAAAAATATTGACACGTCGCTTTTAATCTCTTGATTACTAAAGGCGTATTATTAATAATAAAATCCATTGTTATTTCAATACTTTTTGTACCTTGGGGTCTATTAATCTAAAAACCCTAATAAAATGAAAAAAACAAAATTACTTTGTGGCTTAGCTGTGTTATTTACAGTGGCGACACAGCAGGTGAATGCGCAGTCGTGGTCTTTAAGCGGTAATGCAGGAACTGCTTCAACAAACTTCCTTGGAACGACAGATGCGAAAACTTTAAAAATTAAGACGAACAATGCTACCAGAATGGTTATAACAAGTAATGGTAAAATTGGAATGGGAACTTCCGCACCTGTTTCTCGTCTTGATATCCTTGGAACAACAAGTACCGTTGATCCTATTGTTAATATTCTCGGAAAATATGCTGGAGCACTTGATGTAATTGGTCTTCAAATTGAATCTAACTCAAGTGACACGGGTGGTATCGGACTTTCTTCTAATGGTAATTTCATTGGCGTAAATGGTTTTGGAAATGGAATTGGAGTGGAGGGAGATGGTAATATTGGCGTTTTAGGATTCAGTGGATATGCACTAGGAGCATTAGTTGATCCAACTGGAGTTTGGGGTCAATCTTCAGGTGGAAATGTTGGTAACGGTGTCTTCGGAATCTCACAATCTGCAACACAAAATATTTCTATTTGGGGCATTGCAACCGATACATCCACTGCAACATCACCTGTTGATTTTGCTGGATACTTCCAAGGAAATGTATTAGCTTGGAGATATTATACTCCTTCAGATGCCCGTTTAAAAAGTAATGTTCAACCACTAGGATCTGTATTATCTAAACTGAATAAATTAGAAACAGCTACTTATAACTTCCGTACATCAGAATATCCAAACTTGTATTTGCCTTCTGATTTACAAACTGGATTTATGGCCGCAAATTTACAAGAACAATTTCCTAACTTAGTTCAAGACGTAACATTGCCTGAAAAAATTCATCCTAAAACAGGTGTGTTAATTAGTCAATCGGCTTCCATTAAAGTGGTAAATTACATGGGAATGATTCCAGTATTAACAGCTGCTATCCAAGAACAACAAACACAAATTGAATCTAAGAATGCTACAATCGAAACATTAAAATCTCAATTAACCGCACTTGAAAGTAAAGTGGCTGCTATAGAAGCAGCAATAAACAATGGCTCATCTGCAGAACGTTTAAGCAACCCAACAAGTGCTACTTTAGAACAAAATTCTCCTAACCCATTTAATCAATCAACTACTATCAAGTATTTTTTACCTGAGAATTCAAAAAATGCTCGTTTAACAATTACTTCCGTTACAGGAGTTGTTGTGAGTGGTTATGTGTTGAAAGGAAAAGGAAATGGACAGGTAACATTAAATGCGAATGAATTTGCAGCAGGAAACTATACTTATTCATTGATCATTGATGGAAATGTTGTTTCTTCAAAATCATTGATGCTTACAAAGTAAAATAATTTCATAAAAGTAAAAGCCTGATGAGATTTCATCAGGCTTTTTTTATTCTTAAAGATTGCTAATTAAAATATACGATTAACATCTATCATCATTATACTTTATTTACATTTAATCACATTAATACCATCTTGACAAAAAAAATTTAAGATGATTTTCTAACAAATTTTGTAAGAATAATTATTTGATTGTCCTTCGATCTTTCCTTCAATTTGTTCTGTGTTTTCTGATACTATTTTTATATTTTTTACCACCGTACCAATCTTTGCATTGATCTGTGATCCTTTTACATCAAGTGACTTGATGAGCGTTACTGAATCACCAGTACGTAAAAGAACTCCATTACTATCGCGATGCATATCATCGGCATCCGAATCCAAATGATCGCCCGTTGCTTTAGCCCATTCTAAATTATCATCATCGAGATACATCTGATCGATGAGATCTGCAGCCCATGTCTCATTCTTCAAACGATTCAGCATTCGCCAGGACACTATTTGAACTGGAGTTACCTCGCTCCACATACTATCGCGCAGGCAAGACCAATGTGCTGGATTAAGTTCATCTTTCTTTTCAAGTTGATCTAAACAAGTTTTGCAAACAAAAATGGATGCATCACCATACGATTCCCTTGTGGCGGGACATTGTATATGGATAAGTTTTCAGTTGCTTTGCATAATTCACAGGAATTGTCACTCCTTTCTTTCAATAAATCTATTGTACTCATCTAATTTTTATTTGAGCACAATAGTAGTTATTTAAGGTTTATTTCGATCTTCAATCATTCTAATGGATTGAATTCCAAGTGTGGATTTCAAAAAATCAAGACTATAAATCAGTCACTTTAAACTCAAACCATCAATTTCCACTCTGTAAATAGAAAAAAGAACAACTCTTTTCTTACCTTACAATCACTTTTATCGAATCATCTAGTATAAACTTCGCTATTTTCACAAAAAAATAGGACCTAACAGGGTCATTCCACCATGAATTTTACCGACTTCGGTTTCACATCAGAACTTCAAAATGGCCTCGACGCCATGGGCTTCAATAAGCCAACACCCATCCAAGAGATGGCTATTCCTATTATTCAGGATGGGCACGATCTGATTGCATGTGCACAAACAGGTACAGGCAAAACCGCTGCCTATGTTCTTCCTATCTTAGACAGAATTGCTCGTTCCGATCACAGCCATCTCAACACTTTAATCATTGCACCAACGCGGGAATTAGCGCAGCAAATAGATCAACAAATTGAAGGTTTTAGTTATTTTTTACAAGTAAGTTCTATTCCTATTTATGGTGGTGGAGATGGGATGATATGGGAACAACAAAAACGCGCATTGCGTGAAGGTGCCGATATCATTATAGCAACTCCTGGTCGATTACTTTCGATGATGGCTTCTGATGATGTGAACTTTGGTTATTTGCAACATCTCATTTTAGATGAAGCGGATCGTATGCTCGACATGGGTTTTTACGATGATATACTTCGCATCATCAAAATGTTTCCTGCGAAACATCAAACATTGCTTTTCTCGGCAACCATGCCTCAAAAAATTCAAACGATTGCAAGCAAAATATTAAAACATCCAAAACAAATAAGTTTAGCAACATCACAACCTGCTGAAAAAATACATCAAGAATTTTATTTTGTCAACATGGATCAAAAACTTCCAATGACCATTGACATATTAAAAAATCCTGCTTACGAATCCATCATCATTTTTTCTTCTTCAAAAGAAAACACTAAAAAGTTAAATACAGATTTAAAAAAGCAGGTGTGAAAGCATCTGCATTTCACTCTGATTTAGAACAAAAAGAACGCGAGGAGTTAATGCGAAATTTTAAGAGTAGAAACATTCGTGTATTGGTGGGAACTGATGTATTGTCGCGAGGCATCGATGTAGAAGGGGTGAGTTTAGTCATCAATTACGACGCACCGCATGATCCGGAAGATTATATCCATCGAATTGGAAGAACAGCACGTGCAGAAGAATCGGGAGTCGCTATCACATTAATCACTCAAAACGATTTTCAACGATTTCAGCGCATTGAAAAATTAATCGGAAAAACTCTTTCACCATCACCATTGCCAGAACATATTGGTGTTTCTCCTGTTTTTAATTCAACAACAAGAAGCAAAAGACCACAACGGAAACCGGCATCAAAAGGAAATAATTCATCGTCGAATAATCGACAACCGAAAGGGTAGAATTTATAAAGTGGCTTATTAGTTATTAGAATCAAACCTTTTCTTTGTAATCCATTTTTAATGCAATAAATGGATGAAAGGTAATGGACATTTTAAATAGCTAGATTGGCAATTTTGAGCCTACCCATATTTTTATAGAAATAGCTTGCTAGTTTAATATTAATCTAGTATTATTGCTTTGCAGGAGGATATAATCCTTGAGGTGGCACAGGTAGTGCAGGTGGAGGTGGAACTAATTTATTAATTCCGTAATTTAGATTAATGAAATTGATTAAAAATACCTCAACTTCTTAAAACACGTAATAAATCAAAATAGGAAATTATAATGTTTGGTCATCCAGTTAGCTCTAAATTGGGTTCGTTTTAGACTTTGGTGGAACTAAAAACCTTCATTCCTAAATAAATCAAAATTCAAATATTTTAAATCTATTCAAAAACATGAAAAAGACATTTCTTACTTTAGTCCTTTGTCTACTCTTATTTTGCAAGAATGCTTCTTCTCAATCACCACAATTAAGTTGGGCATATGCTCTTCAAGCAAATGCCGCATTAAGCTTGATTACTCCAAGATATATGGAAACAGATGCAAATAATAATTGTATCGTTTCTGGAGAGTTCTATGGTCAAGTTGATTTTGATTTGGACACCACGCAACAAAATCTGGTTACTTCCATTACCAATAAAGATTACTTTTTAGCAAAATACAATCCACTTGGAAGTCTACAATGGGTAATTCACTTTAAGCCTACTGTTCTCAACAATGTATATTTTTATCATGTATCATGTGATTTACAAAACAATATTTTTATCTGGGGAAATACAAAAGATACCCTAGATGTGGATCCTTCTCCAGCCGTGTTCAACATACAACCACCAGCGGGGAAGAGCATGGGATTTATTTTAAAATACGATGCTTCTGGAAATTTGGTTACTGCCATAGAAGTTGGTATTACCACTGATTTGGCCATAACAACTTTAACTACTAACAAACAAAATGAATTGTATTTGTGTGGATCCATTCTGGATTCGGTAGATCTCGATTTTGGTCCTGGTGTAGCTTATGATACAATTCCAGTTAGTGGAAACAAACGATTTATTCTTAAAATGGATAATAATCTTAATTACAGTTGGCATAAATCAATTGTTGGAAGTAATAGTCTTTCTTTTAGTGATGTTGCTTTTGATAGTCAATCTAATATTTATTTCACAGGTTCTTTTATTGGTTCAGTAGACTTTAATCCAGGAACTGCCAATTTCACATTAAATACACAAGGTGGAAATGATGGTTTTATTCTTTCTTTAGATGGCAGTGGAAATTTTATCAAAGCATGGAAAATAGCAAATTGTACAGGGAATGATTTTGGTCAAAAAATTCTTTTTGATGAAAATGATTTTATGTATGTATATGGATCATGGTCCAATGTTATTAGTTTTGGGAATGGGACCTTTTCAATGACAGCTCCAGGGTCAAGCTACAATGACTATTACTTAATGAAAGCTGATAATAACGGCAATGTACTCTGGGCGGAACGAATTGGAATATTCATTGATGGTTTTTCAAATGTAATTGCATCAGAAATAAAGTATGATCAGGTCAACGGATTTTTAATGTCAGGTTATTTCACTACCCCATTCGACTTTGACCCTTCACCTACTGGTACATTTCTGGTTACACCACAAGGTTCAGATGCTTTTTTACTCAATCTTGATCCTAATGGTCATTTCAAATCTGTGAATGTCTATTCGTCTACAGGAACAGAATTATTGTACTGCATGTCGAATACTCCACAAGGTACTATTTACTGCGGTGGGACATTTCGATTTTCTGTTGATTTTGATGGTGGACCTGGACAATACATTCTTACATGTTTAGCGCCAAGTACAACAAGTGGTTTCATCTTCTCATTAAATGATAAAACTAATTTTGTTACAGGTCGCTCGTTTCGTGATCAGAATTTAAATTCTATCTATGATGGACTTGATTACCCATTATCAAACTGTATTGTAAAAACAAGTGAGGGAAGAAATTTTATTACTTCCAATACAGGAACCTATCTTGCCTTTTGTGATACTGGAACCATTGACATCTCCTACAACAACTTACCAGTTGCTGCAACATCAATCCCTTCTATCCATACTATTGTAAATTCAACTTACAATAACCTTAGTAGCAACAACGACTTTGCAATACAAGTTCCGTCGGGAACACAAAATGGAGTTATTATTTTTACAAACATCAATAGAACGCGACCAGGATTGTTTTCTTATTTAAAAATTAGCTATAAAAACATCGGAGCTACAGCTCTTTCTGGAGACATAAAAGTTGTACTTGACAACCGATTGAATTTTTCTTCATCTAATCCGAGTCCACTATTGACGAATGCAGATACTGTTTATTACACCTATTCCAATTTACTTCCACTTGAAACAAGAGATATTGACTTAATGGTATTAGTGGATGGCGGCATTCCTATATTTACAAACTTAGTTAGTTATGCAGAATTAATATCTAACACGGGAGATATTGATTTCAGTGACAACACAGATACACTTAATCAAATGATTTTTGCCTCGTATGATCCAAATGACAAACAAGTAATCCCATCTGGTAATTTCACAAACCAACAAATATTAAATGGAGAATATCTTGAATACATCATTCGTTTTCAAAATACGGGAAATGATACAGCCTTTGTTGTACAAATTGAAGATACTATTAGTCCCTACTTGGATTTATCAACTTTTGAAATAATATCACAATCACATTCTTCATTTGTCCAACTTACCGGAAATAATATCATTCGATTTATCTTTAATAATATTCTACTTCCAGATAGTACAACAAACGAAGCTGCAAGTCATGGATTTATTAGATACCGAATAAAAGTATTGACCAGCACTTCTATTGGTAGCATCATTAACAATACTGGTTACATCTATTTTGATTTGAACACTGCCATCGTAACCAATACGGTTTCTAGCGAGATTACTACCGTCTCCTCTGTTTTTGAAACAAGTTCACTAATTAACCCTTATAAAATTTATCCCATTCCCGCAGACAACTCTGTAAATATTGAGTCACTTTCTAACAAGAAATTCAATATTGAAGTTTTCACACTTACTGGTGACCTTGTAATAGCAGCAGAAAATTTATTCGGAAATCAACAACTCAATACAGAAAAACTAAAAAGTGGATTCTATTTACTTAGATTAAGAAATGAAGATGGAATTAAATCGTACAAATTAATCCTTGCGCATTAATGCAATAGAATAAATTATATTTTTGAAATTATTATAAAGTATCAATCCGGAAATATTTCGATAAAGAAGAAATTATTTTAATTCAATCAGTCTAATTAAATTACTATCAAGAATAATTAGAGCAACCATATTTATCAAATTTAAACAATGTATCATTGTTGAGCTTTAAAATAAAAAGTCCACCCTCACTCATACTATACCAGTTCTAATTGCTTTTCAAATTAAAATCATTAGTTTTTCACTAATTTATCATGTACTTCTATTACAATGACTTACATCTTATTTTGTGTTAATTAATATTATCACTTTATTGTCTATTCTTAAAGAAATTGGCATTTAAAATATAATCAGATTCAAATCGTTTGTATCTTTGAATTAACTCCTAATCCCTCTCCTCTTTGAATTTTAAACCAATTTATCTTTTTAGCGTTTAAAAATTCGTAGACCTCAACTATGTTATTCATCATTCAACTCTTCGTTTATGTTCAATCGTTTCTTTTCGGAGGAGATGGAAGTGTGGTACATAACAATGAGTCTTCGAAGTCGAATGAAATTAGAAGCGAAGCAGAATTAATTTTTGAGTCAATGCGCGATTGTATCGATCGCGATGCATTTATGAAGGCGTATGCAGGTGTTCAAAAATGGAATCCATGTGCAGAGATGATTGCCATAGCTGATTTTTCTAAACCATCCGATCAACAACGTTTTTACATCATTGATTTAACCACTAAAGAAATCGTTTTACAAACATGGGTGGCACACGGAAAAAATTCGGGTGACAATTTTGTTACACAATTTTCAAATAAAATGTCGTCGCACATGAGTAGCAAAGGATTTTATCTGATTGAAGAATCTTTTGAATCGCCGAAACACGGTACCTCCTTAGCGTTAGATGGACTTGAAAAAGGAATTAATGACAAAGCAAGAGAACGTGAAATCATTATGCATGCAGCCGATTATGTAAGTGAGGAGTTCATCGAAGACAATGGTCGCTGTGGAAGAAGTTATGGGTGTCCTGCTCTTTCCAATGAAGATATGAAAAAAGCACTTCAGCTCTTGAAGCCAGGGAGTTTACTTTATATTCACAGTTAATCTTTTTTGTTACTTGAAGATGGATGCAAAAAAAGAAAATAAGAAAGAAAAGGAATTTCGCATTTTTAGCTCCTTTGAAGAAGCTGCAGATTATGATGCGCAATTAAATGCTTCCATTCCCGGAATACAACACTTGAAGAATGTAACTGCTTTTTTAATGGAGCGCTATAAAGTAGAGTTAAGTATACCTAACAAGAACGAACTTTATTTTGATCGAGATGGACATTCTGATTCCTGAATTTAAACGAATTTTACTTGTTTTAATTAAACACGATGTTCGCTTTATGTTAATTGGAGGTTATGCCGTAATTTTTCATGGCTACGAAAGGTCTACAAGTGATATGGATATTTGGCTCGAGCCAACAGAAGAAAATAAAGATGCTTTTATCAATGCTTTTAAAGAAATAAACGTAAACGAATCTACAATAGAACAACTTCAAAAATTAGATTTTAGCCAACCTCAAGTATTTTATTTCGGAGAATCTCCTAAGAGAATAGATTTTTTAACTAAAATTCAACAAGTTGAATTTTTGAAGCTTTCGATCAATCTAGTTATTTTCCAATTGCTGACCAACAAGTTAAAATCATTAATTACAACCATCTTATCACAAGTAAAATTTCTACAGGTCGATTAAAAGACAAAGCAGATGTTGAAGAATTGCAAAAATAAATAGCAAAAGGAAAAAAGTAGAATATATTTTTATTTCATCATTACCAGCATTTTCATCAATTCATTTTCGTCGGCAATAAATTTTCCATTCAGCAAATTTTCTTGAGTGATTCCAGCAGTATGAATCTCTTCAGGCTGACAAGCATCCAAAATACTTTCAAGATTAGAAGAACGAATTCCACCACCAGGAAGTATCATCAATTCTCCTTTTACATAGTCGATCATTTCCTTGAGTCGAACCATTCCTTCCTCCGCAGTTTTTCCATCGCCTGAAGTAAGTACACGCTCATAACCATATTTTAATAAAATATCGAGACCTAATTTCCAATCACGAACTTGATCAAAGGCTCTGTGAAAAGTAAAGAAAAAGGGTTGACATTGCTCTATAAATTTACCCAGTTGATTTTCATTGATTGTTTGATCGTCATTCATAAATCCACAAACAAAACCATCCGCTCCCAGTGACTTAAACTCTTCTAAACTTCGCAACATCGTTTCAAACTCTTGATCGGAATAAACAAATGATCCGGGTCGAGGACGAATCATTACAAAAATTTTATCATGAAATAATTTTCGTGCTTCGTTAAAATAATTTAAAGAAGGAGTGACGCCTCCACAAGTGTAATCCTCGCACAGCTCCAGACGATGAACGCCTGCAGCAACCGCTATGTGTACAGATTCAATATTGAATGTAGCGAGTTCTAGAAGCATTTGCTTTTTATATTGGAATTATTTAGCCAGGATGATATAGGGGAACCTGCCTGCTGCAGGCCGGCGCAGATAAAACGGATTATTAGGTTAGCACGGATTTACTTCTTCAATAAAAATTCAGCATCATTCACAACATCCAAACCTTCACCACTTCGGTAACAATAATTAAATCCTTCACGCAAAGAAAAAGCACCTATCTCTCCGCTCTTATTTACTGCGATGAAACCAATCTGCATATCGTTCAAATTATTTTTACGCAATTTATACATTCTTTCTACTGCTAACTGACAAGCTTCCTTGGGAGATTTACCATAACGCATGGCTTCCACAACGGTATGTGAACCGCACATTCGAATTACTTCTTCTCCTACTCCGGTGGCAGTGGCGGCACCTACTTCATTATCTACAAATAAACCGGCTCCAATAATCGGGGAATCTCCCACTCGACCTTTCATCTTAAATGCCATTCCGCTAGTAGAGCACGCCCCCGACAAATTTCCGTTCACATCCATAGCAAGCATTCCGATGGTATCATGATTGTCTATAGAACCTGGAGCACGCTTATCTTTCATGTGCTTCATGGTATCCATTGGATTGTACTTACTTGTTTTCAACCACTCTTTCCAAAATTTTTCAGAATTAGGTGTAGCTATCACCCTAATCACGCAAAATGATTTTCAACGATTTCAACGGATTGAGAAATTAATTGGTAAAACACTTTTGCCATCTCCATTGCCAGAACATATTGGCGTGTCGCCGGAATTTTCATCTATAAAGAAAAACCATCGACCACAGCGGAAGCCGGCATCGAAAAACAAGGGAACAAAACCGGCAAGGATAAAACCAAATCCGGAGAATTAACAGTTTTTTTATTAAAAATGCAGGTGATTTTTTCAAAGTACAGCATTCTTCTATTCCACCATCTAACTTAGAAATGAGAAATTCTATTAAACGATCTGCCAGTCAATATTATTCATGATCGCTATCAAACAACTAGACTATTCATCCCACAATTGTCATTTCTAATGAGAATTGTGCACCGACGTTTTGTCCAGGATCGGAAACCCGTAGGGCGACCCATACATTGATAAATTAATGAATGGTCCGAAATAACCCTGACGTAGCTTTTAAAGCCTTTCTAATACCGTCGCTACTGATAAAATAGCCCCATCATTCAGATGTAAGTCTATGTAGGTCGGCATAATACTATTTATCTATTGACCCCAACAATATTGTAAAAGGTATTACTTTCGTTTTTACAACAATTTCTGAATGAGTGCTTCAAAATCAATCGTCTGCCCAGAGGGAAAAAAGTCTAATGACTTTTTTGGATTCATTTAAATCCATTAAAATCGGCTTCAACCCATTCAACCATTAAATGATAAAAATCACTTAAATATTTGTTGCATATTCAAATATTTTTTACGTTCTTTCGAATTGGTCTCCAGAAGATACATTTTTCAGATTAGAATCTATCGTTTCAAGTTGAATTAGTGGTATTTCGAAGGCTTGATTATTTAGATAGCAATTCATCATATTTCACTTTTCTTGATTACTATTTTGTTTCAAATAAAGTTTGGGATAATTGATACATAAATGCTCTTTTTAATATACAACATTGATGAATGTCTAAAAACTAAACATCATGAAAAAACAACCCTGTAAAGATTACATATGCCGTAGGCATTTTATTACGAAACATTTATTTTTTATACTGTTATTATTGACGGGCCCTGTGCATGAAGCTGCTTCCCAAAACCAAATCTGGCAAGACGCATTAATAGAAAATTATGTGAAGGATGAAGGCGCTACTATACCATTGAAATTTCGATTAGTAGAGCTTGACATCACCTTGCTTAAAACAATTCTTAAGAATGCGCCCCTTGAGTTTTCAGAGAATACAAGTGTCGAAAAATTGATGATTGAATTTCCGATGCCAGACGGTCGGTACATCCCATTCAGTGTATTTGAATCACCCATCCTTGAACGTCCTGATAAATACCCTTACATCAAAACCTATATTGCCATCGCTGAAGGTGCTACGATGCGATTTGATCTGACTCCTTTTGGATTTCATGCGATGATAAGTTCGTCGGAGCATGGTACTATTTTTATTGATCCGTGTTCATCAAAAGGCGGAAACCCATATTACGTTTACTTTAAAAAAGATCTTTCCTGCATCACCTGTTTTATCTCCCTGTCTCAACGACGAAGAGATGAAGAAGCATGATTATATATTAAATAACAGAAAAAATAAAAATCTCCCGATAAAATATCCTCTAAATCAGGAACGAAGTTCGGGCACTCAGCTAAGAACCTATAGGCTGGCATTAACCGCTGATAACTCGTATCATGCTTATTTTGGAAATACGGATACTGCTACTATGTCTAATCTTGTAATCGCTGTTAACCGGGTAAATCAGGTTTATGAATCTGAGGTAGATATCCGATTTATTCTCATTGCCAACAACGATCAATTAATCTTAGATCCTCCCTTAGCTATTGGCGCTCCAAACACTGCTTCACTTGCCAGAAATCAGGTGATTATTGATTCCATTATTGGAAGTGCCAATTATGATATCGGCCACTATTTTACGGTAAGTACCGGAGGACTTGCATACCACAGTGTCACTTGCCGACCTGGCTGGAAAGCACGGGGAGGTACTGGCAGGCCCATACCGGTTGGGGATGCTTTTTTTATTGATTTTGTCTGTCATGAAATCGGACATCAGATGGGTGCTCATCACACGTATAATCAGATTTCCGCCAATTGTGTTCTTAGCCAATGGATTTCAGCCACTGCTTTTGAACCAGGAAGCGGCAGTACCATTATGGGGTATGCAGGTATCTGCGGTGTTGCCGATCTCCAGACAAACAGTGATCCTCACTTCCATACAGGAAGTTTTGATGAAATATTTACTTACACCCAAACAGATTCCGGAAACACATGCCCAACCACTATTGCTACAGGAAATACGCCACCAACAGTTGATGTTGGAATTGACTATAGTATTCCAACCGAGACACCCTTCTTTTTAGGTGGTACAGGTACCGATGCGAATGGAGATCCCATTACTTTCTGCTGGGAAGAAATTGACATCGGCCCGAGTGGTGTTTGGAATACGCCAGTTGGAAACGCTCCGGTATTCAGATCTTTTTTACCGACAATAGATTCGGTACGAATATTTCCGAAAATAGAAGCGCTGGTTCGAAATGTAAATTACATCGGTGAAATACTTCCAACTTATGCAAGGATATTAAACTTCAGACTAACGGTGAGGGATAACCGTGCTGGTGGTGGCGGAGTAACTTACAATGATGCTTCCAAATTAGTTTCACTGGTTCCCGGTGGGCCTTTTGAGGTTAACGTTCCCAATGTTGCCATGAACTGGAAGGCAGAAAGTATTGATACTGTAAAATGGGATCCGGGTGTCAGTACAGCCGCACCCATTAGTTGTTCGCTCGTTGATATATTTCTTTCCGTCGACAGTGGCTATACTTATCCTTATTTGCTAAAATCACATACTCCCAATGATGGCATTGAAGCAGTGCTCATACCTGACACAGTCACGGACATCGCACGAATCAAAGTTCAATCGATTGGGAATATTTTTTTCGATATATCCGATGTTAATTTTTCAATAATAAATAATCCGATAACAGTATCTGCGAATGTTTCGCAAATAACTTGTAATGGTTTTGGTAACGGTGCTATTGACCAAACCATCAGTGGTGCTTCACCACCGGTAACACATCATTGGAGTAATGGAGCTGTAACGGAAGACATTATTGGATTGACTCCCGGTTTCTATTCAGATACAATACGAGATGGTTTCAGTGAAATGCATGTCGTCACTTATTATATTACCGAACCGTTGTTGCTAGCTGCAACATGTTCTTCTAATCCGGCTACTTGTTCTTATCTAGCGGATGGAAATAGCAGTACCATTGTAAGTGGAGGTACATTACCTTATGCCTATTTGTGGAGCAATGGCGATACTACTGCGATAGCAGATGCGTTACTTGCCGGCACTTATTCTGTAATTGTAACAGATTCGAATGGTTGTACTGTTTCCTGCAGTACTTCCGTGAGTGCTCCTTCAGCAATTGTCGCAACTATTTTAGGTATTGACCCTATTCCCTGCGCGGGAGGCCATGGTTGCGTGATTGTTAGTGCTTCTGGAGGAATTCCTCCATATTCCAATACCGGATTTCTATGCGGACTCTTTGCAGGACATCATGATATTATTGTAACCGATGCTGCCGGTTGTTCTTCTTCTCCAGTGGGTGTGGATCTGGTAGAGCCCAGTATGCTCGCTCATCCTTACGCAACTTGCGCCCATTACTTGTCATGGAAATACAACCTGCATCAGTGTTGTTCCAACCGGAGGTACTCCTCCTTATGTACCTTATCCGTTCCCAGTGACACTTTGTGGAATTCCTGCCGGTGTACATTTTTACAATATTGTTGATGATAACGGTTGTATAGGCGTTTCGAGTATTTCTATTGCTGAACCCACTGAACTTATTGCCAGCTGTGGCGGACAAGACATCGT
>JADKFA010000031.1 GCA_016717725.1 Bacteroidota bacterium
TATCCTCCTAATTACCTCTTCCACCTTCCCATCACCATCAACAACAAAATTTGCTTTTTCATAGTTTCCGCTTCTTTCCTTCAAAGTCGTCACCATAAAATCCATGATATCCACATCGTCTAAATGGGCTAGGAGTGGTCGTTGTTTTTTTTTGGGTGCTATGCGATGGAATAAGACGCCAATACTACAATTTAAATAAATGGTTTTTCCATGCGCATTCATCCATTCCATGTTTTTTTCAAAGGTCGGACAACCTCCTCCAGTAGCAACCACAATATTGGATTCGTCTTTTAAATTGTGTAAGGCTTGTTGCTCAATTTTTCGAAATCCATCCTCTCCTTCTTTTTCAAAAATTCCTGGAATGGATTTTTTCTGTTGTTTTTCAATGAGTACATCTAAATCCACAAAACGATAGTGTAACGATTGAGCAAGTTTTTTTCCAACACTGCTTTTTCCTGCACCCATGAATCCAATCAGAAAAATCTTTTTGTCAACCGACATATGCTATCGCTTTTGAAAAAATTTCATTTTGTAATCTACATCGACTTTTCCTTTCGTAATATCTGTCAATCTTCCTTTTAATAATGTTTTCTTGAGCGGTGTGAGTTTGTCGGTAAAAAGAACTCCTTCTAAATGATCGTACTCATGCTGTATAATTCTGGCTTTAATTCCAGAAAATTCTTCAATATGCGTCTCGAAATTCATGTCCTGATAACGAATAGTAAGTCGAGGTTTGCGCTCAATGTCTTCTCTAATGCCCGGAATGCTTAAGCATCCTTCGTTGAATTTCCATTTGTCGCCTTCTTCGTTAATCAATTCGGGATTGATAAAAACACGTTTGAATCCATCTGCACTTTCATCATCTTCTTTAAAGGGAGTGGAATCGATCACAAACAATCGAATAGAAATACCCACTTGAGGAGCAGCTAATCCTACACCTTGACTGTGGTACATCGTTTTAAACATATTATCGATGATGGTCATTAATTTCGGATAGTCGTTGCCGATAGACTCTGCTTTTTTTCTCAACACGGGGTCGCCGTAAGCTACAATGGGATATATCATTTCTTAAATTGAAGGCTGGATAGGTAATCTTGCAATAGTATCGTCGCACTTACGCGGTCTAGTACAGATTTGTCTTGTCTTGTTTTTCTGCTTTGGCCACTTTCGATTAAACTTCGTGTGGCAATTTTGGATGTAAATCTTTCGTCATAGAGGACGATCATCATTTCTGGAAATTGCTTGGTCAAATTTTTAACGAATTGATGAACGAGCAATGTTGTTTCCGAATCTGAATTGTTTAATCGCTTGGGTTCACCCACTACGAGTTGATCAACTGTTTCAATCGAAAAATATTTTCGAAGGTATTCGATGAGCAAATGGCTGGGAACAGTGTCTAATGCGGTGGCGATGGTTTGACTGGGATCGGTGACCGCTATTCCGCACCTTTTCTTTCCATAATCAATAGCCATCAATCGTCCCATCCTGCAAAAATACAGTGCTTCTACTAAGTTTAGTAATTTTGAGCCATTAATTATAGAATTTATCAAATGAAAGAGATCATTGAAAAGGCATGGGACGATCGGAACTTATTGCAGGATAGCCAAGTTCGTGCTACTATAGAGCAAGTTGTAGCCCTTTTAGATGTGGGAGAAATACGCGTTGCCGAGCAAGTAAATGGCGTTTGGGTAGTGAACGATTGGGTGAAAAAGGCAGTTATCCTCTATTTTCCGATTCGAAAAATGGAAACCATCGAAGTGGGACCCTTCGAATTTCATGATAAAATTCCCTTGAAAAAGAATTTTGAAAAACAAGGTGTTCGTGTGGTTCCGCATGGATTAGCGCGACATGGATCGTATTTAGCGAAGGGTGTAATTTTGATGCCTTCGTATGTAAATATTGGTGCTTATGTAGATGAAGGTACTATGGTAGATACATGGGCAACGGTTGGATCTTGCGCTCAAATTGGTAAGCATGTTCATCTTAGTGGTGGTGTGGGTATTGGTGGTGTGTTGGAACCCGTGCAAGCTGCGCCTGTGATTATTGAAGATAATTGTTTCATTGGTTCACGTTGTATTGTAGTGGAAGGTGTACATGTTGAATCAGAAGCCGTATTAGGTGCCAATGTTGTCCTAACTCAAAGCACAAAGATTATCGATGTCTCAGGTCCCGAACCCATTGAATACAGAGGAAAGGTTCCATCAAGATCAGTTGTAATCCCTGGTTCATATACCAAAAAATTTCCTGCTGGCGAGTTTCAAGTTCCTTGCGCCCTCATCATCGGCAAAAGAAAACAAAGCACCGATCAAAAAACCTCATTAAACGATGCGTTAAGGGAATACCAAGTTGCGGTGTAGTTCAATTAAAATTTATAGGCGATTATTGATTTTTTTTACAACACTATAGACACAAAAGAGCACTAGAGAGCACTAAAGAAAACTAGGGTGTCCTCTAGTGTTCTCTAGTGCCTCCAGTGTTAAAAAAACACCACTAAAACGTAATCAATATTCCCCGAATACCCTAGCAGCTAGAAGCCAGAAGCTAGCAGCTTGAAATTTTGATCCGTACGAAAATCAATATTTCAATAAAAATCATTGTGCGAAAGAAAATCCCGTTATCCACACCCAAATTGTGTAATAACTTCTCAACTTTTTGAGTTTAATGCAATGAACCTTCTTACTATTGTATATGCTCCATTGGAAAAAAATTATTGCTTTTTTTAGTATTCTCACCCTGCTATCTCATTCATCTTACGGACAAAGAAACATTCCTTGTTTTGAGTCTCCAGAAGCGAAGTATTGGGCCGATAGTGTTTTTAAGACGATGTCGTATACCGAGAAAATGGGCCAGTTGTTTATGGTGGATGCTTTCTCGAATAAGGATGTTGTTCATGTCGCACAAATCACCCAACTCATCGATTCGTTTAAAATTGGTGGACTTATCTTTTTTCAAGGCGGACCATTGCGTCAGGCAAACTTGACTAATTTTTATCAATCGCGTTCGAATATTCCATTGCTTATTGGGATTGATGGTGAATGGGGATTAAGTATGCGCATCGATTCTACGATTCGTTTTCCTCGACAAATGACTTTAAGCGCAGGTTCTTCAGCTCACCATGTGTATGAGATGGGCGCGGAGATCGCTGCACAATGTAAACGCATGGGAATTCATATCAATTTTGCCCCCGACATCGATATAAATAATAATCCCAATAATCCCATCATCAATAGTCGTGCGTTTGGGGAGAGTAAGGAAAAAGTAGCCTTGTATGGATTGAATTATATGAAGGGAATGCAGGATCATCAGGTGATGGCTTGCGCAAAACATTTTCCTGGTCATGGCGATACAGATACCGATTCACATTTGGCTTTGCCTATTGTGAATGCTTCTCCCGAACGATTGGATTCACTCGAATTGTATCCTTTCAAGAAATTAATTCCACAGGGATTGGCTTCTGTGATGGTGGCTCATCTTTTTATTCCTGCTTTAGATTCAACATTGGATCAGCCCAGTTCTTTGTCACCCAAGATTGTAAATGATCTTTTAAAAACAGATTTGGGATTTGAAGGATTGGTTTTTACGGATGCGCTTAATATGAAAGGAGTAGCGTCGTATGTTGCTCCCGGGGAAATTGAATTGAAAGCATTGTTAGCAGGTAATGATGTGCTTTTGTATCCTCAAGACGTGCCGAAAGCGATCATTAGAATACACCTTGCCATTCAGAATTGTGAAATTGAACAAGAGGTGATCGATCAAAAAGTGATGAAAATTTTGCGCGCGAAGTATTGGGTAGGATTGAATAATTATAAACCCATTCAAACAGAAAATTTGTATCTCGATTTAAATTCATCGACTTCTCATGCACTAAATAATAGATTGTATGAAAATGCTCCAACCTTGTTGAAGAATGAAGGTAATTTGTTGCCATTGCATCCTTCACATCGCGATTGTATTGCAACTGTCGTGTTGAATGACACACTCAATAATCCTTTTCAAATTCAATTGGCAAAGTACGGACCTATTCTAACATTGAATGTCCCAAAAGATGCTTCTGATGAGTATAGAGATAGTATTTATAATTTTTTGAAAGGCTGCGATCATGTTATCGTGAGCATTCATAATACTACTATTAATGCACAGAAAAACTTTGGACTTACCGCTGCAACGATTGAACTTACGGAGATGTTAGGAAAGTTAAATGGGAGTATACTTTGTGTTTTTGGAAATGCTTATGTGTTGAGCCGACTTCAAGGATTGAAGAATTACGATGCGATTGTGGAAGGATATGAAGATACTAATTTGCCTTTGCAACAAACAGCTCAAAAAATTTATGGTGGGCAACTTTTCACTGGGCAATTGCCGGTTTCAATTCTTCCTGAATTTAATTTGGATCAAGGTATTGTAACAAGAGATGTTATCCGATTGAAATATACTGTTCCCGAAGATGCGGGTATTTCCTCAACGAAATTAGCTAAGATTGACTCTGCCATGGTGCAAGCTATTCGTGATTCTGTTTTTCCAGGTGCACAAATTGTTATTGCTAAAGATGGAAAAGTAGTGTATGATAAATCGTTTGGATGGCATACGTATAATAAAACTACGACGGTGAAAAATTCAGATGTGTATGATATAGCATCACTCACAAAAATTTATTCTACAGCATTGGCGGCAATGTATTTGTTCGATAAAAAGAAATTGGATCTCGATGAAAAAGCTTCGCACTACTTATCGTCGCTTAGGAAAAGTGATAAAAAGGAAATGACCATTCGTCAATTAATGGCGCATGAAGCCGGACTGAAATCGTGGGTGCCTTTCTGGAAAGAAACTTTCAAAGATTCAGTGTTGGATCCAGAAATATATAGTACCACTTACCAAAGAAGTTTTAAGCGTCAAGTAGCCGACAGTTTATTTATTTCGAATGATTACGAGGATGTGATGTGGGATAAGATTGTGAAGCGACCATTGGAGAATCCAGGCAAGTATGTGTATTCTGATTTGGGAATAATTATTTTGCAAAAGGTGATTGAAAAAATTAGTGGAAAGGAATTGGATGAATTGGTGAATGATGTTTTTTATAAGCCATTGGGCTTATGGAAAATTGGATATCATCCTTTGTCGTGGATAGATAAATCACAGATAATACCCACTGAAATGGATACCGTTTTTCGTCATCAACTTATTCAGGGTTTTGTGCATGATCCCGCCGCAGCGATGATGGGTGGGGTAGCTGGTCACGCTGGAGTTTTTTCTAACGCCGAATCATTAGCGGTGATTATGCAGATGATATTGAATGGTGGAGAATATGGTGGGAAAAGATATATTAAGCCAGAAACGGTAAAGTTATTTACGAGTCCTGCTTATGCCGATGGACATAATCGGAGGGCATTATTTTTCGACAAACCCGACCTAGCAGCAGGAACGAATGGACCATCTGCAATTGGTGTCTCGTTGAACTCTTTTGGACATAGTGGCTTTACCGGTACCTATTCGTGGGTGGATCCTCAGACTGGTCTACAATATATTTTCTTGTCAAATCGTGTTTACCCTTCCTCAACGAATTTGAAATTGGCAAAATCGAATTTGAGAACCAACATCATGCAAATGGCAATTGAAGCCGTAGAGTCTAAATAGTAATAAAGGTTAATTTTTCGAATCATTGCAATACAATCTTCCTTGATACGTCTTTTGAATTCGTTAACTTTGAAGTATGAGAATTGGAATTGTATGTTATCCCACATTTGGTGGAAGTGGAGTAGTGGCCACAGAATTAGGTAAAGCATTGGCTGAACGCGGACATCGCATTCATTTTATTACATATAGTCAACCTGTGCGCCTCGATTTTTTTTCGGAGAACATTAGTTACCATGAAGTAACGATTGCGAAGTATCCTTTGTTCGATTACATTCCTTATGAAACGGCATTAGCAAGTAAACTAGTTGACGTTGCTCGTTTTGAAGGACTCGATGTATTGCATGTGCACTATGCCATTCCTCATGCTTCAGTGGCATATATGGCCAAACAAATTTTGGCAGCTCATGGAATTGTTTTACCTATCGTAACTACTTTGCATGGAACGGATATTACGCTGGTGGGAAAAGATTCCAGCTATGAGCCAGTAGTGACATTTGCTATCAATCAATCGGATGGTGTAACTGCAGTTTCTGATAGTTTGAAAAGAGATACCTATGCTAATTTTAAAATAGACAAAGAAATAGAGGTGATTCCTAATTTTATCGACCTAGAGCGATTTTCTAAGAAAGCAAAGGATCATTTTAGGAAAGCCGTTGCGCCCAATGGAGAACGATTAGTAGTGCATACCTCTAATTTTAGAAAAGTAAAACGTGTGCAGGATGTCGTTCATGTGTTTAGTAAAATTCGTAAGGAAATTCCGTCTAAACTTTTACTGATAGGTGATGGACCTGAGCGTCATAATATCGAGCAACTGTGTCGTGAATTGAATTTATGTGATGATGTACGCTTTTTGGGAAAACAAGATATGATCGAAGAGATTTTATCAATTTGCGATTTGTTTGTTATGCCTTCTGAGACAGAAAGTTTTGGATTAGCTGCTCTTGAAGCGATGGCTTGTCAAGTGCCTGTAATTAGTTCTAATGCTGGTGGAATTCCAGAGTTGAATATCAACGGTGTTACCGGATTCATGAGTAATGTGGGGGATGTAGATGACATGGCTAAAAATGCAATGACTATTTTGCGGACAGATGAATCACTCAAAAAATTCAAATCTCAAGCTTTGAGTAGAGCAAAAGAGTTCGATACACATGTGATCACTCCTTTATATGAGCAATATTATGCCAAGGTGATAGAGGCGTCTCTTACTCCAGCAAAATAGTTTTTGCTTCTGCTAAAATTAACCTCCAGCTTTCTTTACTTTAAATCCTTTTTGTACGAGGTATGCGATTACTTTTTCACGTTGGTCGCCTTGTATAAAAATTTCTCCGTCTTTAGCTCCTCCACCAACACCGCATTTTGATTTTAAGGCTTTTGCTAAATCGTCAAGGTCACTGGGTCGACCTTGGTATCCTTTTACCAGAGTAACCATTTTTCCACCACCTTTTCGCTCTAGCCACACACGTAAATCTTGCTGAGAAGCGCCTGGTGTTTTCGCTTCTTCTACTTCTTCTTTCAGCTTAAAATTCGGATTGGTCGAATAAACTAATCCGCCTTCAGTCGATTTTTTCTTGCTCATCTACTAAAACTTTGTCTGCATTTTAAAATTTAAAATTCGACTCGTTAAGTAATTCGGAATTCCATACTGCCGACCAGAAATATCTGTAATCCACGAATAAGAAATGGTATTACTCACCTGCAATAAATTGAAAACTTCAATGCTAAAGATTAATGATTTCAAGTTCCTTATTACTGGAATTCTACTTTTGTTTTCTCCATCTTCATCAATGGCAATCTTAGAAAATCCAATATCAACACGTCGGTAGGATGGGCCACGAAGAATATCTTTATAGCGATCAGGACCTGGAGGACCAAAAGGTAAACCCGTTCCAAAAACTAAATTCAAATGCATCCGTACCGTTGGGTTTTTCGGAAGATAATCTTGGAAGAACATGCTGAATGTTATTCGTTGATCGGTAGGTCGAGGAATATCTCCTGGAGTTACTTTTAAACTATCAGTTGCTACTTCATCAAAAGTGTATCCTTTAATAATCTCTTCTCCACTGGCATTATAATAACGAAAATATCCATCGTCTTTTATATCTTCTACTGTTTTCAGAATACCCATCGATACCCACGATTCAATGCCATTTACGAATTCTCCATTAATTCGGAAATCCAATCCTGTTGCATATCCACTCGCATTATTTTTTGCCAAATAGCGAATACGTGTATTGTCGAGTTTGTATGGAATTAAATTATCCATTTTCTTATAATACACTTCACTCGTCAATTTAAATTCCCGACCCCATGCGAGGAATTGATAGTCGCTACCAAGCACAAAATGTATTGTTTTTTGTGATTCAATATTTCTATTGATTTTTCCCTCGAGGTTTCTCATCTCACGGTAAAAAGGTGGTTGGTAATATAAACCTGTAGCTGCTCTCAAGGATAATCGTTTGCTCCATTTTGGTTTCCAGGAAACACTCGCACGAGGACTAATATTCAGCTCTTCATTTAGATCCCAGTAAGCGCCTCGTACACCAATCGTAAAAGAAATACGATCGAGGTTCCATGTATTTTGGATATAAGCGTTAAATCGATTGGAGTTTAAATTGATTTTGCTCTTCACCACATTATTTAAAATAATTTGTTGGTTGGGATTTCCATTTTGACCTGGATTATCATCGGGGTGTGGTACTGAATAGTCAGCCGAATCACGGTATTGCCATTCGTCCAATTCATCGTGAATAGTTTCAATTTGCGCTTTTAGTCCCCACTGCCACTGATGATTTTTTGAACGATAAGTTCCGATGTGTGATGCAGTTCTCACAAATGCTTCTAACTCGTTTCTTGCATGATCTAAGAATCCGCCTACACCACGATTGAAAGCTATATTTCCAAATTCTGAAGAACCTAAGTCTCTCTCTAACTCATCTAAAAAATATTGACCTAAAACATCGAAAAACTCTTTTTCTCTCGAGTAAAAAGCGGATCCTATGAATTTTAATTTGACGCTATCATTCACTTGATGAGTTAATGTAATGGCTCCTGTTCCTGTATTGTATTGATCAATTTCCTGGCCTTCAAAAAAGACGGTAAAACGTAAGGCTTCATTGATACTTCCAAATTCAGTTTGTCGAGTTGATGGAATCACTTTAAACTGATTGGATGAATAATTTCCTAAAAAAGAAATATCTGTTTTCTTGGAAATTTTATAATTCAATATTGTTTGAACATCAGTAAACCTAGGTTTGTATTCTCCTTGTGTATCTAATTTCTTTAATAGAAATTGATTGGAACGATGACGTACTCCTGTGAGCCAAGTGAATTTATCATTCTTACTTGCACCTTCTAAATGAAGCGATCCGCCCATCAAACTGGCATTGGCAGAGCCAGTAAATTTTTTCGGGGTGCGATATTTAATATCTAAAACAGAACTCATCTTATCGCCATACTGTGCACTGAATCCTCCAGAGCTAAAACTAATATCAGCAACTAAATCGGGATTGATAAAACTTAATCCTTCTTGTTGTCCTGAGCGTACCAAGAATGGACGATAAATTTCAACATCATTTACATACACTAAATTTTCATCAAAGCTTCCTCCTCGAACAGAATAGTTCGATGAAAGTTCATTGTTGGAAACTACACCCGGCATCGTTTTTAAAAAACTTTCGAAGTTGCCCGAAACATTAGGGAGTTGTTCTATGGTTCGAGGTTCAATTCGAATAATCGTTAAATCACCTGGACGGATAGCCTCAACCGTTATACTTTGAAAATCATGAACGGTGCTTATCAATCGAATGTCAAGTAATTTGTCTTCACCCGGCTTCAAGCGTAGATGAACTTTCTCCGTTGTAAATCCTAAATAAGAAAATATTAGGATAATGTCACGATAGGGCGCAATCTTAATTTCATATTTCCCTTTTTGATCACTGATAGCTCCTCCAGGTTCTCCATTAATAGAAATAGAAACTGCTTCGAGTGGTTTACCAATGGAATCACGTACCACTCCATGCACCGTAGCATCTTGAGCATGTAGTGTTGAAGCATTCAAAATAAAAAAGTAAAGTAAGATGAGGAGGAGTGGGAGACGATTCACAATTATTCTTTTTCTTTTTTCTTATAAGCGCCGTCCTTCCACGATTGAATAAATGCAGCCCAAGCTAATGGATTCAATAACGTTATAGATGGAAATTGTCCTTGTGAATAAAGTTGAGTTTGTCTTTGTTGTAATGCCAATTGGTAATTCAATCCACCATCATAAATAACTTGGGCTTGAACCTCTTTTAAAGATGCTAATTCGAAATTGCGCTGTGCACGTTTTAAATCATCATCCGATAATTTCAATGCAATGAAGGCTCGTTTAAATTCTTCTTTTGTAGGCCAAGGATATACAACGGCTTCTTTTAAATTGATGATGTCACGAACTAGAACTTGAATAATTGAATAATGTTGTTCATCCAACGAATCAGGAATAAGGTATGAAGATGTTTTAAAACCTACATACTGAAAATCGATGGTGTCACCTTTCATCGCAACAAAAGAAAAGAATCCGTAAAAGTCAGTGATGGTTCCTCTTCTTGCATTTCGAATGATCACATTTGTAAATGGAATGGGTTGTAATGAATCCGCACTTACAACAACTCCTGAAAACTGAATGAGTGATTTGTCTTGAGCTGGTTTACTTTGTCCGTTACTAATTCCATGTATGATGAATAAAAGTAATAGTGTTATTAAGAATTGAGTTCTAGGTAAGTTCATGTCTTTGCAAAAATAAATTTTTAAGAACTAGTAACGTCGTTTTTAAAGAATTATTGATTGGAATCGTTAATAAAAATAGAGTATTCAAAGCTGTTTAGAAGTTAATTTCTAAAAAAAGCCCCTTAATTCCGACTTTTATGTCTGAAAAGTTGATATTTCAATTGTAATGATTTTGTCATAAAATTTTTTCTACTCGATAATTAAATTATACTAGGTTGTCAAACGTTATACTATTAACGAATAAGCAATAAATCCGCTTAGTATTTGTTGCAACAATTAAATAGATCCCAATATTTTGTGAATCTATCAAAATACTGGGTTAATAGACTGAATGTCACGGTCGTTGAGAATGTATATGGCATAAAATTTGTTGTAGCAGGTTCACACACCAACCAAGACTAAAATGAGACAGCTAAAAATTACACAAAGCATTACCAATCGAGAAAGTGCATCCTTAGAAAAATATTTGCAAGACATTGGTAAAGAGGGAATGATAACTCCACAAGAGGAGGTTGTTCTCGCACAAAAAATTCGAAATGGAGACCATGATGCCCTTGATAAATTAACAAGGGCCAATCTAAGATTTGTTGTTTCCGTAGCAAAGCAGTATCAAAACCAAGGAATGAGTCTTCCTGATTTAATAAACGAAGGCAATTTAGGACTCATTAAAGCAGCCCAGCGTTTCGACGAAACCAAGGGTTTCAAATTCATATCGTATGCAGTTTGGTGGATTCGTCAAAGCATATTACAAGCTATTGCTGAACAAAGTAGGATGGTTCGACTCCCTCTCAATCAGATTGGGGCCATGAACAAAGTCAAGAAAGCTTTAGCAAAATTGGAGCAGAAATATGGACGAGATCCAAGCGCAGAGGAAATCTCAGAAGCAGTTGACATTAGTTACAACCAAATAAGAGATGCAATAAGGGGTTCTGTACGTCCCATTTCCATGGATGCACCTTTCGACAACAGCGATGAAAGCAATACCTTATTAGACGTAATGGTAAATGAAGAAATCCCAAGTGCTGACTCGTCCTTAATGGATGAATCCTTAACAGCGGATATAAATCGATCTTTAAATACCTTATCCAAACGAGAGTCGGATGTACTTCGATTATTCTTCGGAATTGGATACAGAGTATCGATGTCGCTTGATGAAATTGGATTAGAACTCGGACTCACCCGTGAGAGAGTTCGACAAATAAAAGAGAGTGGTTTGCGTCGACTTAAACATAACTCTCGAAATAAGTTACTTAAGTCGTATTTGTAATTGTTTATTTATTTATTCTTAGATGAAAGGGGAGCTAAAAACTCCCCTTTTCATTTTAGTGATCCCGAGGCGTCCGGTAGCACGTGCTACTGGACGAACCCATAATCACTCGGGCGCTCCTGACCGTTATGCTTTTTAGAAGGATGAAAAACAAAAAAAGGTAACTCGAAGAGTTACCTTTATCATTAATGTGATCCCGAGGCGTCCAGTAGCACGTGCTACCGGACGAACCCAGTAGTAGTCACTACTGGGCAAGCTCCTGACCGTTATGCTTTTTAGAAGGATGAAAAACAAAAAAAGGTAACTCGAAGAGTTACCTTTATCATTAATGTGATCCCGAGGCGATTCGAACGCCTGACCGTCTGCTTAGAAGGCAGATGCTCTATCCAGCTGAGCTACGGGATCCTTTTTAATTGGGACTGCAAATTTATTGGAATTTTTCAGTTTAAGGCCGATTTAGTTCGAAATTAATATATCTTTGCACCTCCGGAAAAAAATCCTAGATCAATTTCGGCCTTTTAATTTCAACTTTTCGGGGTGTAGCGTAGCCCGGTATCGCGCCTGCTTTGGGAGCAGGAGGTCGTAGGTTCGAATCCTGCCACCCCGACAAAACAAGCCCAATTCAACTGAACCCTGCTTTTGCAGGGTTTTTTTGTTTTATACCAAACAAAGCAAGTTTACTTGTGAATGTGTGGGGAAAACAAAAAAGAACCATTTATGGTTCAGTTGAATTTATTTGATTTAGTCACCCCCACCACAGGATCAGCACTGACGCCACGCGGTCAGTGCTAATCCTGTTTTATAGCAAGTCTTTCAAACTCGCTTGAAAAAGACTTGTAAAAAACAAAAGCCAACGGCTCTTTTATTGGGTTTGTTTTAGTTCCCATGAAGTACAGTGCTTTCTAGAAGTATTTCGCAAAGCTTCAACTTCTGGGTTCAGCACAGACTTCTTGGCGCGGCCCACCACAGGATCAGCACTGACGCCACGCGGTCAGTGCTAATCCTGTTTTATAGCAAGTCTTTCAAGCTCGCTTGAAAAAGACTTGCAAAAAACAAAAACCAACGGCTCTTTTTGTTGGGTTTGTTTTAGTTCCCAAGAAGTACAGTGCATCCCAGAAGTATTTCGCAAAGCTTCAACTTCTGGGTTCAGCACAGACTTCTTGGCGCGGCCCACCACAAAAACATTCACTTCTCCATTACTGCCCTCGAGAGCCTCAGGCAGCTATGTAGAGAATATATTTATTTGTTTTGTCTAATATTTATCCTCCGATACACCGATTCACCTCGCGAGGCTTCGCGATCACCGATTCTCTGATTCACCTCCCGATAGCTATCGGGACCACCAATCCACCGATCCACCGATCCGCCATTCCAATTTTCCCTATCTTCATCATCCAAAATAAAATTATGAGTCTACACATCAGCGCTAACCTAGGAGAAATTGCCCCCGTAGTTTTAATTGCAGGAGATCCACTAAGAGCCAAGCATATGGCTGAATATTTTTTGGCTGATATTAAATTAGTGAGTCAAACTCGAAATGCTTTTTACTTTACAGGGATGTATAAAGGAAAGCAAATTAGTATCGGTGCAAGCGGAATGGGTTGTCCTTCGATTGGTATTTATGCTTACGAATTGTACGATTTTTATAAAGTCGATTGTATCATCCGCATCGGAACTGCAGGAGCTTATTCAACAGATTTAAACGTATACGATTTGGTGAACGTTGATAAAGCTTATAGTGAGTCTACTTTTGCTTCTGAAGCTTTTGGATACCCTGAAAATTATTTTTCATATCAAGGAAATTGTTTTGAAAAAATTAATGAAGCAGCAAATACGCTGGATGTTAAAGTTCGATCAACCAATATTCACTCGAGTGATGTTTTTTATAGAGCAATTCCTGGAACACCACCCATAGCCTCTTCAAATAATTGCTTAGCGGTAGAGATGGAAGCATTTGCTTTATTTTCAACTGCAAAATTTTTGAAAAAGAAAGCCGGAACACTTTTAACCATTTCGGATGTTATTCCTACTGGAGCTTTTATTTCACCTGATGAAAGAGAAAAGGCACTTCAACCTATGATGAAAGTTGCGCTAGAAGCTGGGATAGAGTTTTTGTAAGAATTGATTTAACATTAATATTTAGCCTTGACACTATTTAATTGATAGATTGCCAATCTGTATTTGCGGAACTTGGCTACTAAGCCTGGTTAACGTTGACCGATTTTAAACTAATCAAAAAATAAAGTTGGAATCTAACTTATTGAATATTACGTATTTGATTTGTGTTTAAAATTTATTTAGTGGTCAATATTCTTGCGATTAGGACCAAGGATAGAGAAATAATTAAAAAGAGTAGCGCAGTAATGCTATATCTACTTGATAATTAAGCCAAATCCAAATTTCTAAAATCTATAATCTTAAATCTAACCTCCTTACAAAAGCGAGCTTGTGACGACTGAAAACTTGTCCCGCAGAACTGCGGGAGGGAGTAACTGCGTTGATCCCTAAGGGTGGAGCCTTGCAAGTACATCAAAATCCCCAAGGGCTTTGCCCTTGTGATTTTTTGTTTTCCAAGCATTCACAAGCGAGCTTTTGACGGCTGAAAAGGGATTAACTCCGTTGATCCCTGGTGGGGGGGCCTTGCAAGGACATTAAAATCCCCAAGGGCTTTGCCCTTGTGATTTTTGTTTTCCAAGCATTCACAAGCGAGCTTTTGACGGCTGAAAGGATTAACTGCGTTGATCCCTAGTGGGGGAGCCTTGCAAGGACATTAAAATCCCCAAGGGCTTTGCCCTTGTGATTTTTTGTTTTCCAAGCATTCACAAGCGAGCTTTTGACGGCTGAAAAGGGATTAACTCCGTTGATCCCTAGTGGGGGAGCCTTGCAAGGACATTAAAATCCCCAAGGGCTTTGCCCTTGTGATTTTTTTTTCCAAGCATTCACAAGCGAGCTTTTGACGGCTGAAAAGGGATTAACTCCGTTGTTCACTAGTGGGGGAGCCTTGCAAGGACATTAAAATCCCCAAGGGCTTTGCCCTTGTGATTTTTTGTTTTCCAAGCATTCACAAGCGAGCTTGCTCTGCTTTGAAAACAAAAAATCCCCATCTATGATGGGGATTTTGAAGTACTTGCGGTGAGAGAGGGATTCGAACCCTCGGTACAGTTACCCGTACGACAGTTTAGCAAACTGTTCCTTTCGGCCACTCAGGCATCTCACCAGCGGCTGCAAATTTAGTGAAAGGAAGACGCGATCCAAACCTTATTTTAATTTTGATTGCTCGGAGTTGCTTTTATCTTTGTCTGATTCCCAATGCTTAGAACAATGAAAAAAATAAATCTTGTACTTCTGGTCCATTTATCTCTTTTTCTGACCCTTTCTTGTGGCTCAAAAAAGAAAGTTGATGTGACCGTTGAATCGGGCAATTATATTGAATTAGGTGCTCCTTCTGTCTTTCTTGATTCTTGGTCAAAAGAAAATGAAGTGGTGATTCATGAGTTGAATGAACCCGATAACCTCCATCCATGCAATGGAACCTCGCAAGTGCGCTCCGAAATGTTTTTGTATTTGCACGGTTCGTTGCTGCGTACCGATCTTCGTTCAGGAACTGTTCAACCTGGAATCTGTAAGTCGATGCCTGAGATTTCCAAGGATCAATTGGATCTGATTTTCGATTTGAGGGAAGATATAAAATGGGATGATAATACCTTGATATCGCCAGATGATGTGATTTTTACTGTTAAAGTAGCAAAGAATCCTGGGACGAATAACGCAGCATTTAAACCTTATTTTGATTTGGTGGAGAAAGTAGAGCGCGTTCCGAATTCTGCAACGAAGGTGTTGATCCGAATGAAAAAGGTGTATGTGCAAAATGTGGCACTGTGGGCCGACTATCCCATCATCCAAAAAAGTTTTTATGATCCTAAGAATGTACTGGATCAATTTTCATTCGAACAATTTAATGATACAAATTTTCATGTAGATCAGTTTAATGATTTGAATGAATGGTCAACGAATTTTAATTCTCCTCCTTATGGCTTCGATGCTAAACTTATTTCGGGATTAGGACCTTATCGATTGAAAGAGTGGCAGCAAGGACAGTTGCTCGTTTTTGAAAAAAAGAAAAATCATTGGTCCGATAAGTCTAAAGTGTACGCTGAGAAATCTTATCCTAATAAATTAATTTTTAAAGTAAATAAGGATGCAATTTCAACACAACTCGCTTTTTTGAAACAAGAGTTTGATGCTTCTACTTCTCTGTCGTCTCGTGGATTAATTGAAATGAAAAGCGATTCAATGTTTAATCAAAATTATCATGGTCGCTTTGTCGATGTGTATGGATATACTTTTATAGCGCTGAATACAAAGCCTGAATTGTCAAATAATGCCTTGGCTCTTTCAGAGTTGGAAGTGCGAAAAGCATTGGCATCATTAACACCCGTTCAACCCATAATTGATGTGGTTTGTAAAGGAGTAAATAAACCGGTTGTTGGTCCTGTGGCTCGCATGAAGGGTAGCTATAATTCAGATTTACATTTGATTTTGTTAGATGTTAAAAAAGCAAACGAAATTTTTGATGCTGCAAAATGGAATGAACGAGATAAGGATGGTGTGAGAGTGAAAATGATTGATGGGAAAAAAGTTCGTTTGGAATTGGAACTTGCATTTCTTTCTACTACTCCCGAATGGAGAGAGATGGCTTTGATGATCGAAGCATCCATGAAGCAGGCAGGAGTGAAGGTGAATTTGAATATGACGGATTTGCAAACTTGGCTCGATAAAGGTACTTCGCATCATTTTGATATGATTATGGGTTCATGGAATTCTTCTGCATTGCCTGAAGATTATGCCCAGCTCTGGGCTACTTCGAGTTGGAAAGAAAATGGACTTAATTTTTCGGGATTTGGAAATGAAAAAACAGATGCAATTATCGATAGCTTGGCTGTAACAATGGATGAGTCTGCCCGACTTGGAATGGAAAAAAGAATTCAAGCCGAAATTTATAGCGAGTATCCCTATATTTTCCTTTATGGATTGGTTCGGCGTACTGCAATACATAGGAGATTTTCAGGGGCTGAATTGTATGGTGAACGCCCAGGCGTTTTGTTTAATATGTTTAAGCTAAGTTCAATTGGCGTAAAGACAAGTGCCACCCCATAATTCGAATTTGGATGATGTCAAGATTGATCAAGAGGTTTTTGCAAACTTTGGTGAGTTTGCTCTTGTTGGTATTGTTTTCTTTTTTCTTGAGTAGAGTATTGCCTGGCGATCCTGCAAAATATATCTTGACGTTTAATAATTCCCAAGTGGTTTCTTCTGCTGAAGGTAGAGCGAAATGTTACGAGCAACAATATCGTCAAATGGGATTGCATCTTCCTTTTTTTTATTTTTCATTGGAAAGTATATTGTTGCCCGATTCATTTATTCATTTACCTGACAACGATTTTAAATTTCTCCTGTGCTCGTTGTCGTATTATTCAGGAAGTCCAAGGTTATCGTATTCACTAGCTAAAAAAATAGTTGCGAATAAAGAGAATGAATTTTTAGTTGCCAGTTTTCAAAGAGTCGGTGTTTCTAGGGCAGTGGATGATTTGTTGGCGAATCGCGATGTAACCGAAATTGATGAAAAATTTCTTATTGATTTATCACAACTAAAAAGTGATCATGAAAATCAATATTGGAAAAGATGGATTCCTTCAATTCGATGGAATGCTGAAAATCAATTTCATTTATGGTGTTTTGGTGGCAGATTGGATGGTAGTGGATTTGTGAGTAAAGGAATTGTTCGAGGTGATTTTGGGAAGTCATGGACACGTGGTGGAGACGTTTTTGAGATGGTGAAGTTTCCATTTTTATTGACTTTATTTCTTTCTGTTTTTGTGCTGTTAGTTACTTTTCCTTTAGCTCTGATAACAGGCGGATGGTTGGTATTTTATCAGAGAAAATGGTATGCAAAAATTCAAAAACCACTATTTATTTTTACTTATTCTATTCCTACTTTTTGGATGGGAACGGCCTTGTTATTGTTCTTTGCGAATCCTAGAATGTTGGATTGGTTACCTTCCGCTTCTCCAGTTTTGGAAACGAAGAACGGATTCGGATCCTGGTTTTTATCACTCGTTTCTCAAGCGGAATATTTGATCATTCCACTTTTTACATTAGGTTATAGTACATTGATTTATTTGTCGCAGATGGTTTTTGAATTGTTGAAGGATGAATTGCAAAAACCTTATGTGTTGACCTTACGAGCAGTGGGCTCGTCAGAACGAAAAATTATTTTTTACTATTCGATGAAGAATATATTGGTGCCTGTTATTGTTTCAGGAATGAGTGTTTTTCCTTTGCTTTTGGGTGGTAGTGTCATCATCGATTTTCTTTTTACTATGCCTGGAATGGGATCATCCATGTTGCAAGCATGTGATCAAAAAGATTTTCCAGTAATTAGTGGAATATTGTTTGTCTCTGGATTGGTGACCATGCTCTCTTTTGCTTTAACTGATTTGTTTACTTCACAAGTAAATCCTCTGATTCGTCAATCTAATTTTAAGAAAAATGGGTGAGATGAATAATCGAAATAAATGGAATCATTGGTCGCTGAAAGTGATCGTGTTTTATGTTTTTATTTCTTTGTTAGCACCAGTCATCTCGAATGATTTACCTTTACTAAGAATTTATCAGGGTGAATGGTCTTTTCCTTTTTTGAATCAAGAGCAGGAATATAATTTTTCAGAGAAAACGATTGATGGAGGTTTTGAAATTCATGCTCCTTTTGGATATTCATCTGGAAAAAGCGATCCATTAAACATGAGTTTCCGTGGACCTTTTGATCATCAATTAGCTCAAAATAAGAAAGGAGAACTTGTGGAAATACCATTGATGAAACGTCATTGGCTGGGAACAAATTTACTGGGAAGCGACTTGCTAGCCGATATACTTTATGGAACAAGAGTGTCGCTATTTATTTCAGTGATAGCAACGTTACTTGCGAGTGTATTGGCACTGTTTCTAGGTTTTTTAGCCGGATGGTTCGGTCCCACATCTTTAAAAATATCCGCAGTAAAAATGTTATTGATCTTTCTGCTATTTATTTTCTGGGTACATCTTTTATTAAATGTTGAGAGTAGTGCTGAAGGATGGTTAGGATGGGGTGTTTCCCTTTTTGTTTTTATATTTATGATGAAGATTTTAGCTAAGAGGAAGATGGATGTGATAGCTAACGTTAAAATATTTATTCCTATTGATGCTATATTTTTGCGTATTTCGGAGTTGTTTAGTGCTATTCCAAGAGTGATTTTGGTGTTAGCATTTATTCAATTATTATCGGCTTCACTTTTATCTATTATACTCTTACTTGCACTATCTGCTTGGGTCGATTTAGCAAGGATTGTGAGAGCAGAACTGCAAAGTATAAAGTCGATGACTTATGTGGATGCTGCGGTGATGTCGGGGATACATGGTGCTCGTCTTCTGCTGATTCAAATTTTACCCAATATATGGCCTACAGTTTTGGTGTTTATGCTTTATACTTTTGCAGGAAATATTGCTATTGAAGCTGGACTTAGCTTCCTTGGTTTTGGCGTACCTGCAACGGTTAAGACTTTAGGTGGATTAATTTCCGAGGGAAAAAATAATTTTGAGGCTTGGTGGATGATTGTTTTTCCTGGACTTTGGTTAAGTGTATTGATTTATTCAATGTTTTGTCTTTCTGATCGACTCCGGAAAACTGAAAATTAAATCTAAACTGAGATTTGTCAGTAGTTTCGATGGGATTCATCATCATTATTATTGGGTTATTTTCATTCTTTTGTGACGATTTGAAAATAGGTGATTTAATTCATCTAAGTCAGCACGAAAAATCAATTAGAACATGAAATTCAAAACGATTATTGAACCATTTAAAATAAAAATGGTGGAGCCTATCTTAATGAGCACAGAAGAAATGCGAATCCAATTTTTGAAAGATGCACATTATAATACTTTTTTGCTTTCTTCCGATCAGGTAATCATCGATCTACTCACGGATAGTGGTACTTCTGCTATGAGTAATACACAATGGAGCGGAATGATGTTAGGTGATGAATCTTATGCAGGTGCCTCGAGTTGGTTTAAACTCGAAAAATCAATTCGTGATTTAACGGGAATGCCATATATTTTACCAACGCACCAAGGTCGTGCCGCCGAACGTATTTTATATGGAACCATAGGACGAAAAGGAAAAACCTTTATCAGTAATACCCATTTCGACACCACACGTGCAAATATTGAATTTTCAGGAGCAGAAGCTATTGATATTCCTGTGAAAATTGAAAATAGCAATGAGCATTTTAGAGGTGATATGGATGTTGATCAGCTGAAGGAACTGATCAAAATTAAAGGAGCTGAAAATATTGCAGCTGTGATTTTAACGGTGACAAATAACAGTGGTGGTGGGCAACCCGTCTCCATGAAAAACGCAAAGGAAATAAGTGAAATATGTAAAGCTCATCATATTTTATTGATTTTAGATGGATGTAGAATTGCAGAAAATTCATATTTCGTAAAGCATTATGAATCGGCATACCATGATTATTCATACCGAGATATTGCTATTGAACTTTGCACCTTAGCCGATGGTTTCGTGATGAGCGCAAAGAAAGATGGAATGGTGAATATGGGTGGATTCCTGGCTTTAAGAAACCAAGAATTAGCAGATGCATGCAAAAATTTATTAATTATCACTGAAGGATTCACTACATACGGAGGACTTTCAGGAAGAGATATGGAAGCGTTAGCCATCGGATTAGTGGAAGTTTTTCATCCCGATTATTTGCATTATCGAATTGTGAGTACTACTTATTTAGGTGAGCATTTGCATAAATTGGGAGTGCCTGTTATTTTACCAGTGGGTGGACATGCCGTTTATATCGACGCAGCTAAAATGTATCCACATATTCCATTGGATGAATATCCTGGTCAAGCTTTAGTTGGTGAGATGTATCGTGTAGGTGGAGTGCGATCGGTAGAAGTAGGGTCTGTCATGTTTGGAAAGTATGATGAACAAGGTAAATTAATTCCAGCTGCACGTGAATTGGTGCGATTAGCATTGCCTCGTCGGGTTTACACGCAAAGCCATCTCGATTATGTGATTGAAGTCTTTGAACATTTAATGAAAGAGAAAAGTAATGTGCGAGGTTACAAAATCACAAAAGAAACGAAATTCTTAAGGCATTTCACAGCGCACTTTATACCATTGCAAAGTGAATTGGTTGAGCAAAAAGTAATTTAATTTTTAATTGTTATTTGAATGGGAAAGGAGAAAGTTACGTTAACTAAAATATTTACGTTTGATGCAGCTCATGTATTGGAAAATTACCCAGGAAAATGTAAATACATTCATGGGCATACGTATCATTTACATGTAACTATTTCGGGCGAAATTAGAGATGAAATGAATCATCCCTATAATGGTATGATCATCGACTTTACGGATTTAAAAAGATGGGTTCAAGAATCCGTATTGAACCTTTTTGATCACGCATTACTTTTGTATAAAAATAGTATAACTGCAAAAATTGATTTTCCACAGAAGGAAAGAATTTATCTTACTAAATATACGCCAACCTGTGAAAATATGCTGTTGGATATTGTGGAACGATTAAAACATAGTGCTCCCAACAACATTTACCTCACGGAAGTAAATCTGCAAGAAACTCCAACTGCTATCGCTACTTGGAAAGCGTAAATAAGTTTTTTTATTCCTTAATTACAAAAACAATATTCGGCAATTTTACATCAACTCCGTCGGCATCTTTTCCACTTACTTCTTTTAAAAAGATGGTGTCGCCCACTTTCATTTGATTGATTGCTTTTTTAGCAAGAATTGGAATTCCATTATTCGCTAAACCATATTCTTTTGTTTGAAGAGGATTCATCAATATCGTTGTGAAAATAAATTGACTTAAAGTATAAGGTCTTCCATCATTACATATTACGGTAAGAGGTAAACTGTCCGCCCAAAACTGTGCATCTGCTAAAGTGAGTTTTGCAGAAGCCATTGAATCACTCGGTACATGACACATTTTCAAACTTGGCATTTTTGGATTTGAACTTTTGGTAGGTTTTCCCGCTTGTCCAAATGTTAATACAGGAATTATTGCTAACAAAATAATAGTGAATTGAATTTTAGTTTTTTGCAACATTTTTAGTTCGATTTAGGATGTATAAATGTATTAATTATGAGTAAGGTTCTGGTCAAAATTAGAAACATTTTTACTCGAAAAAGCGTAATAATGTACTATGCGAAAATTTTGTATGAAGTCAAATGCACGTAAGTCATTGATTGTAAAGTCGGTGTCTATGTTTTTTTTCATTTTATTATTGATTGGAAAAGTACCAGTTTATGCAGTTGGACAGCTTGATTCGCTCACGAAAGCCCTCAGTCTTCATTCAACCAAAGACACTAATAGAGTGCGAATTTTAGAGAAATTGACTTTTATTGAAAGATTTAAGGATATAAACAAAGCTTTAAAATACGCAAATGAAGGGTTGAAAATTTCTGATAGTTTAAATTATTCGTTCGGTCAAATATTCTGTTTGAATCATATTGGTAGTTGTTATTTAGCACAAGGTCAATTTAAAAATGCAATTGAAGAATATTCGAAAGTTGTAAAAAGGAAAGTTGATTTTAATGATGATGTTTCAATGCGCGGACTTTCTTTGGCTATCAATAATATTGGAATGGTTTACTTTGAAATGAAGGATGTAAATCATGCAGAACATTTTTTTTCGAAAGCATTAGTGATTGATCAAAGAATAAATAATCAAAAAGGGATTGCTCGTGAGATGGGCAATATTGGAAAGGTAAAATTGGAGCGCAATGAATTTGATACTGCTTTATATTATTTAAATACGGCTTGTTCTATTGACAAAGAAATTGGAAATGAAATGGGAGAAATAGAGAGTGTTGTAGATATAGCACTGGTATATTATAAAAAGGGCGACTATCTAGTTGCAGAAAATATTTTACTTGATCTTCAAAAAAATAAATCATTGGAATGTGTTGTTGCAGGTATATGGATTGATCAATTATTAGGAAGAATAAAGTATCGTCAAAACGATATTAATAAAGCCATTTTTTACCAGAACAGAGCATTGGTGAATTCAAAGATCACCAATAATGTTTCGCTTTCTAAATCATCTGTAAAACAATTGGCTGAATTGTATCGTTCAATTGGAGATTTTTCAACTGCTTTAGCATACATAGACACTTTTTCCGTTTATAATTCGAAATCATCCAAATCAAATTCTACTTTTCAAACTACTGATATTTTATCAAATTTGGATAAGGCATCCGAAAAAAATTCGGTTGGGAATTTGGAATTAAACCATGAGAATATGGTGTATTATAATTCTCGCTTAATTAGTATGAGAAATGGTTTGGTTCTCTCTCTTTCTTTTAGTTTGATATTAGGAGCTATTATTTATAAGGCTTATCGCGATAAACGTCGAGTGAACCGTGAACTGATGCAAAAGTTTAAGGAAGTGCGATCAAAGAATGACGAAATTGAATCAAAGAATTTTGAAATTGAGGCAATCAATTCTGCATTACTAGAGATTAATTCATCATTGAATAGAAATGAATTCCAATTAAAGGAAGCTCAACGAATAGCAGGACTTGGAAGTTGGGAATATCACAAAGCAGAAAAAAGATTTTCATGTTCTGAGTATCTTTCAAATTTACTTTTTGATGGTCATGTCGACACTTCGGAATTTACTTTGCGAATGTTTTTAGAAAGCATTTATGTGGAAGATCAACATGTTGTTTTAAATGCAATGCGACGAGTTATGGTACTGGGTGAAGAAGAAGAGTTGGCTTTTAGAATTGTTAATAGAAAAGGAGAAATAAGATACTTGCAAGCAAGAGCAGTTCCCATGTTTAGTGGGGAAGGGGAATTTTTAATGGTGGCAGGAACATTATTGGATACTACTGCTCAGAAGAAAATTGAAATTGGACTGAAGGAAGCAAAGGAACATGCAGAAATGGCCAACCATTCTAAGAGCGTTTTCCTTTCAAATATGAGTCATGAAATTCGTACGCCATTAAATGGGATTATTGGTTTTACCGATATTCTCTTGAAGGATTCGGAAGGAGTTCACTTTGAGTATTTAACTCATATTAGAAAATCAAGTGATAATCTGTTAGTGATTTTAAATGATATTTTGGATTTTAATAAAATTGAGGTTGGTAAATTGGTGATCGAAGAAACTTCATATTCCATTCGTGAAATGTTGGATGAAGCCATTGCTCCCTATTTATTGCAGGCAAAAGAAAAAGGTCTTTTGTTGGATGTAGTTTGCTCAGCCGAAATACCAGAATATATCATTGGTGATCCTCACCGAACACGTCAAGTAATTATTAATTTTATTTCAAATGCAATTAAGTTTACAAAGTCGGGATCTATTGTTGTAGCTGTTTCTGTTGACGAAATGAGTATTCCTGATGGAAGTGAAATGAAGTTGAAATTTGTAATTTCAGATACAGGAGTGGGGGTACCCATTGAAAAACAAAGAAATATTTTTGAAGTGTTCACTCAAGCCGATAGTTCAACAACCCGTAACTATGGTGGAACTGGATTGGGGTTAGCGATAAATTCTCAGTTGGCAAAATTGATGGGTGGTGCTGCAGGAATTGATAGCCCAGGAACATTAGCTTCCTTTAATTGTCCAGGTTCTGATTTTTGGTTTGTGATTAAGGTGAAACGAGGGCAAGCTAAACTGTCAATGTCATCTTCAAAGAAATTAGAATCATTTGTGTTTGAAAAGCGTTTGAAAATTTTAGTTGCTGAGGATAATCAAATTAATCAAATTCTAATTAAGAAAGTTCTGGATGCAATGAATTGTGAAGTGGTGCTTGTGGAAAACGGAAAAATTGCCATTGAGACTCTTCAAATGGAAAAATTTGATGTCGTGCTGATGGATATTCAAATGCCCATAATGGATGGGCATCAAGCTACCATCATCATTCGTCAAAAATTAAATATTGATGTTCCGGTAATCGGTGTTTCGGCAAATGTATTTAAAGAAGACATTGACAAAAGTTTGTTTGTTGGGATGAATGCACATATTGGAAAACCTTTTAAATCAAAGGACCTGTTTGAAGTGATCTCGAAATTTGTTTTTGAAAACCCAGAGGGCAATCGACTATTGTGCACTAAATAAATGGGCCATTTTTATTGCGGTAACTCCAGCTTCAAAGCCTTTGTTCCCATATTTTCCTCCTGCTCTATCTGTGGCTTGCTGCATCGTGTTGGTAGTGAGTACACCAAAAATTACAGGTTTGTTGTATTGGATACTTAATTGGGTAATTCCATTGGCAACGGCATCACAAATAAAATCGAAGTGACGTGTTTCGCCTTGAATCACACATCCTAAACAAATGATTGCATCAAAATTTTGTTCTGTAAAAAGAGATGCACCCGCCGTTAACTCGAAACTTCCAGGTACATATTTTATGATGATGTTTTCTGATTTTGATCCAGCTAATGTTAATGCCTCCATAGCACCTTGTAATAAGGCACCCGTAATTTCTTCGTTCCATTCGGAAATGACAATGCCGAACTGATAAGGTTCGGCATTGGGTAAATTTTTAGGAAGTTTTGATAATGATTGATGTGCTGATGACATGAATTATTTGCTTGTTCCAATAGCTGATTCTGCACGACCAATATATTTTTCAATATCTCTTGCTTCAGTGCTCATTGGAAAATCTTTCTTGATTTTATTGTAAATATCTAAAGCAGCAGCGTAATCTTTCTTTTGCTCATAGGCAAAAGCAGTTTTCTTCATAAAAATTGGACATGTGAAATTATTTTCATCCCAATCTGTTGCCTTTTTGTAGTAGGTGATGGACTCGTCTAAATTTCCAAGTTCCATATAAGCCCCGCCAATAGCACCCAATGATAATGCACCAGTGATATCATCTTCTGCATCATAATTTTTTAATGCTTCAATTGCTTTTTCATATTCCCCTTTTTTCAAATAGCTCATACCTAAATAGTAGTTTGCTAAGTTCCCAGAAGGTGAAGAACCATAATTTTCAACGATCTCTTCAAATCCAGGATAGGAACCGTCTCCAGCAATAGCTAGATTGATGCTATCTTGTCCAAAATATTGCTCTGCAATAAACATGTTTTCACGAGCTTCTTCTTCTTGTGGTTTTACGATAAATTGATTGTAGCCGAAGTAAGCAAGTACAACGAGTACAATAGTACCGCCAATAATGCTTAGACTCTTTTTATTATCATGAACATAATGTTCAACCTTGTCGATACTTTCGGCGATCTCAAAGCCTTCTTTCTTATTGGCAGACATTTCCTTTGAAGAATTTTAATTTTTTCGGAACGGCAAAGATAATAGATTTTTCAATCGATAAAAAACGTTTTTCTTGGAATGGACTCCTTATAGACTGTTATTTTTCAATAGTTTAGCAGATACTTGGAGCGATGCATGGTCGAGCAGCTCAAATACTTCCTCAAATTGCTTCTTATTACCATAGTAAGGATCAGGTACATCCTTCTGTCCTAATCCAGCAAAATCCAAGAATAAATAAATACGCTTTTGTTGTTCGCGAGTAGATAAGGAAGTTAGATCTTTATAATTATTTCGGTCCATTGCAAAAATGAAATCGAATTTTTCAAAATCCATTTTATTCACTTGTCTGGCAGATAAGCCACTTATATCAATACCGTTGTCAGCAGCAACTTCTATAGCTCTTGGATCAGGTGCGGAACCTGAATGGAAATTAATGGTGCCAGCGGAGTCAATAGAGTGGGGCAGATTCAACGATTCCAGATGTTTCCTCAGAATCCCCTCAGCTAAAGGCGATCGGCAGATATTACCTAAGCAAACCATCAATATTTTCATTCTCGTTTTATTTAAGCAAAGAAGTCCCGATCAACGACCGAGACTTCTCTTTTAATTTGTTTCCTATTATCTGGAGAGATTGATTCGCTTCTGCAAGTCAACAACTTGAGCTTTGAATTTTTTATCTGTATCCATCAGGTTATTTACTGTACGACAAGCATGCAGAACGGTAGCGTGGTCTTTTCCACCACAATGCATTCCGATATTTGATAATGACGATTTAGTAAACTGTTTACTAAAGTACATTGCTAATTGACGTGCCTGAACTACTTCTCTCTTGCGGGTTTTAGATTTCAAAACTTCTAGTGCTAATTCAAAATAATCGCAAACAATTTTCTGAATATAATCAATAGAGATTTCATGCACTGTATTCTTCACAAACTTGTCAATCATTTGCTTGGCAAGCTCCAATGTAATTGGTTTTTTATTGAGTGAAGATTGAGCAATAATAGAAATCAATGCACCTTCTAATTCACGTATATTGTTGGTGATGCTCAATGCGATATACTCGCTGATTTCATTCGGTAGTTCAATACCATCTACATACATCTTCTTTTTTAGAATGGCAATACGCGTTTCTAAATCTGGAACTTGTAAGTCAGCAGCTAAACCCCATTTGAATCTCGATAATAAACGTTGCTCCATTCCTTGTAAGTCAACAGGAGCTTTATCACAAGTTAAAATTATTTGTTTGTTGTTCTGATGTAAATGGTTGAAGATATGGAAGAATACATCCTGTGTTTTCTCTTTGCCTGCGAAAAATTGAATGTCATCAATAATTAAAACATCCATCATCTGATAGAAATGTACAAAGTCATTTTGACTGTTGTTCCTTACAGAATCAACGAATTGAAGCATGAATTTCTCACTCGGAACGTACAGAACTGTTTTCTCAGGAAAATTGTTTTTAATTTCTATTCCAATAGAATGCGCGAGATGGGTTTTTCCAAGACCTACATTTCCATAAATTAATAGAGGGTTAAAAGAAGTGCCACCTGGCTTTTGAGCTACCGCATAACCAGCAGAACGCGCTAGTCGGTTGCAGTCACCTTCCACTAAATTATCAAATGAATAATTTGAATTTAACTGAGGATCAATATCAATCTTTTTTAATCCTGGAATGATGAATGGATTTCTTATTCCTCCGCTAATTTGCTGAGGCATAGCTACGGATGGATTCTTCAATCCATTGTTTCCTTTCGCAGGTAACTTAACAGTATAAGCCTTGGTTGTTTGAGTGGCGTTCTCCATTAATATAGAGTATTCTAAACGGCCCTCTGTCCCTAATTCTCTTTTGATGGTCTTGCGTAACAAGCCTATATAATGCTCTTCTAGCCATTCGTAAACGAATTGACTTGGTACTTCTATAGTTAATGTACTTGCATCCAACTTAACAGCTCGGATGGGCTCAAACCATGTTTTGAAATTTTGTGGGTTGACATTGTCCCGGATGAGCTTCAAACAGTTTTCCCATACTTGTTCGCTTGTTTTATCCTTGGATACTGAATCTTTTTCTTTTTGCATACCTGCTGAAGGCATTTGGAATTCGTGTTCGAATTGGTGAATAAAAGTTTTAGTTCTCTACTATTCGGCAAATATTGTTTAAAAACATTTTAAAAAAAAATTTATTTAGCTTGACTTTGTAGAAATTTTTACTGTAGAGGCGGAGTGCCTGATTTTCCGTGACTTTTTTTCAAAGAGAAAATCAATCCTTCCCAGTTTGATTCCTCCCCAACCAACTTGTGCGATTAACATATTTTTTTGTATTGAATTTTTTACTATTAAGGGTTCATCTAAAAAGGTATGAGTGTGACCACCAAGGATTAAATCAATATGACCTACTTTGTTCTGCTAATTTCAGGTCTGAAATTTTGGAATCTTCGTATTTTAATCCTAAATGTGAAAGGCAGATTACCAAATCACATTTCATTTCCTTTTTAAGTAGTTCTGCAGTACGATTCGCACTTTGAACGGGGTTAAGATAGTAAATATTTTTGACAAGTCGGTCATCGACTAATCCTTTTAATTCTATTCCAATCCCAAACACACCTACTTTAATTTCCCCCTTTTGGAAAATCTTGTACGGTTCAATTTTTCCATTTAATACAGAATCACTTAAATTATAGTTGGAGTTGAGAAGAGGAAATTTGGCATGAATAAGTTGCTTTGCTAAGCCATCAGCACCATTGTCGAAGTCGTGATTGCCTAATGTGCTCGCATCATACCCCAACGCACTCATGGATTTTAATTCTATTTCACCTCCAAAAATATTAAAGTACGGTGTGCCTTGAAAAAAATCTCCACTGTCCAATAAGAGAACATGTTCTTGCTCATTTCTAATTTTTTCAATGACATTTAATCGTTCTGCAATGCCACCCATTCCCGCAAATTTCGGATCGTTTGCTGGAAAAGGATCTATTCGGCTATGGGTATCGTTAGTATGCAAAATAGTGAGACGATGAATGTTATTATTTGCAAAAACATCCAATGGAATTCCTGAAATTCCTAATGCAGCAGCGAGCTTTAATGAGCTGCCTAGAAATTTTCTTCTATTGAATTTTAATAAGTCTTCCATCTTTTTGTACAGATAAACTATCTTTTCGACTTCCTATGTTTTGAAGGTCTTGTATGAATGCATCTCGCACTTTTATCCCTAATGAAATTGCTTTTTCTAGTTTTAAAAAATAAAGTCCATCGCCACCGTTTGCTAAATAATCAGAAGTGATAATCTTATAGTGTGATTCGTTTTTTATAAGTTGATTTTGAATGGTTACTTGCTCTGCTCTCTTATTGTTTATATGAAATTTAATTCCTGCAATGGGAGCTCCACCTTTTACTGCAATCCAAGTTAAGATGGAATCAACGGTGGCACTACTCACTGTCAAATATACTAATTCATTTTCAAATGGCATCAATTCAAAAACATTGCCAACGGTTATGGCTCCTTGAGGTAATGATGCTCGTAATCCTCCATGATTGAGAAAACAGAAATCGGGCTGTTCTAAGTTTAATTGCTTGCATTTGATCGTGGCTTGTCGTAAACTGGCATCAGCACAATAATTCCCCAGGTTCCCTTCTGGTAATTCTTTGGTTAATGCTTGAGTGGCATATACCAAGGGGAAGTTCATGCTTCTCTTTAAACTATCTCTGTAAGGTTCAATAAATGAAAGGGTGGAAGAAACATTTTTTTGGATGCTGTCGCCCTTAAAAGTATACTGCGACGTTTTTACTTGATATGTACTTTCCTGCGTTTTGCACGAAAAAAGAATGACAAGAATACCGAAGATAAGTGTGCGGAAATGCGTTTTTTGCATTGAACAAAGGTATGAAGATTTCTATTTTTTTAGATGGGATTTGAAATGATATTTTTTAATTCTCATCTTCGCTTAAAATAAGGTTATGTACACTTCAGAAACCAAGGTGAGGGTTCGTTATTCAGAGACAGATCGAATGGGTTATGTATATTATGGGAATTACGCTTCCTATTTTGAAGTAGCTCGTGTTGAGGCTTTACGGGATATTGGAATGCCTTATCTCAGAATGGAAGATGAAGGATATTTATTGCCCGTTCTCGATTATAAAGTTAGGTATTTTAAACCAGCTTTTTATGACGACTTGCTAATTATTAAAACGAAGATTGTTCAACTTCCTTCTGTAAAGATAACTTTTACCTATGAAATTTTTGGTGAGGATGGGCAAAAGCGAAATGAAGCAGAAACTACATTAGTTTTTATTAATAAGGAGTCAGGCAAACCTTGTAAAGCTCCCAAGGAATTATTGGAAAAATTAAAACCCTATTTTTCTTAAAGCTCGTCCATTAAGATGCGATAGGCTTTTAGCATGGAGTCGATATCCGACTTATGTACTTTCTCATCTGGAGTATGAACCAAGTCTTCAGGAGCACCAACGAAGCACCAGTCAATAGGGTAGGGTTGTTTTTGTAATTCATTACCATCAGATCCACCAGAATTTTCAACCTCTAATTGAAAAGGAATTTCATGTTGTTGAAGTATACTCGCGATTTTATCGACATACATCCTCCGGGGAATTCCAGAATCACGAACGGAAACAGCCACTCCTTTGCCGTGAAGCACGCCTTCAGTTACCCAAGTAATATCACTAATGAGAGCCTGGTTCAATTCAAAGCGATCCCATAAATATTTTGCGATGTAAGGAACAGATCCACCACCATGCTCTTCCCAACAACTAAAAACTACAACTCCATTTTCGAGCGTTTCAGCAAGCTTAAGAACATTATACATGCCTAAACGATTGTCTAAATAACAACTTTGAACGTATTGACTGTCTTCTCTAAAATTGGGTTTGAAACTTAAGGGAGTCCCACGATCAATTGTTCTGTTAAAACTATATGAGAGCGAATTATTCTCTTCATCGACTTTAAGTTCGCATTCAATATTTCCTTGAGAATCGTTACCAACTAATTTGTATCCACTCACCGTCCTCGGACCACCAATTTTTATTAATTGATTTTCATATCGAACCTGAAATCCAATATTGTCAATATGCGCATAAACCGCAGTACGTGGTTCTCCAAAAACTAGAATAATGCAATGTTGAAATTTATCACCATGAATAATTTCAGGTTGCACCTTCCAGTTTTTCTTTTCAGCTTGAATAAAATCCAAAAGATATTCCTGAATTTTCGCTTCATTTCCAGATGCGGCTTGGATGCTGCATAATCGTCTCAATAATTGCATATTAAATAGGGGATAAAGTTGCTAGATGACTTAAGGTAGGATGTTCTTTTATTTTGTTTTCCAACTGTGGTGCAATACTTTTCCGAAGTTCGAAAATAATTTTGCAAGGCGTTTCAAATTCCTGTGATTTTATTTCGGTTGGAAAGCTACGTAAAAATTGATAAACATCGTTTGTGATTTCAAAAGGAAATTCAATTTCGTATTTGAAGTTGATGGTTCTTTCCTTGGTTTTTGCATTATCTAATGCTGCTTGTGCTGCACTACGATAGGCACTGATGAGTCCAGGAACTCCTAATAGTGTTCCGCCAAAATATCGTACTACCACCACCAACACATCACTCAGTTGATGAGATTGAATTGCGCCTAATATAGGTTTTCCAGCAGATCCCGATGGTTCTCGGTCGTCGCTAAAACGAAAGGTTGTTGGATCAGGTCCAAGACGGAATGCATAGCAATGATGATTAGCTTGCGAATGTTCTTTTTTAATTTTCTGAAGTATTTCCTTCACGTCTTTTTCTTCCTTGATGGGATAGGCGATGCCAATAAATTTACTCCCGCGATCTTTTATTTCAGCGCTACAGATTTCTTCAATAGTAATATAGTGATCGTCGAACAACATCAGGAGGCCAAAATTATGATACTTGTAATAGCTAAAGCAATTCCAGCCTTATTCATGGAACTCAATTTTTCTTTGAATAAAATAATACCTAATAGCGTAGAAAAGATTACGACAAAACGTTAGTCATGGCAAATGCAATGGAGCTTTCCTAAGCCCGGACTTGCCAAAAAGCGAATGAGAAATACCAAGGAGTAATAGTTAGTAACACCTAAAATTATTCCTGCAAAAATATTATTCCATTCAAATTGGATACTTTTTGCGAATCGATTGTAAAGCGATCCAATGCCCCCTAATATTCCAGCCGATCCAAATAAGTAGGTTAGAAATAAATCCTGATTGTCTGGAGTTATAATAAAATGTTCCGAAAGTTTAATCGTAGTATCAACCAGTCCACTGCCAATAAATAAAAGTAAGGGCAACAAGAGAATCAGTTTCCCATGATGTGCCTCTTCTGCCATTTTCTTTTTCTTGATCGTGCTCAGTAAAACAGCAGCTAAAGCGGTAAAAATTCCAAGGGTTCGCAATGGTGTGAGTTGATCACCAAAATACCAAATTCCAAATAGAATTGGAATTACCATCGACATCTTTCCCGCGATGGAAGTTGCTGTAATGCCCGCATGTTGCGCCGTTAATGCTGCAATGTAAAATACAAAGATGAATAACAGTCCAATCCCTAATCCGAAGAATAAAAATGATTCGCAATGCTTGAAGCAATCTACATTCTTTTCATAATTAGAAAAAAAAGCAAAACTGGAGGCTGTCATGTAATTAAAGGTGAGTCCTTGTAGATTGTTGATTTTGAAAACTTGAAAATATTTTAATATAACATACAGAATAGCAGAAAGTAAGGACGCCACTACTAAATTTAAAATCATTTCTGCATTCATAATTTATCTGTTTCTAATAATGGTTAACGTATTGTCATCCATTGGCGTAATGGTAGAAGGAAGGTTAGGAAGCACAGGTGCTTTGATCCCTTTTCCCAATGAAATAGGTGATGAAAATACCAACATCTCATCCCATAAATTTTCTTGTATGAGTAGTTGATGCAGGGTTGATCCGCCTTCAACAAAGCAAGAAGTAATCCCTAATTTATTTAGTTCAGCGAATACTTGATTCATGAATGAACCATCTCCACTTATCTTTATAACCTGGTTAGGTGAATTTAATGATAGAGTGGAAGAAGTAAAAATATAGGTGGGATCTTCACTCTTTAAAATTTTTAACTGAGCATGATTTTGCAATACGCCAGAGCGATCAATAATTACTTTGATGGGATTGCTCCCTTTCCAATACCGAACATCGAGTTGTGGATCATCAATAATAGCAGTGTTAGCTCCAATCATAATTGACATTTCTTCGCTTCTCCACTTATGTGTATAGGTTTTAGATAATTCATTGCTGATTTGTACGCGTTCATTGAGCCTGCCTGTAAATCCATCGGCACTTTGCGCCCATTTTAAAATGATATAAGGTCTGTTCTTAGTGTGTGCACAAAGAAAGCGCTTATTAAGTTCTCGGCAATCCTCTTCTAATACACCCAGGGTAACTTTTATTCCTGCATTTTCTAGTATTGCAATTCCAGATCCATTTACTTTACTAAACGGATCTTTCATTCCAATAACAACGGAAGGAATTTTTTTTTCTAGGATTAAGGTACTGCAAGGTGGTGTTTTTCCAGTATGTGAGCAGGGTTCTAAGTTGACATAGAGTGTAGAGCGACTCAATAAATGTTGGTCGGCTACATTATTAATAGCATTTACTTCAGCATGTGAATGTCCAAATTGTTGATGATAACCTTCTCCAATTATTTTTCCATCACATACAATTACGGAACCCACCATCGGATTACTGCCAACATTACCTAAACCTTGTTCGGCAAGTTGTAAGCATCGTTGCATATAGTGTTCGTTGGTGTTCATAATCGCCCTGCGAAAATAGGTAGGAAATAGGGATAAAATATTTTTTTATTGAATCATAAATTATGGTAATATTGTTGTATGACTATTTCCGAATTTTCAGCATTTGTGAAGCATACGTTGTCAGGACTTTATGACAAAGGGGAAGCAAATGCCCTCCTTAAAAATTTATTGCAGGAGCGATTGTCCATGTCTTTCTTTGAGCTTGCCGCCATCGAAAATAATGTATTAAGTGTGAATCAAGAAGCACAGCTTTTATCTGATCTAAATCGCTTGAAATCAGGGGAACCCTTGCAATATATTTTGGGTTATACTTGGTTTAATGAAATGAAAATTTTAGTCGATAAAAATGTGCTAATTCCTCGACCTGAAACCGAAGAGTTAATTAGTTTTATTTTGGATCAGCATTTTCCTCCAAACGCAATTATGCTCGATCTATGTTCGGGAAGTGGGTGCATTGCACTCTCCTTAAAATCTGCTTTTCCTAATGGAGAAGTCTTTGGGTTTGATGTTAGCGAGGGGTCCTTGAAGGTAGCTGAGCAAAATTCAGAAGCGCTAAAACTAAAAGTGAGTTGGAAGAAGTGGGATGTAATTAATGAAAGTTGTCCTCATACTTTTCATACAGCACCTGAACTCATTGTTTCTAATCCACCCTATATTACCATGAAAGAGTTTGATGACATGCATAAAAATGTAACTGACTTTGAGCCCCATCTTGCCTTGTTTGTATCGGATGCCGATCCTCTGATTTTTTATACTGTGATCAGCAAATTTGCGAAAAGAAAGCTCGCCGATGGAGGTCGTTTATGGTTTGAAGTGAATAAATGGCATGCCGTTGAAGTTGCAGAAGTTATGGAGCAAAATGGTTTTGATGATGTACGCATCTACAGAGATTTTTCATCGAATGATCGTTTTGTAAGTGCAGTAAACCTCTAAAGGTTTGGTGGTTAAGAGTATCCAAAACTTTACAGGGGCATTTATTTACTGATCGATGTAGAATAATTTTTTTAATAATTGTTTGAATTTGGCCCTTGCCATTGCCCTTTTACCTCGTGGTTTTTTTAATTTTGCAGAATAATTATAGCATTATGAATTTACACGAATATCAAGGAAAGCAAATATTAAAAGTTTTGGAGTTGCCATTCAAGAAGGAATAGTAGCCGACACGGTGGATAAAGCCGTAATTGCTGCTGAAGAATTGACAAAGCAGACTGGAACTCAATGGTGGGTTGTAAAAGCTCAAATCCATGCCGGTGGACGTGGAAAAGGCGGTGGAGTGAAGTTGGCTAAAAATATTGGGGAGCTAAAAGAACGCGCTGGTTCAATTTTAGGGATGAATCTAATCACTCCTCAAACTTCAGCTCAAGGTAAAAAAGTAAATAAAGTGTTGATTGCTCAAGATGTTTATTATCCGGGGCCATCCGAAACTTCCGAGTTTTATATGGGCGTATTATTGAATCGTCAAACTGGAAGAAATATCATTATGTATTCTACCGAAGGGGGAATGGATATTGAAGAAGTAGCAGAGAAAACTCCTGAGTTAATCTTCAAGGAAGAGATAGATCCAAAAGTAGGTTTACAACCTTTTCAAGCACGTAAAATTGCTTTCAACTTAGGATTAAGTGGAAATGCTTTTAAAGAAATGGTGCGTTTTGTTCAAAGTCTTTATACTGCCTACGATACCATCGATGCAACCATGTTTGAAATCAATCCTGTTCTGAAAACATCGGACGATAAAATCATAGCTGTTGATGCAAAAGTGGATTTAGATGAAAACGGTTTGTTCCGTCATCCCGACTACCATGCCATGCGTGATGTATTAGAGGAAGATGCAACTGAGGTGGAAGCAGGTGAGCATAATTTGAATTATGTGAAGTTGGATGGAAATGTGGGTTGTATGGTGAATGGTGCTGGATTAGCAATGGCCACCATGGACATGATTAAATTGGCAGGTGGAGAGCCCGCTAATTTCCTTGACGTTGGTGGTACTGCAAATGCAGCGAGAGTAGAGCAAGCTTTCCGTATCATCTTAAAAGATCCAAACGTTAAAGCAATTTTCGTGAACATCTTTGGTGGTATTGTTAGATGTGATCGCGTGGCGCAAGGAATTGTGGATGCTTACAAAAACATTGGAAAAATTCCAGTTCCCATCATCGTTCGTTTGCAAGGTACCAATGCAGATCTAGCTAAAAAGTTAATTGACGAAAGTGGATTGGAAGTTTCTTCTGCTATAGAGTTAAAAGAAGCAGCCGACTTAGTTCAAAAAGCCTTGAAATAATAGAGATTAATATTGATTGATATTTAAAAAGACTCGGATAATTCCGGGTCTTTTTTTTTGTAATTTTAAGCCATGAAATTTACGAAGATCCTGATTGCTAATCGTGGTGAAATTGCTTTACGAATTATGCGTACTGCCCGTGAAATGGGAATTAAAACGGTAGCGGTTTATTCAGATGCCGATCGCGAATCGTTGCAAGTACGTTATGCGGATGAGGCCGTTTGTATCGGTCCAGCCCCTTCTTCTCAAAGTTATTTGGTCATCGATAAAATTATTGATGCGGCTTTAAAAACCGGAGCGCAAGCTATTCATCCTGGCTACGGTTTTTTTTCAGAGAATGCTTCTTTCGCTCGTGCTGTGAAAGCAGCAGGACTTATTCTGATTGGCCCATCTCCTGAAGCCATGGACTTAATGGGGAATAAACTTACAGCTAAAGCTGCTGCCAAAGAATATAATATTCCCATGGTACCCGGCACCGACTATGCACTTACCGATATTGAAGCTGCGAAGAAAGTGGCGAAGGAAGTAGGTTTTCCCATCTTAATCAAGGCCGCAGCGGGTGGTGGTGGTAAAGGGATGCGCATTGTGGAAGAAGAAAGTCAGTTCGAAGAGATGTTGAATCGCGCAGTGGGAGAAGCACAATCGGCATTTGGTGATTCAGCAGTTTTCATTGAGCGTTATGTAGGTTCACCTCGACATATTGAAGTGCAAGTGTTGGGTGATCAACATGGAAATATCGTTTATCTTTTTGAGAGAGAATGTTCGGTGCAACGTCGCCACCAAAAAGTGGTGGAAGAAGCGCCTAGTTCATTGTTGACGCCTGAACTGAGAAAGGAAATGGGTGAGTGTGCCGTGAGAGTAGCTAAAGCATGTAACTATACGGGTGCGGGCACGGTGGAATTTTTGATGGACGAGAAATTAAATTTTTATTTCCTGGAGATGAACACTCGTTTGCAAGTAGAGCATCCTGTAACCGAAATGATCACGGGTGTTGATTTAGTGAAAGAGCAAATCCTGATTGCCGAAGGAAAACCACTTTCCTTTAAACAAGAAGATTTAAAAATTAACGGTCATGCCATGGAAGTTCGTGTGTATGCCGAAGATCCCTTGAATGATTTTTTACCAGATATCGGTAAGTTGGTGCGTTATGTCCGACCACAAGGTCCAGGAGTGCGTGTGGATGATGGGTTTGAAGAAGGAATGGATATTCCCATATATTATGATCCCATGATTGCAAAATTAATTACCTGGGGAGAAAATCGTGAACAAAGCATTCAACGAATGATTCGTGCTATCGATGAGTACATCATTGTTGGATGTGAAACCACTTTACCCTTCGGGAAATTTGTGATGCAACATGAAGCCTTCGTGAGTGGAAACTTCGATACCCATTTTGTGAAGCATTTCTATACTCCTGACAAATTAAAAGCAACTATCAATGAAGCAGAAGCAGAAGCAGCAGGGGTTGTCGCTTACTTTTTACAAAATCAAGGAAATAACTCCACTCAAATTGCCGTTGATTCTACAAATAAAAGAATGACCTCTGCCTGGAAATTGAACAGGTCGTAGTTTGGCACGTAATTAGGATGGACGAAAAACCATGAGATATACCTTATTTCTGATTCTTTTTTTTCTGATCTCGATTCAAAGCGAAGCGCAAATTAAAACACCCGATGGTAGATATAAGGTGTTGGCGAAAGTGGAGAATGGAGATACCATACCGCTCATCAATTTAGCTCCTGCCGAAATTTTTGCGAGTTTATCGCCCATGGCAGCGGCAAACATGAAAGCCTATTTAAAATTGAGACGAGATGTTTTACGTGCGTATCCCTACGCTCGATTGGCAGCCACTCAACTTAAATTTATTAATGATAGCGTTGCACATATTTCTGGAGAAAGACAAAAGAAGAAATTCATTAAAAAATTGGAGAAAGAATTGAAAAATCAGTTTGAAAGAGATTTGAAAAAGTTAACGGTCACCCAAGGTCGTATTTTGATCAAGCTTATCGATCGTGAAACGGGTTCTACATCGTATGCATTAGTTAAAGAGTTGCGAGGATCATTACAAGCCTTTTTCTGGCAAGGACTTTCCCGACTTTTCGGCTCCAACCTTAAATCAGAATTTGATGCTCAGGGTGAAGATGCCTTGATTGAATCCATTGTGCAACAAATTGAAAGAGGCGAGTTACAGTTTCAAATGGTGAATAGATAAGCTCGAATCTTTCCACAATGCATTGTTGCAAAATATTTATTTTTTTTAGATGTGCTGAGATTTTACTGAATAGGAATGCTAATTTTGACCCGTGCTATCACGCTTGAAACTCTTGTCGAAGGACCCAAAAAATAAAGTGAAGAAGAAAGTTGAGGAGGACAAGCAAAGTGTCACTTCTGTTTTTGTCGATGATTTTTATTCGGCGGCATTAAAAAGATACATTAAAGTTGAAGTGGTATTGCCTCCTTGGTACAAAGAAACTCCCAATCATTCTTTTCCCTTACTGTTGATGAATGATGGGCAAAGCTTAAAACAGATTAAAGTAAAAGAAGCACTTACCGATTTATATTTATCCAATTCCATTCCGCCGATTATTGTGGTGGGTATTCATGCCAAAAATAGAATGAACGAGTACGGTGTTGCGGGATTCCCCGATTATAAAAATCGTGGTGATAAAGCAGCTAACTATTCCCGTTTTATTGTGAATGAATTATTGCCATTAATTCGCAAAAACTTTAGAGTACAATCCGAGCAAGAAGGAAATGTGTTTGCTGGATTTTCGTTAGGTGGATTATCGGCTTTCGATATTGTTTGGAATTATCCGCAGGTATTTCACAAAGCAGGTGTCTTCTCGGGTTCGTTTTGGTGGCGAAGTAAAGCGTATAGCAAAGGGTATGATGACAGCACCGACCGCATCCTCCATAAATTAATTCGCACTACCGATTCTAAAAGCAATCAGCAGTTTTGGTTTCAAACCGGAACCGATGATGAATTATCGGATAGAAATAATTCGGGTGTTATTGATTCCATTCACGATACCTTAGACATCATCAGCGAACTAGAATTGTTAGGTTTTGAAAACAGAAAAGACATTGAATACGTTGAAGTAGCAGGAGGGAAGCACAACGAAGAAACTTGGGCTCAAGTTTTTCCTGATTTTTTAAGATGGGCGTTTGGGAAGGCTAGTGACAAAAATATTTCTGATAGATAAAATTTACAAATAATTAGAGTTCTTCGCTTTTTAGGGAAGCTTCTGGCTGTTGGCTTTTAGCTTTTGGATTTTTTTTATCACAAACCCCGAAGGGGTGAAATTATTATAGAAAACGAATCAATGTCCCACCAACCAAAACCCCGAAGGGGGTGACATGATTATAGCCGCGAAAGAATCGGCGCCCCACCAACAAAAACCCCGAAGGGGTGACAAAGAAAAATGAATTCGTGAATGGATTTTATTTGATTCTTATTTTATAACCTCCCGTGAAGCAGGCGTAATTTCTCGCAGAAAATAATGTCACCCCTTCGGGGTTTTGTTTTTTTTAATTGCTTTTTTTCTATAATCATTTCACCCCTTCGGGGTTTTTGCTATTGTCTGTTCAATAATAATATCACCTTTTTGATTTTTTTTATTCTGTGTTTTCTATTGACATAGATTTTATCTGTCACAAATAAATCCCGAAGGGATGACATGATTATAGCCGCGATCGAATAATTGTCCCACCACCCAAAACCCCATAGGGGTGACATCGATAATCGAATCTGTAATAATAAATACATCGAATAGAAATTGTCGCAATTTCATTTTGCACATGACCCCATCGGGGTCAAACCTTATTAGAAACAAATTTCATTTTTTTAACATGACCCCAGCGGGGTCACACAAACGCATGGGAACAAACGCCGTTGCCAACGCCGATGTGCAACCCCTCTGGGGTTGGGTTATTCATTTTTTTTTGCTTCGCTAATAAGGTTGAACCCCTCTGGGGTTCTATTGTGCCTGCCTGCTGCAGGCAAGTTTAAAAAAATGTCAATATCAACGCTACATCTTTACCAACTTCCTAATCACAATTCTTTCTCCTATTTGCATTTTTAGCAAATACACATCAGGATTAAGTTTACTAACCTAAATATTATTAATTGTATTTTGCAAGTCTTTATTTAATACTCTTTTTTCATTTAATTAAATAAAAAAATCAGGCTAATTCATTATTGCAAACTTAATTCCTCTTTTAAAATTTTCTTCTGGAACAATAATTTCTAATAAATAAATTCCATTGGAAAGATTGTATGGATTCAAATTTATAGAACAACAATTATTTTTAGTAATTAGTCTACCCATTGAATCATACAAGATAAGATTCGCTTTATTAATAAATTCAAAAGCATCAATTTCCACATTTAAATAGCCATTTTTAATTATGATTTTTGGATTAATTGGTTGAGCGTTTATTTCATTATTACTTGTAATAATTGAACTGGGAAAGGTTACCATATAACCAACAGGATTAACACCACAAGAATCGAAAAAACCAGATGCAAAAATGAATGAATCTAACACGGATACATATCCGAGACCATAATTTAAATTACACGTACTTCCAATCGGTTGCCAATTTTGTCCATCTAAAAGTGCAAAATTTGATAAACTTATAGTATTGTTAAAATCTGCAGAAAAGGCACCTGATATGAGTATTTTTCCATTGTATGTATGAATATAACCAACAGGTCCATTTAATCCACCTCCAATATTGTGATAATTCACACCATCATACCCTGTAAAAAAATTTCCAAAAGTTGTATTTGGGTAATTTAATCCAATATATAACATTGAATCTGTAGCGAGCATCCCATTTAAATTTGTAACAGGCCATTGACCAACGGGTTTAAACGTCCAGCACAATGTGTCCATAATCAATAACCCATCGGGGAATGATACAGGCGTTCCAATACAGGTATCTTTTGAGCCAGCATTTTTAGCCATATACAAATTTCCTTTAAAAGATTCTAAATTGCATGAGGAACAGTTAACTTCAAAATAGGGGAACAAAACACTTTCAACATAAGATCCATTATACTTAGCAAAATCAGAATAACCAACTGGATTAAATAAATTAGGCCAGGCAATAAAATTACCACTCATATACAATACTCCATTATGAATACATAAATCTTGAATTTCAGGAAAGTAATTAGGTGAAAATATTTTATCATCAAAATAACTTACAGTGTCAACCGGAACCCAATTCGAACCATCCCATTTTGCGATTGGTGCCCTCAAAGGTACATTACCCGTACTATCAAATGCACCAGCAGCAAACAGATCTCCATTGCACCTAATTATAGAAACAATTGGCCCATTAAATCCATCTCCCATAGGAAACCAATTAGTACCATCAAATGCTATAATATTATTTGCGTGAACATTAAAAAGAGTATCAAATCTGCCTCCTAAGATATAGGTTGAAGTAACAGAATCATAATAGGTAATTCTTACTGATTCAAACTCTGTGTAATCTACTGTTGTCCATGACTGAGATTTACAAATATTGATTTGTATGAAAGACATTATCACCAAAAAAAGTAAAACTTTTCTTGTAATAATATCTCTTATGTTAAAGCTTAATAAACTTTTCATTTTTAACTTTTCCATTTTCATCTGTTAAACTAACAATATACACTCCTGGATTAAGTACACTTACTTCTATTTTATTAAATGGATTTTCTAACACTTTATTCAAAACTTGCTTTCCAGTTATATCGAATAGAATTAAATGTATCGAAATTTTATTATGCGAAACAATATTTACATTTAATAAGTCAGTTGCTGGATTCGGATACACATTCAAAGAAGCACCACTACTCGTTATTTCAGGTGTAGCTGTCGGAATACAATAATTCGGATTTTCCATTTGATTATTTAATCCCCAACTCGAAGTTTTTCCCTTGAGGTAAATGGCGCTGTGAATATAGTTGCAAGCAAAGCCTAAACTATCGGGATAACGAATTTCACCTAAATATCCATCACCCACAACACTTCCAGAATTTCCATAATGTGACACGATGATGGTACCGTTGGGTGATAATTTTAAGCTGCTGAATCCACAATTTATCTGATTGTAAATAATCGTTTTTGAATTTTGAATAGTAGATTGTATTCCAGAGCTAATATCAAACTGAAGAAGTTTGCCGTTGTCTGGAACAAAACTTATAGCGGTATCAATGGCTCCAATGTAAAGAATGGAATTGTTAGGAGAAAAGGAAACTCCATAGCCTCCATCATTAATATTAAGCTGTATGGGATTGCTAATCGCACCTGTTGAATTATCAAAATCAACCAACGCGGTAATTCCATTGTAGTAAGTTGTAAATGCTAATTTAGCTCCGTTAGGAGAGGCTTTCAATTCGCCAATAGCATCGAAGTTGGCTAATCCGGGAATCCCTTGCTGAAAGGTTTTAATTACAGGTCCAACTGAATAATAATCGGGCGTTGTATTTATACCCGACGTGGTAATACTATAAACAAAGAAATTATTATTTCCATATTCATGTCCGATCAACCAAATGTCTTGTCCGTTTGCATGTCGAACCGCAGTGAGTTTTTCGCAATTGCTGGTGTCTTTTAAAATATTGAACTTAGAGATTACTCCACCCAGACCTCCATTTAAGTTCATATCAATCTCCGCATAATTTACTCCAATGGCATTAGGATATGAGGGGTTGGAACTTATGCCTCCTTGTACATCTGCAGTGAAAAAATAGAAAAGATGATTACTGCCCGGTTTCTTGATGGCAATGTTTTGAGTGATACTGTTAGAAAGTCCTGCGTTGAAACCATTCGCCATCGTGTCGTGATTTGCATTGTAAATATGTATTCCGTTGGAATAAAATAACAATTGTCCAGTTTGCTCATCCGACATAGTCACACATCCTTCCCAATTTGAAGCATAGACATTTTCAAAAATGGAATCGGTACAAGAATAAAAATGTACGCCTGCTCCTGATCCTCCAAAATACCATTGGCTATCTTGCAATTGAGCATAGAGCGGCATGGAAAATACAATCAAAAGATGAAGAAGAAGTTTAAATTTTTTCATTTGAAAATATCGTTGATTAAGAAATAAAACTCCACTTGAACTTTTCGATCATGACTCTATTTGGAATTTAGACTAAATGCTATTTGAGTATTCTCTTGATAAACTTGATTTTTAAATACACCCTCTCCTTTTTTATCCTCGCCTTCAGGAGAGGCCAATGTCATTATGTTAATGAATGTTGACCCAGAATGGGTCATATGTTTATAGAGAAAATGCAATTTGTTGTTGTTCGACCCCATCGGGGGTCGGTTTGTTCTTTTTTTTTTTTTTTTTTTGTTTTCGTCAGCGTTGTTTTGTTATTTTAATAATTAGTTTGTGTGGGTATTAGGGGGTGGGGAAGGTTTGTTCGGGGTTGGGGAGTTGTTTTTGGGATGTTGATTGTTCGACCCTTCGGTCGTATGTTTTACGTTCTTTTTTTTTTTCTATAAATATGTGATGCCTTCGGCATCGTAATTTTTATTTTTTGAAATTAGAAGATAGGCTAATCTCATGAGGTTAAGAAATGTTGACCCAGAATGGGTCATATGTTTATAGAGAAAATGCAATTTGATGTTGTTCGACCCCTTCGGGGTCGTATGTTTTTGCGTTCTTTTTTTTCTATAAACATGTGATGCCTTCGGCATCGTAATTTTTATTTTTTTGAAATTAGAAGATAGGCTAATCTCATGAGGTTAAGAAATGTTGACCCAGAATGGGTCATATGTTTATAGAGAAAATGCAATTTGATGTTGTTCGACCCCTTCGGGGTCGTGTGTTTTGCGTTCTATTTTTTCTATAAACATGTGATGCCTTCGGCATCGTGATTTTAATTTTTTGAAATTAGAAGATAGGCTAATCTCATGAGGTTAAGAAATGTTGACCCAGAATGGGTCATATGTTTATAGAGAAAATGCAATTTGATGTTGTTCGACCCCTTCGGGGTCGTATGTTTTTGCGTTCTTTTTTTTCTATAAACATGTGATGCCTTCGGCATCGTGATGATTTAATTTTCTTAAATCATGAAGTAATCATAATTAATAACTAAAGATACTGAGTTTTTTGAATATGGCGTAATTATTAAAGAAAAATTACAAGATTCAGGAAATAATTAAGAATTAGCCTACGATTCCATCAACGCCTTCCTCTTAAACTCAGAGGTGAAATGGAATTGAACTTCCGGATAATTCTTGATCATCTGGTCGAGCATCCATTGTGAATCGGCTAAGTACACTAGGTTATTGTCTTTGTCGGTAGCTACTTGATGTTGGCGGAAACGTACAAATTCATCCAATTTGTTTTTATCATCACACGTAATCCAACAGGCTTTGTAGACACTAATCATATTAAACCGACAAGAGGATCCATACTCATGCTCTAAGCGATACTGGATTACTTCAATTGCAATTCTCCAACGGTACCTACAATTTTTCGATTTCCGCCATACTGAATGAATAACTGTGCAACCCCTTCGTCAGTTAATTGTGTAATTCCTTTTTCGAGTTGCTTGGATTTCATCGGATCCGTGTTCACCAATTCTTTAAATATTTCAGGCGAGAAACTTGGAATTCCCTGGAAGTTTAAGTTTTCGCCTTGTGATAAGGTATCTCCAATTTTAAAGTTTCCACTGTCATATAATCCAATCACATCTCCTGGGTAAGCTTCATCGATGATATTCTTACTTTGCCCGAGGAAAGTTGCAGGATTATTAAAGCGCATGTCCTTATCTAAACGCACATGATGATAGAATTTTCCGCGTTCAAATTTCCCACTGCATACTCTCAAAAATGCGATTCGATCGCGGTGACGCGGATCTAAGTTGGCGTGAATTTTAAAGATGAATCCTGTAAAATTTTTATCGTCGGGATGAATTTCTCTTTTGTCAGTTGGTCTACTGCCAGGTACTGGCGAAATTTTAATGAAGGTATCCAGCATTTCCTTTACTCCGAAATTATTGATGGCCGAACCGAAAAATACGGGAGCTAACTTCCCACTTAAATAATCTTTGGTATCGAAAGGTTCGTAAACACCTTCAATTAATTCAACATCTTCACGAATTTGCTTTGCATATTGCCCCGCTAATTTATCGACAGCCGGATCCGCTAAATCGGTGATAGCAACGCCCATCGGTTTTTTCTCACTTCCGGGAGTAAATGCGTATAAACTTTGATCGAAAAGATTGTAAACTCCTTTGAAAGTTTGTCCAACACTGATGGGCCAACTTAAGGGACGTACTTTAATTTTTAATTTTTCTTCTAACTCATCTAACAAATCAAAAGGATACTTTCCTTCACGATCCATCTTATTTACAAAAATGATCACAGGAGTATCTCGCATTCTGCAAACTTCCATTAATTTGTAAGTTTGTTCCTCAACTCCTTTTTGACAATCGATCACTAAAATTACACTATCAACTGCCGTTAGAGTTCTATATGTATCTTCCGCAAAGTCTTTGTGACCGGGTGTATCCAACAGTGTAATGAGCGTATCATTGTATTCAAAATTCATGACCGATGTAGCAACCGAGATTCCCCGCTGTCTTTCAATCTCCATAAAATCGGAGGTAGCACTTTTCTTGATTTTATTCGACTTTACGGCTCCTGCCGTCTGAATCGCCCCTCCAAAAAGAAGAAACTTCTCCGTCAATGTCGTTTTTCCGGCATCTGGATGGGAGATGATGGCAAATGTCCTTCTTTTTTTAATTTCCTGATTAATACTCATATACTACAATTGGACTGCAAAGGTACGCAGCCAAATCCATTTATTTAGGTTTCTGAGGCTTTTCTATCTTTGCAAAAAAATAAGATCTTGAAACAAGCCTCTCTGATTCTCAATGGTATACTTATAATAGCAGTAGCCTTTCTCTATTATAAAGTGTTCAGCAATCCTGAAACCACGCATACGCCGCTCTCGGTGAAAGCGAGCCAATCCAAAATAGTTTTTGTGAATTCCGATTCTTTGATGGATAGCTATTCTCTTTTCAAGGAGATGTCGGCAAGTATGGAAAAGAAACGCGATAGCCTCGATCAACTCCTTACCGCTCGTGGAACTAGTCTGGAGAATGAAATTAAAACCTACCAAGAAAGTGCTGCTGGAATGAGTGACGGGGAAAGACAATTGCGCGAAGAATCGTTAATGAGAAAGCAACAAGCCTTGATGGCGGACAGAGAAAATCTTTTAGATAAGTTGAAAGCGGAAGAATCCGATTTAACCGATAGTATTCACTCGGATTTGATGCGTTATTTGAAAACGTACAATAAGAATCAACAATATGATTTTATCCTTGGTTACTCACGCGGGGGTGGAATATTATTCGCCAACGACTCATTGGATGTAACAAAACAAGTTGTAGAAGGATTGAATAAAAAATAAAGGAATAACAAAGGGGTAGAATTTATTCTGCCCCTTTGTTTAGGGTAGAAAATTTTCTGCCCCTTTATCAATTTTCATTTACGGTTGAAACAACCCATGAATCTCGCCATTAATTTTATTAATGACCATTCCTAAATGTTCTGGATTTTCAGCGAAGTTAATATCGTCGATATCGATGATTAAAAGCTTGCCTAATTCATATTGAGAAATCCAAGCTTCGTAACGTTCATTTAATCTTTTTAGATAATCGATACGGATGGAATTTTCATACGTTCTTCCGCGCTTTTCAATTTGACGTACAAGAGCAGGAACCGTTCCTCTCAAGTAAATCAATAAATCAGGTGGTTGAACGAAGTTGCTCATCAAATTAAATAACTCCAAGTAATTATTAAAATCACGAGTAGTCATTAATCCCATTGCGTGCAAGTTTGGTGCGAAAATATAGGAATCTTCATAGATGGTTCTATCTTGAATTACCGTTTTACTTGCTTTTCTAATTTTGATGATTTGATTGAATCGACTGTTCAAGAAATAAATCTGCAAATTGAATGACCAGCGTTGCATGTCTTCATAAAAATCATTTAAGTAAGGATTATCGTCCACATCTTCATAATGTGGTTCCCACTTTAAATTTTTGGCAAGTAGACTGGTAAGCGTAGTTTTACCAGAACCAATATTTCCGGCAACTGCGATATGCATGTTTTTGGTGTTTGAACTTGTAGCCAAGGTGTCTTATTTTATTACTTAGAAATCGGAGAACTTTTTCCCGAATGCATCAAAAATAACTGCTGTAATCAAGCCTACCAAAATGTGTTGAAAAGTTCATTGAGGGAAATAGAGGGTTTCTTGGTCGAGAAACCAGCATTTCTCCTCTGAAAAATAGGCTTTTACAGCGTTTTTGGGGCATAAATTATTTTCTTTTTGAAAGGCATTCAAGTTCATTTGATAACTCATTAATTGCCCTTTATCAGAATAGATGAGACTATTTTCACTCAATTGGAGCACGATGGATGGAGTATCTAGCGGAATCGACTTCAATTTGGTTCCAAATTGATCAAATATGATAATCCCTTGCTGGTCGTGCATCACAACCCAGTTTTGGTTAGCTATTAAGCGCAGAGGATTGGGTCTTCGCCCTGTAAGCTGTGTTAAGTCAACGGAAAGTGCAGATGACTTTAATCTCGTATCAATTTTGATTAAGGAAGCGCTGATCTCATCAAAGATCCATATTCCTTGATCTGGTGTGCCTGCCATCACTTTGGGTTGAATGATGCCCATGCTGCGTAAATCCAGTTCGCTCTGGTCGACAAGGTTATTGTCTAAGATTCGAATGACCGCCTGAGCGGAATAGAAGACTAAGATGCGAAGCGGATTATTTACATCAATAGCACTGGGAGCCCCTAAATTTTTCATGCTATAACGCACTAACTCTTTTCCCGCATTATTTACTTTAACAAGCTCATCGTTTTTTAGATAGTAACAATTTCCTAATGGATCTACTTCGAAATTGGAAACGTTGTCAATTTGTTTTCTCTCCTGTTGAGCGAAAGTTGAAAATGCAGCATGAAAAACAATAAATAGGAGGAGGAATGTCTTATACATTTAAAACAAAATTATTTAAAATCTCTTCTACATAATTTCTGTGATTGGCCAATCGAGGTACCTTGTGTTGTCCGCCCAATTTCTCTCTTGATTTCATCCAGTTGTGAAAGGTGTTGGTTGGCAAACTTCTCACAATGGGCAAACTTAATACTTTGTCACGATAGCGTTTAGCTTCGTAGTCGGAATTGATTTGTTTTAGTGCATTGTCGAGATACACGCTAAAGTCGTTTATATCAACAGGAGGACACGCAAATTCAATTAACCATTCATGGGCGCCTCCATGTTCTGCATCAAAATATACGGGAGCTGCTGTATAATCTTTAATGGTAGCGCCGCTTGATTTGCATGCAATAGCCAATGCTTTTTCTGCATTGTCAATGATTAATTCTTCACCAAAAGCATTAATGAAATGCATGGTCCTTCCAGTGATACGAATGCGAAATGGATTCAACGATGTGAAGGTTACGGTATCTCCAATTTTATATCTCCACAATCCAGCATTGGTAGTAATGATGATAGCATAGTTTTCATTTAACTTAACTTGATCTAAAGTAAGTGTTTCAGGAAAATCTTTGTCCCATTCACTCATCGGTAAAAATTCGTAGTAAATGCCGTAGTCTAACATCAACAACATTTCCTCTGAATTAGATTGGTCTTGAATTCCAAAAAATCCTTCCGATGCATTGTATGTTTCCAAATAATTCATCTGAGAACTAGGGATCAACTGTCGGAATTGCTCTCTATAAGGACTAAAATTTACGGCGCCATGAACAAAGAGTTCAAGGTTGGGCCAAACTTCTGTCAAATCTTTTTTGCCACTCAATTCCAAAATTCTTTTTAGCAACACTAATGTCCAGGATGGAACACCCGCAATATTGGTTACATTCTCATTCATGGTGGTTTGAGCAATGCGTTCAATTTTTTCTTCCCATTCATCCATCAATGCAATGGAACGTTCTGGCGTACGAAACAATTGTATCCAAAATGGAAGATTCTGAATGAGAATGGCACTTAAGTCTCCATAAAAAGAATCGTTAGAGTTAGAATTTAATTGGTGACTTCCACCTAGTGTAAGCAACTTACCATTGAATAATTGAGTCTCTGGATTGTTATGAAAGTACAGACATAATAAATCTTTTCCTCCTTTGTAATGACATTCTTCTAACGCTTCGTTGGTGACGGGAATGAATTTTGACTTGTCGTTCGTTGTTCCACTCGATTTTGCAAACCAACGCACATCACTCGACCAAAGTAATTGCTGTTCTCCAGCTTTCAATCGAAGAATATAAGGTTTTAAACTTTCGTAATCTTGAAGTGGAATTCTATTTCTGAATTCTTTAGAACTAGAGATAGAAGAAAAATCAAAGCGCCTACCAAATTCTGTATACCGTGCAGAAATAATAAGACGTTTTAATAAATCCTGTTGCACCTCATTCGGAAATTTCATGAACAGCTCGATCTGATGCAATCGTTGCTTCATAATCCACGAAAGTACCGAACTAATAATGGCCATGAGGGTGAATGATTAAAGGCTTAGCATAAAATTAGTGAATTTATTGATTGCTGGCAATTCTATTCTTGCGATCTTGAAAGTATTTGTTAATATCTTCTCGATTTTGTGCGTTAAATGTTTCTTTGGCGGTTAAAAAGCCCTTTCTTCCAACACAAACACCAAAGTACATGTCTTTATAGCCTTCGGTGGAATGGGCATCCGGATTGATTGAAATTTTGACTCCTTTGCTGATGGCGTATTCAATCCATCGCCAATCTAAATCGAGTCGATAAGGATGTGCATTTAATTCGATAACTACATTATATTTCGCACAAGCATCAATCACTTTTTCATGGTCGATAGGGTAGGCGGCTCTGGAAAGTAAAAGCCGACCTGTTGGATGGCCCAAGATGGTTGTATAGGGATTTTTAATAGCGGCAATAAGTCGCATAGTTGCTTTGTCAACATCCATTCTCAATCCCGAATGAACAGAAGCAACAATGAAGTCGAAGGATTTCAAAATTTCTTCAGGATAATCTAAACTTCCGTCGGTTAAAATATCTGATTCAATACCAGAAAATATAACAAATGGAGCCAATTCTATATTTAACTTTTTAATTTCTTCTTGCTGCTCGGCAACTCTTTCAATGCTTAATCCACCTGCATAAAAAGCACTTTTACTATGATCACAAATACCTAAATATTCATAGCCCGAATTTTTGCATGCCAAGGCCATTTCCTTCAATGTATTTTTACCATCACTGTACGTACTGTGATTATGCAAAATTCCTTTTAGATCCTTTAACTCAATTAATGCTGAAGGTAAATTTCCATCAAGAGCTCTTGTAATTTCATTTCGTCCTTCTCTCAATTCAGGTTCGATGTAAGGGAGTCCGAAAGTTTGGTAGATTTCTAGCTCTGATGTGCATTTTTTCAATTGATTTTCTTCAACAGATTTTAATGCTAAGCATTGTGCTAGATGTTCATTGTTTCCTGTTGATTTCCATTGTTGGTAGATGAGTTCTGCTGCAGGAAAAAATTGAATCGAAATAGGTATACCAGTCGAGGCAATTAAATTTATTTGGTTGGTTGAAGAGTTTTCAATCGAGAATAGGATTGATGGTAACTTTTCAAATGACTTGTTAATTTTTTCGTGATCTTCACTTTTTGCTATTAGCTGAATGTTTGAAAC
>JADKFA010000032.1 GCA_016717725.1 Bacteroidota bacterium
AATCTGTCCAATCCTTATGGAGGTCTTAAATTCCCCCATCAATGAAAAGATGAAGTCCAGATAATCGGTAATAATCAAATTACTAAGAGCTCTTATAGCGGTCAAATTGCTCCTTTAGGCTCTTGCTTTTTAAGTCGACTCCAATATCCTTCGCCTCAATATATCCAACAGGAATGTTCTTTTTAGTGATGATATAGTCGGGAGCACCGCAAGCGATTCGGGATGGTTCATTGGTTACTTGTACATCAGAAGCCAATGCTTCCAAAAGACTTTGAAGGTCACCTCTATAGGTGTGCTCAGTACTAATACCAGATTTAAAACGGGAATTTATCTTTTCTAAATATTGGGTTACGGTCATAAGGGGGAAAATAGAATCATCAAAAATAGTAGAAAAGAGATAATAATCGATTAACTTGATTCGGTATCGATGCAATTCTCCAAAATATGTTGAATCCGTTGGTCTGATATAAAGCCAGTCAGAGTCTCTTTATTTCTTATATCAACCCAATCGGTTTTTGTGGAGTCGTAATTAAACTCTCTAAAATCAACTGCAATTTTTGCGAGTATCGCTTCTTTGTTGGGCTTCTTCATTAGCTTAAATCCGAAATGTTCAAAGAGTCGTATCCCTTCAAATGCTTCTATAATCGTATAAAGTGCTTTTAAGTAAATGGTCACTTTTTTTCCTGAGCTTGCTTTTTTATTGAGGTCATTTTCTGTTAAAATTTTGCTCCCATATTTTACAATTTCAATAAGGCAATCTTTATTGTTTTTTACTTTCACGAGAAGCTGAGCCTTTGCATTGACATTTTTCTTCTTTCCACGCTTCAACCATTCTGCGAGTAATATTTCTCCAGTTTTGCGGTTGTTTGTGATGATATGCAAATGGGGGTTATACGTTTTTGTTATAGGATTAAAATTGCATTCAATCGACATGAGCCCAACAAGTTTTTCGCCTTTTCCTCGTAGATTCCTTTTGTTGTAAGTATTTAGTATTTTTCTAAATGCTTGCTTCATGTTTTTAATGACTGCTTGCAAATTCTTTTTTGGTATTGATTTAACCGTCAAAGTAAGAAAGTGAGGCTCAGACCAGCTACTCACTACTGGTAAGTACTTATTTATAATTTCTGCTTTGCGATTTCCAAGACAAACTGTACACAATCGGTTTTGCAAAATTTCCCATGAATCCGTCCATCCACCGTAACGACATTTTCTAAGCAGTAGAAAGTATTACGAAACTTTTTTCTAATAAACGGTTGTTATTTTCTTGTGCAATTTTTATGAGTCCTAATGCCCAGCACTTGACTAATTTGCTTTTTTTGCCCTACCTCTTTTGGACTTTAAATCATTTAAATCACTTCCTTTTCCATTCACAATAACGTACCCTTTAGGTAGGGTGGAGGTTTTCTTTGTCCCGACTTGTGCTAATGTATGTACATTATCCCCATAAGCAGAAGTCATTTTCCTGCTATTCATGGTCAGCGGTTTTTCCTTTTTGTTATGGCTTTGGCTTCCAGCGAAGACTCCGCAAGGGTCTTTCGTCTTCCTTCTTTTATCCAATCGAAAAGCTCTTGCTTAGAAAAGTAGAGTCGTTTCCTCTTTTGTTCACAGGGATTTCAGCCCTCTGCACGTACCCATAAAGGGTAGGAACGGAGAGATTCAATAATTCACCCGCTTGTTGGATAGTGAGTAATTGGTCGGGTTCAGTCTTTACGATAGAACCGTTTTCAGTAAGAAGTTTTTCAATAGAATCTAGACGTTCTATTAGCTGGCTAAGTGCCTCTGGTACTTCATTAAATGTAATGCTCATGGTTGACGTATTAGGTACGTCACAAAACAACCATAAGATAAATTAAAGAAAAACTTAAGATTTTAAAGATTTTATCGACTCTTTCTTGTATTTAATCATTTCTACATCTTTACTATATGTACCTACATAAGTAGTAAAATTTTTTTCGATGGAGCTTAATGTTACATCTTTGAATTGACTAAAACTTTTTTTAATTAAATTCATAAATGAGTGAATTTCTTCTTTTATTATAGTGCTCTTTACTTAATTCAGCAAAAGTTTTTCTTATAAATTGGGTTGGTAGACTTGTTTGATTTGATAGATTTAATCCCTGTAGGTAACTTATTATTTTCCAGTAGATATTTTGTATTTGTTACCAATTTATCAAAATCATTATCCGTCATAATTGATTCACCTCTCCATAAGCCATTAAGTGGCTTTAAGTGAAGTATGATGAGTTCCATCAATTCGTCTTTGTACTTCAATTCAGAATTTGTATCTTCATGTTTCCTCTCAATATTACACAAATCAAATTTTTCAAATAAGAGAGGATGATTTCTTCTTAATTCTTTTACACAACTAATTAAACCACTATAATAACCGTACTTATAAAGTTCATCAAAAGTGAAAACTATTGGATAATTTTTCGTGTAATTTACCCATTCAGTAGAGATTTTATTTGTCTCTCCATGAAAATAGAGTCTATGCAAAGTCCTCTCGTATACAACTGCATTCAGACCATATAGTACTTCACCACTTACTTTGTAGTTTTTATCGAAATGTTCCAATCCTTTTAGATATCCTTCTTTGAATTTTTGAAATAATGGATAGGTCTTAACTTTTCTAAGTGTGCTAAGTGGAGAAACAAATAGTTCTGTTTCTGCTCTCGTGAAAATAATTGAAAAATGTGGTGTATAAATTTTGAATGACAGATTATTATCGTCATCGTGAATTGTCATATAGCTTTCCCAATCAAATGTTTTGAAGTAGTAAACTTGTCTCTGAAATTCTGGTTGAGATTCAAAGTCTTCTGGAAAAGAAAAACGTTCTCCATTTTTGGGCGTGATGGCTTTGGTATTTGCTTTCATAATATCGTTTTTAGAAATTTAATTTTATTCTTTCTGACGCTATTCGCTTTGATGCGTCAACGACTTTTGCATATAATTGGGTGGTTTTTAAATTGCGATGCCCTAATAGTTTGGAGACAGTATAAATGTCCGTTCCTCCACTTAATTGTAGAGTTGCGTAGGTATGTCGAAAACTATGGAAGCTGATTTTTTTAGTGATGCCAGCATTTTCAATCCATTGGTGAAGGAATTTGTTGTTATAAGCTGAATATTTAAGCTCTGGAAAAACCTTTTGATTCGACTTTTGCCTTTCACCTAATAGACTCATGGCTTGCTCTGATATTGGCAGAACTTCTGCACCGTTGGTTTTCTTTTGTTTGAATTGGATGGTATATCCATCTCCTTTGCGGAATGATAATTCACTCCATATCAGTTTTGAAATATCGGAAAAACGTAGTCCTGTAAGTGCAGAAAATAGAGCTGCAATTTTTAGCGATGGAATGTGGCAATCAGTTTGCACCAATATATTCAATTCTTCTAATGAAAGAAAGTTGCGATGCGTTTCCTCTGGCTTTATCGGTTCTATTCTTCCATTTAAATCACTATTTAAATACCCATCTTTGAAGGCTTGTTTTAATGTAGCTTTAAATTTGTTAAAATAGGAGAGTGCTGAGTTAGTAGAAAGAGTAGATTTAGTTCTTTTGTTTCCTTTGGTAGTGAGTAGGTACTCTCTAAATTCAACGCATTTTTTGAGATTTAAGTCGGAAAATTTCCAGACCCCATTTGAAAATTTGTGAAGATAAATACTTGCAGAAGTCCAATTATCATAATTAGTTCCTTTTCGCTTTTTAACAAGACTATCAAAATAATCTACAAAATTCATTTCGCCAATCTCATTTAGTCGTACTTGGTCTTTTTCAAATGCGGTGTAGACTTCTGGCTTGTTTAGTTCGTTCTCTCTTTTCTGTCTAATTTGTTCAGCTAAAATTAAAGTTTCCTTATTGTGCAATTTGTCCAAAGGATTTTTTGGATTTTGGAAAACGTACATATTCAAAGACTCCCTACGTGTCAACCTTCCATTTTTCGGGTGGGGAATAGCTGGATAGTAGTCCAGATATATGCTATCTCTTCCATTGGAAATTTCCCTTTTTCTTACTTTCACTTTTATAGCCATATCAATTAACTTAGTAATTCGTGAATTAGATGTTTAGGTACATATGAATACCAGCCCTTTTTTATTTTTGGAATGTTGTTTTTCTTAATGATGTTGTGAAGTCCTTTCTCCGAAATGGAATAAATTTTTTGGATTTCCGTCATATTGTAGCAGTCTTCAATTTTTACTTTATCAATGTCGATGGGTGTATTTGTGGTTTCTTCTGAATGATGGACAAACATACCTTCGATGTCGGCTTTTCTTATTCTCGTTACCCGTTCCGAAATCTTTAGTGCTTTGAGCTGGTTGCATTCAATGAGATGGTAAACGGTGCGAATGTTAATGCTCAGTAATTGTGCAACATCTTTAACCGTCAAATATTCTTTGGCTTTAATTTCATTGATTGGTTTCAGTCGATGGGTTAATGTTTGTAGGTTGCTGACCTCCACTTTTGCATTGCGCCTTTTTTCTTTAAACGCTTTACTGTTGCAATGATGGGAGCAGTATTATTAGCGATATAGTGTAGGTTTGTTTTTGCTGGTTACTTTCCAATACAAAACTTACTAAAAATATTCTCTAAAAGATCATCCGTATAAATGGCACCCGTGATCAACCCTAAATGATAAATGGAATCTTTTAATTCGAAGGCGAGTAAATCGGTACTTAGGTTTTGTTGAATGCCTGCTATCACTTTTTCTAAGGCTATAGCTGCTAAATGGAGCGACTCTGCATGTCGAGCACTGGTGACAATGGTTTGGCCTGCTTGGTCGTTTGAAATCATGGCAGCGCCCGCTAATTTGGCTTTGAGCGTTTCGATATGCAGCTTCTCTTTCGCAGAAAGGATCACCAGTCCGGGAAGGGTTTCGTATTGCTTGAGCAGTTTTTCAAAAGCATATTGATCACTCTTGTTGATGACGGTCACTACCGGCGCATCATTATTTCCACTGCGCAGTTGAAGTTCTTTAATTTCACTTTCGATTTCAGCAACATCACTTTGTACGGGATCGGCTACATATACAATGACGGCCGCTTTACTTGCATGTTGATGGGTTCGCTCAACACCCATTTGTTCAATCACATCTTCCGAATGTCGAATTCCGGCAGTATCCATAAAACGAAATTGGATTCCATCAATGACCAAATAATCTTCAATCACATCGCGCGTGGTACCCGCAATATCACTCACAATAGCACGCTCTTCATTGAGCAGTGCATTTACTAAAGTACTTTTTCCTACGTTAGGTTTTCCGGCAATCAATACACTCACGCCCGATTTCAATACATTTCCTTCAATAAAACTTTTTTGAAGACGTCGAATTTCAATAAGTAATCCTTCCACTAAACTTGTTAACTTTTCTCGATTCGCAAATTCAACATCTTCTTCTGCAAAATCTAATTCAAGTTCTATTAAGGAAGCAAAGTCGACCAACTGTTGTCGGAGATGTTGCATGGTATCGCTATAGCCACCGCGTAATTGTTGCAATGCGACTTTATGTGCGGATGCATGTTGGGAGGAGATTAAGTCGGAAACTGCTTCAGCCTGACTCAAGTCTAATTTTCCATTGAGGAATGCACGCAGTGTGAATTCACCTGGATCGGCCATCCGAGCGCCGCTACGAATCAACAATTGAAGAATGGATTGCTGAATGTAAGTAGAGCCATGACATGAAATTTCAATGGTGTCTTCGCCCGTATATGAATGAGGACCTTTAAAAACACTGACTAGTATTTCATCGATGATTTGATCTTGATCAATGATTTTTCCAAAGTGAAGAGAGTAGGGTTTTATTTTTTTAAATTCTTTTTTCTTCCCTTTTATGGTTCTAAAGATCTCCTCAATAATGGAAAATGATTTCGGGCCAGATATTCGGATTACAGCCAAAGCAGCCATGCCCGGGGCAGTTGCCAAGGCGCAGATGGTGTCTTCTCTACTTCCGATGTTATCACAAGATAGCTTCAAAGGATGACCCAGTCTATGGAGTAGTGGGGGAGTGGAGTGGGAGAGTGGGAGAGTGGGAGAGTGGGAGAGTGGGAGAGTGGGAGAGTAGGGAGTCGCGAAGCCTCTAGAAGAGATCGAGCTTCAAGTATCGAACATCCAGTATCGAGTATCGTGTATCGAGCATCCAGCAGATTAATTTTTTAGTTATATTTGATAGCTGCTACCGACTAAATCGTGCTAGCAATTATTTTTAATCCTAAAATTATAAGATAGCATTAAACCATACACCGAATGTTCTTCGTCCTCAGCAAAATTCTCGATTTTTTTATTACTCCATTAGCTTGGATCTTTTTATGTATTTTGTTTTCCATCTTATTAAAAAATAAGAAATGGAAGTCTCGATTAAGAATTGCTTCTTTAGCAATTCTTCTCGTATTTACTAATCCTTGGCTCATCAGTAGAGTGATGTCGGCCTGGGAAGTTCCGGCAGTGAACGCTCAAAAAATTTCGGAGCCTTATGATGTGGGGATTGTATTAGGTGGAAGTATGCGTTATTACGATCAAAGTGTTGATCGGGTTGTTTATTCTTCAAGTGTTGATCGACTCCTTCAAGCTTTGCAATTGTATCATGATAAAAAAATCAAGAAGATTTTGCTCTCGGGTGGATCTGGTTTTGTTAATTTCCAAGATTGGAAGGAGTCGGGATTAATCGCATCCGTACTCTTGAAAAGTGGTGTTCCCGAGAAGGATATCCTCCTCGAGAATGGAAGTCGAAATACCTATGAAAATGCTTCACTTTCGAATGACATCTTAAAGGATAAAAAGTATGGGACTCGGTTTTTATTGATTACTTCTGCCTTTCACATGCGTCGTTCTCTACTTTGCTTTGAAAAAGTAAATTTAAAGGTTGAACCTTTTTCTGTCGATACGCGCTCTGCCACTTACATTAATACACTCGATAAAATCATTCAACCCGATGCTGAATGTCTAACACAATGGGATTTGCTTTTGCATGAATGGATCGGAATTTTGATGTATAAAATGATGGGCTATGTTTAATTTGAAAATGTTTCAATTTGAAGATTTGAAAATTAAATTAAAACAATTCAAATTGATATTGTTCGCAATCAAATTAATCCATCTTCATATCGCGAAGAATTGCAATGAAAATAATTCTTAGTGATTCCTCGCTATCAAATTGACTTATAGCTAAACCTCACTTTGCTCATTTCTTAAGCCGCGATCAAATTAACTTATAGCTAAGCCTCATCTTCAAATTTTCAAATTAACTCATCTTCAAATCGCGAGGCTTCGCGATCAAATTAATGCGCCAACCAACGCTCCGCATCTAACGCTGCCATGCATCCTGTTCCTGCTGCTGTCACTGCTTGACGATACACATGATCCTGTACATCTCCAGCTGCAAAAACACCTTCTGCACTCGTATAGGTAGAGCCTGGCTTGGTGATGATGTACCCATTCGCATCTAATTCTAATTGTCCTTTGAAAATTTGGGTGTTTGGTTCGTGACCGATGGCTACAAAGAATCCTGTAACATCTAAAACTTTTTCTTCTTTGCTGATGTTGTTCACCACTTTCACCCCATTCACTCCTTTGTCTCCTAAAATTTCAACTGTTTCATGATTAAATAAAACTTCAATGTTGGGAGTATTTAATACACGATGTTGCATGGCTTTCGATGCGCGCATTTCGGGTTTGCGAACGAGTAAATAAACTTTTTTGCAAAGCTTGGCTAGGTAAGATGCTTCTTCTGCTGCGGTATCACCTGCACCCACAATGGCCACATCTTGCCCTTTGAAAAAGAAACCATCACAAACCGCACAGGCACTTACTCCAAATCCATTGAATTTTTTTTCTGACTCTAATCCTAACCATTTTGCACTCGCGCCTGTTGCAATGATGACAGCATCCGCTTCGATGGTGTGGTTTTCATCAATAACCACTTTTTTTGTTTTTCCAGTAAAATCAACCGAGCTGGCGTATCCAAATCGGATATCGGTACCAAATCGTTTGGCTTGTTTTTCAAAATCCATCATCATTTCGGGACCCTGAATTCCTTCCGGATAACCGGGGTAGTTTTCAACTTCGGTTGTAATGGTCAACTGTCCTCCTGGCTGCAGCCCTTGATAAAGTAATGGTTTTAAATCAGCTCGTGCTGCATAAATAGCTGCTGTATAACCTGCTGGACCTGAACCTATAATGAGTAGTTGAACTTTTTCTGTTGTCATAACGATGTTGAAATTGGATTGCAAAAATACATGCATTCATCCGTTATTTAAAGCGATTATGATGAAAGTCTTTAGTTGAAAGAGTTAGTCAGGATTTTATAAAAAGATTCGTTGGGTATAATGAACCTGATCAGCAAGTTATAGATTCTAGATTCTGGATTCTGGACACCAACAACAATCGCGAAGCCTCGCGACCAACAACTATCCAATCAAATCTTCAATGATTTTTTCTACACTAATTCCTTCCGCTTCTGCTTTGAAATTTTTTACGATACGATGTCTTAAAATAGCAGGCGCAATGGCTTTAACGTCTTCAATATCGGGAGAGTATTTTCCGTTCAATACAGCATTGCATTTTGCCCCAACTACTAAGAATTGTGATGCACGTGGACCTGCTCCCCAATTTAAATATTCATTGGCTATGGGTGCTGCATGCACAGTGTTTGGACGTGTTTTAGCAGAGAGTGAAACTGCATATTGCATTACATTGTCGGGAACAGGTATGCGACGAATTAATTGTTGGAAATAACTTATTTCTTCTCCTGTTAAAATTTTACTTAGTGTTGGACTATAGTTGCTCGTTGTGTTTTTTACAACTAATAATTCTTCTTCTAAACTTGGATAGTCTAACATCACGTTAAACATGAAACGGTCTAACTGTGCTTCAGGTAATGGATAAGTTCCTTCTTGTTCAATAGGATTTTGTGTGGCCAATACAAAGAAAGGTTTTGGTAATTCATAACGATTACCTGCAGCAGTTACTGCACGTTCTTGCATGGCTTCCAGCAAAGCCGCTTGTGTTTTCGGAGGGGTTCGGTTAATCTCATCCGCAAGAATAATATTCGCAAACAAAGGGCCTTTCACAAATCGAAAATGTCTGTTCTCGTCTAAAATTTCAGTACCAATAATATCACTTGGCATCAAATCAGGCGTAAATTGAATACGATTGTAACTCAATCCTAACACCTGAGCAATGGTATTTACCAATAATGTTTTTGCTAATCCTGGCACTCCAACCAATAAACAATGTCCATTGCTAAAAATAGAGATGAGTGAATCTTTCACCACCTGATCTTGTCCGATGATTACTTTTCCAATTTCATTTCTTAACTGTTGATAGGCATCCCGTAAACCATCTACGGCCTCGACATCTGAATTATATTTTTGATTCATATTTATTTTCTAAAAATATTTATTGAGGTAACCAGTCTTTTACGCTAGGGCAAGTACTGTAGTCGTCACCAATACGTATGTACGTAATTAATTTCTTTTTGTTTCTCCATTGCTCCAAAACCGTGTTTTGTTTATCGGTAAGGGCTAATTCTTGTAATCGTTGGTAATCATCCTTAAGATTCAAACGATGTGGTTCCGATCTTGATTTAAGGAACAAAATTCTAAATCCCTGGCCACCTTCTCTGCTGGTAGTGGATATGGGGTTTGAGTATTCACCCACTTGCATTTTGTCTAATTGAAACAAAACTACGGGATCAACCATGTCGGCTTCAAAATGTGAAGATCCGGTGGCTGGATTCACCACTAATCCGCCGTTAAGCTTTGTATCTTTATCATCCGAATATTTTTCGGCCGCTTCAGAAAATTTTATTTCTCCGCTTTTAAGTTTACTTACCAAGCTATCCATCTCAGCTTGCGAACGAATAATGTCATCTGTAGTCACTTTTACAGGAATTAAAATATGACGCACATTAATTTTTTCACCTCTACGCTCTATCAATTGAATGATATGAAATCCAAACTGAGTTTCTACAACTGGAGATACATCCACCATATTTTTTAATCTGAAAGCTGCTGCTTCGAATTCGGGAACCAAGTCTCCGCGATTAACAAATCCTAATTCTCCATTTTGTTTCGCGCTCTCTTTATCTTGTGAGTAGAGTAGGGCTAATGTTCCAAAATCTTCACCTGCAAGTATTCGGTTTCTTAATGTGGTAATTTGTTCTTTTGCTTTTGCTTTTTCCTCTTCTCCTACAGGTACATTTCTCAGTATTTGAGCATATTCTACCTCTGCATTGATGAGCGGCAAACTGTCTTTAGGAATATTATCAAAAAAGGCTTTTACATCGGATGGATTCGCATTTACAGTGCTGGTCACCTTGCTTTGCATTTGCTGAATTAAGAGTTGATCTTTGATCATAGGACGAAACTCTTCTTTTAATTGTCCAATCGATTTCCCATAATATTTTTCCAGTTTCTCGGCAGATCCAATCTGAGAAATATAATAAGCCATGTTCTGATTGATCTTTTGTTCTACCTGATCATCAGTAACCACAATGCTATCTATTGCTGCTTGATGTAAAAGAAGTTTGTTGAGCAATAGTTGGTCGATGATCCTACACTTTAATTCCGCCTCACCTAAAGTGGATTGAGTAAGGTATTGCTGATATTGTGTTTCAACATCAGAAAGCAGTATAATATGATTTCCAACCACAGCGGCAACTTTATCAACTACAATTTCATTTTGAGGTTGAGCAACAAGAGTTATGCTGCAAAGCAGTAAGCAAAAACTACTTAATCCAATTTTCAATTTCTTTCTTTTGTAGTGCATCTTGATAGGCGTCTTTTTCCATTTCACGAATTAATTCGAGCTTGCGGTTGTTGATGATGAGATTCCAAATATTTTCTCTCTCGAAGTTCAACGGAGATAAGCTTTCTTTTATTTTAAATCCTTTAATATTTACAAAGAAAATATGTGATGAATCGGGAATTTCAATGTATCGGTTGTTTTTGAGATATTGCTCCTGATCGTATGTCTTAATGGGTATTTTCTTGAGTAAGTCATCAAAAAGAATCCATTCTTCGTCATTGAAATAATAATCGGTTGCGAATTGATAACAATATTCTTCTAATTGTTTACGGTCTTTCGCATTGGTACTTTTAAACCATCCTTTAACTTTCGGAAGTTTGGGTGCTGTCTTGGGTAGTTTGAAATAGAGAACTTGAAGAATGTTGTTTTTTAATTGAAAGTTATTCTGATTTTCATTGTAATATTTTTCAATATCTTCATTGCTGATGGAGGTATCTAGTTTCTGTAAGATTAACTCACTTTCGTAAATATAGGTAATTAATGAGTTTCTATATTCTTCAAGCTTCTTATCAACATTTTTTCGCTCGTCGTCCAAATTGTCCTCTGCTCTTTTTAATACCGACTGTTGTTGAATCCAGTTTTGTACATACGATCGAATGATGGTTAGACTATCATTCTTGCTAACACCTTTTGGAACTAAATTTCGAATGTCGGTAGCGTAAAGGTATTTGTCGTACACACGAGCAATTACTCTTTCGCTAGCATCTGAAGTATTACTTTTTTTTTGGCAGGCACTAAATGTCAAAAAGAGCAAACAGCTGCAAATGATGAACAGCGTGCTATGCTCTTTTTGAATGAATCTTGCTTTAGTCAACAATGGAGTAGATTAATACTATTTCCACATGGATTCTAAAACTTCGTTATTTACTTTTACACTGTATTTGTCGTGTAAACTTTGTAACCATGTTTTTTCCAAGTAGGTTTGATAGTCGGCGGTAACCACACCTTTTGCTTCTTCTAATGTTTTAGGAGTAGGAGGTAAGATGGATTTTACATCAACGATATGAACCATATTGTTTTTTACAACATCGGCACTCAAGCCCGTTTTCCATCCTGCAGCTTCTACGATTTCATTTTCTCCATGACCAAATTTTCCATCACGAGTAGTTACAGCACTTGCATTCGTTTTGTTTAAACCTGCAATAATTTCTGCAGCCGTTTTTTTCTTCTTAGTAAGTCCTTTGCGAAGTTCAGCAGCTACTTTTGCATCAGCACAAGTGTAGATGGTTACATCACATCTTTCTGCCCATTTGTAATTGTTTTTATTCGCTTCATGGAATACTTCAAGACCAGCGGTATCTTTTACCGCTTTACTCCAAACCATTTTGTCCGTTAAGTCAAAAAGTAAAATTCCATCTCTGTATTCACGCATTAAATTTCGGAAGTCAGGATAAATTTTTTCAAGTCTTTCTTCTAAGTAGCTAAGTACAGCATCACCCACCCACTGATCGTACATGGAGTAACCAATAGCTTGAGGGTTGTTGCCTGTTCTTTTTGTTTGATGTGTGCTCACGTATTTTGCAAAATCTTGCTGAGAATAATTACTCACCACGCCATTTGAATCTGTTAAAGAGAAAATATTTTTTGTGAATTTATCAGCAGTTGCTAAATCCCACTCTCCTTCGGTTACACTACTGTCGAGGCTAGCGATAAATTCATCTTTCACTTTAGGAACTTCTTTGTACTTGTATGCTTTTTTAATTTTTGTCACCATACTCAATCGACTTGCTTCATTTCTGCTGTCACGAGCGATTAATTGTTTTAACTCCGCTTTCTTTTCAGCAAAAGGTGGTATTCCACGCTTATCAAGTAATTGAATGATATGAAAACCATACGTAGTTTTAATACTTCCACTTCGGTCACCTTTATTTTTAAGTGCAAAAGCAGCTTTTTCAAATTCTGGTACCATTTTACCTGTACCAAACCAAGGAAGCTCACCACCTTTTTTCACTGATCCTTTGTCTTCGCTGTACATGGTTACTGCAGAATCCCAAGCCATTCCTTTTTTCAATGCCTGAACCACTTCGTTCATTCTAAGTTCCGATGCTTTCACTAAACTATCATTTGCATCCTTTGGAATACGGATCATGATATGAGCGGTTTGAATTTCTCCTTGTGCAGGACGAATATCTAAAACTTTAATAATGTGATAGCCAAAGCGAGTACGAACTGGCATAGAAACCGTGCCTGGCTTGGTATTGAACGCTACCGTTTCAAAAGGATAAACCATCTGCATCCCAGTAAAATATCCTAATTCACCATTATTCTCTTTTGCAGATGGATCTTCACTTGAATCACGTGCTACTTTCCCAAAATCAGCTCCTTTCATAATCATTTCACGAATTTTTAGGATTCGATTGTAAGCAATAACAGTATCTTTTGGAAGTGCGTCGGGATTTACTTTAAGTAGAACATGACTTGCTTTTACATCCTTTCCTAAACGCTCATAGGCTTCTTGTATTAAGTTTTCACTCACATCTTTATCGGTGAGATAAGGTTGTGCTAATTGCTTATTATAACCTGAAAGTTCATTTTTAAAGGTCTCGCTGGTGTCCATTTTCATGGATTCCGCTTCTTTCACTTTCAATTTGTAATTGATGTATAGGTCGAGATATTCTCTAACGGAAGCTTCCGTAAATACCGAATCCTTGTTGTTTTTGCGGAAAACTCGGTCAAACTCTGATTTTGGAACATTTTCTCCAGCCACTACCATAAGGATAGGGTCGGTAGCTACAAGAGTCGTGCTCGTTGGTTTAGAAGCATTTGCCGGAGTAGAAATTGCTTTTTTAGGTGCCGGTTTCTTGGTTTGAGCAGGGACCTGTGAAACAACAGCCACAGAGAGAAGAAGAGAGTAAATAATTGCTTTTGTCATAATGGACTTAATTTATAGGGAGGCAAATGTAATAATTCTCTCCTCTTTTCGAGACTGATTGACCATCTTTCCAATGAAAAAATGGTGAAAAACAGGGTCCATTGCCCACAATGTTTGTAACTAATTTTGAGAGGAAGCCTGCGAAACAACTTTAAGGCCTTGACGAATAGCAAAAAGCAAGTTAGTTTAACCCACCAAAAATGGTAGCAAGTAAACGGTAACAAAAAATAATTTTAGTAAGATTTATTTAATATAAGACGGTATGTCCATCTTCATTAAATTCAAAATTTGTACTTAATTTATCTCGAATAATTAGGTGCATCACTTACAACAGTCACATCATGCGGATGGCTTTCACGGATACCCGACGACGTTATACGTATGAACTTTGCATCCTGTAGTTTTACTACATTTTTTGCTCCACAATAGCCCATGGAAGCTTTTAATCCGCCTACCATTTGATACACTTCATCAGCCACTCCACCTTTGTAAGGAACACGACCAACAATTCCTTCTGGAACCAACTTTTTAATGTCATCTTCTGCATCCTGAAAGTAGCGATCTTTTGATCCTTCTTTCATGGCTTCGATGGAACCCATCCCTCTGTAAACTTTGTATTTTCTTCCTTCGTAAATCATCATTTCACCAGGAGATTCTTCTGTCCCAGCGAACAAGGATCCAATCATTACCGTACTAGCACCGGCAGCAATGGCTTTGGCAATATCACCGGTAAAACGAATTCCACCATCGGCAATTACGGGTATTCCGGTACCTTTTAGCGCTTTAGCTACTTCATAAACAGCCCAAAACTGTGGAACACCCACTCCTGCAATAACACGTGTAGTACAAATGGAACCCGGACCAATACCCACTTTTACAGCATCTGCACCTGCTTTTACGAGCGCTTTTGCTGCTTCGGGGGTAGCAATATTTCCTACTACAACCTGTAATTTTGGAAATGCTTTTTTAACTTTTTTCAATGTGTCAATCACGCCTTTCGAATGACCATGTGCCGTATCAATTACGATGGCATCGGCACCTGCTTTTACTAAGGCTTCCACGCGATCAAGAGTATCGGCAGTCACACCAACAGCAGCAGCGACGCGCAAACGTCCTAATTCATCTTTGTTTGAATTGGGACGTGACTTAAATTTTAAAATGTCTTTGTATGTGATTAATCCGATAAGTTTTCCACTCTTATCCACCACAGGTAACTTTTCAATTTTGTGTCGTTGAAGAATCAATTCCGCTTTTTGCAAACTAGTAGCTCCAATACTCACAATCAAATTATCCTTGGTCATGGCTTGGTTTACTTTCTTCTTCATGTCTTTCTCAAAACGAAGATCGCGATTGGTGAGAATACCTTTTAGTTTGGTGTTTTTATCAATGATAGGTATACCACCAATTTTGTTATCACGCATCAACCTTAACGCTTCTCCAATGGTTCCATCTTCCAGCATCGTTAATGGATCTTGAATCATTCCACTCTCGCTTCGTTTTACTTTTCTTACTTCGGCAGCTTGACGATCGATACTCATGTTCTTATGTAAAACTCCAATGGCTCCTTCTTGGGCCATAGCAATAGCCATAGCCGCTTCGGTAACTGTGTCCATAGCCGCTGAAACAATAGGAACTTTGATGGGAATTTTTTTGGTGAAAAAGCTGGATGTATCTGTCTCCCTTGGCATTATCTCCGAATAGGAGGGGATTAATAAAACATCGTCGTAGGTGAGTCCTTCGCCAATAAACTTTGGATCTGTTTTCATAGGATGATCGTGGATATTGGCATGCAAAAGTAACTTTTTTTACCGATAATTTACCTTAAAGTTGAGGTGTTCATCAAAAATTAAGAGATTTCAGAAAAGTATAAAAAAATGGAGGCCGCCCATCCCTGAGCGGCCTCACCACGCGTTGACCGGAATTTACCGTAACAAAGTTACGGATCCGCTCTTCTCAATCTCCTGACCATTGGTTCCAAAAATTCGAACGGAATACACATAGGTACCCTCAGGAGCGATTTTGCCATCATACGTACCATCCCAACCTTCGCCAGGAATACGTGTTTCATATACTCTTTGTCCCCATCTATTGAATACTACAAAGAAATAGTTCTTTGCGTCAATATAGATGAATTCTGGTTTAAATACAGGATTTTTTCCAGTTGGGGTGAATGCGCTAGGAATAAATAAATGCGGTTCTTGTACTAAACAGAAGATGTTGGAGCTACTTGTATCGGTAAACCCATACGTATTACCACTACCTTCATAAGCTTCAATACGGTAGCAAAACTGTCCAGAGTAATTTGGATATAAATAAAGCGCTGCTACATCGTCGTCAAAGTCAAGAATTCCATTATTAAGTGTTGCGATAGGTGTTGGATTCCATATTCCATCAATACTTCTGAACAAGGAGTATTTACTTACATTGCCTAACCACTCTTCGTAGAAGTTCCAATTTAATTTATTTACTAAATTGTAGTCGGGCTGACCTTTTATCAATATGGTACGTCCAACATTACTAATGAGAACATCATTTAAACATGAATCTACAGTAATTACACGATAGTAATAGCTGTATTGATCAGTTCTTGCTGAGAAATCATTGAACGTTACAATTGGAATTCCAGTATACGTAACGGCACCAACGGTAACAAACGGTCCGTTTTTATCAAATGCGCGTTGTAGTTTGTATTTAGAAACATCTGGATTTCCAGCAGTATCAACTAAGCATTCAACCAATACTCTTCTTAAATCAATTACAGTTGCCTTTTTCAGATAGGAGAAAGTAGGTAAGGTCAACAAATTTGCAATTTCGCAAGCTTGATTCGAAGAAGCAGTTCGAGAAGCCGTATTTCCTTGCGCCTGTATGTAATAACAATACTCTGAATCCTTAGTTAATGTGACATGGCTATAAGTAATATTAGTTCCAGGAACAGAAGCTAAGAATGTGAAAGGTCCTCCGTTTTCACTCACATAAATATTATACTGCCCAACACCGTTCACCATGTTTATGTATGGATTCCAACGCAAGTCAATTGCGGAGCGACAGATATCAAGTTTAGCGGTAACGAATAAGGTATTGTGTAAGGTACCAATATTGCTAATATTTCTACAGCTATCATAGGCAGCTATACTGTAACGCTGCGAAGCGAATTCTGCTGCTGGATTATTGTCTAAGAAATAACTGGCATTGATTCCTACAACACTTCCTATCGAATCCCAAGAGGCGCCATTAAAATGATAGATGATATATCCAACCACATCTCCGGAAGAGCTAGGTAACCAACTTACACTTACTTGAGAAGGGTTGAATGGATCCAAACTGGCAGTATCTAAAGCGGAAACTGTTGGTCGAGTAATATCTCTAAACAAATCTCCATCAGTAGAAGAATTACTAATACAACCCGATAAATCTCCTGTTTGAACTCGGTAATTAATCACCGCTTCACAAACATTAATGGTGTCATTCCATGTATATGTTGGAGCAGTTGTAGATCCAATGATATTCCAAATACCCGTTGGGTATTCTTTGTATACATCATAGTTCAAAGTAGCGGTGGCTAATTCTGGATTATGAATAGGATTCCAAACAACAACGGCAACACCATTATTATTAAATACATCTACTTTGATAGTTTGTAAGGTATCCGAACCAGGAGACACTTCTCCACCACATGCTGTTTTTGTAGTCATGTAATAGAAAAGAGAGCCTGCCTGCGCATTAGCAGTAAGATCAGTATAGGTAAGTGTATTGTAATTTGTAATGGTAGACACAGCAGTATAAGGTCCACCAATAGCAGAGGATCTATAGATCGTGTAATTTGCAAAACGCTGACCCGTATCAACTGGAGCAATCCAGTTTAGAATTACATTTCCATTGGTAAGCACATTTGCACAACGTGGAGCAGGTGCAACCGGAATGGTATGGTCAACAAAAATTTCACCATCAACGTTAGACAATGAATTACATCCTTGTGCATCACCAATGCTTACTCTATAATTAATCGAATCAATACACAGCACTAAATTTTCTTGCCATGTAGTAGTTGCCACATTGGCAACGATTGACCAATTGCCAGAACCTCCTGGATTTTCTTTTTCAACTACATAAGTTCCCACTGAAGTAGGAAGGAGTGGATTGCTTACTGCATTCCAATTCAACGTTGCTGTAGTTGTATTTCCACCACTTACTACAAGGTAAATCGTTTGTAATGTATTTCCATTAGCAAGTCCACCAATAGCTGATGGATCTGTTTGACCCGTACATCCCGATTTGGTTTGTAAATAATAACTCACCGAACCTGCATTTCCATTAGCGGCTATATCTAAGTAGGTGCTGATTGCATTATTCTCAACAGAGTCAATCAACACAAAACCGGCACCAGTATTTCTCCAGATGTTGTATTGGTTAAAGTCAGTCCAAGTAGATGGAGTAGGGTTAACCCATGTTAATTGAACTTGTCCATTTGCACTAACACTAGCACATCTCAATTCTGGATGATCAATAACATTGCCGATGTAAGTAAATACGTTATTCGCGATATTAGAACGACTCACACACCCACTATTATCAGTGGCACTAATTTGATGATTTAATGTAGTGTCGCAATCAATAATGTTTTGAAAATATACCAATTGGTTTGTATCTCCGAATATTGATAATACTCCACCTGCATTATATGAAGACCATACATCGTATTGACCACTTGTAACTGAACCTGGTAATGGAGAACTCAACGCCGACCAATTCAAGTTGGCTTGTCCTAAGGTAGGAGTAGTTGTTAAATAGATGGATCGAAGTGATGCTGATGTATTACCATTATCTACTTGACCTGTACAACCACTTTGAGTTCTAATATAATATCCAAAAGACTGAGCATTACCATTCGCTAAAACATCAGTATAAGTAGTTTGAGCAAAATTCCCAATCGAATCATACAACACAAAACCAGCACCATTGTCTCTGTAAATTTCGTACTCATTGAAATTTACATTGGAACCTGCAGGTGTAATCCAAGTTAATTCAATTTGTCCACTAGGTAAAACATTTACGCAACGTAAATCAGGATTGTCAACAATGTTTCCAATGTAAGTAAACAAATTAGTATCAATATTAGAATTACTATTACATCCGCTGTTATCTATTACAGTAATACGATGCATTAATGTAGTATCGCAATTGTTAATCGCTTCATTAAATGTTAATGCACTTGTTGATCCTAATGCAGTAGTAAGTGTTCCTGCAGCATTATAACTAGACCATACGTCATATTGACCAGAGCTTGCCAACAATGGAAGAGCATTCCAATTCATGGTAGCATTTCCAAGCGTTGGAACAGTTGATAAATAAATGGAACTTAAAGTAACACTGGTAGTACCATTGTCAATTTGACCAGTACATCCACTCTGTGAACGCATATAGTAACTGTACGATTGACCATTACCATTCGCAAATGCATCCGTCCATGAAGTTTGAGCAAAGTTGCTTACGGAATCATAAAGTACAAATCCAGCACCGTTGTTTCTAAAGATTTCAAATTCGTTGAATTCGTCATTAGAACCAGTAGGAGTAATCCAACTCAATTGAATTTGACCGTTTGCCAATACATTCACACAACGTAAATCGGGATTGTTAACGATGTTTCCAATAAAAGTGTAATTGTTTGTGGTAATATTTGAATTACTCACACAACCACTGTTGTCTGTTGCACTTACTTTATGATTAAGTAAGGTGTCACAATCATTGATAGTTTGGAAATAAACTAATAAAGCAGTATCACCAAATACACTTAATGTACCCGTAGCATTGTAACTTGACCAAACATCATATTGTCCTGTAGTAACTGAACCAAGTAATGGTATTGAAAGCGCTGACCAACTTAAGTTAGCACTACCCATTACTGGAGTTGCAGTAAGGAAAATAGAACTTAAGGTTGCACTGGTAGTACCATTATCTACTTGTCCAGTACATCCACTTTGTGAACGAATATAGTAACTATACGATTGAGCATTACCATTCGCTAAAGCATCAGTATATGAAGTTTGAGCGAAGTTGCTTACTGAATCATAAAGTATAAATCCAGAACCATCGTTTCTAAAGATTTCGAATTCGTTGAATTCATCGTTAGAACCTGTAGGAGTAATCCAGCTTAATTGAATTTGACCGTTCGCCAAAACATTCACACAACGTAAATCGGGATTGTTAACGATGTTTCCAATATAGGTGTAATTGTTTGTAGTAATATTTGAATTACTCACACAACCACTATTATCTGTTGCACTTACTTTATGATTAAGTAATGTATCACAATCATTGATGGTTTGGAAGTAAACTAATAATGCAGTATCGCCATATACACTTAATGTACCCGTAGCATTGTAGCTTGACCAAACATCGTATTGTCCAGTAGTTACAGTACCAAGCAATGGTGTTGATAACGCAGACCAACTTAAGTTTGCACTGCCCAATATAGGAGTTGCGGTAAGGAAAATAGAACTCAATGTTGCACTGGTAGTACCATTATCAACTTGTCCAGTACATCCACTTTGTGAACGTATATAGTAACTGTACGATTGAGCATTACCATTTGCTAAAGCATCAGTATATGAAGTTTGAGCGAAGTTGCTTACTGAATCATAAAGAATAAATCCAGAACCATCGTTTCTAAATATTTCGAATTCGTTGAATTCATCATTTGAACCTGTAGGAGTAATCCAACTCAATTGAATTTGACCGTTCGCCAGAACATTCACACAACGTAAATCAGGATTGTTAACGATATTTCCAATATAGGTATAAGGATTCGTTGCGATATTAGATCTTGAAGTACATCCAATATTATCATCCACTGAAATTTGATGACTGATGGTCGTATCGCAATCATTGATAGGATGATTAAATAATAAAGCCGCAGTATTTCCAATTCCTTGAAGAGTACCTAATGCATTATATGTAGAGAATACATTATACTGTCCTCCAATAGCTGAAGGTAATAATGGAGTTGATAAAGCAGACCAATTTAAATTTGCTTGGCCTAATACTCCAGCCGTTGTTAAGAAAATTGAACTCATCGTGTTACTATTGGTTCCTGTTGTTGCTTGACCAGTACATCCACTTTGAGTAACTAAATAGTAAGAATAGGATTGTGCATTTCCATTCGCAATGATATCGGTATAACTATTTAAAGCACTATTTCCAACCGAATCAATCAGCGTAAATCCTGCTCCACCATTTCTCCAAATTTCATATTCATTGAAATCGGTAAAAGAAGCTGGTGAAGGGTTTTCCCAAGTAAGTTGGATGTTTCCATTTGGTAAAACGCTTACACATCTTAAACCAGGGTTTGGAATTATATTACCAACATAAGTAAAGATGTCATCATCGGCGGAACTAATGGAAGTGCAAGGTGCATTATCATCTAATTCAATTCTGTATTCATACGGAACATTACAAGTTGTAATAGCATCCGAATAGGTAAGAGCTGCAGTAGTTGCTATTTGTACATAAGCACCAACACCTGTGCTTCTTCTCATTACTCGGTAAGGGCCAGGAGCACTAACCAAACTCGGAGAAATCATAGCATTCCAATTAAGAATAGCAGATCCCAAAGTTGCATTGTTCACCGAAAGTAACATAGTAGCAAGTGTACTACTGGTTCCTCCATTTGTTTGTAAACCGTCACAACCTGACAATGATACCAATTGATAATATTGAATTGCTGTATTAGCATTTGCGCCAACGTGTAACCACGAAGTTGTTGCATAATTTGTTACTGTTCCTACAAGTGTAAAAGGTCCTGCAGCAGCAGCAGAATGATAAATTTGAACTCCTGCAAAGAAATTATTAGGATCGGCGGGTGCTATCCATGAAATCTGAACATCGCCATTGGGTTGAACTGCTAAGCAACGTATATCGGGATTTACTATGATATCTCCTTGTGAGGTAAATTGATCTACTTCTTCGGAAGATTTCGATAAACATGCAGAGGCATCACCAATATCTACACGATATTGAATTGCTGTATCACAAAGAACAACTACATCCGTATAGAAAGTATCAATCGTATTACCAATTACAGCCCAAGCGCCAGGTGCAATTCTTCTATTAATAATATAAGATCCAGTACTAGTGGCAGGTAAAGGTTTCCGAATTGCATTCCAATTCAAACCAGCAAAGCCAGGTGTACTATTATCTAACAATAATAGCATGGAAGCTAAAGTATCGCTTGTTTGAACGTCGGTTTCATTTAAGCTAGTAGCGTCACAACCTGCGGTAAGTGTTAAATAATAATAATTGATTTGATTATTAGCATTAGCACCAACATGCGTAAATGCATTCGCTGCGTAAATTGAAACACTTCCTACGTTAACGAAGGGTCCAGCCTTGTTTAATGAATGATAAATATTGTACTGTGAAAAATATCCAGATGTATCCACTGATCCTACCCAACATAACGCGACATCACCATTCGCCAATACTTCAGTTGAACGTAAGCTTGGTGCTGTAATGGTGGGTGCGGCACTTTGAAGTTGTGCGCCATCAATATTAGAATGAGAGATACAATTTGCTGTTGATGTGTCTGAAACTTGAATTCTATAATTGATTGAGTCATCACAAACAGTTATAGGATCTAAATAAGTAAGATTTACTGTAGAGTCAATAAGAATCCAATTCGCACTTCCCGCAGGAGGTTGCTCTTTATAAATATAATATTTTTGAGTAGAGCTTGAAGGTAATGGTGTACTTAAAGGTGTCCAAGATAAAGACGCATCAAACCCAACTTGAGCAACTTGTAAATAAATGGTACTTATGGTATCACTTACTAATCGTTGCTCTAAATCACAACCTGAACGAGTCGTTAAATAATACGAAACCAGACCTGCATTCGCGTCTGCGGTTATATCATTATAAGTAAGAACTGTATCATAATTATTAATATTAAATCCTTTTAAGCTATCTAACAATGTATAGGGTCCTGCAGTTCCCGTGGTGGAGCGAAATACATAAAATGCTTTAAAGAATTGATTGGTATCAGCCTCACCAGTGTCGATGGGAGGTTGGAAAGTTAAATTCACATTACCATTAGGAAGCACATCCGCACATCTCATTCGAGCTCCTTTTACAGCAGGAGGTGCAAGAACAACAATGGTTAACGTATTAAAGTTAACTGCAGGTGATGGACAGAAGTCGTCGAATACTTTTAAAACAAAGTTGTAAGTACTTGATAAATTCACACATCCCAAATTTTTTGGCAAGTGATTACAATCTGTTATCCAAAAAAATCGAACATCCAATTGAGACATTTGGAAGATAGGATTTATGGGAGGCACCGTGTCAATATAAGGTGGAATTAAAACTGCACAAGGAGGAAAAGGGCAACCAGCAGATCCATTGGTAAAGTTAGTTCCGAACTGTAGTCCTGTTGCTGCTAAATTCAAACTTTGTGGTGCACCGCCTAAAGCTACTGGTAACAAATCAAAATCAAATGCATGGAAGGAAATATCAACAGTATCACCCGCATATACAGTATCTATAATAGCACTTAATGGATTTCCGAAATCATCTTGTACAATTGGAGGGACATTAAAAACAGGCGGTACTGCTGAAATAATACAATTTCCAATTAATGCAATTTGAATTTCTCGAAATACTTCAGCAACTTTAATTCCACATTTGTAAGCTGTTACTTTAGTTACCGTTACAAAAGCACCTGCTGTGTGGGAAGTAAATGTTACAACACCCGTGGAAAAATTCATTACTGGAGCAACATTTAATGGATTTAATGCAGGACCTGGTAAAGGACTATTAAATGAATAAGTAGCTACAAATGGAATGTTATTTCCAGGAAATCCATTTTCTAAAGGATATCCCCAGCTATAAACTAATGAATCAAGTTCAGCGTCAATAGCATTGTGATTATAGGAGGTTTGATTACGAGTACATGTGGCTAATTGAGGTTTTTCAGCAAATTGTGGTGATGAATCAAAACATGGGTTCGTGTTTGAAGCATTATAAGAATACATAAATGCCCGCAAAGTGAAATCTGTTTGGTTACTAGCCAAATTGGTAATTGCAGCATTTCTACAACAATTGTTATAATAAAAGTACCATCCTCCAACAGGAGGAACTCCGGTAATGAATATTGGAGCAGATCTATAAACAAATTCTTCAACAGCATTAACCATTGAATTAGGAACTGCACAAGTAGGACATCCTATACCCTTTGGAGAAATATCAGTTTGTGTAACAAGTGCACAAGGAATAGCTAGATTTCCAGGAGCGTTCGACGTTAACGAAATACTTGGTGGCCCCGCAGCTCCGTTGCAATCACGATATAACTTTAATGTGAATATGAATCTACCTATATTTGGACCCGTTTTTACACAGTCCCACGTGATTTCTCCTCCCATAAGATGGGAAGCTTGTGTCTTATGGCTCCATCCCAATAGGACGAGCATAAGAAGGATAAGAATTTTCTTCATTTTGGATTTTGGATAACGCGTGAGCATCAAATTTAGGAAAAAAATCCAAACCCGCAAAACCTTATTTGCCAACTATTATTTCACAGAGGTCAATGTTGTTTAAATAGTGGTTAGCAACCTCCCTGAGTTTTTGAGGTGTAATGGCTTTGATTTTACCTAAATATTCATTTAAATAATTGATTTCTAAATTATTAAGTAGTAGCATTTTTTGCTTTTCTGCCAATGCAAAGGGACCGTCAATACTTCGTTGAAATGCACCGGTTAGGTGATTTTTAACGAGTGTTAATTCCTCATTGTTAATATCTTCTGTTCTTAATCGGTTAATTTCATGGTATATTTCATTGACCGCAGCTTCCCGAACATCTGTTCCAACTTCTGTAGTAATAAAGAAATAGCCATCGTCATTATTGCTCACGAGCCCCGAACCTATTCCATAAGTATAGCCTTTGTCTTCGCGAATATTTGCCATTAACCTCGATCCAAAATAACCACCTAAAATGGTATTTAATACACTAAAAGCAATAAAATCTGGATGATGTCGTGTGAATAATCTTCTACCTATACGAATAGCAGATTGAATAGCATCGTCCTTCTCGATAAACTTTTTTGCAGGAAGATAAGGTTCTAATTCTATTGATGGAAGATCTCCATTTTTTAAACCCATCTTATCAATGGTGTCAATTATTTTATGAATGAGTTTTTCATCCGCTAATCCCGAAACAATCACCGCTTTCAACCCATTCTTGTATTTTTTCTCGTGGTATTCTTTTAGTAAATCCGTATCTAGTAAATCGTAATCTTCAGGCTTTGTTACTCTACCATAGGGGTGATTTTTTCCGAACAGTGTTTCACTAAAATTAATTCGCGCTAGATAATCAACTTTCGTGAGGTTAACAGAAAGGCGTTGCTTGCCTTGCTGTTTATACGTTTGAATTTCTTTAGATGGATAAAGAGGTTGCGTAATGATTTCTTGAAAGTAGGGTAGGGTGTCGCTAACAAATTTATTGAGTGAAAACAAACTGATGCTCGACCAGTCTACACCATTTTCAGAATGTAAATAAGCGCCATAATAATCGAGTGCTTCTGCAATTTCAGCTGAAGAGTGAAGCGTATGCAAATATTAATTCAATTTTTACAACCTCCTGTGTACCCTCACAAATATTATAAACAGGAGTGCCGTTTTTTAATTTGAAGCTTTGTGGTGTATGAAGATGAATGGCATTTGGGATTGAAATTTCTGGGGGATTAATTCGATCGAGCATTTTATTTTTTTGAGTGATATCTTAAGATGGAACAATTTTCTTTTGTGAGAATATTTTTTGCAACCTGCATAATTTGATCTGAAGTAACTTCGTTATAGTACTCCGCTTGTTTGTTACACTCAGCCGCATCTCCGAGTAATTCGTAATAAGCTAAGTTGAGCGCTTTGTTTGCAATTCCCATTTCTGAAAATTCCAAATACGCTTCAACTTTATGTTTTATTTTTGTAAGTTCTCTCTCGTCAATTTCGTTTTTTATTTTTTCAAGTTCTTCCCAGATGGCTTTTTCCGCATCTTCCATGGTGATGGAATCTACTAATTTTCCTTCTATGAAAAATAAACTTTTATCTAAGTCACCCGACATGTAAGCATGGATCTCAGTAAAAATATTTTTCTCTTTTACAAGTTGATGATGGAGTCGCGATGATTTTCCTCTCGACAAAAGATCGGAAAGCATGTCAGTAGCATAAAAATCTTTGTCGGTGCGCGAACAACAATGCCAAGCCATGTAAATGTGTGAGTTGGGAACTTCTTTTTCTACTTCTTTAATTCTGGTTTCTGTTTGTATTGGTTCTTTGGGTAATTTCCGAGCAGGTACATCCGCCATTGGAATAGGTTCAAACCATTTTTTGCATAATGTTTTTATCTGTTCCAATGTACAATCGCCCGATACACTTAATATCGCATTGTTAGGTGCATACCATTTTTTGAAAAACCCTTTTACATCTTCTAAAGTAGCGTCTTCAATATGCGCGAGTTCTTTTCCGATGGTAGCCCAGCGATAAGGATGTACTTTGTAAGCTAGAGGTCGCATCAACAGCCATACATCACCATACGGTTGATTTAAATAGCGCTGCTTGAATTCTTCAATGACAACCGACCGTTGAACTTCTAAACTTTTTTCTGAAAAAGCTAAACTTAGCATACGATCACTTTCTAACCAAAATCCCGTTTCAATATTTTGAGAGGGAATGGTTAAATAGTAATTAGTGATATCGTTATTGGTAAAGGCATTGTTTTCTCCTCCTGCAATTTGCAAAGGTTCATCATAGGAAGGGATGTTGATCGATCCTCCAAACATTAAATGTTCAAAGAGATGTGCAAATCCTGTTTTATCGATTTGTTCATCGCGCGCCCCCACTTTGTAAAGTATATTCAATGCCACCAACGGCGTTGAATGATCTTCGTGTACAATGACGGTTAATCCATTGTCAAGCGTAAATTTTTCGTATGCTATCATATTCCTTCTAATCGATTATAGTTGACACAGTCTCTTTTTTCTTGATTAAATTCATTCCAAATTTCAGCAACAATTTCGGCTGCTGGCTTAATAGAATGGATGGAAGATGAAACCTGACCAATTTCTAGCTCTCCCTCTTGCATGTCGCCTTCAAACATCCCTTTTTTTGCTCGAGCTCTTCCTAATATATTTTTTAATTCTTCCGTCGTCGCACCTCTCGATTCTGCTGCTGCTATTTGCTGGTAGAATTCATTTTTTACGAGTCGTACCGGAGTAAGTTGTTTTAACGAAAGTTGTGTATCACCTTCCTGGGCATCCACAACTCTTTGTTTAAAATGTTCATGCGCCGACGATTCATTGGAGGTGACAAAACGAGAGCCAATTTGAACTCCTTCAGCACCCAAAGCAAAGCAGGCTAACATGGCTCTACCGCTTGCAATTCCGCCAGCTGCAATGAGTGGAATGGAAACGTGATCGCGTATCATCGGAATTAAGCATAGTGTAGTGGTTTCTTCTCTTCCATTATGTCCACCTGCTTCAAATCCTTCTGCAACGATGGCATCCACACCCGCTTGCACCGATTTTTCTGCGAATTTTTTATTGGCAATCACATGCACTACTTTTATTCCTTCTTTTTTTAAGGTAGATGTCCATGTAGCTGGATTCCCTGCGGAGGTAAACACAATAGGAACTTTTTCGGAAATTATAATGTCCATATGTTCTTCAATATTCGGATAAAGCAACGGTACATTTACACCAAAAGGTTGGGAGGTATTTACTTTGCATTTTTGAATATGTTCTCTTAGCACATCTGGATACATCGATCCAGCACCTAGTAATCCAAGTCCGCCAGCATTACTAACGGCTGTGGCTAACCGCCATCCACTACACCAAATCATTCCTGCCTGAATGATAGGATAATTAATATTAAAAAGTTCAGTGATTCTATTTTTCATGATAACGGATCTTTAATTCTTTGATGGTTTATCCATCCCCAAATTTCTAATCGTGCCTTCAACCGCGATCCAATTTCTTTGATCACAAACCATCTTGGTATTCCATCTGGATAACCACCAGCTTCATATCCATACGCATTCAATCCTAGCTGATCTGCCATCCAAAGCGCTCTATTTAGATGGATGTTTTGAGAGATAATAACAACAGGTTCTTTCCCATAATTGGTTTTTATAAAACATTAATGTTTCATAGGTATCGGCACTATTGGGGTCTAAAATACAAACACTATCGGAACTCCTTAATCACTAATGCATCCAATAAATCATGTGCTTCTTGATACCAACGATCATCTTCATAGCCACTGAGTATCAATTTCATGTGCGGATATTGAACCCATAACGAAGCGCTGGAATCAACTCGGCCTAAAAATGCATAATTCTGCCGACTTCCAGTTGGATAATATTTACCTGCACCCGGAACTAAAATAAAACGAATGGAATCGAGCTGTTCCTTTTTCACCATATGTTTTTCTCCACAGTTGGAAAATGAATAATAGTTTAAAAGGGCAACGATGGTAAAACCAGTAGAAAGATAAAGAAAGAGTTTCAATCGTTTCATTAAACGCGAAAATAGAGAAATCAAAAACAACTTTTATCGCTTTGAAAATTACTTTTGAATTTTAAGTTGTGAAATAACTTCTTGCCTATTTGACCAATATATCCACGATAAAGATTTACTTTTACACCGGTATGAAAATCATCATTCCTGTTGCCGGTATTGGTTCGAAACTTCGACCCCATACTCACACACAGCCCAAAGCCCTTGTTCCCGTTGCCGGGAAACCCATCTTGTCGCATATCGTGGATTACCTGATTGCAGGTGGATTCAATGAATTTATTTTTATTATCGGTTATCTCGGTGATAAGGTGGAAGATTATGTGAAATCAAAGTATCCAAAGCTGAAAGCTTCTTTTATCATTCAAGAGCCTCGTGAAGGAACAGGACATGCCGTGTGGTTAGCTCGTGAACATGTGGAGCCCAATGACGAAATTTTAATTGTTTTAGGAGATACTATTATTGATTTCGGATTGACGGAAGTGGTGAAGATGCCGCATTCTGCATTGGGATTGCAAAAAGTAGATGATCCACGGCAGTTTGGTGTGGCTGATGTGGATTCAGAAGGATTCATCACACGACTTGGAAGAAAAACCTACCATCCCGAAATCTAATTTAGCTTGGTTGGAATTTATCGTTTCATTGAAGCGGGTAAGTTGATGGATGCGCTGGATCATATTATTCGAAATAATATTCGCCATCAAGGAGAATTTCATCTGACCTATGGAATTCAACGAATGATCACTCAAGGAGAAAAGATTACTACTTTTCAAGTGGGGAATTGGTTTGATTGCGGAAGTAAAGCCAATTTATTAGAGACCAATGAAGTGCTATTGAAGAAACAATCCGATGCAAACCAACGAAAATTTAATTTCCATAATACACATCATTCAGCCAGTAAGTATTGCGGAACATTGTGATATTTCTGATTCTATCATTGGTCCTAATGTTTCGATTGGTGAACATACCATCATCCGACATTCCATCATCAAAGATTCTATCATTGGCGCTTATGCGCAACTTGAAACCGCCATCTTTCATCAAAGTATTGTAGGTAGCGATGCGTTTCTCAAAGGACTTAGTCAAAGCCTCAATATTGGCGATAGCACTGAAATTGATTTTAGTTAACCCTCTTAACCATAACCATGGATTAATCCCATGGTATTAAAACATGATCGAAAAAGATAAAGTAATATTCAAACTTATTAAAGCGGAGTTAAAACGTCAACGCAAAGGAATTGAGTTAATCGCCTCTGAGAATTTTGTTTCTAAGCAAGTGATGGAAGCAATGGGTTCTTGTTTAACGAACAAATATGCAGAAGGTCTACCCGGAAAAGATATTATGGCGGTGTGAAGTAGTTGATCAAATTGAACAAATCGCAATCGATCCGCAAAGGAATTGTTTAGTGCTGTATGGGCAAATGTGCAACCACATTCTAGTGCTCAAGCCAACGCTGCAGTGATGTTAGGTGTATTGAATCCAGGAGATAAAATTTTGGGTTTTGACTTATCGCATGGTGGACATCTTACACACGGTTCTCCAGTGAATTTTAGTGGGAAGTTGTATGTTCCTAGTTTTTACGGTGTCGAAAAAGCGACTGGACTCATCGACTACAAGAAGATGGAAGCAACGGCCAAGAAAGAAAAACCAAAATTGATTATTTGCGGTGCATCTGCTTATTCTCGCGATTGGGATTATGCGCGTATCCGTAAGATCGCTGATAAAGTAGGAGCCTTGGTGTTGGCGGATATTTCGCATCCGTCTGGCCTCATCGCCAAAGGATTGTTGAATGATCCCGTTCCGCATTGTCATATTATTACCACTACTACACATAAGACCTTAAGAGGTCCAAGAGGCGGATTGATTCTAATGGGTGCAGATTTTCCAAATCCGATGGGAATAAAAACTCCGAAAGGCGAAGTGAAAATGATGTCTGCAATTTTAGATGGTGCCGTTTTTCCAGGTACACAAGGTGGACCATTGGAACATGTTATCGCTGCGAAAGCGGTTGCATTCGGAGAAGCATTAACAGATGATTATTTGCATTATGTGGTTCAAGATCAAAAATGCAAAAGCATTAGCTGCTGCTTTAAATGAAAAGGATATGAACTCATTTCGGGCGGAACCGATAATCACATGATGCTAATTGATCTTAGAAATAAAAATATTTCGGGAAAAGAAGCAGAGAATGCTTTAGTGCGTGCTGATATTACGTTGAATAAAAACATGGTTCCTTTTGACGATAAGAGTCCGTTTGTGACTTCTGGAATTCGTGTTGGTACTTCTTCCGTTACCAGCAGAGGGATGAAAGAAAAGCATATGAAAAAAAATCGTTGGATTCCTCGACAAAGTGTTGATGAATATCGACAATGAAGTGTTATCAAAAGTGAAGGAAGATGTGCATGAATTTATGGATGCGTTCCCTTTATGAAAAGTTTCATTTATTAAATCAAGCAATAGAAAATTGAAAATTACGTTCTCTAAACGCTATGAATAGAAAACTACTTTTTTTGGCAATTTGTTTTTTGATGGGGCCATCTCTGTGAATGCGCAAAGCGGTGGAATTCAACATTCGATTTTTGAATTTGTTCGCTCCAGCTAGAGCCGCAGCGTTAGGGGAAATGCAATATCAACTCCTTCAGATGATATTACTTTGTTCGCTCAAAATCCAGCCTTCTTAACTGCCATGGATCTGCAGATTTCGACAAGCTACGTTGGACATCCTGCAGGAATAAAGTTTGGAAATGTTTTGTTTGCAAAGGATTTTCAAAGTAGGAACTTTGGATTTAATATGCAATACATCAGTGATGGTGAGTTTGATGAGACCAATGTAAATGCAGAAGAGAGTGACATTCAAAGCCGGAGAATATGCATTTAATGTAGCTTGGTCAAAGCATTTGATAGTTCAATATATTGGTGCAGATGTAAAATATATTTTATCCAATTTTGGGGAAATTCATCAAATGGTGTGCGGCTGATGTTGCTTTGAATTGGTTTAATGATGAAAATTTTGGTCGGCGGCAGTAGTTGTGAAAATGTAGGAACGCAACTTAAGACTTCCGAAGGGGCAGAAAGAGAGAAATTGCCTTTTGAAATTCAAGTAGGCGTTTCACGGAAATTGCCAAAGCTCCTTTTCGATTTCCTTTATTCTTCAGCAATTGCAAAAATTTGATTTGAGTTTTAAAGATCCCAATGCTTCGGGGATTGATCCTGCTGACAGGAGAAAGGCAGAAGAGGAAACTTTCTACATTAGATAAATTTTCAAAGCATCTAATTTAAACTTGAAATTTATTCACCCAAAATTTTAATGTTCGTCTAGGATATAATTTTTTGCGTCGCTATGAATTACAATTCCCCGAGAAAAAGGGATTGAGTGGATTGAGTTTAGGGATTTGGATTTAAATTAATCGGTTTCAGATTTCTTACGCTAAACTATTTTTAATCCAGCCGGGGTAGTAATCACTTTACAGTTCAACAAATCTAAAACGTAGTGTGATTACCGAATAAG
>JADKFA010000033.1 GCA_016717725.1 Bacteroidota bacterium
GTAAGACCATCATCAGAAAGACCATTAGCAGTCATCATCGATACGCCGTCACAAACTTCAGAAGCACCTGGATAAACTAATGGAGCGTTATCATCGCAATCACCATCAACTAATACAGATCCTACAATTGGGTTACAAGAAGAAGTAGCAGCACCTGCACCAAATCCGTCGCCGTCAGCATCCACATAGTAGTTTAAGAATACAAGACCATCATCAATTCCATTTGCACAGTCATCATCGATACCGTTGCAAACTTCGGTTGCACCTGGATATACTAATGGAGCGTTATCATCGCAATCACCGTCAACTAAAACAGATCCTGCAATTGGGTTACAAGAAGAAGTAGCAACACCTGCACCAAATCCGTCGCCGTCCCCATCCACATAGTAATTTAAGAATACAAGACCATCATCAATTCCATTTGCACAGTCATCATCGATACCGTTGCAAATTTCGGTTGCACCTGGATATACTAATGGCGCGTTATCATCACAATCACCATCTACTAATACTGATCCTGCAATTGGGTTACAAGAAGAAGTAGCAACACCAGCGCCGTATCCGTCACCGTCAACATCCACATAATAATTTAAGAATACAAGACCATCATCAGATAGACCATTACAGTCATCATCGATACCATTACAAACTTCAGGAGCAGTAGGGTTGATGGCATTATTATTATCATCACAATCGTTATTTGAAGAAACACCACAAGCAACTGGAGCACCTGCCCCGAAAGTATCATTGTCTAAATCGGCATAAAGAAGTTGAGTGTCGTCACAGTCACTATTGTCAGCGATATAACCTATTGGTTGAATGCAATTCGTAATAGAAACTAATGGATTTCCAAATCCATCGGCATCAAAATCTTCATACCAGATTGGTGTAGGAAGTATAATTACATCAAAAGAACAAGTGCTAGTTAATCCGGCATTATCTGTTGCTGTATAAACTACCTGAGTTGTTCCAACACTAAATGTAGAGCCAGAATTGAAATTTGAAGTGAAGCTCACCAGTGTGCAATTATCACTTGCAGTTGGCGAGGTCCAGTTTACAGTTGCATCACATTGTGTAATGTTTGCAGGGCAATCCAAAATGCTTGGAGCAATATTATCTAAATGATTTATCGTAATTGATGCCGATCCTGTACATCCAATATTATCTACTATTGGATAATTATGAGTTCCTACACCAACAACAAATGAACCTTCTCCAGTGTAAGGAGCAGTTCCGCCAGTACCTACAACAGAAATAGTGGTTACATCATTTGCGCAATTCACATCACTTCCAGTAATAGTTGCGGAAACAATTTGAGGCTCGTTCACGGTAGTTACGCAAACAGAAGTACAACCGTTGCCATCAGTAACTGTTACGGTGTAAGTACCACTTGGTATATTTGTATTTGATGTTGAGTTTGTATTATTGCTCCATAAATAAGAGTAAGTACCTCTTCCTCCTGTTGCAAGTACAGAAGCACTTCCGTCACTATAACCGAAACAAGTTGCGTCAATCGCACTGCAAGTTGAGGTTAATAGCGGAGGATCATCAACCACAATAGATTGATTCGCTGAACAAGAGTTAATATCCGATACAAGTAAATAATAGGTTCCAGCAGCAACTCCAGTTAGGGAATCATTGTTTGTTCCAATTGGAAGGAAACCAGCATCAAACCATTCATATAAGATAGTGCCAGTTCCACCTTGTACAACAGAAGCAATGATACCATTGCTATTACCTGTACACAATGGCTCAGTATAGGCTAAGTCAACAGAAAGTGAATCGGGTTCAACAATGGTTGCTTGACCTGATGTTGTACATCCATTTGCATCAGTAACAGTAACTGTATAAGTGCCGGCAACTAATGAAATGATACTCGCCGTATTGGCTGAATTACTCCAGCTATAAGAAAATGGAGGTGTACCAAGCGTTGGATTTGCTACTAATATTCCATCTGTTAAACCATAGCAAGTAATGTTAGTACTTGCAATTGAAACTGCAGGAGGGGGAATATTATTTATTGTATAAGAATAAGGTCCGCCTGTACAACTTGGTTCATTAGGGTTTGCAAGAAGATAATTATCTATTAATTCTAATGTATACGTTCCTGCAGCTAAATTGTAGATGGAGTCTAGTAATTCATTTGATACTGTATCTCGAATTATTACCCCGTTATCTTTCCAGATGTAACGGAAAGGAGCAGAGCCCAAAACCATGTTCGCTACTATTTTTCCGTTCGTCAAATTACAATTTGCGTGATAAATAGATTCGTTAGGAACAATTGCTTTTGATAAAACTGTTCGTATAGGAGATGTTCCAGAGCAGCCCGAAGGTAATGTAACGATAGCTTGGAATGAAGATCCATTTCCAATAACATCGATGCTATCATTCGGATAAGTATTCGTAATTATGTTAACCCATTCGATCAAAGTATTTGCGGGATAACCTCCGCTATAAGCACCAGTATCCACCACATGCAAATACATGTTAGTTCCATTGCATAAAATAGTATCACCAGGAATTATTTTAGGTGCGGGATTGTCAACAATATTTACTAATACATTGGATGATGTTGTACATCCACTTCCGATATCCGTTAATACTACAGAGAAAGTTGTTGATTGAGTAATGGAGGTACTGCCTGGATTTTGAACCGAAGAAGTAAAGCCAGATGGAGTAGATGTCCATGAATAACTTAGTCCGTTTTGATAAGTTATAGTAAGTGTCCAAGTAGTAAGTATTCCTATATCATTAGAAGCATCATCTAAAACTCGTAATGTCCAATCTCCATTTGGGTTTCCACTAAGTGTTGAAAGTAATTGCTCTGGAATGTAAGACCCAGCAATGGTAACGTTGCCGCTTTGAGTAGTAATATTTGTTGCAGCATCGTCTTTAAAAAGTACGTTATTGTAATTGTCGCCACTACCACCATTATCAGTTGACAAAGCTATCGATTGACCGGATGAAGTTGTTAATCTATTTGTGCCAGAAGTGGTATTTGTAATGGTGCCACCCGGTCGAACTAAGTAAAATTCAAGATCTCCATTATAAGTTTGAGTAGCACTCACTGTTACTTCAACTTTCCAACCTGACAATGAAGTGGGTAATCCACTTACATTAATTAAAGATGAAACACCAGTAATATTATTATCTGGAATTGCAATATTTGGATTAATGGTTGATGAAAACGGAGGATTAGCTTGTTGCACTTAAATTAAAATTCGAACCAATACAAACTGGATTGGTAGAAGCCGTTGCTAATACTGATGGAAGATTGGCTGTGTTAGCAGTAACTTGCACCGCAGCTGTGTTGCTGTGCATGTAATTGTACTAACTGATTCAGTTATTCTGCGATACCATGTTGTTGAAGATATTCCAGCAGGTGGATCATAACTATCTAGTATTGCTCCACCAATAAGTGAAAATCCGGTAGATGCACTTGTTGTACTTTGTTCCCATTTATAAGAAATAGTTCCATCACCACTGCCCAATACTAGATTGGAAATTGGAGCGGGATCGCTACCAACACATAATGACTGTGCACCTGTTATAGTACCAGCATTTATATTAATTACATTAAATGTAGCGGTATTATTTGCAGAAATTGCATTGGTACAAATTGCGACTCCGCTGCCAGATGATAAATTAGTTATTGTTATTTGTGGATCACTATTATTTAGAATTGAAGTGTTAAATGATCCAGTTCCTGGAGTACTTACTGTAAAAGATGAGGTAACACCAACAGCTGCATTGGCTCCTGAAAGATCATAAGTGACATCATAAGTTCAGCAGGCAATTCTGAAGCAGGTCACAAATTGATAGATGCAGTAAGGCCAGAGCAAATATCTGATCCAACTGTTGTACTACTTAAACCAAAAGTTGCACAAGTCCAGGTGACATTTACTTTGCCGTTTGCACCAGCGCCTCCTGTCTGGGAGCCAAAAGTCCCTGTTCTAACTCCACCTCCACCTCCTCCAGGTACTGAACCTGGCAAACCATTACCGTTTGAACCAGTTCTTCCATTTCCTCCGTCACCCCCACCTGCAGGTGCCGTTCCTCCATTTGATGTGGATCCATTAGCTCCAGCAAGGGCAGTACCAGCTGATGATCCTCCACCTCCGCCGTAGTTATTGTTACTACTATTGGCTCCATTACCACCCGAGAATTTTATATCGCCAATTGATGATGAAGCAGATCCTCCGCTAACACCAGAGGTATTATTGTTTGCAACTGAATTTCCCCCCTTTGCTAATACAGTTGTATTGGTATTAAACCAGGAATCTCCTCCTGCACCTGTTCCAGTACTACCAACTCCAACTGTAACAGTGTATGTTGTGCCAGCAATTACGGTAAATGAATTTTTCTTTGCATAAGCACCACCACCACCACCACCGGTTTCAGCTGAGTTAAATGAGGTTGATCCTCCGCGACCTCCGCCTCCCCAGCACTCAATCGTGACTGAAGTTACGCCTGCTGGAGCTGTCCACGACGACGTACTCGAATACGTCTGCGTCGTTTGAGCGAAAGCATTAAATTGTAGAAGTTGAAGTGCAAGTATTACTAATAAATACTTGATTGAAAATCCGAAAGGTAGTTCGCTAACCATTCGATTTCTCATTAGTCTTAGAGTAAAATTAGATTTCATGGGAATTATATTTAGCTCGCAATTACCAACTTAATTCTTCGAATTGTTGAAAAATTGTTGTGAATTGTTAATAATAATTGGTGAACACCTTTTTTATTTTGGCAAAAAAAAACTCCCTAAATTTAGGGAGTTTTGGTTTTTAAAATAACTTAACTTGATTTGATAATTTTCTTAACTATTTAATTTTAAGCTTTTTATAAAATTTGCAAATTCTTGAAATCCCGCATTCTTTGCATTTCGGCTTAAGAGCAACGCAAATATACCTACCATGTAAAATAAGCCAGTGATGGGCGAGTGGAACCACTTCTTTTGGTAGATTTTTGATTAATTGTTTCTCAGAAGATAATGGTGTCTTAGCATTTGAAGTAAGACCTATTCGAGCTGCAACTCTAAAAACATGCGTGTCGACAGCCATGGTAGGTTGATTGTAAACAACAGATGCAATAACATTCGCAGTTTTCCTTCCTACACCTGGCAATTGAGTTAATTCTTCAAGGGTGGATGGTACTTTGCCGTTGAATTTGTTCACTAACATTTTTGCCATCCCAGCTAAATGTTTCGCTTTGTTATTCGGATAACTAATGCTCTTAATGAAAGGGAAAATTTCATCGCTAGTAGCATAAGCTAAATGTTCAACGGTTGGGAATTCTTTAAATAAATCAGGAGTGACTAAATTTACTCGTTTGTCGGTGCATTGTGCAGATAAAATTACAGCAACTAAAAGCTCATAGGGAGTGTTGTAAATTAATTCCGTTTCAGCATCCGGACGATGTTTTAGAAAATATTCGATGAAATATTGATACCGTTCCTTTTTAGTCATAATAGATAAAGCCGCCTGTAAATATATTACAAGCGGCTTTAATGGTCTTTACCTTTTTTAGGCGATTGCCTTTTTATGAAGGGGAGCCGTCAGCATTGCATAGCTGAGAATAGAATTAATACTTGATCTCGACGCATGTATTAAACTGTGATCGATAAGATCCCTAGCTGCTGCCATCGAGTAAAATTCTTCGGCAATCTCTTCATTCTGATCAATGGCTTTTTGAACCATTACTGATTCGGTTAATTCGGTTTCATTGTACAGGTAAAGAACTAAATTATTTAGAGTAATAGTTTCGTTCATAGGCTTTGTTAAGATTTAACAAGCCTTTAACGTAAATTTATTCTCTGTATTGTTTACATACTTAACACAAGTTGCTTTTCTTGTATTAATTTTCGAAGATTGATGAGTGCATACCGCATTCTGCCTAGTGAAGTATTGATACTTACCCCAGTAGAATCCGCAATTTCTTTAAAACTCATGTTGGCAAAATGACGCATGATGACAACTTCTCGTTGGTCATATGGAAGCTGTTCAATTAATGCCCTAACGGTTGTTTGAATCTGATCAGCAATCATTTTATCTTCAATATTAGTGTCTTCCAAAGGAATAGTATCAAACACAGAATACTCGTCGGTATCATAAACCATAGGCATCCTCTTTAAACTTCTGAAGTGATCAATCACTAAATTGTGACCAATACGTAATACCCAAGAAAGAAATTTTCCTTCTTCGTTATAATTTCCAGATCGGAGGGTTTTTATAACCTTAATAAAGGTCTCTTGAAAAATATCATTGGCCAAATCACGATCTTTTACCAATAAATAGATGCTGGTGAAGATCTTACGCTCGTGTCGTACAATTAGTTCTTGTAATGTATCTTCGTTTCCTCTAAGAAATTCAGATACGAGTTCTTGTCGTTTCTTGGGTCTTTACACATAGTTCCTCCCTTTTTCAAGGTGATTAAATTGTTAGAATTACAATTGATTAAGTGTAAAGATTTCGACCTATAGGCTAATTGTTTTTTTTGTGAATGAAGGGTTATCGATTTAAACGAAAATTTATTTTAGATATTGTTCTGACTTTTATTATTATTCAAATATAGTGATTATTGTTGCTTCTCGCAAGAATAGTGCCTGACAATTATCAATTTCTGTGTATTTTACACGAACATGACGAATTCGCATCTTTGGAATAATTATTTTCGCTTCATGAAAAAGTTAAGAATCTATTCTTTATTATAGCTAACATATTGTTTTTTAATGCTTATGTGAATGCTCAAGTTCCAGCTAAAGGACCAGAATTTAATGTTGAAACACTTCTATATAAGGGAGAGGAAAAACATCTTTCCAATGTTCGACAATTAACATTTGGTGGTGATAATGCAGAAGCTTATTTCAGTTTTGATGGAAGTGCAATCACTTTTCAAGCTAATAACAGTAATTGGGGTACTAAATGCGACCAAATTTATTATTTCGATCTATCAGCAGGAAATATGAAGGAAGGCGCCCCACAGTTAATTTCAACAGGGCGTGGTCGTACTACTTGCTCTTATTTTATGCCCGATAATAAACAAATCCTTTACGCCTCAACCCACGAAGGGAATGATGCTTGTCCACCAGTACCTGAAAAGAGAGAAGACGGAAAATATGTTTGGGCAATTTATCCTGACTTTGATATTTATGTGAGCGACCTGAACGGGAAGATTATTAGTAAAATAGTAGAAGGTCCAGGGTATGATGCAGAAGCTACTGTTTCTCCAGATGGAAAGTCAATTGTGTTTACCAGTATTCGTAGTGGAGATTTGGAATTATATACCATGAATATAGATGGTAGCAATGTAAAGCAAATTACTAGCGAATTGGGATATGATGGAGGTGCCTTCTTTTCTCCAGATAGCAAAAAATTAATTTTTCGCTCCTCACGTCCAAAAACAGAAGAGGAAATAAAGAATTATAAAAATTTACTCGCTGAAAACTTGGTACAACCAACGCATATGGAATTGTACGTTTGTAATGTTGATGGATGCGAGCTGAGAAAAATTACAGATCTCCCAATGCAAGCTGGGCACCTTTCTTTCATTCCTCTGGTGAAAAAATTATTTTCTCTTCTAATCATCCTTCAAAAGAGGATTGCCATTTAATTTGTGGATGATAGATATTGATGGTAAAATCTTCAACAGATAACTTTTGATTCTATGTTTGATGCCTTCCCATGTTTTCTCCTGATGGGAAACAACTTATTTTTTCTTCCAATAGAAATAATAATGGTACACATGAAACTAATCTCTTTATTGCTGATTGGAAAGATTAATTTTCTTTTCTAACCAACTTAAGTTGCAATAAATTCATTGGATTTATTCCCAGTCCTAATATATTATTTCTAGTTAGTCGAATTACTTTATCATAGTATAGAATAATAACGGGTGATTGTTTCATCATTTCGGTATCCATCTTCTTGAATAAATCAAAACGAATAGAATCATTTGTTGTTTGCATCGATTCATTGTATAGCCCATCAAATATTTTAGAATCAAAATGGGTATAGTTGGGACCTAAAGGTGCTTTATTAGTTGAACGAAACAATGACAAATAATTTTCTGCATCTGCATAATCTGCTATCCATGATCCTCTGAAAAAAGCAAGTTGTTGTTTGGCAACCATCTGTCTATGCTGCGCTGCTTGATTGATATCTAACTTTATCTTAATTCCAATATCAGCCAATTGTCCATGCATGTATTCACATAAATCTTGGTAAGCATGTGTAGTGCTCATAGCACTCTCAGGTAATCCTTTTCCTCCAGGATATCCAGCCTCTGCTAATAATTTTGTTGCTAATTGCGGTTGGTAATCATACCCCTCAGCAACACAAACACTGTCAAATCCCCGGAACACCAATGGGAACAATTCCACCGGTACCTGGAGTTGCCATTCCGTTTCTTAAATATTTGATCATTTTAGCTCTGTCGAATCCGTAATTGATCGCTTTCCGTATTCGGATATCATTCAGTGGATTTGATTTCATCAAGGGTTGTTGCTCATCCATCAAAATTCCCAAGTATTCTGTATTTAGGTAGGGTGATGTTTCAATCTTGAATTTCCCCTTGTACTTCGGCCTGAGCTTACCTTCATTCGTTAATAAATCGTCTTTGTAACTTGCATCAAGACCCGATATGAAATCTAACTTTCCCTTTACAAATTCTAAAAAGGCAGTTTGTTTATCGCTAATAAAACTTACAACAATTGCATCTAAATAGGGTAAAGATGTACCCTCTGTGTTTTTTTCGAAGTAATTAGGATTTTTATGAAGGATTAACGCAGTTCGATCTATCCATTCATGAAAAATAAAAGGTCCAGTACCCACAGGGTGTTTACGGAAATCTTTCCCATAATACTCGACGGATTCTTTTGGTACAACAGCACAGTAAGATGAAGCGAGCAGACCAAGTAGTGGAGGAAATGTTTGATGTAATTGGATGGTAAAAACAGAATCATTTTCAGCTTTAAATCCGATGGTCTGTCCACTTTCATCTTTAAGTACCGACTGAAAAACCCAACTTCCAGGGGAAGCTAATTTTTCAGAACAAATTCTATTAAAACTGAAAACAAAATCATGAGCCGTAACCATTCTAACTTTTGGAAGAGAAGGATCCTTATGGAAAGGAACATCATTTCTTAAATAAAAAGTATACAACTTTCCATCATCACTAATATTCCATTGAGTTGCAATACAGGGTTGTGGGATGAGTTTTTCATTTAATTGAAGCAATCCATTGAAAAGATGGTTGCAGGCCCAAATATTTGCTTGATTGCTAGTATATGCAGGATCAAGCGAGGTAATGCCAGAAGCTTCATTGTACCTGAATACTTGAAGGTTAGACTCAATGAAAAGGTGGCCTTTCATACCTTGGGGTGTAAGTTAAATTTTTCGGAGACTTCAACCATTTCCCGTCAGTTTAGAGCTGCTGGGTGGAGTAATGTGGAGTTTCCTCAGCCAGCAGACGTTTACATTGTAAATACTTGCTCGGTGACCGAAAATGCCGATCGAGAATGCAGAACGATCGTGAATCGAGCTATGGCTGCAAATCAAGAAGCAAAAGTGATTATTGTTGGCTGTTATGCTCAGCTTAAACCACAAGAAATTGCTGCTATTCCCGGTGTTGACTTAGTTTTAGGAGCAACGGAAAAATTCAATGTATTAAATTTTCTTTCTGGACTGGAGAAGCAAGAGCAAGCCCAAGTGATGGCTTGTGAAGTAGCAGATGCTAATATATTTATTAGTGCTTGGTCCGATAGTGAAGAAAGAACTCGAGCATTTTTAAAAGTGCAGGACGGTTGTGATTACAATTGTTCGTTTTGCACCATTCCTCTAGCACGAGGAAAATCCAGGAGTAATACCATTGAGAATGTAGTTAAGCAAGCTAAAGATTTAGTCGCTGCAGGAATTCAGGAAATTGTGTTGACTGGCGTGAATCTCGGGGACTTTGGTATTACAAACGGAAATGAAAATCATGAATACCATTTCTTTGATTTGGCTGTTGCCCTCGATCAAATAGAAGGATTGAAGAGAATAAGAATTTCTTCCATTGAGCCGAATTTACTTTCAAAAGAAGTGATTGAATTAGTAGCTGCTTCCGAAAAATGGATGCCGCATTTTCATATCCCCTTGCAAAGTGGTTCTGATGAAATTTAGGATGGATGCGTAGACGTTACAAGCGTAGTTTATATGCGGATAAAGTTAATCTTATTAAGAAATTAATGCCCCATGCTTCTATTGGTGTAGATGTGATTGTTGGTTTTTCCTGGAGAGACCGATGATCACTTTATGGATACATTTAATTTTTTGATGGATTTGCCAGTAAGTTATTTTCATGTATTCACATATTCTGAAAGAAATAATACACTTGCAAAATCGATGGATCAAGTGGTGCCGATGAATGTGCGAAAAGAAAGAAATAAAAAACTAAGAAGCTTGTCTGCAAAGAAGCTTCATGATTTTACCGTTCAACAAATTGGAAATCATTATCCTGTTTTGTTTGAACATGAAAATAATAATGGGATGATGCATGGATATACTTCTAATTATATTCGAGTGGAATATCCTTATGATGAAAACTGTGTAAATAAAGTGATCGATTGTGAGTTAGGAGAGTTCTCTTCGTCCGGACTTGCGAATGCAATCCCCGTTTTAGTGTAAATCAAATCGAATTTAAGTAACTATGTATCCTACCATCTCTGACCTGATTCAGGATCTCTTTGGAATTAATATTCCACTCCCCATTCAAAGTTTTGGGTTTATGATGGCCATTGCTTTTCTCGTTGCAGCGTATACGCTCCAATTGGAAATGAAAAGAAAGGAAAAAGAAGGTTTAATTTATTCTTTTACAAAAAAAGTGGTTAAGGGAAAGCCTGCGTCAAAAGGAGAGTTAGTTTCATCTTTTTTGATTGGTTTTGTTTTAGGATATAAATTAAGTTATGCATTTTTTAATTATGATTTATTCGTGCAAGATACACAAGGAGTGTTGCTTTCTACAGAGGGAAATTTTTTAGGCGGATTGCTCATTGGTGGCGTCATGGCTTACATGCAATATCGTGAATTTGAAAAGTTGAAATTGCCTGAACCCATTACTGAAGTGGTAGAAGTTCATCCTTATGAATTGGTTTCAAATATCACCATCATTGCTGCCATCAGTGGAATTATAGGAGCTAAAATCTTCCATAATCTTGAGAATTTGCATGAGTTTGAAGTTGATCCCATTGGAACACTTTTATCTTTTAGCGGACTCACGATGTATGGTGGATTAATTGTGGCTACCATTGCGGTAATGCGTTACAGTTATAAACATGGAATTCATCCTATGGTGATTGCTGATATTTGTGCACCTGGACTCATGCTTGCATATGGTGTAGGTCGTATCGGTTGTCATATTGCTGGGGATGGTGATTGGGGAATTGTTAACCTCGCGGCAAAACCCGATTTCTTATCTTGGATGCCAAACTGGATGTGGTCATACAATTATCCACATAATGTAATTGGCGATGGTATTCCCATTCCAGGTTGCGAAGGCCGACATTGTATGGTGTTACCAGATCCCGTTTTTCCAACACCGCTTTATGAAGCTATTGCCTGTATCCTTTTATTTGTTGTTTTGTGGAGGTTACGAACCTATTTTGTGAATCCTGGCCAGTTGTTTTCTGCTTACTTGCTACTAAATGGGATGGAGCGATTTGCTATTGAGCAAATAAGAGTGAATAATAAATTTGAAATTGCTGGGTTTATCCTAACGCAAGCTGAAGTGATAGCACTTGTATTGATAACTCTTGGTGTTGTTGGACTCATTTACTTTAAAAATCACCTCATTAAAAATGAACGCAGAGCAATTGGATAAACTTTTGGAAGATGCCCGTGTTGTGGTTGATGTTGCTGTTCAGTTTTTGAAAAGTGAACAAAGGGTTTTTAGTAACGAGGTGGTAGAATACAAAGGATTTAATGATTTGGTTTCTTATGTGGACAAAACAAGTGAAGAAATTCTCGTGAATGGATTGCAGAAAATAATTCCAGATGCTGGTTTCATTACTGAAGAGAATACGCTTACATTAAAAAATCGTGATTATGTTTGGATCATTGATCCACTAGATGGCACTACTAATTTTGTTCATGGAATTCCATGCTATTGCGTGAGTGTTGGATTAACTTATAAGCAAGAATTGATTCTGGGTATCGTACACGAAGTGAATTTGGATGAATGTTTTTACGCGAGAAAAGGTGGAGGTGCTTATTTAAATGGAACAAAGATTCAAGTTTCTACGATTCCTAGTTTAGGCAAATCGTTAGTTGCGACAGGGTTTCCATATCATGATTTCAAACAAATGAAGGAGTACATGGAGGTGTTTGATTTCTGTATGAAAAATTCGCAAGGTCTACGTCGATTAGGTTCAGCCGCTGTTGACTTAGCTTATGTGGCTTGTGGTCGATTTGAAGTGTTTTATGAATATGGCTTAAATCCCTGGGACATCGCAGCAGGCTCCATCATTGTGAAAGAAGCAGGCGGACATGTAAGTGATTTTAACAATGAGAATGATTTTCTTTTTGGCAAAGAAATCATTGCTAGCAACTCAACCGTTCACAACGAGTTTCAGAAAGTAGTTGCTCAATCATTTAAGTAAACTAAATTACTCTGCTTGTTTTTGCTCAGGTGATTTATGCTTAAGAACTTTGGCTTCGATATAGAAAATAATTTCTTCGGAAATATTTTTACATTGATCTCCCACTCTTTCTAATTTTCGAATAGTACTCAACAAATAGAGACTTTGGTTGATACGATCGGGATTACCTCGAATGAATTCCGCTACAGATTCAGTAGCCGACAAATTAATTTCATCTAACAATTCATCTTTCTTGAAAACACTTCGAGCTAATTTTGTGTCTTCAGTTTCAAAAGCTATTTTAACATCGTCAAGAATAGAAACACTCGTATCAAACATCATCATGATGCGCGTGTTGTCTATTAGTTCTTGTTTCGGAGCTAACTTAATATTGAGTACAAACTGGCAAATGCCCTCGGCAATATCACCTATTCTTTCGAGGTTAGAATTGATCTTTAAACAGGCTAATACAAAACGCAAGTCGATAGCTAATGGACTTAGCAATGCAATAATATTTTCACATTCGCGGTCAATTTTAAGCTCAAAGCTATTCACTCTCTTTTCTAATACAAGCACTTCGCGTGCAAGATCTTTGTCAAGAGAGATTAATGCTTGTTTCGATTTCTCTAGTTGTGACTTTACAAGAGAAAACATATCAATCATTTCAGCTTGCAAGTTTTTGATTTCAATATCTAAATGTGACATCTTCTAGTAATTTTAATAGTGAAATAAATAATCAACCAAATCGACCTGTGATATAATCTTGCGTACGTGTATCACTTGGGTTGGTAAACAGTTTCTTCGTTAAATCGTATTCAATCAGCTCTCCCATATAGAAGAAGGCTGTGGAGTCACTAACACGGCCTGCTTGTTGCATATTGTGGGTGACAATAATAATGGTGTATTGCGATTTTAATTCATAAATCAACTCTTCAATTTTTGAAGTAGAGATGGGATCTAATGCTGAAGCTGGCTCATCCATCAACACCACAGAAGGTTCTATAGCCAAAGCTCGCGCAATGCAGAGACGCTGTTGTTGCCCACCTGATAGTTGCATCGCCGACTTTTTTAATTTGTCTTTTACTTCGTCCCACAGTGCTGCTTGCTTCAATGATCTTTCAACTCTTTCCTCGATTAGTGTTTTATGTGATATTCCGTTTACTCTTAATCCATAAGCTACATTCTCAAAAATACTTTTTGGAAATGGATTTGGCTTTTGGAAAACCATCCCAACGCGTTTACGCAACTCATCAATTTTTACTTCTTTACTATAAATATTTTTTCCATCGATAAGACATTCACCTTCGATTTTAATGTCGTCAATTAAGTCATTCATGCGATTGAACAAGCGAAGAAAGGTGGATTTTCCACAGCCAGAAGGACCAATCAACGCACACACTGTATTTTTTTCAACACTCAGGCTGATTCCTTTCAATGCATGAAAATTTCCGTAATATAAATTTACGTCTTTGCTTTCTATTTTATGAGGGTAAATCTCAGTCATGATTAGTTAATATTATTCTTTTTGCTCAAGTATCTTCTAACAGCACTTGCCGTAAGGTTAAGTATTAATACAATCAATATTAAAACCAATGCAGTTCCATATGCCATGGCTCTTGAATCATTGATATTGGTTCCGCTGGTAGAGATAACGTAGAGATGATATGGCAATGCCATCACTTGATCAAAAATAGAAGAGGGTAATTTAGGTAGAAAATAGGCGGCCACTGTAAATAAAATGGGGGCTGTTTCTCCAGAAACTCTTCCTATACTTAAAATTAAACCAGTAAGTATGTTAGGAAGTGCAATGGGTAAGGTTACTCTTTGGATGGTTTGCAATTTCGTTGCTCCTAAAGCTAGGCTCGCTTGACGAAAATTATCATCTACGGCTTTGAGCGCTTCTTCTGTTGTTCGAATAACAATGGGTAATACCAGCAGACCTAAGGTTAACGATCCTGCTAAAATAGAATCTCCAAAACCAAGTTGATTGACAAATAATGACATTCCAAATAGCCCAAATACGATTGATGGAATACCTGCGAGGTTAGAGGTCATTAGCTGAATGAAACTTCGGAAATAACCATGCTTAGTATATTCGTTAATATAGATCGCGGACATAACACCTATTGGAAATGCGAAAAGTATACTTCCTCCAATCAAACAAAAAGTTCCGATAATGGCAGGATAAATACCACCCTTTGTCATTCCATCTTTAGGCATTTCAGAAATAAATTCCCAGCTAATAACACCAATGCCTTTATACATAATAAAACCTAAAATGGAAAAAGAATTCCAATCACGATAAAGCTTAGCGATCGGAATATCCAAAACGCTATGCCTTCTGCAATTATTTTTCTTTTGTAATATTCCATTTTTATTATCTGTTTTTTCTGCTTCTTGAGATGTATTCTACCCAAAGGTTTATAATTAATGTCAAAACAAAAAGAATACATCCAAGTGCAAAAAGTGCTTTGTAGTGTATACCTCCATTTGGAGCTTCCCCTAGTTCTGCCGCAATAGTTGCAGGGATAGTTCTTACAGGTTGTAATATTGTATGAGGTATGATTGCCGCATTTCCTGTAACCATGAGTACTGCCATCGTTTCACCAATAGCTCTTCCAATTCCTAAAATAGCAGCAGCGGAAATACCAGATATAGAGTAGGGGATTACTACACGTCGAATCGTCTGCCATCGATTTGCTCCTAAGGCTAAGCTAGCTTCTTTCATTGCTCTAGGTGTATTTCTCAAAGCATCTTCAGAAACAGTAATGATTGTTGGTAAAGCCATTATTGCTAAAACAATACTTCCGGCTAAAGCAGTTTCACCAACAGGTAAATTAAAAATATCTTGAATCATTGGAACAATAATGATCAATCCAAAGAATCCATATACTACGGAGGGAATACCTGCTAAAAGTTCGATCACTGGCTTTAATAAATTACGCATACGAATACTTGCGACTTCCGCCATATAAATAGAAGTAGCTAATCCGATAGGTAATGCAATGAGAATGGCAATTAAACTTACCCATAGGGTTCCCAAAACGAGTGGTAAAACTCCCAGCTGAACAGCAGGATGTGCAGTAGGAAACCATTCTCTTCCACTCATGAAAGAGGATAAACTTACATCCGGAACTTCAACTAGTTTTCCTCTGAAATGAGGAGGAATATATTTTTTTGAAAAAACAGCAATGATGCCTGGTGTACTGTTAATAAGAGAATCAATTTTTCTAGGAAGATGTTCAAATTTTGAACCTAGTTCATCGGCATCGAAGTAAGTATCGAAATCTTGAGAAGTGAAAAGGATGATGCTATCATTGCTTCCACCAATCTCTGACCAATGTGTTATTTTGCGATCAAAAATATTTTTTATTTGTTCGGCAGAAACCGTTTTTACTTTGTTCTTTGAATGAACAGCAAGAATATTTTCACCTTCTAATGGACTTTCATTGAACAAAGATATCCCTTCACGTAAAAGGAAGAAAACGATCAACAGCACTGTAAGTGTAGTTACAGTGCTGCTGATCAAGAATAATCCTTGAATAAGGTTATTGATTAATTTTTTCACTTCACGGCAAAGATAGTAATCACTTTGTCAATGGAACATATCCAACATCTAGAACATTTTTTTGTCCAGTTTCTGATAATATATAATTAACAAAAGGTTTAACTAAAGATGATTTAGATTCGTCGAAATAGTAGTATAAGGGACGAGCTATTGGGTAGGTGCCATCTTGAGCGCTTTCAACGGAAGGAGCTACAAAAGTTTTTCCTTGATCATAACTAACTTCTAATTGTTTTACTTCTTTTGTTTCATAAGCCAATCCAATATAGCCAATTGCGCCTTCTGTTTGACTCACTGATTGAACTATTGCACCCGTTGCTGGCATATTTAATACAGTAGCATCGTAATTTTTCTTGTCCATTACATGTTCTTTGAAAAACTCATAAGTACCAGAAGAAGTTTCTCTTGAATAGGCTATAATTTTAGTATCTGCTCCACCTACTTCTTTCCAGTTTTTGATTTTTCCTGTGTAGATATCGCTAATTTGTTCATGCGTTAACTTACCTACCTTGTTTTTGGGATTCACAATAACTGCAAGTGCATCATTGGCAATGATTACTTCAGAAATTTTCATTCCTTTTGTTTCAAAATTCATCTTTTCATCTGTCTTTAGTGCTCTAGAAGACATGGCGATATCTGTTGAACCATCTAATAATGCAGTAATTCCAACACCTGATCCTCCACCAACAATGGTGATGGAAGCATCTGGATGTTCATTCATATAAACTTCAGCTTCTTTTTGTGAAAGTGGTAATACAGTATCACTTCCTTTAATAGTAATGGAAGTTTTTTGGGTTTCAGCAGGTGCTGATTCTGTATTTTCCGTTTTTTTACTTCCACAAGCAGTAAATACTAGACTGCAGATCGTTATTACAATGAGTTTTTCATTTGGTTTAGAGTTAATTAGATTTTTATACTTTTTTTAGTTCTTCCCTGGTTTTTCTCAATGAATAAGCTGTAATTCCTTTAAATTGACTCTTTAAATCATTGATTTCTTAAAACTTTTGCAAAGGGATTAAGAAATTGTTAAGGAGTTATTTCTCCAATGTTAAGTTTATGTTAACAAAAAAGCCCTCAATTTAGAATTGAAGGCTTTTTAAGGAAGGAAAAGCTAAAAAAAGTTTAATAGGCTGTATTTTGGGGATCCCAGTTAGACCAATCTTGTGTCCAGTTGTTGGTTCCAAATGCTCCTCTGAATGTTACTTGTTGAAATCCTGATAAGTTTAATCCTGTGAAGTCTGCACCGCTAAGTAAAAGAGACCCAGCAACTGGTAAGAAATCTGGATTTGTTGCGTAAGGATCAGAAGTTAAATTTGCATTGGTGTATTGAATACTGTTTCCAAAAGTAATATCATTAAACCAGGTGCTAATGTTGAAAGTAGAACCACTTGCTACTGCTAATGGAGTATTGCAAGATGCAATGACGTTGTTTTTAAATTGCAAGTCAGATGCGGAAGCATTGTTTTCGCAATTCGTTCCATCAATTAATAAACCAACAGGATATCCTGAAATTAAAGAGTTGTAAATGCAAGTTTGTGTGTTTCTACGAAGATGTGCTCCTCTTTTGAAATTGGAATTTACAACTAAGCTGGTGTCTTGTTTTGGACCAAATACACTGATATTAGAAAAAATAGCTTTGGTGATTGGTGTTACAGTAGATCCTGCAGCATCATTGTCAGATTCAAAACCATTTGATCCAGATACATCCGCAATATTTGCATCTCTTAAAATTACACCAAATTGAATTTTACCAGTAAATCCATTGTCTGTATCAAAATCGTCGTCGGTAGATTTATATGCGATGAGGTGATTTAAATTTACATTTCCACCAAACATTTCATAAGAATCATCTCCACAAAAGGAAACTTGAATGTAATCTACTATAGTTCCACTACCAACACCACCGAGTGTTAATCCGTTGATTTCTTGATTTGGTTGAAAGGGAATTCCAGCATATTCAATACGTACATACTGTAATGATCCAGAATTGTCAGAAGCATTAGTTCCACCATATAAAGCATCAGGTCCGCCTTCAATTTGTCCTTCGCCACCAGGTAAATTGATAGGTGCTTTTCCACAAATGATAATACCGCCCCAATCTCCAGGATTTCTAGATCCAACAGCTTCTGCTGATGTGAAAATAATAGGATCTGCAGATGTTCCTGTTGCTTGTATTTTACCACCACGCTTAATTATTAAAGTTCCTTTTGTTGTTTTATCACCTTTAACAATAGTTCCTGGTTCAACATTTAATACTCCACCTTCATCTACATAAACAAATCCTTTAAGAAGGTATTTTTTAGTATTTACAAATGTGTAGTTTTGATTGGTGCTTCCTTCTACTTGTACAGTACCATCCGATAAAACAGTAGTGGTAAAGTTTACAACATTACCTGGTGTAGTGTCGTCATTATTTTCATCCTTTTTGCAAGCGCTTAAAAGGGTTAAAGTCATTACTGATAATAATAACAGTTTCGATTTAATTGTACTTAAATTTTTCATTTTATTTTATATTAGTTCCAGTGCAATATTACCGTGCTTATATGTTATTACTGTTATCTCAATTTAAAGTAATTATTAATAAAAAAAGCGGAGCCTACTCTTCGAGTAAACTCCGCGATCAATAAATCATCAACTAATATTTTACAACAAATCCTAATGTATAGTATGTGCCACGTTTGTAGCTATAAATTAATTCGTCTTTTGAACTTATTTTTCCGTCTTCATTGGAATCTTGTCTCAATACTACGGATTGATTAAGCAAATCTTGGACTCCAGCTTTTATTTCGAAATTTTTTCCGATGTTTTTTGTAACAGAGAAATCAATAACGTTTCTTGGAAGTTCATACACATCGGGTGTGCCTTCTGTTCCTACAACAAATAATCTTTCTCCAATGATATTGTATTGAAGATTGCATTGTAGTTTGTGTACAGAATTAGTATAATAAATCCCCGTGTTCACTACATAGGGAGATTGACCCATCATGATTCTGGATTTCTTTTGTCCTACCGCTTCGTCGCCAAGTTGTACGCGGGAATAGATATAGGAGGCATTCATTCCCACAGAAAGCATACTGAAGAATCCAGCTTTAAAAATGGGTTCTAATGATTTTCGTATTTCCAATTCTAAACCTGTGCTATAAGCAGTGGGTGCGTTTTTGAAGACGAAGTTTCTTGTGCCTCCCGAACCTGCGCCAGGCTTGAAGTATTGTTCAATTGGATTGGTGAATGATTTGTAGAATACGCCAACTGAAATTAACTCACCTGCCGTTGGATAGTTTTCCCATCTTAAATCGAAGTTGTCAATACTAGGTGTTTCTAATTCAGTGTTTCCAAATAGTACATTGTTAAATACGAAATCATAATAAGCGAATGGTGCAATTTCTCTAAACTCAGGGCGATTTAACGTTTTTGCATAGGCAAGTCTAAGTAATGATTTCTCACTTACATTATAACTAATGTTGATAGATGGTAAAAAACTGTTTACCGGATTTTCAATTTTCAAGGGCTTGCCATTGTTGTCAGCACTTTCAAGGATTAACTGATTGGCTTCAAAACGTACACCTCCAGAAATATTTAATCGATCCGTTACTGGCCATGTGCTTCCAACATAAACGGCTGAAAGTTGATTGTCGGCAGTATAACTGTCAGTGCCATTCGTTCCTTCTGTAATTTTAAATCCAGTGGAATCATTGAAGTTGTTTTGCGAAAAAATTTGATCAATGGGAAGGAGTAATAAGTCATTATCAAATTTATCAGTTCTTGACTTTGTATAAGCTAACCAACGCGCATCAAAAGTTCTGCTTTTCGTTTCAGTGTAAAATCCAAGACGCATGGTAATTTTACGAGTTTCGCTCAGTTTAACAACTTCTTGTTCCAGATTTCCAGCTAACATAAATGCATTTTCATCTAGCGTAGAATAAAATCGACCTGCATCAGCTTGCGAAGCTGTACTATTTACTTGTGTATAGTAGGTAGAGGAATTATCTACTAAACTATTGAAAGTACGGATGCGACGATAGTCTGGTTCATTATTGTGCGTCATGCTATACCCTGCTGTCCAATTGATGTTGGTTTTGTTTTGATTGAAATCATGTGAACCTGAAAGCTGTCCTGAATAAAGTTGTCTTTCAGTATAGCGAAATGCATAATTTCTTACTGCATTTCCTTCTTCCATATTGGAGCCTGTACGGATACTTGTACTATTGGATCCAGTTTGATTGTAAATATTTCTGAATTCAATTTTGTTTCTTGTATTAAGTAGAAAGGTAAAGTTACTGAGAACACCAACGGAAATTTTATTGGTTGAAGTATGATCTTCGAAATCGTAAATGGTGTCACTTACATTATTGATGATGTCAAATTGGTTGTAGTTTAAATTCTCTGCCTCTCTTACTTCGTATGTGTTCGAATAGTTTATTCCTGTAATATTAGATACTAGTACCTTCCCTAATTTAATTTTTTTCGCAAAGGATAAATTAAATCGTTGGTCGATGGGCGCCGATTTTTCTTTAGCGATCCATGTGTTTGGTAAAAGTTTAGCGAGTGCAACTTGATCTGCTATATTTAAGCCAGCCACGTTTTCAGGAAATTCATTGGGTAGATCACGACTTCCATTGTCCATGCCCAACCAATCGGTTTTGCTTAAAGAAGCACGATTGAATGTTTTAAAAGTCGTGTTGCTTCGTATTCCAATACTCATCCCTGCAGAAATGAAATCTTCATCAGGAATATTTTTTGTGTATATTTTTACTATACCTCCCGCAAATTCACCTGGTAACTCAGGAGCTCCTGTTTTGTATATCATCACACGCTCTAACATTGAGCTTGGAATAATATCAAAAGAAAATGCTTTTTTATCGGTTTCAGAACTAGGAGCCATAGCTCCATTCAATAATACAGTATTGTATCTTTCACTTAAACCTCTAATCACAATGAATCGGTCATCCATAATACTCACGCCAGGGAGGCGACGAATAACTTCTGAAGCATTTCGATCTTGAGTTTTAGAAATTTGCTGACTCGAAATTCCATTTACAATTTGTGAAGATGAACGCATGTCGGCCAATACCGCATTTTCAGTATTCGTAATTCGGGTCGACATTACATCAGCACCTTTTAAAACCTTTGCATTGGTACTTAATTTTAAATCGAGAATTGTTTTCGATCCAGCTTTAACATGTACATTAGGTTCTGTGATGGGATCATAACCGATAAAGAGCTGATGTTTAATCTATTGGACTAATTCATCGGAAACATGGGTTATTAAGTTATGATTAAAATTATATGAAATCAGTTTTTTATAGTCAAAAAAAGAATTAACATTGTTGATTCACATTATTAAATACTGCATATACTTAACTGCGTCTTAATAATTTGTTAATATTGACAATCTTACTTTGCATCAATATAGAAATATGACAAACGAATCGATTAAAATTCTTCTTGTTGATGATGAACCAGATATTTTGGAGTTCATGGAGTACAATCTAAAGAAGGAAGGTTACAATGTACTTTTAGCAAAAAATGGTGCGGAGGCAGTTGAGATAGCAAAGCGAGAAATTCCACAATTAATAATTTTGGATATTATGATGCCGGAAATGGACGGTATTGAAGCGTGTAGAAGAATACGTGAAACAAAGGAGTTAGAACACGTTCTCATTGCATTTTTAACGGCTCGAAATGAAGAGTACTCCCAGCTTGCAGGATTTGATGTAGGCGCGGATGATTATATCTCAAAACCAATAAAGCCACGAATTTTAACTTCAAGAATTAAAGCTCTTTTGAGAAGAACTAGTTTTAACCAAGAAACTCCAGCGGTACAAATTGGAAATATGCGAATTGATCGCGATAGCTACTTGGTTTATAAGAATGATGAGCCTATCTCTTTCCCGAGAAAGGAATTTGAATTGTTGTCGTTACTTACTTCTAAGCCTGGAAGAGTTTTTACACGAGAAGATATTTTATCAAGAGTATGGGGTTCTGAAATTGTAGTGGGGGATCGAACGATTGATGTGCATATCCGAAAAATTCGTGAAAAATTGGGAGATGATGTGATCAAAACCATTAAAGGGATTGGTTATAAATTCGATATTTAGAAAGTTTTTTTCTGATGTATTTTCTGTTTTTTATGCAAGTGGTGAAGGTTTTTTAGTACTTTCGTAAGTCTTCACATGAAAAGTGCATCTCCTCAACTGTTAACAATACTTATAGCCGCCTTTTTGTCTGCGCTATTAGTGGTCGTGGATCTTTTATTGGCTTTTTATTTTAAGATGAACCTGTCGTGTAATTTCTTTATCACTTCTTTTTTGGTGATGTTTTTAATATCCTATATTTTATTTAAGCAATTGCAAAAAAAATATATCAAGGATAATTTGATGCAGATTTATAGGCAGATCCTAAAAATTCGAAATCCAAAGGATGTGATTCGTCCTATTGACGAGAATAAAGAATGTTTCTAATGAAATTAATAAAGTACTCTATGAATGGAGTAGTGAATCAAAAGAGGAGATTGATCATCTGAAGCAAGTTGAAATTTATCGCAGAGAATTTTTAAGCAATGTTTCTCATGAATTAAAAACTCCTGTGTTTTCCGTACAAGGTTACATTCACACACTGATTGATGGTGGTATTGAGGATGCAGATGTGAACATGCATTACCTCAATAAAGCAAGCAAGGGCATTGACCGATTGATTAGTATGGTGGATGACCTTGAAAGTATTTCACGTTTGGAATCGGGGGAGTTAATTGTTGAGTTGCGTACATTCGATTTACATGATTTGGCTCAAGATATTATTGAATCAGTAGAGTTGCAATCAAAGGAAAGAGGTGTAACCATCAAATTGGAGTCGTCAGAAAATAAACCAATTTACGTGTATTCCGATAAGGATATGGTTCGACAGATCTTAGTGAACTTTATTGTTAATTCTATTAAGTATGGAGTTAAGGATGGAGTGACGAAAGTTCGGCTTACCGAGTCGGATGATAAAGTCATTGTGGATGTCGAGGATAATGGAATTGGCATCGAAAAAGTGCATCTGCCACGCTTATTCGAACGTTTTTATCGTGTGGATAAAAGCCGATCTCGTGATCAAGGTGGTACCGGCTTGGGTTTAGCCATTGTAAAACATATTTTAGAAGCCTTAGGAGAAGGTGTTCAAGTGGATAGTGAGGTGGGTAAAGGAACGCGTTTTACTTTTTCACTCCCACGAAGCAAATAATTCTCCTGTTTTTTGAATTCCGTTGGTTGGTTTATCTTTGTATCCTATCCAAATTGACGTGAAGAAATTAAATTCAAGTGCCGCTAAAAGCAAAGCAGAAAAAATCCGAAATTTTGATCAAAATGGTCCAGCCCTGGAATCGGCAAATGTTTTTGGACTTCCATTTACTTCTGAGGAATCTTCTATCGTTTTAATTCCTGTTCCTTGGGAAGCTACAGTAAGTTATGGAGGAGGCACATCAAAAGGACCAGATGCCATTTTTGAGGCGAGCTCTCAAGTGGATTTATTGCATCCTGAGTTTAAAGATTTGTGGAAGGTTGGGATTTCTATGGAAAAAGGATCAAGCGATCTCGCCAAGAAAAGTAAATCTTTAAAGAAAATGTTTCCAAAATAATTGATGCATTGGAAAAAGGAAAAGATATTTCCCGTGATGCAAAGATGATGGCTCAATTGGATGCTGTGAATGAAGGTTCGGCGGTGATGATAAATGAAGTTTATCGTCAAACTTCGTCATGGTTAAAGAAGGGTAAGTTGGTTGGACTCGTAGGCGGAGATCACAGTACGCCATTAGGTTTTTTCAAAGCGTTGGCTGATAAATATTCCAATTTTGGAATTTTGCAAATTGATGCCCATATGGATTTAAGAAAATCGTTTGAAGGATTTACGTATTCTCATGCATCCATCATGTACAATGCATTGGAGATTTCTCAAATCTCAAAATTAGTGCAAGTGGGAATTCGCGATTTCTGTGCGGAAGAAAATGAGTATGTGAAGAAAAGTAAAAATAGGGTAGAGGTGTTTTCTTTTGTAGATGTTAGTAAGAATAAATTTGAAGGAATGTCGTGGAAAAAACAATGTGAGCAAATTATTGCTGCGCTTCCACAAAATGTACACATCAGTTTTGACATCGATGGACTCGATCCTAAATTATGTCCAAACACAGGAACACCAGTTCCCGGTGGATTCGAATTTCATGAAATCACCTATTTGTTGAGTGAGTTAGCCAAGAGCAAGAAAAAAATCATCAGCTTCGATTTAAACGAAGTTTCTCCGGGCAAAGATGACTGGGATGGAAATGTAGGTGCAAGAATGTTGTTTCACTTGTGTGGTGTGTTGGCGAAATCGAATGGGTTGGTGAAATAGATTTTGCCTGTAACCTCGCCATTTATGGCGAGGTTACAGCGATACTCCCTTCACTTTAAGCCCGCCTTCGATAAAATTGGATATCATCCAATTTTATCGAAGGCGGGCTTATTAAGTATATGGATTTCCATAACGTCGCCATAAATGGCGACGTTATAAGTGGTGTTTTGGACATCCTAGTCAATACGAATTGTGGTTCATCCATTAAATTCAATTGACTCTTTTACGCATTACTCCCGAACAGAAGCACACTTAACTTGCGTTCCCAAAACAATATTCAAAATACTTTTGTGCGAAACCCATATATTTACATAACCAAACAACTGGCATGCTGCGAATTTTATTCATTTGTATACTCTTCACCACTTCCCTCTCCGCTCAATACACAGACCGCTATTGGGCATTCGGTGACAGTGCTGCCATTGATTTTAAAAATCTCTCGAATCCACAACCTGTAAACAGTGTATTGCGTGTACGCGGTTCTTGTGCCAGTATTTGTGATAGCGCAGGTGATCTGTTGTTTTATTGCGGAAGTCCAAATTGGCAACAATGGTTAACACCAAATGGCATTGTGACCGATGGTTATGTGATAAATAAAAATCATCAAACCATGTTTAAAGGTGATTCACTTGTTGGTTCACTTTGGTATCAAGAAATGGTAATCGTTCCCATGCCCGATAACGATAGCCTTTTTTATATTTTTAGTGCGGGGT
>JADKFA010000034.1 GCA_016717725.1 Bacteroidota bacterium
TAATTGCGATTGCAACTCTAAGAAATTTTGATTCGCTTTCAACTGTGGATATTGCTCCACAACAACCATCAATCGACTTAAAGCAGATCCCAGTTGCCCTTGCGCTTGCTGAAACTTCGTCATTTGCTCGGCAGTTAAATTTGTAGGATCAATCTTCACTTGAGTAGCATTTGCCCTTGCTTCGATTACGGCTGTTAATGTCGACTTTTCAAAATCGGCAGCTTCTTTTACAGTGCTTACCAAATTTGGAATGAGATCGAGTCGGCGCTGATAAACATTTTCAACTTGCGACCAAGCTGTTTGAACTTGAACATCGCGTTCAACTAAACTATTATAAGTGCCTACGAAAAATCGGTAGAGGATAAATACGATGACTAGAATTACTCCTACTACAATTAGTGTTTTTTTCATGGTTTTAAGATTTAGGACAAAATTACTGAGTTAGACGAACATGTTGTAAATATATTTAATTGTGTTGAATTAAAACTAATTTCAAAGTTAAGACCACCTGAATCTCAGATAATTGATCTTAAAGCCCTTTTTTAGGAATATTTGTTCATAGGTGGTTTGGATACTGGTATTAAAATTTTCGGGGTATCAACGTAGAAATCCTTGGTACAGATTTCAAGTTTCCCTTCTTCCTTTTCCAGCATTTCAAGTGTGTATTCAAAGAGACCAATATTGTCGGTTTTAAGGTGTAAAATACCATCTTTTCCCATCAATTCACGATACATCTTTAAAAATTTCGGGTTGGTGATCCTTCTGTTTTCTCTCGATATTTGAGGTTGTGGATCGGGGAATGTTACCCAAATCTCCCGAATTTCACTGGGAGCAAAAAATTGGGGTAACCATTCAATATGTGTCCGTAAAAAGGCGGCATGTAGGATGTTTTCTTCATTGATGGTTTTGGCGCCTCTCCATAAACGAGCTCCCTTTATATCGATACCTATAAAATTCCGATCGGTAAAATGCTGGGCTAGGCTCACAGTATACTCCTCTACCACAACCCAATTCAACCACAATGGGATGGTCTTTATGAAACACTTTTTCATTCCAATTGCCACAAAGCCCATGATCAACACTCAATAATGGAAACGGGTATTGAAAAGTCCTCTCAAATGTTTCTAACTCTTTAAATCGTCGAAGTTTATGCTTTGCCATTAATAATTCACTTTTTTCTATCGTTTGCGAAAGTAATTCATATTTAGAATTGGCAAAGAAGTACTTTTGAAGATTGAAAAAAACGAATCCACATATTCTCTATTCCATTCTCGATTGGGGTCTTGGGCATGCTACACGTAGTATTCCCATTATTGACGAACTTTTGTTGCAGGGGGCTCGAATTACTTTATGTGGAGAAGGCTCTACTGGAAATTTGATACAATCAGTATTCCCACAACTTCCATTTTACACGGTACACGGTATTCAAGTGAAGTACCCTACCAAAATTCCGATGTCGTTATCGATGTTTTTACAAGCACCTAAAATTTCTTTGGCAATAAAAAGCGAACACCAACAAATTAAAAAGTTAGTAAAAGAATTACAGGTAGATGCGATCATCAGCGACAATCGATATGGCGCTTTTGCAGATGGGATTCCGAGTGTGATCATTACCCATCAACTGAATTTGCAAACACCTAAGAACAAAGAGTGGCTTCGTCCTATCATCAACAAAATAAATCATCATTACCTTGCTCCATTTGATGAAATATGGGTTCCAGATTCGGAAGGAGAAAATAATTTAACGGGTTCATTATCGCATGATGCAGCCACTCTCCAAAAATTTAATCCAAAATTTATTGGATCCTTATCACGCTTTGCATCACTTTCTATAGAGGGAAAATATAAAAATTACGATGCCATCGTGGTTTTATCTGGACCCGAACCTCAGCGAAGTCATTTCGAAAAAATCATTTATCGGCAATTACAAGAATTACCCATCACTGCAATTATTGCAAAGGGAACACCTCAACATCCAATACAAGAACAACGTGAAAATTGTTTTTTCTCTTCACACATTTCTACGGATGAAATGTTGTTTCACTATACACATTGCAAATACATCATTAGTAGAAGCGGTCATTCTACTTTGATGGATTTATGTGCAGTAAAAAAATCGGCGATCTGTATTCCTACTCCAGGACAAACCGAACAAGAGTTTTTAGCGGAGATGCATTCAAGGAAAAAACACATCGTCACTTTTGACCAAGATCAAGTTGATTTAAGGAGAGGAATGGAAATGCTTGAACAGTGCACTCCCTTTGATCTCCCTGTGAATCAGGAGTTCAAGCCTACCATTAAAAATTTCCTGGGTCGAATCTAGCAACAAACTTTTCACTACTTTTGCTCTTAGTGATGGTTTCCTGCTTAATAACAGGAATGAAAAGGGAATGCCGTGCAATCCGGCAACAGTCCCCGCTGCTGTAAACAGTTTCGCATTCAAATGCACATCAAAACGCAACCACTGTTCTAATGAGAATGGGAAGGAGTTTTGATTAATCTGTGAGTCAGAAGACCTGCCAACATTATTGCCATGGTTGAACCTTCGGAGGAAAGGATGATGAGCGTTAACGTATAGGATTTATTTTCCTTTACTTTATAATAATCAATCGTGGTTTCTTGTTGAAAATTAATTTAAAAACCATGATAAAAAAAATCGTATTCTCCATTTGCTCATTGAGCATCCTTGTATTTACTTCTTGCGAGAAGGATAAGCTAGAAGAAAACACTCCCCCTCCAAATAATATGAATGGAGTATTTGTAGTAAATGAAGGCGCCTTTCTTGCGGGCAATGCGTCCATCTCCTTCTTCTCATCTGACTCTGCTTACAGTAATGGCGATATCTATCAAACGGTAAATGGATTTCCGGTGGGCGATTTATTGCAATCGATGAGCATCTATAATGGTAAAGCGTATCTCTGCGTAAACAATTCACAAAAAGTAGAAGTGGTTTCAATGGTCGACTTTAAAAAGACGGCTTCTATTTATGGAATTAACAGTCCGCGCTTTTTCACTGCGCAAAATAACTTCGGATACATTAGTGATTGGAACTCCAATCAAATATTTAAAATTAATTTGAATTCAAACACGATTGTAGATAGTGTTTTGTGTGGACTAGGTCCTGAAGAAATGTTGATAGCCAACAACCAACTCTTCGTTTGTAACAGCGGTGGATTTGTTGATGATAGTAGTGTGACTGTAATAAATCTAAGTACCTTTAATGTCTCTACCACTTTAACAACTGGTGTAAATCCATCTTCCATTCGCAAAGACAATAATGGGAATGTTTGGGTTCTTTGCAGAGGTAGTTTGGGAGCCGACTTCACACCAACTCCTGATGATCCAGGAGGGAAATTGATGCGAATAAATCCAGCTTCATTAGTCACCGAATGGTTTGCAGATTTCAACTACGACCAACATCCACTCAAACTCAACACTAACGTTGATGGGTCTACGCTGTACTTCCTTTTCGGCAATAGTGCGTATACAGGAACGGTTTACAAAATGGATGCAAGTAGTACAGTGATCCCAAGTATGCCATATATTAATCGCGAATTTTACGCTTTGGGTATTCATCCTACTAATGGAAGTATTTACGGAGGAAAATCGAGCTTCAGCAGCAACTCGCATATGTTACATTATACCAATGCGGGAGTGTTGATTGATTCATCAACAGTAGGAATTGGACCGAGTAGCTTTGTCTTTAATTAGAGACGAAAAATTTCAACACTAGAGAACACTGGAGAACACAAGAGAGCACTAGAGAATTCTTTAGAATACTAATTCGCAAAAACTTAGTGCACTTAGTGTCCTCTAGTGCCCTCGTATGTTGAAAAGGGTTATTCATGTTGAAAAAACTATTTATTCAGAATAAGTTCATTCGATAAAACTACATTACTTTTATGATTAGCACGATCGCGGATATAAAATTCGAAGCGGCCGATATTATCTAACAAAATTAAAGCACTCGTATAATCCATTCGATACGTTACAGTAGCTTCAATGCTCTTGCTATTCCCTGCAGGTTCGATGTATTGCATGCGCTGATTGAATTTCACTTGTACACTATCAAAATAAAGAAGTGTATCACAAGTCGGTGTAACTTCGACTACTTGCAACCATAAATTTTTCTTTCTGAAACCCGCTCCATCTTTTACTTCGTAAGCCAAATACAAATTGGCATTATCGGCTCCGCAGCTATTGTCGAATTCATTATCGGCTAAACCAATATCTCCATCGCCATCTTTAATGGTAAAAATAAATTCAACAGCCGTATCTTTTCCGGTGGTGCCGATGTAATTCACAAAACGCTCAAATTTAATTTCTGGGATGGGACTAAACGACTCCTCCTTACCACATGAAGCCATTAAGGCTACCACAACAATTGAAAGTAAAATTCTAGATTTCATGATACGAAGTTATGAAATTGAGTACAAATGGGTACTATTTTAAGGATTAGGCAGGTATATTAATTCAGAACGCGATTTCTGGTTTAATATTTCATTGGCCAGATCCCGTACTTCCTTGGGGGTGATTCTGTTGATTCGCTCGTTGACATCCTTTAGGGTAACAATTTTACCCAGATTTAACTGACTTTTCGCCACGGATAAGAGTACGCTCAATCTATTTTCCTGTCCCAATTGAATTTGCCCAATCAACTGCTCCTTGTATTGCTTAAAAACCGTATCGCTCAATTTTTTATCCATTAAAATATCCAATTCCCGATCCAGCAATTTTCGGGTTTTTTCAAAATGCTTTTCATCGGTTGCAAAATAAATATGAAACACCCCAGTATCTGTATACGAATGGAATCCCGATTCAATCGTATAGGTGAATCCATGTTTTTCGCGGATGTTGAGATTCAATCGGGAATTCATTCCTGGTCCACCCAACAAATTATTAAATAGGATTAAAGTAAATCTCCGTGGGTCCTTTACGCCTAAAGCCGGTCGACCCATGATATAATGAACCTGACTAATACTCTTCTTTTCGGTGACAAATTGAGGCGAATATTTCTTAAACGCATATCGTTTAGGAGGTGTTTTTTTGTGTTTCTGCACTCCAAAATATTTTTCCGCCAACCGAATCACTTCCTTCATTCCGATGCTTCCACTCACTGCAAAAATCATATTCGAAGGATCGTAAAGATCTCCAACGTAGTTCAAAATATCTTTACGTTTGAATTTGCGAATACTTTCTTCTGTTCCTAAAAAATTATGTCCGAGGGTATGGCCTTTAAACAACTGACTTTCGAAATCATCAAAAATTTGCTCGTAAGGAGTATCCTGATAAGCCCGAATTTCATCGGTGATCACTTCCTTTTCTTTTTCAATTTCCTTTTCTGGAAAGATGGACTGAAAAGCCACATCAGCAATCAAATCCACGGCTCGTTCAAAATAGCGATTCATCACTGAAGCATGTAAACAAGTTTCTTCCTTGGTAGTGTATGCATTTAGTTCTCCACCCACTACTTCCAAGCGATTAAGGATATGAAAAGACTTTCGATTCTTGGTTCCTTTAAACAAGGTATGTTCAATAAAATGAGCCAAACCATCCTTCCCTTTCTCTTCATCGCGTGTACCGGCCTTCATCAACAAACCACAATGCGTTACCAAACTTTCTGGGTAATGCATATAGAGGACGGTTAGCTTGTTGGGGAGTACGCTAATCTCTGGGATGATCATAGGGCAAACTTATTGATTAAATGAATTGAGGAACTTGCTCTGTTAAAAATATTGCCAATAAATCACATAATTTGAAATACTCCCATTTTAGGCTTATATTCGTAATAGTCAAATTCTTAAATTTGTTCGAGATGAGGATATCGAAATATTCCCAAATCTTAGATTCATAAAATTAAATTCCTTTTAAAAACGAATACTCTTTGATTGCCTAAATGAAAAAAACAATTCTCTTCCTTTTATTTATTTTGTATGGAGTGAATTCTTTTTCGCAAGGACAAAACATTCATTGGTTGATTGGTTATGGGAATTGGGCGAATAATGGACGCATCATATATTCGGATACAAGTTATTCGTTTATAGCAGAACAACGCTAAATGAAATTTGAGGAACAGAAGCGACAATTTCCGATGTACAAGGAAATTTTTTAATGAGTAGTAATGGAGTTTGGATTGCAAATGCCAACAATGATACCATGCTAAATGGGACTGGACTGAATCCAGGGACGTTTGTTAACGATTGGTCAAATGGATTGATAATTCCTTATGCAAATGTATTTCTTCCTTTTCCAGGGGATTCAAATAAATATGTATTAGTTCATCATTCAGCAGAATTTAATGGTCAATATTATCCAGTGTTAGAATTAATGTACAGTGTAGTTGACTTAACTTTAGACAATGGACTGGGTGAAGTTGTTTCAAAAAATAATTTGATGTTATCTGATACTTTAAACTGGGGTATAGGAGCATGTAAACACGCCAATGGAAGAGATTGGTGGATGGTAGTACAAAAGGATATGTCGGATGAAATACGTATGGCACTTCTAACTCCTGATGGTGTTTTCGATTATGGAAGTCAACATCTTGGAGTTGTACCTTCACAAGGAAATGTTGCTCAATTAACTTTTTCTCAAGATGGCACTAAATTTGGGTACACGTCCTATAGTCAAAATAGTATTGATAGCTGTTTTACATTTATTGCAGATTTTGATCGTTGTGCAGGGCTTTTCACAAATACAAGAGTATTTAATTTTTATCCATCGGGATATTTATGGGGCTTTTCATTTTCACCAAACTCCAATTTTGCATATGCGAATACTTCCGCTAGAATTTTTCAATTGAATATTGATAGTATGTCAATTGATACGGTTGCCCTCTATGATGGATTTATTTCAGGTGCTCCACCCAATTGTTGTCAAACATCGTTTGCATTCGAATACCTCGCTGCGAATGGTAAAATCTATATAACAAGTGGAAGCTCTGTACAACATATTCATGAGATAAATTATCCGGATAGCGCAGGACTTGCCTGTGATGTACAACAACATGCTATAAGTTTAGGAGTATGGAGTTTTAGAGCAGTACCTAATCACCCCAATTACAACTTAGGTCCTGTTGTAGGTAGTTTGTGCGATACGCTAAGTGTGGGTATTGCTGAGATAAAACATGATTTTAAGTTTAGCATTTCGCCCAACCCAACAAGTGATGGATATATTAAACTCATGTATCTTTTGCCTCAAAATAAACCTGGCGGGTTTGAAGTTTATGACATGACAGGTCAATTGGTTTATAAGATGAATTTACCTTCTTGGAGTACGCTGCAGATGGTGAAGTTGCCTGAGTTGAGTAATGGAGTTTATACTTGTGTTGTTAGGAGTGGATATGAATGGGTGGGGAGGAAATTGGTGGTGGTGAGGTAATCAATTGTAGCCCCAGACTAGTAACCCCAGACTTAAGTCTGGGGTTACTAGTGACGAGTCGAATCACTAGCAGAAATAAACTCTTCATACTCTTGATGGAAGGTTTTTTCTTGTGATGCTCCTCTTGTCTATCTATATATGCTCTCACTTTTGGTAAGATGGATTCGCTGACAGAACCTGCGTAGTATTCATCAGCCCATTCAAATTTTGATTTTGTAAGCTTCACTTTATTTATCCAATAAGCCGATTCTCCTTTTATCAATTGCATCACTTTTGAAATACTCATACTCGCTTTCAACCCAATTAAAACATGTAGATGTTCTGTATGTCCGTTTATTCTGTCGATATATATTCCCTTCGCTTTTGCATTTTCTTTAATGTGTTCAATGACCTTTTCTTTAATTTCTTTGGATAGAAATGGAGTTCTGTTTTTTGTTCCCCAGACAGCGTGAATTATTATTTTTACGTAGGGCATAATTATCGGTATCAGGGCTAAAGCCCTTTTTTAATATTGGATTAATAACTCCGCCTTAAAAGGCGGAGTTTATAGGGGCCTTGCTTGGTGGAGTTATTAGTGAGTTTTTCTGCTTTGAGGGGCGGAGTTTATAGTTAGAACAACTTACATCTATAGTAAGCTTTGATTTCCCGCGACAAAAGCAAAAATCGCATTAAAAAATTCAATAGCTGGGAAATAAACATTTATAGTCGACTACAAATGTTTACACTTAATTAAAGCGTCGTTGACTTCAGAGCGCATCATCATTTAGAAAAAGCTATTCGAGCGAGTACGATAAGTTAATCAAGTAATTTTAGCTAACCCCAGACTTTAGTCTGGGGTTAGCCTACTGCTCCTTAATCGTAATTGCCCCGCTAGTAACCGTATTACTTTTATTCCCTGCACGGTCTTTTACATAAACAGAAAAAGTGGCGGACTCTTGAGCTAGACTGGTGTCGGTGCGGGCAACGGAATTTAGTACGACTTGTAAAGTGCCTTCAATAGCAATGGCAGAACCTGTAGGAGCTAATTGCTGAATGCGATAATCGTAAACGATACCGATGCGATTATCGGTGATGAATAGATTTTTTACATTCGGATCATTTTCTCCTAAGTCGCCATCGTTATCGCGGTACTTGATATTGAAAACGAGTGAATCTTGAAACTCAACAACCATCTGCGGAGTAAGTGAAAGCAATTCTATGTTAGGCACTTTGTTTGCAAAAGGATCGTCGTCTTTTTGGCAGCCTGATGACCAAAAAAGACAACATGCCATAACACCTACAAGAAAAGGTTTTCGATTGAATAATTTATGGAGCGATTGGATGTTCATCTTGAATTTTTATTGGACAATAAATGCAAAATAAGTTTTATAAAAATCGGGCGATTGATTTTTGGGTAGTTCACTTGGCAAAGCTTGGAATCCATCGTTCATATACACTCTGAAATAAACAGTAGTTCCTACACTCCACTGACTCGTATTCACAATAGCTTGCCAATACGGAAATGGAATGGGTGTATTCCAAAATGCATTTATCGTTTGTGCACCCACAAAATTATTAGGATCTAATGACCATTTAATTTTATGTTCCGTAAAGTTGATAGGATCAGTTGCCGTAGTGCCGTCTGCTGTATCCAAAGCCACTAAAACAAGATACATGGATTTATTTGCTGGTGCGTAGAATGGTAGGTACCCAACTCCATTTTGTCGAACCGTATCTAATCGAGTATACAAAGAATCGGTTGCAATGAATCCAACAATATTAGGAGGAAGATTTGGTTTTTGCGGTAATATTCCATCTACGTCAGGACAACCATCCTGAATCCATTTCCTAATATTTCCCATATCCTCTGTACCTAATCGTACACCATTACTGGGCATGTAATCGGAAGTGGTGGTTGTTAATCGCTCAATCAAGAATGATGTAGATTCATTATTTGGAATGACACGGTAATTAAAAAAATTAACGGAGTCGAGCGTTTTTTTATTTACGCCCATATAAATTAATGTTGAAAAACTACTTTGCACCGTTCTGAAATCAGGTTCAAAGGTTCCATCATGACAACCAGGGTTAGCACACTTGGGAAAGAAAATATTTTTATGAAGTCCAGTAATGGAAGATGGATCCGGAATAGAATCTTCATTTCCTCCATTATTATAATTTACACTATCATATGGATTATCGGGTGTCTCTTCTTTCTTGCAAGATGAAATCATGACTACCAAGAAAAAAAAACATCATCCACTCACTTCCTAAAACAAAATACTGTTTTCGAAATGAAGAGACTGATGCAAATAAATAAAGTATTTTTTTCATTCTTATTTCGATTAGAAGAAAGCTTGTGCTAAGTCGCACTGATTATAATTTTTGATACCTGCACTCGCTGGGATATTATTATCGAAGCCTAAAAGATTTGCAATGGTTGGTACAATCTCTGTACTTTCTCCACTCACACTATTCACTACGAGTCCTTGCTTAACCACAGTTGGTGGTCCTACCACCAAGCAAAATATTTCTCGCGCCATTTGGTCACCACTCACACCATCAGAAGGAGAAGTATGATCTAATGCTAATCGACCGTAAGCATCAATGGAAGTATTCGGATTGAAATTTCTTCCATGCTCAGGTGCAATAACCATTACGGTATCATTCATCATTCCTGGTGTACTTTGAATTACACTCCACAAATGCGCCGCTGCCCAATCGGCTTTACGCAAATTATTAGCATACGAACTAAAATTAAAATGTCCAATATCTACATCTTGCATATTTACAGTGAGCAATTCAGGTTTGAAACGCTGAATAATTTCTTCTGCAAACATCACATTAAACATATCGTTATTCATTGATGGTCCAACACCCCAAGGATTGACATATTGTCCCGACTGTGCCTTGGTATATAAATCACTGATGAATTGTTGCAACTGTGCAGCTTCTGCTGGAGAATTCGTAATTCCTGCAGATGGATTTGTATAACTCTGATCGAAGTTTCCATTGGCGAAATTTCGGATGCTTGCAAAGGCAGCTTGCTCATTCGCTGTGAAAGAAGCAGGATTTCCTAAAGCATTAAAACCATCTTGAGAAATTAAAAAATTAGGTGAGATGAAATTGGCTCCATAACCCGCGCCGTAGTTGGGATCGCTCGAATAATTTAATGCGGGATAAGGTCCGAGAGTATTCGCTACCCACCAACAATTCAATGCCGTTTGTTGCGGACTATTATGCTTTCGATAATATTCAAAGATGGTAGGATTACGAGGCGCCTCACGAATATTTAAATCGGTACTTACGTATTGTCCAGTTACCGCAACCGTGTGTCCGTTATAATGTCCTGTTGGACCTTCTTTATATCTGAATTGACGGAACAACGTTCCATAATTTTGCAAAGGTTGAGAGAGAGGTCCTACAGGAAGAAAATCCATAGCAGGTAAAATATCGTTTGAAATTGCACTCCCGCCACTCAACATATTTGGCATTAAATTTCCGTCGTTGAATTGCACCGATTCTAAGTTGCGCACACCACCTGCAAAAAGCAAGAACACCACATGATTCACTTTTCGCAAACCACTCGCTGCAAACAGTCGACCACCAGGCAATAAATACGGAGCTGCCATGGCTCCTGCTGCAGTAAGTCCTATATTTTTAATAAACCGACGTCTATCCATGTGCTTCTTCTTAATTAATAGTAACGGTATTCATCAGATGTCATCAAGGCATACCAAATTACTTTGCTAGTCATGGATGCATTCAATCTGATTTGTTCCTTCAAATAATATTGTTCAAATGCATTGGCATCGCGATTAAATAATTTTTTGTAGGTATTATTAATATATAAAACGGTATCGCCAGCAACATTTGTTTGAGCAGGAATTTGAACTCCCGATTTAGAAAGGAAATTTAATAAGATGCGATCTTCAATCATTTTCTTATCACCGAAAGCGACATATACGGTATTTAATTTACTCAACTCCTGTTGTGGAATTTGTGTTCCGAAAAGATCGGCCCAAGCGATGGTTAAAAACTCGACTGTACTTTTAGCATTTGATTTAATACTTCCAGGTGATTGTACTACTACTGGATTCACTTCATACAAATAATCAACTTCCTTCTCACAAGCAGTGAAGAGAAGAGAACAGAAAACGAATACAAGTAGATTACTATTTTTCATTTGCATCACTTATTTAATTCCAACAAACTCATCAGTTGCTAACACATCTTTCTGTATAGATTCAAAATTTAAGGTGCTTCTATATTTCAATGTAGCGGTACTCATCTCCAGTGAATTCGGGGCGCGTAACAAATAATCATTAAACACTCGAATGACAGCTCCTTCAAAATAATCATCGGAATTAAAAAAAATATTAAGATAATCATCTTTAGAAGCTCCTGCATGTAAAAACAAAACAGCATTATTTCCTCCAATCATTCCGACACCCCCATAAAGCTCCGACAAAGTTGGGTTTCGATCTAAAAAATGTTGAAATGAGGATAGTACAAAATTATCTACTCCCATATTAATTTGATCATAAAAATAATTGTTTAACATATGTGATTGCAATTGTCGAATAGAAATGGTTCCCCCCACATAATTATATGAAGCATTGTACAATGTATCCAAGCGATCCTTCTCCATTTGCAAACCTGGCCATAAAGAGATATAGGTTGAATCATTCAAGAAAAAATCAAAGATTGCCATTTGATTAATTACATCGGATGAATCAGTACTTCCCAGTAATTGAATTCTCCACTTTTCTACTTGACGCCACTTATAATCCGACAAAGAAAAAATCGTATTTAAAAAATCGTAACGGCTATCCTCGTCTAAACCATTTAACTTTAAATTATTTACTGAGGCTTGAAATTCGGATACACTAGGTTCTCTACCTAAAACCAAAATAAACGTCTTATTGACATAATCTTCATAAACGTTTAATTCAATCGTAGTATCAGGAGGTGCTTTATTGCCAGTAATAGTTTCCAGCTCAGTCTTCGTGCAGGAACTTATAAAGAAAACAGCAAGAAACAACACTCCTATTTTCAAGTAATTCATATCCCAAATTTAGCAATTGACCTTATTAAACGCAAAAGTTCCTCAAAAACTTATGCACGTTCAACCTTTAAGAGAATAATTATTCAAATAAGTTTAACTAAGACCTAAAACTGGCAGCTAGCAACTTACATTCAACGATCTGCGATTGATTGAATTCCAAGGTCATCTTTTTGTAATTCAATAGGTCAATGATGGTTCCAACGAAGCAGAGTCCAGCCGTAAAGAAATACAAGATTCCCATTCCAATTTGCCCAAGAATAAACCTTTGAACACCTGCAACACCTACAAATCCGATGATACAGCAAATTAAAATCGTTTGCGGATCTTTTCTTCTCCCTTGATAAAGCAAGAGAAAATTACGTTGAGCATCCTCACTCAAATCCTTTATTGCTTCTTGAATAAATAGCATTTCTTCCGATTCGATTCCGGGTAAAGAGAGTAGTAAATTTTTATCCATGATTATATATTTAACAATTAATTTACATTGAATTTTAATTGATACTTTGAATATTCCAATCGGAGCAGTTGTCCAATCCGATGAAATAAAACCATCAACCCGAAACCACCGAGAATATGTGCATTCCATGATTGCAAAAATTCTCCATGCAGTAAGAATGAAATAGAGTGACCCAATCCACACCCTGGACACCATGCAAAACCTAACCAATGAAAAACACAAAGACTCATGTGCTCCGTATGAGGATCAATCCCTGCTAAATATAAAAGTGAACCGATCCAACTAATCAGCTCGAGCGGGAGTTTTTTAATGATTTGCATCTGTTAAAAATAGAAAATAAATAACATCCGAACGATTTTGTTCAAAATTCACTTCCCAAGTGTCGATTCAACACACTAGAGCAGCAGAGTAGAACACGGATAAAACAGATTAAGCGGATAAAAACGGATTTATTTCCCTAACTCAAGGAAATACTATTCAAGCCTAATAATTCAAGTCTAATTCATCCCATCAAGAGAAGGAGTTTGATTAAATTGCATTTTAAAAACCAATTCTGAATTCCTAATTCTGAATTCTTAATTTATTTTTTCATTTCACGAAAATTCTGAAAGAACAACGGTATCGTCTCTATTCCTTTCATAAAATTAAAAATTCCATAATGCTCATTGGGGCTATGAATTAAATCGCTATCGAGTCCAAATCCCATCAACACACTTTTCAATCCTAATTCCTTTTCAAATAAAGCAACGATCGGAATACTTCCACCACCTCGAGTAGGAATTGGCTTTTTTCCGAATGTAGTTTCCATCGCTTTACTTGCTGCTTTGAATGCAATTGAATCGGTAGGTGTTACCACAGGCTCACCTCCATGATGTGGAATCACTTTTACTGTTACTCCCGCAGGAGCGATGCTGCTGAAATGATCAGAAAAAAGCTGAGTGATTTTATCGCTGGTTTGATTCGGTACTAAACGCATCGAAATTTTTGCAAAGGCTTTTGATGGCAACACCGTTTTTGCACCTTCCCCAATATAACCACCCCAAATACCATTCAATTCAAACGTAGGACGAATTCCAGTTTGCTCCAATACCGTATATCCCTTTTCGCCATAAACATCTCCTACATTTAAATCCGTTTTATATTCGGATAAATCAAAAGGAGCTTTGTTTAACTCTGCGCGCTCATCTGCACTAAGCACTAACACATCATCATAAAATCCAGGGATGGTAATATGATTATTCTCATCCTTCATCTTGGTAATCATCTCACATAAAATTTGAATAGGATTTGCCACCGCTCCTCCATAAACACCACTATGTAAATCGCGATTGGGACCTGTAACTTCTACTTCCACATAGCTTAATCCTCTTAAACCAACATCAATACTTGGAATATCATTGGCGATAATGGACGTATCTGAAATCAAAATCACATCTCCCGTTAATCGGCTTTTATTGTCACGGATCCATGTTCCTAAATTGGTTGAACCCACTTCCTCTTCGCCTTCTATCATAAATTTCACATTGCAAGGCAAAGAATTCGTCTTCATCATCGACTCAAAAGCCTTCACATGCATATACACCTGACCTTTGTCATCACAAGAACCACGGGCATAAATTTTATCATCCTTAATGACAGGCTCAAAAGGTGGTGAATCCCAAAGATTTAATGGATCAGCAGGCTGTACGTCATAATGCCCATAAACCAAGACTGTTGGAAACTTTGCATCGATGATTTTTTCACCATAAACGATGGGATGTCCTGGCGTAGTGCAAATTTCCACCTTCTCGGCGCCTGCATCTTCCAATGACTTTTTGATGAATTCTGCTGCACGAACTACATCGGCTTTATACTTCGAATCGGCGCTCACTGAAGGAATTCGCAATAAATCCATCAATTCAGAGATAAAACGATCCTTGTTTTGGTTAATATAATCTTGAATGGTATTCATAAATTGGGTAGTTTTGTTGTTGCAAAAATAGTCGTTCTGAAGCTTCGAAAAGAAAATTAGTAACTCTAATTTATTTTAAGTGACTTTAGCACGCTAAAACATCTGTATTTAAACAATGCTCTCCAAATCAATTCATTCATTTATTGACCGCTGCATGTCGGTACTTTTGACACTACTTTTCACTCTTTTTATCATCCACTCAGAAGCCCAAGTTCCCTCGAATGATAATTGCTCTGGCGCCACATTTATCTACCTCGATCAAAGTGGAAATACCTGCATCAACGATGACAATTCAACTGCTACTAGCGATGGCATTTCGAATGCATGTGATGCTGGAGCAACTCCACCATTACCTGCAGGAGGACATGAAATTTGGTATTCGTATGTTGTAACAGGAACCGTAAATACCATTACAGTTTCTCCGATTGGATTAAACCCAGCGCAAAAAGTTTCAGTAACAGTTGTGAATGGAAATTGTGCCGGTGGTGGTACTCCTAATGTTTGTAATACTGCATTGACAAATGTAGATCCAGCTTCTGTAGCATTCACTTCTTTTGCAGGAACACAAATTTGGTTTTATGTAACATCTCTTGAAACAGTAGGAGAATTTTTAGTTTGTGTTTCAAGCACCAATGGATTTATTAATCCCGGCATCGATTGCAATAGTGCAACAGCGTTATGTAACACTTATGATTTTAGTAGTCCAGGAAGTGCGCAACCTGGAATTTCTGTTACGCCTTCTTGCTTTAATTCTCCTCCTGTTCGACCTTTTTGGTATAAGTTTAATGTAGGCTATAATGGCCCATTAGAATTCACTGCTTTTCCGACAAATATTGGTGGCTTTAGATGGGCGCTTTATAATATTACAGCAGGTTGTCCCGGTGTTGAAGTAGCTTGTAACAGTGTATACGATCCGTTTCAAGCATTTGGAATGTCGAGCTCTGTGGTGAATTGCACGAGTAGTCCCTATTGTCCACCCATCAATGTGGTATCTGGAAATAAATATGCATTAATGATTGACGATACGAGTCAAAGTGGATCTGGTTTTGATTTTACATGGGGATTTGGTGTACGAATGATGCCTACTGCTGATTTTGATGTTGATAGTTCGATTGCATGTGGATCCTTAACAGCAAATTTTATCGATAACAGCGAATACAATCCTTCTACAATTTGGTCATTCGATTTTGGTGATGGCAATCCTCCTATCAGTGGTGTGGGTGCCAACTTCAATTTACCAAATCATTTTTATGGTCCGGGAACGTATTTGGTTTCATTAACGTTAACTGAACTTACGGGATGTTCTCACTCTTTCAGTCGACAAATAGTAGTGAAACCAAAACCAGTGGTAACTTTTACGATGAGTGATGATAGTTTATGTTTTGATGGTACCAATGCGGTAACAGCAGATTTTACAGCTAACACTTCAGATCCGAATATTTTTTACGATTGGATTTTCCCAAACAATTCGGGTTCCTTCGTCACTGGATTTGGACAAGCCACTGCCTATTGGAGCACTGCAGGAAATATTGTTGCTGGAATACAAATTACTGAAAACGGTTGCGTATCGGACACCACAAAAGATACCGTTCATATTTTTAATTTACCGACTGCAAATTTCTCGATGCCCGATACAGCTTGTACGGGTACTGATGTCACCGTAAATTATGCGGGCTCAGCTGCAAGTACTGCAACTTATGCTTGGACCTATGGAGGAGGGACGGTGAGCAACTCCACCAATCAGCAATTTGATATCAACTGGAATGCAGTGGGTACTTACTATTTGAATTTAGCCATTGTTGAAAATGGTTGTTTAGGTTTTCCTTATGATGATTCCATCAAAGTTTTTCAAACACCAACCATAGCCATCAATATTAGTTCTCCTGTTTGTCAAGGTGAGACACTTACCTTCACACCTTTGGCTAGCGGGGCTCCTATTGGTTCAACTTACACTTGGAATTATGGAACAGCAACATTTGTGAGTGGTTCTCCTGCAGATGGTAGTACGGGCACCTTTACATGGAATACTGCAGGAAATACATTCATGAGAGCAGAAGCAACATCACTGGAAGGATGCAAATCGAATATTGATTCTGTTCCTCTTGTTGTTCGCGCTAAACCTATTGCCAACTTTACAGTGAGCGACACAACGGTTTGTGGAAGTGATTCAACCATCATCACCTACAATGGACTCATGCCTGTAGCTGGAAATAATTTTACATGGCAGTTAGGCGGTACGGTATTAAATCCCGGAACCAATGCATGGGGTCCATTTCATGTATCTTATCCTGCTAACGGCGTATATCCATTAACGTTAGTTGCTAACGACAATGTTTGTAATTCAGATACCATTCGCGATACCATCATTGTTGGAAGCTACCCTCTATCCAATGCAGGAAATGATTTAACAACATGCTCTAATCAACCCATTGCCATCGGAACAGTAACTACTGCAGGCTATTCATACAGCTGGACAAACCCATCTTATTTAAGTTCGAGCACTGTATCTAATCCACAAGCAACTGTTCCTGTCATTGGCACTGCAGATACTACAGTACGTTTTATTGTGACGACAACTCTCGCGTATTGTGATAGAAAAGACACAATGTTACTTACCGTAAATTCTGTACAGCGAGCATTCTTCATTCCACCAAATCCTCAATGTGAAACCAATAATGCTTTTGACTTTAGTCCATTATTCGGAGTTGTCCCTGGTGCAACATTGACTTGGATTATCGGAACTGATACCATCGTGTCCCCAACTATTCAAGATTACAACTTCACATCCACCGGACCTAAGTCCATCATTTTGCAAACACAAACTCCAGGTTGTCCGCCCGACCAATACATTGCCAATGTAATTGTGAAACCTAATCCTGTTGTGAATTTTAGTGTAAACCAAAATACAGGATGTGCACCTTTAGATGTTATATTTCAAGACTTAAGTCCCACGATTCCCAATCCTACTTACTTGTGGAATTTTGGTGATGGAGTTGTTTCCTTCCTAAACAATCCAACGCATACTTATTCAAATCAAGGTGTGTACACGCCTACACTCACCTTAACAAGTGCAGATACATGCAGTACAACCGATACATTAGCTGGAGGCATTGCAACCTTTCCCATTCCAGTAGCATTATTCACTGCAAATCCTTTAGTGGCAAATGAATTAAATCCAGTCTTTAATTTCGAGTCGGCATTTGCTAATAACGGATGCTATTACGATTTTGGAGATGGAACGGGCGATAGCAGTTGTAGTGCAACGCATGAATATGAAAATGTGGGGACTTATATTGTAACCCTGTACACATTTAATGCAGGTGGTTGTCGAGACACATTCCAATTAGAAGTGAGAGTTACACCCAATTACTCCTTGTATATTCCCAATGCATTTACGCCTAACAACGATCAAATTAACGACCGTTTATCTATTTACTCGGAAGGTGTAGATGAGTTTAATATCAAAGTGTACAACCGCCGTGGACAAATTGTTTATGAAAGCAGCAATACGAAAGAAAGCTGGAATGGAAAATTTTTAAACGATGGCGAAGAATGTATGTCGGGGGTATATGTTTACGAAGCATTAATTAAAGATTTCAATCGCAAAAAACATAATTTGAAAGGGCAGATTTATTTGCTGAAATGAGTTTTTATTTTACGTAGCAGCTTTATTGGAACAAATGAGTTTTTCGTTCGCTATAATAAGGCTGCTAGCTTCTAGCTGCTAGCGAGATTTGTCTTTAAAACTTAAAGCGAGAAACTGGACAAAAAACTATTTCAATTGAATCGTGAACGTATAATTTAAATCGTCACTTTGCCAAAGCATCTCGTAATCCATTCACATAACCATAATCAATCGTGCGCGATATTTTCAGAGGAGTAAAACAAGAATTCCTTCTGTTAAATGCTTAAATCCGATTTCCTTTTTCAATGGAGTTGTGGTTACCATAGTATAACTAGAACCGGTACGTGTTGTACCGCTTGCTGTTCCAGCTGATTTGATATACATCGTCTAACCATGTTGCAGTGCCTTCACCTGCCGACCACACTCTAGTTCTTGTTGAAGTAAATGTACTGGTACCACCACCTCCAAAATATTGATGGATCCCAAATAATTGAACCATTCACAGTAATGCTATAACTTAACTTACCATCTGCGTTTCTTCCATTATTGGTCACTGTTTTTGTTCCCAACAACTGATTATAATTTACAAAATAATTATCAAATGAAATAGCATGTGATGAAGCTGAATCGCGATAAGCACCGTCCAACTTACAATAATTTTACCCCTACTGTAATTTCCATCAATACATAAACAATCTGTTGTACCGAAATCAACGGTAAGTGTCTTTGGGTGGTTGTGGTATCAAAAGAAATGGTAGCACAAGTTGTCATCACCTTTTTCCTCCCCCATTTCATGGACGATAAGACTCTAAGGATCCATCATAAGCTTCATTTGCAATACTGGCAACATCACCAAATGATGCATCTGCCATTGCATATTCAACTGCCAGATGTGCCATCACGATCTTTCTTCTTCTCTTTTGCAACCTACATATACCATTAGGAGGCAGTGCCACTACAAATCCATATTTCATTTTATTCTTCTTCATAATTTAATTTTATAGTTTTCAGGTTCTTGAGAGGCCTAATTTACAAATGGTTTAAAAGCAATCACTTTAATTTAATCCAAATCCTTACATAATCTTTTACTCTACAAAACCATCAACCCAGAACGCTAAGCTCAAAAGTTAAAATTGCATTAAATATGATTTATGTATGATTTAAAAGAAAGAACTAATTCAATATTGCCTGTTAATAATTTCATGGGATGAGATACGATTAAAAGGCTTGAAGGCGTTCCTTAGATGTAATTTTGATAAAATACGTTCATAGGAAAGAAAGAACCAAAAGATGCGCAAACTACTGATAATCTGCTGTTTACTTTTATCATACAGCTCAAAAGCTCAACTCACAGAAATATTTGTAGAGGAGGATCAAGTCTATAAGAATGCTTGGGAATTGTTCATCAAGGAGAAGTACTCTGCAGCAAAGGATGAATTTAGCCAATATTTAAAAGAAAAGAAGGGCACCGCTCACAATAGAATAAACGCATCTTACTATGTTGCCGTTTGCGCGTATGAATTGTTTCAACCCGATGCAGAAATTCTCTTATCAAACTTCACCACGAATTATTCAGAAAGTACAAAATCACCACGTGCTTGGTTTTACTTAGGTCGACACTATTATCGCACTAAAAAATATACGAAAGCATTGCCTGCCTTTGAGAAAGCCGATATTTACTATTTAAGTGGAGACGAAGTTCCAGAATACTATTTCAAAATCGGGTATTGTTATTTTAACAAGAATGATAATGACCAAGCCGCCCGAAAGTTTTTGGAAATTGTAAATGTGAAATCGAAATACCAAACGGCTGCGCAATATTACTACGGACATATTGCATATTCGAATAATAATTATAAAACAGCATTGGAATATTTTTCAAAGCTGGATTCCTCGGCCACCTTTGGTCCATTAGTGCCCTACTACATTACACAAATGTATTTTGATCAAGGAAAATACTCGGATGTTATTTTGTATGCGGTTCCAGTCTTAGAAACGAAAAGTCCACAAAATAATGTAGAGATTATGCAAATTGTTGCGGAATCTTATTATCGCAAAGGGGACTATAAAAATGCAATGGTTTATATCAATGCATATAGCCTAGCAACACCCTACGCTAAGCAGAGATGATCGTTACACTTTAGCTTTTTGCCAATTTAAATCGGAAGATTATGCAGGTGCAATCTACAACTTTCGAAAAAGTAACAGGCATGCAAGATTCACTTGAACAAAATGCTTGGTATCATTTAGGAGCTTGTTATTTAAAAACAAACAACAAAACGGCTGCTCGCAATGCATTTCAGTTTGCATCGAAACTTGACCACAATAAATTTATTCAGGAAACCTCTTTATTCAATTATGCGAAGTTATCGTATGAATTGAATCTACCAGGTGGACTCAATGCTTTTAAAGAATTCATCGAACGCTTTCCAAATTCCACTTATGCAGATGAATCCAATGAATTGCTTGCGGAACTTTATTTGAGCACTCGCAACTATAAAGATGCATTAGCTGCACTCGACAATATAAAAACCAAGAGTACCCGAACTAAAGGTGCTTATCAAAAGGTCGCTTACTTTCGTGGACTAGAACTTTACAACGACAGAGACAATGACAAAGCTATCGGACATTTCGAAAAAGCGATTATCAATGATGTAGATCCGGATATTAAAGCCAAAGGCTATTTACTGGAAAGCTGAAATATTATTTAAACAAGAAAAATTTGAATTAGCAATTAAACAATACCGTTCGTTTATTTTTAATCCTGGTTCTGTAAATACAAGCATGTACAATATTGCAAACTATAATTTAGGATATTGCTTCTTCAAAACAAACAACTATAGCGAATCACAATCTTGGTTCAGAAAGTATTTAGCAAAAAGAAATCCAAGCGAAAATGATATTTACAATGATGCATTAATTCGAACGGGAGATTGTTTTTATGGAATGCGCGATTTCGACAATTCATTAAATTACTACAACGATGCGATCACTGCAAAAGCAAGTTCATCTGATTATGCTCTCTATCAAAAGGGAGTGATCCAAGGATTGCAAGGAAATATGGACGCTAGAAGAAAGCACAATTGAATATTGGATTGATTTATTATAACGACAAGCAAGACGACAAAGCCATTGAGCAATTGAAAAAAGTAATATCCACCTATCCTGGAAGTCCGGAAGCCGCGGAAGCATTAACCAGCGTTAAAAATATTTATGTGGAAGATGGAAAAGCAGAAGAATATTTTGCTTTTGTAAAAAACATACCCAATGCTAGTGTAAGTATCGGAGCTCAAGATTCCATCACCTATCAAGTCGCGGAGCAACGTTATTTAAAAAGTAATTTTGAAGATGCGGCTAAGGATTTCAATAAATACCTTACGCAATTCCCCGATGGAGCTTATCGCTTAAATGCTACTTTCTACATGGCGGAATGTAATTTTCGAAATAAAAATTTCGCTGAAGCCTTAAAGGGCTATGAAACCATTTCGGCAGAACCAAAGAATATCTACACTGAAAAATCTTTATTAAAAGCAGGTAACATCAATTTCAACAACAAAGATTATTCGAAAGCGATTCAACAATATTCAGCATTAGAACGAGATGCAGATATGAGAGATAATATTCAATTTGCTCAAGTGGGAATTATGCGATCCAGTTATTTCTTAGCCAACTATGGCCAAGCCATTGCCTATGCGAAGAAATTGATTGATGGTGAAAAAGTATCCAATGAATTAATTTCCGAATCTCATTTGATTTATGGGAGAAGCGCTATGAAGCAAGAAGACTATGCTGCTGCAAAAAAAGAATATCTTTCTTGTCAAAACAATCTAGTGATGCAGGGCCGAAGCAAAATATAGCTTAGCGCTTATTGATTATAAGATGGGCAATTTCAAAACTCACAAGCCAAATGCTACGAAGTGGCCTAACCAAGTTCCTTCTTACGATTATTGGATTGCAAAAGTTTTATCCTTTTATGCTAACAATCACATTGCGCTAAAAGACACATTCGAAGCGAAGGCTACCTTACAAAGCTTATTCGATAACTACGAAAAAGATCCATCGATCCGGAAGATATAAAAGCCATTGCTCAAGAAAAATTGGATGATCTCATTTTAGAGGAAATGAACGAGAATAAAGCACCAACTACTCAGCCCGATCCAGAAACAGATTTAAACAAAGAAAAGAACTAGTGCTAATAGAAAAATAAAGATGAATACTCACCACTATTTAATCCTGATCGCACTGTGTCCAACCTTGTCCTTCGCACAAACAGGCGGAGGAAAAACCGGCAACCTCGGCAATGAAGATATCAATGTCATCAAAGAATACCAGCCAGTATTAAATGATGCTTTTAAAATTAACATCAGTCCCGGATAGCGACACAGCACGGTGCGAAAGTCGAACACCCCTGAGTACAAAGTGAGTGAACAGCCTATAAATTCAAATTACAATACCTCGCCCATCAAACCAGTTCGAATCAAAGACGACGCCATAAAAAAGTTATATCATGGATATGTGAAAGCAGGATATGGATTAGAAAATATGCCCTTGCTCGACATCTCGTTCAACAGTTTACGTTCGAAAAATTTCGATGCGGGTATTCGTTTCAAGCATCTTTCTGCAAGTGGAAAGATTAAAGAATTTGGGTTCCCTGGAAATAGCAATAACAATCTCCAAGTTTTTGGAACGCGTTATTTCGAAAAATTCAAACTAGGAGCGAATCTCGCTTATAACCGCGATGTTGTTCATTTTTATGGATACAAATCTCCGCCTGAATTATTTTCAAAGTCGGAAACAAAACATAGCATGAGTGATTTTGATGGCCATGTAAAATTAGCTTCCATCAATCCCGACAAAGACAATTGGAACTACAATGCTTCAGTTGGATTTTACAATTTCGAAGATAATCGAAACAGTACTGAGAACAATGCGAAAGTTGAATTAGGAATCGGAAAACTTCTGACCAACGCAAATTTCAATTTACAAATATCTGGAGAATTCGGAAAATTAAAACAAGCGTATTATTCCATCAACCGAAGTATCATCCGCTTTCAACCGAAATTCATTATCCATGAGAATTTGTTCTCTATAGAAGTAGGTGGAAACTTAGCGATAGAATCGAGAAATAATCCAACCGGGATTACCCCTTATTCAAAACCAATCAAGGATAACAGCTACCACCTCTACCCCTACTTGAGCACCAGCTATCAAGTGATTGATGATGCCGTCAAAATATTTGCAACAGTAAGTGGTGACCTGCAACGAAACGATTTAAGAAATTTCAGCAGAGAGAATCCCTTTTGGAAACCATGTCGCGGTCAACAACACCAATGAAAAACTAGGAATCAAAGCAGGTGCTTCCATCAAACTAGAACATGATTTAATGTTTGTTGGATCTGTGAAATGGGCGCGCATAAAAGATCAAGCTTTTTATTATGCCAACTTCGAAATCCCTTCCACGTTTGGAGTTGTTTACGACAAAGCTACTTTGCTAAACTTCAGAGGATCGCTGGAGTATAAACAATCGGAAAAAATTAATTTAGCATTCAGCGCCGATTACAATAAATACAAAACGGATCAATTGAGTGAACAACTATATATTCCTGCGTTACGTGTTGGCATCAGTGGACAATATGCGATTGCCGAGAAAATTTTTATAAAAGCAGATGTATTTGTTAATAGCGAAGTGACTGGAAATACTTATACATCGGATAGCTCACATGTATTTTCTCATTTGGTGAATATAAAAGGATGGGTAGATGCTAACCTTGGAATTGATTATAGATACAGCAAAGTGCTTTCAGCGTTTGTATCGTTGAATAATATCGGCTTCTCGCGTTATTTCAGATG
>JADKFA010000035.1 GCA_016717725.1 Bacteroidota bacterium
GAAAAATATTTACAAGACATTTGATAAGCAGAGCCTTTCAAAACCAAGATTCGCTGCACTCGACTTATAGGTAGCACTATAATCTTGGTCAAGTTGACATCATTAATTCATTCCTAATGATAAACTATCCTTCTAAACTTTTCATCATTTTGCCAAGAAGAGTTTTTCAAAATTATTTGAAACAACAATTAAAGTTTCAGGAGATAATGCAATAGGCTGATGCTATATATCCTTTGAATAGACCATTACTCCAGCATTGGAAAAGGATCCGGGAACTGAACTAAATATGGAAACTTTTCAGCGATGATCATTTCCGCCGCAGGTGCATGATAATTGATAGACCAACCATGAATCATTGTTGCGCGGTAAGTATCACCATTTATTCATCCTACAAAATGACTGCTCTATTACGAAGATATTGTTCAAATACAGGAGAAGAAGGATATCTTTTCGAATAATAATGAATGTAATTTGGATGGATCCACGTTATAATAAAGGGAAGTTTCAAACGGTCATGTTATAAATCTCATACATTTTTCAGCTGCAATTAAGCAGAACAAAATTTTGTTCACTATAAAATTGTTACATGCAAATCAGTGCTATGCAGAGATTAAAATAAATAATTAGCTGCCTTAATTACTTTTGTTAAAAACTAGGGTTTCAGACCAGGGCATCTGAAAAATGCAAGGGGAAACTGACAATAGATGGAATATAGCGAAAAACTGGATTCTTGTAAACATATGAAAGCCAAGTACGCGATTAAGGCGGAAGAATAAAGCAAAGTGTATACCACTTATATTGCCTTCAATCTTACTGCAAACTTAAAACAAAACACGTAATAACACAATTAATGCAGAATTAAACATGAAACGTGAAAAAAAACCTTTCATTAAACAATACATTGCATGTTTCCAGATGGCATCTTTTTCCGGGTGGCTTTCTTGGCCTTCAGATTACCCCCAAACCACCTAGATACTAAAGTTGATGCAAGAAAACATTTGCATTAGAATATAAAACAAGAACATTAAAAAGTCCACAAGCTGAATGGCACAATCTATTTTCCTTTGGATCAAAAAACAATCCTGACCAAGACCAGCAATGGCTGTAAAAACTGAAATAAATAATAATCCATTTGTTCCCACCCTCCATAAATGGAAAATAAACTCTTGTTGCTGTTGCAACTCTTACGATTCAAGAGATTTCCACGTCATAAGTAGATTTAAAGAATACAAAACCAGCGCCAAACTAAAAAGCAAATCCACACAGGGCTACGCAAGTTAGGGCGAGTTGGAAAAGTAAAGAATTCGACATTCCAACGCAACAAAAACAGTAGTTACTTACACTAGTAGAAATTTTCCGAAAAAGTTTTTTGTTGAGATACAACAACGGAATAGATAATATACCTAAGAACACAAATGGAAAACGCAACACTTCTTCACTCCACTCCAAGCGGGTAGGTCCAAGTCCAAAGAAAGATTGAAGGCCGATGGGATGCATATCCGTTAATCGAAATTTCTTGTTCCGATCATTTTCAGAAAAGGAACTATAAATTTAACCTTGTAGTAGCCCTCAACTCATCATTGCTGAGACCAGTCCGTATAATTATAAAATCGAAATAGTGCTCCAATGAAAACCGAACACCTGCGATTTTATCTTCAGGGTCAAATCGTTTCATTGTCACTTAATTTTCGACGTTGACATACTTTATTTCTAGAGCACCATTCCGGTAGCCACAGAAACATTATAAGAAGCTACGGATCTTCCATTGTAATTTCACAGAATCATCGCACGTTTAATATACTCCGGTGAGACCCCATTCTCTTCACTTCCATGATGATTGCGATAGGTCCTGTTAAATCCTTATCACGAGCTAGAGCGTTTGCCTTTTCATGAACAGGCTACCACCTTAAATTCCACAAGTTTTTAAATAATCAATAGTATCCTTCAAATTATGTCTTCTCTACAGATGGGCATATGATGCAATGCAATCGGCACTTGTTTTTACTGCATCCGCTGTAATCAGGGCAGAACCTCTTGAAGGAATAATAATTGCATTTACTCCGGTACATTCGGCAGTACGTGCGATGGCTCCCAAGTTTCAGTATCCGTAATTCGATCTAAGATAAGAACATCGGCAGCATTTTACCTGATTCAGAAATTCCGGGAATAATCTCTTCACTTTTCAATAAGAAACGGTGGAGAGATAAGCAATAACCCCTGATGATTATTTCTTGTTAAACGATTTAATTTTTCGACAGGAACAGATTGAAAATGCAAACCTGTTTTTTCTAATTCCGTTTTTAACTCACGGGCCAAAGGATTATTCAATCCATTTTGGATAAATACCTTTTCAAATTCCTTTCAGCTTGAAGTGCTTCCATCACTGCTCGCGTACCATAGATCATGGTTAAATCACTTTCCTCTTTATACATTCTCTATTAATTATCATTTACAATACGACCTTGGCGCCATTGATCAACGGCAAGGTACCAAACATTTTCATAAACGGGTTGGCGGATGAGCGCGTAATCATTATTAGAAAATGGATTATTCATTTTCTAAAGATGAAAAAGTATATCAGGAAACCAACAAGTCCTGAATATGTCCATTGTTCGGTCTCTGCATCTCTATAAATTGAGATTGGTTGACCCATTATCAAATAAATCATTCCACGGTCGTTTTCCATCCTTCCATATAAGAAGTAAAAGCTCGATTTGCATCTTGCACACGATTATAAAATGCCCCTAATTAATCCGCGCGCTCTTTCTGGCGACCCTCCTACTTCCAGCCAAAACGCATCCAGTTCTGCCTTCTTATTCTCCGCGTGCATTAAATGTTCGTACTCCTTTCTTGTTGTCAAATATCGAGTTGCCTCAATAAGTTGCTCGGGCTTTGTCACCTTTAGAAAATCGACATCCATACAATTTATTGTTAATCCGCTAACAAATTGGTATCCATTTGAAAATAATAAATTCCATGTCGGGGCAAATTAATATTTCCAAAATCGTTTTTATGCAAAAAAACACTATCCGAATACATACTAAATTTTCATCATCAATCACCCAAAAGGCATGCTGCTAAAGGAAAATCTCTAAAATAACATCGCACCCACAACGCCTCTAGACCAGGGAAATTCGTTTCAATAGCAATGGAAGAAGAGCCCGACAAATTATTATTATAACTAAGTTGGCCTTTATTTTTTTTAACAATAAAACTTTGATTGGTTAATTTACTTCTACTATTAATCACAATATTTCGAATAGACTCAGCTTTCCGATTGAGGTCTTTAAACTTCAATCGAAGGATACTACCATCTCTAAAGAGGACGCAATTGATAAGGAATCGCTTACTGCGGAGAAATCTTTATCGGATCATAACTGAAACTGCACTGAACCAGAATCAGAAGGAGGGCAGTAGAATACGTATCGAATATCGAATATTCCACCAACAGCTACTTGAAAATGATTTGCACCATCATTTACAAAGAGCAAATCCTTTTCTTCAACAGAAAATGAAGCATAGAGAGCTCCTAACTTTTATGAAACAATAAAACATCAGGTGAAAATGTTTCAGACTGATAAAAAAGCTGTGTCGTCAAATTTTCATTACTTAGTTTTGAGGATGTTTTACATCCCACAAAAACAGAAAAAAAAAAGCAACCAGAACCCAATTCACAAATTGGATTCTTCGCATTGAACACTTGAGTTTTGTTGACGAAAACAACATTATTTCGACTGTATATTAGCATTTACATCTTCATTACCCTCGTCCAACTCTTCCATATCTTCTGTACGGTCGATTAACTTCTGATTAATTTGCTTCGTTGTTTTTACTCCTAACTTTTTCAAACTTTCAACTCTCGAAACTAATTTGCCACGACCGGTATGCAATTTATTCATCGTGCTTTCGTAGGCAGACTGCGCATCATTCATTTCTTCCCAACTGAAATCATATCGTCAATCAATGCAGAAAACTTATCATACAAAGGTCACCTGATTGTCGAGCAATTTCCACTGCGTTCTTATTTTGGTATTCCAATCGCCAGATACTTGCAATAGTTCGCAACGTGTAGCTAGCAAAGTAGAAGTAGTTACGAGCACTATATTCTTTTCAAAAGCCTCATTAAACAATTCATGATCTTGTTCAATAGCGAGTGCGAACGCGGGTTCTACCGGAATAAATAGCAAAACAAAATCCAAGGTATTTATACCGTGCAAGGATTGATAATTCTTTCCCTCAAATCCTTAATATGCTTACGTACCGAGCTAAGATGTTCTCTTAACGCTAAAGCTTTGGCAACATCGTCTTCTTCATTTGCATAACGTTCATAGGCGATTAAAGACACTTTAGCATCCACCACAATACTCTTCCTTCGGGCAGACTAATAATTACATACCTGGCTGAAAACGTTTACCTTCATCAGACTGCAGACTTGTTTACAAAATACCCGCGTCCTTTCACCAATCCAGAGCGCTCCAATGTTTTTTCTAAAATCATCTCACCCCAATTACCTTGTGTTTTTGCTTGACCTTTTAATGCAGAAACCAAATTGCGCGCTTCATCACCAATCGACTTATTCATCGTTTGCAATTGAACTAATTGTTCCTTTAGCGATTGATTCTCTTTAATACGCTCTTCATGGGAAGTTCGAACTTGAGTTTCAAATTTCTCTATTTTATCCTTAAGAGGATTTAAGATATCATCCAACTTTGTTTTATGATCATCTTGAATACGTTGTGAATTCTTTAAAACAATATCCGATGCAATTGCGCTAAACTGTTCTTTCATCTGCACTCGAATTGTTTCCAATTCACTTTTATGTTCAGTGAGACGAGCTTCTAAAGATTGCGCAACTGTTTTCAGCTTTTACTTTAGAGCATTCAATTCCTTCAATTCGATTTGCAAGCCTTTGACTTATTTGTTCAGCTTTTACCACTTGCGATCGCAGATCATCAACTTGCTGAAGTAAAACAGCCTTTTTCTTTCCACATTTATCGTCAAAGATGAAGCATTATTCAAATCATCTTCTGATCGCATCTTCAAAAAAGGTAAGAGCAAAAGCTCCTACCACGACTCCTACAATTAAAAATTAAATCCATCATCAAACAAAGATAAGAAATGCCTTAGCACACCCTAGTCCACCCAAAAAGTCATTAGACTTTTTGTTCCTAATTGACGATTGATTGTGAAGCAAGATTCAGATAATGTTGTTAAACAAAAGTAAGAATTGCTTCAAAATCAATAAAGTTAATCCTGCGCATTGAATTAAAATGTATCGTCGGGATTAAGTCAAGTCACTGAGGACTCAAATTCTGGTAATGATTCCATAAATTCAAATTGATCTGTTCTGATCTTTTCAAACAATAATGCTCATTTCCATTAGTCAACAGCACATGAGACACCTGGAGAGAAAATTATACCGAGCGGCTTGCAAAAATGTCTCTTGAGAAATCTTTACAGATGGTGCTTTACATTCAGCTATTAGCCAAGGAGCTCCAGATCGATCATAGATGACCACATCCGCACGTTGGGACAAGCCATTCACTTTCACTATTTTCTCGACGGCCATAAGCGCTAAAGGATATTGATAGACCTGCACCATAAATTGAATAAGATTTTGGCGCACCCATTCTTCAGGAGTTAAGGCCACAAATCGTCTCCTTACTGAGTCAAAAAATTTGTTTACTTTGCCCTTGTTCACGACCCTGAAAGAAAAATCTGGAAAGTTCAAGTGTTCCAATGTAGAATCATTCATTGCTCAAAATTACATTTCTAATAGGAGGAATAAAATTATAACTCCAACTTGTAAAAATATACTATGAAAAGTAAAAAGAAATAGTTGAAAATTGGCTTCCAAGATACACTGGAGAGAAGCTCGAGAAGTTTGGAAAATACATCTTACTTACTAATTTCCAACACTATGTGGAGTTATTTGCTACATGGAACAAAGTGAAAAATTGTTGGATTAGACAAGCCGATGTCTTGTGCAACGGCCAAAAGGAATTACCATCATCAACTTTGGCATCGGGAGTGCCAATGCCGCCACAATTATGGATTTGTTAGGTAGTATTAAGCCTAAAGGCCGTTTTATTCTTAGGAAATGTGGTGGTTTAAAAAGAAAAATAAAGTTGGAGATTTGATATTACCCATAGCAGCTATTCGAGGCGAAGGAACATCCAACGACTATTTTCCGCCTGAAATACCAGCTTTACCCGCATTTAGTTTACAGAAGGCTGTTTCCACCTCCATTCGAGATTTCGGAAAAGACTATTGGACAGGAACTGTATACACCACCAACCGAGGAGTATGGGAGCACGATTCCGAATTCAAAAAATACTTAACCAAACTGCGATGCATGGGTATTGATATGGAGACGGCGACTATCTTCATAACGGGATTTGCAAACCAAATTTCTACAGGTGCATTATTATTAGTATCGGATCAACCCATGATTCCAGAGGGGAATTAAGACTGCAGAAAGCGACACCAAAGTAACAAAGAGTTATGTGGAAGATCACATAAAAATTGGAATTGCTGCATTGAACGAAATCATCAACAATGGTAACACCGTAAAACATTTGAAATTTTAAATTAGGATTGAAGAGGAATGGCGCAGAAGACAATTGATGAAATAAAAAGAGATTTAAAAATAAAATCTACCATCCTGTCTATTTATTACAAGGAGATGAACCGTATTATATAGATGTTGTAACAGACATGTTAGAAAATTCCGTGCTTGATGACATGGAAAAAGAATTTAATCAGACTGTGCTTTACGGTAAAGACTGTGAAATATTAAGTTTGATAAGTGCAGCTAAAAGATATCCGATGATGTCGAATTATCAAGTTGTCATCATTAAAGAAGCACAGGAAATAAAAGCACTCCTACCAAAAGCGAAGAGTAAAAGTGACGATGGAGGAGAAGAAAAAAACGATAGTGTTCCACTATTAAATTACCTTACGAATCCACTTTCTTCGACGCTCCTTGTATTAGCGATGAAGTACAAAGGACTTGACAAGCGAGGAAAATTGTACAAAGCCATCGAAAAAAACGGAGTTGTATTTGAGTCGAAGAAGTTGTACGACGACAAACTTCCTAAATGGATTGAAAACTATTTAGCAGAAAAAAATTCGAAGATCACTCCGAAAGCGGCACAACTTATGTCGGAGCATTTAGGAAATGATTTATCGAGAATCGCCAATGAATGTGACAAATTGCTAATCAATATTAAATCGAAAGAAACAATAGACGTACAACATATTGAACTTTATATTGGAGTTAGCAAGGAGTTTAATATTTTGAATTACAAAAGCACTAGGCAAAAGAGATGTTTATACTTGCATAAAGATTGCAAATTACTTTACAGCAAATCCAAAAAGCAATCCCATACAAGTTACGATGGCAATGCTTTACTCCTATTTCTCTAAACTGTTATTATTTCATTCATTGAATGACAAATCCAGAAACGCTGTTGCTGTTGCATTAAAAGTAAATCCATTTTTTGTAGATGATTATTTCACGGCAGGAAAAAACTACAGTCCGGAACACGTAGAAAAAAACATCAGTTTACTTCGCGAATTTGATTTAAAATCGAAAGGTGTAGGTGGCTCCACCTTGGGGAACGAAGATTACATGAAAGAATTTGTATATAAATTAATTCACTAGAAAACGTTTGCAAAACAAAACTCGAATATCTGTTGTTTCCTATTTAAATGCTCGACCTTTTGTATTTGGTATGGAGAATCAATTGCTGGAAGATGAATTCCTCATTGAAAAAGACATCCCCTCTACTTGCGCCCATAAACTTATCTCAATCAAACGGACATCGGTTTAATTCCAGTAGCGATGATTTCCTCTTTAAAAGAATCACATCTTATCACTTCCTATGGAATTGTTGCAGATGGAAAAGTAGATTCGGTTGTACTTGTTAGTAATACTCCATTATCACAAATAAAGAAAATCGTATTAGACCAAGAGTCGAGAACATCCGTATTACTTGCAAAATTCTGGCTAAGGAATTATGGGGCATCCATCCTGAATGGATCAACGAAAATAAGGAAAGTGCAATTCTTCAAGAAGAAGAATTTACAGCAGCTGTTATAATTGGAGACCGAGCATTGAGATACAAATCACAGTTTACCTATTGCTATGACTTAGCAGAATGTTGGAAAGAGCTTACAGGGCTTCCCTTCGTTTTTGCTGCTTGGGTGAGTAACAAAATAATTGATGACCGAATAATTCAAAAGCTAGAATCCGCATTTCATTATGGTGTCTCCCATCGTGAGGATCTCTTTCCAATATTAGCAACAGAATATCCCGAATTTAATATTTCGCAATACTTACACGAAAGAATACTTTATAAAATAGATAGCAAAGCTCAGGAGGGACTTCAACTATTTTTAAAAAGATAGAGAAATTACATTAAAAATATTAAGCTCTATGGTCGCCATCAAAATCGAAAAGGCGATCGGTATCGTCCGATGCTTTTTTTATCAATTGCATTTGCGTTTTCGTCAAACCTTGATCTTGATTATTCATTCGAGCGTTAATTTTTTCGCTAGATGAGGTAGCCTTCTTACGACTTGGGATTAAGCGAACCATCAATTCATTCACAAAAGTTAATCGTTGCGCGGGTTCTAGCTGTTGCAACAAACTTTTCATTTGAACGATGCAATCATCGAGTTCTTTCTTTACTTGAGTTTCAGAATTAGTTTTCATGGTTGTGGTTTTTGTCTTTTTACGTTAAAGTGGTTAAAGTGTCTCAGGCCATAAAATCTTCTGCTAACAAGGACTCTTCCATACTTGCTTTTTCACTTTAGGCCAATTAAAAAGAATGTAGCTCCTTTTCCTTTTTCAGACTCCACCCATATCTTCCCACCTTCCTCTTCAACAATCTTTTTAACGATGGCAAGACCAACACCGCGAGATTCCACTTCATCACGTGCATTCAGTGTTTGGAAGATTACAAAAATCTTTTCATGATAACGTGGTTCGATTCCAGGACCATTGTCCTTCACAAAAAACTTCCAGTCGTTACCTTGATCTTCGCAACCAATTTCTACTTGAATATCCTCTTTATCGTTATACTTTATAGAATTATGAATGAGATTTAAAAATACTTGTTGAAGCTTGACGCGTTCGGCCTTCATATTAGGCAGGTTATCTCTTACGTTGATTACGGCATTTGCAGGTGGTCCGATGAGATCAATTGAATCACGCACCAATTCATTTACTTCGAATGGTTGAAGCTCACCGGAGTTTTTACTTGCTTTCGTATAATCCAAAATTCCATTGATAAGTCCTTCCATTCTCACTACACGACCTTTGATGGTATTAAAATGTTCTAAGACATCAGCAGGAAGACGATCACCCATATCCTCTTCAATCCATCCAGTTAAATTTCCGATGGCACGGAGAGGAGCTTTTAAATCATGAGAAACTACATAAGCGAATTTATCGAGTTCAGAAATTGTTTTCTCCAAATTCTTCATATAGCGATTCATCTTCTCTTCGGCCAATTTTCTAGGGTGATATCACTTTCGATATAGATATACTTAGCTTCGGTTTCGGTATCAGCATCGGAGGCAATTGGAGTCATTGTTATTTGTGTCCAAAAAGGTTCGCCTGACTTCTTATACTTTAAAAGTTCACAAGAAAATGCTTCATGATTAGAGATGGCTTGATCTAATTCTGCAATTGTATTTTGATTTGATTTTTTTCCTGTTAAAAAGATGATGAGGATTATTTCCAACAATATCATCAAAAGAAAAACCAGTAAGTCGAACAAATCCATCATTCACCCATTCTGCATTTCCATTACTATTCGTAATGATAATAGCATTATCAGCTTTACTCGCAACAATAGATAGTTTATGTAGTTCTTTATTAGCCTCTCTTAATTCATTTCTTTGCACCGTTATTCTCTCAATAACTACATTTTTTCCACTTTCCAGATAATTCATCTGAGCAGAAAGAATCAACATAGCTAAAAAGAAAGTAGTGAGATAATCGAAATTTATTAATTCAGCGGTATCCCCAATCAATGCATAGGAGATTAAATCTGTATATTCTGTTGCGTACCAAAAGAAAACAATATTTAATGCGATCAGGGTGAATACGATTTTGCCAGCAGCATTTCCTAGAAGCATGTATCCCAATAACATGAGTCCGGCCATATACATAATTGCGGATGCTCGAATTCCTCCAGAATAATAAGAAATGATGTGAAGTGTGGTAAACGCACCCAAAACGATCACATAATAAGCCAATCTATGGTTCTTATGAAAAGGAAGGTAGAAAAAATTGGCAACTAGTACTAAACCAAGAATTCCTATAAGGATACCCGCAAAATTACCTACATCCACCACATACCAAGACTGGAAAAAAGCGTAAAAAATAACGGTTGCTGCAGTGATGGTTGTCGTTCTAAACAGACGGTATCTCTGACGTGCGATGAGATCATCAGCGGGGATGCTGTTATGATACTTTTCGTTATTCTTAAATATATTTAGATTACGCATTTTGATTTCTTAACTGCTTAGCCCTTTTTTGTTTGTTTTATTAATTCTACATTTGACAACGCAGAATACCAGAAAAAGAATATTCACTTAATGTTGTGTACGAACATTAGCTTTAGTTGTTACAATACTTATAAAAAATAAGCTATGAGCGAACAAACTATCACTATTCTTCACGTAGAGGATGATCAGGTTGACAAAATGGTTATTGAGAGAGTAATTAAGCGACTCAATCTCACTAATAATTTACTGCATTCATCGAATGGCGAAGAGGCTTTGGATGTATTGCGAGGAACCAATGGAAAGGAGAAGTTGGAGCAATTACCACAGGTGATTTTGCTTGACATCAATATGCCAAAAATGAATGGATTAGAGTTCTTAAAAGAGCTTAGAAGTGATCCAACGATCAAATTCATCAGTGTTTTTGTCCTGACCACTTCCAATGATGACCATGACCGAAAAGAAGCATATGAATACAATGTTGCTGGATACTTTGTAAAACCAGTGGATATTAGTCAATTTGAAACCACTTTTCTGACTTTATCTAATTTCTGGAAGATTTGCGTTTGGCCCTAAAAAAAGGATTTACTGTTAAAATTTGATTTCAACAATAAACCCTTGTTTTACAATGATTTAAATTAGATTTTTTGACGTTTATCCATCTTAAAATACCGATTAATCTCTTTCATAGAAGTACCAGTATCGGCCATAGCCAAAGGCAATTGTTGAGCAATTTGGTTTAGTAATCCATTAATATCCTCCTTACTCATATGCAATGAAAGCGGAATTCTCATACCTGTATTATTAAAGGAGACGGAAGGAAACACGGAGAGATTTACATAAAATCCATTATTAATAAGACGGCTCACCATATTATAGCCCATTTGGGGTTTACCGAGGCATACAAATTTCACGGGGGAAATATCATCAGTAAACATTGGAATCTCGAGCAACTTAGCTGTTTGATTAAAATACTTAATTCAGTCTTGCAATTGTTTTTGCATAGTATAAATTTCCGAAGACAAGTGGATTTTTGCTGAGGCTACTGCTGCACCAAGAATGGGAGGTGGAATTTGTATTGAAAAAATTGATGTTTTACCATAATCATGAACGCGACGAAACTCCTCATCATTCGGGAAAATCATTACACCACCACTTGCACCAAACGCCTTCCCTAAAGACGTAGTTAAATACATTCGATCATGTTTAGGTACTTCACTTCTTACGAATCCCGAACCATTTTCACCTGACCAACTCATACCGTGAGCATCATCGATATACAAATTAAGCTGCTCATAAACATCCATCAACTTGACAATCTCCTTCACGGGAGCTAAATCGCCAAACATTGAATAAACTCCATCCGACAGATACCAAATTTTCTTATGCGTAAGACTTAATTCCTTCACCCGATCTTCAAGTAGATCCAATCGGTTGTGACGGATAACCTCCACATGAATATTTCTTTCTTTCAACAATGAAACAGCCATTTGAACACTTGAATGAACGCTAACGTCCATCACGATGGCATCTTCATCACCAATAAGTATTGGAAGATTACTTAAATGCCCAAGAGTTGTTGTATTAAAAACAGCTGCAGGAGCATCAAATATTTTAGCTAATTTGTCCTCTAACTCCCCATACAAAGGAGAAGAGAGATACGAGCGGGAAGAAGAAAACTGTACTCCGAAACGAGTAATTGCATCTATAGCTCCACCCATTAATCGTTGGTCAAGATCAAGACCGAGGTAACTGCAAGAACTAAAGTTCTTCAGTTTCTTTCCTTTTAGTGTCACATGACGACCATCAAATTCGTCATCTTCCAATGTTTGTAATATGATTCCTAATTTTTTACCTGAAATAGAAACTTCGTCTAACAATTCGAGAATCTGTTCGTGTTTACTTTTTACACTGTTGCCAACTTCCATACGTCTTTTTTGTTTTTTTTGAAGCAATATATGAAAAATTTCTTCTCATACAAGCTCTGCTAAAATTAGTTCAGCGATGGAATTAATTGTAGTTTAATGTGGACAGTTATTAACCTAACAATGTTAATTGGAAACGACGCTAAAGTCAAAAGAATATTCGCTCCATATTTTGGAAACTTAAAAAAGGAAAAATAAGATTTAAGGGTAAAAACAGAAACTAGTTGAGTTTTGCAGTGGAAATTACTTCTTTCACTTTTAACTCAAAGCCGTTACTTCGTATATCCCCTAATGTTACCATACACGGACTTTCAAGCAATAAATTTTGTGATAAATTTAACACTTGAGAGGTACTCGATTTGTTTACAATTAATTTCCCGATAACATTTTGTTTAGGCTGGGTTTGAAAAACACCTGTTTCTTGAGGATTTGAGTTCATGTAATAATAATAGGTTGCGCCTGAATTATAAGTTCTTTTTTGGGTTTGGATATTTCCTTTTGCTCCGTTCGAGTAAATTCCTTCAGGATGACCAATTGCGAGCATTGCATTACTTTCGAGAACAAATTCCCCTTCTCCTTTTACCACCACTTTCTCGCAATACAATTCAGCACCATCACTAATTTGAAAGGTATGTCCTTTCGAAATATCACCAAATGTTTCACCTTTTATTTGCAATACATGTTTACTTGCGACAGTTACATTTCCAAGACTTGCTTTACACAATGGTTTTTGAATCCATCTAGAGGTTCCAATTCCCGTCATGATAAATTCAGAAGTGACACTTTTATCCGTAGTGAAGATACCATTCAATAAAATGACATCTTCATTAACACTCATTTTAAGAGATGCGTTCTGTTTTGTGTGATCCATTTTTGCATCATAGAATTCACCACCTTTCAATATAAAATCTTCAGCAACCGAACATTTCAAAATTCCATTAGAAGCACCCTAAAAACAAACCTCCCATCTGAATAAAACTTCCTTGAATTTTTAAAGTGCTATTTCCTGAAAAGAAAATTCCTGAAAGGTCATTTCCCGTTTTTCTAATTTCAAAATCACCACTAATTTGCTCTACTTTCCCTCCTAAATCAAGAGACGAAACTTCAGTTGCATCTAACACTAAATTTCCAAATTTAATTTCAGGTCGGAAAGTGTTGGATCCATAGTTGAAAAACAATTGAGTAGACTGTGGACTCAAACTATTTTTTAATCCAGGAAACCACCCCGTATTATTATGAATATACATTGCTCCATTGTCCATATAAAATTCATTGAATGAATAAAATCATTGATTGAAGTATCCATCTGTACCACACCTCCAAAAGCAACGTACATTGCATTCAATCTTAAAGGAGAAGTAATGCGTAATTCACCACCTTTTTCAATTACTAATGTTTGGAGATTAGAGCCTGTACTACTTATCATCCGATGTCCTGATTGAATAAAATAACTGTTACGTACTTCATTCATTTGTCGAGGAGGCATTCCAGATCCATCTCTCTTAGAATTCCAGGAATTAACTTTACTTAATGAGAAATTACCCATAGAATAAAAGGGAATATTTGATTGTACAAATCGCTTTCCAATGGGATCACCAACTGTTGGTAAATAGGAAATAGCACCTATTCGAATTTCCTTACATATAGCATCGATGGTTCCCGGTGTAGAATTCGCATTGGTAAGAACATCAAAAGTTAACCAAAAGAAATTTTTTCCTGGCAATAAAGTTTGGCTTGCAGAAAATACAAAGGGCTTGTCGTTAATTGTGGGAATGGTAGTCCCAACATTTTGCTGAATGGAAAATTCAGGATCATTACCCGTATACCACAAGCGTGCATTTTCTATGTTTTGTTCAACAGGCAAAGAAGTCCCTGCTGCAGAAAAAGTAAAGGAATTTACTTTTATTGGAGTTCCCTTACCGCTAGTTTCCACCATAACGCCAATAACTTTTGATTAATGCTTCCTCTCAGCACACCGCTTGTATCTTGTGTTGTTGTAGCTTGTTTAAATGTCATTGAAGTTGCTGCTCTACCCTCCTCTTTTTAGTAAGATTGAAAACTACAATTAATAAAACTACTAAGCCAGAAACGGCGGCTGTAGTTGCTATAAAGGTGAGACGCAGTTTTGTTTTAAGTGCAGTTTGTTGACGTAAATTTTTTCTTGCCATGATGGGCTTATTGTTTATGTCAATTTATACTCCAACTAAGGAGAAAAGGTTATCAAAAAGACATAGAACTTGCGAACTAATTACCCGCTTTCGGTGAAGACAAAAAAAAATAGCCATATCATTTTCAGATACAGCTACTATGTTGATTTAAAATAATTTACAGATTTCCTCTAAGTGCTTGTTCTCTTTCGATAGCTTCAAACAAAGCTTTGAAATTTCCTTTACCGAAGGAACGAGCGCCTTTACGCTGAATGATTTCAAAAAATACAGTAGGTCGATCCTCCACAGGTTTAGTAAATAATTGAAGTAAGTATCCTTCATCATCACGATCCACAAGGATGCCCAATTTGGCCAAATCATCCATATCCTCGTCTATCTTTCCAATTCTGGTTTTAAGATCATCGTAGTACGTCATTGGGACTTGCAAAAATTCCACACCACGTTCTTTTAACATACTTACTGTTTCAATGATATTGCTCGTTGCGATGGCAATGTGTTGCACGCCGGCACCGTGATAAAACTCAAGATACTCGTCGATTTGGGATTTCTTTTTCCTTCTGCTGGTTCATTAATTGGAAACTTCACATATCCATTACCGTTAGAAACCACTTTTGACATCAGCGCGCTGTATTCGGTACTGATGTCTTTGTCATCAAACGTCAGGATCATTTTAAAGCCCATTACGTCTTCGTAAAACTTCACCCAATCGTTCATCTTCCCTAGCTCTACATTCCCTACACAATGATCGATGTATTCAAATCCAACAGGTGTAGATTTTGAGGAAGAAGAAATGGCTTTAAATCCAGGAAGGAAAACACCTTTATAATTTTTCCTTTCAACAAATTTATGAATGGTTTCACCGTAGGTATGAATAGCCGAAATTTTCACTTCACCGAAATCATCAGTAATCGTATGAGGCTCTGTATGCGCCTTGGCTCCTCGAGCCATTGTTTCATAAAAAGATTTCTCGGCATCATCCACCCATAATGCCAACACTTTTACACCATCACCATGATTAGCAACATGTTGAGTGACTTCATGATTAGGGTGTAGTGCAGTTGTTAAAACAAAACGAACTTTACCTTGTTGCAAAACATAAGAAGCTCTATCGCGGACTCCTGTTTCGGGGCCTGCATATGCAACTAGTTGAAATCCAAATGCATGTTGGTAATAATAAGCAGATTGCTTAGCATTTCCCACAAAAATTCAATGTGATCGGTACCATTTAGAGGGAGGAAGTCAGTAGACATGATATTCTTATTTTATAGCAGCAAAATTACGATTTTAAGCACAAAAAATCAGAAAATTAAACTTGAAAACAAGCTACCAATGAATTATTCTTCATCCTTTCTTGCTTTGGGATGATGTTCCCATCGCAATTGATCTAACAAACCCTCAAGGACCTGAGTAAACTCTATAATTTGCACTGGAGGAGACTCATGATTCAATAAAATTTTCTTTCTTGGATTTTTATCGGCTATCCATAGAGAGTAAGTTGGAAAGTCGGCAAGAAAAGGATTAGAATAAGAAGTATCCATAGCTTCCATTTTATTTTCACGGATGGCATCAAACAAAGAAGCTAATTGCTCAGGTGACAATCTTGCATACCACTGACCAACTTTCTTCACATTCATCTCTCCATAATACTCAGCAAAACCCGTTTTATAGATAGTAGCATAATACTGCGGGCATCGACCAAAGCAAGCTTCACGCTTAATCTTAACTAATAAAGTATCGATGGAAGTAGTATTTACTGCAGATGCATTCTCATTCGAAGAAGCATTTTTTTGAGACTTACAAGATGATACCACCATCAGCAAGGCAAAAGAAAACCATCCGACAACAAACACAATTTTATTCTTCATACTGCTTAGTTCATTACATAAGTGACATTACATATGAATTATTAAAACCGTTAATTACTTTGATGTTTTACTACTTCGGCCTTGACCTACGTAGTACACTGTTAGCTGCATTACCTAAGCAGTACACGGTATCAATTCATTTAAAAACTAAAACAAGATAAGTAGAAATAAATTACAAATCACATAAAAACTATTTCGGCATTTTATAACCTTTCTCCTTTGCCATTTTCTCTAGGCGCTGTTGAAACTTCGATTTAGTTTGACTAGTTGGACGCTTTTTATTCTCTTGAATTTTGCGATGAATTGCATCTTCATCCACAAAAGACTTAAACAAATACTGTTGACCGACACTGATCATATTGGCTAGAAAATAATAGTAACTTAATCCAGCTGAATAATTATTAAACACTCCTAAAAATATGATAGGCATCAAATACATCATCCACTTCATTTGTGGATTTGTCATCGCAGCACCTGAATTCACCTTCGTAATAATCAGTGTAGAGATGGTCATTAACAACGTCCACAAACTAACGTGATCGCCATAACCCCAAATATGAAACGGAAGGTCTAAGATGGAATCATACGTACTTAAATCTTTTGCCCAAAGAAAACTTTCTTGTCGAAGTTCTATTGACTGAGGAAAAAATCGAAACATTGCAATTAAGATAGGCATTTGTAACAGCATGGGCAAACAACCTCCCAAGGGACTCACGCCTGCCTTCTTATAAAGTGCCATCATTTCTTGCTGCAACTTCATGGGCTCCTCTTTATTATTTGCTTGAATCACTTCAATCTCTGGTTTCAAAACTTTCATTTTAGCCTGAGAGAGATAAGCTTTATAGGTGAGCGGCAAAAGCATTATTTTAATGGCAATCGTCAAGATGAGAATGATAATTCCATAATTCAAATCGAAACTATTCAAGAAATTAAAAATCGGAATAACTAAATATCGATTCACCCAACCAAAAATTCCCCATCCAAGTGGAATTTGTTTTTGAAGATCGTCGCCTGCTTTCTTTAATAACTGATAATGGTTTGGACCGATATAAAAATGCATGGCAAAATTTTCACGCTGACCATGTGAATAAGGCAGCGTAAAAGCAACATTCATTTGCTTTACATAACTATCACCTTCTTCTCCTGAAACCGTTTCAATTCTGGTAGGCTTATCAAAAGATTTTTGAGCAACTAAGGCTTGAGTAAAAAACTGTTGCTTCATCGAAACCCATTTCAACTTCGTTTTTATTTCTTCCGTCTCGTTTTCGGTCTCACTGAGGTAATCTACTTCCTTATCCTCATCAGCAAACATATAATAAATGGTAGAGTTGATACGCTCCGCATTCATGTCCTTCTCTTGCTTTTGAATTTGTTGTGTCCAATTCAACTCCACATAAGATGCATTACTTGCAATGATATCATTTACACCAACAAAATTCACATTAAATCCAAGTATGTATTTATCGGCTGTTAAAGAATATTGATACTCAATATAACGGTCGGGGCTACCCGCATTTAAACGATAAGAAAACACAGAACTATCTTTTCCCGTCACTACAAAACCTTTGCCTTGTGGTTGAAAAAACAAATTGTTTGTAGAAACGCTTCTATTTTGTGCAAAGAAATTCAATCCAAAACTAGACGAGTCGCTTTCAAAAAGTCGAACGGGTTTACCTTCAGCTGTTTTATAGCTTTTCAGCTCCACTACCTTTACTCGACCACCTTTTGATGTGAGCGTAACCTTCATCACATCATTTTCAATAGTAACAAACTCCTCTTGTCCAGAAGCGGCGGATGCAAAAACACCTAATAAATCTTGAGCTTTTAATTGCTTGAGTGAATCGTTCAACAACGTATCATTCAAGACCGCATCAATAGGAGCATTCTGTTTTTCTTGAACGGTCTTTAAATTTGCAGCCTTCGTTATTGCTTCTTGTTGATCAACTTGAGCAATACTGTCTTGTTGTTTTTTAAGATTAGCGATTTCTTCATCGCTTGGTGCGTTTAAAACACTAAAACCGATAAGTATCAGGCCTATAAGAAATAGGCCAAGCATTGATTGACGATCCATTCAGGGTAAATTAAGGCGCAAAAGTACACAATCCGAAGGGGATGGAGGTACTTTAATCCTCAATTTATTTGGAAAGAGTAGCTGCTACCGATTCACTTTTCGTTTCAGAAATAATATTATTTGACTTTTCGAGTGCTGCTTTCACAAATCGACTAAAAAGCGGATGTGGATTTAGTACTGTACTTTGATACTCAGGATGAAATTGCACACCTACAAACCATGGATGGTTTTTTACCTCCACTATTTCTACCAAACCGCTATCTGGATTCGTACCAGATGCCACCATACCCGCTTTTTCAAAATCCTCTAAATATTTGTTATTAAACTCATATCGATGACGATGGCGCTCTGAAATTTTTGTTTTACCATAAATACTATGTGCCTTAGTTCCTTTTATGATGGTACAAGGATATTCTCCAAGTCGCATAGTACCACCTTTATCAACAATTGTTTTCTGATCCGACATCATATCAATCACGGGATATTTCGTATTTGGATTTACTTCTGATGAATGAGCATCTTTAAATCCAATTACATTTCGGGCAAACTCAACCACGGCACATTGCATTCCGAGACAAATACCTAAAAATGGAATTTTATGTTCACGAACAAATTTAATTGCGGCAATTTTACCTTCAATACCTCTTTCACCAAAACCTGGAGCTACTAAAACACCATTTAGATGTCCGAGCATACTCTTAACATTATTATCGTCAATTTTTTCAGAGGCAATCCATTCTAGTTTTACTTTACATTCATTCGTTACGCCAGCATGAATAAAAGCTTCAGCAATTGATTTATAGGCATCTTTTAACTCGATGTATTTACCAACAAGTCCGATAGTAACTTCATAAACAGGGTTTTTCAACTTTCCTAAAAAATCTTTCCATGCACCCATGTCAGGTTCATGCTTCAATGCTAATTTCAACTTATTCAACACCACTTTATCCAATTGTTCCTTCAACATCAGAAGGGGAACTTCATAGATCGTAGAAGCGTCGATCGATTCAATAACGGCATTGATATTTACATTACAGAAAAGCGCAATTTTCCTTCTGATATCATTCGAAATATGATGTTCTGTTCTACAAACTAATACATCGGGTTGAATTCCGTACTCGAGCAACATCTTTACAGAATGTTGAGTAGGTTTAGTCTTTAACTCGCCGGTGGTTTTCAAATAAGGAATTAAGGTAAGATGGATTACGGCAGTATTTGAAGAGCCCATCTCCCAAATCATTTGACGAACCGACTCAATATAAGGTAGCGACTCAATATCACCTACGGTACCTCCTATTTCGGTAATGACAATATCGTACTCACCTGTTTCTCCAAGTAATTGTATACTTCGCTTAATTTCATCTGTAATATGTGGGATTACCTGAACGGTTTTTCCAAGATAAGCGCCTTCTCTTTCACGTCGAATCACGGTTTGATAAATTCGACCTGTGGTTACGTTGTTGGCTTGAGAAGTAGGTGTGTCCAAAAAACGCTCATAGTGACCAAGATCCAAATCTGTTTCAGCACCATCATTTGTTACATAACATTCGCCATGCTCATAGGGATTCAGTGTACCTGGATCAATATTAATGTATGGATCCAATTTTTGAATGGTTACCCGATACCCTCTAGCCTGTAGTAGTTTAGCTAATGATGCGGAGATAATTCCTTTACCTAATGACGATGTTACTCCGCCCGTTACAAATAAATAACGAACCGATGTAGGATTAATGGGAGACATGTGAACCGGATTTGCGACAAAATTAGACAAAGAAATTGGGGGAGCAAGGAATAAATTAAAATAGGCGTAATTTGGCTGAAACTAAAAATATCATATTATTGATTATGTGATATTTATGGGTAAATTTAAAGTTGATTTTATTTGTAGATATATTATTCCATCAACAAAATTAAAACATGATGG
>JADKFA010000036.1 GCA_016717725.1 Bacteroidota bacterium
CCTGTACAGAACCAGATCTGATCGGTCTTGATTTACAACCTGTTTCAAGAAACCCTGGATGAGTACTGATACTTGAAGTGAAAGTTATGTGGTGATGGAGGATTCTTTAATCGTTTGGAGCCCACGCAAAACTTGATCGAGTTGCCCACTTTGTTCCTTGGTATTTTGCCGATGATCCATTTGTCGGAAAAACACAAGCCGGCTTTGTAGCTCAAATTGATTGGGCATTACGATCACGGCTACCACTTTCGCCGGAGCCACCACTCCAGATTCAGTGGTGTTAAGTTTTTTGTATAAAGGCATCAATGGAGACTCGATTCAACGCACCAGATTAGTGTGTATGAGTTGAACGAAAATTATTTACGATAGTACTTACTATTCTGCTAGAACGTATTCCAAACGAATTTTTACGGCGTCGGATTTAGTTCCGTTATTGAGAGATAGTATTGTTCTTGGAAGCGACACGATAGTTCCGCAATTGCGTCTTCCTCTCGATACAGCGTTGGGCGGTAGGTTTATGCGTGAATATATTAACAATCCTGCAACATTCGCAAGTAATACTGCTTTCCTTGATTTTTTCAAAGGCATCGTCGTGGTTGATAGTGCTGATGGTATTGGGAGTATTGTTTCTCTTCCATCTACTTCAAGTATTCACCTTACTATTTATTTCTCAGGAAATAAGAGTTATCAGTTTTTGATTGATGAATTCCCGTTCGGACAAGTTTTTCAGTCATCAATATCTTCCTATGAATATGGATAATATTCCTGATGATGATTTGGTTGTCGCGTCATTGGCAGGACTAAAAGATAGTTTAGTAATTAAAAATATTAGTTCCCTTTATGATGATGGTCCTGTGTCGATCTCTGCTGCGCGATTAATTTTTTGAACTGAAAGATGGATCTGTTGCTCCGAATTTTAATCCGCATGCTAATTTGCTCGTTTTTGGTAGTGATTCCTTAGGAAATAATATTGCCACTGCGGACGCAAATGAATCTCTCGAGTTATTTCGGTGGATTGTATGATGAAACCCAAATAAATATACCTTTAATGTTGCTCGTTACTTGCAACAAACATTGAAAAAAGTCGTAGAAAACGGAGGCACCGATTACGGTCTATTCCTGGTCGTAGGTGGTAGCACGAGCAATGCACGTCGAACCGTAGTGAAAGGACGAGGAGCCATTAAACTTATAGTTACTAAAACAAAATTCAACCCTTAAATCATGTGTGGAATTGTTGCCCATATTGGTAAGCAAGACGCTTATCCTATCATCATCAAAGGACTTCAACGCCTCGAGTATCGCGAGGTTATGATAGTGCAGGTGTTGCTTTATTGAATGGAACATTAAATGTTTACAAAAAAGCGGGGAAGGTAAGCGACCTTGCTGCTTTTGTGAAAGATAAAAATTTGTCAGGTGTCGTAGGAATGGGTCATACCCGTTGGGCCACTCATGGAGAACCTAACGATAGAAATGCGCATCCTCATTTTTCACAGTCGAAAGATTTTGCCATTATTCACAATGGAATTATTGAGAACTACGCTTCCATCAAGGCAGAATTAGTTAAGCAAGGTCATACTTTTCAAAGTGATACAGACACCGAAGTGTTGGTGCATTTGATTGAAGAGATTTATACAAAGGTAAACGTTCCTCTTGAAGAAGCGGTGCGTTTGGCGTTAGGAGAAGTGGTGGGTGCTTATGCGATTGTGATTTTGTCGAAGAATGATCCCAATAAATTAATTGCTGCACGTAAAGGTTCGCCTATCGTTGTTGGTATTGGTAAAGATGAATTTTTTGTAGCTTCAGATGCTACACCTATTATTGAGTACACTAAGAATGTCGCGTACTTGAACGACGGTGAAGTGGCGGTAATCTCCGATGGAGAATTAACAGTGAAGACGATCGGCAATGAAATAAAAATTCCTTTTGTTCAGGAATTAGAAATGAAACTTGAAGCACTCGAGAAAGGAGGCTATGAGCATTTCATGTTGAAAGAAATTTATGAGCAGCCACGCTCTATCGCAGACAGTATGCGCGGTCGTTTTGATAGCCGCCATGGCACCTTGAAGTTAGGAGGTATGCGCGAATTTGAACAGAAGATCGTGAATGCAAAGCGAATCATTATTGCAGCTTGTGGTACCTCTTGGCACGCAGGAATGGTTGCTGAATATTTGATTGAAGATTTAGCTCGCATTCCGGTGGAGGTAGAGTACGCTTCAGAATTTCGTTACCGCAATCCCGTTATTTACGAAGATGATGTAGTGATTGCAATTTCTCAAAGTGGAGAAAAAGCCGATACTTTAGCTGCTATCGAAATGGCGAAGTCGAAAGAGCACAATTTTTTGGAGTCTGTAATGTGGTTGGATCAAGTATCCCGCGTGCTACTCATGCTGGATCATATACGCACGCTGGACCAGAAATTGGTGTAGCCTCAACGAAAGCTTTTACAGCACAAGTAACTGTTCTTACCTTGTTGGCTTTGCAAATAGCCCATAAACGTGGATCGATTGCGGAATCGCGCTTCCGTCAAATCTTAAATGAATTGGAAACGATACCACAAAAGGTAGAAAAGGCTTTGGAATCGGATGCTAAAATTTTAGCTATCGCTCATGAATATAAGAACGCAAGAAACTTTTTGTACTTAGGAAGAGGATATGGTTTTCCCGGTAGCATTAGAAGGCGCATTGAAGTTGAAGGAGATCTCTTACATTCATGCGGAGGGATATCCAGCTGCAGAGATGAAGCATGGTCCAATCGCTTTAATTGACGATGAAATGCCCGTGGTGGTTATCGCTACAAAGCATGGTTCGTATGAAAAAGTAGTGAGTAACATTCAAGAAGTGCGCGCGCGTAAAGGAAAGATCATTGCGATCGTTACCGAAGGAGATACACAAGTGAAAGAACTTGCCGACTACGTCATTGAAATTCCGGAGACCGATGAGATTTTAGTTCCGTTGGTGAGCGTGGTTCCTTTGCAGTTGCTAGCCTATCATATCGCGGTGTTGCGCGGATGTAATGTGGATCAGCCAAGAAATTTAGCGAAGAGTGTAACGGTAGAGTAGTACCGAAAATCAACTGTGTTTTAGAAGAACATTTCTGTACAGTTCGCCAATTTTTTGCGGACTGTAGTGTAGTTCAATATCTTCAAAAGCTTGTTGATCCAGATGGGCCTCTTCATATTTTCCATGAATCACTCCGTCCATCTCAGCTGCTAATTGATCGGCATGCTCAGATGGAAATAGAATGCCGTTTTTTCCATGAGTTATTAACTCAGCATTGGGTGGAAGATTGGAAGCGATCACCATTTTTGGGAAACTCATTGCCATTAACAATACTCCACTTTGATAAATTCGTGTATAAGGGAGCACGATAGCTTTGGAAATGGAAAATAAATAATCACGTTCCTCATCGCTGATGTGTCGAATAACAGGGATGACTTTGTCGGTGATGTTCAAGACGGTGATAATATCTTCATATCGACTCCAATTATCGTCACGCACCTTTCCAGCAATAATAACTTTGAAATCGGTAGTTGATTGAGAAATGGCTTCAAGTAAAATTTCTAGCCCTTTCGCTTTTTTTATTTGGCCGAAAAAAAGGAATAGCGGTGTTTTTTCTCTCATACATCCTGGCAACATGCTGTGAATACTTCCTGGTAGATGAGCGCTACGTTTCAATTGTTCCAAAGTCCTAGTGCATGGTGAAAAGGGCGAAATAGATGTCGGAAATGCACATGCGGGATAACATATTGTAGTGCTTTCAATGATTGTACCGAATGACTTTATTAGTTCTGATTTGCAAAATTCATTATGTACAATACGCAGGTTGGATAATTTTCCAATCACTGTTTTTCTGACAATGGGAAGTGTGAAAGTATCCAAGCTTTCAATGTCATGAACAATGGAACATAGGCGCAGTCCCATCAATCGCGCAATGGTAAAGGTTACTAAATCAAAAACACCTGCTCTGAAAACATGAACAATAATCCAGTCGCAATGATTTTTTTTGCTTTTGCGAAGCGCTTTTATAAACCCAAAGAAGTTACTGGTGATGGCACTTACTTTAGAAACACCTGTGTTAAAAAATTGATGATATACATTTACAGGACCTTCCTGCATTGAAAAATTTGAGAATAATTCAACGCTGTAGTTTTCGTTTTGTAATCCTGAAAGCAATAATAAGTCATAGTGATCCATGCCCGCTTTTATACCTACAGGATCAATCATTGAAATTTTTATGTTGCTTGAAGACATTATTCCACGATCATCAATTTTTGTTCTTGCCGTATTCACTCATCATAAATTTCCAAAGAGGTGTGGAGGGTCCCACTTTTTTAATGTCCCATTCTGTGAGTGGTAAATTTTTATTGACAACATCGTAATAGGGATCCCAAGCTTCAGTACCTGCTTCATAGGCAAAAAGGCTCCAACTCCATTGGTAGCTATCCATAACTTCAACAACATCTTTGACCCATACTTCAGCTCCTTTCGACCAGCGTGCTGCTTGAAACTCCCCGATATAAATTAGGCAATTGTGCTTCTTTTGAAATTTTTTCATAATGGCTAACTTTTCTTCAACCATTTTTCGATCCCAGTGCTCTCCTTTAATTCTTCCAGGATATTCCACTCCTTTTGGCCGTGTACGTATTCCTTGATGCGTAAATTGATCCGGCAAATACATGTGCGCATTGTAGATGATTCGATCATCTTGAATATTAAATCCGTCGAATCCTATATAATTTGTGGGCTTACCCCACGGTCCAGGAGAGAGTAAAAACCATCTTTCTTTATCAACCTTACGAATGGTTTGTAAAACATTCGCAAAGAAGTTTTCTAATTGTGGAGGTGTCTTTCCACCATTCTTTTGTTGAATCACGGGTTCACCCATCACTTCATAAGCCGATAATTCATCGCCGCGATTTTTAAATCTTGATGCAATAATATTAATCATACTATAGGTGCTGTCTATGTATTTTCTGTCTTCCCAAAATTCTGGCGATTTCTCGTCAATTTTAATTTTAGGGTCAAGTACCAAATGATTAAAAGCCACAACACTGGTCATCCCATGTTTTTTGCATTCATCTAATATGCTTTCTGCCCAAATTAATTCATCAAAAAAGCATTGTTTAGGATCTAAATTTTTTCGCTTCGCACGAATAACAGGTTTCATTTGAATACGAAGAAAATTTACACCAATACTTGCTAAATGAAGCTACATCAGAGGCATCAGAATTTTCGGATTGAAAACATATTCCTCTCCAAGGCCAATTTTTAGGGAGTGAATTTTTGTTCCCCTTTGACTGTCCCCCAGAATTTGATGGAGAGGGTTCATTTGTGTTTGTAGCAGTAGGCGTGCTTCCCGTTCCAGAGGATGTAGATGTTGTTGCAGTGGAAGTGCTATTGCTCTCATTCTTTGAATGAGATATAGGAGAATTTTTATTTTCGATAGGATGATTTTTTCCAGCTTTCGGCTGAGAACATCCTGCAAATACAATGAATAAAATTCCAACTAAATAATGGCTGAGGTAGGTTGATTTCATGTGTCTGAATTAAGATACACAAAGTAAATAAAAAAATGTAATTATATCTTGGTGAATCTACGTAAAAGATAATCCAACTTACCTTTGGTTCTGCTCCAGTTTAAAAGGAGGGATAATGATCCCTTTATAGGAAGTAAGGCCCATAGTTTCAGCTTTTGCAGAAAACTTCCTTTCAAATTGCTTCTTTTATAGCCAAGACGTTCCATCATGGCACCATTAATTTCTTCACAAATTTCAATTTCGGCGTTGTTGAGTCCTCCTTTGTTCCAAGATCCAGAACGCGATGAATCAATGCCTGACTTTCCAGGCTCATCTTTACGCATGGAGGAACCTACTTGTGGAACATTCAGCATGTCTTCCTCAAAATTTATAGTGCAGTGTGAACAAATTTTACGGAGCGTTTCTTCGGGAGATGAAATTAGATTTTCGAAATGAACAGTCAATACTTTTTCACGTTCAGGGTACATCCAGCTTTCACAGCATTTTCCAAAGTCGACAAATGAGTTGAGGATGGTAGTTGGCCCAAAAGCGAAGCATTTCTCTACGCTTCACATATCCTCCGCCAAGCTTACGTCGTTGGTGTCTGTTTTTTGTGATAACAGTACATCTCTTGGATCTCGAACGATATGTACAATTTTTGCAAAGGGAAATATTTCTAAAATTTGATCAATCTTAAATATATTTCCAGGAAGATCTTCGCTTGGAATTTCTTTTCCTTTTCTTCTTACTTCATAATTCACAAAATGATAATATAATTCCCATGCATGTATTCCTTCATGAAAATGTTTGCGAGTGAGTTCCTTTGCTTCCACTTCGTATTTTTCAGGATCCCGTGTTGCATGAAGTTTTCTGTCTGCAACGTCTAAGAGCCATGTGAACGCTTTTATGCATTCTTGTTCAGATAGAGGGTTAAATTCTTTTCCGTGAGATATGCAGGACCAAATAGATGGAGTTCTGGAAATTTATAGACCCTTGAATTTCTACCTAGCATTCTACCAAGCATAGTAGTTCCTGAACGACTGTTGCCGACTACGAAGATCATTTTGTTGGAAAGTAGCTCGATACTCATGAAAGAATGTTCGTTTTTTTTAAGCGGTTATTTCACCATTAGTAGGTTTGTAATGATATCGGAAATAGTAGATAATGGCAAAGAATACAGAAGGCAACCCTATATACTTAATATTTGTTGCAGCTGTAATCATATCCAGAAAAATAAAGATGAGACCATATTGTGCAGTCGTTAAAAGTATATGATGGTTATTCCGAAGTTTTCTTGCCCATTTAATAGCAAAAATAAAAGGTAAATAAAATACTAAGGTGCCAAGAATTCCATACACAAATAAATTTCCAAAGATTCCAACGTCGGCAGCATAAAAATATCCAAAAATCCTGAGAATCCCCCTTTAAATTGAGAACTAACAAAACCGTTTCCTAACCATGGATGTTTGTAGAAACCTTTGATTGCAATGGCTCCTTCAGAGAGTCTCATGTTTGTGGAATACTCGGTGGTAGATTCCCCCGTAACAATTGTGGAGGCATTTCCAAAGATGGTAATGTAGTGACTTATGATTTCTGGACTTATAATTAGAACAATTCCTATCAACGAAAAGATAATAATGCTACCCCAAATAATAAAATAGAAGGTTTTAGTTAAATTTACATTTCTCAGAAAGTAGATCGCTGTAGTTATGCATATCATTAGAATTTGCGAGCGATCCTGTATGTATATTAGAAAATAGATGATTCCTAATGCTAAAGGAATTAAGTATTTGAAATTATTTGATGAGAGCATAATAATCATAAAGTAAATGATGATGTTTGCAACTACATCACTTGGAAATTCATAATGCCACCCTTTATTTAAACTGAATCGAACAAATTCTGTATCGCTAAATTTAGTAGGATCAATAAATACACTAAAGAAAAGCATGATGATCATGATTACGAAAAGGGACTTAATAAAATACTTGGTTAAATTATCGATGCTCACCCAATTTTTCTTCAACGCAGTAAGTATAAAATAACCCGCGAACATAATGAACTGTTGCCTTTGTGCAATTAATCCCATCCAATAGGGTTGTTGGAATTCTTGATTGGCTTGCCATGCATTAATAAAGGGTAATAAGAATAAAGGAAGCAAAATCAATTGAAGATAATTGCCTGTGCCTTTTATCCATCCTAACACCATTTCTCTAAAGGATACAAAAGAAACAATGGCAACCACTAATAAGAAGAAGATTTCAAAGATCCCTATGGGTAATCGATCAAGTGTACGAAATGTTAAAAGGAAGAACATGAACCAAATGGTAGGTAATACCAATTTAGATCGTGAGTATCCAATGAGGCGAACAGCTTCCATTTATATTCTGCTTAGTGAGTTTTTTGAGTTGGTGATTGTATCCAATGTTCAATGGGTAATCCTGTTGTTGATTTTAATTGCTCGAGCCCTGGTCTATAATATTCATTTAATTCGGCTTCGAAGGTTTTGCTTAGTGTTGGGAGGTTGTTCTTGCTGAATAAATATGATTTGATTTTATTTCGAATTTCTTCGTTGAGTATTATCGCTAATGCTTTTCTGACTTTTTGATTTTTATATAAGTTGCGAATAATTATATTTTTTCCGGCTCCAGTCACATTTTGTTGTTCCAGTATTTCGTTTGTATTTGTTTTACTTATACTTAAAAATGAAAATACTTTTTTTAGCGTTTGTTTAGGATGTTGAACGAGGTCTTCATGCAATAGAATTAGTATTTGATTTGAATCAAAGGTATCGTAATATCGTTTTAACTGTTCGGTATACCCACTGAGTAAAAAATATTGTTGGAAGTAATTTCCTGTATTAGAATGTTCTTTTCCGTTAGTAAATATTTCTTCAAATGATTCTGTTACCAAACCTAAACTATAGTCCATTTGGTAATGTGAAAAAGCTCTTTGTACGGGTTTGCGTAAAGAGATAATAATTTTAGCGTTTGGATTGTATTCTTTGATTCTTTTTGGAACCTCATCGTAAAAGAGATAGGATACACTTGCTTCTCCTCTTATTTTGGTGGTTTCATTGCATTTGAATAAAGCCAAGTATTCCGATTCGGTTCTTATGTTTATTTTGTTGTAGTAGAGTTGTTGTTTTTCGATCTCAGTATAACTAAAATAGTTGGGTTCTTTATCTGAACTCATACATACTTGAGGATGTTTATCGAGATGAGCATGTAATGCCGTCGTTCCTGCTTTAGGAGCGCCAACAATAAAAAAGTCAACTTTATTATTATCTTGATTATTCATTTACAACCAATGTTTCAAGTCTCGTTGCAAAATATTTTCTAATTGTAGAATGTCGTGATGATAGCGAGCGCTCATCCATTTTCGATCTTCATCACTCATTTTAGGAACTTTTCCTTCTCTGAAGAATGCATCTTTCGTTTTTCTGCCAAGCACTAGGCAGAGCCCTGAAAATTTTTCGCTTTAATCCAATTTGTGTTATGAATTTAATGAAACCTGGATTCTTTGGTATTCGTGCCTCATTAAATTTTTCATCGTATTGTATCACAGTATCGGTTCTTAAATCTAAAAATTCGAATAGCTCTTTTACCAGAGCTTTGTTATCTTTTTTTAGGTCATCGAAGAGAAATATTTTATCTGATGGGAGGGGAAAAGGTCAATGAACCGTTTGATTTGTTCTGCATATAAGCCTAGTTCATAGTAAAGATGTGAAATACTCCATCCATGTTGAGCTTTAGCATCGTCGTGTAATACTTCTTCACGAAAAGGCAATGTAGTTCTTCCGTCTCTAAGGTTCGCCATATAATGTGAATATGCCCTTTCCGCCGGTTGTCGTAAGATCATCACAATTTTCATGGTTGGAAAATCACGAAAAATATTGATGCAGCTTTTGTAGAATACATATAGGAGTTACTGATCTCACCAATTCTTTTATGTGCTTTAACAAATTTGAAAAGCTTTTAGATACTGTTCTCGATTGGAAACGTAAGCTCCCCATTGTTCTACAGACATATCTCCGTTCACATATTTTTCAATATCTAAATTTTACTTCTTTCATAGATTTTATATTCTGCACTAAAATTTTCAGGTACGATGTCAGTAGAAAAGTGATTGGGTTCCTTAATCGGACTCATATAAACATCTGGGTGTTGTCTCAAATAATGATACAAGGAAGTTGTGCCACATTTCGCAGCACCGGCTACAAGAAAATTAGGTTGATTTATTATTTTATCTGTAGCCATTGACTTAAATCTTTTTGGATGAGTTGCGATAGTTCTTGAATGTCATTTCTATAATAGTCAATCATTTTTTTCTGATTTTCTAATGATAGTTTCTCTTCTTCTGGTTTCGAGAAAATGCTTGTTTTAAATATCGTTTGATAAAACTATTTTTAAGTGTTCTTCTAATATTTATTCTTTAACGTATTAAAGCTAATAATTTTTTTAACAAGTGAGTTTCTAGGAACCATGGCTGTGTTAAAATTGATTTCAAATTTGGGTTGAAAAGAATTGTCGATTTCCAAGAACTCAAACACTTTTTTCATGGTGTTGGCTCCATTTTGTTCTAACTCTTCTCGGAATAAGATTAATATTTGATGGGAAGGAAACAGTTCAATGTAACGTTTGGATTTGCGAGTACTCACCTAGTTCTAGATAGAGGATGTAGCTCCATTGCCTGGGTTGATAGCTTTTCTCGGCTTCTAATGCTTCTTCAAATGGTAAATTTGTTATTCCCATTCTACGGTCCATCAAATAATGCGAGTAAATGCGTTGGATGGGATTTCTTAAAATAATGATGATTTTTGCCTCCGAGTTGTATTCCTGGATGGCTTTAGCTGCGTATGGTGAATATAAGTAGGAAGCACTAGCTTCTCCTATTGCTTTTTGATTGCCTACAAATCGAAATAAAGATTCATATTGTTTGATGTCGTTGATGAATGCTCGATGTATGGGCTTCCTCATATTGCCCTTTAAGAAGGAGTTTATTTTTAAGAGCCTAATGCGCTCTTTTACCTCTGTTCGAACTTCTTCAAATTTTATTTCCGTCGAAAAGTAATTGGGTTCTTTGATGGGACTCATGTAAACTTCGGGATGTTGCGAAAGGTATTGGTATAAAGAGGTAGTCCCCGCCTTCGCTGCACCGACGATAAAAAAATTTGGTCTTTTGGTTTCCATCTTATTTTTTAATTAGCCAATGACTAAGATTTCGTTGAATTAGTTTCTCTACTCGCTTGATATCCTCCTTGTATATTTCCAAGAGTTCGTTTTGTAACTCTGAACTGGCTTTGAACATATCATCCTGATTCGGTTTCCTGAATCGATGTTTAATTTTGCTTTTGGTCTTATCCGAATTATTTTTTTTTGTGAAGGGCTTTAAAAGTGCTTTTAGCTTTTTTATTCGCAAAAATATATTTGTCCATTTATTATTCGATTGTGGATCCGAGATATTGTATTTGATAGAAGTATCAGGCGTGTATTGATCATCGACTCCAATAAATTGAAAAAGTTCCTTTAAGCACTCGTCAGGTTTGTTCGTTAGGTCTTCTTGTAGGATAACTTTAACATGACTAAAGGATTTTTGATAGGCTTCAATCGCATCTGCATAAAACCCAACTCCCCTATATTGCCACATAAAATCCCATCGATCTGTTTCTCTTTTTTTCTCTTCGTTTAATGCCTCTTGTAGCGAAAGATGTTCTCGGTTCATTCGTAGAAAATGTTTGTAACCACTGATGAGTCGCTCAACAGGTTGTCGAATTATGATGATGATTCGAGGGTCCCCTAATTTTTCTTTGATCCGTGGAATCGCCTCCTTGTAATAATAAGCATAGCAGGTAGAAATTTCTCCGATTCCTTTTTCAGTGCATCTTTCATAGATTGAATCGTATTCAGTAGGATCAAAGATAATGCGGGAAGGATCTCTACGTCCTCGTTCATGGGTAGAAGGATTTTTGTAACGATCGGCAATAAAGAAAAAAGTTTCCTTTTTAGGAATGCATATTTCGGGATGCTGTTCTAAATAGTAGAACAGGGATGTGGTTCCACATTTTGCTACTCCTGCAACGAGGAAATTGGGTTTCTTCATGTGTTAGAAGTTGATTTGTTGTTTCGTGTAATTCCTGGCAAATAAATAGACAGAAATCCAAATTTTTTGTAAACGTAGATGGATCCTGCTAGGTTTTGAATGATTTTAGCAATAGCAGAGGAAATCGCAGCACCCGTTATTCCAATACGTGGCACCAAAATGATGTTGAGAATGATACTGGTAATTGCCGCACAAAGGATGATGTTGTTGTAAGATTTTTGATGTCCAGTCATCTGTAATAGAATTCCTACAGATCCAGTAATTGAACTGAAGAAGTTTCCAATTGAAAGAATAATTAATGCGGTGCTCGCCTGTTTAAAGTCGCTGCCAAAGAAGGAAAGTATCCAATCTGGAAAAATACAAATGAGTAAAGTAAAAGGAAGTGTTGCATAGAAAAGCATTTTTGTTGATGTGAAGATGGAATCACGAAGTTTTTAGATGTCGTTCTTGCTATGGTACTCTGCAAAGGTGGGTCCTTGAATGGCGTTGATCGCCATAAGAATCATAGCCGATGCGGACGCAATTTTAAAGGCGGTGTCGTAAAGACCTACTTCAATTTCTGTTCTATACACTCCAATCACTAAGTTGTCAATCCAGTTTAAAATGAAAAAAATGGATCCTGTTATCATCATAGGTAACGATTCTATGACCATCTCTTTTTTGGAGGTCGTCTCTACCACACCCACTTCGTAGGAATGACTGTATTTTTTCCAAGCAATGCTATATAGTATCATGACTAGTCCACAAGAGATGGCATAACCGAGCGTAGGACTAATGTTTAAGGCAGTATAGTACCCGATAAATATGAAAGCAACGTTTAATACTGGTATAATGGCTTTATAGAATGTAAAACCGATCATGTTTTTCATGCCACGAAATGCCGCAGCATGAATATTGATGAATACAAATGGAGCTAGCGCAAAACACATCACTTTGAGATGCGTAGTCATCTGTGGTTTGTGGAAAATGGAATTGGCAATAAAGTCGGCCGAAATAAAAAGCAAGACAGAAAGTATTACGGAAGTGATGGAGGTAATCTTAATCGAAGTTAAGTGCGCCGACTTAATATCTGCTGGTCGTTCGGCTGCTTTTGCAGCCGCAACTTTTCGCGTCAATAGATTGTCGAGTCCTAACAATCCTACAATTGCAAGTAACTGCAATACTGTAAATGATAAAGTGAAACTTCCTAAAGCACCCGGTCCTAACATTCGAGCGACCACAAATACAAAAAGATATTGAGTTACCATTCCTCCGGCTTTTACCGAAAGTGCAATGCCTCCCTTTTTTAGAATGAAAGAGGTCTCTTTTTTGTTGCCTTTTTTACTCATTACTTCAAGGGCAAAGATGATTAATTTCCGGCCTTAAAATGAGCTAATTTACCTTTTCTCTTACGAGATTTCAACTATTGTAGAATAAAAAAAACACTTTGATTTATTTTAGAGCAAGTGTCCTTTTCTTTATAATATAAGAGAACGTTTTAAAGTGGGTGTACATATTCACAATATTAATTTCGATTTTTTTATCAACTTATGGAGAGGCTTCTTTTGAGTATTTGGTTTCGCAAAGAAGGGGATTCAAAGTAAATTTTAGTTTATGCTAGTATTAATTTCGTGATTTATTTGTATAGTGAAATTCAATTTTTAGTATTAACATTAATTTAAAGAAAGTTTTTTAGATTTCATTTTTACAATTTAGTAATGGAATGATAATTTAAGTGAGGAGCAAATTATAAATTCACTATCTACTTTTGCCATATAAAATCGAACCAAGTATTAACCAAATTCTACCAACTTTCAATTATGAATAAATTTATTAGTTTCATTATAGCATTACTCTTGTTAAGTCATCTTGGATATAGTCAAAACGGCTTGGAGGGAATCGTTGTTGAAAAATATTATATTTCAATGTAAGACACTGCAGGTAGTGCTGAATTTACCGGTGGGGTTCTACAACTTATAGAATCTTTATTGATTTGTTGCGGGATATACATTTCAAGCGGCATATGGTGTTCCAAATCACGAATTGAGGTTTCAAACTTCTACTGCATTTTTTAATAATGAGGATTATGGTGCTACTACTCCTACTTATAGTAAAGTGAATGCTAATAAGAATACAGTCATGTTGGATTCTTGGTTGGCAGTGGTGCTAGTTGTAGTGGAAATTATGGAATATTAAAATCAGAAGATGGTGTTGCTGGAGGAACTAATGTTGTAAATGCTAATGGTTTGTTAGCAAATAATGATCCTATGGCAGGAATTCCACTTACTACTCAAGATGGAATTTATGCAGGAACAACTCCTTCGGTTACCGTTCTTGGATTTACTCCATCTGAATTAAATGTTATTGATGCAACAAGTAATGTTGGAAATTTAATTTCAACCTTTAATGCGTCATGGGCAGTTTTAGGTGGTTCGACCGGCCCAATTTCATCTGTAAATAAAAATTAATCGCACAGTTTACGACGAATGGTACTTTTTCTTTTAAGTTGAATATTCAAATCGGCACACCAACACTAGGCGTTTCTCAGAATTTTGTCGCAGAAAATGCAACAGGAAATGAAATTCTTTTTCCTGGTTTAATTTATCCAGCACCTGCTAATCCTACTGCTCAGGTTTCGATTGCAAGCAATTTAACGTTCCCTGTTTGTCAAGGTAAAAGCGTAAAGTTTACGGCTAATCCCACAAATGGTGGCACATCGCCAACTTATCAATGGAAAAAGAATAATGTAAATGTTGGTACAAATAGTCCTACTTATACTTTGACAGGTTTGAAAAACAATGATCAAATTAAATGTATATTGACTTCAAGTATTGCTGGCGCTTTGAATAATCCAGCTACATCTAATACGATTGTTGCGCAAATTATAGATAAACCAGTTGGCGATATCATTTCAACTGGACCCTTAACTTTCTGCTCTGGTGCTAATGCATGTACACTTTCAACTACTTCGAATTTCGGTGAAACATATAAATGGTATAAAGGAAATGCAGTTATCGCAAATTCTAATAGCCCCACTTATGTTCCTACAAGTACTAACACTTATAAAGTGAAAGTGACAAATTTGGGAGGATGTAGTAAAACTTCTACTACAAAGAGTATAACGGTAAATGCTTTGCCTACTTCAACTGTATCAGTGACTGGACCTACTCCTATAAAGTACAAGTAACCGATGTAAACGGTTGTACAAAAAAGTCTGGTAGCACCTCCATTACTGCGAACGCCCTACCAGTGGCAACAATTACTCCTCAAAGCTCAACAACATTTTGTAATGGGGATAGTGT
>JADKFA010000037.1 GCA_016717725.1 Bacteroidota bacterium
TCTTCCTGTATACATTTATTCGTTTTATCCTTTTTCATTTTCAAAAAAGCCAATCTTAAGCAATTATCCGTTACTTTTACACCGGTATGAAAATCATCATTCCTGTTGCCGGTATTGGTTCGAAGCTTCGACCCCATACTCATACACAGCCCAAAGCCCTTGTTCCCGTTGCCGGGAAACCCATCTTGTCGCATATCGTGGATTACCTGATTGCAGGTGGATTCAATGAATTTATTTTTATTATCGGTTATCTCGGTGATAAGGTGGAAAGATTATCGAAATCGAAATATCCAAATTTTCGGTTAAAGCTTCTTTTATCATTCAGGGACCCTCGCGAAGGAACTGGACATGCCGTTTGGTTGGCAGAGAACATGTGGAAGCCAATGACGATTTACTCACATCCGTTTTAAGCGCTACTCAATCATCGACTACGACTTAGCTGAACTGGTGAAGATGCACTCTGCCCTTAGGTTTACAAAAGTAGATAGCCCCATCGAGTTTGGTGTGGCTGATGTGGATTCTGAAGGATTCATCACTCGCCTAGAAGAAAAACCTACCATCCCAAAATCTAATTTAGCATTAGTTGGAATTTATCGTTTTCGTGAAGCTGGGAAACTGATGGAAGCCCTTGATCATATCATTCGAAATAATATTCGTCATCAAGGAGAATTTCATCTCACCTATGGAATTCAGCGAATGATTACCCAAGGTGAAAAAGTAACTACATTTCAAGTGGGAAGTTGGTTCGATTGCGGTAGTAAAGCCAATTTATTAGAGACCAATGAAGTGTTGTTGAAGAAACAGACGGATACCATCCATCGAAAATTTAATTTCCACAATACGATTATAATTCATCCAGTAAGTATCGCAGAGCATTGTGATATTTCAGATTCTATCATCGGACCTAACGTTTCGATAGGTGAACATACCATCATCAAACATTCCGTCATCAAAGATTCTATCATTGGGGCATATGCTCACCTTGAGACCGCCATCCTTCATCAAAGTATTGTTGGCAGCGACGCCTTCCTCAAAGGTCTCAGTCAAAGCCTCAATATTGGCGATAGTACAGAAATAGATTTTAGTTAACCATATACTATAACCATGGAATTCATTCCATGGATTCAAAACATGATCGAAAAAGACAAAGTAATATTCAAACTCATCAAAGCCGAGTTAAAACGTCAACGCCAAGGTATTGAATTAATCGCCTCCGAAAATTTTGTTTCCAAGCAAGTCATGGAAGCCATGGGTTCTTGTTTAACGAATAAATATGCCGAAGGTTTGCCAGGTAAAAGATATTATGGAGGTTGTGAAGTAGTGGATCAAATTGAACAAATTGCAATTGATCGCGCTAAGGAATTGTTTGGTGCTGTTTGGGCAAATGTGCAACCACATTCAGGAGCGCAAGCCAATGCAGCGGTGATGTTAGGTGTGTTGCAACCGGGTGATAAAATTTTGGGATTTGATTTATCTCACGGCGGACATCTTACCCACGGTTCTCCTGTAAATTTCAGTGGTAAATTATATGTTCCGAGTTTTTATGGAGTCGAAAAATCGACTGGACTCATCGACTACAATAAGCTCGAAGCAACAGCGAAAAAAGAAAAACCAAAACTTATAATTTGTGGTGCTTCGGCCTATTCTCGCGATTGGGATTATGTTCGTTTAAGAAAGATTGCAGATAAAGTAGGTGCATTATTGTTAGCTGATATTTCACATCCTTCCGGATTGATCGCAAAGGTTTGTTGAATGATCCGGTTCCGCATTGTCATATCATCACGACTACCACACATAAAACTTTACGGGACCTCGTGGTGGATTAATTTTGATGGGCGCTGATTTTCCAAACCCAATGGGACTCAAAACTCCAAAGGGAGAAGTGAAAATGATGTCGGCGATTTTAGATGGTGCTGTATTTCCTGGTACGCAGGGTGGACCTTTAGAACATGTAATTGCTGCAAAAGTGGTGGTATTTGGTGAGGTATTAACGGATGATTATTTACAATACGTAGTTCAAGTTGCAAAAAATGCAAAAGCCTTAGCCGTTGCTTTAAATGAGAAAGGATATCAACTCATCTCGGGCGGTACGGATAATCATATGATGCTGATTGATCTTCGAAATAAAAATATTTCGGGAAAGGAAGCCGAGAATGCATTAGTTAGAGCGGATATTACGCTGAATAAAAACATGGTTCCATTTGACGATAAAAGTCCATTTGTAACTTCAGGAATCCGAGTAGGAACTTCATCCATCACCAGTAGAGGGATGAAAGAAAAGCATATGAAAAAAAATTGTTGGCTTTATTGATAAAGTGCTCATGAATAAAGACAATGAAGTAGTGATTTCAAAAGTGAAAGAAGATGTGCATACCTTCATGGATGCGTTTCCGCTTTACGAAAAATTTCCAATTTATTAAGTTGAGGCAATAGAATTTAGTAAAACACGTTCTCTCAAAATCTATGAATAGAAAAATACTTTTTATCGTTGGTTTACTCTTGATGAATCTTCATCAATCCATTTATGCCCAAAGTGGTGGGAATTCTACATTCAGCTTTTTAAATTTAGTAGCCCCTGCTCGAGCCGCTGCCTTGGGAGGGAATGCTATTTCTACCCCTTCAGAAGACATTACCTTGTTTGCTCAAAATCCAGCTCTTCTTCGACCATCCATGGACCTACACATTTCAACAAGTTATGTGGGGCATCTAGCAGGAATAAAATATGGGAATGTCTTGTTTGCAAAGGATTTTTCGAAAGCAGGAACGGTTGGTTTCAATATGCAATACATCAGTTATGGAGAGTTTGATGAGACCAATGTGAATGCAGAGAAAGTGGGTTCGTTTAAAGCAGGTGAATACGCTTTTAATGTGGCTTGGTCAAAAGCGCTTGATAGTAACTTATATGTTGGAGCGAATGTAAAATATATATTATCCAGTTTTGGAAGTAATACTTCCAATGGAATTGCTACCGATGTTGCTTTGAGTTGGATGAATGATGAAAAATTGTGGTCGGCGGCATTTGTTGTGAAGAATGTGGGAACTCAACTTAAAACTTACGATGGAGCAGAACGTGAAAAGCTACCTTTTGAAATTCAAGTTGGAGTATCTCGAAAATTACCAAAAGCACCTTTCCGTTTTTCATTGATTGCACAACAATTGCAAAAGTTTGATTTGAGCTTTAAAGATCCGAATGCTTCAGGTATTGATCCACTCACTGGAGAAAGTCAAGAAGAAAAATTGTCAACATTAAATAAATTTTCAAAGCATCTTATTTTGAATTTGGAGATCTTGTTTACTCAAAATTTCAATGTGCGTTTAGGTTATAATTTCTTGCGACGTTATGAATTGCAGTTCCCCGAGAAAAAAGGTATGAGTGGATTGAGCTTAGGATTCGGATTTAAGATTAATCGTTTTCAAATTTCTTATGCTAATACTATTTTTAATCCAGCAGGAGGAAGTAATCACTTTACGGTTTCTACAAATCTTAAAAGAAGTGTGATTACCGAGTAGATTAATTTGAAGATTTGAAAATTTGAAAATGTTGATGTGCGTGGTCATTTGAATTTCAAAATGTTGTATTCCATTTATAAGACTGTCTTTTAACACAGAGTCCACTGAGTTTTCACTGAGGTCACAATCTGCAGAGCGCAATAATTTAACATCTAAGTATACAAAATTACTCTGATTGCTTAGCGCAGCAATTCACCAATTCACCAATCCACCAATCCACCAATTGATCAAAAGTCCTTCTTCATCACTCTTCCCAATTCGCGTTTTGCTTCTGCATCTTTAAGGCTATCGCGTTTATCGTAAAGCTTTTTACCTCTGGCTAGACCGAGTTCAAGTTTTGCAAAACCTCTTTCTTCAATGTATAAGCGAAGTGGAATTAAAGTGACTCCTTTCTCTTTTAATTTAGCTAGGATTCGTTTCAGTTGGTACCGATGCAATAATAATTTTCGATCTTCTCGGGGAGCATGGTTGGTGTATCCCCCTTTTTCATATGCGGAAATATGCAAATTTTTTACCCAAAGCTCCGTGTTTTTAAAAACGCAATACGCATCTACTAAATTCGCTTTTCCCTCTCGAATGGCTTTGATTTCTGTTCCTGTTAAGACAATACCCGCCTCCCAGGTTTCACTAATGAAGTAGTTGAAACTTGCTTTCCTGTTAACAATATTTACGGTAGCGGCAATCTTTGACATGGATGGCAAAAGTACGGAATTGTAAACTGCTTTTGAGTTTTGTTTTGAATTGCTAGCTTTTTGAAGATTCTTTAGTGACTACTAACACGGGAATGTCGAGCTGATGTCGAACAGCATCGACACTTGAACCAAGAATAAAATCCATCAAGGCTTTGTGTCCATGAGCACCCATGACGAGTAAGTCGGCATTTGCGTTTTTTACAATTTGAGGAATGGCTTTTCTTGGATTTCCAAAACCTAATTCAATTTCACATTTATATCCATTTTCTATCATCTGCCTTTTATATTCCATCAATGTTTCTTTATCCTTAATACTTTCAAAGTCGCGTGATTCATTGCCCATCCAAAGAGCAATAGCACTTTCACTCACATGGACGAGAATATAGATGGCGTCTTTTCCTCCTTGATTAATAGCATTTTGAAGGGCGATCCCATCCATCGAACCAAAATCTAAAGTGACAGCAATGCGCTTATACTTTGAAGTTTCTTGTAACTTTATTTCTTGGAAACTTCCATGTGGTAAGTTGATGGATTTAGGTTTCATCTTTTTGAAAATTGGTACGAACGTAATGTAAAGTAACATCATGGCTACGAAAATGCAGAGCGGAACCACGATGATACGGAGCCAGATACTATCATCCGCAATTAACCAACCAGTTACTTCTCCATAAACCAATTTCACATTTAATCCTACAATGATGAGGGCGCATAACCAGGCTGCCATTTTTGTTTTTAAGGAGATGGTGAAGTTGCCCATTTTGCTTCGGTCGCTCACAAAATGGATGAGTGGAATTACTGCAAAACCGAGTTGTAAAGAGAGAATTACCTGACTAAAGATTAATAATTCAGTAGTAGCACTTTCGCCTGCAATATGAATAACGAGTACAGCTGGAATAATCGCAATTAATCGGGTGATGAGTCGACGTATCCACGGTGCGATTCGTAAATTTAAATATCCTTCCATCACAATTTGTCCTGCTAGAGTTCCTGTAATTGTACTGCTTTGTCCTGCGCAGAGTAACGCAACTGCAAATAGAATTGGAGCAAGTTTAGATCCTAAAAGTGGTTCTAATAAGCGATGCGCATCCATGATATCATTTACTTCATGCATCCCCACTTTATAAAAAGTGCTCGCAGCAAGAATGAGAATAGCTGCATTTACAAAGAACGCAGCATTTAATGCGATGGTACTATCGAGAATATTAAATTTAATAGCTCGCGATATTTCTTTATCTGTTCGATCAAAATTACGGGTTTGAACAAGCGCCGAATGTAAGTAAAGATTATGTGGCATTACTGTGGCGCCAATAATTCCAATGGCAATGTACAATGCTGTATTGCTCATAGAGGTTGGAATAAATCCACTCATCACTTCGGTAATTACAGGTTGAGCAATGACCATTTGTGCAACAAAAGCTAAACCAATAGTGGCAACCAAACTGATAATAAAAACTTCCATTTTCCGAATCCCATGATTCATCAAAAAGAGTAGGAGGAAGGTGTCGAGTGCACTGATAACAACACCATACATCAAGGGTAAATCAAAAAGCAAGTAAAGACCAATGGCCATCCCCAATACTTCGGCTAAATCGCAAGCAGCAATAGCAATTTCCGCAAGAAAATAGAGGAAATAATTTACAAAGCCAGGAAACATTTCACGAGATGCTTGAGCTAAATCACGCCCTCGCACAATTCCAAGTCGAACACTCAAACTTTGTAAAAGCAATGCCATTAAATTCGACATCAACAATACCCAGATTAGCGAGTATCCAAACTGACTTCCTCCTGCAATATCGGTTGCCCAATTTCCTGGATCCATATAGCCAACACTTACCATATAAGCAGGGCCCAAAAAGGCAAGGAGTTTCCTTTTGAAACTCATGCTACTGTCGACTTTTATACTTCCATGAACTTCGGATAGTGAAGTTTGTGTTTCTTTAGTTCTATTCATGACTTCTTACTAAAAGGTTTTTGCTAACTTCTTTGCTAATAAAGATGGACTTTTATTGCTGAAAATAATTTGCATGCTATTGTCGAATTCATCCATCTCCACAATGGAAAATATGCTTCCAGGAATTAATCCTTTCTTCTCGAGATATTGTAGGAAGGATGGACTATGATCATTAACGCCACTTAAAATGTACTTGCCTTTTTTCGTGATTTCTGAAAGTAAAACTTGTCCGTTAGAATGTACTTTTCCATTCGTATCCGGAATAGGATCGCCGTGGGGATCGAATTTAGGAAAGCCTAAAAATGCATCTAATCTTTTTGTTAATTCATCCGAGCTAACATGTTCCAATTCCTCTGCTAAATCGTGAACTTCATCCCATTTAAATTTCAATGTATCCATCAAAAATACTTCCCATAAACGATGTCGGCGAATAATGCTTAAGGCAACCTTTTCACCTTTGCGAGTGATTTTCACACCATGATAACGTTCATATTCAACCATGTTTTTCTCCGAAAGTTTTTTAATCATGTCGGTGACAGAAGCTGAACTGGTCGATAGAGAACCCGCAATAGCCGAAGTAAGAACTGAATCTTGATTCCCAGTACTTAAGTGATAAATGGCTTTGAGGTAATTTTCTTCGGTTGTTGTAGTCATAGGTAGGATGATATATTGGCAAATATAAAAAATAATTTAGACAAGTCTAAATTATTAATTTGATGCCTATAATTTAATCCCACAATTGTGCCGGCGGGGGGCTTTTGGGTTAATATTTATTAATCTTGCAGTATGTACAAAAGCATCATTCGACCTCTTCTTTTTATGATGAATCCGGAAGCAGCTCATCATTTCACTTTCAATGCTTTGAAAGTGATTTTTTCAATTCCGGGATCGCAATTTATTGCTAAACAAATGTTTGGATTGGAAAATGAGAGTCTCGAAAAGGAAGTGATGGGATTAAAATTTCCGAATCCTATTGGGCTAGCAGCTGGTTTTGACAAGGACGGAAAATTGTACAAAGAGTTGTCGGCATTTGGATTTGGATTTATTGAGGTTGGGACGGTGACGCCAAAATCGCAACCAGGTAATGATCGTCCGCGCATGTTTCGTTTGCCAAAAGATAGTGGACTCATTAACCGAATGGGTTTTAATAACGAAGGAGTTCAAGTTTTAAGAAAGCGCTTAGAGAACAGACCATCGAATATTATTATTGGTGGAAATATTGGAAAGAATAAGGCTACTCCAAATGAAGATGCATTGAGTGACTATGAAATTTGTTTTGAAGAATTGTATCCTGTGGTCGATTATTTTGTTGTGAATGTAAGTTCACCAAATACACCTGGATTGCGTGCATTGCAAGAGCGTGAACCTTTGACGAAATTATTGCAACGATTATCGGATCTTAATCAACAAAAAAAACCGAAACCTCTCCTATTAAAAATTGCTCCCGATTTAACCAATGAACAGTTGGATGAAATTGTTGATATTGTGAAAACAGTGGGACTGCAAGGGATCATCGCCACCAACACAACCATCTCTAGAGAAAATTTAAAAACAGAGGAAAGCATAACAAAAGAAATGGGTGGATTAAGTGGTCGACCAGTCACAAAAAGAAGCACAGAAGTGATTCGTTACATCCGCAAAATTGCAGGAAAAGATTTAGTGATAATTGGAGTGGGTGGAATTTTTAATGCCGATGACGCCCAAGAAAAACTTGATGCTGGCGCCGATTTACTTCAAGTATACACTGGATTTATTTATGAAGGTCCGGGCATGGTGAAGAAAATTTTATCTGGATTGCTGGGCAAAGCTGCTAGCTTCTAGCTTCAAGCTCAATCGAGCATCCAGCATCGAGTATCGAACATCTAACATCCAGCATCCAGCATCCTTTTCACCTTCAACACCGACGCCACACTCAATCCATCTTTTATTTCCCCATTCATCACCATCTCCACTAGCTCATCAAACGGAAGTTTTCTTACTTGAAGCTGTTCAGTCTCTTCGGGAGAGCTGCCAACTTCTTTCAGTCCCCTTGCAATAAATGTATAGCCAATTTCATCCGATACGGAATTACTCAATTGAATTTCCATGATTTTTTCCCATTGCGTCGCATGCAATCCAACTTCTTCCTCAAGCTCACGCTGTGCAGCTTCCAAAGGATCTTCGCCTTCAGGACAGCCACCCTCTGGGACTTCCCATTCATAGGTATTTAACGTGTATCTATATTGACCTACGATCCAAGTATTATTATTTTCATCAAGAGGAATGATGGCTATGGCTCTATTTTTAAAATGTACAACTCCATAAATTCCAGGATTCCCTGCTGGATTTAACACCTGTGATTCAGTGACTTTTATCCAAGGATTTTCATATTTAATTCCAGCGCTTTTAGTAGTCCAGGGATTTTTCATTTGTTAGATGAATGGGTTAATACTATTTTGATGGTAAATAATTAATTTAATGCAGATCCTATACTAATCGGGATCTAATACTAAAAAGGATGTTTGGCGTTAATGCATTAGTTTCGCAAAAATGATCATTGTTTTCTTATGAATAAAATAGAACGCCTCGCTTTATTCACATCGGGTGGAGATGCTCCTGGAATGAACGCCTGTGTACGCGCTGTGGTGCGTACTGCTCTATCACACGATTTACGAGTATATGGCATAATGAGAGGATATCAAGGAATGATTGAAGACGAGTTTAAGCCTCTTACTTCACGTTCGGTGAGTAATATTGTTCAGCGCGGTGGAACCATTCTTAAAACGGCTCGCAGTAAAGAGTTTATGACGGAAGCTGGCATGGACAAAGCCTATGCAAATTTAAAGAATCATCAAATTGATGGTATTATCGCTATTGGTGGAGATGGAACCTTTAAAGGAGCTGAAGAATTTTGTACTCGTTTTCCAGATATTAAGATCATGGGAATTCCCGGAACCATCGACAATGATTTAAGTGGTACCGATTATACTCTCGGATTTGATACGGCTGTAAATACAGTAATTGAAGCGGTTGATAAAATACGAGATACTGCGGCATCACACGATCGTTGTTTTTTGATAGAGGTAATGGGTAGAGATTCGGGGTGTATTGCGCTCTGGTCGGGATTGGCAGGGGGTGCCGAAGAAATTCTACTTCCCGAAAAGCCCACCGACTTCGATGCTTTAGTCAACAAACTCGAAGAAGGGAAAGGAAACAATAAGACCAGCAGTATCATTCTCGTTGCTGAAGGTGAAAAGAATGGCGGTGCCGCGGAAGTTTCTGAAGAACTTAAAAAGCGTTTGCCCCATTATGAAACGAAGGTTACTGTATTGGGACATGTGCAACGAGGTGGAAGTCCAACTGCATTCGATCGGATTTTAGGAGCTAAGTTTGGCGTTTGGGCTGTTGAAGCTTTACTTGCCGGTGATACGCGTAGAATGGTTGGAATTCGTAAAGGTGAAAAACATTTTCTTCCTTTTGCAGAAGCCTCCCGGGAACAAGAGCCGCTCGATCTCGAATTGCTACGAATCAATAATATTTTAAGTAAATAAAATTGCAACCCTACACTTCCCATTGACCATCTAAGTACAACCTAACTCTGAATGAAAAAGCTCTCTCTCCTCATTATTTTTAATATCATCGCGTACATCGCAACAGCACAAGAACCCTTTAAAAATAATGAAGGACTTATCATCACTCCTGAAAAAGGGGAGATGTCGATGGGTTTTGACGCGGTTCCTTTCTTGAAATTTGTTGGGAATTTGATTCATAGTGATAATGATTCTCCTAATTCTAATTTTACAGCGCAAAATCCTTTAACCATCACCAGTAATTATATGTTAAAAGATAATGTTGCTTTTCGATCCAAAATTCGTTTAGGACTTGGTGTTGTTAAAACAGATACGCTGGTTGCGCGTATTGGAAGTACAAATCCAAATGAAACCGTTTCCAATGAAACCAAAGTGAATACAAGCAATATTACCTTAGGTGGTGGTTTGCAAAAGTGGCGTGGGAAAGGTAGAGTGCGTGGATTTTATGGTGGAGAAATTTTATTTAGTATAGGTACTGAAAAGACAACTTTTACTTATGGAAATCCGATGAGTAGTGAAAACCAAAGTACAAGAACTAAAAGTATTACTCCAGGAAACACTTTTAATTTTCATTTAAAAGGATTTATTGGCGTCGAATATTTTTTTGCTGCTAAATCAAGTCTCAGTGCAGAATTCGGCTGGGGTCCGCAACTTCAAACACGAAGTAGAAGCAAGGTGGAAACAGAAAGCTGGAATGGCGTAAATGCTACTTCCGAAACGCAAGAAGGAGGGAAGTCGAGCAGCTTTATTTTTGATAATGATAATGCTGGAGGGAGTTTAAACCTGAATTTTTATTTTTAGAGAGGTTACGATCCCGATAGCTATCGGGAACGAATCAATACGAATGTACGATCCCGATAGCTATCGGGAACGAATTTACTAATACGCGAAATGCGAATGAACACGATCCCGAAGCATCGGGAGCGAAATAATTTTGTGAAGGTTTTGAAATTTAGATTGGTTAATGATTATCAATTTAACCGCGGCGAACGCAAAGGTTGCGCTACGATCGTGGGGGTCGTGATTTACAATTTTCGAAGTCATAATTATTTTGCGTAGAAAAAAAACTAGAAGCTAGCAGCTAGAAGCCAGCAGCTTTTCAATTGCGTTCGAGATATATTAAGTTAGAAAAATTACTTGCGTAACTACTTCTTAGAATACTCTTCCCACTTCGTTGTTAGATAGGCATTCGATCCGTAAAATTTAAGGAGAGGCAATAATTCTTCGGTAGTTTGATATCCGCTTAAAGGTTGTAAGATGGCATACTTCTCATCCATCAACACAAAGCTTGGGTAACCCATTTTACCACTCAATAAGGAGATGGCTAATTCATTTGATTTCATCTCGGGTTTAAAAACAAAAACTTTATCACGAAAACGAATGGTATCTTTTGTCTCCGCATTCAATTTTACTGCATAATAATTTTCAGAAATGTATTTTGAAACTAAGCTATCTTTAAATGTACCGGCATCCATCCGCTTGCACCACCCACACCAATCGGTATAAACGTCAATAAAGATTTTTTTCGGTTTCATATCATTCAAAAAAACAGCTTGCTCAAAACTGATCCATTCAATTTTAGATGGGACCTTAGTTACAATTTCTGTTTGTGCTAAACTAGTTTGACAAACGCTCAGCGAAAGTGCTGTAGCAAGAATGTATTTAGTGATATTCATGATTTAAAGTTAAGGAGATTATTTTACTTCACCCATTAATTTACGGACAAAAGGTGAAATTGCAATTAAGACAATACCCGTTACTAAAGCATAAATGGCTAATTGTTGGTATCCATCAGTGTACGAGATTAATTTTTCAGTAAGACTTGCATTTTCGTTTGGAGAAACCATTCCTGCTCCTAAGATCCCTGCTACATATTGCCCATAAGCACTTGCTAAAAACCACATACCCATCATCACACCTTGTAATGGCTGAGGTGATAGTTTTGTCATGATGGATAAACCAATAGGAGAGAGACAAAGTTCACCGAAGGTGATAATGAAATAGGCTAACGTAAATATTTCTAAACTCGTCATACCATCGGCACCGGCAAAGAAACGAGTAGCGTAGAAAGTGTAAAATGCTAAAGCCAAGAATAAAAATCCTAATCCGAATTTTATTACGGTATTTGGTTCTTTATTTCGTTTGCTTAACCATACCCAAAGTAATCCTAATAAAGGTGCAAAGATGATTACGAATAATGAATTTGCGGCGTTGTTTACTCCGTTAGGATCTAACTTTACACCTGCAACGGTGTCGTGCAAATTATTGGCTGAGAAAATTGCTAACGATCCACCACTTTGCTCAAAGAAAGCCCAAAATAAAATAGAGAATATAATAAAGACTAAAGCCCCAAGTAATTTTTTGCGTTCGGCAACACTAAACTTACCCATCTCATAAAATAAATAAATTAATGTGGCTGGTCCGATGGTGTACATAAAATAATCCGTGTATTCCGTTTTTGAAACCATAACCATGATGATGGGAATGATCGCCAATGATCCAAGGTAGGTCGCATATTCCATCCATTTTTTACCTTCTATGCCCTTGCTTCTGAAAGGAGATAATCCGATGGGACCTAAGCTTTTTTGAGTGAAGATGAATGTCACTAAAGAAATTGTCATTACAATGGCAGCTAATCCAAATGCTAAATTCCAGGAGTAACTATTTGCGATGGCGATGCAAGCATAACCACCCAACAAGGCACCCACATTAATACCAGCATAGAAAAGTGAAAATCCAGCGTCTCGTCGACTGTCATTCTCGTGATACAAAGCACCAACCATGGTTGAAATGTTTGGCTTAAAGAAGCCCGTTCCGATAATCGTAAAAGCTTATTCCAAGAAAGAAAAATTCATGTGGATTGAATGCTAGAATGCATGAACCCGTAATCATCAATAATCCACCCCAAAAAAGCGATTTCCTAAATCCTAAAATTTTATCGGCGAAGAGTCCACCAATAAAAGTAAAAGCATACACAAAAGCTTGAGTCGCTCCGTACTGTAGATTAGCTACATCTTCTTTCATGAATAATTCACTCACCATAAAAACAGTGAGCATTCCTCTCATTCCATAGAAGCAAAAGCGCTCCCACATTTCAGAGAAGAATAAATACCAAAGTTGCTTAGGATACTTCCCTTTGAAGTCTTGGATTTCGGCGAGGGTTTGTTGCAAGATGTTAGATGTTAGATGTTAGACTTTGAATTTTTTTTTGGTAGGCTTTGGTCCAGGTAGCTATCGTGATTAGTCGCGAGGTTTCGCGATTAGCTTTTTGTTATTATACTTTAGACATTAATTGTTAGTCGCGAAGCTTCGCGATTAGTAGTTAAATAATAACATTAGTCGCGATGCTTCTCGAATAGACTTTAGACGCGAGACTGAGTGATTGGATTTTGAGATGTTTGTTGTGCTTCGAAATTGAATTCCTCATCTAACAACCAATCGCGAAGCCTCGCAACCAACATCTAACATCTAACCCTGCAATATTCCACTGCGTTTCAATTGCAGGGCAAAGCATCTAAAATCTAACATCTAACATCTAAAATCTAACATCTAAAATCTAATTAACCCCATGCATCATTTTAATTAACTTCCTATAAAGAATAAATAAGATGATCGCCGCTGAACCACTCATAACAATGAATATGTTAAAGAATTGCAATAGATTTCCGATTTGGAATCCGAAGATTTGCGGATAACCACCAGCAGCGGCAGCTTCAGCATCACTTCCAGGAGGTATCAATGCACTTAAACTTCCCGCTAATTTGTTAGCTGCAGCATTTGCTAAAAACCATGTACCCATCAACAGAGAAGCAAAACGTAAAGGTGCTAGTTTCGATACCATGGACAAACCAATTGGCGATAAACAAAGCTCACCCATTGTATGCAATACATACAAAGTAACCAACCACCACATTGAAATTTTTGTAGATGAGTCAACACCTGCAACACCCTTGCGATTACGACATAACCAACACATAACAAAGCTTTAGACCTAATGCCATTTTTAGAGGTGAGCTGGGTTCTTTCTTTCGTGCATTAAGTCCAACCCACAAGCTACTAAATAGTGGTGCTAATAAAATAATTCCTAAAGGATTGATGGATTGAAACCATGATGCAGGCATTTCCCAACTACCAATATGTCGGTCGGTTTGTTTGTCGGCAAATAAGGTTAAAGATGCTCCAGCTTGTTCAAAAGCACTCCAGAAGAAAACAACAAAGAAGGCAAGAATAAATATTACCCAAATCCTTTCTTTTTCATCTTTAGTAAGAGAAGAATCGGTAATGATTAATGCAGGCACGGCAACTGCTGATGCGAAAATAAAAACCACC
>JADKFA010000038.1 GCA_016717725.1 Bacteroidota bacterium
AGTACCGATGAAATGAGTGAGAAGATTTACATCATCCCTCCTCATCGCACGCGTTATCTAAGTGAAATTTCAGAGAGTAACAGACAGTACAACATTTGGACTAACGAACAAGCATCCATTGCTCAAAAACTCTACAGCATAGAGAATGCGATGGAAGCATTAAATAGCGTTGATGTAAAAGAAAAAGAAGCTGCAGTTAAAACGTTGAAGTCGGCATATGCAGAATGGGAGTTGCGGTTAGATGGGCAAAACAAAAAGTTATTGCAAGCTTTTCCGACGAAAGTGGCTGCGTATAAATCTGATTTTTATATTTTCAAAGTACGCGATAAAGAAATTAAAATTCAAACTTGGTACGAGTCACTTTCTCATTCTCGTATTCCAAAAATTTCGGTTCCTACCTTTGAAGCTTGGGGCGATCAATTGAAGTGGATGTTGAAAGAGAATTTCCCAGGTGAGTATCCTTACACTGCGGGTGTGTTTCCGTTCAAGCGCGAAGGCGAAGATCCTACGCGTATGTTCGCGGGCGAAGGTGGACCTGAACGCACCAACCGACGCTTTCATTATGTTTCTTTAGGAATGCCAGCGCATCGATTGAGTACTGCTTTCGATTCGGTTACACTCTATGGAAATGATCCCGATTACCGTCCGGATATTTATGGAAAAATTGGTAATTCAGGAGTGAGTATTTGTTGTTTAGACGATGCAAAGAAATTATATTCCGGTTTTAATTTAGCCGATCCTAAAACATCCGTGAGCATGACGATTAATGGTCCAGCAGCGATGTTGACTGGATTTTTCATGAACGCTGCCATCGATCAACAATGCGAATTGTACATCAAAAAGCACGGACAAGAAGTGATGGTTCAGGAGAAGATCAATGAAATCTTCAAACGCAAAAACACTACTCGCCCCTCCTACCAAGGTGAATTACCAAAAGGAAATGATGGATTAGGATTGATGTTATTGGGTGTGACTGGTGATCAAGTGTTGCCTGCTGATGTGTATGCAAAAATAAAAACAGAAACCTTGGCGCAAGTGCGAGGAACAGTACAAGCCGATATTTTAAAAGAAGATCAAGCGCAAAACACTTGCATCTTCAGTACTGAATTTGCTTTGCGTTTGATGGGCGATATGCAAGATTATTTTATTCGCAACAAAATTCGTAATTTTTATTCGGTATCTATTTCCGGTTATCATATTGCTGAAGCCGGTGCAAATCCCATCACACAATTAGCTTTTACATTGGCGAATGGATTTACGTACGTAGAATATTATGCGAGTCGTGGAATGGACATCAACGACTTTGCTCCCAACCTCAGCTTCTTCTTCAGCAATGGAATTGATCCGGAATATGCTGTGATAGGTCGTGTAGCTCGACGAATTTGGGCGAAGGCGATGAAGTTAAAGTACAACGCCAAGGAGAGAAGTCAGATGCTGAAATATCATATTCAAACATCAGGGTCGAAGTTTGCATGCGCAGGAAATTGATTTCAACGATATCCGAACAACGCTACAAGCTTTGTATGCGATTTATGATAATTGCAATTCGCTTCATACCAATGCTTATGATGAAGCCATCACCACACCAACAGAAGAGAGCGTGAGACGTGCCATGGCCATTCAATTAATTATTAATCGTGAATTAGGCTTAGCAAAAAATGAAAATCCTTTGCAAGGCGCTTTTGTTATTGAAGAATTAACTGATTTGGTAGAAGAAGCCGTATTGTTAGAATTTGATCGAATTACAGAGCGCGGTGGTGTGTTAGGTGCTATGGAAACCATGTACCAACGCGGAAAAATTCAAGAGGAATCCTTGTATTACGAGACCTTAAAACATACTGGTGAATTTCCAATTATTGGTGTGAATACTTTTTTAAGCAGCAAAGGTTCTCCTACAGTAATGCCGAAGGAAGTAATTCGAGCCACGGAAGAAGAAAAAGAGTATCAAATTAAAATGCTACAAGATTTACATGTACGAAATGCAGACAGAACGAAGGAGCTGTTGCGCAACTTGCAAGTGAGTGCTATTCGCAATGAGAATATGTTTGATACCATGATGGAAGCAGCTAAGTACTGCTCGTTGGGACAAATTACTTCATCGCTTTTTGAGGTGGGTGGTCAGTATCGAAGGAATATGTAGGATAAATTCAGAATTAAAACCCTGCCCTACAGAGGAATTAAAATTGTGTTTGATCGTTTATTTTGATGAAAGTTCGTTGTATTAATGGATTTGTTTAATCACATGTTATAGGTAATTTGCCATAGGTGTTTTTGAATGATACGGTAAATTTTTTAGTTGACATCTCATTTAATAGCTTGATACCATCCGAACCTTGGGATTTAATATTGTCTTTTTAGTAACCTACTGATGGTTTGTTCCCGTTTTTGCTGACTTTCATTCTGCCATTTTAGTTAGACTAATATTACTCGATATTGTGATTTAGGTCATTGCAAATTTACAATTGGTTGTCTCACTTTGCATAGAAATTAAATCATAAACAACATGAAAAAATCACTACTTCTAATTGGAATTTTGATGAATGTAATTGCAGTAGGTCAAAATCCTGTTCTTAATGCTTCATTTGAAAGTTGGACTTTAGGGGAGCCTGACGATTGGACAACTAATAATGCTCCAGGGTTTAGAGTGCCCATCCAACAAAATAATACCGGGCATACTGGTAACTACGCTTTGAGTGGATTTGTAACACAGATTGGAATTAATACCGCCTATCCTCCCATTTTGAGCAGTACTGATATGTCGGGCAATCCTCATCCTGTTTCGTTTGCCTATACAAATATGTCATTTTACTATAAATTGAATTTAACAGGAACTGGAGAATTTTTTAATGCAGGAGTGGTTATTTCAGATCCTGCTCAGCAGGGAATTGGAGGTGGAGTTTATCAATTATACAATGCTGCAAATACCAACACATTCACATTGGCAAATGTTCCTATTTCTTATATTCCAGGAGGTATTCCAGCTGGAGCTACGATTACTTTCGCGATCAGTGATACCCTTTCTGGATTAGGATTACAAATTGGATCCTATTTCAGACTGGATGACGTTAGTTTGAATTTCGCCTCAGGAATTGATGAGGCTGGAAATACAGATGCTTTATTAAGCCCTTATCCTAATCCTTCCCATAGCATTATTAACCTGCCATTTAACCTAGAAGGTGGAAATGATTACTCCTTGATTATTTATGATTTGAGTGGAAAGGAAGTGGACAGAGTAAACTATTCCTCCATGCCTAAAGGAGCTTACAAGGAAGTTATTGATGTTTCAGACTTTGAAGCAGGAGCATTTTTCGCTGTATTGAAGGAAGGAAATATACTACTTGGAACGAAGCTTTTTAATGTACTGAAGTAGTTGTCAAAAATTTCATTATCCGAATTGGACGAGTTATTTCTCTTGCAAAGATTCATTATGTTCATTAATGGGTAGTTGGAGGATAATTTAGATTTCTTTTTTCATATTTAGAGAATGCAACTGAAAATAGAATATTTATTCTTTTAAAACTTGATTTATTCTGCTATTTTTGAATTGTAATAATCCGAAAGATGAAATGAAAAAGGTGTGGCTCTTAATTTTACCATTGTTAATTGTTCTCGTATTTAAGGAAAACGGAATTTGTCAGGTTCAGGAGGAAAACAGAAAATGTGATTTTTCGGAAATATTTATTTTAACTGGAGGAGCGGCAGGAAACAATACCCTGTACGACTTTAAGGATTTTAAAAAAATGGCACCTGAATCTTCCCTATTAAAAGAAGATTTTACTGGTTTTAAAAGTGATGTTAATGGAGAGTTGTATGAAAATACATACGTTAGCATACAACTTGGTTTCGTGCCGGGAAAAACACGAAGGGAAAATGGAAAAGGCTCACCTCTCATTCGTATTGGTATCGGTTATGAAAGCAGCGATTATTTTGATGTTTCCTTAAGTAAAGAATCTTCCTTTAGGTACGATACTTTATTCAATTCTCAGGGTCAGATTGTTTATTTACGTGATTCAACGCAACGGATAATTATTTTATGAGTTACTCCTCATCTGCTATGAACTTTGAATTGTCTGCAATTTTGCGAACAAATACGCAACGACGATGGATGTTCTTTGCAGGAGGCGGTATAGCCACTGGTGTTTCGTTTAATAATCTCATTACGATAAACCACAGTACAAGAGATTTTATCGTAGAATACCCTATAAATCTGGGGAATTCAAAGGCGGAGGGCATTCGCCAAATAGCGGACGTTGTTATAATTCTTCTTCAGAAATAGTTAATGTCGGTAGTAGTTTTTCTTTTGCTGGTTTTATCCCAATGGGAATCGACTTCCGTATTGGTAAAAAGAGTGAATTTCTAAAATACTTTCATCTTTTTACAGAGATACGTCCTGGA
>JADKFA010000039.1 GCA_016717725.1 Bacteroidota bacterium
TCATTTTTAGTGAAGGAAGTAATGTCAATAGCTACACCCATCATTCCATGATGGTTTCATCTTGATCAAAGATTGGAATGTAGTTTACATCAAAGAAGTGTCCATCAACTTCGGTTTTAAAATTGCATTGTTGCGTATCACAAGCCAATCGAAAATCTTCCATTCTCATGGGAAGCGTGTTTCCAAATTTTTAAGTTTTGTCCTGTTACTTTATCAGGTTTTACAGATAAGCAATGCGCTGCTTTTCCTTTGAAGAGGGTGATGGTACCATCAATGTTAATATGGAAAAGTAGAATAGGGGATTTTGCAACTATATTTTTAATTTTTAGTTCGCTTTCTTGTAGTGCAGAAGTGGCTAATAAGCTGCAGTTCTTGCTTCTTCCTTTAGTTTAAAATATAACGTAAACTTTTAGCCAGACTTGCCGGGGTTATTTGACTCTTGCTTAAAAAGTCGGATGCACCCAGTTTCATACATTCTACAGCTAGATGTATGTCTTCTTCACTAGTCACCATGATAATGCTTGCGCCTTTACCATGTTCACTATAGTATTTCAAAAAATCGATTCCATTTTGCTCTGGAAAATAGTAGTCAAGAAAAATGCAATCAAAAGTTTTGATTGTGGAAAGATCAATCGCATCTTTAATTGTTGTGCATACGGTGATTTCTACTTCAAGACCCGTTTTTTGATTGCATTCATCAAAACACTGATGTCTTGTTCATTGTCTTCAATAATTTGAACTTGTATTTTGTTCACTAAATTAGTATTTGCCATTATTTTGTGATTTTATAAAGTAGATGTTTCTGGTTGTTCACATAATTTCCAGTAACTGTTTAATATTGAAATGGAGTTTACAAACTTTTCGAAGGAGAGTGGTTTCAGAATATACCCTGCTACATTCAGTTTGTAGGCTTCAATTTTATCATTGTCATCATTTGATGTAGTCATTACAAAAACCGAAATGGATCTAAACTCTGGATCATTTCTAAGCTCTCTTAGAAATTCTAGCCCATTCATTTTAGGCATGTTTATGTCTAATAGAATAATTCGTGGAACTGGATTGAGTTTGGGTTTGCCATTAGTACCTCGTAACATGTTGAATGCTTCTACACCATTAAAGGCTATATAAAGAGGGTTGGCAATGTTGTTTTTTTTAAATGCTCGTTGAACATTCATAACATCAACACTATCATCTTCAACTAAGAGGATATTTTGCAATTTATTGTCGTTTTGCATTATGTTTTTGTTTTGTCAAGATTTACAATTTGTTTTAAAGGCCAATGAAATTTGAATTTTGAACCTTTATTTATTTGTGATTCAACATTTATTGAACCTCCCATTTCTTCTATAATATTTTTTACAATGGATAGTCCAATTCCAGTACTTGCGTTTTCATGATTGGACTCTAAGGTTTGAAATAGATGAAATATTTTTTGATGATATTCTTCTTCAATTCCATTCCCATTATCTTCTATGGAGAATTCGATGTGATCTCCTTTAGAAAGGCATCCCATATTGATGATAATTTGATCTTTATTATTATACTTTAGAGCATTGCTTAGTAAATTTGAAACCACTTGGTGAAAACGAATTGGGTCAGTTTCTATCGTTGGCCATTCTCCTATAAGATTTATTATTGCATTTTTAGGTGGATGTAGTAATCCGATAATTTCATGGATGAATGCTTTTGTATCTATTATTTCAGGATTCGATTTGCTTTTGCCAGCTTTGGCATACATTAGGATACCTTGAATGAGATTTTCTAATCGACTAACTCTGCTTCTTAGCATTTTTAAATTGTGATCTAATTCTGAATTCACCTTTCCTTTTAGGTCTTCCTCAATCCATTCCACTAAATTGGATATGCCACGAAGAGGAGCTTTTAAATCATGTGCAACTATATAGGCAAATTGATCAAGTTCCTTATTGTTCTTTTCTAATTTTTCAATGTGGATTTTGTTGTTTTTAATGGATGCAACAATCGCGGAGCTTTCAGTTTTTAATTTGTCAATTAATAATTGATGATTGGCTGATTGGGAGGGCCCAAGCGATAATTCACTTTCGTTTTTTAACGTGTTTATTAATTCTAATAACAAAGAATAACTTTGCTCGTAAATTGTTATTTTTTGTGCCTTTTCTTTTAATATTTTGTCGATGGAATATTGTGAGTATGAATCTTCCAGTGCTGCAATAAAATTTTGCACACGAGCGTCATTTATTAATTCTCCTAAATGATTTTGAACTTGTTGATCTATCGTTTTCTTATCCATTGTCTATTTTGTTTCACGCATGGTTGTTATGGTCATTGATTGATTGTTGAATCCTGATTGGCTATCTTTTTTGGTAAATGATATGTCTCCATAGGAGTAAAAACCAGTGATTGCGGTGGATTCACCTAATACTTCCCGAATGACTTCAACTTCTTCTTCGATTCTTTTGCTTAATATAAATTTTCGACCCACATTACTTATTACTATAGCAAGGTCCGGTTTGGCGAGGTTTTTAGCGCTACTTTTTGCTACCGCAGAAGCCCCATTGATAAGACTTTCAAAATTGGCTTTCATCATTCTAATGTAACTTCCCACAGGAACCGCTCCGTCGAATGTGATGCTTTTCTCATCTTCATTGATGGTCTTTATTTTTCGAAATACAGATGGCTGTGTTTCGTTTGACTTTATGCTTACTGGAAATAATAAACTCTGACCTTCAGTTGAAGGCAAATGTTTATTTAGATACTGATTGTAAATTTTTAGTGCTGGCTCATGATTGAGCTCGATGATGGTATTTTTATTTGATTTCGTAATTTGAATTTCTTTTCCAAACTCTTCCCAGCCATCCATTCTTCCATGGGATACAGTTAAATGTTTTCCATAAAATCCAACAGCTATTATTTTACCTTCACAAGGTTGTTCGTTTAATCCTAAAAGAGTTTTTTGAAACTTATTTCCATCACTAGCAAAACCTCCTGAAATTATTACAGATTCGGTAAGTGAATTTTCTAAGCCTAATACTAATTTATTTCCATCTACTTGATGGCCGTCAGCAAAGATGAGGACGTTTGTAATATTGGAATGAAAAAGTGTTTGAGCAATAAAATTGCCTGCTGTTTCAGCATTTGAATAATCTTGAATATTGACAGAAATAGTTTTGAAAGGTGTATTGTCGAATCGAATGGCGGTAAGTGAAATGGTATCGTCATTTACTTGAGTATCGATGATTTCCCCAGATGTGGAATTCATCAATATTTGAGCTTTTGGATAACAGTTTCTTATTTCATCATAAAAGCCAATGCTCGATAAAAGTGTTCTGCTACCGAATACTAATACCAGCTGATATTCTTTACTATCCCTTAAGTCGCTGCGAAGTGTTTCCCATGTATTTTCTGGGGTCCACTTCTTTTGTTCGATTTGCATTGTTACACAATTTGCTATCGATTTTTACTTTGTTATCGATGCAATTGTTTCGCATTGCTAGTAAGGTGACGGTGTAAAACTGATCTAAAACATGAAGTTTCTTACAAAAAATATTGTAAGATATTTTCAAAGTACAAGGATGAGAATTCTAAAAATTGGGTTTGAGTAGATATTTTGAATAGAAGGAATCTATGGCATTAACCGCTTCCTCAGCAGAATCAACAATGCTAAATAAATTTAAATCTTCAGGGTTGATGTACTTTTCGGTTACTAATACTTCTTTAATCCAAGTTAATAATCCTGACCAATAGGATTTGCCAACCAATATAATAGGGAATCGACCTATTTTTCTGGTTTGTATAAGTGTCAGTGATTCGAAAAGTTCATCCATCGTGCCAAATCCACCAGGTAAAACAACAAAGCCTTGAGCGTATTTAATGAACATCAGTTTCCTTACAAAAAAGTAATCAAATGTGATGCTTTTGTCGTAATCAATATACGGGTTGGGTGCTTGCTCAAAAGGAAGTTTAATATTCAATCCAACAGATTTTCCATTTGATTTTTGTGCGCCTTTGTTAGCGGCTTCCATAATTCCAGGACCACCACCTGTAATAATTCCATACCCTTCTAAAGTGAGTTTATGTGCAATTTCTTCGGCTAGCAAATAGTACTTTGAATCTATCGCTGTTCTTGCAGAACCAAAAATTGAAACACAAGGTCCAATTCTTCCTAGTTTTTCAAAGCCTTCAACAAATTCGGCCATGATTTTGAAAATTTGCCAAGTGTCTTGGGCTTTTATTTCTTGCCAATCTTTTTCAGTAAAAGCTCTTCTTATTTTAGCGTCGTCAGTATTCATAATTGAACTGTTAGGGTTTATTAAACGATTTTTAGTTGGAAAGGTTATCTTAGGCTTGTAATTCTTTTTTAAGATAATGAGCAGTAATGGATTTTTTGTTTTTGATTATTTGCTCTGGTGTTCCTATGCAAAGGATGTTTCCACCTCTAGAACCTCCTTCAGGACCTAAATCTATAATATGATCTGCATATCCAATTACATCCATGTTGTGTTCTATTACTAATACTGTATTTCCTTTCTCCACTAATTTGTCAAGTACTTCAAGTAAAATACGTACATCGTCAAAATGTAATCCAGTGGTAGGTTCATCTAATATGTAAAATGTATTTCCTGTATCTCGTTTTGATAATTCCGAGGCTAGTTTAACTCGTTGCGCTTCTCCACCTGATAGTGTTGTGCTCTGTTGTCCTAAGGTGAGATACCCGAGTCCTACATCTTTTAACGTTTTTATTTTGTGTAAAATATTGGGCATGTTTTCAAAGAATTCAACCGCTTGTTCTATACTCATGTTGAGTATGTCATTTATCGATTTCCCTCGATATCGAATCTCTAAAATTTCACGGTTGTATCTTTTGCCATTGCATGTTTCACAAATTACATATACATCGGGCAAAAAGTTCATTTCGATGGTTCGCATTCCAGCTCCTTGGCAATTTTCACATCGACCTCCTTTAACATTAAAGGAAAACCATCCAGGTGGATATCCACGAACCTTTGATTCATTTAAATTTGAATAGAGGTTTCGAATATCACTAAATACTCCAGTGTATGTAGCAGGGTTTGAGCGAGGTGTTCGACCAATAGGACTCTGATCAATCTCAATTACTTTATCAAGATGTTCAATGCCTTTGATCGACTTATATTTTAATGGTTTTGTTTGCGAACGATAGAAATGTTGGTTAAGTAACGGATAAAGTGTTTCATTTATTAGTGTTGATTTCCCGCTCCCTGAAACGCCAGTTACGCATGTAAATACTCCTAACGGAAATTCGACATCTACATTTTTTAAATTGTTCCCCGATGCACCAGTAAGGAGTAACGATTTTCCATTTCCTTTTCGGCGTTTAGTGCGATGTACATTGAGTTCACCCGACAAATATTTACCCGTTAGAGTAGGGGAGGCGCTTACTTCTTTTGCACTTCCAGCAGAAACTACTCTTCCTCCATGTAAACCGGCACCAGGTCCTAAATCAATTACATAATCTGCTGCCATAATAGTTTCTTTGTCATGCTCAACAACAATAACAGAGTTACCCAAATCTCTTAATTCTCGCAACGATTGTATGAGACGTGCATTGTCTCTTTGATGTAATCCTATACTAGGTTCATCTAAAATATACATCACTCCAACCAGTTGAGATCCTATTTGGGTGGCTAATCGAATGCGTTGTGTTTCGCCTCCAGAAAGTGATCGAGAGGATCGATTTAAAGTAAGATAATCTAATCCTACATCTATTAAAAATTGTATTCGTTTGTTGATTTCTTTTAAGATTTCTTTTCCAATGGTTTTTTGTTTTCCACTTAATCTTTTCTCTACATTTTTACTCCAATCGTGTAAATCAAGTATGTCGAGATGTGCGAGATCAGCAATATTTTTTTCGTCAATTTTAAATTGAAGGGATTCTTTTTTTAGGCGAGCACCATGGCAAGTTGGACATTCTTTGTGAGTCATAAAACCAAAAGCCCATTTTTTTAATTTATAAGACGAAGTTTCGTCTTCTAGTTGTGCAGAAATAAAACTTGCAACTCCTTCGAAACTGATTCCTAATCCAAGAGAATTTCCAGCGGCAAGATCTTTTTCAGAGGTGAATACTTCATTTGATCCATATAAGATGATATCTAGTGCTTCCTCTGGAATTTCTTTTATTGGAGTGTTGATGCTACAATCATATCTTTTAAGAATGGTTTGTATTTGATTGTAGATGTAGTTGTCTTTATACTCACCAAGAGGAGCTATTCCTCCTTGTTTTATACTCCTAGCCGTGTCAGGAATCACCGATTTAATATCAATTTCAGGAATGGTCCCGAGTCCGTTGCATTTTGTACAGGCGCCGTATGGTGAGTTAAATGAAAAACTATTTGGCGCAGGCTCATCATAACTGATACCTGTTGATGGACACATTAAGTGTTGACTTAAATGACGCACTTTTTTTGATTGTTCGTCCATCACAATCATTGAGCCTTTCCCCTGTTTTAATGAAGTTTTTATGCTTTCAAAAACTCTTAAAGCATTATCTTCATTCACTACAATTCTGTCAATCACGATTTCAATATCATGAGTTTTGTAGCGATCTGCTTGAAGACCTTTTTTTATTTCGATAAGTTCTCCATCAATTCGTACTCTCAAAAATCCTTGTTGTGCAATTTGTTGAAATAATTCACGATAATGCCCTTTTCTTCCTTTTACTACCGGCGATAATAATAAAATATTCTTACCATCATATTCCTGAATAATCAAATCTCTTATTTGATCATCTGTCATGCGAATCATTTTTTCTCCAGAGAGATAGGAGTATGCATCTGATGCGCGGGCAAAAAGTAATCGAAGGAAATCATAAATTTCAGTGATCGTTCCTACGGTTGACCTAGGATTTGTATTGGTTGTTTTTTGCTCAATCGAAATAACCGGACTCAACCCTTTATTTTGTCTACGTCTGGTCTTTCCATGTTTCCCCAAAAATTGACGCGCATAGGCAGAAAATGTTTCCATGTATCTCCTTTGACCTTCTGCATAAATAGTATCAAAAGCTAAGGAACTTTTACCACTGCCACTTAATCCCGTGAGTACAACCAGTTTATTTCTTGGAAATTGTATATCTATATTTTGAAGATTATGTACACGTGCTCCATAAACCTCTACCCATTCTTCTTCTGATAAATTCATTCTGTTTTCTTACTGCATTTAATCGTATACAAAGGTAATACTTAAGTAGGTCTGAAGTGAATTCATTAGATAATCAGTGTGTTAGAATTGAATTAATCGTTAAAAATAATTTAAAAGGAGGGAATCTTGCGTTTGAAATATTGAAGTGCAATTAATGCAATTACTTATCAATCAGACTGTAAATTAATGCTTCCAACAGAACAAAATGATATACCTAGCGTATGAATGTCATATGATTTTGTACAAAGAACTGTCTAAGATATTTAGACGCGCCAGTTTGGTGTTGAGTTTGGTGTTTGCGATGCTTTTAAGTGTCGCTGGATCTGTATTTGGACAATCACCTTTAGCTTCCTTTTCTGTTCCTAGTTCACAAGGATGTGTTCCTTTTAATGTGCAATTTACAAATACTTCAAGTAATGCAATTTCATATCAGTGGAATTTCGGGAATGGAAATACTTCGGTAATTACGAATCCTAGTAATGTTTTTACTTTGCCAGGAATTTATACAGTTACTCTTACTGCTTCTAGTGCTAATGGTTTAACGAGTACTACATCGACACAAATTACGGTGAATCCTAAACCCGTTGCTAATTTCAATGTATCATTAAATACCGGATGTCAAGGTTCGCAGGTTTTTGATTTTCAAAATCAATCCACCTTATTCGATTCTTGTGTTTGGGATTTTGGTGATGGAACAACAAGTAATTTGTTAAACCCACAACATGTTTACAATATCCCAGGAACTTTTAGTGTAACCTTAGTAGTGTATAATATTCAATATGGTTGTAGTGATCTTTTAATTAAAAGTGGATTTATTACAGCAACCCTTCACCCTCAGCTATTATTTCTGTAAATGATTCTGTGACGTGTGACCCACTTTTAATTTCCAGTTTTCTGCCCAAATGCAAAATACCAATGCTTGGACTGGGACTTTGGAGATGGAACTGGTTCGGCACAGTTAAATCCTTCACATACATATATTGATACAGGGTATTTTCATGTTTCTCTTATTTTAACTAGTGTTGATGGTTATGAAGACACTGTTTCAAAAAACAATTACATACATATAAAATGGAATCCAATTCCATTAATTACCAGCACGGGTGATTCGGGATGTGAACCTTATTATGTTTCTTTAATTACAAATTATTATTCAGGTGCCATTTATAGTTGGAATTTGGGCAATGGAGTTATAAAGAATAGTTCAGCCGTTTATTATACGTACCCTGACTCTGGTGTTTATCCTGTGTTGCTAAATGTAACTTACAATAATGGTTGTGCGCAATCACAAACTGCTGGACCAATCGTTGTATTTCCTCGACCTTCATTTACTTATTCTTTAGCAAAATGGAATAGGTTGTACGCCTTTGCCGTTCAATTTACTATTTCCAACAACGAGTGGTCCATACACATGGAATTGGGATTTTGGCGATGGCCAGACTTCAAATCAATTTAATCCATTACATATCTATACTACAAATGGGAATTTCCCAATACACTTAGAAGCTACATCAGTTAATGGTTGTAAACTAGGTTATTCATTGAATGGATCTGTAAAAGTATTTTCTCCGGAAGCATTATTTACACCTGATGTGACAAGTGGATGCGCTCCGTTATTGGTAAATTTTAATAATCAATCGATTAATGCAGCTCTTGCTATGGCAATTTGGTGATGGAAACAGTTCAACATTACAACATCCTTCACACACTTATGCAAACAATGGAACATATCAAGTTGTATTAATTGTAAATGATGCAATGGTTGTTCAGATACGCTCGTTTATCCTGTTTTGATAAATGTGTCA
>JADKFA010000040.1 GCA_016717725.1 Bacteroidota bacterium
ACTTGCGATACAGATGCAAAATGGATGGAAGCTATAAAAGCAGATCCAGGTGCGGCCGAGCGTAATGAACAATTGCGTGAATTTAGAAAATTGTTTCTAGCTTCCTCTGCTGCAAAGAAAGGAGTATCCAGTACAGGTGTAATCTCGTATCGAATTCCAGTGGTGTTTCATGTGATTCACCGCTACGGTTCGGAGAACATCAGCAAAGCACAAATTTTAGACGGAGTGGAACTGATGAATTTGAGCTTTCAAAAATTAAATAGCGATACAGGGCAAGTTATTCCTCTCTTTCAACCCATCTTCGCAAATTGCGAAATTGAATTGGTGCTCGCAAATTTGGATCCTTTTTGGGAATTGTACCGATGGAATTACAAGGACGTATTCTACACTTACTGCTCAGCCAGTGATAATGTAAAAGCTTTGATTGATTGGCCATCGAATCAATATTTTAATATTTGGGTAGTGCAAAATATTGCGAGCGGTGCAGCGGATACGCTTACTATCCGGAATTAGGCCTCAAATATTGATGGTGTGGTCATGAGACATGATTATGTAGGTGGAATCGGAACTTCCAACAGCTCGAATTATACTGAACGATCGTTAACGCATGAAGTAGGACATTGGCTCGATCTTCCACACACTTGGGGAGCACCAATAGTCCGGGAGTTGCCAGCAACTGTAGTTCTGACGATGGAATTGGTGATACCCCTAATACCATCGGCACTGCTAATTTTACTTGTAATACAGCACAGTCTATTTGTGGAGCAATTGACAATGTTCAAAATTACATGGATTACGCTTCTTGCCACTACATGTTTACCGAAGGTCAAAAAGGCGCGATGCATGCTGCGTTAAATTCACCAGTTGGAGGAAGAGATAATTTGTCGACGCCCAGTAATTGGAATGCGAACAGGACAGAGATTGGCAGAGTCATTCAAACTTGTGCGCCTGTTGCTGATTTTACAAATCAAAAGGGGTGTCTGTGCAGGTGCTTCGATTTCGTTTAAAGATGTTTCTTGGAATGGCGAGGTAACATCTCGAATGTGGTCATTCCCTAGGGGGACTCCCGCAACGGATACTGCGGCGAATCCTACCGTTACGTATACGACTCCAGGTTTATATAACGTGACGTTAACAGTTACCAATTGCAGCTGGTACAGACATCATAACACGTGCTGGATTGGTCGAAGTTCTTCCAACAATTGGAGTGAATAGTATTCCTTACACCGAAGGATTTGAAACGATTTCTTTTCCTGGTGGAGGATGGGCGGTTGAGAATCCAAATAATAATAATGCATGGAATTTATCACTGTGCTGCTGCTTCCGGAAACAAGGCGCTTCGTCTTATTAATCAAAGCGGAAATAGTCCGGGAAGTATCGATGAAGTAATTGCGCCACATTTAATTTATCTAATGTAAGTGGAACCATGATGAATTTTAAATATGCATTTGCTTCTAAGAATAGTGCTGACAGTTCCGAATTAAAGTTTTTTATTCCACGAACTGTGGCGATACATGGACACAACGATTTTCTAAAAAAGGTCCGAATTTAGCAACGGCTCCAAATACGAATGGGAATTTTATTCCAACGGCGAATGAATGGGCAAGTGTTACGGTGAATTTTGTATCGGGAACCATTTCTGGGAAACCAAATGTTCGCTTGAAGTTCCAGTTTAAAAAATTAATGGAAATAATATTTATTTTGATGATATTAATATTTCAGGAATTGTTGGTTCACAAGAACTGTTGGCATTGCAAAACGAGTTTGAGGCTTTTCCAAATCCATCTAGTACTAATGTTCAAGTGAAAATGAATCTGGAAAAGTCACCAAGAGGTACAAATGGAATTGATAGATCTGACAGGGAGAGTTGTTCGAGCTTCTTTGATTCCAATGCGGAATTTTTCAAACAGAAATTTCAAACAACGAATTATCCGGTGTTTACTTTTAAGAGTTCGTTTGGCAGATGGGCAGTTTACAAAACGAATTGTATTTATTCCTTAATAAAAAATTGGATTTATAAATTGTCATGGCTAAGTTTAGTTGGAAATCTACTTATGTAATGTATGCGTCTCCTGAAGATGTGTTTGAAGCATTCACCGATCCTGGAATTATTGATTTGTGGGGCGGAGGATTGTCAGTGGTGGAAGCTGCCATTGGTGGGAAGTTTGAGTTATTTGATGGATGGGTGAAAGGAGAAATTACTCATTACGTGTTGGACAAAGAACTTGGATTTACATGGAGTCCCGCCGAGTGGGATAAACGAACAAAACCTTCTAAAGTACATATTCGCTTTATTCCACATCCCGCTGGAACTGATATCGTATTGGAACATGCCGATTTTCCATCACAAGAAGAATGCGATAAACATGCTAATGGGTGGATCGATTTTGTGTTGGATCCCATGAATGACTATTTCACCATGGAGAAAGGAAAGTAAATTCCGTTTGCAAACGTTTAATTAAACTCTGAATTGGCCAAGACTAATCGGAGTTTTTTTTTTTCTCTTGAGAAACAGAAAATGAAATTGTTTTGAATTTCTAAAATTTGATTTATATTTGCATTCTTAATACATGGATATAACATCTTTTATTAAGTCAGTAAATAATAAAAATATTTTTTGTAAAAATTTAACAAAGCAGTTTAAAAAGTGAATCATCTGTAATTCGATTAATTAATCAAGGTAGGTAATCCTCTCTTCTCATCCTATTTTTTAAAATGAAGAGGTTGCACCTTTTGTTTATTTTGTTGGTAGATGGATTTACTTCAATAGGAGGAATGAAAAATCAAATTGAAATTTATCAAACTAATAATTTGCAAATTGAAATTGTTGTTAGTTTTAAAAACGATTCAGTTTGGATGTCTCAGAAAATGATGTCTTTATTATTTGAAAAGGACAGCGATACAATTGGATTGCATTTGTTGAATATTTATAAGGATCATGAGTTAGTGGAAAAGTCAACTACCGAGTTTTTCTCGGTAGTTCAATTGGAAGGTAAGCGATTGGTATCTAGAAAGATAAAATATTATAATCTTGATGCGATTTTATCTGTTGGATATCGAGTGAATTCTAGAATTGGCACACAATTTCGTCAATGGGCTACAAATAGATTAAAGGATTATTTGGTGCAAGGATATGCAATCAATGAAAAGCGTTTATTTGAAAAACAGCAGCATGTAGAGTACCTGAAAACAGGAATCAGAATATTAAGTAGGGCAATTGAAGGACAGGTTAATGTTTCTGATAGCGAATCTTTACGAATTTTTGCTAAAGGTCTAACATTGTTGGAGGATTTTGATAATGAATTGTTAGATCAATCAAGTAGAACTGAAGCAAAGATCAAGTACCCTAAATTAAAAGATTATTTTCAATTGATAAGTAAAATGCAGTTATCAATAAATTCGAATGTATTTGCTAAACCAAAGGACAATAGTTTTGAGAGTTCCGTTCGCTTGATTGAACAAGGCTTTAATGGTCGTGAATTCTATATTGGATTGGAGGAGAAGGTTGCGATGCTTCTATACTTTATTGTTAAAAATCATTCATTTGTAGATGGTAATAAAAGAATTGGTGCAGCTTGTTTTTTATTTTCCTAGAAAAAATAATTTGCTGGTTAATAAATTTCAACAACCCATTTTAAGTAACGATGCTTTGGCATCCTTAACGTTGTTCGTCGCTACAAGTCGACCTGATGAGATGGGAACAGTGAAGAAGTTAATAATTAGCATTCTGAATAGAAATCAATTATAAATGTCTACCTATTAAATGAAAATATTTTAACTTTAAACAATTTATATAATGGAATTAACAAAAGAACAAATTGAAATTGTAAACTCATCAGGCAATATCAAGATTAATGCTGTAGCTGGTTCTGGGAAAACAACAACGATTATAGAGTATGCAAAGTCCCGACCTAAATCGGCAAGAATCCTATACTTGGCTTTTAATAAGTCGGTGAAGCTAGAAGCGATGAAGAAGTTTACTGCCCAAGGCTTGACGAATGTGAAGGTAGAAACAGCGCATTCGTTAGCATACAAGCATATTGTTATTGGAAGTGACTATAAGGTGAAAGCCTTTAGTTACAAGACACATGAAATCACAGAGCTATTAGGATTAAAAGGGAATGGTGAAAAGCATAATGAATTTGTAATTGCTAATCATATTCTAAAGTTCATTGCATTTTTCTGCAATAGTGATAAAGAGAAAATTCAAGAGCTAAATTATTTAGATACTATCAGCGATAAAAAGCAAGAACATTTGTTCAATCTTTTTATGATTATATCGTAAAACAATCTAGATTGTTGTTGAGTCGAATGGATAAAGGTGAGATTGAAATCACACACGACTTCTATCGGAAGAAGTTTCAATTGTCGAATCCGAATTTAAAGTATGATTTTATTTTATTTGATGAGGGGCAAGATTCATCTCCGGCTATGCTTGATATATTCCTCAATCAGAAAGCAACGAAGGTGATTGTGGGCGACACCAACCAACAAATATATGGATGGCGTTATGCTGTCAATTCATTGGAGAAAGCCGATTTCAAAACTTTTCATCTCTCAACTAGTTTTCGGTTTAGTCAGGATATTGCTGGATTGGCATGGAGGTATTAAAGTACAAGTCATTTTCAACCCTATAAAGAAATTCAAATCCAGGAATGGGACTAGTAAAAGATAAAGAGTAAGGCAGTCATAGCTCGAACGAATTTGGGATTACTTTTAAAAGCAATTGAGTATGTTTCGGAAAATAAAAATACGAAGCCTATTTATTTCGAGGGGAATATTCACTCGTATACTTACGCTGATGAAGGCGCTTCACTTTACGATATTTTAAAATTATATAATGGAAACCATCGATGCATAAAAGATAGTTTAATTCGATCGATGAAAGATTTGGAAGACTTAGAAGATTACATCAAGAAAACGGAGGAGGTTCAATTAGGAATGATGGTAGAAATTGTGCGAGAGTATGGAAATGAAATTCCGGGAATCATCAGCAACATCAAAAGCAACACGTGGAGAATGATGAAAAGGACAAAGCCGATATGATTTTCTCACATGCATCGTTGTAAAGGAATGGAGTATGATTCCATTCAGCTGGTGAACGATTTTATCAACGAAGAGAAACTGAAAAAGTTGAATGAAGAGGACAAGAAAGACCTTACTTACCTCAGTCGCTTAAACGAAGAAGTTAATTTATTGTATGTAGCTATTACACGAACCCGAAATAGTTTACATATTCCAGAAGCATTAATGCCGTTGGAGTTTCCTGCATCTCCACATATTCAAGTGATGAAAGTGGTGGAAGTAGAAGAAAAGTTGGAAGTGGAGAAGTATATTCGAGACTATCGATTCAAGAAGAAGGTGGAGTCGTTGGAAAAAGCGTATACTGTAGATGTGGTGAGAGAAAAACATAAGGCAGCCTACCGACCATGGACGCCAATACTAGACGACGAACTTACCAAAATGTAT
>JADKFA010000041.1 GCA_016717725.1 Bacteroidota bacterium
ATTTAGATAAATTCTATCCCATCCTAGCAGGACTCATTCAAACACCACGATTTGACGAAGAAGATTTTAAACGTGTAAAATCGAATCAGCAGAATTATGTAGATGAAGTAATTCGTACTTCATCCGATGAAGAATATTCAAAAAAGACCTTAGAAGATTTCTTATTCAGAGGAACTAATTACCAACATCCCGTAGCTGGAACAACCAATGGTGTGATGAATTGCACATTAGAAGATGTAAAAGCGCATTATTCATTACTTCACAAAAGATAATTTAACGTTTAGGAATTGCAGGAAATTACTCGCGCCGAATTTTAATGAAGTTAAAAACGATGCTAAACACTTTACCCTCATTAAAAGTCACCATACCAATTCCAGGTCTTGCTCGTCAATCCAATGGAATGGAAGTTGAAATCATTTCGAAAGACAATGCTTTAGGTTCAGCCATCTTTACCGGATTTAAATTTCCCATCACTCGTTCTAATGATGATTTTGCTGCTTTAATGATTGCGAACAGTTGGTTGGGCGAGCATCGTAAATCATATTCTCGTTTGTATCAGAAAATTCGCGAACAACGCTCCATGAACTACGGCGACTATTCCTACATTGAATGGTACAACAACGGCGGTTCAAATATGTTGCCACGCCCGGGATATCCTCGTAGTAGCAACTATTTCTCACTTTGGATTCGTCCGGTACAAACAGCTAAGGGATTAAAAGCACAATATCCTGAATTAGATTCCATCGAAATTGGGCATGCGCATTTTGCATTGCGCATGGCAGTTCGCGAATTGAATTTGTTAGTGAAAGATGGAATGACTCAAGAAGATTTTGATTTAACACGCGATTTCTTAAGATCCTACATGAAGCTATATGCTCAAACTGCAGAACAGCAATTGGGATATTTGATGGACAGTAAATTTTATAAGCGTGATAATTGGCTAAGTTCAGCCGATCAATTATTAGCAGCCTGTACCTTGGAAAAGGTAAATGCAGCTATTAAAAAGTACTGGCAAAGTGATAATATGTTTGTAAGTATCATCACCGACAAAAGTGAAGCCGTTCCTTTAGCACGCTCAATTCGTGAGAATATGATTTCTCCAATGAGTTATAGTGATGCTTTGAAAGGTGTATTAACCAAAGAAATTTTGGCTGAGGATGAAATCGTAAAATCATTCCCAATGCGAGCTGGTAGTATTTCAATTGTCGAATCGAATGATGTTTTTAGAAATTAATAGAATTATTTTAATGATTCCAAGATGGAATTGGATGCATGCGTGAAAATAAAAAAGCCAGAAAGGCTGCGATCATAGGAGGAGGGGCTGCGGGATTTTTCGCAGCCTTACACCTTGCCGAAATCGATCCTCATATAGAGGTGCATATTTTTGAAAAGAGTAGTCAGCTATTAAGCAAAGTAAAAGTATCGGGTGGTGGACGTTGCAATGTCACACATGCCTGCTTCGACAACAGAACATTAGTTCAGTTCTATCCTAGAGGTAGCAAACAACTTGTTGCACCATTCAAGCGCTTTTCCCCTTCCGACACCATCACTTGGTTTAAAGAAAGAGGTGTTATTTTAAAAACAGAAGAAGATGGAAGGATGTTTCCGGTCACCGATTCATCACAAACGATCATCAATTGCTTTTTAGAAGAAGCTCAACGATTAGGGGTAAGAATTCACACACAACAAGGTGTAAGTACATTTGTTCGTGAAGACAATCATTGGAAAATTACTTTTACAGATCAATCTCATTTTATCGCTGATGCCATCCTCATTGCGACAGGAAGTAGTGAATTAATCTGGAATCAATTAAAATCATTGGGAATAAAAATTGAAGAACCCGCTCCTTCGCTTTTCACGTTTAACATTAAGGACATGAATTTGCATGAATTATCGGGAACCAGCATTGAAAATACGTCTCTTAAAATTCAGGGCACAAAACTAAAAACGGAAGGTCCCTTATTGATTACGCATTGGGGAATGAGTGGTCCAGCCATTTTAAAATTATCAGCATGGGGAGCCCTTGATTTAAAAGCATTGAATTACAATTTCACATTATCGGTTTCATTTCTACCAGAAGAAAACGACGAAACACTTTTGACGAAATTGAAAAACTTACAAAGTAGTGAAAGTCGAAAGTTGGTGAGTACCTTTTCTCCTTTTGATGTACTCAGCAAGCGACTATGGATTTATCTTTTAGGAAAATCAGATATCTCAATCGAAAAAAACTGGGCGGATCTTAGCAATAAAGAATTACAAAAATTAATGGAAGAACTCCTTCATGGAAATTACAAAGTAAATGGCAAGAGTACTTTTAAAGATGAATTTGTAACGTGTGGCGGTGTTTCCTTAGATGAACTTAATTTCAAAACCTACGAATCAAAAAATTTCCAGGTTTATTTTTCGCGGGCGAAGTCATCAATGTAGATGCAGTCACAGGTGGATTCAATTTTCAACACGCATGGACATCGGGGTGGATAGCCGCGAAGGAATTGGCGAATTGGCAAGTTGGTGAATTGGCGAATTCGCGCTCTGATAAATTAGGTAAGCTTTGCTTTGCCTGAATTTGTCAACAGGACTGTGACCATTTCAAATGTATATAATCTGCGCCCTTGCGAATCATTGCAATTTGCGCTGCTATCGTTGCGGTCAACCGATATACTTTTATGAACCTACAATTAAAAATGAAAAATTTTTAATTCATCGAAATCTTCTTCAAATTATCCGACGGCACACGATCTATTAAATAATAATATGGATCTACACCCACTTGATATGGTTCTTCCTTGGTACGGATGGTAAACGTTCTTTCGATTTTATCAAACAATAATTTTTCAAGATGTAAAGCTTTTCCCATCTTCTTTCCTTCGGCGGGCTTCGCGAAAACGCCAATCTCGATCCAATCATGAATACCAATTTTAGATTCCCTTCCTAACGAATCGGCGTACATTTTATCGGTTCGCACTTTAAAAGTAGTCTCATAACCATCTTTTACTTTTTTAGAATTTGCTTCCATCACGCGATTACTAAAGATAGTCATTTTCTTAAATAAATCAGTGATCAAATACTTCAAACTATCTGGAGTAACGGCTTCAAATCGATCTACCAATTCATACGAACCAGGGTAGGGTGGTTGACGGTAGGCAAAACTATCCACCAAATTTTTCAAAGCAGCATTTACATTTTTCTCACCAATCATGTCCTTAAAATAATACATGATCACACTGGCTTTATTATAATGAACGTAACCTTGATTCTCAACTTCCATCAATGCACATTCTTTTTCACTTTCAGTACCACGAGCACGCAAGTAACTATCCATTTCATAACGAAGAAATTTGTGCATCTGATCTTTTCCATACATCTTTTCCATCACCATTAATGCAGAATACTGCGCCATCGATTCGGAGAGTAAGGTGGATCCTTGCATTTCTGGACCCATCACCTGATGTGCCCACCATTGATGTCCCATTTCATGCGCCACCACATAAGTCACCATATCGATATCATCTGAATCTTCTAGGTTGGCAATAAATCCAATCGATTCAGAATAAGGCATAGTTCCAGGGAAAGCCTGAGCAAAACTTGCATACCGAGGAAACTCAATGATTCGTGCTTGCTTATGAGCATAAGGTCCAAAATTTTCTGAATAGTAATCGATGGCTTTTTCCATCGACATTAACATTTTATCTACATTATACGGATGTGCTTTATCATAATATACTTCTAAGCTAATTCCTTTATGCATCTTTGTTTTCGTTTCAAAACGCGCTGACAAAAACGAATAAAAATTTAATGAGTAATGATCCAATTCATATTCAAAATAACTTCTTCCTTCTTTCTTCCATTGCTTTTTCAAGGATCCAGGAGCAATGGCAATTTGATCATCGCTTGTACTAAAGATGGTCTTTACAGTTACCCAATCCGAACTGTTGCTGATGTAATTATCCATTCTCGATTTTGGATCTTTCGATAACAAAGGCATTCGCTTACGAGGAGGTAACTCTTTTTTCTTTCGATCATTCTTATCCTCTATTTCATAATTGGCTTGATAACCAATCATAGGAAGAAAACTGCTGTTATTAAAAAACGAACCATTACTTACAATATTGGTATTGCTCACTTCATTTTCAATTCCAATGGCTTGGTAAGATGAGTTCATCGTTAACAGTAAACTATCACCTGGTTGAAGACCCTTTTTCAATTGATAAATTTGAAACTGCAATAAAGTATCATTCAACACCAATTTAGATGACGGAACATTTAATGTAAATTCGAAATCGTCGGGTGTTGTGAAAAAGATTGAATCAATGACCACATCGCTCTTATTTTTATCCACTGATCGACTTAACTTCAAAACGGCGTTCAACTGGAAACAAATCTATTTGATAGTTAACAGCAATTACCCGTGGTTGAGGAATGGATTCAAAACGCTTATACGATTTTTCATAATCAGCTTGCAATTTCTCATTCTCCTTAGAGGTGGTAAACGTATTTAACACCTTCGAATTATAATACAAGAAAGATCCAAAAACAACCCATGCAAACACAGCAATAAGCATTGGTAATTTCACCATGGGAAAACGATGTTTTGCAATGGCAGATCGAATCGAAAACTCATATCACGACCCTAACCCAAAACAACAATCCGATCATCAATAAAATACAAACAAAAATTAACCAATAACTTTCAAAAGCCAATTTCCAGTTAAGAAGGTCCGAATTTATTCATATCAGAATAAATTAAACTTGGACTATTTCCAAATGGAATTAAATTCGTTTCAATATCTAATGCTGGCCAAATAAAACTATTGGTGATCACAAAAGCAATAAAAATAAAATATCCTAGGTATTTATTATTAACAAGAATATGAATAAATACACTCAACATGATCAATCCTAAAAAGCTAATTCCACTTATTAGAATCATCTGAATAAAATATACGTCAAGACGAATATCTTCATAACCATGTAAAAGTTGTGTTACAATACCAATAAGGCAACCAATTACTAATAAAGTTTCAATCACCAACCATAAGGCCATCGTTTTTGAAATAAGAGGCATCCAATCGGAGTAGGGTAGTGCATCATAAATATCACTCACCTTATTATCCCGCTCCTTCCAAACGATCACACCGGAATAAAAAGTGACTACAGCAATAATGAACAAATAAAAGAACCTTCTATGATGTCGAGCACTTGATACGTTACTGGAAAAGCCGTTAATCCAAATCCTTGTGATGTAGCAAACGACATGGAAGAAATTAAATTGATAGCACCGAAAATCATAATCACGATAAAAGCAGTATTCTTCAATATAGAAATCGTCTCCAACTTCACTTGACTAACAATTTGTCTTGCAGTTAAACTAGAGTTAAATATTGGCTTTACCGTGACAAAGGAACCCACGAACGCAAAGCTGAATTTTCGGTCTTCTCAATATCATTTACTTTTTTCTTTGATCCTTTTGTTTTCTCAGTAAAACTAAAACGATAGTAAGTAAAAATTAAAACTAAGACGCCAACACTCATCCATATCAATCGATTCATCAAAAGCAATCCTTCAAAACCCATCGACATAGTATTCTTATCATCCACCGTCCAATATTTAGTAGCTACAGAAAAAGTTCTCATTCCAAAAGGATCCAACATCGCACCTATAACTTCTGAATCGATATCTCGAATCAAATTTTGTGAAATAATATAACCCACCAACAATCCAATCGAACCAACAAACGAAAGAATAGTGCTTCTAGTAAGCGCTGCTATGCTAAAAATAACGGCACCTGCAAAAAACATATTCGGCACTACAAAAACCAAAAATCCATGAATATGTCCAGACCAAAATGTAGGACCTTTCAAGCTTTCATCGAGCCATGGCATTTGCACACCAATCAAGTTGCCGATTGACACTCCAAGAAAAGGAATCATACAAATTATTACTGCACCAAAAAATCGACCTAATATAAAATCTCTTTTCTTAATTGGCGTAGTAAATAAAATCTGACTTGTCTTCTCTGTAAAATCACGTGCCGCGGCTGAATTCAAAAACGCAGTAATCATCAACAAAGAAAGCAACGACATTATAGAGTAAAACTGCTCCACAACAAACGGTGCATTTTTATGAACATTACCTGTCTGCGATCCTACGGTGATAGAATCACTAGAACTTGCGCCAAAGATCAACGCGGCATTTATCAAAATAAAAATATACAACATCGGTTGTCGAAACCAATAGCGCAATTCGAACTTCAGAATATGTTTAAACATAAATTTCTATTTAGAGTCTGTCTATTAAGTTAGTGTTTTGACCAATTTATTCTTTTCACACCATTACTATTATTATAGAAAACCTTTGATATGGGTGAAAAACACATCTTCCAAATCGCCTTGAATAGCATCGAAACCAGCATCAGGAGCTAGATCACTGTATACATGAGCGAATGGTTTTCCCTGCCACCATCCTAGTAGAAATTACCGGATACTTTTCGGTAAATTCCGGAATATCTTGTTTACTCACTTCCGACGCCAAATCTTTCCATTGATAGAAGACAGTGCATCCATCGGACTCCTTCAAAAGCACTCTTCCTTTATCGATAATCGCCATTTGACTACAAAGTTCTTTTACGTCATCCACAATATGCGTCGACAAAATCACAATCACCTGTTCACCAATCTCACTTAACAAATTATAAAAACGATTGCGTTCTCCTGGATCTAGTCCTGCGGTTGGTTCATCCACAATAATCAATTTAGGATCTCCTAGTAAGGCTTGAGCAATTCCAAAACGTTGTTTCATTCCTCCTGAAAATCCACCGAGTGCTTTTTTACGAACGTCCCAAAGGTTTACACGCTTCAATAAATCCTCAACAAGAGTTTTGCGATCGGTACTAAGGCCTTTCAAAATGGCAATATGCTCTAACATATCATAGGCAGAAACTTTGGGATAAACTCCAAATTCCTGTGGCAAATATCCTAAGAGTTTACGCACTTCCAATTTTTCTTTGAGCACATTTAAATCGCCCAACATAACGGTACCGCTATCCGCTTCTTGCAAGGTAGCAATAGTGCGCATCAACGTTGATTTTCCGGCACCATTTGGTCCGAGTAAACCATACATTCCAGTTGAAATGGTGAGGTTAACATCTTGCAAAGCCTTTACACCATTGGAATAAGTCTTTGAGAGGGAAGTAATTTTCAGTTCCATAAAACGA
>JADKFA010000042.1 GCA_016717725.1 Bacteroidota bacterium
CGCGATCACATAGCCGCTTTCAAAACCGGCGGTGGATGTCCAGTCATTTTCAGTAATTGCGTTTCCATCCGACCTAGATAAGATCCTTACGGTAGAATTATCTTGTTGTGCTGAAAGTACACGGTATGGATAATGATTGTCTGCACTTACTCTGTAGAATTGCGCAGTAGGTTGATTGCCGTATGTACTCCAATGCGCACCACCGTTGAAGGAAACCTGAGCGCCTCCATCATCACCTATGATCATGCGATTTACATCTTCGGGATCGATCCAGAGATCATGATGATCACTGTGCGGCGTTGCAATTGAACGGAATGTTTTTCCGGCATCGGTACTCTTAAAAATTCCACATTGAGAATGTAAACGACATCCTGATTTTTGGGATCCATGCACTTTCGAATAATACCAGGCTCTTTGACGAATTTCGTTGTTGCTTTTTGCAAGGTCCATGTTTCACCTCCGTTTTTCACTTATGTACAAACCTCCTTGTTCATTTTCTACGATCGCATAAACACGATCTGGATGGATGGGCCTGCAACACCAATGATACCGGTTACTCCCTTATTTGGAAATCCTTTTTCTCGTTGAGCTTGAACCAGGTTTCTCCACCATCAGTACTTTTCCAAGAAAGAACCCTTACCTCCACTCTCTCCAGGCTGTAGAGGTGTTCGTATCACGGTCCATGCACTTGCGTAAAGTGTTTGTGGATTTCCGGGCTCCAGATGAGATCAACGGCGCCACTTTGTTCATCACTGAATAAAACTTTCTTCCAGTTCTTCCTCCATCAATGGTTTTGTATACACCTCTTTCTGTATTCAGACCAAACAAATGTCCGATCACAGCTACCCATACAGTATTCGGATCTTTGGGATGAATTACTATTCGTGAAATGTGGCGACTATCTTTTAGTCCAACGAATTTCCAGGTTCTTCCTGCATCTTCTGTTGTCATTCCATTTCCTTCGCTTACATTCCTCTTAAGGTGTTTTCGCCTTCACCGACATAAAGGATGGTAGGATCGCTGGGAGCAACGGCCACACAACCAATAGAACCGCCGAAATACTTATCTGAAATATTTCTCCAATTGCTGCCTCCATCAATTGTTTTCCAAACACCACCACCTGTGCTTCCCATGTAGAAAAGATTTTTTTGTTTGAGGTCTCCGACAACTGCACCACATCTTCCACCACGAAACGGCCCTATGTGACGGTATTTAGTGTTCTTTAATAAAATACTGTCTGCATTGACTTTTACTTCTTTGGTCTTTTGAGCCTGCAAACAAAATGCAAGAAACAAGAAGAATAGCGTGGATTTAGCGACTTTCATAACTGGATTTAATTTCTAAGACTAATGAAATAAATCGATGGGTTGAACGAAACTATAGAGTTTATTTTTTTGCATTTACACGAGTAAAGTTCGCTTAATACCGTAATTTGGGTGATGGATCCCTCCGATGAAAAACTCATTCACTGATCTTCATCATTACAACATTCAATAGAATAAAGAACTTTGTATATCAACAATTAGTCACTATGAACGAAGTACTCAATGCCATTTACAAAAGAAGAGCTGTAAGACAATATACAGCTGAAAGGTGAAAGAAACAGAACTGGAAGCAATACTGGATGCAGGAAGAATGGCGCCTTCTGCCATGAACAAGCAAGGATGGATGTTTCATGTTGTGAACGATCCCGAATTGATCGCTGTTCTATCTGCCTCCATTTTGCATGACGGAAAATTTGCCATGCTGAAGGAGGGGAAATGAAAGAAGCCATAGACTCATTGCTTCATCCTAAAGGATTCAGTTTAAAGGACGCCATGAATTTTTTCAGAGGTCAGGATCCTATCTTTCACGGAGCTCCACTTGTCATCTTTCTTTCCTGTTCGAAAAACAATACCTGGTCGGCATTAGATCTTGGTATGTGCGCGCAGAATATGATGCTCGCTGCTTATTCGATCGGCTTAGCTTCCTGTCCTATCGGATTAGCTACTTTCATTGAAAAAACATCTCATTACGAAAAACTTCAAGTAAAAAAAGATCATGAAGTCCACTTGGCTATTATTTTCGGACACGCTGCGGAAGAGCCTTTATTGCATGAGCGTAGAAAAGACAATGTTGTTTTATTAAATAATCTCGCTTAGATGCTGCTTGCCTGATGAAGCATGCTTAGGTATTAAGTCAATATGTTGTTTTTACTAATAAATTCTCAGTATAATGGATGACACAATCCGGTTTAATAACATTGATTAGATCCTTCACGTTCCTTGATTGAATAATTCTTCCAGCTTTTTGAATCTATAGTCAAAGATCTCTTTCACCTTATGTTGTATGAACAATCTATTGGCCATTCTCCCAATGAATCCAAGAGGAGCTTGTAATGAACAATATCCGTCATTTCAATACCACCAGGCACTTCCTTTAAAAGTGTTTATGATGCCATAGCTTATAAGGACCAAATCTTGTTCATCTACTAAGTACTTTTTGTGTTGCACATGCGTGATCTCGGTTGCCCAGTACATTTTAAATCCAAGTAAAGGCGTAACGGTATACTCGATCAACTGACCCGGATACATCTCCTTCAGGTCGTTTTTATCAGAAAGGATGTTGAAATGCATATAGGAGGGGGGGGTGATCTTGCCAGGTTCATGGGTGAACTCATGAATTCCCATACTGTATTCATATCACTTTTCAATAGCTGGGTCGTTCTTAATGTATGTAACATTTATTTTGTTTAACATTTTATATACAAAGTTAGACAAAAAAGATGTATATTTGTTTAATTATTTGATTAAATAGTTAAACATTACTAAATACGTTATTAACCTACTTATAACCCGAATTATGAAACAAAATGAAATTAACCTCAAGTCACTGATCAACGGGACAAAAATATCATGAAGCGCTTTAAGCGTTGATGAAATAGGTGACGAGCATGTAAGCACAGGAATTGAAACGCCTTTGCGAAAGGGATGCATTTGAACTAGCAATGAACAAAGATCGCAGGGATCGAATACCACTTTAAAGAGATCATGGAGTTTGGGTTTAGATCTTGAAGATGATAGTTTAAAAGGAACACCGAAACGTGTTGCGAAGATGTATGTGGAAGAAATCTTCAGTGGTTTGTCGCCATTAAATAAACCCAAAGTTGCCTTATTTGAGAACAAGTATCAACACAATCAGATGCTAGTTGAGAAGGAAATTACTTTTTACAGTAACTGTGAACATCACTTTGTGCCGATGTTCGGAAAGGCGCATGTAGCTTACATTTCTTCCGGAAAAGTGATCGGGCTCTCAAAACTGAACAGGATCGTGAATTACTTTGCTAAACGTCCACAAGTTCAAGAGCGATTGACGATACAAATTGCGAAAGAACTACAGAATATTCTCGGCACAGAAGATGTGGCTGTTCTCATTGACGCGAAACATCTTTGCGTTTCATCCCGTGGAATAAAAGACAATAGTTCTGCAACAGTCACTTCCTTTTACGGTGGCAAATTTGAAGAAAGCAAGGCCAAGGAAGAATTTTTAAAATACATTAGCCTTCCAACAAATCACTAATGATCAATCCAATTGATAAAGATAAAGTCGCGGAATTTCCAGGATTGCTTCCCTACCCTCATAATATTGGCAGCATTGTTGTTAAGCCGGAAGATGTAGGGAAGATAAAATCAAGGGCTTTATCGTCGATGTACGAGCAAACCAATACGCAACTTATGCAAATTCAAAAACAAGTGGAAGTGCTGGCTTTACAAGCGAACGAAATAAGAAAGCGTGTTGAGATCAGTGAAAAAAGTATCAGGCAGAAACTTCCTTTGAACCTTTTGTTGGACAAACCTATCATCTGTACAAAAGAGAAAAATATTACCTGATGATGATAGGTCCGGATGAATGGGGCTATTCGAAAAAGAAACACTTGAATTCCAAGGTAGCGTTAAACTATTAAGCGATCATACCTGGCAGATCGTTTAGTCCATCTACAAACCCAAATGTCCAACCAACACGAGCGCACTAGTTTCAAAATCATTTACTAAGGTTTGTGCAATTAACAATTTCCGTAGACCCGATTTTTCTATATATTTGTTTTTAGAGAAAAAGCTTTACGTTACAAGTTTATCTCTTATCACTCTTACCAATAAATTAAATTCCTCGCTGTGAATCCTATCAAAAATGTGATGAATTTTCAGGAGCTTGTTACAACACCGTTTGAGGGGAAAAAAATGCCATTTGCTGGTCTCGTCAATTAAAAGGAAATTTCTCTGAGATCGTGGATAAATTACATCGAATGAAAAATATTGTAGTGCTTACCGAAGAGATCTTTCCGAACTTCAATTGGTGAAGAAGGACAAATGGCACGCGAACTCATTTTGAATGACATGAAACTATTGAAGGAGCATGGAGCATCCCCCTACCCTTAATTTGATCACGTATTATGAGAGAGACAATGCTTATCCGTTTTCCCGACCGATGTTTATTCCTTTCATGTAGATCGTTCTCCCATACCGACCGATACTTTTTATGTACGTACTATGGAGAGTCGAGTGAAATACTACCCAATTCAGAAGCCGAACAAAAAATACTTAAAGCCGGAAATACGAGAAGAACTCAAAAAACTTCATAGAGCCCAAAGAAGAAGAATTCGAATCCTTTTAAGTTCACATTTTTGACCTGCATTATCAAACGAAAACAAGATCTACTCCAATCAAATTAAGCCAGGGTCATCTATGTCGTTTAGCCGTTGATCATCCCGGTAGTCCGGTGCTACCCTGCGTTCATCGTGCCCCCAAGGAAAAAGAGGGGGAGAAAAGGTTGTTGATGATCTGTTGAGAGCTTTAAATTTTTGTTTATGTAATGGATCCTAAGAGATTTTCGCCTTGCAATGAGCTCTCCTTTCCAGCTTTGATAATACAATGTCCAATGCTATTCATTCTGTGGATTCCACCGACATTTTTTCGAACTTGTTTATGAAAGGTTTAGAAATTTTGAGTGCTTTAAGGCTCCATATTAGCGATTGTACAAAACCATAATATGAGATGTTTTCTCATGTATAGTATTTATGCATGATAAACTTGTCACGTGTAAATTTTAGGAAAAAATGAACATGATATAGCTATATGTCCATTTTTTGTAAAATATTGGACATATGGCTTGTTTTTGTCCATATTTGGACATATATTTGCTATATGTTCATTTTTAATCAAATAATGGACATATTAAAATAATGAAAAAATTCGATAGAAATATACCCTATAATGATTTGCCAGACTTACCGCCATCTGACATCATATTTGATAAAGATATATTGTTACAAAAGAAGTATTACGCTATCGTGAAGCATTATGGAAGGTTATAATACAATAAAAACAAAAAGCAAACTCGAGCAAACAACCATCATCAAAGTATTTCAGCAAATTAAAAATACACGCCAGGGAATTCGACCCCCTCAATCGCAGGTTGTTATTAAGAGAGGGCAAAGTGAATTTAAGCCAGGTGAGATCATTTATACACCTCCTCGTGGAACAGTAATATTAGAGAAAAAAATTAAGAATTTGATTGAGTTTTTAAATGATCACAAAAAATATCCTGTTGATCCTCTATTGAAGATGGTCATTGCACATTACCAATTTGAAGCTATTCACCCCTTTACTGATGGTAACGGAAGAACTGGGAGAATATTGAATTTGTTATACCTGGTTCAGCAGGAATTGTTATCCCATCCGGTTTTGTTTTTAAGTAAGTATATTTTAAATCATAAGGATGATTACTATGCTAATTTAGCTGGTGTGACGACTAGAAATGCATGGAAGCCTTGGATTAATTATATGCTAACTGCAGTTGAAATAACGGCAAAGGAAACAAATCAAACAATTGATGAGATATTGAATCAAATGAATGCAACGCATTTGCATGCAAAAAAGAAACTGAAGTGGTATAGTCTTGAATTGAATCAGCTTTTATTTTCGCAACCCTATATTAAGCCTAAAAAAATTGGTGAGTTGCTAGAAGTTAGAAGTAGAACTACACTTACAAAATACATGCATGAATTAACTGATATTGGAATTGTGTCACCACATCAAGAAGGGAAAGAAGTTTTCTATATCAACAATGATTTAATTCGAATCTTGAAGTCGTAAAATTTGGTAAGGAAGTTCTAAGAAAATCGCAAATCCGCAATAAGTTGCGAATTTGCGATCAGTGATCCGGAGAGATTATTGCTTTGGAAATGAGCTCTCCTTTCCAGCTTTGATAATACAATGTCCAATGCTATGCATTGGTTTTTTTTTAGGCCATCACTTATGAAAGCAAGCTTTCAACGTTCAGTCATAAAATAAAAAAAGCCAGCCCTAAGGGGCTGGCCTTGTATTCATTCGTGGAGTCTACACATTTTCGAACTCTTTTCTTGAAGATTTTAATAATCATTGTGTTAAAGCAATATTTAAGCATATAGTATTTTCTTTAAGGCGTATTTTCTCATGTATAAAAAAACTACATTGAGAAACTTGGTCAGGTATAAATTATTTAATTATCTTTACATGATAAGAGCATCAGGTAAAAACGCTTAACATGACAAAAAGTAAAAAAAACATAGTTCCGGATAGTGAAATTGCATTCAATAACCTGCCTTTTTTACCACCTAATAAAGACAAAATTGAAACGGTAAAAGTTTTAAGACAATTGGTAAAATCTTCAGTTGCCTTGGCAGAATTAAAAGGAATAGTGCACATTTTACCAAATCCGGAAATTTTGCTTAATGCAGTTATTTTGAAAGAAGCTAGAGCCAGTTCGGAAATAGAAAATGTAATAACAACACAAGACAAATTATACCAAGCCCTTTCTGCTAAAGGTATTCAAGTAGATACGGCCACAAAGGAAGTTTTGCGATACCGCGAGGCAATGCTTTACGGAGTGAACTTTATAAAGAAGAATTCATTTCTAACAACAAATGCAATTATTGAAATTCAAAAAATACTTGAAGAAAATAATGCAGGAATAAGAAAGTTGCCAGGTACTGCTCTTAGAAACGCATCAACAGGAAAAGTTATTTATACACCTCCGACAATATTGATGCTATAAATAGGCTATTGAGAAACTACGAGCAATACATAAATGAGGAAGATGATGTCCCACACTTAATAAAAATGGCTGTTCAACATTATCAATTTGAAAGCATCCATCCTTTTTATGATGGAAACGGGCGTACTGGAAGGATAATAAATATATTGTGCTTAATTATGGGTGGACTGCTTGAAAACCCTGTGTTATTTTTAAGCGGTTATATAATAGATAACAAATCTGATTATTATAAATTGTTACAAGAAGTTAGAACAAAACAAAATTGGGAAACTTGGATTTTATTTATTTTGAAAGGGATTGAATCAACGGCAAATGAAACAATTTTTCAGGTTAACAGAATAAACAAATTGTTTGATCAAACAAAAGGAGCGGTGCAAAAAATGATTCCTAAAATTTATAAAAGAATTGATTGAAATTTTGTTTGAGCAACCTTATTGTAAAAGCGAATATTTAGAAAATCGATTAGGTATTTCGCGAATTACAGCATCAAAATATCTTAAAGGGTTGGAAAAAATTGAAGTTTTAAAATCCAAAAGGTTTGAAAGAAACACTTTATATAAATACGGAATTATTTAACCTCCTGAAAAAATAAACTCAAAAGTTCGAATCCCTTTAAGATAGTAGGCTAAAAAGGTCATTTTTTGAAAATAGTTCGAACTCTACATTTAAAAAAATTGAATCCACTGAAATATCGGTATTGATAGGAGTTTCGGAGGAAATTAAAAAAGGGACAAAACAAAATAATTGCTTTGTCCCCTTCTGGTGGAGTCAGCCGACATTTTTTCGAACTCTTTTCTACTGGATTTGCAGAATTTGGGCAC
>JADKFA010000043.1 GCA_016717725.1 Bacteroidota bacterium
GACACTCTGGTATTTATTCCAGATGTTGAAGTGAACATTGGTCGATTTGATTTTGAAGAACGGCATTTCATGCTTTCGGAATTGAAGTTGAAGAATGCGAGGATTGGAATTAAACATTATAAGGAACCACGTGAATATAACATGGATTTTTTAATTGATTATTTTTCATCATGTGAGAATGACACTACCAAATCCGAACCATGGAAATTGAAAGCAGAAAAAATAGTTCCGACAATTGTCATTTGACGTATCAAGATTTGAAGTATGTAGATGCAGACTATGGAATCGATTGGGAAGATATCAGCCTTAAAAGTTGAACCTTGTTGGTAGAAAATGTTATACCCGAAGCCGATACGCTGGAATTTGATGTGAGTCAAATTTCTTTCGAAAAAAGTGGTTTTAAAATCAATACCTTTTCTGCACATGCGAGCATTCAGCCTGGTCAAATGGCTTTTTCAGACCTAAAGTCAAAAACGGATAAGAGCACGCTAAAGGGAGCTGTAGTTTTTGATTTTAATGATATGGATGATTTCCAAAATTTTATTGCTGATGTAAGATGGAAAGGTGATTTTGAAAAGTCAACCGTCGATTTTTTTGATCTTTCTTTTTTTGCAAAGGAACTTGCATATATTAACTCGCGCCAGAATTTTCGACGAAATTTTTCAGGTACGGTGGATCGGTTTAAAGGGAAGAATGTAGTATTGAATTATGGAAAGATACTTTTTAAAGGTAAAGTGAGTATGACAAGGTCTGCCCGATTTTTTTGAGACATATATTGAAGTGAATGCAGATGAATTGAGTTTTAGTAAAAAGATATAGAGACAATTCCTTTGGCCTTTGATAGTTTGAAGTTGATCCAGCTTCCTGAGCAGATGACGAGCTTGGGAAAAGTGAAGTTTAAAGGAAGTTTTAATGGATTTTATAATGATTTTGTGGCTTATGGAAATATTAACACAGACTTAGGCTTTATTAGCTCTGATCTTAATTTAAAATTGGGTTTAAATGATAAGCAAACAAGTTATAAAGGAAATTTAAGATTAAATGAATTTGATATTGGTCGATTTTGGAATCTTTCCGATGTTCTTGGGAAAACAACGCTGAAGGCAAAATTGGAAGGGAAGGGATTTGATCTAAAAAACATAAATGCAAACATAGAAGGGGAGGTAGCAAGTTTAGAATTGTACCAATACAATTATTCGAATATAGATTTGAATGGTCATTTCGAAAATAAATTATTTACAGGAGCTATTAGTCGATGATCCACATCTGAACTTGAATTTTGAAGGAGATATTGATTTCACAAAGGAATTACCTGTATTTAATTTTAATTCCTCCATTCGAAAGATTGATCTTACGGCCTTAAATCTTCTAAAAAGAAAAAATGCTGCCAGCTTAAGTGCTGATTTAAGTATTAGTTTAGTAGGAAGTAATATTGATAACGCGCAAGGTTTTATCGAAGCTCGTGACCTAGTTTATACAGAAGGAGGAAAAGTGGTAAAGGCAGATCTGGTGAATTTGGAATCGAAACTAGGGGAGTGGAGGGAGTTGTCGATTACTTCCGATTTTGTGGATGCAAAATATCTGGAGAGTATAGTTTTCAATTTTGCCTCAAACAATCCAACATTTTATTGCAATTTATTTACCCGCATTGCTTGAGGAAAATAGTTTGCGTCCAGAAGCTCAAATCATCAACTTTAAAGCGGTCTTAAAAAAAACAAATGAATTAACTTCCGTTTTTATTCCTGAAATAACAATTGCTCCTGGTTCAGTTGTCGAAGGAATATTAAACACGTCATCGAATTTCGTTTCGTTGAAAGTGAAGTCAAAATCAATTGAAGTGACTCCTGTAGTTTTCAAAATTTTGATGTCGATGGGAAGTCTGACGCTGCAAATTTTAGCTTTATTAGTTCGTTTGGAGAAATCGAGTTCAATGATAGCATCCGTCTTAAGCAAGTTACTTTAAACGGTTTTACGAATAAAGATACAGCGAGTGTTTTGGTGCAATTTAATGGAAAAGATTCCACCTTGGCAAAAGCATCTTGTTATATTAATGCTGGATTTTTAAAGACGGGTTATACGGTACTAAAACTTGTACCCGATCAATTATTACTTCATGGTGAAAGCTGGGATTTAAATGCTTCAAATTATATTTTGGCTGATAGTACAGGTTTGTTATTTAGTGATTTTAATTTTAGTAGTGGGAACCAAAAAATCTCCATTAATGGGATTGCTGGTAAAGATACTACCGCCAAGTTATCTGCTGTATTTACTGATTTTGAGGCGAGTCAATTTAACGATATATTAAGTGTTTATGATGTTCAGATTGGTGGTGTGACTAATGGATCGGCTCAAATTGTAAGCGTTCTGGGTAAACCAGCCATGAACGCGAATTTGAAAGTGAAGAGCTTGCTTTGGTTTACAGATACACTCGGGGATGCTGAAGTAAACTCTATTTGGAACAGTAGAGAAAATAAAATTAAAGTTGATGCAATTGTGACTCACGGCGGCGATAAAAACATATCAATTTCCGGATCTTATATTTTCAAAGAAAAGGGAAGACGAACTTGATTTTACAGCAAAGTTGAATAAAACATATGTCCATTCATTCAGCAACTATCTTAAAGGATTAGCTTCGGAAATTGGAGGGGTTGCCAGCGGGATATTTATTAAAGGTACTGCGAAGAAACCTGAACTTACTGGGAAGATCTATCTTCAGAAAATTGGTTTAAAGTTGATTATTTAAATACTAACTATACATTTTCGACCGAAGTGGATATTTTAAAAGATCGTTTTCAATTTAAAAATATTTCACTGTATGATGTCAAGGGAAATGTATCTACTGTGAATGGAAGTATTCGCCATGATCATCTGCGAAAATTTTATTTTGATATTGATATCAAAGCTACACGAGCTCAAGTTTTGAATACAAGTTCGCATCATAATGAGTTGTATTTTGGTGAAGATTATGCAAGTGGAAGTGTTAGCATAACTGGCTATTTAGATTATATGATTATGGATATAGGATTGAGGTCTGAAAAAGGAACGAAGATCAACATCCCATTGAATAATCCTGAGGAGTTAAGTAAGAGTGGATTTATTAATTTCATAAATAGAGGAAGGGACACTTTGATAGTATTGAAACGCCCAGATTTTACAGGAATTGAAATGAATATGGCCTTTGATATTACGCAGGATGCAGAAATGTTTTTAATTTTTGATTCTAAGATAGGCGATGTGATTGAAGGTCGAGGAGAAGGAACGATTACAATGTTTATCAGTCCTTCAGAAGATTTAAAGATGCAAGGAAATTATCGAATCTCTGAGGGGAAGTACCTATTCACCATGCAGAATATTATCAATAAACCATTTTATATTGTGGAAGGAGGTTCCATCAGTTGGCAAGGTGATCCTTACGACGCCATTGTCGATATCGAAGCAAGCTATAAGCTTAGAGCAGGATTGTATGATTTATTTCAAGATAGTAGTTTTAGAAAATTAGTACCTGTAGATCTGAATTTGCGACTTACCGAAAAATTATTTAATCCGAATATTACGTTCAATATTAAAGTTCAAAATGTGGATCCTACTATTGAAAACCAAGTGAAGCGACTCATCAATACCGAAGAGGAAAAATATCGTCAAGCGGTTTCTCTACTTGTCATGAGACGATTTACTACTCCTAGTGAAGTGTCAAATCGGGCTATAGTGAATTCATCATCAGTTGTAGGAGTGAACGCCTATGAAATGTTAAGTAATCAATTGAGCAATTGGGCTTCTCAAATTAGTAAGCAGGTGAATGTGGGAGTGAATTACCGCCCAGGTGATGCTCTAACAAGTGAGGAGTTGGAAATCGCAATGTCGACGAGTCTTTTTAATGACCGTGTTACCATCGATGGAAACGTAGGTGTCGCAAATACCACAACTAATAACTCAAGTCAGAATACTTCTAATTTAGTAGGAGATTTTGCTGTTGAAGTGAAAGCAAATAAGACGGGTAGCGTTCGGTTAAAAGCATTCAACCGTTCAAATAATAATTCGCTAATTAATAATCTCAACTCCCCCTATACACAAGGGGTTGGTGCTTTTTATAGCATAGAGTTTAATAATTTTTCGGAATTGTCTAAAAAATTTAGAGACATGTTTAGACGAAAGTCGAAAAAACAATCCGCGATAGGGAATAAGGATGAGTCCTTACAAAAGTAAATTAAAAGTATTCTTGTTTCTAGTGTAGCGTGGGGGAGATTCGAACCCCCGACCTCAGCATTATGAGTGCTGCGCTCTAACCAACTGAGCTACCACGCCATTCTTAATGGATACCTATTTAACAGGAACATTAAGGGAGCGCAAAGGTATCAAAAAATGATATTTTGAAGGTATAAATATTAAAATTTGATTAGACTCTGATATTCAATATTTTAAATAATTCAAAAGGGTTGCATATCTTAAATGTAAGCCGTTACTTTGAATTATATAGTGAATGAACTGGCCCTGGAATCTTAAAATCTTGAACAAGTTTTTTTTTTGTAATCAATTAAATTAATGTATCTTATACCGTCCTTTCATAAGGAACACTACATCTAGAAAACAAAATAGTTATGTATATAAAATTATCCAACCGAATTTATCCATTATTAGCGTTATTGGTTTTAGCAATTGTGAATGTTTCAAATGCGCAAATGAATTATTCATTTCAGCAAACCACTGTGGTGTTTACACCGATTACGGGTGGAACAATCGTAGCAACAGCAAGTGGAGTCCCATTGGCTAATGATTCTGCATTAGACAGTAGAGTTTATACATTGGCTACTGGAACTATCCCTTTTTCATTTTATTTTAATGGTTCTTCTTATAATTCATTAAGTATTTCTAGTAATGGGATTTATCACTTTTGAGGATCACCTTCAACCACTAACGAGACCGATTGGATCTACAGCTATCGGAGGAGGTTCCAATGGTTATTATGGTGCACTGGTTCCTTTTGGACGAGATTTAGTGGGTACGTTCCAAAAATTTTGTTTCTGATCCAGATACGATCGCTCAAATTCGATATCAAGTGATCGGGACATCTCGAATAGAAAGTTTATAGTGCAATGTGCAAATTTTCGTCCAAGTGGAACAAATTTGACCCAATATGACGATTCAAGCAATTGCTGAAGGAAGTGGAATTTGTGAATATGTTTATGGAGATTTTTCAGGAGCCTCATGGACGAGTAGTACAACACAAGTGGGTTTGCGGGGTCCGAATAATACAATTTATTTTAATCGCTCTTTAGCTTCGGGACAGTCTTGGACAAATACAGTAGCTGGAACAACTAATGTTTCTTCTGTTGCCTTCACGACCGCAACGATTCCTGCGGCAGGAACAGTTTTTAAATTTGTTCCCACCTGCCCAACGCCAACTAATTTATCCGTTCTTGATTTAGTGGGTACATCCGTTAAACTTAGATGGAATTCGGGTTCTGGAGCAGGTGCATTTCCAGGTTCAAATTATACTGTAGAGTATGGATTGCAAGGATTTGCTGTCGGTACAGGGACTATGGAAAATACGAATGATACTTTTTACTGGTTTCCAGTTTAGTTTCTGGATCAACTTATCAATATTACGTCAAACGTAATTGCCCTCCAAATGGCAAATGGAATATCCGAAATTCCAAGTCCTAAATCTTTTACTACCGGGTTGCCTTCAAGATTGTACTTCTGCAATTACGCTGGGCGTGGCCGCTAATGTAGGCTCCTGCATCACAACAGTAACGAGGCATCACAAAATGGTCCCAATGCAATTTGCTCTGATGCACTTTGGAGGAAATTCTTCCAGATGATGACAAGTGGTATAAGTTCGTAGCACCTGGAAAGGTAAAAAGTAGAGGTAGAAACAACTGCTGGAAGTATTAATGACTGGGTAATGGAAGTTTGGAATAATTGCCCTTCCTCAGGTGGGATTTCAATAAAATGCAGCGACGATGTAAATTGGTATGCCAGAAATTACACTGTGTCAAAATGAATACACCAGGACAAACCTATTATATTAGAGCGTGGACTTACAGTCTCACCGCTAATGGAATATGTCTATTTGTGTTTATGAAGATGCACCTTGTCCGATTGCACCCACTTACGATGAATGTGAGAGTGCAGCATCATTTCCGATAAATGCAGTATTAACATGTCCAGGAAGTGATGTTACTTTTACAACATTATTCGCAACAGTGACCGGTGTGGGAGGGATTTATGGTGCAGCACCTTCGTGCGATGGTACTTCAGGATTGAATGATGTATTCTTATTGTTTAACACGGGATCTACAGGAAATTTTAATATTACCTTTAATAAGTTAAGTGCAACCGATCTTCGCGCTCAGCTTTTGTTTGACTGTGGCAGTGGTGGATTTGAAGTGGCATGTTGGAGTCCTGCTGAGGGAACTCATTTTATTTCAG
>JADKFA010000044.1 GCA_016717725.1 Bacteroidota bacterium
TACATGAAATCACAGGAGAAGAAGGATCACCATAAGTGTCACCATCTGCATCCGTATAATAAGTAGTACTTGGAATTACTGTTCCTGTAACCATAGTACGAGGACCTTCACAACCTGAGCTGATGCTCCAGTCATAGAAATAGTAAAAATAAACTGGATTGAAAGTATTTCCTGTAATACTAAGCACACCTGGAACAGTATATGGATAAACAGCACCTGTTGTATTACGATTCATTCCTGCATTGGTTAAAACACCCATACGGTAACCGGTACCTGTGGGTAAAGCTGCATTCAATGTTACCACTTGCGGAGTATTACCACCAGTGACTGTATTTGTAAATGTCCCACTTGCATAAATTTGAGTGGTTGCTGAATTTTGAATAATTATATTAAAATTACTTCCTATTGCGGCAGTTGGATAAATCGTAACAGTATTAATTGTTACAGATGGAGCCACAACATCAAAGATCATAAAGTGATTTGTTAATGTTGATGTTGATACAGTACCACCAGCTGACGTGGGACTCAACTGCCCCACATTGGCATTTGTTGCTCCGCTAGAAGCCGACACCCAATAATCAGTAGTAGTAGCAATGGAAGGACTGTATGCAGCACCAGTGAAAACTGGGCTTCCACCTGTTGAAGCGGTGTACCAATTAAACGTACCAGAACCACTTGCCGATAAATTTACAACTCCTGTACCGCAACGAGTATCGCCTGTGGTTCCCGTAATTTCTGCATCAAGGGTTGTAAAGGAATAGATCGCACATCCTGATGCATCACCTGCATTATTTTTTGGAATAATTTGCCAATAATAAGTCGTGTTAGGAAGTAAAGCAGGTAATGTATAATTGAGAGTATTCACATTCGCTACAAAAGATGGTGCAGGGCTTGTTCCGAAATAAACATCATATCCGAGAGTTGGGGCTCCACCGGTCATTGCAGCTGACCAAGTCAACTGAGCAGATGAATAAGAACAAATATCATTTGCAAGATCAGCAGGAGTTAAATACGTTGCACAATCAGGCAATGGAGGTAATTGAATAACAAACGTTCCTTCATCAGCACCCATATCAGGAGAAGTTAGGTTACGAGCATCGCCTTCAAAATCCTGAGGCACTTCAGCAATGGCTTGACCACCACTTTCGATATAAGTAGGGTTTCCTAAATCAGGACGAATAACACCACTGATGATAGGTTGGAATACTGTACTCTCTGTGAAAGATGAAATTTCAGCAGGGGAAATAGCAGCAAGACTTTGATAAGCACTCATGGTTTGTGCCGCATTGGTTCCATCGTAATAAATCAAATGAGTAGCATCTGGAGCACCTGCGTAATAAATATTATTATTACTTCCACTGCTGATATTATCTGTAGTGGGTGTTTTCCAGAAAGCAGCGACACGTGTACCAATGGTAATATCTGAATTATTTACAAAAACATTGTTTCGGATATCTAATGTGGGTGTTGAACTCGAATTATGTAAAGCTGCAGACGTATATGCTGCTACAGTACTTACATCAGAAAGCATTACAGTATTATGAATAATATTCACCACACCACCGGTTGAACCGCCAGACACACTGATACCACGAGTACCTGCAGCTGTTTGAGTTGACGCTGGTGCTTTGATATCAGAAATCATATTGTTTACAATGTTAAAGACAAGGCCTGTTCCAACATCTATACCTGCAGCGGTAGCAGTGGTAATTCCATTTGCGTTTATATCATAAACACGATTGTTATATACATTCGCATTCAGGCCTGTTGCAGTAAGATAAATACCTCGAACAGAACTTGCGGTACCTGTAGAAGTTAAACCGTAAATTTCATTGTTGTAAATATCAGCAGTATCTGCAGATGAGAAATATATACCATAGACTATTCCACCACCAGTAATACTATAAAAAGTATTTCCTGAAATGGTTGCAGAATTAGATGGTGAAGTTTGCATGGTAATACCATACACCAATGAAGTACCACCGGCCTGCACTGATGTTACATTGGTGTTTTGTAATTTAAAATTGGTTTGATAAGAAGCGAAGACACCGTAGACACTACCGGAAGTTACTCCATCTCCAATGGTTTGAATAGTACTTGTTCCACCGCCTTCTGTACCGATTTCATTGGCATCATCCGGGAATGTAGATGTTGCACCTGTAATGCGATAACCTTCCCATGCATTTTGAACCGTCATATTGAGGAAGCGGTTATTACTTTGCGTACCACTAAATGCAGTTGGGGTTGGACTGGAGCTGATCCAGACACCTCTTGCATTGACATTCGCATTACTCAAGGTGATAACACCATTTTTAAATGTATTATTCTTGGCTCCTTCAATAACAGAAGCATTGGTAATCCATACACCAAATTCCACCCAATCAGCAGCAGAGGTACCTGTTTGTTCGAAATCGATACCATCAAATGTACAAAAATCAACTCCTGTTAATTTAACGATATACTCTGTCGTTGCTGAAGTACCTGCTTTCTGAATAACAGGATTGGTTCCTGCACCGGTACGTTGGAAAGTAATTGTATTCACTGCAGAACCTGTAAAAGTTAAATTCAAATCTGCCGTCTCAACAAAGATCTGTCCTGCAGTGACGTTGAATGTTACAGGCCCACTGATACCTTTACAATTAATGTCAGCAATAGCATCACCAAAACTAAGATAATCTCCTGCACCAGTATTGTCAATTAAATAAGTTCCATTTAATGCAGGAGCTAGCGTTACTTCCACTTCAGTAGAAGTAGTACTTAATGTACTTGAAACGCAGGTTACCACACAACGATACCATGTAGTTTGTGATGCGTTGGTAACATAGGTTTCATTTGTTCCGGCTAAGATGGGCGTATAAGGACCACCGGCACCAACAATTGACTCTTCCCATTGGAAAGCAAAACCCAATCCATAGGCTACATCTAAAGACAATGTGAAATTTTCACCATTACAAGGAGTCATATCACTTGATAATGTATTTGAAGCTGTAGGAGTTCCACAACTTGGCAATGCTCCTTCAAATTCGTAAGCACCAATATCAGGAGCAGAACCAGTTCCACCGTAACCCACATTACCCTGACGTATTGTTCCTAAAAAGTCATCCGTAATTCCAGCAATATTAGCTGCTCCACTTTCGGTAGCACTTGGAGTAGTATCATCTACTTTTAAGAAATCAGGACTTCCACAAGTAGTGCTTGTCCACAAAACATCTTCCGTTTTTGAAGCTTGATCTTGTGTTATAATGTATGCTTGATAATTAGCTAACAGATCAAAGCTATTTGTACCGTTAGTAAAAATCAATTGGCTTGCTGATGGATTTCCACCCCAAAACAAATTGTTATCGGAAGCACTATTATAATTATTATTCGCAGTTGTACTTCTGCGATACGCTGCAGTTAAACCTGTTCCAGAAGGAGTACTATTGTTATAAATTAAATTATTACGTAGCGTCAAATTAGCAGTAGCACCTGTTGCATTTGTAGTATGATACACTCCTGATGATCCAAAATTGCCGGCACCACTTGCATTCAGATAAATCGTGTTATAAGAAACATTGATATTCTGAACGGTTGTAGTAGAAGTGATACTAATACCTCTAATAGCATCCGTACCTGTAGCAGCTGGTGCCGTTAAATTTCCAATAAGGTTGTTATAATAATTTGCTGTAGCTCCAGAACTACTTGCAATTAGAATTCCTGTTACAAGTCCAGCAGTAGTAGCAGTCGAAGTACTTGACAAATTGCAAATTGTATTCTTATAAACATTATTTACGGTAGCATTAGAAGTTGCTGCATTTGTAATTCCCACGATTGAACCTGCATTACTAATTCCTGAAATGGTATTTCCATAAATATTTCGGGTAGCGTGATAACTGACATTAATTCCAGTTAATGTTCCTGTACCACCCGTTATAGATGAAATCACATTATTATAAATATCGCAACTTTGACCTACACCAGTTGTACTTTGAATCCCTATAAAGATTGAAGATCCCGTAACTGAAATATTGCTTAAACTATTCGTATTAATTGATTCTAATCCCGCAGTTGGTGAACCATTATTATAATAACCATAAATAGTTCCACTAGCACCCGTTTTTGTAAATGATCCCGAAATGGAATTTCCAGAACAAGTAACTGAAGAACTTGCATTATTATTATAAATAATATAAGCTGTTGTTGTTGCACCAATGGTACCCGTAAAAGTATTATTACTTATATTAATTGAAGATCCTGCATTACCATTATAGATTCCTTGTATTCCTGAAGTACCACTGGTATTTATAGTAATGTTATTGGAATTACCAATAATAACTCCAGTTGCAGTCGAATAAAATACACCATAAAATGTAGATGCATGTGCCGACCCGCCACCGCCAGCATTGTTAATAGAATTACTAGTTACCGTAGGATTATTTGTATAAATAAAATAAACTCCATACGTAGTTGTAGCAGACCCACCACCAAAATTTTGAATGATGTTTCCATTTACGGTTATATTCTGATCATAAAAAGCAGCCGTAGAATAGCCACGGCAATAAACACCAATATGTGTATTTTGAACCGTATTACCCGAAATTGTAATGTTTTCACTACGACCAGAATTAGCAGACACTGTAACTCCAGTTGCTGAAGAAACTAATGTTGCACCATTACTAATATGAATTCCCATTACAAAAGCGCTGGTGCCTTTCGTCATTGTTATTACACAATTTGTGATAGTCAAATTCTGACACGCATTAGTTGCGGATGGTTTATATGTAAAATATCCGTATTCAATTCCTTGAAGAGAAGCTGCAACATCGATGCCATCAAAAGTGATATAGTCTGTACCATCAATACGTATTACTGCATCACCTAAACCACCAACTATTGAAGTTGTATTAGTTCCTGCATCCGTTCTTGTTACAATTGGATTAACTCCAGCCCCACTTTTTTGGAATACAATTGGATTCCCTGCAGCTCCTGCTGTAGTAATCGTAATTGGAGCTGTTGTATTTTCTGTATACCCTCCAGCCACGTTAAAAGTGACTCCGCCTGCACCAACACCAACAGCATTCAAATCAGTAACAGCAGCAGCGATAGATGCATAATCACCGGGAATAGTTTTCACACCCGTTAATTGTGCAAATGCTTTATTGGAAAAGCTACCAGAAAGTAGCAACAGGAATAGTACGCTAACAAAGATTGATATCTTTCCGTTGCGTTTTCCTTTCTTTAAAGACACTATGAGAGGTAAACAGGTTTGATGAACCAGCATCGTGAAGCCTGTATAGTAATTGTTTTTCATGTGTAAAGTATTTCGAGTTATTAATTTCAATTTTAGATGTTATAAACCGAAGAGCTTCATCAGGAGATAAAGCTCTTCGGGATTTGATTATTTTATTCGACCATTAAGCGAATTGACTGTGAACCTTCCCCACTTTGAATCTCGACGAAGTAAACGCCTCCATTCAATGTTTCTAATCCAAGTTGCATCGTATTCTTTCCTTCCGATGTGGTGCCTTCTTTTACAAAGATTTCGCGACCTAACATGTCGGTAAGGCGTAAGCGATAGTTGCTTTCGTTCGCTGCATTAAATTGGATAGTTACCAAATCTGTTGCAGGATTAGGGAATACACTTACTTGTGTGATTGAAGTGTTTTCTCCAGCCAATCGTGGACCACAATAAATATTATTAATTGAAATACCACTCAATGAACGCAATGGACTTAGTCCACAAGCATTATCTGTACGAACAGATACCGTTTGATTGTTTGCAGAAACTAAACTGAAGTCAACTGTAATAATTTTAGTTCCTTGACCACTGGTAATAGTTGCGCTTGGTGGTACCGTCCAAGTATAATTATTAGCTCCACCTACTGTGGCTACTTGATAAACTATACCTGTTGCTCCCGGACATACTGTTGTTGGTCCAGAGATTAAACTAGCTATTCCAGGATTACCCGTAATTGTAACAGAACGACTCGATCCTGTTCCACAACCATTTACACCACTAACAAATACAGAACCTGAAGTAAAGCTGCCATTAACATTTACAGTAATTGTATTTGTTCCTTGTCCGCTTGTAATTGTTACTCCTGGAGGCGTTGACCAAACATAACTTGTTGCTGCAGTTGCTCCTGCTGTACTAAATACATTACCAGTAACACTACATAAACCTGTAGTAATACCTGATATTGGACTTGGAACACCTGGAATATTAAAGTTCATTGTTTTCGTTCTTGATGGACTAGCGCCACAAACGTTTACACCAACAACTTCAATCATTCCACCTGCAAAGGCTCCTGTGATTGTAGCAGTAATAATATTAGTTCCTTGACCACTTGTAATATTTACGCCAGCAGGTACAGTCCATAAATAACTACTTGCACGTGCTACACTTGCTATAGAATATACAACAACATCACCAGGACACACTTTAGCTGCTCCAGAAATACTTGGCGGACGTACAGGTGCCGTATAGTTAATATCTACTAGACCTATTGAAGGAGTGCCAGAGAAACAAGCATCATTCGGTGTTACTGTAATTGGACCAACAATTCCAAAATGTGAAGCTGCTGATGTCCAACTAACATTTAAAGTAGTTGTACCTTGACCTGAAACAATGGTAAATCCAACAGGCACTGTCCAAGTATACGTTAGTACTCCTGGTACAGATACTACACTGAAAGTTGCAGACCCACTTGAAATGGGAAGACATTGTTGCAATGGTCCATTGATTGTTCCTAATGATGGTACCAAAGTATTATCAACTATTCCATCACAATTATCATCAACGCCATTACAAACCTCTGTAGCACCTGGATATATTGTTGCATTTCCGTCATTACAATCGGTATTATTTGTAGAGGTGTTTGCAGGTTGGATACATGCTAAAATAGTTGCACCCGCTCCATAACCATCACCATCAACGTCGGCAAAGTAAATCCCTTGTCCTACTACAGATGGATCTGCATCATCTGCTAATCCGTCGCAATCGTTATCAATTCCACCATCACATATTTCTTGTGCTGCAGGATGAATAAGAATATCTCCATCATTACAATCTAAATTGTTGGTTGATGTATTTACAGGTTGGATACAAGCTAAAATAGCTGCACCAGTTCCGTATCCATCTCCGTCCGCATCTGTATAATAAGTTCCTTGACCCATTACACTAGGATCTGCATCGTCAGCTAATCCGTCGCAATCGTTATCAATTCCACCATCGCATATTTCTTGTGCGCCTGGGTTGATGGCTGCAACTGCATCGTTACAATCCGTATTGTTCGTAGATGTGTTTACAGGTTGGATACAAGCTAAAATAGCTGCACCAGTTCCGTATCCATCTCCGTCCGCATCTGTATAATAAGTTCCTTGACCAATTACTGAAGGATCTGCATCATCTGCTAATCCGTCGCAATCGTTATCAATTCCACCATCACATATTTCTTGTGCGGCAGGATTAATTGCTGCAACAGCATCATTACAATCTGTATTGTTGGTAGATGTATTTATAGGTTGGATACATGCTAAGATTGCTGCACCTGCTCCATATCCATCACCATCAACATCTGCATAGTATGTTCTTTGACCAATTACACTAGGATCTGCATCATCTGCTAATCCGTCGCAATCATTATCAATTCCACCGTCGCAAATTTCTTGTGCGGCAGGGTTGATCGCTGCAACTGCATCATTACAATCGGTATTGTTGGTAGATGTGTTTATAGGTTGGATACATGCTAAAATAGCAGCACCTGCTCCGTAACCGTCTCCGTCCACATCAGCATAGTAAGTTCCTTGACCAATTACTGATGGGTCTGCATCATCTGCTAATGCGTCACAATCATTATCAATTCCACCGTCACATATTTCTTGTGCGCCTGGGTTGATTGCTGCAACTGCATCATTACAATCCGTATTGTTGGTAGATGTATTTACAGGTTGGATACATGCTAAAATAGCTGCACCTGTACCGTATCCGTCTCCGTCTGTATCAGTATAATAAGTTCCTTGACCCATTACACTTGGATCTGCATCATCTGCTAATCCGTCGCAATCGTTATCAATTCCACCATCACATATTTCTTGTGCGCCTGGGTTGATCGCTGCAACTGCATCATTACAATCGGTATTGTTGGTAGATGTATTTACAGGTTGGATACATGCTAAAATAGCTGCACCTGCTCCATATCCATCACCGTCTACATCAGCATAATAAGTTCCTTGACCAATTACACTTGGATCTGCATCATCTACTAATCCGTCGCAATCATTATCAATTCCACCGTCACAAATTTCTTGTGCGGCAGGATTGATCGCTGCAACTGCATCATTACAATCGGTATTGTTGGTAGATGTGTTTACAGGTTGGATACATGCTAAAATAGCTGCACCTGCTCCATAACCATCACCGTCCACATCGGCATAATAAGTTCCTTGTCCAATTACACTTGGATCCGCATCATCTGCTAATCCGTCGCAATCGTTATCAATTCCACCGTCACATATTTCTTGTGCTGCAGGATTAATTGCTGCAACTGCATCGTTACAATCACCATCCACTAATGCATAACCTGCACCTGGATTAGAGCATAAAGAAACTCCAGCACCGGCACCATATCCGTCACCATCAAAATCATTATAGTAAGTAATGAATGTTAAGTTATCATCTACTAAACCATTACAATCATCATCCACACCATTACAGGCTTCAGTAGCACCTGGATTAATAGTTATGTCGGCATCATCACAATCTGTGCTGTTACTTACATAACCTATAGGCTGATTACAACTTGTTGTAGAAACTCCAGCATCACCATAAGTATCACCGTCAGCATCTGCATACCATACTGCTTGACCAACAACATTCTGATCATCATCATCCGTATCACCATCGCAATCATCGTCGATTCCGTTACATACTTCTGTTGCACCTGGATTGATTGCTGCAACAGCATCATTACAATCTGAATTATCTAAAATATAACCCATAGGTTGATTACAAGTCAATGTACCTGTAGCTAAATTTCCATAACCATCTCCGTCTGCATCTGCATACCATGTTATTTGACCCATCACTGATGGATCTGCATCATCTGCTAATCCATCACAATCGTTATCAATTCCACCGTCACATATTTCTTGTGCGCCTGGGTTGATGGCTGCAACAGCATCGTTACAATCCGTATTGTTGGTAGATGTATTTATAGGTTGGATACATGCTAAAATAGCTGCTCCTGTTCCGTATCCATCACCGTCTGCATCGGTATAATAAGTTCCTTGACCAATTACTGATGGGTCTGCATCGTCTGCTAATCCGTCACAATCATTATCAATTCCTCCGTCACATATTTCTTGTGCTGCAGGATTAATTGCTGCTACGGCATCGTTACAATCGGTATTGTTAGTAGATGTGTTTACAGGTTGGATACATGCTAAAATAGCTGCACCTGCTCCGTAACCATCTCCATCCACATCAGCATAATAAGTTCCTTGACCAATTACACTTGGATCTGCATCATCTGCTAATCCGTCGCAATCGTTATCAATTCCACCATCACATATTTCTTGTGCTGCAGGATTAATCGCTGCTACTAAATCATTACAATCTGTATTGTCGGCAACATAACCTACTGGTTGAATACAAGCTAAAACACTTGAACCTGCATCACCATAAGTATCGCCATCAACATCTGCATACCATGCGGTTGGTGTTGCACCTGGATTTACAACAAAACTATTTGTTCCGCTATTTCCAAATGCATCGGTAACAGTAACTGTATACGTTCCTGCATCCAATCCGCTTTGATCTTCATTGGTACTTGCATTACTCCATAAATAAGTATAAGGTGCAATTCCGTTCGCTGCTGTAATGTCGATAGAGCCATTGTCTAAGTTTGTGCAAGTCTCATCGGTTGCTGTTCCGGTTACGGTTACTGCCAATACCATTTCACATGTTGCTGCAGGTTGGAACCCGTCCATCACTGCATCATTATCAGTGCCACCCGTCAACATTGGTTGATAGGTTACTGCACCACTCATCAATGATGCAATCGTACTTAGATTACCAGTGCCCCACCAATTGCAGGTTGCTGTTAACGTGCCACCAAAGTTGCGCGCTAAGTAACCACTTGCATTTCCATTATTATTAATGCTATTATTTGTTGCCGTTAAACTAACGCTTGCGGATGCACCCAAATCAGTTGCTAATGCCGTTACCGTAAATCCTACATTGCTTGAAGGATTTGTGATAAAGTTATTATCCACCGTTACAACACTTCCTTCACGTGCGATAATTCCGAAACCGTCATTACCACCTGCTCCAAATGGATCGCCTCCGTTATTACTAAGTGTGCTGTTATTGACATCCACTACTGCATTACCTCCGCGTACACTAATTGCACGATTTAGGTTATTAGTAAGTGTACAACTATCTACTGTTATTGTTTGACGAACACCAGCTCCGGTTGAGAAGTCTGCGGGAACAATCGCTCCACTTGCTGGACTTGTTTTTCCTGTGCCATCGATGGTCAAATCACGACACGTTACATTTAACGTTGCCGATAAATCTGCTCCTGTTGTAAAGGCATAAACACCCGCATGGAAGTTATTATTAGGTAATGCAGGATAGTTTCCACTAAAGCCATTCATCGAAACATTCTTCACCGTTGAATTACTTGGTGCGAACGCTGCGAATGTTAATGGATCAATGTTTAAAAATGCTACACCTTGCAATACTCCTGTGATCGTTCCACCATCAATTTCTGTTGCTGGACTTGTATTTAAATTATACGCTACATATCCAAAGAATGGGCCTGTGATATTGTTACCAGTAACCGAAGCTGCTGTAGTTCCCGTTAACTTTCTCAATGAAACACCAACCGTAGGAGTACTTCCTGCTACTTGAGTAGCTATAGTAATCGTATTGTTTGTTAAGCTAAACACATTCGTTGCTGAGGTTACCATCGAGGTAACATTAACACCAGCTGCAGTAGCTCCAATATTATTATTGTTGATTGTTCCACCAACCGTTCCGGCTTGCGTCTCTTCAAACTTAATTCCTTCTAATCCACCAGAGATGGTACATCCTGATACATCCAAACGAACTGCTCCATGAGAGGTAGCTAATGCATTATCATAAACTCTAATACCTACTCCCGTTGCGTTCGGAGTAATAGTAACTCCGCTAATGGTTGCATGAGCTCCGTCTGGTGCGTTTGAAGAATAGCCATCATAGTTATTTGCAAATACACCAATGTCTACTCCGCTTACACTTCCACCAGTGATACTACTTGCCGTTAATGGAGTTTTTACATTCCATACTTCGTATCCTTTGGTTAAGTTCGTATAAACGATTCCGTTTCCGTTGATAATATTATTCGTTGAAACAGAAGGTACAGATAAAGATGAAAGCGCTATACCATCCCAACGTGTTTCATTCGCATTAGCAAGGGCTGTAATTGTATTGCCTGAGAATGTCATTGGTGATGCAGAAGAATAATGCAAGTTATGGAACACTCCTGTTCTACGTGCTTGGATCGTATTGCCGCTGATTACTTGAGATGGTGCTGCTCCTGGATTGGCTTGATAGAAATTACCTGTTTGTATTCCCAATCTAACATTGGTCATACAGTTATTGGTAATGGCTGCATACTGATTGTTGTACAACAATACTCCACCTCCCCAATAGTCAACATTAGATGTTGCATCGTAGGTTCCCAAGTTTTGTATTTTATTATTTGCTATGCTGTGTCCGCTTGATGGAACAGCTGCTGGATAATCATATAAAGTAACACCGAAGTAGGATAGATTTTGAATGATGTTATTTGATGCCACCAAATTATTTACTCCTGTTTCATAAACCGTAATCCCTTCTGCAGCGTCGATATCTGCTCCGTTCGTACTGGTAAACCCTGAAGTAATTGAAGTGTTATCTCCATCAATGGTAAATCCTGAGATCGTTACGTTAGATGCTGCAACATGAATGATTTCTCCTAAATCAATTGATGATACGGAAGGAACAATGATCGCTTCTGCTACACGTGTGCCTGTGCATGCATCGATTGCTGCATTAGGACCATTCAATGTAACCGATTTATTAACGATCACATTCTCTGGATAGGTTCCGGCTGGTACATTGATTACATCGCCTGCGGTGGCTGCATTGATTGCACCTTGAATTGTGCAATGGAAAGTATTTGCTGTAACGTTATGAACTGCTCCTCCCGACTCATCAGTCAAGCCATCGCAATCATCATCGATACCATTGCAAATTTCTGTAGCGGCTGGATTTACGGCTGCATTACCATCGTTACAATCTGTATTGTCTGCAACATAACCTACGGGTTGAATACAAGCTAAAACACTTGAACCTGCATCTCCATAAGTATCATTATCAGTATCTGCATACCATGTTGTTGGTGTTGAGCCTGGATTCACAACAAAACTATTTGTTCCGCTATTTCCATATGCATCGGTAACAGTAACTGTATACGTTCCTGCATCCAATCCGCTTTGATCTTCATTGGTACTTGCATTACTCCATAAATAAGTATAAGGTGCAATTCCGTTCGCTGCTGTAATGTCGATAGAGCCATTGTCTAAGTTTGTGCAAGTCTCATCGGTTGCTGTTCCGGTTACGGTTACTGCCAATACCATTTCACATGTTGCTGCAGGTTGGAACCCGTCCATCACTGCATCATTATCAGTGCCACCCGTCAACATTGGTTGATAGGTTACTGCACCACTCATCAATGATGCAATCGTACTTAGATTTCCTGTTCCCCACCAATTGCAGGTTGCTGTTAACGTGCCACCAAAGTTGCGCGCTAAGTAACCACTTGCATTTCCATTATTATTAATGCTATTATTTGTTGCCGTTAAACTAACGCTTGCGGATGCACCCAAATCAGTTGCTAATGCCGTTACCGTAAATCCTACATTGCTTGAAGGATTTGTGATAAAGTTATTATCCACCGTTACAACACTTCCTTCACGTGCGATAATTCCGAAACCGTCATTACCACCTGCTCCAAATGGATCGCCTCCGTTATTACTAAGTGTGCTGTTATTGACATCCACTACTGCATTACCTCCGCGTACACTAATTGCACGATTTAGGTTATTAGTAAGTGTACAACTATCTACTGTTATTGTTTGACGAACACCAGCTCCGGTTGAGAAGTCTGCGGGAACAATCGCTCCACTTGCTGGACTTGTTTTTCCTGTGCCATCGATGGTCAAATCACGACACGTTACATTTAACGTTGCCGATAAATCTGCTCCTGTTGTAAAGGCATAAACACCCGCATGGAAGTTATTATTAGGTAATGCAGGATAGTTTCCACTAAAGCCATTCATCGAAACATTCTTCACCGTTGAATTACTTGGTGCGAACGCTGCGAATGTTAATGGATCAATGTTTAAAAATGCTACACCTTGCAATACTCCTGTGATCGTTCCACCATCAATTTCTGTTGCTGGACTTGTATTTAAATTATACGCTACATATCCAAAGAATGGGCCTGTGATATTGTTACCAGTAACCGAAGCTGCTGTAGTTCCCGTTAACTTTCTCAATGAAACACCAACCGTAGGAGTACTTCCTGCTACTTGAGTAGCTATAGTAATCGTATTGTTTGTTAAGCTAAACACATTCGTTGCTGAGGTTACCATCGAGGTAACATTAACACCAGCTGCAGTAGCTCCAATATTATTATTGTTGATTGTTCCACCAACCGTTCCGGCTTGCGTCTCTTCAAACTTAATTCCTTCTAATCCACCAGAGATGGTACATCCTGATACATCCAAACGAACTGCTCCATGAGAGGTAGCTAATGCATTATCATAAACTCTAATACCTACTCCCGTTGCGTTCGGAGTAATAGTAACTCCACTCACCGTTGCATGGGCTCCGTCTGGGGCATCGGATGAATATCCGTCGTAGTTATTTGCAAATACACCAATATCTACTCCGCTTACACTTCCACCAGTGATACTACTTGCCGTTAATGGAGTTTTTACATTCCATACTTCGTATCCTTTGGTTAAGTTCGTATAAACGATTCCGTTTCCGTTGATAATATTATTCGTTGAAACAGAAGGTACAGATAAAGATGAAAGCGCTATACCATCCCAACGTGTTTCATTCGCATTAGCAAGGGCTGTAATTGTATTGCCTGAGAATGTCATAGGCGATGCAGCAGAATAATGCAAGTTATGGAACACTCCTGTTCTACGTGCTTGAATCGTATTGCCGCTGATTACTTGAGATGGTACTGCTCCTGGATTGGCTTGATAGAAATTACCTGTTTGTATTCCCAATCTAACATTGGTCATACAGTTATTGGTAATGGCTGCATACTGATTGTTGTACAACAATACTCCACCTCCCCAATAGTCAACATTAGATGTTGCATCGTAGGTTCCCAAGTTTTGTATTTTATTATTTGCTATGCTGTGTCCGCTTGATGGAACAGCTGCTGGATAATCATATAAAGTAACACCGAAGTAGGATAGATTTTTGAATGCTGTTATTTGATGCCACCAAATTATTTACTCCTGTTTCATAAACCGTAATCCCTTCTGCAGCGTCGATATCTGCTCCGTTCGTACTGGTAAACCCTGAAGTAATTGAAGTGTTATCTCCATCAATGGTAAATCCTGAGATCGTTACGTTAGATGCTGCAACATGAATGATTTCTCCTAAATCAATTGATGATACGGAAGGAACAATGATCGCTTCTGCTACACGTGTGCCTGTGCATGCATCGATTGCTGCATTAGGTCCAAGGATACTTAATGATTTATTTACAATAATATTTTCAGCATATGTTCCCGCACTAACTTGTATAGTATGACCATTCAAAGTTTGTGCATCATTAATTGCTGCTTGTATAGTACAGAATTCTTCTAACGTAGTTGTATTAATAACTGCACTTGCACCAATTCCAACATCTCTTGTATCAATGGTATTACTTAATGTATTTCCAGTTACATTCACTCCACAAGTTACAGGTGAGTTACCACGTCCAAAATAGGTATCAGCAAGATTTGATTGATCGCCATCGCCGGGGTAAGGAAGATGACCTGATTGACGTTGGATACCTACATCACATCCGCTTACGTTGTTTCCGCTTACAGTATGATTCGTTCCTTCAGCAACGATACCAAATCCATCGCTAGTGCTGGTTTGAACATAACCACTAATGATATTGTTCTGCACTACTGCTCCGTTAGGAACATCTACATTACCAATTAAAACTCCTCTGCGGAAAACTGCGATACCTACGATATCACGTACATCAACAATAGGAAGTGTTCTGCTTACATTATTATTTTCGATCACTACACGACCTGCGCCCGTAGTTGCTCCTGATCCGTTTGGATTTTTAATTTCCATTCCAAAGCGACCGTTGTTTAATAAAGTGTTTCCACTTACTACGTTTTCTCCTGGACCTTGTAATCCTACCAAACCGATTCCGTTGTCACCATTATCGTGTACATTGTTATTGGTCATCGTTACACCCGATGCTGTTCCGTCTTGAAGGTCGATACCACAACAGTTGTTACCATATACATGGCAATCCATGATCGTGATATTTTCTTTCAATCCGTTCCAGATTACGATTCCTCGCGCTCCTACGGTATGACCTGTTGAAGTCACGGAGTCGATCAATACTGTATTCACAGGACCGTTCGCATAAAATCCGCTTCCACCAACGTTATTTAAAAGAGATACATTTTGTACCGTCAAATTATTATTTCCTCCGATACCATAGATACCTGCGTCAGCATTTCCGCTTGCACCTGCATAATCTTGTACCGTAAGTTTTTTGATCGTTACATTAGTAATACCTGTATTGATCGTGATTCCTTTTCCATTTCCAACAAGACCTGTTCCATCGAGGATTGTTCCTGCTTCACTCACACCTTGAAGTGTTAATGATCTATCGATAACAACTCTTTCATTGTATGTTCCAGTTCCTGCTTCAATCACATCGCCTGCGGTCGCTGCATTTACTGCTGCTTGAATCGAGCAATAAGAAGTACTTGTATTGAGGTTGGTCACTAAACCTGAACCTGCAATGGCAGGAACATCTCTCGTATCAATTGTATTACTTAATGTGTTTCCAGTAACGGTTACTCCACATGTTACTGGTGAGTTACCACGTCCAAAATAGGTATCAGCAAGATTTGATTGATCGCCATCGCCGGGGTAAGGAAGATGACCTGATTGACGTTGGATACCTACATCACATCCGCTTACGTTGTTTCCGCTTACAGTATGATTGGTTCCTTCAGCAACGATACCAAATCCATCGCTAGTGCTCGTTTGAACATAACCACTGATGATGTTGTTCTGTACTACTGCTCCATTAGGAACATCTACATTACCTGGTAACACCCCTCTGCGGAATACAGCGATACCTACGATATCACGTACATCTACAATAGGAAGTGTTCTGCTTACATTATTATTTTCGATCACTACACGACCTGCGCCCGTAGTTGCTCCTGATCCGTTTGGATTTTTAATTTCCATTCCAAAGCGACCGTTGTTTAATAAAGTGTTTCCACTTACTACGTTTTCGCCTGGACCTTGCATTCCAACAATACCGATTCCGTTATCACCATTATCGTGTACATTGTTATTGGTCATTGTTACGCCGGATGCTGTTCCGTCTTGAAGTTCGATACCACAACAGTTGTTACCATATACATGGCAATCCATGATTGTGATGTTTTCTTTCAGTCCGTTCCAGATTACGATTCCTCGCGCTCCTACTGTATGACCTGTTGATGTCACGGAGTCGATCAATACTGTATTCACAGGACCGTTCGCATAAAATCCGCTACCACCCACGTTATTTAAAAGAGATACATTTTGTACCGTTAAATTATTATTTCCACCGATACCATAGATTCCTGCGTCTGAATTACCATTGGATCCAGCATAATCTTGTACCGTCAATTTCTTGATCGTTACATTCGTGATGTCAGTATTAATTGCAATTCCTTTTCCATTTCCAACAAGACCTGTTCCATCGAGAATTGTTCCTGCTTCACTCACACCCTGTAGTGTTAATGATTTGTCGATGACTACGCGCTCGTTGTACGTTCCAGCACCTGCTTCAATCACATCACCTGCAGTTGCTGCATTGATAGCTGATTGAATTGTGCAATGGAAAGTATTTGCGGTAATGTTTTGTACTGTTCCTCCTGACTCATCTGTTAAGCCATCGCAATCATCATCGATACCGTTACAACTTTCTGTTGCACCTGGATTCACAGCTACGTTACCATCATTACAATCTGTATTGTCAGTAACATATCCTGCAAGAGCACATCCTACAAAAGAAGAACCTGCATCACCATATCCGTCACCATCTACATCAGCATACCATGTTAGATTTGCAAAAGGAGCATCTGATAAACTGAAAACGATAGGTGTAGTTCCTGAGGTTGGATTCACAGTATTTCCTGCTCCAGACCAAACTCCTGTTGCAGAGGTACCAGGGCAAATATTTATTGCGGCAGTTTGCACATTACGTGATTCAATACGTTGCACACCATTCGCTAATGCTGTTGGAAGATAGGCTCCCCAACTTCCGGTTACACCATCAACATCTACATTATACCATGTAGTATAAGTAGGAGTTATTCCATCTGATTCAATCCATGTTCCGTATAAAGGTCGGCCTGTACCAGCGGTATTATCATATAAAAAAACCATGTCTTCAGCTGAACCATTTGAAAGGCCTCTTGCTGCACGCGCTGTGGTAGCAGTTGCAATCATTTCGATTGTACTGGCAGTACGAATACTTTGCGTCATGGTAGTTCCACCTGCACCATCATTTAGCTGCACATAGAAATAAACTAAAGATCCATCATTAAAAACAGCGTTTCCAGTAGGCACCATTCCAAACCAGCCTGTGTAGTCACCAGATCCATCAGTAGTAAACTCACCGTAACGGCTACCTGTTGTAAATTCATCACCACCCATTAATGTTCCGGCGAAACTCTTACTAGAAGATTGTCCAACGATATAACCATCGGCACCTGCTGTATTATTAATTACATAAAAATTTCCTGCTGCAGTACTTAATCCCAAAGATGCATTTGTTGATGCGCCAGTGAAATAGCGATATGTAGTATTTGCAGAAAGATCACTGATTGTTAAACGACAAACATATTGCAAACGATTTCCAGAAGTAGTTCCGTTGATTGCGTATTGTGGTAAAATATCTTCTGTTAACGTTGCTGATCCTGTAATAGAAATGCTACTACTTGTAGCTAACGTTAATGATCCAGAATTAGCTTCTAGAACATATGTTCCACCCGCATCAAACTGAACAGCATTAAAAGTTGCTACTCCAGCTACACAAGCTGTGCTTACTGTACCAGCAAGATTACCTGCACCAGAAACTTTAGTAAGGGTAACAGTACCCGTATACGTATTATCAACGGTTAAATCGGGGCGTAGTGCCTGTACAGAAAAAGAAGAAATATTTATTCCAGAAGTACCAGAAGCGGGGAATCCTGAAAAAGCAAGATGATCAGCGGCTGCTAGAACAGTAAATGCGGCGCTGTTACCAGCTGTTAATGACATTCCAGCTGTTGCACTTGCTGTTAATACAACACCTGCTTCGGCTACATTATAATTAACACCAGAAATAACGATTGAACTTGTTCCATTTGCAATGGTATTAACAAGTGTTCCGCTTAATGCACCTGTTCCTGTATTTAAAGTTAATGTTGCATCTGTAGATGATGTTACATTTTGAGCTACGTTACTTGCATCTTGTGATTGTACAGTCACATCAAAGCCAGAACCAACAGTTGGTGATGAAGGAGAAATATTTGTAATGACTAATTGGGTTGGAGGACCACCACCAGCCGCGTTCAATGAACCACCAACAGCAAATCCATTTTGACCTGATGCAGGAGAATTAAAACCCCATCCCCCTGAAGTAGTTTGACCACTTGCATAATATCTTAACGTAACGGTTGTACTCGCAACAACATTTTGTAGTGCCGATATTCCTGACAAATCAATTTGTGTCATCGTAGTAGGAGTTCCAATAGTTACGAATGGAGACCCAATCAACGTAAAATTTGTTCCGTCTAAACTATAAGCAAATTGAGATGAAACTCCAGGAGATGCAGCAAAAGTTGTTGTTCCGGCAAATCTTGCATCCAATGTCGATAGCGACAAAGTATACCCTGTAGCTGCAGAGAATGTAGCTTGAAAATAATCCGTATTCGCTACTGATATTCCATTGTTTTGGAAACCGACAGTTCTAAACGAATTGTTTCCTGTGCTTGCTCCTGCAGTCGCACCTCTAGTTAGCAAACTTGACGCATCCATATTGGCATCATAAATTTCTGCCGTTGATGTCGCAAGTGCAGTTTCACCTGTAAGATCCCACGCTGCAATTTGCCCCATTCCTAGAGAGGAATTTAAACAGAGTAGTAATACTGCAAAGAATTTTAGCCATGGATAAAACAAGGAAGTTGTTTTCATGGTTGGATTTGTGTCAAAATTTTTCATGATATGTTAGTTTGGATTTATTTCGATTGAAAGAATAAAAAATTCTCATTATTTATTTGAGGAATGAACAAAATATTCCTAGTCGCATCTAAAAAAGAGGCGATAAAAGATTTAAACACATTTGAAATGTGGTAGAAGTGAAACAAGGGTAATTGGTTAGAGGTGTAAGGGTTGAATTATCAAATGAAAAAAGAAAATCCTAGTAAGTACAAGGAAGAACTTTAAGCCATTAAGACAATACATCGCAATTTAGAAATCAATTCGCTATCATGCAAGTTATTAAATTTATAATGACTATGATCAGTATGCTTCGATCATCACGGTCTTGACAATCAACTCAATATAAAATAAATAATTTTTAACAAATCGTCTTTTGTTAACAATTTTGATAAAATAAATATCAATTTTCAGAAAAAAAACAAAGGATTCCAACTCATTTAAAGTAACATAATAATGATTAAAAATAATAGTTCAAATTATAAAATCAATGAGAAAAACGAATCAAAAAAATTCGGGTTCATACAATTTTACAACTTCAAAAAAGCATATCCAGATTCAGTATAATGTTTCAAAATCAAAGGCAACACTTTCAACATTCGAGGAGCTGCTTTTACACTGTCGTGGAAAACGATAATTGAGCCATTGATTGCATAGTCGATTACATTTTTTTCTACCTGTTGAGCCGAAACCTTTTCATCAAAATCACAACTGATTACATCCCACATGATGATTTGGTGTTTTTTTCGTAGTGCGAATAATGTTCTGGGAGTTAGCTTCCCGTAGGGTGGACGAAATAAATTTGAGTCAATTACTTTTTTTGCGTCCTCTACATCATTCAAGTAAAAATCATATTTTACTTTCCAGCTATTCGGATGGGTATTGGTATGATTTCCGATTGAATGCCCCTCTGCTTTTATTCTATTATAAAGAGTAGGATGCTTTTTCACGTTTTCACCAATGCAAAAAAAAGTAGGGTAGGCCTTATAAGATGACAAAAGGTCCAACACCGTAGAAGTTACTTCCGGTGTTGGACCATCATCAAATGTTAGATATAAAATCTTTTCGTTGGTAGGTTTATTCCACACCACTCCGGGGTATAAAAAACGGAGATATGTGGGTGGTCGAACCATTTTTTAATTCAGTCCCGATAGCTATCGGGATCAGAATTTTCTGTTTATTCAAGCTTTAAATTCCTCTGAAGAATATAGATCTCTGATTTATCATGCTTGATTTACACCTCTAAAGCGTTCAGAATTTCCCCACCCCCTTTATTAATTCAGAATGCAGTCGCGAGGCTTCGCGTTATGAATGCAGAATTTTTATTCGAAGAAAGAACATTGCTTCATGATGAATCCCGCCAATTCTTAATTCTTATCCCGATAGCTATCGGGACTGAATTACCTCGTGTACACCTCTTCCAACTTCTTAAACCTTGGTTCGAGTTGTTTCACAATATCATCTTGTCCTGCAGCTTTTGACATACGTATTAATTCAGAGAAGATCGCCATGGCTTGATTCATTTCTTTATCCACGAACTTCAGATACTGGGTTCCTTTCAATGAGAAATAATAATGCAAGTCATCTTCATAAATATCCGCCATACGAAGTGTAATTGCTCTACCCATATCCATAGCATGCTTACGTCGCGCTTCTGGTAATTCAATGGTATTGCTCGTTAGATTTCCATCTGGACCAATGGCAGGTTTACTAATTCCTTTTGCTGCGGTGAAATATTGCTCAATAGGACGCAACATCATTACATTATAGGGAACCGTCTTATCAGGGATTTCTTGATTCATCTTATCCAAAACAGCAACGCTCGAATCCAATTTTCCTTCAGTTAATAATCCGTCCGTTAAACGGGAGAAATTATTTCTAAAGTTCATAGTCATGTTTAAGTTATTTTGATCGAGATAAACATCTTCACGATTCATATTTCCCCACATGAACTTACCCATCATATTTTGATACATTGTTTTCGGATCCACTCTTCCTGTTTGACCTGAAGCGTCCGCACTAGTACGAATAGGAACAAAACGATATGCCAATCCTTCTAATTGGAAGTAAGGCTCTAGACTCAAGTAACTATCATTACCTACTGTAACGGCAAAATAAATGGGGCGTGTCCAGTCATTATTTGCAATCAAATCCAAGATCATCAAATCCGCTTTCATCAAATAAGAGCGATCTATATCCCAGAAAATAGTATCTACAATTTTACTTGCGTCTTCTGGTCTTACCACTCCATTCTTCAACACAGCTTCTTTATCTACTTTAATAAATAATTTTTTAGTAGGTAAATAATTGAGTGAGGATCCACCTTGCGTACGAACTTTTGCTTCCTGATTTTCACTTTTGATGAATTCCATCACTTCCTTCGCATCGGTATACCCTGGAATTTGTCGATCGTAGAACGGAACATAATCGCGTGTACCCTGCACATACTTATCACGAGTTAAAGAGAAAGGCACGGCATCGCTTTGGTATGCTTTACGTTTCATTTGATCGATGTACCAATCTGTATTTAATAAACTCAAGTTAACTACTCGAGTATCGGTTCGAACGTTTTCTACATCCTGAGCATACCATAATGGGAAAGTATCATTATCACCATTGGTAAAGATGATTGCATTAGGCGCTGTACTTTGTAAATAATTCCATGCAATATCACGAGAAGTTAAACGATGAGAACGATTATGATCATCCCATCCCTCCTTAGCCATAATTCCAGGAACAGCAGCCAAGCAAACAATAGTTGTTAATGCGCCTGCCACGGGCATCGACATTTTTTTCTTCCTAAGTTTATCAGCTAATGCGGCGACTCCTAATCCTATCCAAATAGCAAATGTATAGAACGAAGCAGCGTAAGCATAATCACGTTCACGAGGCTGATAGGGGTACTGATTCAGGTATAATACAATGGCCATACCAGTGAAGAAGTATAACAACATTACTGTCCATGCATCATGACTATCTCGACGATAATGCCAAATCATTCCAATAAGTCCTAATATTAATGGAAGGAAATAAAAACAGTTTCTAGCCTTATTTTCACTCATTCCTTTCGACAAATTATCTTGCGGACCGAGTCGCATGGCATCAATGGCTTTAATACCACTCAACCAATTTCCTTTGGTAATACCGCCATGACCTTGCATATCATTTTGTCGACCTGCGAAATTCCACATGAAATAACGCCAATACATATGAATCACTTGATAATTCCAAAAGAACTTTAAGTTTTGTGCAAACGTGGGTTTTTGATCTCCCTTAATACCTGCCCATTCCTTATATGCAGTAATATGACTTTCTTGCGCACTGTACATACGTGGGAAAATCGTACTGAATGCTGGATCGTAGATAGGAGTTATTTTACGTGTTGTCTCGATGTATTTATCTTCTCCCTTTGTGTATTGCATCGCACCTTCTTCTAAATCGGTTTGACGTGCATTATAATACTGTCCGAAGAACAAAGGACGATCACCATACTGTTCACGATTAATATAGCCTAATAAGTTAAATGCATTTTCCGGGTCATTTTCATCCATAGGCGGATTCGCTGCTGAACGAATTACAATCATTGAATAAGAAGAATATCCTAACAAAATAAAAACTACACATAACAAAGATAAATTCCACAATGGCATATTCCGCTTTACTGTATAATTTAATCCATAAACGATAGCCGCAATGATGATCAAGAAGAAGGTAATGAAGCCCATCCAAAAAGGAGCCCCCATTCCATTCACAAAGAACAATTCAAACTTCGAAGCAAGCTTCACAAACCCAGAAATGATTCCATATTGAATAAATCCTAAGATCGCTACGCCAAGTGCACCTGTTTTTATCACTCCAGAGGTAGAAGGCTTAAACTTTTTGAAATAATAAATAAAGGCAAGGGCAGGTATCGTCAACAAATTCAATAAGTGAATTCCGATAGATAATCCCATCAAATATGCAATGAGGATAATCCAACGATTTGCATGCTTTTCATCGGCCACCGATTCCCACTTAAACATGGCCCAGAAAACAATAGCGGTAAAAAAAGAGGACGAAGCATAAACTTCACCTTCTACTGCTGAAAACCAAAACGAATCACTGAAAGTATAGGCAAGAGCACCCACAAATCCAGCACCCATGATAGCAATAATATTTCCGCCATCAGCATCTTGGTTAGGCGCAAGAATTTTTTTCGTTAAGATGGTAATCGTCCAAAACAAAAAGAGAATAGTTCCAGCACTCATTAAGGCGCTGAGAACATTAATCATCACAGAAACCTGTGTGAGATCGGAGCCTGCGAACAGACTCATTACTCTTCCCATCATCATAAAAAGAGGTGCGCCTGGAGGATGTCCTACTTGTAATTTAAAAGAAGAGGCGATAAATTCTCCACAATCCCAGAAGCTCCCAGTAGGCTCAATGGTACTGATATAAACGAAGGAAGATATGGCGAAGATGATCCAGCCACATAAATTGTTGATAAAGCGATAGTTCTGCATAGTCTTTAGACAATCTGGCGAAGTTAGAAAATATTAGGATTATAGAATGATTTTAACACGAATTAAACATTCATTTAACTTGCCACAATGCCTCCGTTTTCAATATTAACTGTTTTACATGTAACTGACCAGCACATCGGATAAAAAAGTTCCATTCAACTCTAAAGCATTTCAAACGCAGTTATTTCCCTCTCAAAGGAGATTCATCCGATTAAACTTTGCATTCACCCAATTTGACAAAATTTTAATCATTAGATAATAGAGAATCCAAAGTTAAAGTTATACCTTAGCACCAATGTTAAACTGGGGTAGATATGCTCTTCTAATAATTCTTTTCGTTTGTAGCGGATTGATCGTCAGCGCCCAGACTAATCCAGCACCCTTTAATTTAGGTGGTGGCAATTATTTTATGGGTACATGGATAAATACAAGTCCAGCATTGACATACCCCGCCAACATGATTTTCCATACTTGTTCTCGTGATTCCAATCCTTTATTAGGAGATCCAACTACTGCTAATTATACTGGGGCTTATAATATAGGTACTGGAAATAGATTTGCTGGCTTAGGCGCTTTTGGATATTCTCAATATAACTATTCCAAAACTCCAAATACTATTGGAGCATCTGTACTTGGTTTAAATTCTACGGGACGAACTGATATCATTGTAACTTGGACTACTAGAGCTTGGGCCGTTGGAAATGCTTACAATCTTCGCTTACAATATCGAATTTCTACAGTTTCTCCCTGGTTAGATGTACCAGGACCGATTGAATATATTTATAATGGAACTTTACCCAATCAACAAACGATCTCTGTTAATTTATCAATAGCCACGGCTAATGCTGTTGATAATAGAGCCAACATGCAGGTTCGTTGGAAATATTATTATGTGAGTGGTTTTGGAGCTAATTCATGTAATTTATCAATAGACGATATTAATGTTTCCAGCTTAGCATCTGTTGGAGATAATATTTCAACAGGCGTAATTGGTGGTTCTCCTTTTTGCGTTTCGGCAAGCACTTCGGGTTCAGTCACTGTACCATTTACCTATGCGTCGGCTGCTAATTTCACTGCGGGCGGATGTACTTTTTCTGCGGAACTTAGTAATTCAGCTGGACAATTTTTATCACCTACCGTAATTGGAACGGTAGTTTCGAATGCTAGCGGAGCACAAAGTATTGTATGCACTTTACCACCCGGCTTAGGAACCGGAACATCGTATAGAATACGTGTAACTTCGGATGCTCCTTCTGTTGTTGGTGTTGACAATGGAAGCGATTTAACCATTTACTTGTCGCCATTTGATGTAACATCACCGAGTGCCAACTGCATCAACTTAGCTTCCAATATTTCATGGGTACTTCCCGTTGGATGTTATAACGAAATTATGGTAGTGGCGCAACCGTTAGTACCATTCACAGTGAATCCTGCTGGAAATGGAAGCGCATATACCGCCAATGCTACGTACGGATCTGGAACAGCTTACGAAAGCGGATTCGTTGTTTATAAAGGTCCTGGGACGAACGTGACCATAAGTAATTTGGCAAATGCAACGTTGTATTATTATAAAATATTTGTTCGTTACGGAAATGAATGGAGCAGTGGTGAAGAAGTTTCTTGTTCTCCTGGCGCAGGAACGTTATTAAAGCGAGGCGATTTTTTAGTGATGGGCGTAAATGCAACCAACAGTTGTGGTGTGGGTCCGGGTACTGGTCCATCTGCAGATGAAATAAGTTTCGTTTGCTTTAGAGATATTACAATTGGTACTACATTAGATATTACAGATAATGGCTACAACCGATCGGCGGCTTTCCCTGGACGATGGGGCGACACAGAAGGAGTGGTTCGTTTAACAAGAACTGGAGGAACTATTTTTGCTGGTACTATAATTACCATTCGCTTTGATGCTGGAGGAAATGGATTTGCCATTTCACCAGATGCAAATTGGTCGTTTATAAATTTAAATGCAGGTGGTGTTTTTAATATGAATTCTGGGGGTGATCAATTTCACTTTATGCAAGGCGGAAACTGGATCAACGGTGGAGGAGCACATGATGGAATTTATACGGGCACTGTTTTGTTTGGATTTAACACTGCAAATTCTTGGATTGATTATGCAAATTCATCCCAACAATCTGGGCTATTTCCAAAACTTGACTGTTATGTGATCCTTCCGGCAACGGGTTCGGATTACATAAAATATACGGGTAACTTAGCTACTTTACGAACGCAACGTGCTTGGGTTGATCAAATTAATACTGTCACCAATTGGACATCCTATCCTTCAAACTGCGCTGGATATAACGCTGCGATCCCTCAATATCATTTAGGTGCTTCCATTACCATAGTGGCAGGTGGATATCAACGAGGAAAATGGTTGGGAGCAAAAAATACCGATTGGTATACCTGTACTAACTGGGAAGATTTTGTTGTACCAGATTCTACAACGGATGTTTTAATTCCTTCTAGTGGGGTAACATTTAATTGCCGACTACGTGTTGACTCGGTGCACGCCTGTCGGGATTTAAACATACAAGGCTATAAATTAATTGGTGCTGATACCAATGTTCGTGTGCTTCGTATTTTAGGTAATTTAAATATTACAGGAGGTGAATTAGATTTCAGTGATAACAATCCGAATACAAAAGATGGTGTTATCCAACTAATGGGAAATTGGACGAACTTTAATGAAGCTGCTTTCCGAGAAGGTAACAGCCGTGTTTACTTGATAGGAACATCCTTACAAGCTATTAATACTCCAGTGAAAGAAGTTTTTTATAGATTGGACATTGATAATTTGGCAGATATTAGTGGAGGTACTAATTTGCAAGTTGACAATATTCTCACCTTAACCAATGGGCTCATCAATACAGGATCCAATGAGGTTTATATGACTTCTACTTCTGTAACAAGCATTGCAGGGTATACCCTTAGCCGTTATATCAATGGAAAGTTGAGAAGACAAATTGCCATTAGTGGCAATTATGATTTTCCAGTAGGTACCTCTATCAATTATGAACTAGCTAATTTAAATATTGCTAGTCAAGTGGGGATGGCCAATATCATCGTTGACTTCGACGCTCCTTCACCTGGTGCTGCACCAAACCCAGCGTTATGCTTTGTGAATGGAAGTTCGATTGCAAATAAACTCGATGCAGGGAGTTGGAGTATTGTTCCGAATACAGTTCCTACTGCGATAAATTTATCGTTAACATTAAAAGAAAGGGGGCATACTAATTCCGTGGCACCTGCTTCTCGCTATGGAATCATTCGAAGAGACGATGCCTCGAGTGATTGGCTTGGTGCACCATTTGGTACGCATGCAAACGTTACACAATCGGAAGTAGGGGGTACAGCTACAGCAGTCAGAACAGGAATTACTACTACTTCTTTTTGGGGAGATTTTGCTATTGGTTTTGGAAATGCACCTTTACCCGTAGAATGGCTTTCCTTTGAAGCAAAACCCATTTCATCAAATGTATTGCTACAATGGAAAACAGCGAGCGAAAGCGGAAACGATTATTTTAATGTAGAGCGAAGTAGAAACGGCCTTTCCTTTGAAAAGATAGGACAAGTACAAGGTAATGGAAGTACAAATACAATCAGCTCCTATACGTTTACTGACTATGCACCAGGACGTGGAATCATCTATTATCGATTACAACAAGTGGATATAGATGGACGATTTGATTTGAGTAAAATAGTTCCCGTTCGTATAGGCGATGACGCTAGTACTCCCTATTTATTTCCGAATCCTGTTAGTGATCAAACTTATTTCATGATTAACAGCGATGAAAATATAGACCAGACGATTGAGATTTTTGACATAGCTGGACATCTCATTTTCACTCAAACGGTAACGCTTCAAAAAGGAAATAATTCTGTTTCTATTTATCTCGGCGGATTACCTGCGGGTGTTTACATGATGAGAAATGGAACGGCAGTGATTAAGCTTTTAAAGTATTAGTTTATCTAGTTTTTGCAATTACTAGGCTTTGTTTCAAGTGTGGTTTAAGTTTCATTTAAACTCCCCCAACCCCATATAGGGGATCTTTCTAGCATATTTTTGGAGATCTCTTTGAATTTACTACCTTTAATCTCAGTAATAAATCCCTTTACTTTGAATTGATTTAACATTCGGAGAGATCTGATTTATTATAAAGACATCATTTAAACGATTTATCTTTTACCATGAAAAATAAATTTCACTATTTCACCTGCCATCTACTTGGACTTCTTCTTACATTTTCAACAGCTAATGCTAAAGACAAGTTTGGTCGAGAAGCAGATACACTTGTTAAGGGGGCCCAATGGGTTCAAACGGATGAGCGCTTCGGTACATTTTCTTATATTCAGTTGAGATAGGATTTCATAGTTGAAGAATAACAACATCTGAATTGGTTGAAATCTGACGCTTTGGGTTTATCTAATAATTATAGTTTAAAATTATCTAGTATAGAAAACGACGATTTGTCGTATACCCACTACCGTTATAAAATGTATTACAAAGATACACCTATTGAGCCAGGCACTTTTTATGTTCATGTGTACAATGGAAGTGTAACAAGTGCCAACGGTGAATATGCTCTGTTCAACTTTTTAGATATTCTTCCTTCCATCTCTCGGGAAACTGCTTTTCAAACAGCACTACACCATGCACAAATAAATAGTGTAGATGATGCTTGTTCTATTGAATTCGAACTTATGAAGTCTGCTGGTTTTCTTGTCTTACTTCAAATTAAAGAACAGAAAAAGTTAGCTTGGAAATTTGAATTGATCGAAGTAGCGCCAGTAACAAAAAATGCATACGTTTACATTGATGCACTTTCTGGCGAATATTTACAAGAAGAAAATTTAATTCACTATATAAATTACCCTTTAAATGTTCCAAGTATTTACAGCGGTATCGTTCCCATTATTTGTGACAAAACATCCTCTAATGTTTACTTTCTTAATGAAGCAGGAAGAAAAATAAACACGAGGAGTTATTATAAAACTTTTGGCGGATCTTATTTTATCTCCGAAGTTTACAGTCAAGACTCTCTCTGGAATATCAATTCAAACCTCAAAGCTGGCGTTGATGTTCATTTTGGTTTAGAGACTTCCTTCGACTTTTTTATCCAAAAATTCAACAGGAATTCTTACGATAATTTGGGACATAATATCAATGCATACATTAACTATCCGTATACCACTGCGCCTAGTTATAGTTCTGGATCATTTCATTTTCCGCCCAAAGATAATATGAACCAATTGGAGCAAGCAACCCTCGAATTAGTTGGGCATGAGTATGGACATGCTGTTGTTAAATCAAGTGCAAATTTGAATACGAATTCAGAAGCCGGAGGACTCACTGAATCCTTCGCTGACATTTTTGGCATAGCCATCGATTTTTATAAAAATCCAACTACGGCAAATTTCGTACTTGGAGACCGAACAAAAGTAAATGGTGTTCCCGATCGAGATCTTGCAAATCCATTTCAATATGGTCATCCTTATGTTTACAATGGGGTAAATTGGGTTGCAAATAGTCCTTACCACATAGCAGGAGTACAAAACTATTGGTTTTATCTTTTAGTAAATGGGGGAATGGGGACAACAAACTTTGGTGTTAATTATCAGATTAATGCAATTGGAATGGAGGCCGCATTAAAAATTGTATATCGAACATTAACTGTTTATCTCAGTGCAAACTCAAACTATGTAGCAGCAAGAACAGGATCCATTCAAGCGGCTACTGATTTATATGGCGCTTGTTCTCGTGAAGTGAAAGAAGTTACTAAAGCTTGGTATTCATTAAACGTAGGTGGAAATTATGTGGATGGAGTAGATGCGGGGACGTTAATTTCACAAACTACATTATGCAATGGCTCTGCACTAAATCCAATAAATATTTCCATCAATGGAAGCACATATGAATGGGATTTTGGAGATGGAACAACGTCAACACTTATCAATCCTTCTCATATCTATGCACAACCTGGCATTTACACAATAAGTTTGATAGCATCAGGAACGAGTACCTGCAACACCACTGATACCACAATTATTCCAAACATTATTGTAAATCCAAATTCAAACCTTGTCCCCCCATTATGTTTACCTACAAAACAAAGTATTAATGGGAGTGTTGGAATTTATAGAGTTCAATTTGCAGATATTGATAACTATTCAAGTTCTTCTTATAGCGAAGGGAATCAAGATTTTTCTTGCGAAAGCTTTACTACTATTCATCCAGGAGATAATGTAGAAATTATAGTAACTACATCAGCAAATACACTTGAGAATGTTACAGCATGGATCGATTACAATAATGATGGAGATTTTACTGCTTCCGAAATAGTCTATGAATCTATAAATCAGAAAATGTTCCATAAGGGTATTGTTTTAACAGATAGTAATCCACTATTAAACACTCCGCTTCGAATGCGTATTATTGACGACTACCAGCAATCCATTTCAGGGCCCTGTGCTTCTTTACTCTTTGGGCAGTCGGAAGATTATAGAGTAACTTTTGTACCCGTTTCATCTCCACCTATTGTAAATTTTTGGGGTTCAGATTCCATTATTCCTCAAGGAGACAGTATTCAATTTTTCGACTTAACGATGAATTCAGGTGCCCTCAGTTGGTCGTTCCCTGGTGGAACTCCTTCTTCTTCTACACTTGAAAATCCTTTTGTTACATATAGTACGCCTGGGGTATATCCAGTAACGTTAGTAGTTACTACGAATTTTGGAACGGATAGTCTTACTAAAACAAGCTACATACATGTGACAAATACATATACGCTTTGTGGAAGTTCTATCATTTCGAATGAAATAATTGGGACAATTTATGATGCGGGAGGTCCTAATGGACCTGTTACGGGAACATCGTATTGCGAATTTATGATTGACCCTGGTTGTGCAAATAGTATTACCATAAATTTTTCAAGCATACATTTAGGACCTACTGACTACATTACAATTTTAAATAGAGGTCCTTTTTCTCCTGGCTGGGGCAATGTTGTAGCTGTATTCAGTGGCAGTTCAACTAATGCTACCGCTACAGTAACGGGAGGAAAAATGCTCATTCAATTTTCAAAAAACACTACAGGTGTATTCAATGGATTTGCTGCCACTTGGACCTCAGAAATTTTTGTAGATCAACCCCCCATAGCATCCTTCATCCCAGATAGCTATACACCTCCCTTTCGAAGTCCCGTGCGATTTGAAAATCAAAGTCAAGGAGGAGATCTCGATTTCATATGGGATTTTGGAGATGGTGCTACTTCTGGAACAAGCAATTCAATACATGAATACGATAGCGCCGGAACATATGTTGTTACCCTAATTGCAAACAATTGCCTAGGATCCGATACTAGTTCTTTAACAATTACTGTACAAGAACCACCGCTTATGTTAGTAACCACTGACACCATCGATGTTACCATTAGTTGTGGTGACTCGATAACTGTTCCAGTGATGGTTTACAATAATGGGTTAGGAGATTTGCTCATCAGCGAAAATGGATATACCAATATGGATGATACGATTCACATCCTAGCATATACTGCATATCAAACTCCTTCAAACTTTATGAATTTTTTCGCCACAGAATTAAATCAGAGTTTCCCTAAACATACGCTTACAACATTTACTCATAATGACACCAATCTTATTAAACAATCATTGGAAAATAAACAAGTATTATTCTTTCCTCCAGTTTATAATGATCCAGATACTGTATATGAAAACTTCGAAAACATAGTTACTTCATTTATGCAAAAAGGAGGTAATGTTGTCGTTTTTGGCGGTGCAAATTCTTTAGGAAATAACCGTTTGAGAGCCATGAATATTTTAAGCGCAAAGTCAATTCCAGCATATACTTTAACTAATATCTCTGTCTTAGACACAACCGATTTCCTGACCGAAAACATTCCATCTACCTTCACACCTTTTAATTATGTCGTATATCCGGTTAATGTAGCTAATAAGTATAAAAAAATGTTAATTGTAAATGCTATTGATGAATTACTAACTTACCGAAATTTTGGTAAAGGCAAAGGAATTTATAACGGATTCAATACTTACACTTCTTCAAATGTTATTCTACAACAGCTTCTAAAAAACAGTGTGAAATCCGCACAAAACCGATGGCCCGATTGGTTGTTGGCATCACCCGAGTCTGATATCATTCATCCAGGTGATTCAAGTATTGCATATTTTACCATTAAGCCTTTTAAGTTAACTCCTGGATTACATGATGCTTTCATTCGAATCAATGGTAATGACACTTCCAATTTATCGCATGAGTTTGTATTGCGTTTAAATATACTTAGCTCTCCATTACTTACTTTTCAAGATTCTTGTCTTGATTTTGGATTAGTGACGGTTGGAGATAGTTTAACTAAAAATATAATCATTCAAAATCCAGGTTGTGACACATTAATCATTACTTCCATTTCGTCAACACATCCTGACTTCACTATTTATGCCGACTCATTTCTTTTACCCATTGCTACTGGTGCTAGTTTCAATGTGAAATTTACACCTCAAACAATTGGATCTTATTCGGATACTTTGTATTTTCAAACAAATATTGGTATCATTCCGCATTGTATTACTGGAACAGGAACTATTGAACCGATCATTTACTTTACGGATACTATTTTACATTTAAGTCACGATGTGTGTGGAGGTTCTGACTCTGTTGGCTTTTGGTTGCATAATACAGGAGGGAATTATTTACATTATAGTTTAACAGGTGGTATTGTTGATTTACCCCGTAGGATTTTAATGAATGTTTATGGCGTAGATTTACAAAACGAATATCTAAATACGATAAATAGTATTCAACAAAATTTTCCGAATATAATATTAGACACTACTTCCATTATCAACACTTATGCTTTCTCTCCATTATTAAAAAACAAGGATGTGGTTCTTTTTCCTCGTCAAGAAACTGGTGTTAGTTATATTTCTCCAGTTAGTGGTTCTGTTAGAAACTTCCTAAATACGGGAGGAAATGCAGTCTTTTTAGGAATGGATTTTCATACGAATATTGGGTCTAATCCAATAATTTATTCTTCAGGAATTTTTAATGGATCCGATACAGCAGATGTCAGCACTGGAAATTCAATTGTGATGGACACTACTGATTGGTTCGTAAAAATGTAAATCCAACTTTTACAAATCCAACAACTACTTATTTACAAAAAATTACTGACTTGAATAAAAAAACTATTGTTAGTAGTTACGGCAAAGATGTCGTAACAGTTAAAAAATACGGGGATGGAAATGCCACCTATATTGGTTATGATTTCAATTTAGTAACTAGTGACATTCAAAAAATATTGGCAAATGCGATTGAATTTGCATATCGCGATAATTTCACACTAGGCTTTTCTGCCAGCCCCGACACTGGAACCATTGCACCTGGAGATTCTGTTTTTATCATGGTAAAAAGTGCTATTGATGGTTTCGTAGCTGGAAGTTATACAATGCCTATTGCAATTCTTGGCAATGATCCATTGGTGCTAAACGATACTATTGTAGTTCAAGTTCAACTGGGCTCAAACCCATGTGCCGATTTTAATGCAATTGCTACTTTAGTTTGTGATGGAACGATGTCCTTTACCCAAAATCTACTTAACCCAGGTACTACATGGAAATGGTATTTTGGTGATGGTGATTCATCGACAGTGCAAGATCCCATACATACTTATTTGACAAATGGATCGAAAACAGTAACACTGATTAGTACGAACTCCTTTGGCACTGACACCATCACTAAAACAATAAGCATTACAAGATATATTCCAACCACAACTATTACTGGAACACCTATTGTTGGAAGTAACTTAACATTCAATGCAAATTTAAATACTGGACAATTTAATCGACTTTGGGATTTTGGAGATGGTAGTTCTACGAGTACAGCATCTGTTCCAACTCATGCGTACAATTTACCTGGCACTTATATTATTACTGTATTATTTACAAATGCTATTTGTACCATCCCACATACGGATACGATCGTTATTCTTCCTGTAGGTATTAGCGAACTCATTGCCGAAGGAAGTTTTGATATTCGTCCAAACCCATCAGTACAAGAAACAGAAATTCGATTTGAATTAATTAAAACGGGAAATGTATCGTTAGAAATTATTGATGTTACTGGAAGATGCATTGAACGCTTTTGTCAAAATGAAAGAAAAATTGCAGGAAAGTATGTCTACAAATTTAATGCGAATTCGTCTGGAATTTACTCTGTTCTTCTTCGTGTCAATGATGAATTAATGACATTGAAGTTGGTGAAAACAGAGTAAGTTTATTTTCTAATGGAAGAGTAAAACCCAAAATTGTCAATGTCGACAGTTTTGGGTTTTGTTTAAAAAACGCAAATTTTTGTTTTAACATCATTGCACGATAATTTTTCTATTTACCTTCCTTCCATCCTCAAAAGAAATAGTGAGCAAATAAAATCCTGGTGAAATTCCCTTTATTTCAAATTGATTTTTACCATGGATTTTTTCTGATTGTATTACTTGCCCATTCAAAGAAAATAATGTCCAACTTTCACTTATTTTAGTTGAGCCAAGATCTACATTAATATTTCCGTTAGATGGATTTGGGTGAATTTTAATGATGATTTCCGATGATGGAAGTGTAGCAACAGAAGTTAACAATGGGCAAGAACCAAGAGTATCCGGATATAAATTTTGTCCATTTTGGGAAAAGCAATCTAAATTGATATCATCATGATCTGTCCAATTTGTAGGAACATATCTTAATAAGCCATAGGTTGATCCAATTCCTTCAATAAAATAAACATGGTAATCAGAATTGATATGCCATCTCTTACGATATGCATTTCCAACGAGCACACTATCAATTGCAATAACTGTATCGCAAACAGCATTCGGAACACAAATCGAAAGAAATCCTTTTAAACTATCTCCCACCTGCATATTAAAATCAAATAAAAGTTGTTCAATTGAATCAGCTTCTGGAACAATATATACTTTTTTATTGGGATGATCATTTCGAAAAGCACCTGCATATTTACCGGGTAAAATATAAAATCCGGGAGGAGTACAGTTAGGCCCTGCTTGATAAACAAATGCTGGAACTTGAAATGAATGGTAAGAAACATTATTGATAAGAGTATCCTGACCAATAAAATACGAATTGTAATAATCAATGCTAGAATTACCAATGATTCCCCAACATACATTGCTGTACGAATAATTCCAACTCGCAGAAGAATCTGGGAAAGGGTGATAAACCGAAGTTTGAGCGTGGAGTGATGCGTTAGTACAGTTTATAATCAATACCAGAAAGAACTTCTTCATAGTGAGAGAGAATTTAGTGATTGTGATAAATAATAATTTAAAGCAACTTTAAGTTTACAAAAATTGTAAAAAATTTCAAATAAAATAGGAATTATTGAATTTGAATGAATATCTTTTTAGAGAGATAATAATGGTTCGAAGGTAGTGTAAATTAAAGCGCTTTCTTCTTGTTTTTTACTTTTATTCCCTTACTTTTGATATACACTTATAAACCTACTACTATGGTTACTTCCTACATTTCAAGAGCTTATTGCTCCCGTTTAATTGCTTTTAGTATTTTCTTTGTTTTTGCTAGCTTAGAGCTAAAAGCACAACTACCAGTCATTCCTGATTTTGGCACCATCAATCATCCCATTCCATACGATCTTTTTGGGTTTAATGGAGCAAACACCTTAAAAGCGGATCAAAGCTGGAATGACTTATTGCAAAACACAACTCCATTAACCAGGTTACAGGATCTAAATGCGCGAGTATTACGCTATCCCGGCGGAACACTGGGGAATTATTGGGATTGGCGTAAAGGCTGGTTTTTGAGCAGTCATGATATACCAAATGGAATATTATTGCCCGAAAAATATGATCCTGAAGTCCCAACTAACCAAGGAAATTACCAGTTTGATAATACATTAGAGACTTTTCTCAAATGTTTATCGAGTTCGTTTGCAAAACCTATGTGGCAAATGAATTTATTAACTTCCGACTTTAGTTATCAATTAGCAATTTTATATGCATCTAAAACGAAAGGTGTAACTTCTGAATATGTCGAATTAGGAAATGAATTCTATTTAGGCGATTCTGATAACCGTTTAATATTTCCCAATGTGGATCATTATGCAGAAAAAGCAATGGAATGGTCGAGTCGCATTAAAAGTATACCTCCCTTTTCTATTACTAAAATTGCAGCACTTGGAGCAGAAAGTGCTTATGAATCAGAACCTGGAAGACGACGATTATGGCTCGGCAGATTATTAGAAAATCTTAACGGAAATTCGGATATAGATGCAATCACGCTTCATCCATATTTTGGAGCAAAATTTACAGGTAATAATAATCAACCTTGCCCTTCAAATATCTCGACCAGTAACATTCGAAGTGCATTTGCAACTATTATTCAGGAAAGCAGAGACTTTGTAAACGACGAAATAGCTCAAATAGCAAATACAGGGAAGGAAACCTGGATCACTGAATTTAATTTGTTTGACACAAAACACGCGATTCATGGCACCTGGTTTCACGGGTTGTTTGCAAGTTCAATGCTACTAACTTACCTAGAAGGACAAAACGTTACTAAGATAATGCCTCATACCTTATCCGGAGATGGGATTTTTTCAGGTATGTACTCAAATAATTCAGGCTTAGCTTTCGGTCAAAATGGTGGCAGTTTCTTAGGTCCAGGATATTGCAGTCAACCCATTCCTTTAACGCGTGAATGGGAGTTGACAGCACTCGGCAATGCTGTAGCCTTAATTACAACAGCTGCTGATGGTGCTACCTCTGTTAAGAATGTAGACTTCTCCACCGCCCTAGTATTGGACGCTGCCGTAAGTACAAACATATATGAATTGAGTGGATGGTATTTTTATAAAGATGTATATAGAGGCGAGTTTATTTTGGTGAATTATGCTGAAAATCCTAAGCCTGTTGATTTAGATGCCATTTTAATTAGTAATAATACACCGTTTTCCTCCACGAATTTCACTTTCAAATGGCAATCATTGACCGCCGGAATATGGGAATATGCCTTAGGAAATGCAAGCAGTATAGACGATCCTGCTGATAACGAAATAACTTTAACTCCTCTCGATATTTTATCTAGCTCCTCAATTAATCTTCCACCTTACAGCATAACTCGCATTTCTATTAATCCTACTATCCCTAATTTACATGTAGATCTTAATAAAATTGAATTTTGTTGCCATGAAATGTTAAATGTACGAGCATCAAATCTAGATTGGAGCGAAGGATATTATTGGAGTATCGATAACGAACCTGTAAGTAATAATGATAATCCTTTTTTTATTGAAATTCCAGAATTAGAAGAAAACACGAATAAAAATATCACATTACATCGAGCTGATGGAGATATTGTGTGGACCTCCGATTTTTTAGTGAATAGATGCTTAGGCCCTATTACAATTACGTCTGATCTACCGGATTTTTGCCCAGGAGATCAAATTCATTTAACATCAACTGCTGGTTCACTTCCCAATCCATGGCAATATCACTGGACACCCACTAGCCCCATTTTAAATTATGATGTAAACGTTAGGCATGCGGATGCAACCCCAACTCACACAACCATGTTTAGGCAGTACTCTACAAATGGAACCTGCTGGTATGTATCAAATGATTTAATTGTCAATAGCCAAAATCCAGAACCGTTTTTTTCAAAAACCGAATTGAAGGTTTGTAATACTACAAGCCAAAAAAATGTTAGACTTGAAGTAGAACTTGCTAATGCTATATCTGGAACTACCTATACTTGTGTTTGGAAGAATGAATCTGGAACTATCGTTCATAGTTCAAATACATCATTGTACTATTCATTTAACCATACCAATCTAGACCAAATATTTACAGTCACTGTAACTTCTCAAACTAACGGATGTTCAGGAACTGCAACTGTACAAGTATTGGGTGTAGAGTGCTGTCAACCACCTCTTCCAAATATCGATCCTGCTAAACTTAATTTAACCGGCTCTCTCCCTGCTACAGTGACTAATGATAAAGTGTTTTTAAATGATTTACTGTTTGATGTGTGGAATTTAGGAAATCCACCCCCTACGATTCCTGCAGGTGTAGTATTCGATGAAGGTACATCAGTTGAAATAAATTGTACAGGCGCAAATCCAATAAAGGATATTTACATCAACCGGAAATTAAATGTTGACCTTCTTACTACACTTATAGGATGTACTTTACATATTGGAGAAGAAGCAGAAATAAATTTGTACGGCGCAAGTGACCTTGTTTTGATGGGCTGCTCCTTAATAACCTGCGACAATAATGTGTACACGTGGAAAGGTGCGACAGCAGAGGGAGAAAATCAAATGATTGTAGCAATACCTTTTGGGGGAGTCAAAACCTATATTAGTAATGCCGAAAAGGCAATTGACCTAAGTGACAAAGCAGAATTTGTAATTGCCGAAACCGATTTCTTTAATAACGTTACTGCAGTTAACTTGCACGATTATTCTTCTAAAATTAAAATTGGACAGGGAGATTTTATTGCAAATGGTACATCGTATGATATAAATAATATCTATGACAATACTTTTAATGCCGATAATATCAATTGGCCTAGTGGCTTTTTTAATAAAGGTTTTTATAATGCACATTCCGCAATTTCATGTAGTTGGATAGAAGGATTAGAAATTGGAAAAGAATTGCATGGCAATGATTTTAAAAATAGCGCTGTAGGCATCAAGTTATTTAATTCCAGTGCTATTATATTAAATAACATATTTAGCGAAATATATCAACCGGCGTCAGGACATGCTCGATTTCATGCGGTTGGGATCTTAAGTACTTATGGTGACCCTCTCAATGATGTTAACGTGGTTATTGGCGATAATGCGAGTCTTAATTTCCGAAACACATTTAATGATGTTACCAATTCTATTGTTATTTCAGGTGGGGGGAAGTATAACATATTGAACAATTATTTTGGGCCAGCTAATATCGGTAAAAATGATTTTGATATTCAATTGTATGAAATAATAGGTGGAGACATTGAAATAATAAATAATGAGTTTCATAGTGTACAAACAGGTATTTATGGATACAATATTTATCCCAGTTCAAAGCTGAATATTGACGGAAACCAATTTACAGATCCTGAGCTAACGTCGGGCAACAGTAACTTCCGACATACTGCTATTACTTTGCAAAACCAGCAGCAGTTTAGTAACAAAGGGGTGAGTATTAAAAACAATGAAATTAATAATTTGCGAATTGGTATCCATTTGAATCAAACCAATATCGTAGAGGTATTAAACAATAACATTTATTTTAACATGCCTCCATTTAACAATCCGACTGAAATTTTTAGCGGTATTTTAACGGAGGGAAGCGACAACCTTAATATTATCGATAACAATATAATCAGTAATAATTATTTCGCAACGAGAAATGACTTTTTACGAGGAATCTCCATGGATTATGGCATTCGAAATACATTGCGTTGTAACAACTTAATAAACCTAGGTTATTCATTAAAGTTGAACGGACCTTGCAGTCCATCTACCATCGAAAATAATAATTATACTGCTTATGATGTGGGGGTATATTATGCAAGCGCTAGCGTAGGCAACCAAGGAAATACCAATAAATCGCAAGACAATGTTTGGATTCCACCTTCAGGACTTTTAAATAATAATAAAGTTGACGGTAATTCGACTTTTCTTGATATCTGGTTTCATTGGGGAGGCGCAATTAATAACAACTTTTCTCCGTGGCCATTTGATATAACTGTTATAACTACAGATGATAACAATCCTCACAATGCGAACTCATGTTCCCGTGCCGAGAATACAGAATACGAAATGGATCGATTTTTAGCATCATTAGAAGTAGACTCGCAAAATACAGATGCCGATCAGCAATTTATTGTGGCGGAAAGATTGTTTCGGTTAATGCGCAATGATTCAGCTTTTATGGCAATGAATCCATTGTCTTATACCCAGCTTTCCGATTTGTATTATACTTTTATCAATTCCTCGTCGGAGTATCTAAATAATGTTGAGAATTATTTAAGCCGACAAAGCAACGATTCTGCCGAGTTTCTGTTATCGGTTGTTGTAGATACCAATCTGATTCAGGAAAACGATAAATATATTTTTGAAATTATATGCAAAGTCAATAATAAAGATACATTGCTGTTAGCTGACACCATACACTTAGTGGAGCTTGTACATTCTTTTTCATACCGTGTAGGAAGGGCTACCTTTAGTGCAAGTGCTTTAACATTTACTGAACGTCATCCAACCGCTACAAGTAGTTTCCGGATACTAAAAACCGAAGAAGAGCAGTTAGTATCTAAAACTAAAATAGAACCCAATCCTACCGAGCAATGTATATGGATTACGATTCCTAATGATTCATATAAAGAGTATTTAATTATAAATTCACAAGGAAAGGAAATTGGAAAAATAAATATTCAAGGAAAAGAAAACAAATTGCCCTTTTGTTTCTCTGAAGGCATAGAAGATCCTTATCTACTACTTGTAGGAAAAGACAGCAGGGGAAAAATACTTGATGTTAACAAAGTATTAATTGTAAAATAGGTGAGCATGAAAAGATATTATTTCATACTTGTAATCCTAATTTTATTTATAAATTGCAAGTATAGTCAGGCTCAGAACCGAAACGCCATTTGGTGCTTTGGAGATTCGGCTGGTGTAGATTTTACTATCCCCGCTAGTCCTCAGCCTTATTTTTCGGCCATGCGAAGCCGAGGGACTGTCGTTTCTATTTGTGATTCATTAGGGCAACTATTATTTTATGCTCATACTGGAGATACGAGCAATGCAGTAAATTTTCAAGGGAACGTGAAAAACAAACTCCACCAAATGATGGATAATGGGGACTCCATTATTGGAATATCTTGGTATCAAGAGATGGTGATTGTTCCTTTCCCTGATGATAACCAAAAATATTATCTTTTTGCACAAGATGTTACATTGAACTACGGAATCTACTATTCAATTATTGATATGGGTTTAAACATTGGATTGGGTAAAGTAATACTCAAAAACCAACAGATTTTAAATATCCGAATGGCTGATTGTATTACGGCTATTAAGCATGGCAATGGTCGAGATTGGTGGTTGTACTCCATATTAGGGAATGGCAACCTTGTTAGCACCCCATTTTATACTTATCTTATAACACCTTCAGGAATTCTATTAGATACACTTCAGGATCCCGGTTTTATTTCCTTAGGAAGTGTCGTTGAATTCCGTTGGAATAAACAAGGAACTAAATTGGCTTATGTTAATTACAGCGGCCTCATCCAGGTATTTGATTATGATCGTTGCACTGGGCTCATAACAAATCCAATTACTATTGATACAATGCGACCAACCACTCCATTGCCTGCTTATTGGGCTTGTGAGTTTTCGGCTAATGGCAGATATCTTTATATTACGGGTCATCCCGTGTCCTCTAATTTATTTGTTGTAGATCTCTTAGATACGAGCTATACATTAACGAATATTTGGTCGATTAGTAATCCTCAATATTATTTGGGTGATATAAAAAGAGGTCCGGATGATAAAATTTATGTAACGGGAGGATATTATGACGGTCTTTCTTTTCCATATCCCTATGCCGACTCGGTGTATAATCAATACAACATGAATTTATCCGTAATCAACCAGCCGGATTCTGCTTTCCCTGCTTGTAATTTTACTCCTTATAGTTTTTACCTTGGCGGCAAACGAACCTATTGGGGATTGCCTAATAACCCCAACTACGATTTGGGTGTAGTGGCAGGGAGTCAATGTGATACATTGAGTGTAGGCCTCTCCCCCAGCCCCTCTCAAGAGGAGATGGGAGCTATTATGCAGGCATGGTACAATCCTGCATGGAATCTTATTCATGTAAACGCATCACAATTAAAAGGCAAAGTAGGTATCATTCGTTTACTGGATGTGAGTGGAAGAACACTCTATGAAAAAAAGATAGAGTTTATTCATGGAGGTTATTACACAACAGAAATTTATATGAATGCATTTTCATCTGGAATTTATTTTGTTCAATTAATAACTGATAAGGAACAGGTTGCTGGTAAGGTGATGAAATGAGAATGAAAAAGTCAATACTTTTTTTTGCAATACTATTTACAATATTGTATTGCAAAAACAGCCAAGCCCAATCCCGATTGCTATCGGGAAGAAACTCCATTTGGTGTTTTGGTGATTCAGCTGGTATTGATTTTACTGTTCCTTCCAACCCGCAGCCTTATTTTTCGGCAATGCGAAGTAGAGGTACTGCTGTTTCAATATGTGATACATTAGGACAATTGTTGTTTTATGCTCATACTGGCGATACTAGTAATAATGGTACAAATACTAGAGGCAATATTTTAGATAAGAATCATCTACTTATTGACAATGGAGATTCAATTATAGGAATATCCTGGTATCAGGAGATGGTGATTATTCCTATGCCAGGTGATACTAATAAGTACTATCTTTTTGCACAAGATGTTACATTGAACTACGGAATCTACTATTCAATTATTGATATGGGTTTGAATAATGGATTGGGTAAAGTAATACTTAAAAACCAACAAATTTTAAATATTCGAATGGCGGATTGTATTACTGCAATAAAGCATGGGAATGGTCGTGATTGGTGGATGTATTCCAGATCAGGAGATGGATTCTTAACAAGTAATCCATTTTATACATATCTCATTTCTCCTTCTGGGATTTTATTAGATACGCTACAAAACATTGGCCCACTAACTGGAGGTGGATTTATTGAATTCCGCTGGAACAAACAAGGAACCAAAATGGCGTATGTAAATTACAGCGGACTCATCCAGGTTTTTGATTACGATCGTTGCACTGGTCTTATTTCTAATCCCATTACACTGGATACTATGCGTCCCAGTTCGCCTTTGCCTGCTTATTGGGCTTGTGAGTTTTCTGCTAGTAGTAGATATTTATATGTTAGCGCTAGTTCAACAATTTCTTATTTGTATCAATATGATTTAATTAATTTACCCACTTCGTTTACTAGAGACACTGTTTGGACAACGCCCTTTCCAGTAAATACTGCCGGTGATTTGAAAAGAGGTCCTGATGATAAAATTTATCTTTCAAGTGCTTATATTGATAGTATGAATAATTGGAATTATCCCTATCCGGATTCAGCTTACAATATTTACAATATGAATTTGTCAGTAATCAACGAGCCAGATTCTGCTTTCCCCGCTTGCAATTTTACTCCCTATAGTTTCTACCTTGGCGGCAAACGCACCTATTGGGGATTACCTAATAATCCTAATTACGATATGGGTGTAATAGCAGGTAGTCCGTGTGATACATTGAGCGTAGGCCTCTCCCCCGGCCCCTCTCCAGAGGAGAGGGGAGCTATTATGCAGGCTTGGTACAATCCAGCATGGAATCTTATTCATGTAAACGCATCACAATTAAAAGGCAAAGTAGGTATCATTCGTTTACTGGATGTGAGTGGAAGAACACTCTATGAAAAAAAGATAGAGTTTATTCATGGAGGTTATTACACAACAGAAATTTATATGAATGCATTTTCATCTGGAATTTATTTTATGCAATTAATAACCGATAATGAGCAGGTGGCTGGTAAGGTGATGAAAAACTGAATTAGCCCATCCGTCCTAGATGCATTAATAATCCAAACAATAATTTAATTTGAAAAAGCACTTCAAAAATTAAATATTATAATTTTAATTGTTATAGGGCAAGTAAAAACAACAAAGCAGTATTTATTAAAATTGCTGTCTTGCTCCATGTGGCGATCGAATTTCTTGTTTTCACCTCCACAAAATAACTTCCGTTGTAATATCCACCCGGAATAGCACATACACTATTTCCATTTTTCAAGAGTATACATTTCGTTTCATGAACAAGAGAATAAGGAGCCAGTGGTTGATGCAATGTTAATGTGATGGTGTCGCAGGCATTGGTATCTGAACTGATCCCTTCAAGATATAAAGTAGGTACCATTGGCTGTGCGTTGGTATACAATCCCTCCACAAATAACTTCAAGTTGAAATTAAATGAATTCACTTGGAAGTTCGATGAGGAGATAACACTATCGCAAGCCGTAATAATATTTATTTTTCCAGTGGTACCCAATGCAGGCACAGCAGCCTTAATTTGTGTAGCGCTTACCACTCGATATCCAGTTAAAATTCCATTGAATCTAACCTTAGATGCACCAATAAAATTAGTTCCAGTTACCGTTATTGAATCTCCTGCTAATCCACTGGTCGGTAAAAACGAACTTATGCTAAGCGTGTTTCGAGAGATGGTTAAATTTACACCATTGTCATCGCCAATATCTGCAAAATTTGAACTTACTATTCGAACTCTATATCCTGTTCCTGCAGCCTGGCCCGTTGGTATGGTTCCAGTGATACTTCCACTTGTTGCTGTGCTCGTTAAAGTGCCAATGGTAACTGGCGATGTAAACGAACCACTCGCATTACTCAGTTGAATTGAAAAAACATTTCCAGTAATTAGTGTTAATGCTACCGACTGATAGTTAACCGTAATAGAAGATCCTGCACAGAAAGCAGTCAATCCACCAACAATGTTTGGTTTAATACTATCAGGTGTATATTGCCACATGTCGGATTTAAAAGTAAATACTTCATCCAGACCATTCGCAGCTTGAGATACTTGCATTCCACCGATCACATAGCCATAACCGTTAGTAGCCAATCCTACACATCCTTCACGTCCTGCAGTGAATGGCAATGTTGCTTTTTCAACCCAAGTATTCGCAATGGGATCGAACTCGTAAAAATCTTTCTTAAATGCTGATGTATCTAAATAGCCCGTTTGTAAATATCCACAAGCGTAATATCCTTTATTTCCAATGGCAAAAGCGGCTCCTGCATTGCGTGTGTTGGTATTGAAGTTTGCTTTTGCGGCCCAAGCATTCGTTAACGGATTGTATTCATAACATAGGGCCGGACTGGTTCCTAACGTTGACCCAGCTACGACATATCCTTTTCCGTTAATGGTAAAGGCTCCTGCATTAAATCGTCCAGCAAAATTAACGGGTGCCGCAGTTTTCGTCACCCATAAATTTGTGCTTGGTATGTACTCATACCAATCGTTATAATAATTACTAGTTGGTGCAACACCAAATCCGTAATACCCTCTGTTATTAATAGTAAGTGCTACTCCTCCTAATCGAGAAGGGCCTGTAAAGTTTGCTACTTGCGTCCAGGTTCCGCCATTCGGGTTGTACGACCAACATGTATTATATACAACTTGTGTTTGATCGGATCCTCCTACTAAATACAAAATGCTATCCACTGTAAAAGAACTCGCGCTATATCGGTTCAACGGAAATGAATCTTTTTCCGTCCAAATTTCTGTTGATGGATCATATAACCAAGTATCGCGTCTAAACTTACCAAACAAAGTTCCTACATTTAAATAATTGTAGTCGCCATAAACACCAGGACCTATCCACAATTTATCATTTACCACACTTGCGCACATTCGAGAACGAGCGGTAGCTTTTGGTGATACTAATTGTGTCCATGTATTCGTGAGTGAATTATATTTAATAAAAGAATTATCAATGGCATTTCCATTGCGAACACCTGTGAGAATATAACCTTCATTATTGACTACGAAAGATGCGGATAAACTTAACGTGAAAGGCGCCGATGTTTTTTGAGTCCATGTATCAGTTACATTATTGTACTCATAGCAATCGCTATAATAAAAGCTAGGACCATTATCGTTTCCACCAACAACATATCCTTTACCGTTTAATGTAAATCCATTGGCGAAGATTCGAGCAGGAGCAGAAACAGGAAGCGATGCTTTTATAGTCCATACATTCGCGGTAGTATCGTATTCCATCAAATCTTTTGATGGTCCGCTCAAGGCAATTTTATATCCACAGGTCGCATAACCTGTCGCGCCAATGCTAAAACCAACCGCTCCATAGCGTGCGTGCGTGCTAGTAAGTGATGCTTTTTGCAACCATGTATTTGTTGATGGATCATATCTCCAAAAATCAAATCGAACTAAGGGAGCATTATTTGAACTTCCACAACCAACAAATCCATAGTTACCTATCACAAAAGAAAATGGACTATGACGGCCTGAAGAGCCCATGTCGGCCTTTTGAGTCCATGCATTGGTTAGTGGATTATACTCCCAAAGATCTTTAAGGTATACGTTGGTACTGCTATTGGCTTGAATATAGCCCATCCCTACATACCCTTTTCCATTCACTGAAAAAGAGACGGGGCCGGTTCTTCCACTAAGACCACAATCGGCCACTCGATTCCATGCATTCCCAGCAGGGGTAAATCGATACACATCATTTAATGAATTGGTAAAATTTTGGCGACCTACTCCATTTCCTCCGGCAATGTATCCTTGTCCATTAATTTCAAATCCAGTGGCAAGAGTCCGCTCAACATAATCTGAATGACCAATGGAAGGTTTTTGTGTCCAAATCCCCTGAGAAAATGCGCCTATATTCATCAATAAAAAGAGAGCGCTTATGAATCCTATTTTTCTCATTCCATTTGATTTCAGATTGCAATATAATAATATATAAGAAACCGGCAAAGTACATTTTGGCCAACAGGCTGAATTCCTAGATTTCTTTCCGATTTTCCTTGATGAAGCCCCAAATTGAAGGAATTCGACATCAAATTGAAGGCATTCACACATTCAACTTTTACATGATCATCCTGGTGAAAATAAAAAAAACGCCAGCAAAAAAGCCGACTCTTTTCAGAATCGGCTTTTCTTAAAATTTATTTTATTCTTATCCGTTCAGCGCTTCTGCTCCTGCAACGATCTCTAAGATTTCGTTGGTGATAGAAGCTTGACGTGCTTTGTTGTAAGTTAAGCGAAGTTCTTTTAACATCTCCCCTGCATTATCCGTTGCTTTGTTCATTGCGGTCATGCGTGCACCGTGTTCGGAAGCATGAGAATCCAACAAGGCTTTGAATAATTGAGTCTTCACCGATTTCGGAATCAATTCCAAAACAATTTCACCTTGCGATGGCTCATAAATATAATCGTTCTTCTTTGTATTTTCAGTTACAGGAGGAGGTATCAACGGTAACAACTGTTCGTTAATTACATATTGAACGGCCGCATTCTTAAACTGATTATAAACCACAATAACACGATCATACTTTGCAGCTGCAAAATCACTCATGATCTTTTCTGCAATCTTTGATGCATTAATAAAAGTAAGATCCGCATAAATTTCATTATGATTACCGAGATACACATTCAGATTTTTCGAATAAAAATCAGAAGCCTTTTTCCCAATGCACAAAATATTTACGTTACCCGCTTTCATTTGTGCATTATACTCATTTGCCAACAATGAATTAATAGCACGCATAATATTCGTGTTAAACGCACCCGCTAATCCGCGATTCGATGAAACCGCAACGATCAGTACTTTCTCTACCGGACGAACTTTAGCAAAGTTTCCACCCTCGCCCTCTTCCATGGAAGAAGAAAGATTCGCTAAAATAGAACCTAACTTATTTGCATAAGGACGTAACGCTTGAATGGCATTCTGTGCACGACGTAATTTTGCCGCACTCACCATCTTCATCGCTTTCGTGATTTGCTGGGTACTATTTACGGAAACAATTCTATTTCGAACCTCTTTTAAATTTGCCATCTTTTTTAATTATGAATTCAGTCCCGATAGCTATCGGGATCAGAATTCTGAATTATCCTTACGCAGAATATTTCTTAGTTAAATCTTTCGCTACTCTCTCCAACTCACCCGTCACTTCATCGTTAATCACACCTTTCGCTAATTGATCCAACACATTTTTATGTTGTGAGCGAAGTAAGTTTAAGAAGTCAGCTTCGAAATCTCTGATTTTTCTAACGGGTACGGCTTGGAGAAGACCTTTTGATCCGCAATAGATAATCGCTACTTGCTCTTCTACACGGAAAGGAGAATATTGACCTTGCTTCAAAATTTCTACGTTACGGGATCCTTTGTCGATTACTGCTTTGGTAGCAGCATCTAAATCGGAACCGAACTTCGAGAATGCTTCTAACTCGCGGTATTGTGCTTGATCTAATTTCAATGTACCAGCCACTTTTTTCATCGACTTAATCTGTGCATTACCTCCTACACGAGATACCGAAATACCCACGTTAATTGCAGGACGTACTCCAGCGTTGAATAAGTTCGCTTCTAAGAAAATTTGTCCGTCGGTGATTGAAATTACATTCGTAGGAATGTATGCCGATACGTCACCCGCTTGTGTTTCGATGATCGGAAGTGCAGTTAATGATCCACCGCCTTTTACTTTCGATTTCAACGATTCTGGAAGATCATTCATCTGTGCAGCGATGCTGTCAGACTTAATCACTTTCGCAGCACGCTCTAACAAACGACTGTGTAAATAGAATACGTCTCCTGGGTAAGCCTCACGACCTGGAGGACGACGTAATAATAAAGATACCTCACGGTAAGCTACTGCTTGCTTTGATAAATCATCATAAACAACCAATGCTGGACGACCAGTATCACGGAAAAATTCTCCTACTGATGCACCCGCCATTGGCGCGTAGAATTGCATCGGTGCAGAATCAGAAGCTGTTGCAGCAACCACTACCGTGTATGGCATGGCGCCACGCTCTTCTAATGTTTTTACAACGTTTGCGATCGTAGATCCTTTTTGTCCTACAGCAACGTAGATACAATATACAGGCTCCCCTTTATCGTAAAATTCTTTTTGGTTGATGATTGCATCCAACGCCACCGCTGTTTTACCAGTTTGACGATCGCCGATGATCAACTCACGCTGACCACGTCCGATTGGAATCATAGCATCAATTGCTTTGATTCCTGTTTGCAATGGTTCCGTTACCGGTTGACGGAAAATTACTCCAGGTGCTTTACGCTCCAAAGGCATTTCAAAAAGTTCACCTTGAATAGGGCCTTTTCCATCGATAGGTGTACCAAGTGTATTGATAACACGTCCTAACATTCCTTCACCCACGTTGATGGATGCAATGTTTCCGGTACGCTTTACCATATCACCTTCCTTAATCGAGTTCGAAGATCCAAGTGTTACCACTCCGATATTATCTTCTTCCAAATTCAAAACGATTCCTTTAAGTCCGTTTTCAAACTCGATCAACTCACCGGATTGCACCTTCGTGAGTCCGTAAATACGAGCAATACCATCACCTACTTGAAGTACGGTACCAACTTCTTCCAGTTCAGCTACGGTTTTAAAACCAGCCAATTGTTGGCGGAGTATCGCTGAAACTTCGTCGGGTCTTACGTCTACCATTGTAATTTTTTATTATTAATGTTTGTTAAATTATTTCAATGAAGAATGACATCCATAGAACGTCATTCGATTTTTAATTTTTTAATAGTCTTTTACGTACAAGTTAATATTGTACTCACGCTTCAACATAGTAATCTTTCTGCTGATGCTGGTGTCATGTTGTTCATCACCTACTGTCAAAACAAATCCACCAATTAAGCTAGGATCTACTTCTTCGATCAACTCTACTTTATCACCTTTTGATTTCTTCACTAAATTCAAAATCGTTTCACGCATTGCAGGATCCAAAACAACAGGTGTCGCAATATGTGCTGTAACAATTCCTTTGTAATCTTTATAAAACTGGATAAAAGCACCCGCAATACCATTCAAGTCACTTGATCGGTTTTTGTCGATCACAATGTTCATGAAAGAGTTGGTAAGCTCATTTACTTTCGTGCCAAATAAAGCTTTAATGATAGCCGCCTTCTTATCACTTTGAACAATTGGATTTCGAAGCAAGGCTACCAATTCACGGCTTGCTGCACATGTTGCATGCAACAATTCCATGTCCTTATAGATCACCTCGGCAACATTACGCTCGAGGGCCAATCCGAAGAGGGACTTGGCATAACGGCGGGCTACTTTTGATTCTATCATTTTATTTTTATTCCTGATTACTTGCTTTGTTCTCTCTTGAATTAATCAATAGATGCAAAACAAGTCATTCATTAATTCATCTTAACGTCTTTCAACATTTCTTGAACAAGTGCTTTTTGTTGTTCGTCGTTGCTGAGTTTTTGACGAATCATTTTCTCTGCAATTTCAATCGACAAATACGCCACTTGATTTTTCAAATCCGTGATCGCCGCCATTTTCTCATTGGTGATAGCTTCACGCGCCAACGTGATCAATCGATCGCCTTCCACTTGTGCTTTAGCACGAGATTCGTTGATGATCTGATCCTTTGTTTCACGAGCTTCACGTAAAAGAACATCACGCTCGTTGCGCGCTTCTTGTAAGATACGCTCATTCTCAGCAGTCATGTTCGCTACTTCTTCCTTCGCTTTCTTCGCTGCATTCAATGCATCTGAAATAGAAGTTTCACGCTCTTTCAATGAACTAAGAATAGGTCCCCATGCAAACTTGCGCATTAAGAACACTACAATCAGAAATGAAATACTCATCCAGAAGATGAGGCCGAATTCGGGTTTTACGAGTTCCATAGTGTGTAGGAATTACTTTGTACTGTGAAGGTTGAGACCGAAGCAGTAACGTTTCGGTTTCCCTCTTTATAGTGAGTAATAATTGTTGAATGAAAACCGGCACCCGACCAAGCGTCGTTCTGCCGGTTTTTAGTTTTTTACAATCGCTTATTTAGTAAGGATTGCAAGAAGGCCGATAACCATCGCGAAGAAGGCAGCTCCTTCAACAAGGGCAGCAGCAAGAATCATGTTTCCGCGGATGTCGCCAGAAGCTTCTGGTTGACGAGCGATTGATTCAAGTGCAGATCCACCGATACGACCGATACCGATTCCAGCACCGATTGCAGCAAGACCAGCTCCAACTGCAGCAAGACCATAGCCCATTCCGATGTTCTCGGCAGCTGCTTGAAGTAAGATGTTTGATAACATTGTAATTTGTATTTAAGGTAAGTAATAAATTTTCGATTAATGATGATGTTCTTCTATAGCAGCTCCAATGTACACAGCACTTAACATGGTGAATACATAAGCTTGTAAGAAGGCAACTAATAATTCTAATACTGTCATGAAAACTGTGAAGACCAATGTCAATGGCGACACGGCTAAACCAACTCCCATTCCGTTTTGTCCGAAGATAAAAATCAAACTAAAGAATGCTAAGGCGATAATATGTCCGGCCGTGATATTCGCAAAAAGTCGAATCATCAATACGAACGGACGTAAAAACACTCCTAGAATTTCAATCGGTGTTAACAATACTAACACTCCTTTCGGCACACCGGGCATCATGAATACGTGTTCCCAATAATTCTTGTTTGCATTTACCGTTACAATTACAAAAGTAAATACAGCTAAGGTTAATGCTATGCTAATGCTTCCTGTTAAGTTCGCACCAAACGGAAACACAGGAATCAATCCCATTAAGTTCGCAATCCAAATAAAGAAGAATACGGTTAATAGGTAAGGTAAATATTTTTCGTACTTGTGTCCGATACTCGGCTTAATTAAATCATCTCTAACAAACATGATGATAGGCTCCATTGCATTTTGCAATCCTGTTGGAGCAAGACCTTTACGTTTGCGAGTATAAGCACTTGCGATATTCGTAAAAATTAAAAGCATTAATCCGCAGCAAATAAAAATAGATGCTACATTCTTTGTAATAGAGATATCAAAAATATTTGCAGTTACTGCGTCATTAACAGTGGCATGATGTGCATCCATTTCACCCATTTCATTTACGGCAACTACTTTTTGACCTTGTAACATATACCCATTGTAGGTTTTATGTCCATGTTCAAAACGCGCACTGCTAAACATTGCCATTCCGCGATCCGAAGAATAAAGGATTATAGGAAGTGGAATTTCAGTATGACCCCACAAATGCCAGCCATGAGCGTCGGCAACGTGCTCCATAATTATTTTTCCTGCATTTAATTTTTCTGCAGCATGACCTTCTCCCGCACCTGATTCTGAATGATCAGCAGTAGTTGCAGCATCGCCATGAGCATGCTCGTCAACACTAACTGTTTCAGTTTGAGGTAATTGATTATGAGAAGAATCCTGAGCCACATTGATCGAGAAGATCAGCGTGAACATGGCAAATGTCAGGATTGATAGTAGAGCTAAACGTTTGTATTTCAACATGATAGGCGTGCCTATGGGTTATTGAGGTCGCAAAGGTAGACAAAAAGCACAAAACAGGAAATGCAAGTATTCAAATTTATTGCAAATGAGTGGGAAACAAATTTTATCCAAAATCAGATGTTTTAATGATGGGTTCAATCCCACTGTTTTAGGGCTACTCCTTCCAGCATTCTAGAAATCCATGTTGATGCAATTGTCAAATTTTTGTCAATCTTTATAAAAAGTAAATTGAAGCGAGATTTATTTTAACTTTATCGTATCAGTGTTGATTTTAGTTAACTATAAACCCATGAATAAATTTTACCTCACCATCCTCTCTATCTTTATTGCTTCTACATTACAAGCTCAATTTCAATTTCAATATTTTGATGGGGCCGATACTGTTTATTCTAACTCCGTGAATGTGGATATAGACACAAGCAGTACTACAATTTGGCAAATTGGGCCACCACAGAAAATAATTTTTAATGCAGCGGCGAGTCAACCCAATGCCATGGTAACGGATACTGTAAATAATTATCCTAGCAATAATGTATCCTCGTTCCATATTAAAATTGAGAATAGTCTAGGCTGGGGTGGCGTTTACGCTCTACAATGGCTTCAAAAATTAGATATGGACGCCGATCATGATGGCGGTATTATTGAATTCACTACTGACGATGGATTAACTTGGCAAAATGTTTTTAATAATCCGCTAGTCTATAGTTTCTACGGATTTTTAACTGCCAGTCAAGATACGTTGGATAATGGAGAATTTGCCTTCAGTGGAAGAGATACGCTGTGGAGAAATGTTTGGCTTTGTTTTGATGTGTCGTGGATGTCACAATTACCAGATACTATTTCTTTACGCTTTACTTTTAAATCGGACTCTATTGATAATGGAAGAGAAGGATGGATCATCGATGATTTTATTTCTCACCCTACTTTTATTCACACGATACAAGAGGTAGAACGCAAAGAGTATTTAACGGTTTATCCAAATCCAAGTAATGGAATCGTCAATATTGAAGCGCAAAAGAAATCGGAATACCATCTTATCGAAGTGATGGAGTTAATTAATGCGCAAGGGAAGGTGGTTGAAAGATGGAATAATATTCCAACTAAATACTGGTTCGACAGCAAGAAATATGCAGATGGCTATTATTTACTTAAAATAAAAACAAATTTTAAATCGGAAACAATTCCACTGATCTTCGGAAATTAATTTTAATAAATGAAAAGTCTTCGTTTCATTTTATTATTTTCTTGTATCGCTATTGCTTTGGGGTTCGATGGACTTCAACCTACTCCTTATGTTTTCCCGTTTCTACCCTATTTTCCAAAAATGCCACTAGCGAATGATAATCCTGTGACTGTGGAGGGAGTAAATTTGGGTAGACATTTATTTTACGATCCTATTTTAAGTGCCGACAGTTCTCTTTCCTGCTCAAGCTGTCATCAACAAAAATTTGCATTTAGCAATTCGCCCGAAATATTTTCGAAAGGACGCGAAGGGGTGTTGATGAAAAGAAATACGATGGCATTATTTAATTTAGCTTGGTATCCTTCTTTCTTTTGGGATGGGCGTGCGGCAACAATTGAAGAACTCGTTTTTCATCCCGTACGCGAAGTTTCGGAGATGAATTTAAATTGGAATGAAGCAGCATTGAAACTTGAAAGAAATCCATTTTATAAAAAAAAGTTTGCCACTGCATTTGAAAATCAGAAAATAGATAGTGTATTGGTTGCAAAAGCGATTGGTCAATTTTTGCGCACACTTCTTTCTTATCAATCTAAATACGATTTAGTGTTGGCAGGAAAAACTTATTTTACAAAAGAGGAATACAAAGGATTTGTGTTAGCGAATGACCAAGTAAAAGGCAATTGTATAAACTGTCATATTACCGATGGCGACGTGCTTGGAACGAATTTATTTTTTAGCAATAATGGATTGGATGCCGTTTCAAGTAAAGATGGTTTTGCAGATAAAGGAAGAGGTGCTGTCACCAACAATAGCAATGACAATGGAAAATTTATTGTTCCTTCGTTAAGAAATTTGGCATTCTCTGCGCCCTATATGCACGACGGCAGGTTCTCCTCTTTAGATGAAGTTATCGAATTTTATAGTACAGGTATTAAAAAAAGTGTTACTATTGATTCCAAAATCCGTGATGTGCACCAGGGGGGTATGCAATTAACGACCGATGAAAAACGCGAATTAAAAGCATTTTTACTTACCTTAAGTGATTCTGCATTTATACAAAATAAAGCTTATTCTAATCCTTTCTTTCTTAAATAAAATATTATGAAAAATTATCTACTTGTATTAAGCTTGTTCTTTATGTTTAATGCCTCTGCACAAACACCCATTGCCCTATTTCCCGACATCCAAGTTTCACAAGTGAAGTTGGTTGAAAATAATGTTACGCGCTTATGTTATAGCACCATCGATAGTTCTCTCTATTATTTAACGTATGATGGAAATATCTATAAAGTAACGGCTGCTGGGAATCCCGATTTATTAGTTTCAAGTATTAGCGATCATGGATTGCAAACATGCCAAGGTATGGTAATTGAAGATTCGGTGATCTATATTTCAGGTAACAATAATGTAGACTCAGCATACACGACTGGCTATATAATGAAAGGAACTTTGCAAGCAAACAACACTCGAATTTGGTCGGTGTTGGCTGAAACAGTTCCGTATGAAACCGCACAACAGTTTGATCATTTCTTAAGTGGATTGGGAATTAATGCTACGCACGACACTTTACTACTTTGTAGTGGCTCTCGTGGTGATCATGGTGAAGTACGCGATAATAATGGACTTTTTCCAAACACGCGCAACTTAGCCATCACGTCAGTTGTTTTACAAATTCCTTTAACAGCTCAAGGACTCATTATTCCGAATGACACCACCGCTTTAGATGCACAACAACTTGTTTATGCACGTGGCATTCGCAATACTTATGACTTTGCATACAATACAAATGGTGAACTTTTTGGAGCCGAAAATTCAGGCGATCGTGATCACGAAGACGAATTGAATTGGATTCAACGAGGACATCACTATGGATTTCCTTGGATGATGGGCGGAACAGATAATCCCCAACAGTATTCATGGTTTAATCCAGCAGCCGATTTATTAATCAATCACAACAGTGGATCATGGAACCAAGGTGTATTTATGAATGATCCTACCTTTCCACAAAAATCGGCTAATTTAATTTGCGATTTGCCCTGCAGAAATGATGGTCCGGGAGCTGCTTATATGCGCGATAGTATAACAGGAAATACGTACGATGCAGGGGCTATCAATCAAGCTATCTACAGTTTTACACCACATCGTTCTCCATTAGGGTTAGTGTTTGATGTAGACAGTGCACTTGGAGGAATTTACGGCGGAAATGGTTTCGTGCTAAGTTATACTCGCGGCGATAGTACATTGGCGGGATTCTCCAAATTACTTTCACCGTTTGATGATCATTCCGAAGACATTCAACTTTTACAAATGACTAAAGATTCCATCAACCAAACCTATTCATTTACGGCTACGCGCATCGTTAGTAATTTCAATCACCCCGTTGATGTGGTTTTATTGGATACTAGTATTTATGTGATAGAAATAGGTTATGCAGGAACTTCTTCTTTATGGAAGGTTGATTTTCCGAAAGCAGTTAACACATCCGTCATTGAAAATACATCGGAAGAAATTCAATTGTATCCGAATCCATGCAAAGACAAATTGAATCTTCAATTTAATTCGGCTGGAAAAAATTCCATGATTACTGTTTATGATGTTCAGGGAAGGAACCTAGTTATGAATGATATTGAATACGTTGGAAATACTACAACGCTGGATGTTGAAAATCTGGCGGCGGGAACTTATATTTTAGAAATAAGAAATGGAGATCAGTTACTCAGAAGAAAGTTTGTAAAAAAATAATGCAATTGAATTGTAATCATTGAAAGACAGAAACCATAACGCAGAAACAAATTGCAATCTATTTCTGCGTTATGGTATTTAAAAAAATCCTCTTCGCTACTTAACGGCCCATCAACATCCGCTCATTCTGCAAAATGCACATTTGGAGTTGTATAATTCCATTGAGGGCTTCGGTGCTGCGGAGTTGATACATGTCAATTACATTGGAGTGCAACGGCATCAGCTTCCCACCCGCCTTTGCTACATAATTGGCATTGTAGTTTTTTACATAATCGCGTAGTGCAGTAATTTTTTGCTGCATGCCTTGGTCTTCGTTCATGTATTTGTCGACACGACCATCTCCTAACCAAATATCCTTGCTTTCGAAATCTTCACCAATGGTATTGGTTCCTACTTCAAAAAAAACAATTTTTTGTTTGATGTCTTCACAAAGTTGATTAAGATTATTTACTTCAGGATTGTTTTGCAATACCATTGAATTGACGGCTGCCGATTGCATCAACAAGCGCTTTTCATTTTCCAATATCTTTTCATTGATTAAATAATCCTTAGTCATTTGAATTCCCATTAACTTACTTCCCGCAGGAGATCGTACTAAAGTGAGAAACAATCCGCATCCTGTTAAAATAAGAATGGATGATACCACAGTATTCACTTTTGTCTCCGGATTTCTGAACCCGGTAAAGAAATATACAGGTAGAAATACAAATAATAAAATGAGCAAGGACGTTAGTGCCATCATATTGGCGCCTGGCCAAAACATAATTTTGAATAGAATTCCGAGTGTCATTAATATTCCCGCGAAGGTTCCTAATCCGATGAGTACTTTGTTCTTCGTTTCCTTCTGTTCTTTTATTTTCAACAAAAATAAAAGGGGAAGAAATACAAAACTCATCAACCCAATTCCCAATACAATTCCTACCGCTGCTCCGGGCATATGCAAGAACTTTAATATAATTCCTAAGGTGAGAAAGGAGGCTGCTACAACTCCGCTCACTAACATTGTTTTTTTCATGACGTAATAATTTTTGAATGTAAGCAGAGAGATGGTTTCCTCTTCAATTTCTCTTAACTCCTTCTTGTAGAATTTTTTTATGGTAGAGAAATAAAATTGCTCGAAGTCTCCGTTTTCTTCGAGTTCATTCTCAATGATGCAACAAATATGATCCAGGAGATTTGACTGCAGGTCCTCCAGCTCCACGCCATTACGTCTAATGTCGTCGAGTATAAAATCAATTTGCTTTTCGTTGAGGCAATACATTTATGCAATATCTGTTTTGATATCCAATAGAAATTTCATGGTGTTCATGAAATCGGCGAACTCCGAAATTTTTTCCTTCGTTAAACTTTTACCTTTCGGACTCAAGGAATAATATTTTCGTACACGTTTACCAATGTACTCCGTTTCGGTGGTTAATACACCATCCGCTTCCAACGCATGCAAAGAAGGATACAATGCTCCTTCTGTTAATTGAATTCTATCATTGGTTAATTCTTTCACACGTTGTGTAATTTCATAACCATACATTCGTTTATTGTCTTTCAACAATTTTAAGATGATGGTTTTTAATGTGCCTTTTATGAGTTCAGAGGAGTAAATCATGTCGTAAATAGTATTATCATAACGCAAATATACATCAGATTCTTATGTATTGGACAATTGGGCATATTATTTCACACAACTAATTGGTTAACTGATCAATAATTTTTAATTGGGAACTATAAAATTAGGTGCACACCCGTTTTATCCGAAAAACAGCCCAATCTATATCGGTACTTTCTTTGAAGTACGCCCTACAACAATATCACGTGAAAGGAATTCGTTAAAGAATAAGTTACATAGTTCTTTAGAGTTGGAATTAGAGTACGATTGATTAGATAAAAGGGGCTGAATGCATTGTGAATATCACAAGGTGTTTGGTCCCTTTTTTTGTACCGTACTTATTTACAATTAAAATCACTTCCACTTTTAAGACTCAATAATGTGTGAACTTTAGCTCAAAAAATATAGATTTTTTACTTCGAACTTCCATCTAACAAAGTCTCAGAAACTCTAAATAATAACAGAAAAACTCGAAGTTTTGTCTGAATGAACTCGATGTGTTGGCCGAGGGAACTCGATGTGTTGGCCGAGGGAATTCGATGTGTTGGCCGAGGGAACTCGATGTGTTGGCCGAGGGAACTCGATGTGTTGGCCGAGGGAACTCGATGTGTTTGGCCGAGGGAACTCGAGGCCAAAAAAGAAGGCCTCCGAAACCGAAGACCTTCTAACCTAACCAATCAACAACCCTATTGATGGAAAATATCTAAATAAATATACAAATACCAAATACAAGTATATTTTAGTCCTATCTGCTAGTCCTTTTTCACCAATACTTCTTAAAAAAATAGTTCCGTAGACTAAGGCTATGCAACGATTTTTTTAAATCGTCTTGGCAAAAAAATACGTCGCAGCTTTGAACTAAAATATACATGTAATTGGTATAATGAGAACATGACAAAGGTGGGGATATGAGCATGAATCAAAGGTGAAGTGTTTATGACGACTGGATGAGGGCTGCCTTCACTATATAAATTATTACATTTGGCAAACAATAAGTTTGAAATCAGTTGCGCCTTGCCAGCCCTCCGCAAGAAGAAAAAAGTATCTTAACTCTCCTTGATTTTTATAGAGTTTAAAACTTCGCTGATAAGGTGAAATATACTGTAACGAATTACCCTGCTCCACGTATAAGAAAAACTTGAAAAAATACTATGCAACGCATTCATAAACTACTGGTCGCAAATAGAGGTGAAATAGCTATTCGGGCACTTCGCGCCGCTGCTGAGTTAGGCATCCGTACAGTTGCCATTTACACCTATGAAGATCGCTATTCGTTACATCGATACAAAGCGGACGAGGCATACCAGATAGGAAAGGATACGGACCCTTTAAAACCCTACCTCGATATTGAAAAGATTATTGCCGTTGCAAAGGAAAATCATGTGCATGCCATCCATCCTGGCTATGGATTTTTGTCGGAGAATGTAACCTTTGCACGTCGTTGCCGTGAAGAAGGAATTATTTTCGTAGGACCTTCGCCTGAAGCGATGGAACAATTGGGAGATAAAGTCGCCAGTAAATTGGTAGCTAAAAAAGCGGGAGTACCCGTTATTGAAGATAATCAAATTCCACTAACCTCCCTAAAAGATGCTAAATCCGAATCTTTACGGATAGGCTTCCCCGTTATATTGAAAGCAAGTGCTGGAGGTGGGGGTCGCGGCATGCGCGTAATTCGCAAAGAAGAGGAATTAGAAAAAGCATTTGATGAAGCACGCAGGGAAGCAGGCAATGCTTTTGGAGATGATACCATCTTCATTGAAAAATTTATTGAAGATCCGAAACATATTGAAGTACAAATTTTAGGTGACCATTTCGGAAACATTGTACATTTATACGAACGTGATTGTTCTGTACAACGCAGATTTCAAAAAGTAGTAGAGATTGCACCTGCACCTAGCTTGAAACAATCTACTAAAGATAAATTATATGAATATGCATTGGCCATCACCCATTATGTAAAGTATGACAATGCAGGTACGGTTGAATTTTTAGTAGACTCCGACGAGAACATTTATTTCATAGAAGTGAATCCACGCATTCAAGTGGAGCATACCGTGACAGAACAAGTAACGGGTTACGATATTGTGTGCGCACAAATTCATATTGCCGATGGAGCTGCGTTGAATTCACCTATGATTGAGATTTATTCTCAAGCCGACATTCAATGTCGAGGATTTGCGATACAATGTCGAATCACAACAGAAGATCCAGAGAATGATTTTAAACCCGACTATGGAACCATCATCGCCTATCGAAATGCAGGAGGAAATAGTATCCGCATCGATGAAGGGAGTTCCTATCAGGGAGTAAAAGTTTCTCCATTCTTTGATTCGATGTTGGTGAAGATTACTGCACAGGGTAGAACGTTGGCTGGAGCAAGTCGAAGAATGCATCGAACCTTAACTGAATTTCGGATTCGAGGAGTAAAGACTAACATTCCCTTTTTAGAAAATGTAATTAATCATCCAGTATTTCAAAGTGGAGAAGCAACGGTGAAGTTCATCGAAAAATATCCTGAACTTTTTAACTTTCGAAAAAAGCAAGATAGCGGTACCCGTGTACTTCGGTATGTCGCCAACGTTATTGTGAATGGGAATCCCGATGTGACGAAGATGGATCCATCGCGTATTTTCGATCTTCCACGATTACCCACATCAAAAATTACCGGACCTCCACGAGCTGGAACGAAACAAAAGCTGGATGATATGGGTCCAGAAAAATTTGCACAATGGCTTTCTTCCGAAAAGAAAGTTAAGTTCACCGACACCACTTACCGTGATGCGCATCAATCGTTACTGGCAACCAGGGTTCGTACAACTGATTTCTTACAAGTAGCACGCAACTTTGCCTTGCATCATCCTCAAACCTTCAGCATGGAAGTGTGGGGCGGCGCTACTTTTGATGTAGCCTTGCGATTCCTGCATGAATGTCCTTGGAAAAGATTACAATTACTAAGAGAAGCAATTCCCAATATTTGTTTGCAGATGTTGATTCGAGGCAATAATGCAATTGGTTATTCTGCCTATCCCAATAATTTAGTAGAAAGTTTTATCGAGCAGAGTTGGAAAAATGGTGTGGATATATTTCGAATTTTCGATTCATTAAATTGGACCAAATCGATGGAAGTAAGCATCAACGCAGTAAGAGAACGCACAGGAGGAATTGCTGAAGCTTGCATCAGTTATACTGGAGATATTTTAGATCCGAAGAAATCAAAATATAATTTAAACTATTATCTAGATTTAGCAAAAGACTTAGAAGACAAAGGCGCGCATATACTTTGCATAAAAGATATGGCAGGATTACTTAAACCGTATTCGGCAACGCTATTGATTGAAGAATTAAAGAAATCAGTTTCGTTGCCCATCCATCTTCACACGCACGATACATCATCCATCCAAGCCGCTACTTATTTGAAAGCGATTGAAGCGGGTGTGGATGTTGTGGATGTTGCCCTTTCTTCCATGAGTGGACTTACCTCACAACCCAACTTTAATAGTATTGTAGAGGCACTTCGAAACACTAAACATGAAGTTGATCATGATGTAACACATCTCAACCAACATAGTAATTATTGGGAACGTGTGCGCGATTATTACTATCCATTCGAAAGTGGATTGATGGCGGGAACTGCAGAAGTGTATGATCATGAAATTCCAGGTGGACAATATTCTAACCTTCGACCACAAGCGATTTCACTCGGACTAGGCGACAAAATGGAAGAAATAAAACAAGCTTATGCTGACGTCAATCAACTTTTTGGTGATATTGTAAAAGTTACACCGAGCTCGAAAGTGGTAGGTGATATGGCACTCTTTATGGTGAGTAATAACTTATCCAAAGAAGATGTCTTTACGAAAGGTGATTCCATCAGTTTTCCTTCAAGCGTGAAAAGTTTCTTTAAGGGCGATATTGGACAAGCACCCGGCGGATTTCCCAAGGAGTTACAAAAAATTGTTTTGAAAAATGAAATTCCATATACTGATTTACCAAATGCCCACTTGCTACCTATTGAATTAGATGTTGCATATAATAATTTCAAAGAAAAATTTGGAATGCATTTATCTTTTCTTGATTTTCTAAGTTGGCAATTTTATCCGAAAGTATTTGAAGACTATCTACTCTTCGTAAAAGAATATGGTGATGTAAGTAAACTTCCTACTCCAATTTTCTTCTTTGGGATGAAGACCAATGAGGAGATCATGGTAGAAATTGGAAAAGGTAAAAAGATCCTGATTCGACTTCTCTATGTAAGTGATGTGGATGAAAAAGGCAAACGAATTGTTTACTTTCGACTCAATGGTCAAACCCGCTCTATTGAAGTACTAGATAAAAAAGCGAACGTACAAAAAGTAAGTCATGCAAAAGCCAGTGGAGAAAAACAGATTGGCACTCCCCTTCAAGGGTTGCTGAGCAAAATCTTTGTGAAGACGGGACAAGATGTGAAAAAGAACACACCTCTCTTTACCATTGAAGCGATGAAAATGGAAACAACCATTACGGCATCCTCTGATATTAAAATTCAAAATATTATTTTATCAGAGGGGACATTGGTAGAGTCGGAAGATTTAGTAATGGAAATAAACCTTAATGTGTAATCTTTTTTCAAGATTTCTTCATTAGGGAAATAATTGAACTATTCATATTCTTCATGGCTCACTAAAAAATATTTCACCCCATTTAGTAAATACCCAAATTCTTCCTTTTGAATTTGTAAAGAGACTTGCTGTCCTGAATTCCATGTCAAGACTAAAAACTCATTGTCGTCTTTCATTTCTATTTTCCATTGACCGGCATCTAGGTCGGAAGAGATCAAACTAAAATCGGAATAATTAAAATTACTTAAGCCCGATTCACTACTTCTAAAATAGAATCCTCCATTTTCATAAAGATAATAGGCCCACCTTTCCGAATTTCCGTTTCCTTCGTAAATATGCAAGAATTTTTTATTGGCATACTGTCCAAAATAATTTCCTTTGGACGAAGTTTTTTGTTGGCTTACACTTCCTAATTTCCTTGTTTCCTTTTCTAAAGTTCTTTGCTTTTCGATGGAAGAAATTAACTCATCGACAGAATCGGTGGATCTTGTAAAGTAAACTACATTTAATTTTTCATCCGTCAACATTAAATTTCCGTTTTCATCGATAGCAAGAAAATTGATAGCTCTATCCGGTCCTTCTGCCATAGTTAACCGAAGATAATCCAAATTCATTTCTCCAATTACTTTGTAGACCTGCTGTCCATCTGAAACATAACCAAAAAACTCGTCTCCCATTTCCTTTAAAACTAGAACCGCTTGAGGGTTCTCTAATGTATAGACTCCCTCGAATGTAAGTTTATCTCTTTGTACTTGTCCTATCATTTTACAAAAGATTAAAATTAAATAACAATGATTCAATATTCAATAAATGGGAAATGCGCCTAATAATTGAATCAAACTTAGCTTTTACAAACAAATTAGAAAAGTAAATAAATCAAAAATCCCCTTATTTAGGGATACTACCTAGTCATTAAAACGTCTTTGTTGTTCATGGACTCTTTCAAACGATTGTATTCTGATCGATCCATACCCAATCTAAATAATTTCGATTCAACTTGACCTGAATTCATATTAGTAAATTTTAATACCCCAAGGGTCTTCTTTTTGAAATACTGTATGGAAATTATATTCTCAATTAAATATGATTTTCTCCATGTTGAAATGAATGGTGAATAAATAAAAATATAATTGTCCGTTATCAATACCGTTTAGATCTATAAATAAAAATTTAAGTCCCACCAGCAATAATAAAAAAAAGGAAATAACTCGGTGTCCAAATCAGGAATCAATCCCATAAAAAAACCAAAGACTGCAAGTGGAACAATTATTCCTCGAGCAGAATACCACCATGGAAAATCACTTTTAAACTTTACTTTATCAATTTGTAAATGGTACTGCAGATCGGGATTGTTCGCCTTCCAATTCAACTTTGTATGCTCCGCTTTTCCTAACATGCAAGGGTCTTGCTTTAACAAAAGACTAAGTGCTCATAGATCTTAGGAAGATTGGATTTGAATCCAACTGGATCCTCGAAGAAATGCTCAACACAAACTGAAAAAAATTCACGCTCATTTGCACCAGCATATTTACGTAAAAAATGATGATCCAGTTCACCTACGTCGTAAAAGACATCGCTTGATACAGTTTGAAATTTAAGAAAGTATTCATAAAAATGGGGGTCTGCCGATTTCACAATTCGGCTTAAGTCTAAAGCGTGTGCCAACTCGTGTAAACCCAAATTTATTTTATCCTCCGAATTTTCGTACCCTTCAATGAAATGCTGCCAAGAAAGATAACATATCCCTTCATACTTGTTTCTCGATGTAGGACCCAGTTGATGGAGATTATAAACACCAGGATAAATAATAAACGTACGAAAATCAGGTAAGACAAATTCCTTAAACCAAATGTAAATTGAACCATTGAGCGATATCAAATTTTTATCTCTCCGTAATCAAATTCTTGCGCAAAACTCCTTTGCTTAATTAGCAAGACAACGGAAAATAAATTTTCTTTTGAATGGTCAGATAATTTCCGATAATATTCAAAATGTTTTCCAAAAGGGTTCAACTAATCGTTGCTTTAAAAATGGCGTTGGATTTTCAAAACCTTATTAATATCTTTTCATCTTTCCAACCATTGTTCCATAAAATAAGAAAATCTCACTTAGTTGCAAAGAAAACCATAAAAAAATTGCTAAGAGAACCGTACTGAGAATCATGAGAGTATGAAAATATAAAATAATAAATGAATAAAATAATACATAAGCCTTGACTTTAATAATCAAACTATATCTAAAATAGAAATTCATCTAACTCTTTGATAATCCTATTCACATACGCTTATCGACAACTTCTCAAAAGTGTGAATTACCCCTTGTTTCTCTCCTTGATCTCCTTTAGGTTTGTATGAATCTATGACAACGCTAGTTTTGGAAAGCCCTACCTCAAATATTATTGATATTCAAGGAGATACATGGTCTGAAAGGGCGCGGTCGGCATCTAAATTGCAGAAAATTCAGTTTGAAAAAGGAAGTAGTCAATACAGTAATTTGGAATTGGCTCGAAACCGAGCGGCCTTCACACGATGGAAAACGATTGAAAATCTCGATAAATACTTAATCGAATTCGAATCAAATTTTATTAAAGCAGGCGGTAAAGTAATTTGGGCGCAGGATATCACGGATGCTTTAGAAGCGGTCTTAGAAATTTTAAAAAAATCGGGAGCTAAAGAAATTATTAAATCGAAAACGAATACAGCTACTGAAATTGGCTTGAATGCGTTTTTAGAAAATGAAGGCTTTCAATTTTCCGAAACCGACACGGGTGATTTTATTGTTCATGCAGCCGATGAAACAGGGTCGCATATGGTTTTGCCTGCTTTGCATAAATCGACAAAAGAGATTGCATCACTGTTACACGACAAACTTGGATTGCCTGCTGATGCAGAAGCTCAAGGCATCGTTCGATTTATCCGTGATCACTTACGCGATGCATTTCAAACCGCGGATGTAGGAATCACAGGATGCAATTTTTTAATTGCAGATCCCGGTGCTGTAGTAATTTTAGAAAACGAAGGGAATGCACAGCTTACTGCAGCCATGCCTAAAACACATATTGTTTTAGCAGGAATTGAAAAGATGCTTCCTGCATTAAGCGATTTAGATGTGTTCCTTCCCCTTCTGAGTACTTACGGTACGGGGCAAACGTTAGCGACGTATAATAATATTATTAGTGGACCCAAGCAAGCCGATGATCTTGATGGACCAGAAGAACTTTATATTATTCTTCTCGATAATGGACGTAGTGATGTATTAGCACATGATCAACAGCGTCAAGCTTTATCATGTATTAAATGTGGAGCCTGTCAAACCGTTTGTCCTATTTACCATACTGCTGGTGTGAGCGATTTCCCCTCTCCCATTGCTGCCGTTACACTTCCTTTGCAACATGTGGAGATGCAACATTTGAGTCATGCAAGTACACTTTGTGGCAGTTGTAAAGATGTGTGTCCAGTAAAAATTGATATCCCGCGTCTTCTACTGCAAAACAGAAAATTGTTTGTCGACAAAGGGCATGTGAATCGTACCGAGAAATGGTTTTACTATGCTTGGAAAAAAGCAATGTTAAAACGTGAGATCATGAGTTGGACAGGGATCAGTGCACGTAAACATATTTTAGATAGTTTGTTTAAATCGAAAGAAGGAATTCGTAAGATGCCCATTCAATCCAAACCTTGCCTATTCCATTCACCACTGTACTTGAATTACAAGCCACTCTAAATGCTGATCGTTTAGACGGGAAAAAAATTGGATTTGTTCCAACGATGGGCGCATTGCATGCTGGACATCTATCCCTCATTGCAAAAGCGGCGACTGAAAATGATGTGGTTGTTTGTAGCATCTTTGTGAATCCAACACAATTTAATAATGCATCGGATCTAGAAAAATATCCTCGCATGCCTGATGCTGATATTCATTTACTCAAACTAGCTGGATGTGATTATGCTTTTCTACCCTCGGAAGATGAAATTTATCCGAACGGGAAACAATTACTCGACATTGATTTTGGAGCATTGGAAAAAGTGATGGAAGGCGAATTTCGTCCCGGACATTTTAAAGGAATGGCCACGGTGGTAAATCGATTATTTGAAATTGTAAACCCACACCATGCGTACTTTGGGAAAAAAGATTTTCAGCAACTTGCCATTGTAAAAAATATGGTGAAGCAACTACGGCTACCCGTTAACGTTATAGGTTGCGATACATTAAGAGAGGAAGATGGATTAGCGATGAGTTCACGCAATATGCTACTCACTCCTTCACAACGCAAAGCGGCACCACTCATCTACAAAGGCATGATCTCAGCACAAGAATTCATCCCTTTTCATACAGTAGAAGCCGTTAAAGAATTAGTGATTCGATACATTCAACAAAGTCCACTTATAAAAGTTGAATATTTTGAAATCGTAAATCCTGAAACATTACAACCCATTCAAAATTGGAGTGAATGCAAAGAAGTACAAGCGTGTATTGCTGTACTTACCGAAGGGCCGAGATTGATTGATAATGTTACTTATTTTACTAATTGATTTTTAGTTCTTTAGAATTTCTCTTCGGTTTGAATGAGCTGCTGGCTGAACTAGGGGCAACTAGCGAGAATACGAGAGGTCAAGATAGATGCTGAGCCCCCAAGTCTTTAGTGACTAAGTGAATCTTGAAGCCAAAAGCCTGAGCAGGCAAGCTAGAAGCTAGAAGCCAATAGCTAAAAAAGCGGGCGTCAATTCAATCCCACCGAAATTACACTGCGTAAAATCAAACTTAAGGTGTGAACTTATACAAATTACTTGTCGTAAATAAATGCGTATACTTACTCCACGTCTCAATACTGTTACGATGACGGATCGCAATATAAAAACGTTCACCGATTACCGAAGAAGGGAAGGTAAATATTCCGTTTCCATTGATGTCGATTACACCTGTTGTAACAAATGACGCAGGTCCTGTAACCGTTGCTGAATCATATAAAGAAACTGTAATGGTATCTTAGACGATGGGATCTAGAACGGGGCTTATCATCTGATTTAAACCCAAATAAAATCCTTCCATAAGTATTTTTAAATTCAATTCACTCACATTAATCACTAAAAATACGGAAGCACTTGTGTCTACGCAACCGTCAGTATTGGATAAAATAATATTTCCTGAAGCAGCTCCAGCAGGAACATTAAACTCAAGTGCTGTACTATTTAAAACATTAGGTGTTGCGAATTGACCTCCTAGCTCCACTGAATTCACGTTCGTAAAATCATTTCCAGTTACATTCACTAACGTTGACGCACCCCCGCTTGAAGGAGTAAATGTTGTAATTTTTGGACGTGTATTGACAATTACTTGCACAGAATCTTGAGCGGAACAACCCTGTAATGATGTTCCCACAACGGAATAATATCCTGCTTGGTTAGTATTCACATTGTTAATTTCTGGCGATTCTAAATTAGAAGTATATGATAATGGTCCATTCCAATTATAAAAATCAGCGCCGCTTGCTGCTAATTTTAATGTACTTCCTTCACATAATGGACTAGTACTTGTGACGTCTAAAACAACTGGCGTACCAGATGCTATCGTATATGTAATGGTAGTGATACATCCATCGGCAGAAGAAACAGCTGCTGTATATTTGCCTGGTGTTAAATTTGAAATAGACATTCCACTAGCTTGACCATTATTCATATTGATTCGCCAACCCATGTTTAAATGAACTCCACAATGATAATATAACAAAGCAGGATGTACATTATTTGGTGTAAAAACCATGGCACCACCTTGTAGTTGACTATTAGTAACGCCTGAAAACACTTCGTTTGCAAAACTTCCTCCAGCAGTGCTAGTGGTAATATGAAAAGGATGACCAGGAAAAGTTCCATTGAATGTATAATTAACACCTCTCGTTAAATTTAATTCCTTTCCTTGTATTCCATCTAACACATATCCTAAGGTGAATCCCACTCCAAAATAAGGATGCGTTGCATTTTTTGTTGCCGTCGTAACAGCAAAGTTAGGTCCTTGTTGATTAATTGTATCCCAAGCAACAGTATAAGGAGGTAAGCCAGCTGAAACTGATAAACTAATACTTCCATTATTTCCAACGCAAGCACCGCCTACAGTAGCCGTCACGATGGGTGCTGGGCAAACAATTACATTATCGATGCAAAACGAAGGACGTGATCCAGCACCTACCGAATCGCGTTGAACCCATCTCAATTGAACATCCGATTGATTCTCGCATGCCACAGGAAGTAAATATTGGTAACGCATTCCATTTCTAGGAACGATTCCTGAAGTTTGTGCTGTTGTGTTATTTACGTAGATGCTACCCGTTAGTGAGGTGAAAGTACCGTTAGTATTTCCAACACGATATTGCAACTCTACATTATTTCTGCGAGTTTCCGTACTTCCATTATATGGATTTCGAATAGTGGCTACATCAAAAGTAACAACAACGTTTACCTTACCCGTTGTATTTACTACTAAACCTAAACCTACATCAATTGTACCGGATGAAAGAATTCCAAGTTTGCCGTTATAATTATGGATTCCACCAGTGGTTGTGGCAGCAGTACTACTTGCTAATAACAATGAATTGGCGGTGGGTGCCGTAGTACGGAAACTCGAAGTAGAAGTAGTTCCCAGTTGCCATCCCTGCCATCCTGCTGGATACGTGGTAGACGTGGATAAAAGTCCAACGAAGTCCTGAGTATACGGTATGGCTTGTGCTGCAGGAACGGTTTGTGCCTGTAAATTGGAAGCAATAAACAAGGCTACAGAGATGAGTAATAAGCGAAACATACTAGTTGGTTTTAGGAATATGGAGGAAATCTAGTAATAATTGTTGAATGTTGCAACATATATTTGGCGAATGGAAAAATTGTGAATGTTAATTTATCACAAACTTCTAGAATCTCTTAATTCCATTCTAATCCTGCTAAAAACAGCTTTGTTTCAGACTAAAACACCAAAAATTGAAAGCGTTTCACACTCCCCATATTCTTATAAAAAGTCAAGTAAATATGAGAGAAATCCATAAAGAAGGAATATTTTCCTTGGCGTATTAAATAATATTTATATATTCGTAAAACCTAAATATTCTATTTTATGAAAAACCTAATCACAAGCTGCAAGCTACAAACTACAAGCTACAAGCTACAAGCTACAAGCTACAAGCTACAAGCTACAAGCTACAAGCTACAAGCTACAAATTTTAATTCTAATCGCTGTTTTGAGTAACACAACTGCACTCTTTGCACAAGAATTAGAGGTGTTGTTAACCCCTGGAAATTATACTGGTTTTAATATCTCCTGTTTCGGGGCGCGAGATGGAAACATAGATGCTACAGTAACGGGTGGTACTCCTCCCTACACTTATTCATGGACAAATGGAGCAACTACACAAGATCTTACAGCAATAGCAGCTGGTTATTACAAATTGATAGCAAAAGATTTTTTAGGAAATACAGCAATAGTTGAAATTACACTTACAGAACCTGAACCTATGAATGTAGATCTCTTGTTAAGTAATTTTCCAAATGGATATAATATTAGTTGTTATAACTGTTTTAATGGTCATATTCTATTACAAGCTGGAGGTGGTATTGGACCTTATACTTATGCCTGGGAAGATGGGCCAACAACCCAAGATCGTTTCAATTTAGGCAGAGGTGATTATGTCGTAAATATTACAGATGCAAATCAATGCGAACTTAGACCTGAACTTTTTCAGTTGACCGAACCTGATCGCTCCGACTGGACACAATTCGGAAATACAGGGAGTGATCCAAGTGTACATTTTATAGGTACTACTGATAATAAAGATTTATTATTTAAGACCTTAAATTCGGAAAGATTACGAATTGCTGCAAATGGAACAATAAGTATTTCTAGCCTTGCAAGTAATAATGATAATTATGTAAAAAGCAATCAAAATGGAAATTTATATATTAGTTCTCCGAGTGTTCCTTGGGAGACTAGAGGAAATAATAATATACAAACCTCGGCTGATTATTTAGGAACAAATAATTCAGCAGATTTGATTATTAAAACCAATGCAAATGGAACTGGGGGAGAACGAATTAGAATTAAATCATCAGGTCAAATTGGAATTAATAATAGTAATCCATTATCTTCTTTTCAATTTGGTAATTATTTAGGATTGAATTGGGATGATAATATAGGTACTGATCCATTCATTGGCTATAATATTTATTTGCAAAATGGTATTAAAAAGAGAAATGAAATTGGCTTTGCTTCCTTCATGGAATTTGATAATCAAGGGAACTTTGTTTTTGGTCATGAGGGTTCAGGACCAGCCAACTCAACTATTAATTCGGCACTTACTAGCATAAAATGTTGGAATGATGGTAAAGTTAGCATTGGAAAAAATACAATATCTCAAAACATTCAACTTGAAATTGGTGGAAACACTTTTGTTGATGGTTTATTAGGCATTGGACTTAATAGTCCGTTAGAGAAACTGCATGTTGCTGGAAGTGCCTTATTTACTTTTGACAATACGCCCATTATTAGTGTGCCATTTATTCAAACACTTTCGAATGGGTATAATACTACTTCTTCCCCTTCCTTTACATGGTGGAACGATATTAATACCGGAATATTTCATGACAAGGATAACCATGTGGGGATAAGTGCCGGAGGAGTGGAAATTATTAGAATGGCCAATATAAACAACCAACCTTCTGTTGGAATTGGTATCGATCCTTCAACTGCCATTTTAAGCTCAACTGATTACACTTTATTAGTTAATGGGAAACTAGGTGCGAAAGAAATCTATTGCTCCTTAGGAAATCCTTGGCCCGATTATGTTTTTGAAAGTGACTACGAACTCTTAACCATAACTTCACTCCGCAACTTCGTTTCAAAAAACAAGCATCTTCCCGGTGTACCTTCTGCAAGCGAACTAGAAAACATGGGTGCAAATATGATGGAATTGATGAGCAAGGCGTATGAAAAAATTGAAGAGCTGCATTTGTATATTTTTGATTTAGAAGAGCGGTTACGAAAATTGGAAGAAGGGAAATAATAATATTTTTCTGATACTATTTTCTTTATTATTTAATTATACCATCATGAAAATTCTCACTTCATCACTAATCTTTGGACTAATTGTCATTTGTTTAATTCCATTTTACGGAATTGCACAATCTTATAAGAATGTTTGCTTAACGAATAATACAGCTGCTGAAAGTGGAACAAATATTATCAAAAACGAGAACAACGAATTTTTCATTTTGTCTTTTATAAGACCTTTCACTAATTCATTATCGCGACTTGGAATAACCAAAACAGATTCTTTATTCAATCCTTTGTTTACAAAATTAATCGGTGACAGTACAATAAATTACTTCCCGCAAGGCTTAAGTCAACTTTATGACTCGACTATTATTTTAGTTAGTTCCTCTGTGGAATTTATACCAAACAACCATAGCTTCACCTCAATTATTAAAATGAATTATCAAGGTGATACTATTTGGACAACAAATATTAAAGATTCCACAAACAATATATTCCTGAAATTAATACATACCTCTGGCGATAGTCTATTTTTTATAGGAACAACTTCAGATACTTCATCCAATGGATTTCGCAAGGGTCTATTCTATATCTATAATCACAAAACGAACTCCAAAATCTTCGCACAAAGCTTTAATAAAAATCAAAATATTAATTTCATCAATGGAGTATCCAATAACATTAAAAATACATTTAATATATATGGTATATCGACAATAAATACGACAAGCAATTTTGTCAAACCGATTTTTTTAGAATGTAAATCTGATGGAACACTTCTTTCCTCGTACACATTAAATGATACAATAAATACAGATTATGTTCAATTGATTAATTCGAAAAAAACCGGAAATACTTTCATAGGCTTTGAACGCTTTTCCGCAAATCAAGTTTCAGGGTATGTATATTTGATCATAGATACTTCAAGTAATATTACTACTTGCAAACGTATATATAATGGGGTCCAAGATATTAATTTTTTCTCTAGTATATACATTGATACTTCGCAAACCATTCTTATAAGCAGGGGGCCAGAAATCATTAGTATTGATAGTACGGGGTATATTTCTGGATCTAATTATACATTTCAAAATAGTGCTTATCCTTTAGCTAGTATTGTTTATTATGATGGTTTTTCGCTTGGTCACAAATCACTTTTTATCGGAAATGCTGGGTTATTCTTGACTTCAAAAGCAGACATAGCTATTCTTGAAGTGGATAACTATGGTTTGGGGTGTAGCAATGCTCCGTTAATTGAAACGTCAATTAATTTCACTATCAATTTCATAAATGATACGTTAACAGTTGATACATTATTCGACTTCGAATATTCTCACGGCATAAGTCTCAATTCCCATACTTTAAATCAATTAAACCTTTGTCCGAATACATCTATAAATTCACAGATTGTAAATAATAATAATGACGTATTAATTTATCCAAATCCAACTTTCAATTCAGTTAAAATTACAACGAATAAACCTGTGAAAAAAATTTCAGTTTACACTATTGCTGGACACAAAATCTTCCAAGATATTTATAGAGCAGAAACAGAGTTAAATATTAATTTGGACTTTGTAAATACAGGATTATACATGATAAATATTCTCTTCGAAGATAATAGTACTATTAATAAGAAATTTATTAAACTATAAATATGAAGAATCATAAAATTCTACTAATCTCTTTATTAATTTCTAGTGTTGTTTCGAGTAAACAAACATACAGTCAAGATCTGTTAAATCAATACTCATTTATTCAACCCAACATTTATCCTGCTAATCTTACTAAAAATCTTAATACATCTGCGAATGTTGGAGCAATTGTTTGGGTAAATCCTCAAAATAATCCATTCACTTCTTACAATGGAGAATATGAAATATTAATGAGATCCGATTGGCTTTTTTGGCATAATTATACCCAACAAGGTGCTGGGTTCGGGCTAGCTGTATCTTACAATATAGAAGTCGTTTCATTCCCATTTATACCTGATTGTATTAAAGAAGCTCAAGGCTGCGGATCAAATAATCCCAACTTGAATAGAAATTTATTGATGCCGAATGATCCTTATGATAATTCTACGAAGAGCTGGGATTATGTGAAAAGAATAATTCCTAACACTAAATTCGGTGTTAAGGGTTCTAGTCTTGCTTCCTTTGTTTATGCTATCGACAATCCATTGTTTACAACAAATCGCAATTATTTCCCACACACAATTTTAAAGCATACCGTTAGCATACATTGTGAAGTAAATTCCGCGGGAAATCCTACGACACCTCCCATCTTTAAATTTTCATGGTTACATGATAATACCAGAGGTCGTATGAAATATTATCCATTTTGTCCAAATGGCTATGCAAATTGTGGTGAAAGTCAATATGATGTTTGTTTCAATCCTCGAATCCTACATAGATCACCAACACATGCTTACAACGAAACTCAAACAAACGCTATATTACCAGGAGCAGGCACAATAAATTATTTTGACTATAATGATATTATTAATTCGAACTGCAATCTTTCTTCAATAATAACATTGTATCCTTTACCTAATTGGATGTTTTATAACGGTGGGTATATAAGAGCTTACCTTCCACCTTACACATTGGTTACAGCTCCTTTATATCAAAGTGAGGGTAGAGTTATTGCCGGGTATGAATCCGATCCAAATATAACAAATCAATTTAACGCAATGTATGGTGTTAAACAAAACTATACTATTAATTCGAACATTGACATCGTCAATACAGAAATAAGCCAATCAGATAGAATCTTTTACAACCCCAGCGATGTAACTATTACAGCCCCAAATTTATATTTCCCATCCCATTATTCTTTCAGAACTATACGTGGTGTTTATCCTACACCTGCGGAAGTTTTGGCCGACAATACTGCGATAAATGGCGGGCCATTTATTGATCCTAGAGTAGTGCCTGTGCGTACAGATTTACGTTGCGAGGATGTGGCGAATTTCCCTCACGACGCATCTATTCCCGATGATGCTAAGTACGCTTCTCTGTATCGCTTGGCAGCAGGAAGTAAACTTACCTTGGAGCCCTGTGTTAGCGTGTTTGATGCTGCGTTTATTCTTAATCCGGGTTCTACATTAGAACTCTCCAATAAAACATCTATCATCGGTTTGCATCGAGTAGCTATTGATCGTTACGGTGGTCGACTCATTGAAAAATATGAATTAAATAGCGGTATACTCTACTTGCAAAAGAAAACCGAAACAGCTCTTGCTCCGAATACATACTACGTAAATTCAAAAATATTTGCTGGAGAAAATGTAGATGTCTCCTCTCTGGTTGGCCCTTACATTGCATCCACTGGAACTAACTTAGAACTCATCGCCAGTGATTATATTAAATTAGATCACGGCTTTCATGCAGAAGCCGGCGCTGAAGTGAAAATTCAAATTGATCCCCTTATGCAAATACCTCCCTGTCCTCCACCTGCAAGCGGAGGAAGTGGAAATAGGTTTGCAAATCTTTCTGCCAACTCAATAGTTGACGCTACGGCTCATATTAAACTTTTGCCAACACTCTTTACCAATTCAACCGGCATCTACTCCGAAAATAAAAATGAAGATCCCATTGTTTCCGTAGAAGTATTAGATGCGAGTGGGAAAAAGATAAAGCAAATCAACGAAATCAATGATTATTTTATAGAAGTAGATTTAGCTAGTATGAATGACGGAATGTATTTCTTCATTATTCAAACAAATAATAATAGAAAAGTGTTGAAGGGAGTGAAGCAAAATTAATTAAGTTAAATACAAACAGAAATAACATGATGCATTTAAAAAAGAAAGCAAGAACACTATCTGAAAGCAAGGCGCATGAAAAAATTGAAGAACTACATTTGTATATTTTTGAGTTAGAAGAGCGGTTACGAAATATGGAAGAAAGGAAATAGTATTCAGATTTTTTCACCTATTCTCTTTGTTTTAATTATTAATTCCTCAATCATGAAAAGAACGATATTGATTCTATTCCTTTTATGTGCCTTTAATCTTATAAATGCACAATCTTACTTTACGTCATCGTTTGGTTTGCTAGGGCAGGATCATGTAGGTCGCAAAATGTTTCATATTAATGATACCTTAAATATAATTATAGGCAATTCCCGTGTACAAAATGGTGATCCCAAAGGCACACTTTATCAATTGGATAGTATGTATAATTTAGTCTCAACCAAAATTTTTAACGATTCGAATTTGAGTGGTACACTCGATAATGTTTATACCTTAACTGATTCCACTTTTATAATAACTTCTACTACATCAACAGATACAATTCCTACCAAGTTATCATTAACTTTACTTTGCCTTGACAATAAAATTGATACTTTATGGACGATAACTTATAGTGATACTGTTTATAGAATGGTGGGTAGCGTTTTACATTTTGAAAACGACACGCTATATTTAATGTGCAATAAATTTAGCATGAATACTTCCATGTATGGTGAGCCTAGCCTGATAGCAATTGATATCACAACAAGACAAATATTATTCAATAGAGAATATAGCATGTTTCCCAATTGGGAAACTCGTGTTGCTTCATATATTTATCATGAACATAGAAATAGTTTCTTTTTATCCCTTTATAATATGGAAGACAGCATTTCCCTCTTACCTAAACCATACTTAGTAGAAATAAATAAAATAGGAAATATATTGAATTTTTGGCAGTTTCAAGACTCTATGGAGTCATTAGGGCCCGGTCTAATTTACAATGAAACTACCAAAGATTTAAATATTTTATATGAAGATGTCACTTCTCCCAATTGGATTCCCGATGGATTTGTTGTATGTGTTTTAGACTCCAATTTACAAATAAAACACAGCAATAAATATTATAATAATTGGTTTCCCGTCTCAAAAGTTATTTTAAATCCGATAACTTCTGAACTTGTGTTTTTATCGGGGGGAAATATATTTATTTTAGATACTACAGGAAACATGGTAAGTAATTATAACTATTATAGTCCAACATTTCCTCTTTTACAAATCAATAATCAATCGGCTTCTGTTATAAACAATGATTTATATGTTGTTGGACTGACTCAATACACATTAAGTAGCGATCAAGAAATGTTGATTTCAAAATGCGACTTTTCAGGTGTTGGATGCTATATAAATCCCGTTGCTTTTACATCTTCTCCTTATTCATTTCAAATGATGCCAAGTATAAATATAGTCACAATAGACAGTACCACGATATTATTGAGCCAGCCACAGTTTAGTATTCAATCGCTCGTTTTAAATCGCTTTGATCAATGCATCCCAAATGCAGTTTCAGAAAATTCGAATAATATGGAAAAGGGCATTGCGGTTTACCCAAATCCATTCGCCGATTATTTTCATTTAGACGGATTAGAATCTAACAAAGAATATAATTTAACTTTTATAAACTCCTTGGGAAGTATTGTCGCTACCCAAACAATTTCGAACGCAGAATCGATACAAATTGATTGTCTTAAATCTCTTCCAAGTAATATATATACATTAATAATTACTAATAACGAATTTGTACTGGTAAAAAAAATTGTAAAACAGTGATGAAAATAATAGTGTGAAGCAAAATTAGTAATTCATCTACTCCTCCAAATTCTCCACATTGTAAAAAATAATTCCCAATTTGCCTTCGTCACTTACTACAATAAAAGTTTCTTTTAAATTGGTTCGACTACATTTTACTTTGTAAAGTAATTTTAGTTGATTGCACCCTGATTCTTCATCATACTTTTTTTCTTCGCTTATAAATTCGAAGGATTGAATGGGACCCGTGGTGTCTAGTAAGCGAATAAATTTTTGCACTTTCACTTCCATGCTTTCGCTTTGATTAAAGCTGGATGTGAAATAATCATTCACGCGATCGTAGTTTTCGTTTTTCAAATCCGTGAGAAGTGTCTCTACTAATTTTTTTGCTTCGTCTGATTTTACTTCAGCCGAACCACAACTGCCCAGAAAATTCATTAAAAAGAATAGAGAAATAAAATGGAAAATAAATTTTAGTCTTGAAGAATGATTTTTACTTTTCATATTTTGTGTTTTCATGATGATAATCATAATGTGGTGTTGAGTGTGTTATATGTCATTCGAGTCAACATCTCCATAACGATTCCCAAATGTAACTATTGTTACTGATTTAATGAATTGACAAAACTACTTTTGTAAAACAAATAAAAAGAATATGGAAAATCAAGAAATTAAAATACAACCCGTAACCGCTATGCCCAGAATTGGAGACAAGGCTCCTTCTTTTAAAGCCGTAACAACACAAGGAGATATAAATTTCCCGGCTGACTATAAAGGAAGTTGGGTGATCTTATTTAGTCACCCCGCCGACTTTACACCTGTTTGCACATCTGAGTTCATGACGTTCGCAACCTTAGAAAAGAAATTTAATGATGCCAATTGTAAGTTGGTTGGTTTGTCTGTTGATGGACTTTATAGTCACATTGCTTGGCTTAGAACCATCAAAGAAAAGATTGAATATAAAGGAATGAAGAATGTTGAAGTCACATTTCCTTTAATTGAAGATATTACCATGGAGGTGGCAACTAAATACGGAATGATGATGCCTGGTGAAAGCAGCACAAAAGCAGTTCGAGCCGTTTTTGTTATAGACCCTAAAGGTATCATTAGAACCATCATTTATTATCCGCTAAGTTTAGGTCGAAATTTTGATGAATTGTACAGAGTAATTATTGCACTTCAAACTGCTGATGAATTTTCAATAGCTACACCTGCCGACTGGAGACCAGGAGATGACGTCATCGTTCCAACAGCGGGATCATGTGGTGTTGCTAAGGAAAGAATGGATAATCAAGATGAAAATACGCATTGCCATGACTGGTTCTTTTGCACCAAGAAACTAGATAAAGAAACTGTACTTAAAAAAATAATCAAAAATTAATAGAATAAATTACACACATGAATCGATGCTCACTTTAAAAGTGAACATCGATTTTTTTATGATAGGGGTGTCCTATTAATTAGTGCTTACTTAATAAGTAGTAAGAATTTAATTTATTATTACTTAGATATTACTTTCAGGTACACACATGCAATCAAATTAACCTAATTTAAAATAATTCCATACATCATACTTTATATTTTATATTTTATAGGGATATTATTTAAATTAATCCATTAACTTTTAGATCACGTCGTCTTAGAGGCAGGTATGACCTGCCTCTAAGACGACGTGATATTTATAGAGAGATAATCCTAGTTGAGACAAGGCATGCCTTGTCTCAACTAGATATGCCTTGTTTCTTTAAGATAATTGGTAAATAAATTGCGATCCCGCAAGAGGGTTTACTTATTCAGTAAGCCATAATTAAAATGAGTTAATGAATTCGATTCATTTTTAAAACTCTTTTATTCTCTTGAAAAGAAACTACAATAACATTTCTAAGTGAAACCAATCAGAAAAAAAATACATGCTCAAAAAAATGAACAACATTTTATAATTCATTTACCATCTTACTGATTTTCTCAAAAGCATCGGCGTCTTTAATGATGTATTGCTCGGCTCCTTTTTGAATACTCTGCAATGCGATGCTGTATCGTTCCTGACTACTCATCATAATCACATGCACATCAGGATTCGATTTTTTCACAATTTCTAAAATTTCTAATCCAGAAGCTGCATCTTTCACCTCTTTATTCAAATTATAATCCATAATTATTACATCTGGATTTTTATCCATATGCTTCAAACAATCTTCTCCCGTTTTAAAAATATGAACATGATGTGGAATATCTCTAATAATACGATCTTTGAGAACACTTCCTTGCAGCTCATCATCCTCTACAATAAATATTTTCTTGGGTCTACCGATATCCATTTTTTATAAATTTTTTTCTGCGTTTTAAAAGATTAAATAATGAGGCTAAGTTAAAATTTTAATATTGATTCTAAGATTTATTATTGGTCTAAAATACATCTTCCAAAATACCCACAAGAGTTTATCTTAAATTAAAAGCTATACTAGAAAAACAATTCCATCTGCAGAAAAATTCACCCTAATGGGAGCAAATGAAATTTCCTACCTTTGCATCCTTATGACGATTCAGGTTCTCAAATCAAAAATTCACCGAGCTCGTATCACACAGGCCGAGCTGCATTATGTAGGTAGTATTACGTTAGATCCAGATTTGATGGATGCGGCAAACCTTATTGAAGGTGAAAAAGTACATGTACTTAATATCAACAATGGCGAACGTCTTGAAACTTACGTGATTACAGGTAAGCGTGGCAGTGGTGAGGTTTGTATTAATGGTCCGGCCGCCCGTAAAATGTACTTAGGTGATATTGTGATTGTAATCTCTTTCGCAAGTATGGATTTTGAAGCTGCCAAAACCTTTAAACCTTGGCTTTGCTTCCCTGATAATGATAATCGCCCTGTAAAAGCTTAATAATTTGTTAGTCTTACTTCGCAATCTTCTCTTTTTAACTATTGGTGTAGCATTGCTTTGGCTTACCTTCCGTAATCAGGATTTTTTAATGGTTTGGGGGAAAGTGAAATTGGCAAACCCTTGGTTTCTATTGCTCTGTGCTTTCTGCTCTTTTGCTGCATTGGTAAGTAGAGCGATGCGATGGGTACAGTTAATTGAGCCATTGGGATATAAACCGCGATTAACTACCACCTATCATGCGGTAATGTTTGGTTATTTAGCCAATATGGCCATTCCCCGACTCGGTGAAATTTCCCGTTGTGGCGCCTTAAATAAGAGTGATGGTGTTCCCTTCGAAAAGCTTATCGGCACAGTGATTGTGGAACGACTGATGGATGTGATTATGCTTGCAGTATGTATTTTACTCACCGCTCTTTTGGAATTTGATCGGTTAGGAGGATTCCTAAACGAACATTTGTTTAATCCACTCTTCGAAAAAATTGGAAATAGTACGGTTGCACTAAGCATCTTCGCAGTAATTGTTCTCGCTTTTGTTGTTGTGATGATTCGAATTTTCAAAATGGAAAACTCTCCAGCATTTGTTACAAAAATTAAAAAGTTGACGGGTGGAATTGCAGAAGGGTTACGCAGTATTACGCTCATTAAAAATAAAGGACTCTTTATCTTTCATACCTTATTTATTTGGACCATGTACTTTGGTATGAGCTACGTTTGCTTTTTCGCCCTCCCAGAAACTGCAGGATTAGGCGCGTCTGCTGCACTCTTTATTATGGTTCTCGGTGGCATTGGTATGACAGCCCCAGTACAAGGAGGTATTGGTGCATACCATTTATTAGTTTCAAAAGGATTGCTTTTATATGGATTGACAGAAACCGATGGAATCGTTTATGCAACCATGAGTCATACAGTTGCTACTTTACTCTTGATTGTTTTAGGTGCCCACTCTATGATTTGTTTATTCTTCTTTGTAAAAAATAAAAACACGGCAGTAACATGAGTCACCTTCATACCATCGAAAAAAAGCTGATGAACTCAAGTCAATTGATCGATCAATTGAATGCTTGGCAAAAAGAAGGATGTAAGATTGTGTTCAGCAATGGCTGTTTTGATATCCTCCATTTAGGTCATATTGACTATTTGGCACGTGCTGCTGATTTTGGGGATAAGATGGTAATAGGCTTAAATACAGATCGTTCTGTATCAAAAATTAAAGGACCTACCCGTCCTATTAACGATGAGCGATCTAGAGCAATGGTATTGGCTGCTTTGGAATTTGTGTCGGCTATTATCCTTTTTGATGAGCCAACACCTTATGAATTAATTCGTTTAGTTCAACCCGATGTTTTAGTAAAAGGAGCTGATTATAAGCCTGAAGAGATTGTTGGTTACGACATAGTAACTGCTAAAGGAGGGAGTGTAAAAACCATTCCTTTTGTAGATGGATACTCTACCACCAGGATCGAACAACGGATCCGAAATGCATAAAACTAATATTTGTAATATTTTGGCGTATATTAGATGTACCTTTGATGGTAATCTGATGGTATAAGGACACAAAAAAACAATTAAACGCATGAAAAATCTTTTAATGACGCTGGCTGGTTTGGTAATGATTAGTCTAACAGGGTGCGAACAAAATGACTTATTACTTTCAGAGAAAAAGTTGAATGAAAGAATTCAAAAGAACTGGAAGGTCATTTTTTCTAACAGTAACGACTCACACGAGACCTGGAATTTCAACGGGGGTAGTGTTGCATTACACTTTACAAAGTATGGCAGCAATGGTTCTGTAAGTTTAGATACAACCGTTCTAGGAAATTATTCGATCGATGCACGCTTAACTAAAGCATATGTAAAACTGAGTGGCTTTACATTTAGTGATACTACAGCGTCTGGAATTACAAATTCAGGATTCAAAGCAGTTGATTTAAATCGTGCCTGGACAATAGTAGTTTTAGAAAACGATGTAATGTATTTATCTGCCACAGATAATGCTGGAGCGATTCGTTCACTCGAGTATATTAAAAACTAATCCATCCAACTAATAAGTAAACGCCTTCGTTAGCAATGACGAAGGCGTTGCTGTTTTTTGTTTGACTAAATACCTTTTCAAAAAATGAATTTTTTATAGAAAATAATTCTCTCTCCCTATAACGTATTATCTCTTCGCCAAAATTTCTCGCAAAGTCGCAATCCCGATAGCTATCGTATAGGCGTCAGGCTAAGAAGTAATTATTTTTGGAAAATTAACAGTCTTTTCACTCTTAAAAATTATAGTTTTTCTTTTAAAAATATTTGCCTTGTCTTGCATCTAAAATAATTTATTGATTGGTACTGAATTAGCTTTCCATAAAATTGGATTTCATCCAATTTTATGGGCTCAACTGATAATGTAGCAGACGCCATTAATGGCGTCTCTACAATATGTTAGTCGCGAGACTTAGCGCCGCCTGCAGCATCCTTTTGCTTAGCTTGTGCCTCCGCTAAAGCTTCAGACGGTCAGGGAGCAAAGCAGGCAGGATCAAAACCAACTGCAAATTGTTGCTAAACCATTAAATTAACCTGACGCCTATGCGATAGCTATTGGGACGCAAAGGCTGCGCAATGCTAATTTTTCTTGCGAAGGCGTAAAGTTTACACTCTGTCTCTCCCGCTCTCACACTCTACCGATAGCTATCGGGACTCGCTCTGTTAATCAACCAAATCCATCTCATCAATCAATCGCTTTGCACCAGCAAATTTGTCGACGATGAATAATGTATATCGAATATCTAACGTGATGTTTCTACAAATTTCGGGATTAAATAAAATATCACTCATGGTTCCTTCCCAAACACGATCGTAATTGGTACCAATTAAATTTCCTTTTGCATTTAACAGGACTCCCTGAATTTCCACCTGTTGTATGATTCGTTGCAATGAAAGCAACAGGCACGGTTCCGTTCACTCCATAACGACCATAATCTTTCGATTTATATAATTCTACTAACCGTGTTGGCAAATCAAACTCTTCATCACCCGGAATGTATTTCTCCATAATGCCATCTAAATCGGTTTGAAAATTATAATAAACTGCATCACGTGCTTCATAACCGCGTACTTGTCCATAAGCTAAACGAAGTGTGCTGTTCGCGTCGGGATACAATTTTTTTTCAGGCTGCATTTCCTTTTGTCCTTCCATATAGAGCCGGTTCAACAAAGTTAAATCTGAATTAAAAGATTTTACTTTATCAGCAATACGACTTCGATAGAATGTCAATAAAGCATCCGCCAATTGATACGCTGGATCCGATTTTATTTCTTTTGCACTCGATCTTCCAAACTTAACGAACATCTCTTCCATCTCTTTCTCTTCATCCAAATCACTTTTAGCAAAAATAGCGTCTGACATTTTCACGAAATCTGAATGATAACGTTCACGCAGTACCGTAAAATAAGTTGGCTTCAATGAATCAGCAACACCTTCATCAAAAATGTTAAGCAAAGTGGCCATCATCTTCCGATCGGTATTCGCATCGTAGTCTTTAAAATATCCAGCCACTCCCACTTTGTTCGCTTCAACTTCGACCCTAATTTTTGCGGTATCGGGTTTATCGGCAAGTGTCAACTCCACTAAATTCTTTAACCCCATCGCGTAACTAATCACTTCCACACCAAATGCGGCTTCCGCATAATAATCGTTCGCTGATAAATACGGTCTAGTATTTTTGTAGAGCGTTTCAATGGAGGGCAAAACCATGGAATACTTTTTACTCAGTGCATCTGATTTCGAATACCATGTTTTAAAATCCATTTCGAAAGCTTGTTTCTTCTCAACACCCTTAGCCGCTAACAACCCTTTGCTCTCTCCTTTCCATTTCTTCCATGCATTGCTCACACCACTTTGCTTATCGGCATACTTTAGGTGCAAGGCTTCACTACTTCTCATCGATTCCCCCATCACGTCTAAACGAGCTGTACGAACCTTGATTCGATTTGGATTGGTAACTTCTACAATCGTACTTACTTGAAAAGATGAAATATATTCTTGAGTTCGACCAGGAAAACCATATACCATGGTAAAATCATCTTGCTGCACACCTTTAGTAGAAATGGAAAAGAAATGTCGAGGAACAAAAGGAAGATTCTCATCACTATATTCTGCCGGCTTATTATCTTTTCCAGCATAAACTCTAAACATAGAAAAATCGCCAGTATGTCGTGGCCACATCCAATTGTCGGTATCTCCGCCAAATTTTCCAATGGAAGATGGAGGAGCGCCAACTAATCGTACATCTTTAAACGTTTCCGAAACAATTAAAATAAATTCATTACCCGCATAAAATTGTCGAACTCGGGCTTCATAATGGGTTCCTTCCGTTGCTTTCTTCTCAAGAGCACTTGAAATTTCTTTGATCTTTGCATTTCGTTGTTCCTCATTTAAATTTTCAAGCGCTTTTGTAAAGGATGTAGTTACATCTTCCATTCGAATGATAAAAGTTGCAGTTAATCCAGGGCACGGCAATTCTTCCTTCATCGTCATGGCCCAAAATCCATCTCTCAAATAATTATGTTCAAGGGTGCTGTGCTCTTGAATTTGTCCAAAACCACAATGATGATTGGTTAACATTAATCCTTGAGCAGAAATAATTTCTCCTGTGCAACCACCACCAAAAAGTACGACAGCATCCTTTAAGCTATTTTTATTCGCACTATATATTTCCTCTATTGGAATTTGTAGGCCTTTCAATCGCATCTCAGCTGCATTCATTTGTTGCAACAGTTGAGGCAACCACATGCCTTCATCTGCAGATGTAAAAACAGAAGTGAACAACAATACAATCAGGAGAATTTTTCTTTTCATCATCATAACAATATATATTTCTTCGGTAAAAATAATAAAATGCCATGAGGTACCTTTCGGAATACATGAGTTATTTACCAGCGGCTAAATATTTAATCAACCCTTTCCGTTCAATAAAAAACCCCATCCTATTCAGATGGGGCTTTCACACTATGGTTTGATTGGGTAATTTATTGAGGTTGCAATTCACTAATGAATTACGACTTTTTCAATTATTAAAATGGTAAATCATCTTCTACTGAGGCAGCAGCCGATTGACTTTGTTCGTTACCAGAAGTAGCAAAGTTTGCAGGTGCGTCCATTGCTGCTGGAGTTGAAGCTGCAGATCCATCAACAACTGCTCTCCAAGGACGAACATCGGTATACCAACGACCATTGTATTCACGCGATTCGATGCGAAAAGAAATTTTAAGACGTGAACCCATGGCATACCCGTTAAATTGCTTCACAAGGTCACCCCACGCACTCATACATATTTTCTTTGGATACTGATCTTCCGTTTCCACGATAAAATCTTGCTTCACCCAGGCACCATTTTTTCCTGTGCCTGTCTGTTCCGGAAGGGAACTAATTAATTTTGCTGTAATTTCGAGACTCATAATGCTTGATTCGTTTAGAATTCAAAGGTAATAATTCAGAAGTATTATTCACTCCTTTCTTCTTAAATTTTACCTGAGAATGTTATTTTGTTAATAAATTTAATTTTAATTTGATAAGGACAAAAGTAATGCACTGATTTTGAATAGTCGTATAATAAACGCTTCTAGTCGAATACAAATATTTACCAATGGCTAAATCGCAATCTTACAAAAAAAGAGTGGTGAAAAGCCTTGACCCTCACCACTCCAAAATAATTATTAATCGATTACTTATTCAAGAGTTCAATACTTCTCTTTGTGAAATCGGAAAGAGCTTCTCCTTTTAATAATCCTTGATTGAGTAAAGCCAGATCCACAGCTTGCTTCATCAAACTTGATTTAAATGTAGCGTCTGTTTCACTCAATATTTTACTTACAAACGGATGATTACTATTTAAAACCATATTATATTGGTCGGGCATTTCTCCCATAAAGGAATAGCCTCCTCCTCCGCTCGCCGACATTTCTTTCATTCGACGCATGAACTCGGGGCGCGTCAAAATGATATGCGCATCATCTTCTGATAATGCGGCAACACTCACATGATACGTTTCTTTATTCACTACGGTCTCTACTAATTCCTTTAATTGCGTTTGCTCTTCTTCGGTAAGTTTTGATATCCGATTTTCTTCTTTAGCGATGAGCTTGTCTATGGTATCAGCATCCACACGAGCAAAGCTTCCATTTTCTACTTTTTGTTCAATAAAATTCACAAAGTGAGTATCTATTACACCATCCATCCACAATACATCATATCCTTTTTTCTTTGCCGAATCAATATATGCATATTGATCTTCCGGATTTGTGGTATAGAGATAAATAACTTTTTTGTCTTTGTCCTCCTGATTTAGGCTAATTAGGTTTCGGTATTCCTCGAAAGTGAAATATTTTTTATCAACGTTCTTGAACAAACAAAATTTATTTGCGCGCTCGAAGAATTTTTCTTCGCTCAACATGCCATATTTAATAAATACTCCAATATCGTCCCACTTCGCTTCAAAATCGTTTCGGTTCTCTTTAAACAACTCCTCCAATTTGTCAGCTACTTTTTTCAAGATGTGATTACTGATTTTTTTCACATTCGAATCACTTTGCAAATAACTTCGGGATACATTTAATGGAATATCTGGTGAGTCTATAACACCATGTAACAAGGTTAGGAAGTCGGGAACAATCCCTTCTACAGCGTCCGTTACAAATACTTGTCGGCAATATAATTGGATTTTATTCTTTTGAACCTCTAAATTCTTTTTCAATTTCGGGAAGTACAAAATTCCAGTTAAATTAAAAGGGAAGTCTACATTGAGATGAATCCAAAATAAAGGTTCTTCTGCGAAAGGATATAATTCTTTGTAAAATGCTTTATAATCTTCGTCGGTTAACTCGGTTGGCTTCTTCACCCATGCTGGCTCAGTATTGTTAATTTTTTCTCCTTCAAAACGAATTTCCACAGGGAGAAATCCACAATATTTACTCAACAAGGTGCGAATTCGAGCGGGCTCTAAAAACTCAACCGAATCGTCATTGATCGCTAAAATTACTTCAGTACCACGATCATTCTTTGCTAATTTTTCCATGTTGTAAGATGGACTTCCATCGCATGTCCAACGCACCGCGTCCACTTCTTCGGCTAGCCATGAACGTGAGTGCAAGGCAACATGATCTGATACCATAAACGCAGAGTAAAATCCAAGGCCAAATTTTCCGATAAGCTGAGCGCCTGACTGGTCTTTGTACTTATTTACAAATTCTTCGGCACCACTGAATGCAATTTGATTGATGTACTTCTCCACTTCTTCTCCTGTCATTCCCACACCACGATCAATTACATGCAAGGTTTTGTTTTCTTTATCGATTTTTACTTCAACATAAAGATCTCCCGACTCAACGGGTTTTTCTGCCATGCGATTGAGAGCACTAAATTTTTGAGTCGCATCAACAGCATTCGCTACCAATTCTCTTAAAAAAATCTCATGATCACTGTAAAGGAACTTCTTGATGATTGGAAAAATATTTTCCGTTTGTACATTAATTTTACCTGTTGGATTTGTCATATTTGTCTTTAATTTTATTTGCATTTTATTGAATTTCACCACGAGTCAATATGCTTGCCAAAGGCAAATAAACTGACATTTTGACCCATATTTTTAAAAAGAAATCAGGTCTTATCATGATATCCATCAATTCATTGATTTAATTGTAATAATCACCTATTTATTAATGTAGTTTTGTCTTCATAATGCTGAAACTTTTACCTTTATTGTGAGTAAAACGTAGTTCGGATGTTCGACATAAAATCAAACCGTCACCCGATACACAACATGTCAACTTTTAAAAATATCCATTCGCAAGTTGAAGCAAGGGCTTCTCAGCATCCTGATAGACAGGCAGTTTTGCATGGAAATCAGTCGCTTAGCTATGCTGAATTGAATAACCAAGCAAATGCTTTAGCACATCAATTAGAACAAATCAACGGTGTAAAAAATGGTTTTGTTGGTGTGTGTTTAGAGCGTTCTTGTGACCTCATGGTAGCCATTTTAGGAATATTGAAGGCCGGAGCTGCTTATGTTCCTTTCGATATTGACTATCCGATGGAACGACTTCAATACATGGCTGAAATCACCAATATTCCAGTCATGGTGAGCACTCCCTCACTCGGAAAGAGGTTACCCCAAGGCAAGTTTCAAATTGTTGATATTCAATCCATCAACAAAGAAAAAGAAGAGAAAAATCTCGACCTAAATATCCCAAATACTTCTCCAGCCTATGTTCTTTTTACCTCCGGATCGACTGGTCAGCCAAAAGGTGTAAAGATGCCTCACAAGGCCTTGATGAATTTGATAGATTGGCAGTTGAACCAAACTGGAGTTCATGACGAAGGACGCACATTACAGTTTGCACCTATCAGTTTTGATGTGCACTTTCAGGAGATATTTAGTACGTGGTGTGATGGAGGTTGTATTTGTTTGATTGGCGATGAAGAAAGATTGAATGCACCTGTACTTTTAAATTATATTGAAAAAAATAATATAAATCGAATTTTTCTTCCTTTCGTTGCATTACAAAGTTTGTGTGAGCTGTCAAAAAAAACGAATGCGAATTTATCTTGTTTGCATGAAGTAATTACTGCTGGTGAACAATTGCAAGTGACTCCAGCTATCATCGATTTTTTTAATCGCATTCCTCACTGCAAATTATTTAATCATTACGGACCTACCGAAACTCATGTCGTTACTTCGTACCAATTAGAAGGTGCTCCTAATACTTGGCCGTTACTCCCTCCTATTGGAAAAGTAATACAAAATTCTGAAGTGCATTTGTTGGATGAAAATGGCAAAGAAGTTAAAGACGGTGATGAAGGAGAATTATTCGCATCTGGACTTTGTTTAGCAGATGGATATTTAAATAGAGATGATTTAACGAAGGAAAGATTTACCACGAATCCGTTTAATCCATCGGAAAAACTTTACAAGACAGGGGACCTAGCAAAGAAACTTCCCGATGGAAATATTCAATATTTAGGAAGGATCGATGGGCAAGTAAAAGTACGTGGTTATCGAATCGAGTTAGGTGAAATTGAAGTTGCACTTAGTCGATTTAAAAAAGTAATACAAGCTGCAGCCACGGTGCGCGAAGATAAACCAGGTGAGAAAAAATTAGTAGGCTATCTCGTATTTGAAAAAGGTCATGAACTGCATGTTAAAGATGTCCGTACATTTTTACAATCGTTGCTTCCCGATTATATGATGCCATCGGCTCTCGTTCAATTGGACGATTTGCCTCGTACACCTAGTGGAAAAATTGATCGAAAATCATTGCCAATACCAGATACAAAACGTCCTGAGTTGGGGATACCTTATGTAGCTGCTGAGAACGAAACGCAAAAAAATACTATGTCAACTTTGGTCGACTTTACTAAATATTGATCCCATTGGCATCAATGACAATTTCTTTGATTTAGGTGGAAATTCATTATTGGCATTGCAGTCGGTTGCGCTTTTGAAAATGGAACACTCCATTGATTTGTCAGTTATAAAAGTATATCAGTATTCAACCATTGCTGCACTTTCGGCAAGTATGGATGGGAAAGCAACGAGTAAAAGTTTGAAACAAGATATGGAAGCGCGAGCCAAAGCGCGACACCAAAAAGGAACTCAATCGGTGCACGATTCAATTGCTGTTATCGGGATGTCATTGCGCTTCCCAGGAGCCGATACGGTTGATGAATTTTGGAATAATTTAAAAAATGGAGTAGAAAGCATACGATTCTTTACACCTCAAGAATTAGATCCATCATTGCCCTCCGATCTAGTAAACGATCCCAACTATGTTAGAGCAAGGGGAGTTATTAAAGATGCGAAAGGTTTTGATGCTGCTTTCTTTCAGATGAATCCGAATGTAGCCAAAGTTACTGATCCACAGCAACGCGTATTTTTAGAACTGGCTTGGAATGCACTAGAGCATTCAGGGTATAGCCCTAACCGTTATGATGGTTTGATTGGTGTTTTTGCAGGAATGGGAAACAGCACTTACTATTTAAATAATGTACTCCCCAATCCTGATGCTGTCCGCCGTGTAGGATCCTTCCTGGCGATGACACAAAATGAAAAAGATTATATTGCCACACGCATCGCCTACGAATTAAATTTAAAAGGACTTGCGGTGAGTGTACATACAGCCTGTTCAACATCGTTAACCGCTATTTCACAAGCATGCAATTCACTATGGAATAGAGAATGTGATATGGTTCTGGCAGGAGGATCTGCTATTACTTCACCAGTGAATAGCGGTCAGCGCTATGAAGAAGGAGCGATGTATTCTAACGATGGGCATACCCGAACTTTCGACGATGGGGCTCGCGGAACCGTTTTTAGTGACGGAGCAGGTATCGTCGTATTAAAACGTTATGAAGATGCACTCGCCGATGGTGATACAGTTTATGCCGTGGTTCGTGGTGTTGCTCTAAATAACGATGGTGGTGAGAAGGGAAGCTTTACTGCACCCAGTGTTGATGGACAATCGGCAGTAATTAGTATGGCTCAAGCTATGGCTGGCGTTGAAGCATCTAGTATTTCTTATGTTGAAACACATGGAACAGCTACTCCGTTGGGAGACCCCATCGAAATAGAAGGATTAACAAAAGCGTTTCGTGAACATACCGACAAAAATCAATATTGTGCGCTGGGTTCGGTAAAAACGAACTTCGGTCATTTAACAGCAGCAGCTGGTGTTGCTGGATTTATTAAGACAGTATTAGCCTTGCATCATAAAGAAATTCCGCGTAATTTATTTTATGAAAAAGCAAATTCACAAATTGATTTTGCAAAGACACCGTTTTATGTAAATGATAAACACAATGCATGGGACACCGATTTACTTCCTCGTAGAGCAGGTATCAGCTCTTTTGGTGTGGGAGGAACCAATGCTCATGTAATACTGGAAGAAGCGCCACAAACAGTTCCTTCTGGAATCTCTCGAAGCAAACAATTAATTGCACTCTCAGCAAAAACAGAAACAGCACTCGCTTTAAGAAAAGAAGAGTTAAAAGAATATTTAAAAACACATCCCACACTTTCTCTCGCTGATTTATCGTACACTTTGCAAAAAGGCAGGCACGATTTCCCACATCGCTGGTTTGTTGCAGCAGAGAGTAATGACGATGCAATTCAACAATTGGAACTTTCCGATAATAAAAGAAGTGCGAAGCAACATTTTACACAGCAAGCCAATGGCGTGGTGTTTATGTTTCCCGGTCAAGGTTCTCAATACGTTGGCATGGGAACAGCATTGTATCGTGATGAAATCATTTTCAAAGAAGCCGTTGATCGATGCAATGAAATTTTAGAACCCATTCTAGGACGAGATCTCCGTACAATCCTATTTGCAAAAGATGGCGACGAGGATGCAGAAAAATTGTTAAAACAAACGTATTATACACAGCCGGCCTTATTCACCATTGGATATAGTTTAGCTCAACTTTGGATGAGTTGGGGAATACAACCGAAGGCACTTATCGGACATAGTATTGGCGAATTCGTTGCTGCTACTATTGCAGGTGTTTTCAGTTTAGAAGATGCACTAACGGTGGTGGCTAACCGTGGTAAGATGATGCAAAGTTGTCCGGAAGGCGGAATGCTTTCCGTGCGACTTCCAGAAGAAGCCATTCTTCCTTTACTCAATGAGAGAATTTCCATTGCCGCTGTTAACGGTCCACAGCTATGTGTGGTGGCAGGGCCTCATGAAGAAATTACCGCTCTTCAAAAAAAGTGGGAAGCAGAAGAAGTTATTTGCAAAGCACTTCATACTTCTCATGCCTTTCATTCCCCGATGATGGATCCTATAGTCGAACCTTTTGCAGCCATCGTACGAAAAGCAACATTACATGTACCAAAATTTCCAATCCTTTCAACCGTTACTAAAAAATGGATGACGGATGCAGAAGCCACGGATCCGATGTATTGGGCAAATCATTTACGTGCAGCCGTTCGTTTTGCTGAGGGTGTAAAAGCTATTTGGACAGATGAGCCACGTTATATCATGTTGGAATTAGGTCCACGCAATACCGCATCTACTTTAGCTCGACAACAAGCCATCGATCCTAAATCGCAAAAAGCAGTTCCTTCATTGGGTGATAATTCTATGAATGATGCCGAATGGACGAACATGATCAGTGCTATTGGACAATTATGGTTAAATGGAATTACCATCGACCTCAACACTTTTTACGCGTTGGAAAAAAGACTCCGCATTGCGTTGCCTGGCTATCCATTCGAACATAAGGAATTTTGGTTAGATCCACCATTACAGGTAAATACTAATCAAATTCAAGAAAATAATATTAACGACACTCCTGAAATAATAACAACACAACTTTCATCTACTATGCCTCAACGTAAGGAACGAATAATAAAAGAAATCTCCGAAATTCTTGAAGAAGCTTCGGGTATCGAATTTGAAGGCGCTGATCGTGATGCTGGATTTGTTGAGCTCGGTCTCGACTCCCTATTTCTCACACAAATCGCACTCACACTCGCTAAAAAGTACAGCATTAAAATTACATTCCGACAACTCAACGAAGATTTATCTTCGTTAAATACATTATCTACTTTCCTCGATCAACAGCTACCTGCTGAAATGGCGGTATCGATGCCACCACCTGTTACTCCTCGTAATGCGCCAACAGTACAACCGCAAGCACCAGCACAACCGCAAGCACCTGCCTTTATGCCTTCGAATAATATGAATGCAGGAAATGCGAATTTACAATGGCTCATCACACAACAATTACAGGTGATGCAACAACAATTGCAAATGATGGGTGGACAAGCACCCATGTCTTTTAATACGCCTTCACAGGTTCCAAATATAGCTTCAAATTCAGCGCCTTCCTCTATACAAAACGACACTCCATTTGTAAGTGCAGAAGAAGAAAATGAATTAAAAAAACCTTTTGGTGCGGTAGCAAGAATTGAAAAGCTAACCAACAATCAATTTACAATTGACCAACAAAAATGGTTGAGTGCCTTTATCGAAGCCTATAACGAAAGAACAAAGAAATCGAAAGAATATACGCAAGAGCATCGTTCACATTTAGCAGACCCGCGTGTAGTAACTGGGTTCAAGCCTCATTTAAAAGAAGTCACCTACCAGCCTGTAGTAAACCGTTCTCTTGGTTCAAAAATTTGGGATATTGATGGCAATGAATATTTAGATGTGTTAAATGGATTTGGATCAAACATGTTTGGCCACAACCCCCCATTCATTGTTGAAGCATTACAAGAACAATTACAAAAAGGATATGAATTAGGTCCACAGCACGAACTAGCGGGAGATGTAGCGAAGATGATTTGTGAACTTACGAATTTTGATCGTGCTGGATTCTGCAATACAGGATCAGAAGCAGTACTCGGAGCAATTCGGATAGCCCGTACCGTTACAGGTCGCTCCACGATTATTTGTTTCAATGGTTCCTATCATGGTATTAACGACGAAGTAATTTTGCGTGGCACTAAAAAATTAAAATCCATTCCAGCCGCTGCAGGTATCATGCCTGAAGCAGTACAAAATATGTTGGTGTTAGATTATGGAACACCAGAAGCACTTGCCATCATCAAAGAACGAGCGCATGAAATAGCGGCAGTACTTGTTGAACCAGTACAAAGCAGGAGAGCGGATTTTCATCCGAAAGATTTTTTGCAGGAAGTAAGAAAAATTACAACAGCAGCAGGAAGCCTTCTCATCTTTGATGAAGTAATAACAGGATTCAGAACACTACCTGGAGGTGCGCAACAATTTTTTAATGTGAAAGCCGATATAGGTACCTATGGAAAAGTTGTGGGTGGCGGAATGCCCATCGGTGTCATTGCTGGAAAGCGTGAATACATGGACGCATTAGATGGTGGGCATTGGCAGTACGGAGATAAAAGTGTACCTGAAATTGGAGTTACATACTTCGCAGGAACTTTTGTACGTCATCCTTTTGCACTAGCAGCAGCGAAAGCTGTTTTGTTACGAATGAAAGAAAAGGGACAAGCTTTACAAGATTCATTAACGAATAACACAGCTCGCCTTGCTCGAGAAATTAATACCTATTGTGATCATTTAAAATCATCATTTCATATTGTTCATTTTGGATCATTGTTTAAGCCAAAATATGATGCGGATATGCACAATATTGATTTGTTATTTTTAATTCTCAGACATAAAGGCATTCATATTTATGATGGGTTTCCTTGTTTCTTGACAGAAGCTCATACGCAAGAAGATATTGACACCATCATTTATAAATTCAAAGAAGCACTGTTGGAAATTGTTGAACTTGGATTTATTCCTGGAGATACTAATGGACAAAAAGTGAACGGAAAATCAAGCATTGCTAATCCTTCGTTCAATGCAAATAATCCACCCATTCCAGGTGCTATGATAGGAAAAAATCCCGACGGAAGCCCGGGCTGGTTCGTCCCAGATCCGTCTCGTCCAGGCAAATATTTGAAACTAAACAATAACTAATTATTTTTAATTGTATGTCAGTAATTCCATCCGATTTTACTTTTGAAGCTGTTGACTTTGATCCATTCGCACCGAACTCAACAACGGTTACATCGACTGAAGCACAACGCGAAATTTTCACCTCTGTTTTATTGGGTGGAGATGCAGCAAACTGTGCTTATAATGAGTCAGTAACATTAAAAATTTTAGGACCTTTAAACAAAGAATTATTAAAAGATTCTTTTGCAAAGGTTGTTCATCGCCATGATGCTCTACGTTCAACGTTTAGTGAAGATGGGCACGATCTTTACATTTCAACATCGCTGCAACTACCGTGGATTGAAACGGCAGTTGAGACTGAAGAAGAAAATATCTTTTAGTAAAAAAGTCACTAAAGATGCCACACTTCAGGCATTTGATTTGTTAAATGGTCCGTTAATCCGAGTACATTTAATTTCCTATGGTGATTCCGATTTTACATTAGTTGTTACGGGGCATCATATTATATGTGATGGATGGTCTTTGAGTTTGATGTTGCGTGATTTGAGCATCATTTACTCGTCAGCTATCAAAGGTGAAATGCCTGATTTAGAACCTGCCGTATCATTTATTCAATATGCTCAAGAATTAGCAAATGAATTAAAATCTAAAGATCAAGAGAAGGTAGAATCATTTTGGGTTCAACAATTCCAAAATGATATTCCAGTGGTTGAATTTCCGAACGACAACTCTCGGCCTTCCATTCGGAGTTTTCATGCAAAACGCATCGACGCTATTGTTCCAGAAGAAATAGTGAAGGGAATGCGTGAAGTCAGTAAAAAAACGAATGCAAGTTTCGTCACGCTCATGTTAAGCGCATTTGAATCCTTCCTCTACCATGTAACTGGGCAAGAAGATCTCGTAGTGGGTTTACCAGCTGCTGGACAAAATGTGGAAGGTCGATTTAATTTAGTGGGTCACTGTGTAAATTTACTTCCTCTAAAAAGTAAAATTCAACCCAATCAACCATTCAATGAGTATTTAAAATCAAGAAAAGGATATTTATTCGATGCATACGATCATCAACAATTTACTTTCGGAAGTTTAATTCAAAAATTAAATATTCATCGTGATCCTTCTCGAATTCCTCTGGTGCCAGTTGTTTTTAATGTTGATATCGGATTCTCTGAAGGATTTAATTTTGAAGGATGCACTTTTGAAGTGAGCACGAATCCACGTTATTTCGAAAACTTCGAAATTTTCTTGAATGCATCGGGTATTGGAAATCAATTGACGTTAGAATGCACTTTTAACAATGATCTTTTCACAGAAGAGATGATGCAAATTCGCATGCAAGAATTCATCTGTGTTATGGAAAGTATCATTGACAACCCAACGAAAACAATCGAATCATTAAATGCTATTACACCTATTGAAAAAGGCATTTTTAAGAAAGCCAATGATACGAAAATTCCGCAGGAAAAACCATTAGGGATTCATGAATGCATTGAGGAGAATTTACCTACATTAAAGAAAAATCACATTGCTATTGTTGCTGGTGACAAACATATTACTTACGAAGAATTAAATTACCTATCAGGACATTGGGCAGCACGATTGCAAGCACGCGGCATAAAGGAAGGAGATTTAATTGGTGTGTGCATGCGAAGAACCACCGAGTTGCCAATTATACTTTTAAGCATATTAAAATCTGGTGCTGCATACATTCCATTGGATCCTGATTTTCCTGCCGATCGACTACATTACATGGTAGAAGATGCTCCAGCTAAATAGGTCATCATTAGTAAAGAACTGCAAGGAGAATTTGCAATTCCCTGCGGATAAGGTAATTTTCTTTGAAGACCTTAAAAATGAAACTAACGGTATTGAATATACCAAAAAGGCAGTGACACCTGAAACTTTAGCCTATGTACTTTACACTTCTGGCTCTACAGGAAACCAAAGGGTAGCAGTACGTCATGCTTCAGTTACCAATTTATTAAATGACCTTGCTCCTAAAATGGGATTGGATCGAGAAGAAAGACTATTATCTGTTACCACCATATCATTCGATATTTCTGTATTGGAAATTTTTATGCCTTTAATGCATGGTGCGGGATTACACTTGGCGAATAAATCTCAGGCAATGGATCCACGTTGGTTGAGTAATTATATTGATCAAAAAGCCATTCGCTTCATGCAAGCGACCCCTGCTACTTACGATCTTTTGTTTGCTGGAGGATGGCAAGGAAAAAAAGATTTAGCTGTTCTGTGCGGTGGAGAAGCTCTTCGTATTGAATTAGCAAATTTGCTATTGTCGTGCAATCGCGATTTGTGGAATTTGTACGGACCAACAGAAACAACTATATGGTCAACGGCTTCACTTGTTACACAACAAACATTAAATCGTCAACGCAATGGCATCCTCTCTATCGGGAAAGCAGTTGCCAATACTAAAACATTTATCATGAATCAACATGGGCAGCCATGCCCTATTGGAGTATCTGGTGAATTGTGGATTGGAGGTGATGGCGTTTCTGCAGGATATTTAAATCGACCCGAGTTAACGCCAGAGAAATTTATTCCATCTCCCGATGGAGAAGGAATGGTGTATAAAACAGGTGATCGTGTTGTTATGGATCTTTCGGGCAACTTATACTTTATGAATCGATTCGATCATCAAGTAAAGGTGAGAGGATTTCGTATTGAGTTAGGTGAAATAGAAACTGTAATCAACAACTGTGATATTATTCAACAATGCGTAGTGCTTACACATCCTGATAAGTCTGGACAAAACATGCTTGTTGTGTGGTATAAAGTAGCCACAACAGAATTAACGAATGAAGATGCAATTAGCCGCTGTAAAAGTTCCATTGCAAAACAACTACCCGAATACATGGTACACGGTATGGATTCCCATGCAAGATTTTCCGTTAACACCAAACGGGAAAATTGATAGAAAAGCATTACCATTACCTGGACAAGTAGAAATTGAAAGAAAAAATTTAGAAGAAGAAGATACCTCTCCTTTACAGAAAACCATTATTAAATTATGGGAAGAAGTGCTTCAAGTTCCAAACATTCGACTTGACGATAATTTTTTCAACTGGGAGGACACTCCATTTTTGCTGTAAAAATAATGGTAGACTTGGAAAAATGATGAAAAAAAATTGCCATTAGCTGTTTTGTTTACATCACCCACCATTCGAGCATTAAGTTCACTTTATGAACAACATGAAGATGAAAAAGTATGGAATCCGATTGTACCATTACGAGAAGGAGGAATCAACAAGGCGCTTTTTTTTGCTCACGGAATAAGCGGAAATGTATTTAAATATCATGGGTTAGGACAACGTTTACGAGGAAGTCAACCCAGTTATGGACTACAAGCTTATGGGCTTAACGGAATAGATATTCCATTTCATGACATGCAACAGATGGCTGCTTATCATATCAAAGCCATTCGCGCTGTTCAACCTGAAGGACCTTATTATTTAGCAGGAGGATCCTTTGGTGGATACCTTGCTTATGAAATGGCCATTCAATTAAGAGAAGCCGGAGAAGAGATTGGTTTTCTATGCATTTTTGATATTGATGCAGCTAAGAAAAAAGATTTTCTTCCCACAGGAATTAAACAATTTGTAGACGTACAACTTTTAGCAGAACGATTTGTGAAACGCGCTGTTGAATTAGCAAAAGCAGATAAAGAAGAACGAAAAAATTATTTTGATGCGCGCAAAAAACAACAGAATCGTAACAATGATATTGAATCATGGCTCGAAAAATATAAAGTAACTGAAATGATTGGTGCTGAATCAGCGGCTTATTTCCGAAGAATTGAAGAAGCTTGTCATGATGCACTCATGAGCTACAAAATTCGTGAATATGATGGTGATGTTTTATTAGTTCGTGCACAGGATAGTTATTACAATAACGAATACGACGATGATTTAGGGTGGTCGCATTTTGTGAAAGGAAAAGTGGATGTTCTTTTCGCACCAGGTGATCATAATAGTATCTTTTGGCCTCCTAATGTAGAATTTCTAGCTGATAAAATTGGTGATGAGCTTGAAAAAACCATGCGTTAATAACATGGTGTTACAGGAATTTATTTCTAGGAATAAAAAAGTAGAAGAGATAAATCCATGTTCGCAAGTGCTCCTAGTATTGGCATCCGTACCAATAGAAATTCCCTCTTCACTATGCCTTTCAAAAGAAGAGAAAATACGAGCTTCTCGATTTGTAAAAAAAGAAGTGATGCACAGTTATCAATATCAGCATCATCTTTTACGAGTGTTACTTTCGAAATGGCTAGATACCTCTCCAGAAAAAATAAAATTTACGTTGAATCCATTTGGAAAACCGGAGCTGCCGTATGCTGAATTTTATTTTAATCTAAGTAGATCGGGAAATCAGTTAGCCTTCTACTTTGGACCTGCGGAGGGAGGAGTAGATTTAGAAACCATCCGACCATCGGCACCATTTAATGAAATTGCAAAACAACATTTTCACGCTAACGAACAAAATTTTATTACAAATGACGAAGATTTTTTTACCATTTGGACACGGAAAGAATCGGTACTAAAGGCGATGGGTACTGGACTTCAATCAACCATTAACGACTTGGATACTACCGAAAGCATCATCAAAAAAGATGGACATACTTACGAAATTGCATCTTACCAATCGGATGAAAAATTAGTCAGTTTTGCTATGTCACAAAGCGATTTTCAAACTCCGATTTGTCTTTCACTTTAAAACCCCAATTGATTTCCTGGTATTGAACCAAATGACCGGTAAAATCCAAGACTCATTTCTTTAAAAAAATTACAATCATTCAGAAACTCAAACGTTCTAAAATTGTTGTTTTTATAAGAAAACACCTTAAATTTACCCTTTAAAATAAACTGATCATGATCTCAAAGAAAATAGAAAAACTGCTGAACCAACAAGTAGCCATGGAGTCGGACTCCTCACAATTTTATTTGGCGATGGCTTCATGGGCCGAGCGCTCAGGATATAATGGAGTAAGTGCCTTCCTTTACCGACACAGTGATGAGGAACGTCAACATATGTTGAAGCTGATTAAATTCGTGAATGAGCGTGGTGGAGTTTCTCAACTGCCAGCATTAAAAAGTCCACCCGTTAACTTTAAAAACGTGAATGAAGTGTTTGAACAGCTGTTGAAACATGAAGTTAAAGTGAGCGAAGAAATCAATAAACTGGTAGATAATTGCCTTGCTGAAAAGATTATACGACACATAACTTCCTGCAATGGTACGTATCGGAACAAATTGAAGAGGAACGATTAGCTCGTAACTTATTGGATAAGCTTAACCTAATTGGTGGTGATAAAGGTGGCATGTACCTCTTCGACAGAGACTTGGAGACGATGATCCCTGAGGGAGAATAAGCAAATTTAGACTCCAATTAACAGGATAAATAAATTTATAATTTTGTAAGAAAAAGAGCCACTGCAATCATTTTTGTGGTGGCTTTCTTTATCTTGCCACTCGAATGTAAAGATCGTCCCGGCAAACAATAATTTAGAGATTTTTACGTCAATAATTAACACCAAGAAGAGAAGAACACAATGAAAATGAAAAATTGGTCAAAAATATTTTTACTTATCGCAGTGAGCGTAAGTATGAGTTTACAAAGCGAGGCTCAAAATGTAGCGGCCTCTCAAAAATTTGATGCGCTCCTAAATATGGTAAGTTACGCTTACGTAGATTCAGTGGATCAAAATAAAGTAACGGAGAGTGCCATACGCGCCTTGCTAAAAGATTTAGATCCGCATTCGGTTTACATTCCAGCAGATGAATTAAAAGCTACCAACGAACCCTTAGTTGGAAAATTTGAAGGCGTAGGAATTCAATTTAATATTTTGGATGATACCATCATGGTAACACAAACCATTAGCGGTGGACCAAGTGAAAAATTGGGTATACGTTCAGGAGATAGAATCGTAATGATTAATGACACTGTTGTTGCTGGAATTGGAATAAAAAATAACGATGTACTGAAAAAACTTCGTGGCGACAAAGGCACGAAAGTAAAAGTTAGTATTGCTCGCAGACTTACTCCCGAATTAATTGTATATAACATTACCCGCGACAAAATTCCATTGTTTAGTGTAGAAGCATCTTACCAAGCAGCGCCTGGTGTTGGATACATCAAGATATCTCGATTCGCTGACACTACGGTGGATGAATTTCAAGAAGCATTAAAAGATTTAAAAGATCAGTACAATATTCAAAGTCTAATTTTAGATTTAAGTGGAAATGGTGGAGGCTATTTAAATAGAGCTATTGAATTGGCGGATGAGTTTTTGAGTATGGGAAAACGAATCGTTTATACAGAAGGAAGAAATAATCCAAAACAAGAATCTTACTCTACCAATACGGGTGGCTGGGAAAAAGGAAAACTAATTCTTCTCGTTGATGAAAGTTCAGCCTCAGCGAGTGAAATTGTGTCGGGAGCTATTCAGGATTGGGATCGTGGATTAGTCATTGGACGAAGAACATTTGCAAAAGGATTGGTTCAAAAACCATTTCCACTTCCAGATGGATCTGCAGTACGATTAACCATTGCACGTTACCATACACCCAGTGGAAGATGCATTCAAAAAGCTTATGAGTCAGGCGATGAAAATTATGAAATGGATTTAAGTAAACGTTTTGAACATGGTGAACTTTATCATGCAGACCGCATCGCATTCAACGATTCATTAAAATACGAGACCAATGGTGGAAGGGTAGTTTATGGTGGAGGAGGTATTATGCCCGACATCTTTGTTGGTCTCGACACCAGCTTAAGTTCTCGCTACTATGATGATATTAGAAGAAACGGGATCATGAATGATTACACATTAACTTATGTTGATGAGAACAGAGCTTCCTTAAAAGCACAATACAAAGATGTATACGCATTTAAAAAGGACTTTGTGATGACGAATGAATTTGTAAACAAATTTGTGGAGTATGCCGAGAAGAAAGGAGTTAAAAGAAATGAAGAAGGATTAAAAACTTCCGATAAACTGATACGCACACAACTCAAAGCACTTATTGCACGCGATCTTTGGAATACGAGCTCCTATTATTACATCATCAATGATATCAATGTATTTGTAGAAAAAGCACTTGAGTCGTTGGATAATGACAGCTTTTCCAAAATGAAAATCGCGGGGAATTGATTGGGCGGATAATGTATATGCTGCGCTTATCAATTACGCTTCGAATGTTGTAGCTTCTGGCTTCTGGCTTCTGGTTGCTCCCGGAGCGGAGTCAAAGGGAGATAGAAAATAAAAATAAAAGATTGGCGTGATTTATTCACGCCTTTTTTATGACTTTTCTTTGAAATGACTTTTATCATTGGCTAGATTTTAAGAGCATTTAATTTTATTCTCTTATGAATTTAGCCAAAAAATACGTTCGAGAATTAACTCAAATAAAGAATCAGTTTGATCCAACTTCTACAGGTAAAAAAGAGCGACTTCTTGAATTACTAACAAAGGAAAAGTCGATTACAGATTCTGATTTAATAAAATTGCATGAAACATTACTTTTTCTAAAAGCACATCCTTCCCATAAAAGACTTTTAAACAGTGTTTCCAAATTACAGCAAAAAACCAATAGAAACATTCTTCAATCCATCCAACGAAAAAAAGCAGAAGGTGTATTCGAACAAACTGGAGTTTTTGGAACTTGTGTAACGGCTACTTTCAGTTACACATTAGTAGTATGGCTTTCTAAAGAATATCCTAAGCACATTTATTTCGACAGCTTTGGTGCAACAGAAGATCGTATTAATTCTGTGATTTCGTCTTTACTACCTTTATCGTTAAAAGAACACTTTTCAGATGGGAAAAATGAAAATGTTACTTCCTGGATGGAGGAAATTGCAGGAAAAGATAAACGAAATCAATTACAGTTTCTATTACAAATTTTTTCCGTTGCTGATTTAAGTATTCGTACTGCAAGCCAACTAATGGAGCAACTAGAATTATTCATAAGTATCGATTTGGGGAAACTCCCATCACGATCAACCATTTCAGGATTAAAAAGGACCCCATTTTATCATAAAGAAGATTTACTAAAAAAATTCAATTTACAAGAGATCATTAAAACCCCTTTACCTCATCCAACTCCACTAACAATTTTGGACAAAAAGCGTTTAGCTGAATCCATTCGCTTTCAACTTATCAGTCTCTATAGAGAAACGGATCCCGGAACGAATACAGATTTCAATGACATTTCACTTTATCGTTTAGAAAGAGGTTTAGATGTCGTTCTACTTGGAATGGATTCAACACACCGATTACCTATCGACACATACATTGGATTCTTCGCATTCAAAAATCAAATACCTTATGCATATGGTGGAACATGGTTGTTAGGGTCAACAGCCAAAATTGGACTTAATATTTTTCCCTCCTACAGAGGAGGTGAATCAACATGGTTTTTTGCACAACTGATGCGTGTTTATTACCAAGAATTTAGACCCGACTATTTCATTGCAGAGCCTTATCAAATAGGACGAGGTAATCCGGAGGGAATTGCAAGTGGGGCATTTTGGTTTTACTATAAGCTTGGATTCCGATCCCTCTCTAAATCGCATCGGCTCTTAGCTTCCAAAGAATTTGATAAGTTATACACAGGAAAAATAAAAAAAACACCAAAAAAAACGCTAGAACAATTAGTTGAAGATGAGATGGGATTAGCGATCAATGAAAATATTGATATTTCAAAAACTAAATTCGACACTTTGCAACTGAGCGCTTCCATAACACATTTTATCAGAAGTAAATTTAATGGAAGTCTTGATAAAGCAATTCAACATTCTCTTTATTCATTGAGAACGGAATTGAACATAAAAGATGAAGAATATTTTCTCTCTCTAACTCCTAGCGTGGAAACCATGGCACTTTATTTATTTGCCGCTGGGGGAATTAAATTATGGAGCAAAAAAGAGAAACAATCTCTATTAGAATTAATTGAAGAAAAAATAAATGGTTTGGATAGCAACTATGCTAAATTATTGAGAAGCCATCATTCACTAAACAAAAATTTGTACTCCTTAGCTAAAAAGAGGACCTTCCTTTAATATTAAAACCCCACATGTTAACTACGGGTGTTCAGCACATTTTGTTTTAGTGATTATAAATCCACCTTTACAAATTCTACATTCTTCTTCCATGACTCCAGTTTGGTTGCAACGATTACAAGCAACCTTTCCTCTGCCTCCACATTTATTGCATCCTAATTGTCCGTTCGGACCTTGAATTTTTCCAGATCCACTACAAGATGGGCATTCCGATTTTTTATCTCCATAACACGATTTGCATGGACCGTTGTAAACGGAACGTCCTTGACATTGTCCGCACACCTTCTCATGAATAACAAATCCTCCGCCCTTGCATTTCACACATCGACTGCGTACAACCAAAATTTGTTTAAGCGTTAAGACGCGCATAGCTGAAGAGGAATCGTTCATACTTAAAAGTAAGTAAGCATCGTATTCCTTTACAGCAGCCTCGTATTCGCCTAAACTATCATTCGCAATGGCTTGGTATTGCAAGTAAGCGGCTTCTGATTTATACTTATCGTCTAACTTATCTAAATGACGTAGCATATTAGAATAATTATGAGCAGTATAATCTTTCAATACTTGTTTATATTGTTTTTCGGTGGATTGCGCGTTAGATTTAACTACACAGATCAATAAAAATAAAACGAGGAATAGAGAATTTTTTTTCATGATGAATTTTAAAACAGGTTTACATTAAAATTTTCGAAGTAACAATAATCGATAGGCCCTACCTGCACTAAAGTTTCGGCGAAGGGCGCTGATTTATTATGATGATTATGATTGATTATGATTGATTGTCGTAGAATATAGTTGCACATTTGAACGCGGATGACACGGATTATTAGGATAAACCATCCTTCGCTAAAGCTATGGATGGTAAATTAGCTGTTAGGGGAAAGGAGAGTCTAGCGCACATGATTTTCAAATTTTCAAATTAAATCATCTTCAAATCACCTCAGTCTTTCGAGAAATAATCGCCGCTTTGATATACTCCTGTCGTTTGCTTTACAATTTGCATTAATAGATCGTTGGCTAAAGAAGAAGCGCCGAAGCGGAAATAGTTGGGGTTCATCCATGCGTCACCGAGCGTTTCATTTAAGACAACCAAATATTGAATGGCCAATTTCGCAGTTGCAATTCCACCTGCGGGTTTCATGCCAATCATTTTTCCTTCTTTATAATAAAAATCACGGATGGCTTCGAGCATTACTAATGTTACGGGAAGTGTTGCCGCGGGTTGAACTTTTCCAGTAGATGTTTTTATAAAATCGGCACCGGCATACATGGCGATATCGGAGGCTTTTCGAACATTGTCAAGGGTGCTCAACTCTCCAGTTTCCAGAATCACCTTAAGGTGTACCTCGCCGCAAACTTCTTTCACAGCAGCAATTTCATCAAACACGTAATTAAATTCTCCGGCTAAAAAATGTCCGCGGGAGATCACCATATCAATTTCATCGGCGCCCTCACTTACAGCGAACTTCGTTTCATCCAGTTTCACCTTGCGTGTACTCATTCCACTTGGAAATGCTGTTGCTACGGCGGCTACTTTAACTCCGCTGTTGCCTAAAGCTTCTTTCGCAACGCGCACCATGGTAGGGTATACACAAACCGCGGCGGCAGATGGCAAATCGGGCATAGCATCGTATGGTCGCATAGCCTTCGCACAAAGCTGACGCACCTTACCAGGAGTATCCTTCGCCTCGAGGGTCGTGAGGTCCATCATACTCATCGCCAACTTAAGAGCGTGCATCTTAGATTCATTCTTGATAGATCGTTTGGTGAAGCGGGCGACACGTTCGTCGATAGAAACTGAATCGATGGGGGTAGTGGTGATATTGTGCATAAGCAGGTAATAGGTTACGAATTACGATGGGTTACGATGGGTTACGAATTACGAATCGATACGAATGTACGAATTACGAATACACGAATATACGAATATACGAATACGCGAATTACGATGGGTTACGATGGGTTACGAATTACGAATCGATACGAATGTACGAATTACGAATATACGAATATACGAATATACGAATACGCGAATTACGATTGGTTACGAATTACGAATCGATACGAATATACGAATTACGAATATACGAATACGCGAATATACGAATACGCGAATTTCTACGAAACATGCTAATTTCTTTGGGATACGAACTTGCCTGCATCTAGCAGGATCCGTATAAATCCTGTGAAGGTTAAAATGCTTAATCACTATTCTTCTGATTTGGCTTTTGTTCGACAACATCTGTCATATGAATTCCTTCCTTTGAGTAATATTCTTCAAGTACAATTCTCTTAGTTATTACACCAGAATGAGTAAAGTTGATCAGTATGGCTAGAGGAATTTTGGCGCTGTGCCTGTAATTCAATACTTGTTTCAAATAGGCAATTCCTGATTTTATATCTCGCTTTAGCTCTAAGATTATTATTTTTTCTATTAAAAAATCGACGTATCCATTTCCTAATTTCTCCCCCATAAAAACGACGTTAACATGATACTGCTCTGTAAATAATATTTTTGCCTTTCTGAGTGCGATCGCAAGTGCTTTTTGATAAACACGTTCCAAATGTCCAGGACCAATTTCATTGTATACAGAATATGCACAACCAATAATTGCATAACTTAACTCTGAATAAATTAGATCATCACGTTTTATTTCCTTCTTCATAAAAATTATTTAACGACAAAATTATTGATCCAAAAATTAAATAACCTATAATAAACATTTGTATCCGTTTAAATACGAATGCAGCTTTTAAAAGTAATAATTTCAACTATTTACATCCACCTAAAAAACATGTATTTTTATTTTCTGCCAAAGATTTCTTTCAAAGCAATTAATCGCTTTAGCGAATTAGCGTCCGGTAGCTTTGGGGATCGTATATAATCGTATCAGCGAATTAGCGCTTTAAGAAGTTTAGTATCGCGAAGCCTCGCGACGTATATTCGTATCGGCGAATTAGCGTATCCGTAAAATTCGTAATTCGTATATTCGTATCGATTCGTAATTCGTATCCTACTGAAAAGTTTGTAACTCGTACAATTTTTTATAGTATCCCCCTAGTTCGATCAGTTGACTATGCGTTCCGCGTTCAACAATTTCAGCTTTGTTCATCACGATGATTTGGTCGGCGTGGATGATGGTTGAAAGGCGATGAGCAATGACGAGCGTAGTGCGATCTTTCATGAGTTTGGTGAGTGCGTCTTGTACAAGGCGTTCGGATTCTGTATCGAGCGCGGAGGTGGCTTCATCGAGAATGAGGATGGGTGGATTTTTTAATACCGCGCGAGCAATACTAATGCGCTGACGTTGTCCTCCACTTAATTTTCCGCCACGATCGCCAATGTTTGTTTGGTAGCCTTCGGGCATATCTACAATAAACTCGTGTGCGTTGGCCACTTTAGCAGCGTGAATCACATCCGCTTCCGAGGCATCATCAATACCAAAAGCGATATTATTAAAAACAGTATCGTTAAAGAGAATGGATTCTTGTGTAACGACACCCAGCAACTTACGCAGATCGAAAATGCGGAGTTCGCGAATATTAATTTGATCCATTAAAATTTCGCCTTCGTTAGGATCATAATAACGGGGAAGCATATCCGCTAATGTCGTTTTACCGCTTCCCGATTGACCTACTAACGCGATCGTCTTACCGTGAGGGATCTCGAGGTTGATGTTTTTGAGTACATACCCCGCTTCTCCATTTCGGTAGGCAAAGGATACATTTTGAAAACTCACTCCGGATGTGAATGACTTAATCTCCTTCGGATTTTCAATGTCTTTAACGGCTACAGGTGCGTCGAGGATATGATAAATTCTTTCTGCCGATGCTAATCCTTTTTGGATATTGTACCAAGCCGTAGTTAGTGCTTTTGCGGGTGGAATAAGTTGCGAAAAAATAGCAATGAACGCGATGAACTCGGAAGGTTCTAAGTTGGCTTCTACACCTAATACTAATCGTCCCCCGAAATACATCACAATGGTTAATACCACAGCGCCCAAGAATTCGCTGAGTGGAGATGCTAAATCTCTTCTTCGCCCAATTTTGTTGAGCATACGAAATAGCCCTTCGTTAATTTTTCCAAAGCGCTCCTTCGATTTTTCTTCAGCAGTGAAGGCGTGAATGATTCTTAATCCACCTAACGATTCATCCAAATTGCTGAGCAACTCGCCCACTTTTATTTGTGCTAAGGAAGATTTTTTCTTTAAACTTTTTCCGATGCGACCGATGAGTAATCCAGCGATGGGTAATAAAACAAGTACAAACAAAGTCAACTCTGGACTCATCGAAAACATCGTTATTAAAAAAATAATAATATTTAAAGGTTCACGAAATGCGGCTTCCAATGAATTCATAATTCCCCACTCCACTTCTTGCACATCGTTGGTTACACGCGCCATGATATCCCCTTTGCGTTCATCGGTAAAATAACCAATGGGGAGCGTTAAAATTTTTGAATATACATCGCGTCGAATATCGCGTACCACACCGTTGCGAATTGGTACAAGATAATACATGGCCATGTAACGTGTAATATTTTTTAAGAAAAATAAAACGACGACTAACAAACTAATAAACGATAAAGCTTCAAGTTGTCCGTGCTGCACTACAAAATCACTCAAGTAATAATTGAAATTATTCAACAATACTTTTACAGAACCGGACCAAGGTTTCAAAATATAATTTCTTTCCTGACTAAAAAGCACATTCAAAAACGGAACGATCATCGTTAATGAAAACAGAGAAAATACAACCGTCAATAAATTAAAAACAACGCTGGTGACTGCACGACTCTTGTACGGGCGAATATAACGGATGAGGCGGAAGTAGTTTTTCACAATAGAGATACAGTGGCGCAAAGATAGTTTTACTAACTATCATTTAGTTTTAAAGTGATGAGTTTAATGTAAAATACCGACCAACAAAACCTTACATCTCGGTCGTATATATACCTTTTCACTATTCGGTGTCGGTATTGAATCAATTGGGGCACATTCGCCAATATTGAATTCGACTCAAACCGAATTTTATTCTAAGCTACACTTCTGCACCTCCAACGAATTTGAAATACGTGATCAGTGCTTTCTAAAAAACCCTGATTCCCCTTTTAAAAGGCTTTTTTAAAAATGTTTGAGCGTTGAGTTTCTGATGTTCCACCCATCGGCCCCCGGCCAAATTAAAACATTTAGTATTGATTAACAATATTTTAAAGATTGAATCATTTTAATACTTGTATATACAACAATTGTATATGTATATTTGTACCTACAATTATCGTTAAAACGTTTAATCATGAAAAAAGTAAAGAAAATTCTTGCTGCAACCGACAAACATATCGGAAACGGAAACTATGTAAAGAGTCCATTGCCTAGCGAATTCGTGGATCAAATTAGTCCGTTCATCATGCTCGATCACTTTGGTCCGGCGCAGGTGACTTCTAAAAAACCATTTTATGTTCCACCACATCCGCATAAAGGATTTGAGCCGGTGACCTTACTTTTCAAAGGAGAAGTTTTACATCGTGATAGTTTGGGGAATGTTGGAAATTTAAAAGCAGGAGATGTGCAGTGGATGACGGCTGGAAAAGGTGTGATTCACTCGGAAGGGGTGCCTGCAGATTTCTTAGAAAAAGGTGGTGAGATGGAATTGATTCAACTCTGGGTGAACCTCCCTCGTTCGGCAAAGCAACATGAACCGCGCTATCAGGATTTACGTGGAGAGAATTTTCCACTCATAAAAGAAGGTGATGCGGGACTGAAATTAATTGCAGGCGACTACAAAGGACAAAAGTCGGGAACTGAATTATTGACACCTGTATTAATCATGCACGGAAGACTTGACAAAGATGGAAAAACAGATATTGAAATTCCAGCAGGATATAACGCTAGCGTATATACGTTAAAAGGAAAAATGATGACAGATGGATTTGAAGTGACACCACAACATCTCATCTGGTACAAAGAAGAAGGAACAACACTTTCCTTAACAGCTACTGAAGACAGCGAATTTGTAGTCCTGTCTGGTCAACCGATCCTCGAACCCATTGTGAACTATGGTCCGTTTGTCATGAACACAAGAGCTGAACTGGTGGAAGCCATTGAAGAATATCAATCGGGGAAGATGGGGGTACTCGAAGAATAAATTAAGAATTAAGAATTAAGAATTAAGAATTAAGAATTAAGAATTAAGAATTAAGAATTAAGAATTAAGAATTAAGAATTAAGAATTAAGAATTAATTTAAATATACAAACGAATCAATTAAAAAAAATAATAACAAACTAAAAAAATAAAAATCATGACAACTACACTTGAAAAAACAAAATGGGCTTTAGATCTTTCGCATAGCGAAGTTGGTTTTAAAGTAAAACACTTAATGATTACGAATGTTAGTGGAGCTTTCGAAAAATTCGATGTAGAAGTAGAAGCTAGTGACGATACATTTGCTGATGCAGAAATTAAATTTACTGCCGACATCGACAGCATCACCACTTACAGTGAGCAGCGTGATGCGCATTTGAAAGGAGCTGAATTCTTTGATGCTGAGAAATTTCCTCACATGATTATAGAAGCTTCTGGCTTAGAAGGAACCGGTGAAAATCGCAAACTCAATGCGAACATTACGTTGCATGGAGTTACTAAAACCATTCCTTTCCAAGTAGACTTTGGTGGTGTTGCAAAAGATCCGTGGGGAAATACAAAAGCGGGATTCAGCATCAACGGAAAAATCAATCGCAAAGATTTCGGATTAAATTGGAATGCGCCTACCGAAGCGGGTGGCGTGTTGGTGAGTGAAGAAGTGAGAATTCATGCGGAGATACAATTGTTGAAGCAAGTGTAATCATTTATCCTACCATTAGAATACAAACGTATACAACAATAGCCTAGGGATAAATCTCTAGGCTATTGTTTTGTATTCATCACATGGTTGGAGGAAATGTTAAAACGACCCTTTCAAATCTTTCATTTCTGCTTCCATTTTTTCGATGCGTTTTAATACGCGATCTTTTGCCCAATATTCTTCGGGGAGTTCGGCGCTGATGTAATTACAAAATTTCCATACTTCGCGGATATCCGTCGCCGGTACTTCGTAGGGATCGTAATTCGGATTGAGGGATTTGAGCAATAGATTTTTTTTCTTCTTGATTTGATTGTACGCTACTTTAAAAACAATTCCTTCTTCTTGCGTTAATAATACATACGCCGAACCATCCTTGATATCATAAAAATTTTCCACGTACTCACCAATCACCCAACTCTTATCGGGAATAGGCATCATGGAGTCGCCGGTGATTTGAAACATGCGGTACTTACGATCACCAAAAAGAATGGGAAGTTGAAACGTAGGTAGCTTCTGAATAAATTCCGGATCTGCAAATCCATTCTTATATCCTGCCTTTGCTTTGATGGGCACCACTTCAATATTTTCTTTGTTGTTACTATCAACAGTAGTCGCAATCACACGGAGTCGCGCACCGGTCACGTATACATCGTGACCACGTTCGAGTTCGCCGAGTTGAAATTCACTCAGCTTACTTAAATCCAATTTGACGAGTGTATCAATGCTCACCCGAAAATATTTTGAGAATGCGAGGAGCATCTCGAGTGTTGGATTTTGTACGCTACCGTTTTCGTAGCTGTTGAGGGTGGAGCGGCTAATGCCAAGCTCTCCAGATACATGATCTTGGGTGAGCTTGCGGCGTTGGCGGAGGAGTTTGATGTTGGCGTTGAATATCATGAGCTACCAATTTTAAACGCGGCGACGCGGCGGTAACGCGGCGGGCGCAATGGAATTATAATTTATTTACTATCCTACGAACTCCATCCATTACTTTAACTGAATTAAAGTTTATCAAGAGTCCTAGTTTACATTTTGATAATTTTAGATAGGTCATTACTTGCGCTAAGTGAACCTCGTTTAATGCTTCAACTGATTTCACTTCTACAATGACCTTCTTCTCCACAAGTATGTCGACACGATATCCTGCCTCAAGTTTCACTTCTTCGTATACTAATGGCAAAGCCTTTTGATGCTCTGCATATAATCCCTTCTTCAACAATAGATGCATCAGAGATGCTTCGTATGCACTTTCCAATAATCCTGGACCCAACTTCCTATGCAGCTCTATTGCACAATCCAATATCAGCGTCGCAATTTCGTTTTCTGTTTTCGCTGCGCCCGTTGCGCAACCGTTGCTTCCGCTGCGTTTAAGTTCAGCGTTTTGTTGTGTTGATGTGGTTTCATTCATTGCAAAATGTTTTTTCTAGAAATTTTTTACAAATATATGTTTATATTGCAGTCCTACCAAATGATTGCGCAGTAACCAAAATAAGTTCCCCCTCCCATGCCCCATCCCGAACGCACAGTGGTCCATATGGACCTCGATAGTTTCTTCGTATCTGTCTCACGCTTAGAGCATCCCGGCCTCTTTAACAAGCCGGTGATTGTGGGTGGAAGCAGTGAGCGCGGCGTGGTGGCGGCCTGCAGTTATGAGGCGCGGGCTTACGGGGTTCACTCCGCGATGCCCATTCGGATGGCGCGAAAGTTATGTCCCGATGCGATTATTCTTCGTGGTGATTACGAACGCTACAGTCATTACTCCGGCGTCGTCACCGACATCATTCGCGAAGAAGTTCCTTTGTATGAAAAATCTTCTATCGATGAATTTTACATTGACTTGAGTGGGATGGATCGCTTTTATGGATGCTACAGTTTTGCTACGGAGTTGCGTCAAAAAATTATGAAAGAAACGCAGCTGCCCATCTCCTTCGGATTATCAAAAAACAAAACGGTGAGTAAGATTGCCACGGGAGAAGCCAAGCCCAACGGACAAATGAAAATAGATTTGGGAACGGAAATTCCTTTTCTGGCGCCTTTGCCAGTGCGAAAAATTCCTGGAGCAGGAGAGAAAACCTGCACCCTATTGCGCAGCATGGGTGTAGAAAAAGTACATACGTTACAAGAGATGCCGGTGAAGTTATTGGAGAAAGTTTTGGGCGAGCCTGGGATTTCGCTCTGGAAAAAAGCCAATGGCATCGACAATAATCCAGTGGAGCCGTATAATGAACGGAAGTCCATCAGTACCGAAGAAACTTTCGACAGCGACACCATCGACATCATTTTCTTAAAAGCGTTGTTGGTGAAGATGGTTGAAAAGCTCGCCTACCATCTGCGCAGCGAAAATAAACTAACGGCATGCATTACCGTAAAGATTCGTTATTCGAATTTCGATACGCATACCACGCAATGCCGCATCCCTTACTCGTCCAACGATCACACGCTTATTGCGAGAGCAAAAGAACTTTTCGATAAACTGTATGAGCGAAGGATGTTGGTGCGCTTGTTGGGTATTCGTTTTAGTCACCTCGTGGGCGGTGGGCATCAGATCAATCTTTTTGAAGATTCGGAAGAGATCATCAACCTCTACCAAGCGATGGATAAGATGCGACAAAAGTTCGGCGACGGAGCGGTGCAAAGAGCAGTAGGAACGGGATTGAATTTAAGAAGATTTAATCCGTTCAATGGGTTGTCGTCGTGATTTGAAAAGTTGGAAGATGAGTTAATCGAATTACAATGAAATGGAGTTCCTATGTCGACTAATTCAATATAATCACTTTAACAAATTTCTTCTCCATCGTTTCTCCTGAAAGGGTAATGAAATATATTCCCGGTGAAAGTATGGGAAGACGAATAGTGTTCTCATAAGCAGGAATACGATCCGTATAAATCAATCGTCCGGCTTGATCGTTCCAGTGAATAGTAAGAGGCTCTTTTTGTTTTGTTCTCAGGTACAAAATGCCATTGGTATTTCTTACTGGATTAGGATAAATAAATGCACTCTCGTTGATCGAATATTCGTTAATTCCGCTCGGCCATCCAATTGTTGTATTCGTAGTATTGGTACGAACCGGCACATTAAAATCAAAATAAATATCCGCATTATTCTCAATAACTTCTCCAACTAAAATAGAAGAAATCGGTTTCACACGATATCGGACAAAGCCATGACTTAACATTTCATTCGTATTTGAATCCGGCAACATAATACTATCGAACCGAACAATTAACGTATTATCCTCTATTCTCCAACTATAGGGTTGATGGCTTGTCGCTAACAATTCCAAGCTGGAGATATCAAAAAACGAACTAAGCGAATCAGAAATTTCTATATGAACAGCATCTGCTGTGCCTGTATTCTGAAATCGAATAGTATAATCAAGATAATCACCTTGACTGACCTGTGCCGGCGTAAAAAACCCGGCGGGTACAACTTGTTTATCATTTGGATCAAACGATCCTCTCACTTCCAGAATAAGATGCACAAAATTATCGGGAGGAAAAGTATCAACGTCCACGGGGTAAGCAATTCCATCAATGATAACGCTCGAATTAATCGGAGTAGAAGGCAAGCAAGTTAAAGAAACGCTGTACGAATATACAGCCCCCGGAAGCATCCCAGTAACATCCCAAGCAATGGATTGTCCCGAAAGTGTATCTGCAACAGGAATAGAACTGTTGATTGTAAAAGCCGGGTCGATATCAAAATGAACAGAGCCGTTAGACAACTTAGTTCCAACATTAGTACAAGTGATAAATAAGGTTGATCCAAATCCGGGCCTTGGCAGAGGAGTAACAGCAGCTGTCAATGACAGATCAGCAACATCCGTCAACATCTTAATTCCAACATCAGGTATCAAAACAGTATCGCCAAAATCCACAACATTACAAGTAGCAATAGGGGTCGAAAATGCGCCATACTTAGGTAGAATTGGTTCGACAGTATGAGAACCCGGGACTGCATATTGTAAAAACCGTCCTGAATCACCTGACACCGAAATATACTCTATAAAACTTCCTGATCTTAGCGTTTTCATTCTAACTCCCGGAAAATAGGGTTCAAACGAACTTTTTATTCCGTTAGAATCAATATCCAGAAATACATTTCCTTTAATGGCGGCAATGTTTCTACAATTGGTTAATGTAGGCGGACAACCAATGAACCCATTGGGATGATTAAATGCCCAGGGTAAAGTCCAATTGGGCAAACAATAAAACGGTGCGATAGTATTATCCGGTAAATACTGTGGTTGATAAAGAAAATTTGTCAAGCCATCAGGCAGCCATGGAAAACAAGGGAGATAATTATATGGAATACTTAATGTCAACAACGAATCTGGAAGAGGTGGCAAACGAGTTAAACCGCAAGCCCAACATCTAAAATTACGCATACTGTTGGGGATAGAATCCAACTCCCCCATTAAAAAACTAGTTGCATCGAAATTTTGTACTGTTGGCGGAATCCCTTTTTTCAAATTAAGGCCGTCATCATTCAAACTATTTAACATAAGTGTAGAAAGATTCGACGGCCAGTCATTCAATGAATCCACTTGTCCGTTAATAGATATTTTTGAACAAAGCGGCATAAGGAATAAAACATTGCAATCCACCGAACTGTAAAGATCATTGGTTGTAAAAGCTGTCAAATCCATTATTCCAACAATTCCACTGACGTTTAGATCCGTTGCTCCTCCTGAAACTACTACGGTATCCGATTCAAGTGCTTGTATTGAAATCGTTCTGCCACTATAAAAAGCGGGATGAAAATTAGCCACACAATTCCTGTTGGATATTGAACTGAAATGATTAAACGTGATATTAATATTGTTTACAAATGAAGGAACATCTATCAAACGTAGTGGGGAAGCCCCTAGTATAACCATAGACCAAACCGTATTGGGAACATTGTAAATCTTCTTTAGTGTATTTGAGGAAAGTGTCATTCCAGTAAGGTTCGGAGGGAAAAAAGTGGCACTATCCGCCCCAATTTTGTAAAAACTAATGTTCGTAACACTGTTCAGGTATTGCAATCCGTCAAAATTATTTATCAGGACACTTCCATTATAATTTAGATTAGTCACCGCCTGTAATTGTACATTGGTTGTATCCATAAAATTTCCGCTGAATGCACTGGGTGCGTTACCGCGTAAAACCATTCTTAAAGCACTATCTGGAATCAATACATATTGTGCGGAAGATGTTCCAAACATCATTAAAAATACTAGCATTGTGTAAAACCGATTCATGGCAGATCAGATTAGGTTAGTAAATACTTCCTAAAAGTATATAGAATACAATGAAAAACCAAAAAAAACACTTTTTTATGTGTATGGGGAAAAATCACATTTTAACCCTTTCCCCATTCTCTTTATTGCGTGCTGCCATCCGCCAAGATTATTCAGAACAAACTCATCTGCCCATCTCTCTGAAATTTCGTAAAATCATAATCCGGCATTTTACTTCCTCCGAAATATTTTTTCTGAAAGAGTTTGAAAAATTGATTTACAGATTGGGCTAAATTTCCTTCTCCTTATTGCCGAATGTCCTGCTGAAACATGCTACAACTTCACAAAACGAGAGGAATAACGGTTGTTGCCAGAAACATAAAGGATCGTATACATTCCGGGATCAATAGCATTCATACTCATTTTGTAAAGTTCATTTGTCGGATTCACTTTCTCATTCCAAATCAAACGTCCTTGAAGATCGTAAACCATCAACATTCCATGCAGAACACTTTCGGGTAAACTAATATTTAAAACATCTTTTGCAGGGTTCGGATGCATATTTAACTTTCCGTTTGCTACCCATTCATTAATAGCTGTTGTTTGTACAATCGCTGTCACTGCATTATTGGTTATGACGGGGCTATTATAATCAAAATAAATAAAGGCTTTATTTCTGATGGTTTCTCCAGGCAACAAGTTAGTAAGTGGACGAATGGAATACTGCACAAATCCCATCGACTGTTCATGGTTAGTGCCGCTATCGGGCAGCACGATTCCAGGAAAATCAAACTTTAACATCCGTGAATTTTTTGTGTATTCTATATTCACAGGATGAGAAGATGCTTCAAACTCAAAAGAAGAATCCAACAATTTTGAAGGAAGATTATTAATTACACTTACGATGGTGGCGGGAGCGTTACCTGTATTTTGAAAACGTATGGTATACCTAAGAACAGGATTTGATGGTAGTGTGTTGTATTCAATAGTTCGTTTATCAACGAGAATATCATTGGGATCATAACTTCCTCTGACAATCGATTCCCACGTAGCATTATTATCACTGGGCGCAAAATCAGTAACGATGGGTAAGGCCCGAGCATAGGAATTTAAAATGGATCCTACCTGAATACTAGTATCTAGTTTGACGGTCACACTCATTATTTTACTTTGTCCAGGAACGATTACTCCGATATCCCATAGCACAGAATCAGAAGTTAACAAAATTGGAATGGATGTAGAAGAGACATAAGAGATATTTGGATAAAGTCGGAAATAGATTTGCGCAGGGACAAGAACGGTACCTTTATTTTCACAACTTATCATATACGTTGCACTAAATCCAGGACGAACAATTGCGGGTGGAGCTAAAGAAATTTTAAGATCTTGAATGAACACATTGGGATGAAGAATATAATCATTCAGTGAATCTGTTTGTTTAAACCCTGTAAAGTTGGCTGTATTCAAAGCAGGATTTACTCCGTAGTAAGGATTCGACTCGGTTAAAAAATTGTATGTGCTATCTAAAACTAACATTTTGTAAGTTCCATCATAGCTAACATATGAATGGTAATTTGAATCGGTAGTTTGAATTTTTAAATTTTGAGGAACAAAATCACCCGAATCTTTCATTGAATTTGAATTCATATCGGTAAAAACATTTCCGGTTATTTCGTTAAAATTTTCTGTAAGAGTAAACAACCAACTATCAGAGTACGATCTCCTGAAAATTGCCCGATCAAATCCTTTTTCAGAATAGCTAGAAGCTACTACCAACAAATCACTATTAGGAAGAAGTCCGATCCCAACTCCATGGTCGATATGGTCGGCTCCAAAGGTTTTATCCCATAACTTTATACCATTTGCGGACAATTTTACGATCCAAGCATCTGAAGTCCCTCGGCACATTTCACTTTTATCAAATCCTATTTTCGAAACCGAAGTACCCGCAATAAAAATTTCACCTGTAGTACTTAAACACATATCAATTGGCTCATCAGAATATATTCCCCCAATTGTATTATCCCATACATAGGTTCCAAGACTATCTACTTTTACCACCCAAATATCATCATTTGCACCTAAACCTATTGAATTTTCAGTTTTCCAAGGAGAAACATCCCCACCTGAAGAAGAAGCGATAAGAAATCCATTGTCGGACGTGTTTAAAATTATTCTATGCTGGTCCATTCCGGTACTGTAGATATTCTGATGCCAAAGTACATTTCCAAGGCTATCCAATCTAAACAGACAAGAGATATAATTATTAATTTTATGGGTTCCAACGGCGGCATATCCTCCATCGGGAACTTGAATAATATCATAAATATGGATTTCGGATGCTCCCGGAATTGTAACCACGTTTTGCCATTGGATCATTCCCGTTGAATCCAATTTTACTAGCCAAGCATCATATTGCCCGAATAGTGGTACTGTTTTCTCTAAGCCAATGGGAGAATTGGTACCAATTACCATAATTACTCCATTATCACTTGTAGTATCCATACAATTCAAGTAGTCTTGGATTGGACCGCGAATTGTATTCTGCCATATAATATTGCCGTTTGCATCCAATTTAAGCAACCAGGGATCATTAAAATTTGAACTTTCCGTTTTATTGCCACCAACTACGGAGTATGACGTTCCGCTAACAAAATATCCACCGTTCTTGGCTACCCTTATTTTTCTTGGGTCGTCGGCAGCTCCTCCACCATATCGCTTCTGCCATTGTATTTTCTTGTTGGCATTATACTTCACTACCCAATAGTCAGTAGCTCCATATGAAGGTTCTGTTACTTCAAAACCTTCTGCACCCGAAAGACGCACAGCCACTATAAAACCACTATCTGGCGTCACAGCCAATTCACTAGGCCAAGACTGATCAGGGGAACCAGCCGCGGTCTGCCAGTTAATAACTTGAGCAAAAGCGGAAGTCGTTGCGATTAATGTCAAAAAAACAAATAGCAAAATCCTTTTCATAGCATTACATCAAGTTCAGATAAATTTCAAAGTAAATGTACGTAAAATTTTATATCCCCTAATATTATTATTTGAGGCGTTGATGTATTCAAAGGAACTGCTTTTTTAATTAAACTACTGAGTGAAAGGCTTTATTCTGAAATGAAAATTTAGCTTCGGATACTATTTTTGCTGCAAGCTTCAAGCTACAAGAAAATTTAATTGAGACCATTATAAAATTTCGCTTCGGATATATTTTTTTGCTTCAAGCTGCAAGCTGCAAGGAGAATTTTGGTAAGAAGCGAATGATTTTATGCTTTAATCGAACTGCGCGAGGTAGACAAGATCGCGAAACTTCGCGACCAACCCGAAGTTAGGATCCGAATTGTTTTTTCAATTGCAAATAATAAACATTTGTTGTCGAAAACAAATGTTTGCAATCGCGTTTAGAGTGGGGAGAGTCCCGCTAACTATTGGGATTCTATTCCACTTAAAACTATTGCTTAACAAACTTTCCATGAAAAACATTTTCGCCTGATTGCACTTCAATAATATAATTTCCCGAAAGCAAATTACTAATATCGATAGCATGACCTTCGTGTTGTTGCAAGAGTGGTTTGCTATCCAATAACAAGCGTCCTGTGATATCAAAAATACGAAGTAGTGAATTGCCATTCACAAACTGAGAGCTGCGAATAAACAACTTATCGCTAGCTGGAGAAGGATACACCGTTAAAGTTTTATAGGGGGCATTCAATTGATTAATTCCCACAGTACAATTCACAACGGTACTTGAAATTTCAGAAGTGAGTAAGCAAGAACTGGGTCCAGAAATTTCAACTGTAAAATCGGCTTCATCAAACACCCAAATTGCAGCGGCATTACTATTTGCTATTGGCTGACCATTCCTAAACCATTGATAAGAGAATGAAGGACTAACATAGGTTGACAAAAGAAGACTATCCCCTGCGCAAAAAATTAAAGAATCTTGATAGAAAACTCTTGCACTATCCACGATCAACGCAGCATAAGCAAGAGATGTTGTTGTACAGGTGTCTTCTGGACGAATCACATCTACAGAATACAGTCCACTGGAAGTCGCTAAATACTTCCAACTAGTAGCTCCAGGTATCAATACACCATCTTTCCTCCAAGCATACAGCAAGCCTTCATCGGAATTAGCTCTATACTTCACCACATTTCCAACACATGTTACACTGTCACTTTCTATAGTAATCGTAACATCAGGTGCTTTTACAGTAACTGTAATGGGAACTCTATTGCTCACACAAGTGCCATAGTCGATACAAACATAAAACGTAGTGGTAGAATCTACAATTGACAAGTAAGTACTACCTCCTTGTTGCAATAAGGTTCCACCTGTAGAATCTGAATACCATAAGATCGTATCATTTCCTGAAACATGACAGGTAGGAACGCCTGCACTGCATTGTATTGAATTAAAAACATACGGAACAGAAGAGGGTCTATTTGGCAATAATAGTGAGTCTTTCAGTGTGCAACCATTCGCATCTGTAATGGTTAAATAATGTTGACTACTTCCTCCAGGAAGCACTACTGTATCCGTAGTTGCGCCTGTTGACCATAAATAATTATAAGGAGATTGTCCTCCTGTCGCAGTGGCGACAACATTGTATAAGTTTGGATTACAGAAAAATGTTTTTTCGCCCGAAAATACATTCCCCATTCTTCTTACAAATACCACAGCTGTATCGCTCAAAGAACCATTACTCAAGACATACGAAAATTGATCTATTGAAAAACAAGAAACACCAGGAGTATATTCCACGCTATTTCCATTAATATTTACGGTACCAAAAGTTGGAGGATCTAACATAACAATGGAGGGAATAGATCCTGTAGGAATCATATCATTTTCCAACACAGGAATCACTTCCATAGTCACTCCCTTGAGTTGATAAAAATCATTGCTTGCGGTAAGTTTTTGCACATAGGAAGAATCATCTTTAAATAAATCTTCAAAAGTAAGAAAGGGTAATCCGAGAGAATCCACATAATCGATCAAGCTCAATGCATCACTTTGCATGGTTGTTTCCACATCGGTATAAAGTGGCGATGGAGTAGTTACGATGGTACCAAAATCAAGAACGATAAGTCCTTTATGTTTTATGCAACTGTCTACATACGTTTTCATTTGACCAATCAACAAAGGATTACCATTTAGATTCGGTCCTGCGATGGCAGAAGTAGGTCTGAAAAATCCAAAATTAAATGGATTAGAGATAGGAAGATTGCTCACGTCTTGCGATTGCTTCCGAACACTTTTATACTGCCCATAATCGGATATCTCCTTCATGATGGCAGGAGTAATATTGTCCTTCGGAATTGCGAAACACCAACTTGCATTAAAGCCTGCATTCACAAATGAATCCAATGCAAACAGTCTATATCGAGCTTGCGGAGAGAGGAAAGGCAGCTGATCATAATACGACCCATGGCTAGAGCAACTCCATCCCAATTGATGTACAAGCGTATCAATTCGTTCCAATCCAATCGAAACAAAAGGAATCGCATTATACGTTTCAACCGTCAAGTCGCGAGCGAAACTATAATTAAAATCAATATTTGCTCTTATTCCTTTTGATAGCAGGTAGGGTGTTAAGAGCGTATCGGCTTGATCGCGATAACGATTAAAATTGACAGAAGCTACGGGACCACGCGCTGTGATAGTTTTGATTTCATCAATCCATACTTCTGTAATCTCTTCACAGTTTGTCGCTTCAAAGCTAATGTAAGTAACGTGTTCGAGTGAAGCTAGCTCAGCGGGATTCACCAATACACCCGTGAGATTTTCACCCGCTTGATGCCATTCAGTACTGGGTAAATTAAACCCATTTTGGGTTTCCTTCGTTACTTCCTTCACTTTGTAACGACCACCACTGGCTGTATTCACAAATACATTAACGCCATTAATCGCGTGGGCTCTTTTACAAACCGTATAAATATTTTTATTGCGAAGATCTAAATCGATAGTATATAAGTAAAGAATCGCAGTACCCGAGTTAGCAGGGAGCGTCCACTTAATACTACGTGGATTATTATGACCCACGGCACTATCTACTTCTATTTTCGATAATCTATTCGACCAAAACTGTGATAAATTATCTCCTTTCGACAAATACTCATACGCCGTGGAGTCGGGTTGCCAATTATTTCTTTGCGCAGTAACCGTAGAACAAATGAAGATGGAAAAAATAAAGATAAATTGTTTCATAAACTATTATTTAAATTGAAATTGTTTGGTAATGAATTATTCACTGCTATAAATCAAGTGCTAACTGCATGTTTTGTGTAAGTCACGAAGATACAAATTGAAAGCATTCGGTACAAATTAGATTGATTTTTAACCTCGTCACTTTCCAACAGACTGCTTTTTATATCATTTCGTCTTCCAATAAGGCCAAATAACATACAAAACAATTCGAAAAAAGGATAAAACAGCGATTGGTACATAAGTTCACATTTACTAATTGTTTACACCTTGTTATTACCCTTGTGGGCGACGAATATTAATTCGTCATTCGATTTGGGTCTATTACTTTCAACCCAATTGTCTTCCTTTTGATGGGCTTGCACTTATAAGTCAGGATATATATCCTTGTTGATTGCCTGGCGATCACAAATCAAATTTTTTCTGTTTCTCGTACAATTACTTAGCTATCCTAGTGTAATTTTGTCTTGGAGGATCTTGTTTTATGTTTATCTTGCAATCATACTATTTGATCATAATACAATCATACAATATGGACACAATCGATCTTATTTTAAAAGCGCTCCGCTATGCGCCACTCTGCCTAATGGGCGTGGGAACCATGATGCTTCTTTGGTTACAAGTGAAGGAACTGAAGAAATCCTGATGCTAGTGCGGGTATAAATCTCAAGGGCCAAGGATGAACTATAAACGCAAAACTTCGTGAATCGTCCGTAGTAATGTGACAGTATCGAGATCGTTTATCTGTTAATCAGGTAGGATTAGATCCCATTGCGAAGCCTCGCGACCAACATCTTGGCAGTTGTAAACAGGTAGGACTAGATTCCGTTGCGAAGCATCGTGATCATCTAATGTCTAACATCCAAAATCCAACATCCCGCCATGTACCTCAATTGCCACAGCTGGTTCAGCTTTCATTATGGAACGCTCTCGATTGAGAAGTTGTTGGAGGAAGCACAAAGATTAGGAGTAAAAAAACTGGTATTAACCGACATTAATAACACTTCCGGCGTTCTCGACTTCATCCGCTTGGCTCCGAAATATGGCGTGGAGCCAGCGGTAGGAATTGAGTTTCGTCAAGGCGATACCGTTAGATTCATCGGCATTGCAAAAAATAACGAAGGCTTCGAGGAACTGAACCGATACCTCAGCGATTGTCTCCGCCAAGGAGCCGCCGAAGGAGAAAGTTCCGGCAACCGCGATGCCATCGTCCCCAAAGAAATTCCATGTTTCAGGAACGTTGTGGTTATCTTACCTGTTAAACTGTCATCCCTCGACCCTCTCTCGTCTCATGTTGAGATGGGAGGGGAGAGTGCGGAGAAGGAGATGGGAGTGTGGAGTCCCGCAGCGCCGTCGGCAAGCCTTTGGCGGCCGATGGATAGCTATCGGGAGGAGAGTGGGAGATGGGAGAGTGGGAGATGGGAGAGTGGAAGATGGGAGAGTGGGAGCGCGGAGAGTGGGAGTGAGAGAGAGGAGAAGAGAGAGGGGAAGAGCGGAGTGCGGAGTTGGAAGAATGAGAATGAGAATGAGAGCGCGGAACCGAGTAATTATTTTGTTGAGGCGCCTTCAAGTAACCAAGTTCTCGGGTTAGAACGAACAGACATTAGTCAAGAGCTAATCACGAAGCCAATTGACCAGCAAGAACCCCGCAGTACTGCGGGTCAACATCGCGACCAGAAGCCAGAAGCCCGCAGTACTGCGGGACAGAAGCTAGCAGCCAATCACGAGGCTTCGCGACCAGCAGCTAGAGACCAGCAGCAAGCACCCATCGGCTTCGCTCAGGGTACAGCTAGAAGCAAGAAGCTAGAAGCCAGAAGCCAGAAGCCCGCAGTACTGCGGGATAGCAGCCTTTTCTACGGAGTAGCCCCCTCCGATTTATCTCGACTTCCATTTTCGGAATTTAAAGATTGCCTCCACCAGTGTGTCATCCTCTGGCCGGTGACCGTGCGCAACAAAACGGATTTTAATATTCACCGACTCCTCTGCGCCATCGGACACAATACATTATTAAGTAGGGTTCCGCCCAACGTGAATTGCAGTCGGGAAGAAGTGATGTTGCCTATTGAGGATATCCACAACCGTTATAAAGATTTTCCGCAGCTCATCCACAACACGGAAAAAGTAATGCGCGAATGTCATATCGCTTTCGATTTCCACGAACCTAAAAACAAAAAAACATTTTGCGGCAGTAAAGGCATCGACACCGAACTACTGAGTCGTGAAACATGGAAAGGAGTTGAATACCGCTACGGAAAAACTTTTTCGTTGGAGATTCGTGAACGCGTAGAGAAAGAGTTGCGTATGATTAACGAGCTCGGCTTCGCTGCTTATTTCCTCATCAACTGGGACATCGTGCGTTATGCACAACGACGTGGTTATTTCTACGTAGGGAGAGGTAGTGGCGCCAACAGCATCGTCGCCTACTGTTTGCGCATCACGGATGTGGATCCCATCGACCTCGATTTATACTTCGAACGATTTATTAATCCCTTCCGACAAAACCCGCCCGACTTCGATCTCGATTTTAGCTGGAAGGATCGCGATGATTTAACAGCGTATATTTTTCGTCGCTATGGCGAAGAGCATACCGCATTACTCGCAACGTACAGTACGTATCAAAGCAAGGCCATTGTGCGTGAGTTAGGAAAAAGTTTTTGGACTTCCGAAAGAAGAGATCGATGCCTTGCAAAACACGCGCGATGGAGAAAGTGCGGGAGAAGGATTGGCGAAACTGATTCGTGAATTTAGTTTGTTGATGCACGATTTTCCGCATCACCTCAGCATCCATGCCGGTGGTGTGATCATCAGCGAAAAACCTATCGCCTGTTATACGGCACTCAATCATCCGCCCAAAGGATTTCCCGTGACACAATTCAGCATGTTAGAATCGGAAGACATTGGCTTGTACAAGTACGATATTTTAAGTCAGCGTGGACTCGGACATATTCGTGATGCGGTGGACATCGTAAAAAAAAATCGCGGCATCGACATCGACATTCATCAGATCAAAGCTTTTAAGAAAGATGAAAAAATAAAAGCACTGATTCGCAATGGACGCTGCATGGGTTGCTTTTATGTAGAGAGTCCTGCCATGCGGATGTTGTTAAAAAAATTGCAAGTAGATACTTATATTCAACTGGTGGCGGCAAGTTCCATTATTCGGCCCGGTGTAGCAAGGAGTGGGATGATGCGCGAATACATTCTCCGCACACATGATCCAAATCGAAGAACGTATATACATCCCGTTATGAAAGAGCTGATGGAAGAAACGTATGGCATCATGGTGTATCAGGAAGATGTGATTAAGGTGGCGCATCACTTCGCGGGACTCGATTTGAGCGAAGCCGATGTCTTGCGTAGAGGGATGAGTGGGAAGTTTAGGAGTCGGGAAGAGTTTCAAAAAATTCGCGATAAGTTTTTTTCCTCATGCAACGAGAAAGGATATCCGTTGTCGATCACGGATGAAGTGTGGAGGCAGATTGAAAGTTTCGCAGGGTATTCCTTCTCCAAGGGACACTCGGCGAGCTATGCCGTAGAGAGTTATCAGAGTTTATATTTGAAGGCGCATTATCCACTTGAGTTTATGGTGGGCGTGATTAATAACTTCGGTGGATTTTACAATACCGAATTCTATGTTCACGAAGCGCGTATGCAAGGAGCGAACATCCACGCGCCCGACGTCAATAGGAGCATCTACTTAACGGATATCCACGACCGTGATATTTACTTGGGCTTCATCCATCTTCAAAACATACAATTGCAACTCTGCGAAACCCTCATACACGAACGCAATACCAACGGACTTTTCATTGACCTCGCCGACTTCATGCGTCGTGTGGCCATTGAAGTAGAACAATTGCGCATTCTCATTCGCATTGGTGCCTTTCGATTTACGGGGAGAAGTAAGAAGGAATTGATGTGGGATCTGTTGCTTCACCTTGGTGATGGAAGAAAAACAGAAGTGCATCAAAGTCTCTTTAATGAGTCCTTCGACAAGTCTGCGGAGGGCGCGGTAGAATGGAAAGTACCTCCACTCACGCATCATCATTTAGAAGATGCGTTGGATGAAATTGAATTGTTGGGATTTGAATTATCGAGTCCGTATAAACGGCTCCGAGAAAATTTAAACGCGGCGACCGCTGCGACTCCGCTGCGACCGCTGCGTTTAAATTTAGCAAAAGAATTTGAGGCATGTATCGGCAAAGAAATCTCCATCCAAGGATACCTCGTCACCACCAAGCCCACGCGCACCGTTAAAGGAGAATACATGGCCTTCGGAACATGGTTAGATGTAGATGGATATTTTTTCGACACGACACATTTTCCTCGTGTCATTAAACAACATCCCTTCCGCGGCAAAGGCATCTACCGTATTAAGGGACGAGTGGATGAAGAGTTTGGATTTTGCAGTATTACGGTAAGCGAGATAGAAAAATTACCTACGCAGGGAATTGAGTGAATGGAAAATTGGCAATCCCGATAGCTATCGGGAGGTAAATTGGCAAGTTAGGAGATGGGAGTGCGGAGTTTAGCGAAACACTGAAGTCGTAGCGTAGCGAAGTACTTCGGGGGAGTGATTGCAGAGTGCGAAATGCATCTGCACAACATTGAAAATTTAAGACCGATCATGTAAAATAAATTTTTAATTTGTAGGAATGGAAAATAAAAAGTATCTGCTTGACAAATCCGCTTTTAGTCGCGAGGCTTCGCTATGGTAGATTGGTGGTCATGAAGTTTCGCAATAGTGGTTTGAGGGTTGGTGCGCTATAAAGTCTAAACGAAACCAATCGTATTAAATAAATTTCTAAATTTGTAGGGATGGAAAATAAAAAGTATCGGCTTGACAAATCCGCTTTTCGGATTCAAACATTTGAGGAAGCAACTCAAAACAAGGAATACTGGCTAAGTAAAAGTCCAGCTGAAAGATGGCACGCTGCATGGTATCTCATCTGTTGCGCTTATGGAATCGACCCAGATAATCCTCCTCGACTTGATCGTTCCGTATTTTCAATGAGAAAAAATGGGTAATATTCTAAATGACGATTTTTTTAATTTTCTGAAATTATTCAATCAATTTCAGGTAGATTACAGAACTATCAAAAATTATTCAACACGAAATTTCTCCAATTAATAATTTTTATATTGTCAGAATATGTTTGCTGCTCTTCACCTGCATACAAAACAACTGCATTTTCTGCTTTACTAAGCTTCATCCAATAATGAATATTTTTAACGTATCCGCTGCCGATCGTTTTTCCTGATTTTATTTCTATTGGAAGGAGTTGCTTTCCATCATCTAAAATAATATCTATTTCGTGTCCAGTCTTATCTCTCCAATAAAAAAGTGGTGATGGCATCCCTGCATTAATAAATACTTTGCGTAATTCCACAACTACAAAATTCTCAAAGATAGCGCCGCGAAGTGGATGATTGAACAAATGATTTTTTTCGGTAATGCGTAACAGTGAGCAAACAATAGCGGTATCTGTGAAATATATTTTAGGCCGTTTCACAATGGTTTTATTAAAATTTTTATGATGAGGTCGCAATAAAAACACAACATAACTAGCTTCTAACAAACCAATCCACGCTTGTATGGTTTTCACATCAACACCCGCCTCTAACGCCAAAGCACTTGCATTGAGTTCTTGTCCGCAACGACCTGCTAATAAAGAAAGAAATCTTTCAAAAACAAACAAATCATTGATGTTACGCAACTGACGAATGTCTTTTTCTATATACGTACTAATGTAATTTCTTGACCAATCGGGAGATGGTATTTGTTGATCATACACTGGCGGAAAACATCCTTTGATCATTAAATCATCCTCATCATTTAAAAGCCAATTAGCATGATGTAACTCATGAATACTAAAAGCTGGCAACTGAAAAAAAGCAATACGTCCCGCTAAACTTTGCGAGATAGATTCTTGCAATAAGAAATTATTAGATCCTGTTAAGATATATTGTGCTTTCTCCTCGCTACTGTCTAACACTTCTTGTAGGTAAGAAAACAATTCAGGTGTACGTTGAACTTCGTCTAATACGGCTCCATTTGAAAACTGACCAATAAATCCTCTTGGATCTTCGATGGCGTAACGACGAACGTCTGGATTTTCCAGTGAAACATAAGGTTTGTTTGGAAACAGCGCTTTTACTAAGGTTGATTTACCTGTTTGCCTGGCTCCTGTTACAGCAATGGCTTTAAAAATCCTTGAAAGTCGAATCACTTCATCATATCCCTGTCGTACAATCATATAACAAATATACGGATAAATATGGAATTAGATTCCATAAAAAGACATATTTAGTGTACTTTATTAATAAACAATTGGATAAGAAGTATAATTTGGTCGACTTCTCGATATTTGGTGATATACCTAAACTCTTCATTCTCTAGTGCTATACACAGAGCTAAGCATAAATGACAAATTAATATGATTTTAGAATTGTTAAACCATCTCTATAGTGAACTACATACAAATAAATTATTCATCTCAATTAGAAGTAAAGCACAAGTCAACAATTGTAAAAAAAATTACTCTTCTGGTCCCCGCTCCGTTAAATTATAAATACCAAATTATACATTTGGTTTAATAATACTTTACATCGTCATCGGCACTTCGATCAACAATATTTCTGCATCTTGAGAAATTGCTTTTACAGAAAATTTATCTGTGTTCCAGATACCCATACCATCTCTTTCATTCAGCGCATTGCCATTTATCACAACATCGCCTTTCAAGATGAATGCATAAACACCATTTCCGCTTTTTTTGATAGTGTAATCAATAGAAAAATCCTTATCTAATTTTCCCAGATGAAACCATGAATCCTGCAGAATGCAAACACCTGCATCATCTGCATTGGGGGATACGATTTGCTGAAAATTATTATGTTTGTCTTTCTCGTCTAGTGTAATTTGATCATAACGGGGCTTCGTGTTTTTCTCCTTCGGAAAAATCCATATTTGTAAAAACTTAACGGGCTTATCTTTATTCTTATTGTACTCGGAATGCGTAACACCTGTACCGGCACTCATAATTTGAACATCCCCTTTTTTAATCACGGTAATATTTCCGATGCTGTCTTTATGTTCCAAATCACCTTCCAGCGGAATTGAAATAATTTCCATATTGTCGTGCGGATGTGTTCCAAAACCCATTCCTGCTTCCACAAAATCATCATTCAACACTCGAAGTACTCCAAAATGCATTCGCTCTGGATTGTGATAGTTTGCAAAACTAAATGTATGTTTACTGTGCAACCAACCATGATTTGCATCACCACGGGTTTCCGACTTGTGAATTATTGTATTTGCCATTTGTGATTATTAGTTCCCCTAAATGAGGTCATTTTACAAGTGGTAAATTTAAGTTCTATTGAACATAATACTTTCCATATTTTCAAAATAGATATAAATATTTGGATAACAATAAGTTACAACAACAATTCTATGCGAATTTTTCTGCGCAATTCAAATAATTAATATTAACTTTGTTAACTTCTGATTTTAGTTCATAGTTTATTAAACTTATTTAATAATACCAACTTCAATAATGAACATTTTAAGATTTTTTTTAATTGTCATTTTATTGTATTTATTTTATCCAAAATTTTGCAACGGTCAAGACCCATCATTTAGTCAAATTGATAATACCCTTTCATATTACCATGCTTCCAATATTAATATAGAAGGTGGGGCTGGTATTAATCTGGCACATCGAAGACAATGGAGTAAAGTTCCTGGTGGATTTACATCTTCTTGGATTAACGGAACTATAAAAGCAGAAAAGAAGAACACTAGTTTTGGCTTCAATTTTATCTCAGACCAAGAAGGGGCTGCTCTAATTCAAACTCAAAAAATTGAACTTGTATGCAGACAACAATTGAAGATCAGTTCTAAACGATTCCGATCTATTAAATCATTTGCGATTGGAGGTTATGCTGGGGTCGAAAGAAAATCAATTGATTGGTCTAAATTAGTTTTCTCAGATCAAATAGATCCGGTTTTCGGAATTTATCAACCCTCTTCACAAATACAACCTCAGAAAGATAACACGCTTTTCTATGATTGTGGAATAAGTCTTACTACATCACTTTCTTTTAAAAGAACTGATCTTCGGATTCCTATAAATATTCATACTTCTATAAACCATTTTATTAGTCGTGGTGATGAGTCATTGCAAGGGATCGAAACACAAAAGCCAAGATTATTTGTTATATCAGCAACGAGCACCATTCAGAAAAATGATTTCTTTAATACTCCTCTAATAAAACCTTCTTTTCAATGGGAATTACAAACGAAAGCACACCGAATTAAATTTGGTTCATTAGCTGGTTATATTAGTGAAAGGGCAGAAAGAGCCTTTTATGTCGGTATGTACTATTCCACTTTCGTTAATTATCGATACCACATTAACGCATCTGCCCTTATTCCTGTAGTAGGATTCGAAAAACAAATAAACAATTCTGTATTTTCTTTCGGCTATTCTTATGATATGATTCTATCGGGATTAAATGTTTCACAAGCTGGCGGCATTCATGAAATTACTATGGCTCTATCCTATGTCACTAAAAAAACTAGGTATAAACAAGGTTCTAATGTATTTGTAAAATGTCCAGACTTTTAATCGCAATATTCATTTTGTTCAGCATTAATTCGGTGTTCGGACAATGTCCTACTTGGCCAAACCTACAGGATTGTGGTCCTTTAATAGCCAATGGAGGTCTGTGTAACTCCACAACTGTATTTTGTGTGGGTGATTCCGTGGGTGTACAAAACACATCAACTGGAGTTATCGATTCAAGTTTTATTTGTTGGGATGATGGAAGTCCTGTGCAAAAATTTGCAGGAGTTTTTCCAGGCTGTTTAAAACATTTTTATAATTATAAGCCCGATAGTTGTGTTGGAGGAAATGGTCAAATTCAAAAGGAAATAAGAATTGGAATTAAGAAAGCATGTGCAAGCGGGGAGAGTTTCCATTTTATCTCAACTCCAATTGACATAAAATTCAACCCTCATGCTGATATTAATGTATCACCTATTGTAGCTTGTTTGGGAGTTCCAGTAATAATTACAAATTCATCATGTCCCAATGCAAGCAACCCAACTCATTTTTGGGACTTTGGAGATGGTTCTACGTCTAGTTCGCAGTATCCATCCTCTCATACTTATAATACACCTGGAACTTATACAATAACCTATACTGTTACTAATTCTTGTGGATCATCCACACAATCAAAAACGGTAACGGTGCTACCGCCTACAACAGTTAATCCAATTACACAACTCATAGATTATTGCTCTCCTTCGAATTTTACCCCTGATGTTAATTCAAACAATGCTTTAACTTTTCTCTGGACTAGTTCTCCAATGTCTGGTATAAACATTTCTTTACCTACAGACTCACAACCTTTCTTCCAGATAAACTCTGCAGGTATATATAATATTCAACTTAATGTAACAGGCTGTTGCAACTCGCCTGGTAGCGATTGTTCATGGGATACATCAATGACGATTTTACAAGGCCCCAATGTTACTTCAAATCCAATCCCTACATTTTGTGGAAACGCTGTTTTAAACCCTTCTACTTACATCTCTGCAACTGGAAGTATTAGCCAATATAATTGGTCATTCCCAGGAGGATCTCCAAATTCTTCAACATCGCAAAATCCAGGAAATATTTCATTTAACTCTTCTGGGAACTATCCAATCACTTTAGTTGTTATAAGTAGTTGTGGAAATGATACACTTACAGATACGGTACGAGTTTTACCTCCTACAATCATTCAACCACTATTAAATTATACTGGTAATTGCACCCCTCTTCAAATAACTGGAAATCTTAATCCATCAAATGCAACTTCGTACTTGTGGGGAATGAGTCCATCATCCAATGGTACCATTTCAGCTCCCTCTAATTCGAATACCAATATAACAATAAATACTCCTGGAGTTGTAACTATTACCGCCAATGCAAATGGATGTTGTACTGCACCATTGAGTGATTGTACTTGGGACACCACACTTACCATTTTACAGGGACCAAATGTTTCCCTTAATGCTATTCCTACATTTTGTGGCAGTGCGTTTATAACACCAACGAACTACTTTTCTGCACAAGGAAATATCAGCCAATACAATTGGTCGTTTCCTGGAGGATCGCCTTCCAGTTCAACGAACTCAAACCCTGGAAATATTACTTATAACACACCAGGAAACTATGCTATCACATTAAGCGTTTTGAATAATTGTGGTGTCGCGTCAATAACGGACACAATTAGAATATTACCTCCGACCATTATTCAACCACAATTAAATTTTACCGGACTTTGTACTCCACTACAGATAACTGGTAACATGAACCCCAGTAATACACAAACAATATCTTGGAATTTAAATCCAACCACCAATGGTGTGATAGTGAGTCCAAGTCTCGCACAGACTCAAATAACATTAACTACCGCTGGCTCAACTTCGATTTCGGCTAGTGCTACAGGTTGTTGCACCTCGCCTCTTAGTAATTGCAATTGGGATACAACTTTAAATGTACTTCAAGGTCCAATTTTAAATGCTGCCCCGATTCCTGATTTTTGCAATAGTGCTAATGTAAATATTGGGCAATACTTCAGTTTTGGTGGAGCAATCAGCACTTATCAATGGGATTTTACTGGAGGATCTCCCGCTACTTCAAATTCTGCCAATCCCGGAAGTGTAATTTATAACTCACCAGGTAATTATCAAATCACTTTAATCGCTACAGGAAGTTGTGGCGCAGACACTGTAACAAATAATTTGTTAGTAGGAGCCCCTACTATAATCAATATTAATCCAACTGATATATTTGGATGCGATAGTTTAACCGTTAATTATATTAATAATTCACCTCTACTTCAAAGTTATAGTTGGGTAGCAAACAATGGAGTTTTCATAGGAGGAACTAACAATACAAGTATAAGTCCTTCCATTTTTTATTCAACTCCTGGTTTTTACTCAGTAAATGTCACTGCAAGTTCTCCTGGTTGTTCTCCCATTTCAAATAATTTTAATGTTACAATCGGCGAGGCACCTCATTTAAGTCAGACTGGAACCATTGATGATATTTGCGATACTATTTCATTAAACCTAAACAACTATTTTAATTTATCACCGAGTACAAGCGACTCAGGTTATTTGTGGACAATAACCTATAATGGAAATATCCTTTTCAATTATTCGGGAAATAACCCTGTACCAATAATAATACAAGACACCGGAACTTACGCTGTATATGTTCTTGCTTGGAACGCATGTGATTCTATAATATTAATTGATACTTTTCGCTATAATTTGCCAAGTACTTTAATTTTACCAAACGACACCACTGTTTGTAAAGGTTCTGGTCCAATACCTCTCTTGGCGACTCCATCGAATGGAAATTGGAGCTGGAATGGAATAATAATAAGTTCTGGAAATTTTATCACAAGCTTAACAAATCAAGTTGTAAACCAAATGATATACTCTTTTGGAGTAGCAACTTGTGCCGTTTCAGATTCTTTTAATATTACAGTGTTAGGGGCTAATATAAATGCTGGACCAGATACCACTATTTGCAGTAACAGTTCCTTGTTTTCTCTTAATGCAATTCCAATTGGAGGGACCTGGAGTGGAGGAGGAATTATAAATCAATCGTCTGGTTTATATAATCCAGCTTTACCTTTAACTAGTGTAGACACTGTAGTATATACTTTTGTCGATAGCGTGTATAATTGTATTGTAAAGGACACACTTCTCGTTACAATATTTCGACCAACAGCTAGTGCGACCTCATTTCCAGACACAGCATGTATAAATCAACCTATCCTTTTTTCAAATAACGCAACTGGAACGACCTCTATTTGGAATTTAGGTGATGGAAGTGCGCTAAACACCCTAAATAGCTTTACGCATACTTATCTTTCTTCTGGCCCATTTACAGTTACATTGATTTATGAAAATCAATACGGATGCAGAGATACAAGTATTGGAGTAATCGAAATAGTAGAGCCACCGAATGCACTTTTTTCACTCGATACAAATAGAGGTTGTGCGGTTTTACCAATAACAATTTCTAATCTTAGTTCGTTCTACGGTGGAAATTCTTATAGTTGGGATTATGGAAATGCAGGTATTGATAGTACTTTCAATCCAGGGACGGTTTTCTTTGACCAAGGGCCAGGAGATTCAACAATTTATTATATTACGTTAACTGTAGCAAATGGTTGTGGAGTTGCCATTCACACCGACAGTATTGTCGTTTATCCAATTCCTGTTCCAGACTTTGGCATGGTATATAATGATAGCTGCTCACCTGCACTTGTTTCTTTCAACAACATTACAACAGGACAACCACAATTGTTTGAATGGTTTATAAATGGTGTTTCTGTCTCAATAGACTCAATATTACCACCAAATGTTTTTATTGCAGATAGTACTGATTCAACTTATATAATTACGCTTGTTGCATCAAACAGATGTGGAACCGATTCAATTTCTAAATCCCTTACAGTTCGACCGAATGAAGTTACTGCCTTTTTTAACACTGATCATATATTTGGATGTAGACCACTCAATGTTACTTTTACAAGTGTAGTTGCTGCCAGTTCAATTATTAATTGGGATTTTGGTGATGGAAATACCGCTTCTGGTGAAATTGTAACGCACACTTATGATACGGCAGGTATTTTCATAATCTGGCAATATGTAGATAATTTATGTGGATTTGATTCAGTTAGTCAGGTTATAGAAGTCTTGCCCCAACCTGAATTAAGTTTTTTAATTCCACCAAAATTCTGTGATAACGAAATCGTTTCCATTATAAATACATCTCCAAATATTTCTGGGTATACTTGGGATTTTGGAGATTTAACAAGTCTAGATTCTATTCAATATTCTCCAACACATTTATTTTCTACACCTGGACAATATACAGTGACTTTAATTGGGTTCGCAGATAATACCGGATGTTCTGACACACTTTCTCAGTTAATAAATATTGTAGGGCATCCAATTGCAGATTTTAATTTAAGTACCACATCTGGTTGTGTTCCTTTACAATTGACTTTAACCAGTACAAGTCTAAATGCATCTTATTATTTATGGTCAATGGGGAATACTGATACCTTGATCGGAAATCCTTCTAGCTATATCTACCTAGACTCTGGTCAATATGCTATTAACTTAACTGTAATTGACACGAACTTATGTAGAGATGATTCAACATATTATTTTATCACTGCATTTCCTATCCCCTCAGCTGAATTTACCTACTCTCAACAACCCAATTGTTCAATTCCAACTTTCGTAAGCTTTACTAATAATAGTATCGGTGCAAACAGCTACCAATGGGACATGGGCCTTTTTGGACAATCATCAACGGCCAATCCCGTTGTACCATTTAATTCTTCAAGTAGTTTTACCTGTACTCTTGTAGCTATTAATTCTTACAATTGTAAAGACACTATTCAAAAATTAATAAAAATTTACGACAATCCAATTGCCAACTTTACTCCAAAAGACACTACTGGTTGCGTTCCTTTTTCACTGTCATTTATAAACACTTCCTTAAATGCAAATGGAGGGAATTGGAGTTTTGGAAATGGAGATAGTTCATATCAATATAACCCAGTTTATACATTTAATACAACAGGAAGTTATTCAATTACACTTATAGCAAATATGGATTCAATCTGCTTTGACACAATTACTGTTTCAAACACAGTAAATGTTCTTCCAATTCCAAAAGCCGATTTCACTTTTAGCCAAGTAATTGATACCCTTGTAAACCCAAGTGGCATATATAATTTTACAGATTTATCAATTGATGCTATTAAATGGCAATGGGACTTTGGAGATAATAGTCCGATTGATGCAAACCAAAATCCTATCCATCGTTTTGAAAACAATGGCGTATTTTATGTTTCTTTAACTGTGTTCAATACGGAGGGGTGTCCAGATACTGTTACTAAAATCGTAGAAGTAGATTACTTAAGTTCATTATTTATACCCAATGCATTTTCGCCAGACGCTGGCACTCCCGAAACAAAATATTTTATACCTAAAGGTGCGGGGATTAGTGAATATACTATTGAAGTGTTTTCTCCCTATGGTGAAAAGGTTTGGTCATCTAACGCTTTGACAAATGGTCATCCATCAGAATATTGGGATGGTTCATTAAATGGAACAACTCTCCCACAAGGAGCATATGTTTGGAAGGCTTATGCCATTTTTCAAAATGGTAGTATTTGGAATGGGATGAGTTATAATGGTGAAAAACCAATAAAAGTTGGTTCGGTAATGATTATTAGGTAAGCTAAGATATTTGTATGCTTCTACTATTTATTTGAATATTATTGTAGCCGCCTATTCGCTATTTCTTTTATCAAACAAATCATAATAATTTATACTTACTAATTCTCTCTCAAATTGTGTTCTTTTATATAACAACTCACTTATCTCTTTATCATACACTTCTATTTCTCTGTTCAACTCCTCGTTTCTTTCAATTGCAGACTTCAATTTTTTAAGTTTACTATGAAAGTTATTATTGAAAAGTTTATCCATAAATTTGGTTACCTTGTCGCGTCTTATATAAACCCATCCTTTTTCAACTATACTATTTATCATAAATTCCTTTAAAGAGTCTATCGTAAAGTCATGTTCATGTAACTTTAAAAAACTTCGTAGATCTATTGATACTGTTGAAATATCAAGGGCAGCAATTTTTTGTAGTTTATCACTTTTAATAGGATTTGAAAAGAACGGTTCAACAAACAATTCTTTCCCTTCAATAAGTAAAACTATATCCACCCTAATATCTCCCAATGTCGTCTGGTATTCTCTCTCTATAAAACAACTCTCAATTCTAATTTCAGTAGGCTCTTGAAAAACCCTACCAAGTAGATTGAAATTTTTGGCGTGAAACCTAGCATTTATACCTGCGTATTCTAAATATTCGTTGAGTTTATTAATTATAATTGGGTTTTGATATGGATTAGTGTCAAAATGATGAAATGTAATGGGTGGCAACTTTATTATATCAATAGTTTTGAATATTTCCTTAGACAACCAATGAATATAAGATTCAAAGGAAAGACTAAGGACGCAGTTCGATTCTATGTCGTGTCTAAAATGTGCAGATTGTTTTACTCTTCTATTTACAGCAACTAAATCTGCCTTACAATTGGGACAATAACAATTGCACTCTTTTCCATTTTTTACATCGATTACATGAACAAGTTTATTTGTTTCTTTTTCTAGTGCTATTGGAATTCGAATATTAGTAGCCATTTGAAATGGTTTTCTAAAGGATAAAATATGACAGGAACAAAGTAATACTTACAGTCCCTACTCCACCACCAATCGTCCAACACTTCGAGAATAGGAAGAGACTGCAGAGTAAAAATACAATCCCGGAGATAAATTTAATTCCAATTGTAAAGCTGGAACAGTTAAAGGAACCTGCATTACTTCTTGTCCCATAATATTAGTAATAAATAAAGTGGTAGGTTTTGTAAAGTTGTTGACTTGAATGTTGATGGTTCCACTTGTAGGGTTTGGAAAAACAGAAATTGTATTTTCCTTTTTATCAATTTCGTTGACGGGAGTGGCACCGCTGTATTCAATTAAATCGGCATATGGAATTCCACCCGTAGCAAATGAACCCGTATAAATGACCGTGTAGTTATTGGTTGTTAAATCGAATTTATAGATGACACCTAAACTATTTGCACCTCCACTGGCGGTCATGCCATATAAATTTCCATCGCTCGCCATCATCACGTTTCCGTATGGACTTGCGCCCGTAGGGGTATCAAAATCGTGTAGCTTGGTCATAGTATTGTTGGAAATTTGATATTTGAAAATTACGCCTTTGTTGTTGTTTACTCCGCCTTGAGAAGTACATCCATATAAAACTCCTCCCACTTCAATTAACTGCGACCAAGGCGCAGAACCATCGGTGCCATTGAAGTTGTGTACTACTGTGTAATTATTATTGGTAGGATCTAAACTAAAAATTACACCGTAGCCTCCCGTTCCACCACCAAAGGCCATTCCATATAACAATCCGTTGCTGGCTTGTCTGAGTGTGCCGAAGGGTGTCCATCCCATCATGAATGAAAATTCATGTACAACTGAAAATGTTGTTGTCGGAATATCATAACTAAAAATAACGCCTCCACTATTTACTCCACCAGAAGTGGTCATGCCGTAAATTTTATTATTCACCGTCGATTGCATCACACCTCCAAGTGGAAGTTGCCCCGTGAGAATATCAAAATCATGACGTTTAGAATACGTGTTGTTCGTTAAATTAAATTCATAAAAAACACCTTTGTCAAATATGCCGCCGTTGTTGGTTAAGCCAAATAAACTATTATTGTTACTTGCTTTGATGATAGGTCCACGAGGATAATATCCAGAAAGCGAATCCATGCTATACAACATGGTGTAATTATTTGTCCCGGGGTTATAACTATAAATATCACCAACGGAATTCAAACCACCGCTTGTTGAATTTCCATAGATCAGTGTACTGCTGATGGGCAAGAGATTACTTTGAATACTTCCGCCGTTTACACCGCCTGTGCAAACATAGTCCATGTTGTAGCCCGTGCCGTCGCCGTTTATTTTAATGATACCACCAATGCCGAAGGGGCCACCAAGGGCCATGCTGCCCCAGAGCTCAGGAATTTGTGAAGAAGCACAGAGGGTAAATAAAATACTTAAGAGAGAAAGTAAGGTTTTTTTCATGATGGGAAAGTTTGAGAAAATAAAGATAATAATTTATTCTAAAATCAATGTTGATGGGCCACAGATTTTTTATGATGATTATGATTTTTTATGATTTGTTCTAGGACGACTAAAAACTAATCTTCATAGCGAAGCCTCGCTATCAAATCACTTCATCGCGAGGCTTCGCGATCAAATTAACCAGATCGTTCATCTCGTTTGGTGTAGCCCATCCCTTGTAATTTTAAATCGCGGAAAACTTTTAATTCTATTTCTGGGAGGATGGGATCGCCGATGGGTTGGAGGAGGTCGATGTCGTTTTCGCGCGGACTCTTTATTCTTTTGCTGATGGGATAGGCGTTCATCTCATCATCTGTATACGGTTCGAGGAGATCGGTGATTTGGTTGAGGTGTTCTGCTTCCAGCCATTTGCGTTCGTCGCTCTCGTGAAGGATGACTGGTGAACGGTGATGTCCGATTTGTTGAATGACTTTGTTGGGTGTAGTGGTGATGATGGAAAATGAATGAATGATTTCACCCGTTTCTTTATTCGCCCACTCATCCCAGATTCCAGCTAAGGCCATGGGTCGGCGCTTGAGGTAGACGAGGTATGGTTTGTCGAGTTTTTCTTTTTTCGGACCTTCAATAAAATAATCGGCAATGATTAAACACCGTTGGGAACGGATGGGTTTTCGGAAAGAAGGTTTGCTGATGATTCCCTTCGCACCACGATAAGTTGGATCATCATCACTGTTGTGATCTCCTTCTGCTCGCGCATTGATTAAGTACATGGGTTTCTTTGCCCAAAAAGGAGTCAATCCAAAATGAAAAAACTGAATCTCATTGGGCTTGTCGTTCGTAATCACAGGAGCCAAGGCGCCAGGTACCACATTAAAATTGGGTAAACTAACGCGCGCGGAATATTGCTGCGCCACGGCGTTGAAACGCTTTTCGTAGGATTTGATATTGTCGATTAAGATATAGCGGCCACACATGAGAGGTTACGAATTACGAATCGATACGAATGTACGAATTACGAATCATACGAATACGCTAACGGATTACGAACTACGAATCGATACGAATGTACGAATTACGAATCATACGAATACGCTAACGGATTACGAATTACGAATCGATACGAATGTACGAATTACGAATCATACGAATACGCTAACGGATTACGAACTACGAATCGATACGAATGTACGAATTACGAATCATACGAATACGCTAATACGCGAAATGCATAGAAGCTAGAAGCTAGAAGCTAGAAGCTAGAAGCTAGAAGCTAGAAGCTAGAAGCTAGAAAATCCATTTCAAAACTAGAATCAATTTAAGAAAAAAAATCCTAATACGAAGAAGGACTCAAAACCAACTTCAAACTACCCAGCGATCCGTTCTCCCGTTGGTATTGCAAAATATACAGTCCTGTCGGGAATTGGGATAAGTTGACTTCGCGATTGATGAGATCCAAGTTGGTTACTTTCCTGCCTTGCAAATCATATACGATTCCACTGATGATGGGAGAACCTCCTGCTGTTTCCATCAACAAGAATGTACCATTCGATGGGTTCGGATAGGCGACAACGTTATTGCTGGTATTAATTTCTTCCATTCCCACAGTGCTTGTCCCATATTTAATGGTTATCATTTTATAAAAATATCTCATTAGGGAATCGTTTCCGCTTTCTCCCACTACAATTAAATTACCTTGGCTATCACGAATTAAATCGGCTAATCGATCAAAATAATTACTTGGGGTAGTATAACCATTAAAAAAATATTGATTGCCAAATGAATTATATCCCACTAATACAAAATCAATATTTGATGAGCTTCCATTCGTGGCATACCCTGCAGTAACAATTCGGTTATTAGGCTCAACAATTAATTTCAATGGCACGCGGTTATTGAAGGCTTGATTAAATACTGTGGCCCATTGAAAACTTCCAATTGCGCTGTATTGTACTGTAGTGTATCTCCAATAAGATGAAATCCGTCCTTGGCAGATATATGCGATGTTACCTGCTGGAGTGTAACGAACTTGTACACCATATTCACTGCTAGTACTCGGATTATAAACACTTCGCCACTGCTGCAGTCCCGTGACGCCATTATAAGTAATGAGCGCAGAAAAACCAACGCTTAAATACCCAGTAATGCCTACAGCAGCTACTTCTCCTGTATTACTTACGGTTACATCAAAAATTTCATCATACTCATTCAAAGAATCAAAATCAGTTGTCCAAAGCATATTTCCATTTACGGAAAATTTTTGAACAACTCCCTTTGCAGTATTTGAATTTCCAGTTTGTACAAAGCCACCAACCGCAATATCACCATTTGGAAAAGCAGCTACACTACTGATTCTAGTGACGGCAGATGGTGTTGAGTCCACTTTTGCCGCCCATTGAAACGAAAATTGATCATTAAAAAATAACAGTAAGCCACCTGAAATACTTGAGTTCGCGCCAATGACAATACTTCCATCACTTCTTACAAACATCGATTTCGCCAGCGTACTTCCTAACGGAGAGGGTAAATACCACGTGGTGTCCAAAAAATTTCCGTTGGAATCCATCTTCACCAAAGAAAGCTTATAGTTGTTGCTAAGTTTTACTGAATCTGATGAAATGGATAAAATTAATTCTCCAGCAGGATTTATTTCCATTCCAGTTAAGGTATCGTTGTTCCAAGCAGGAGAACTGTAATATTTTTCCCAAAGCAAATTGCCCGCGGGATCATATTTTACAATGACAACATCCCTTCCTTCGTTGTACATACGATCGCAAGTCGCCGCTGTATATACATTGTCAAAAGCATCCGTTCTTACAAATTGACCTCGGGTGATCCCTTGTCCTTGACCGTTATGATTCCACTCGTGTAATCCGTTCCCTGCAGTATCAACAATAAGTATTTGTAGGTTTTCATCTACGTTTGCAGTATCAGTTTTGAACCCACCAGCGTACACAACATCATTTCGTATGCTGATTGCAAAACCCATAGACACATCGTTGCTGTCTAAAATACGATATGTCCATAACGAATCACCTTCAGCAGAATACTTTGTGATAATCATATTGGCGAGTCCTCCACTGAAAGAATAATTGGGACCTTGATAAACTCCACGTCCTACTGCATATACTCCACCACTATCATCTATTGCAATACTATTTAGAATATCGTATCCATTTGGCATTTCTCCGATCCATGTTCTTCTCCATCCAATTGATCCGTCAGAATTCAGCTTAGTGATACATCCTCTATAACCTGAGGCACCTCCAAAATAAATGTTTCCTACAGTATCAATTACCACTGAAGCAATAGTTGATTGCACTATACCCGTGGAATCATGATAAATTGTTGTCCATTGTCGAATGCCATTGCTGTTATAGCAAATCGCGAAAGCATCTCTGTTGTTATTTATATTATTAGTATGCCCTCCAGCAAATAAATAACCATTAGTGGAATAGCCCATTCCTCTTAATAGATCGTCGCTTTGAAGATTCGGATTTGTATAAGTGTCGGTCCATACGACACCTCCACTCGAATTATATTGCTTAACTAATGCATTCCTTGCTCCATTTAGATTGGAGGACTGTGCATAGCCACAAGCGGTAGCGTTGCCATTGGGAGCAACAATGATATCCAAAGCTTCGTCATATCCATTTCCTGGACCATTGTGTACATCAGTCCATAGCTGCACTCCGCTAGAATTGTATTTAATCACTAACCAATCATCGCTACTTGAGAAGTATTCTATTCTTCCAGCAACATAAACATTACCTGAAGTATCTACTGCAATTGCGTTTCCATAACTATCATCTGATGCGGCAGTTGGATATCTAGAAGCCCATTGTTCAATACCAGCATTATTTACTTTTATTGTTATGCAACCAATGATTCCAGCCAAAGTTCGTTGGGAGGTTCCAGTGATATAGCTATTTCCTGCAGTATCCAATGTAAAATCGATTCCATAGTCGATACCCTTCTCACCACTATCATAATAATATTGCCAGAGTGTATCTCCTTGTGCATTGCGTTTCATCAAAAAAATATCTGCAACGCTTCGGTCTCGGCATGCATATCCAAATGCGTAAACATTTCCGGCATTATCAGATTCTATTTTACTTATTCGATCAGAGCATTTTCCTTGCGCTTTAAATTCATTCAACCATAATTCTGGAAGCTGCTGTGCAGAAATAGACGTTGAAATTGTGACAATAAAATAAACAATTAAAGATTTAAATTTTCGCATTTAGTTGTGAATTGTTTCATAAAAGTAATGAAAAAGAATATTAAGCAGTTATTATCATAAAATCGAAAAAGCACAGCTCATAATTACCCTGAAATGCGTTAGTGTTTTAAATTCTACTCCATTCGTGTTCGTCAACAACAGGCATCAGAGGTATCCACAAAATGACAGAGAGAAATAACCCTTTAATGATTGAATATCAAAAAGATGGTGGATCATTTCAATAGTTCAGATCTATTTGCTCAAGCTCATTTTGGTTTTGCAAAAAAATCTTTTGATTTCAGGATCGTTTTCTTGAAAGTAGTATATGTTCTTCTCCCGTAAATTAACACATTTTGTCGATTCAAGTAGCCTTTATCCTATTTAACAAGACAATAAAATCCACATATCCGCTCGACTTTTACACAATTTGTAAGTAGTAGCAGAAACATATCGATATGTCCATTATTCATCCTTGTACTATAATTATTCTTTAATTAATTTCAAGCTACCTATACTTTTATCTGACCGTTGAAAATGGAAAACATAACACCCAGCTGTGAAATAACTTAAATCAATTTCACGATTAATCACATCTAAAGAAGCGACACTTCGTCCTGTTATATCAAATATTTGTCCGCCTATTATTGGCGATGCGCTTCCATTTTCAAGTAGTAAGAAAACCCCTGTCGATGGATTCGGATAGGCGACAACGTTAGATGAACTTTCAATCTGTTGAATACCCACCGCACTTCCACCATACTTAATAATAATCATGTGGAAAAGATATTCATTTAAAAAATCAGTAGCACTTTGTCCCGTGACAATAAAGTTTCCCTGCGCATCACGAGCTAAATCATGAAGTACATCGGGTGCGTAATTAGGGGTAGTATATGTGTTTAAAAATTGCTGAATACCTGCTGAATTGTAACCCACCAAAACAAAATCGTAATTAGAAGATGCACTATTGATTGCCCATCCAGCAGTAACCACTCTGTTATTTGGTTCGACGATAAGTTTTAACGGTGCACGATCACTAGCTGTTTGGCTATAAACAGTAGCCCATTGAAAAGTTCCCGAAGCAGAATATTGCAACGTAGTATACCGAGCAACAAAGCCAGTACCGCCTCTGCAGATATACACAATATTTCCTGCAGGAGTATATCGAACTTTTACGCCATACTCACTTACAGTGTTTGGATTATATACAGCACGCCAATTTTGAGCGCCTGTAGTTCCGTTGTAAGTGATGAGTGTAGAAACTCCCGTTGTAAGATAACCAGAAATTCCTACGGCAGCCACTTCTCCCGACGGACTCACCGTCACATCATCAATTTCATCATACACATTTAACGAATCGAAATCGGCAGTCCAAAGTCGTACTCCTGAGGGTTGAAAACGCTGCACAACACCTTTCGCTGTATTGCCCGATGAGATTTGCACCAACCCAGCTACTGCAATATCACCATTGGGAAATGCTGCCAAACTATTAATTCTTGTTGCGGCAAATTGTGTAGAATCCATCTTCGCTACCCATTGCAAAATATGTTGGTTATCGAAATAAATTAATAATCCACCAGCAATATTTGAATTAGCGCCTATCACGATACTGCCATCGTTGCGCATCAACATCGAATTAGAAAAAATATTCCCTAATGGAGAAGGTAAATACCAAGTAGTATCTAAGAAATTTCCGTTTGAGTCCATCTTTACCAAAGACATTTTAAAATTATTCTTTGTTTTTGCGCTATCTGTTGAAATGCACAATACCAATTCTCCTGCTGGATTAAATTGCATATCCGTAATAGTATCGTTGTTCCATGCTGGCGTAGTATAATATTTTTCCCATAACAGTGTTCCTGCTGGATCATACTTCACAATAGCAACATCCCATCCTTCGTTATAACTTCTGTCAACCGTTGTGGCACAATAAATATTATCTGCGGCATCTAAACGTACAATTTGTCCATGGGTGATGCCAGCACCTTTTCCATTATGATTCCATTCATGTAAACTATTTCCTGCAGTATCCACTACAATCATATATAAGTTTTCATCCACATGAGCCGTATCCGTTTTAAATCCTCCGGCAATCACTTTTCCATTCTTGGTGGCAATCGCAAAGCCCATGGATGCATCTGTAGAATCAATAATTCGATATGTCCATAAAGAATCTCCAGTATCGGAATACTTTGCTATAATCATATTCGTAAGTCCACCGTTACCATAATAATCTGGGCCTGGATAAATTCCTCTTCCCGACGTATATACGCCACCGTTATTGTCAACTGCTACCGAATTTATTACATCGTATCCGAATGGCAGTGATCCAACCCACCTTCTTCTCCATCCTTGCGTGCCGTCAAAATTAACCTTCGTAATAAATCCATTCGAATAATCAGATCCCACAACATAAGCATTTCCTAAATCATCAAATGTATTTCCCAATAAATATTCATCATTCCCTGATGTTGAATCTTGGTAGATGGTTTCCCATTGGCGAACGCCCGCTGCGTTATACGACATCACCAATACATCTAATTTATTGTTGGATGAATTTCCCGTTTCACCGGCAACAAATAAATTTCCTGCTGTATTATAGGCGAGACCTCTCAATCGATCGGGTTGATTGAAAGCTGGGTTAGTATAGGTATCACTCCAAACGGTTCCACCACTTTGATCATACTGTTTAACAAAAGCATTGATATTACCGTTAGCAGTAATATCATAAACATAGCCGCACGCGGTTGCATTCCCATTGGGTGCGATTACAATATCGAGTGCTTCATCATCTCCATTTCCTGGACCATTAAGCCCATCCACCCATTGTTGAATACCACTTGAATTATATTTTACCACCAACCAATTCGTACTCGACAAAGCAGGATCAATAGTGCCGGCAACATATACATTGCCATTTATGTCAACAGTAATTGCATAACCATAACTTTGACTGTTGGTTCCTGAAGGATAGCGTGCCACCCATTGTTGAACACCTGCACTATTCAATTTAATGGTGATACAATCAAAATATCCTGAAAAAGAGGGCTGCGATTTTCCTGTTAAATAAACATTAAGGTTCGCATCGATTGCCATATCGAGAACATAATCTTCTCCTTTACTTCCACTATCATAATAATATTGCCAAAGGGTATCGCCTTGTGCATTTCGTTTCATGGCGTACGCATCGGGGTATGCGCGTTCGTTACTTGCATATCCACCTATGTAAATATCATTATTATTATCAATCAATATTTTACTGATGCGATCGGAAGATTTTCCTTGTGGAACAAAAGATCGAAGCCATTGTTGAGGAAGAGTTTGGGAGAAAGAAAGTGCATTAGATGCAATAACAAAGAAGATGGAAAGTTTGATTCCTAATTTCATGTTTTGATGTGTTTGGAGTGTGAAGGTAAGAAACTTTGAAAAATAAATATAAACCAAATTTTATTAAATCTATGTTTATATAGCTTCGTTAGGAAGATATAAAGAATAAATTAATGATTCACTATAAATAGAATCCAGAAAAAAACTCCTTTTAACCGCAAGGAACGCCAGGTCCCGATAAATCGGGAGCGCAAGGTTCGCAAGGATTAATTAATAAGTCGCTTAGAAAAACAAACTAAAAAACACATTTATTACTATAAATTTTAACTGTTTTTTTATAAAAGTATGGTTATAAAAAAGTGGATCAGCGAAAAAAATTCACCAATCCACCAATTTGCCAATTTGCAATTATTCTGCTTGCTTCTTCTTTCCGTTGCCCATCATCTTCAAGAACCCAACTTCACGTTCGTCGAGCATTCTCCAACGACCTCTTGGTAGATCTTTCTTTGTGAGTCCAGCAAAACCAACGCGATCGAGTTTTACCACATCATAGCCAAGCGCTTCGAACATACGACGCACGATACGATTTTTACCAGAGTGCAATTCCACGCCGACAACTTTCTTATCGTCTTTAGCATTACCGATTGAAATTTCATCTACACTACTAACACCATCTTCCAACTCTACACCTTCTTGCAAACGACGTGCATCAGAAACTTTAAAATTTTTATCGAGTTCGGCTTGATAAATTTTCTTCACGCGAGAACTTGGATGTGTTAAATGACGAGCTAAATCACCATCGTTCGTGAATAATAAAAGTCCAACTGTGTTTCTGTCTAAACGTCCTACTGGATAAACTCTCTCAGGACAAGCGCCTGCAATTAATTCCATCACAGTTTTACGATCGTTCGGATCATCAGACGTTGTGATATAATCTTTGGGTTTATTTAACAAAAGATAAACATGCTTTTCATTTCGTATACGCTCACCGTTATAACGGATATCATCACCTGGTTTCACTTTCATTCCGAGTTCGGTAGCGACCTGACCATTCACCGAAATAACTCCAGCAGTAATCAAATCATCTGCTTCACGACGCGAACAAATTCCAGCCATACCAATAAAGCGATTCAAGCGAATTTCACCTGTCAAATCATCACCTGTGCTGGCACTACGTTTACGCGGTGCGCCACGGCGACCACCACTTTTTCCGTATGATGGACGATCTCTGTAAGATGATTTCTCTTCAAAACGAGAGTGACGATCTTCTCTACTTGGAGGTCCGCTTTTATCTCTTCTTTTCGCTGGACGATCTGATCGTTCGCTTGAATCCCGATAGCTAACGGGACCGCGATCATTACTTTCTTCTCTTTTTTGATAAGGTCTTTTTTCGCCATCGCGTGAATCACTTCTTCCGCGCGTAAATGGTGCGCGGCTTTCTCCACTCTCTTCTCTTCTTTGATAAGGTCTTTTTTCACCATCGTGTGAGTCACTTCTTCCACGTGTAAATGGTGCGCGACTCTCTCCGTTTTCGTCTCTTCTTTTATATGGTCGTTTTTCACCGTCATTGGAATCACTTCTTCCTCGTGTAAATGGTGCGCGGCTTTCTCCGCTGTCGTCTCTTCTTTGATAAGGGCGTTTTTCGCCATCGCGTGAATCACTTCTTCCTCTCGAATCCCGATAGCTATCGGGACTGCGCTCTCCACGCTCCGAACTCCGCTCTGTATTTCCGCCTTCTTCTCTTCTTTGATATGGTCTTTTTTCGCCATCACCAGAAGAACTTCTTCCTCTTGTAAATGGTGCTCTACTTTCTCCGCTGTCGTCTCTTCTTTTATATGGTCTCTTTTCGCCGTCACCTGAAGAACTTCTTCCTCTTGTAAATGGTGCTCTACTTTCTCCGCTTTCTTCTCTTCTTTGATAAGGTCTCTTTTCGCCATCACCAGAAGAACTTCTTCCTCTTGTAAATGGTGCTCGGCGTTCTCCGCTCTCTGCACTCCGCTCTCCTCTCTGTGAACCTCGCTCTCCACGCTCTGAACTTCCTCCTCTAGCTGGTCGAGAGCTTCCTTCGTTATCGAATGAATCCCAAGGTGATTTTTTTTCTGAGCGTGCCGGGCGGTCACCGCTATTATCGTTTCTTGTGAATTTGCCTCTTCCTGTCGCAGGTCGAGAGCGGTCGTTACTGCCACGTGAACCGTCACGGCCGGGGCTACTTTTCTTTTTCATTTTATTTTCTATAAATAGGGCTGCAAAGATCGTAATTAATTGTTGATAAGTAACGTTGATTTCGCATGAATTTTAGGCTAAAAAGCATTGATTTGATGATAAATACACCAAATAAGTCAAAATCTTAGTAAAGTCCAATTGGAGTTATTGACAATTGGAAACCTCAGCGTGCATGGAAGGCTTCCTTCATATGAGTCAGTTGAGCTTTCTTTCCTTTTCGAAAGATGATGGAAATAACATCAAACCGAATTTCGTGTCTGATATCGTGAAGCTCTTGATAATACCCAGCTGCGAGCGCCATTAAATCGGTTTTTGTTTGGCCGATGGATGCTTCCGGACTCCCATAACTCGGAAAGCTCCGACTCTTTACCTCGACGATAATCAGAAACCTTTCGTCGGTTGCAATGATGTCGATTTCGCCTTTTTGGTAGCGGAAGTTTCGAGCTAAAATTCGGTAGCCAATTTGTTGGAGATAGCGAACTGCGATGGCTTCACCGCGCTCACCGATTTTTTCAATGTCGGTCAAATTTCGATTTTATTAAAATGGTTTATAGAAAAATTGATTTCGCAAATATACGAAAAGGCTACTAGCTGGCTCAAGCTGCTAGATTTTTTGAAGGATGTGTTTAGATGGTAAAAAATCAAATGGCTATTCCCAAAGAAAAATTCAATTCATTAAAATTTACAGTGCTATTTATATTTGATGGGCCGCAGATTTTTTATGATTGGTGATGATTTTTTATGATTTTTCCCCGCGCCCGTTGCGCCTCCTCCGCGTTCCCTGCGGTTAAATTGTCAGTTACATTAGTTAGAAAAATTTCTTCTATGAAAATGGTAACAAACCCTTCTAACTCGAAATACAATTTTTATTTAAAAGTTTTTATTTCAACGAATACTTTTCTCTCCCACCTCCAAACTCACCCTTCCTCCCATCAAGAGTGGTTGATTGTTTTGGATATGTCCGGCTGGAAAATTCATGCACACTGGAAAAGTATACTCACGCACTGCTTCCGAAATAATTTCTTCGGCTGTTTTTCCGAAGGGAATCGCGTTATCGCGCATATCACTCATGCCGCCCACGATGAGACCAGAAAGTCCGTCCAATTTCCCCGAACGTTTTAGTTGCATCATCATACGATCGATGTGATAGAGATACTCATCCAAATCTTCGAGAAATAATATCTTACCTCTGGTATCGATATCGGATGCAGAACCCGACAATGCATACATCAAAGAAAGATTTCCGCCCACTAAAATTCCTTCATCTTTGCCTTTCCGATTCCATGGTGAATTTTCAATTGAATAGCGGAGCTCCTCACCCGTAAGTAGCTTTCTCAAATTCTCGAGGGCATCGGGAGTACATCGATCGCCGCCCATACTAAACACCATGGTAGCGTGAATGCTTGGAATTTGAAATTGTTGGTGCAGGTGATTATGAAAAACGGTCATATCACTAAAACCGATTATCCACTTTGGTTTTTGTGCGAAGCGATTAAAATTGAGTTGGTCGATGATTCGCATACAACCATAACCACCTCGTGCGCTGATGATGGCATCTACCGTTGGATCATCCATCAACTCTTGCATATCGGCAGTACGTTGTGCATCGCTCCCCGAAAACTGATTTTCGGCAGCGTATAAATTCTTCGCCGTTTTAACTTTAAAACCCCAACTCTCCATTAAAGAAATTCCAGGAGCCAACTCCTCCGGACTTACTTTTCGTGCAGGGGCGCAAATTCCAATGGTACTTCCGGGAACTAAGTAGGGAGGGATTTTCATAATTACGCAAAGATAGGTAGCCGCATTTAATTTACGACACGCATTTGGCAATTGGTGTGTTGGTGGATTGGTGGTCCCGATAGCTATCGGGAGGTGGATTGGTGCGCCATGAAGTCTGTACCGAACCCAGAAGTTGCAGTGAAGCGAAATAATTCTAGGAAGTACTGTACTTACTTTTCTCCAATAAAAATATTATTATTATCTGTTTGGATGGTCTTACCTGTTCGATAATTAATTTTAAAATTATTCAAAATTGGGGTTTGCTTGGCGGTGGTAAAAACGCTGAATCCAATTCCGATACCAATCCCTCCTCCTCCAATTCCTGAACCAATTATTGGACTCCCATTTTTGTCATTGGTTAAATATTTTGCTTCCGTTTGACCAATAAAATAAAAATCAAATTTCTCCCTTTTCAATTCATAAAAACCCATCTTAGTTGCCTTGAGTAGAAAACTACCATCGCAAACCGCATAAACCGTTTTGTTATCCAATTCTACATTCTTCCCTTTTTCATCATTCCATACCATTACTCTAATTTTATCAGTATGAATTGAGTCAATATAAACTGTGGTGGTGTCGGGAGAATTATTTTTGAACTGATTGAAATCGTAATAAATACCTGCCTTATATTTGTCCGTAATGTATATTGGAGTTTTCATCTTTTCTAAACTGTCGAGATGTTGTAATTCGTTAAAAGTATAAGAGGGCCCATTTTCTACTTGAAGATTTTCGTGTTTTTTTAATTCAACAGCGACTTCACATAAATGCTCACTTATCGATTTAAGAAATTTCTTTGTCAAATCCGTAGATGAACTCATTCGATATAAAGTATCTATAACAAATATTTCTTCGAATCTATTCTCCTCTCTCTTTTTAAAAACCCGCAAGGCTAATTTAAGACTTGAAGTATTTTTCATTTCCTCTGCCTTCTCACTTAATTTAAAATCATACAGCACTATTGCTATTTCATTTTCGACAGCTTGGGGGACATCTCTATTCAGAAAAAAACTACATAAACTGTCTAAAAAATTTCCTTTACATTCAACCTTAGAATTAGTATTTAACCATCCAGAAAGAACAAAACCTAAGTCTTTATTTGGGAAACGAAAATCAATTCCATTAACTTTAGTGAAAGAAGAAATACCCTTTGCACATTTATTTGAAAGTACTAAGGGAGTTTCTTGCGCATGAGAAATAGTTGCATTGAAAAAGAATAGAAATATGTATATCAAATAGCATTTAATGTACTCGAATAAAGTGAGGGGTGGAAGTAATTTCATGTCCTTAAATTTTATTTAAAGTTTTTCTTTTGAAGCCAGTTTGAAGAATCGCTTGGGAAAGGTATGTTTTTGACTAAATACTTAAATGTATCAATAGGTATTATGACATACCCCTTTTTCTCGGTTGCATATGAACAACCATTATTAAACTGATAACTTGTAATAGTAATTGAACCTTCTTCAAGAATTTTCCCAGCTAGTTGATGAACAGTGTAAAGAAAAGGACTCCCTCCTCCACATCCTGTTTCAGAAAAATATTGAATTACAAGAGAGTCTTTTAGCAATTTATACCTTCCCCAATTGACATCACTTCTCTTAAGAAATTGCTTGTGTGACATTTGTTTCCAAAATTCATGCTTATAATGAAGGGCACAAAATCCATTATTATATAATATCATGCTTTCAAGATTAAATTTATCATTCTCAAATACTCCTTCGAAATAAAGAGAATTAGCAAAATACACACTCGAATCAGTAGTATTGCAACTCCAATAATCTTTATTTACAACCGAAATAGGTAGGCAAGCCTGCAGCATAATCATTAAAAATAATAAAACTTTAATACACTTAAAGTACTTGACCATATTATTAATAAAATTTACAAGAAGCGGTACCGAAATAGCTATAACCAGATGGAGTATTTTCATACGGAGTAACGAAAAATGAACTCAATGCGACATCAAATCCCAAAAGCTTAGGATCATTTAACCAATTATGCATTCTGTTTTGATTTAAAAGGATTCTCATTGTTACTCAAAGATAGTTAGAAATATTTGAATTACAGCATTCTTTGGCAATCCTGATAGCTATCGAACGATAGTCGCAAGACTTGGCGGTGGTGATCCCAAGGTGCACATGAGGCTACGCAATCAAATAAAACATTTTCAAATTTTCAAATCAAATCATTTTCAAATCAATTACATTTGCACAGAATTTACTAGACCGAAGAAAATCCCCCTATGCGCTATTTAGTTACTGCCGCCTTGCCTTATGCCAATGGTCCTTTACACATCGGACATATTGCAGGTTGTTATTTGCCCTCCGATATTTTTGTTCGTTATCAACGTTTGATGGGTCGGGATGTGAAATACATTTGTGGGTCGGATGAGCATGGGGTACCCATCACGTTGCGTGCGCGCAAAGAAGGTATCACACCGCAGCAAGTAGTGAATACGTATCATGTCATGATGCGCGATAGCTTTCAGGAGTTCGGAATTTCTTTTGATATCTATCATCGTACTTCTGATAAAATTCATCACGAAACGGCGTCTGACTTTTTTACAACGCTTTACAATAAAGGTGTTTTTAAGGAAGAAGAATCAGAACAATATTTTGATGAAGAAGCGAATCTGTTTTTAGCCGATCGTTACATAACGGGGACGTGTCCGAAGTGCGCGAATCTAAATGCGTATGGCGATCAATGTGAAAAATGTGGAAGCTCATTGAGTCCGCGTGAACTCATCAACCCACACTCACAACTCAGTGGGAAAGCTCCCGTATTGCGCAAAACGAAGCATTGGTATTTGCCTTTAGATACGATGCAGCAAGAGTGGTTGAATGAATGGTTGTTGAGTAAGGAAGATGTTTGGAAGAAAAATGTTTTTGGTCAGTGCAAGAGCTGGCTCGATCAGGGATTGCAACCGCGTGCAGTGACGCGCGACCTCGACTGGGGAGTGCCCGTTCCGCTGCCTGGAAATGAAGGCAAGGTTTTATATGTGTGGTTTGATGCACCTATCGGATATATCTCTGCAACGAAGGCATTAACTTCTCAGTGGGAAGATTATTGGAAGAAAGATGATAGTAAGTTGATTCATTTTATTGGAAAAGATAATATCGTTTTTCATTGTATCATCTTCCCCGCCATGTTAAAGGCACATGGTGATTACATCTTACCAGAGAATGTACCTGCTAATGAATTTTTGAATTTAGAAGGCGATAAAATTTCTACCTCGCGTAATTGGGCGGTGTGGTTGCACGAGTATTTATTGGATTTCCCAAATAAGCAAGATGTATTGCGTTATGCATTATGTGCTACAGCTCCTGAAACCAAGGACAATGATTTCACCTGGAAAGATTTTCAGGATCGAAACAACAATGAGTTGGTAGCGGTATTCGGAAATTTTGTGAATAGAACCTTAGTATTAACTGCAAAATATTTTGAAAATAAAGTTCCTGCAAGAGGGAAACTTGATGATGCTGAAAAAACTTGTTTGGATGCACTTACTTCTGCGCCTAAATTGATTCAGGAGAGTATTGAACGTTATCGTTTCCGTGAAGCGTTGTCACATGTGATGGATTTAGCGAGAGCCGGAAATAAATATTTAGCCGATACGGAACCTTGGAAATTATATAAAACAGATCCAGAAAAAGTAGCGACCATTTTAAATTTAGCATTGGAAATTACGGCAACTCTTTCTTATTTGTGCGAACCTTTCCTTCCATTTACGTCGCAGAAATTACAATCGATGTTAAATATCCAACCGAAAAGTTGGACCGATGCATTTGGCAACGAAGCCTTAGTAGCAGGTCATGCACTTGGCGAAGCGTCCTTGTTGTTTGATAAAATTGAAGACGAAGAAATCACTAAACAAATTCAAAAGTTGGAAGCAACGAAAATAAATAACGCCCCTGCAGATGAAATTTCTACAGGAGAAAAATCATTAACTCCATTTAAGGATGTAACCACTTACGACGATTTTAGTAAGATGGATTTACGTGTGGCCACCATTATTGCTGCCGAAAAGGTAGAGAAGGCCGATAAGCTTTTAAAACTTATATTGGATACTGGTATCGATACACGCACTGTTGTGAGTGGAATTGCGCTTCATTTTAATGCAGATGAAATAATAGGTAAGCAAGTAACCTTACTCGCTAACTTAGCTCCCCGAAAAATTAAGGGCATTGAATCGAACGGAATGATTTTAATGGCGGAAGATGAAGATGGAAAACTGGTGTTTGTACAACCTGCTAGAGATACGATGAACGGAAGTACGATTGCGTAATAACAATTTCAATTTAAGATTTTTTCCGCCGAAAATTTTCTCGCAAAGGCGCAAAGACGCAAAGTTTTGCTGACGAAAATCTCTCTAAAAGGCACTGGATAACAGAGTTTTTCGCGAAGGACACGAAGATTTTAATTAGAGATAGACCTTAGCGCACTTTGTGAAGCGCAGCCTTAGCGCCTTAGCGTCTTTGCGAGAAAAATTAGCGAAGAGAAAATTATCGTAGCTTAGCATTAGCTTGTCGAAGGGTCGTCCAAATCTTTTAACAACCCACTCACTTCGCTTTCGGTGCTGCGTAATTTTTCTTTGCATTGACGAATTAATTCACCGGCTCTCTTCACATGCTTAGCTAGTGCATCTATCCCTGTTTCTCCTTGTTCCAACTCTTCAAGGATCTTTTCCAATTCTGCTTTTGCTTTTTCGTAATTAAATTTTTTCAGCCATTTTCTTTTTTTTCTTTTATGGTAGACGTGATTTCACCTTGAAATAATTGCGTGGTAATTTCATCACCTAAATTAATATCATCGGTACTCGTAATAATTTTACTCTTGTGCAACGTATAACTATACCCGCGTTTTAAGATTTCGTTAGGATCCAACAGTCGAAGTTTCGACTCGGAGTTTACTAACCATTGGTCTTCCGATTTGGAAATATTTTTTAGTTGTTGATGAAGTTGTTCTACCATTTCAACTCCGTATTCTTTTTCAATATTAAAGTATTGACGTAATTCTTTTTTATAAAGGACGAAGTAATTTTCCAAAAAACTTTGTTCTTGAATTAATAATCCTTGCCACAAGTGGCGAAACGAAAAAGCTAAATTATCCAATGTCCTACTCGCCTTATTCAAATCCAATTTCGTACTTTGCTGCAACTGCCAAACAGCATTATTCACAAATTGAGTTTCTTCCTCCAATGTGTCATTTGCTAATTCTCGAATTTGGTTCCATGTATCCTCCAAACTCTCCTCCAACTCCGCCTGATGTTCGATTAAGTAATTTGCTACATCGGTGGGTGTCATACGATCTGTATGGGCAACTTCATCCACTACACTTTTGTCGGCTTGGTGACCGATGCCAGTAATGATAGGCAAGGGAAAGGTCGCTATGTTTCTCGCTAAAAAATAATCGTTAAAACATTCTAAACTACTCGCGCTACCACCTCCTCTCACAATCACCACCGCATCAAACTTTTTCGAAGTATGATCAATTTTGATGCGATTTAATTTTGTTATAATATCGCCTGCTGCCAAGTCACCTTGCAAAAGCGATGTGTATAAAGTACAATGGTATGTATAACCATAAATGTTATTTGTTAATCGCGATAAAAAATCTTCATATCCTCTTGCATCTTCCGCCGAAATAATTGCAATATTTTGAAGTGAAGGTGGTAACTCACGCAACTTATTCTTATCAAAAATACCATCCTTCTTTAATCGCTCTATGGTTTGTCGGCGCTCCAATTCCAGCTGACCCACGGTGAACGACTCATCAATATCGTGAACGATCAAACTCATGCCATAGCGTTCGTGGTACTGCACTTCTACTTGCAACAGCACTTGCATCTGTTCTCGCAACGATTGTCCTGTCGACTTTGCAAAGCGCGGTTGAATGCGGCTAAATGTACTCGCCCAAATAATTCCTCTAAATTCTGCTTTGGGTGTAGCGCCTACATCATCTTTTTCGGCAAGCTGTAAATAGCAATGGCCCCGACTCACTTTTAATCCCACAATTTCCGAAGTTACCCAAAAGCGTTCGCCCGAAAAGTGCATCTGAAAAATCCCTGCAACGATAGCCGAGAGCTCAGAGAGTTTAAGGATGGAAGGGCTTGAATTCACAGAGCGAAGATAATATAGTTCGATAGAATACAAATATTCCAATAATTATACTTCCTCAGCCGCTGATCTACGCAGACTTCTATGATTCTTTATGATGATGTTCTTTAATGTAGCTTCATATAAAGGCAAACACTATTTTCTACGACACACTTTCGTATATAGGGAATTGCAAAATTTGATTATATTTGAAAACAAAATGAAGAAAAACAGGTAATTACATTGTAGAAAATAATCAAAAATAGACATGTATGAAATCATTCCTGAAACTCATCTCAATCGTTTTCCTGCTTACTAGTTCAAGCGCCCATTCACAATGTATTGGTTGGAATCCACTGCAAACAATAGATTCTACGTTTTCAAATCCAGCATTTGGAATTGCAACAAGTCCAGAGATAGATAAACTTAATCGACCGTTTGTATATTTGGCTACTGTTGCGGGAGGACTTAAAATTTATAATACGAACGCGAGTGGACAACCATTGCTATCGGCAACCATTCCTACCAGTGCTCTTGGCAATTTGGATGTTATCAATTTGTATCAGGATAGCATATGGCTTTATGCTTGTTTAGGAAATATTTGGGACACGTTGGAAATGGCGGGTCTAGCCATTATCAATATAAACAATCCAGCTATTCCGGTGGTTGAAGATTATTATGTACATACAGGGTTACCAGGAGGTAGTGGCGCAGTAAGTGTGCATGGTAATTATGCTTATTTAGCAGGGAATCAAAATGGACTCATCATTTTAGATATCAGCGATAAATCAAATATCGTTTTTAAAAGTTCATTGCTCTTATCGAATGTGTTTCCACATAGTCCTGTTGGATTATCGTCGATGTATAATGCCAGAGGAATTGCACTAAAAGATTCATTGGCTTTTATTTGTTATGACAAAGGAGGATTGAGGATTATAAATATTTCGAACGTAAATGCTCCTGTGCAGATAAATCAATATTGTTATGCTCCTTTAATAAACAAAGCTACAGCATATAACAACATTGTTATTCATGATAACTTAGCTTATGTTGCACTCGATTATTATGGTGTTGAAATATTAAATATTTCTAATCCAACGTCATTGGTTCAAGTAGGTTGGTGGCATCCTTCCTCGTGGGCTGACACAACGAATAATTATCTTGTATGGTCACAGTCACTAGGTCACGCGAACGAAATTTATTTTGACACTACTTGTAGCAAAATATATATTGCGGCTGGTAAATCGGATGCCGTTTCCATTGATGTAAGTAATCCAACTACCCCAATTACTTGCGAAACTTTTGGTAGTCCGGCTGATGATTATGGCACTTGGGGTTTAGACTATTTTAACAATAATATGGCAATAGCATATATTTGGTCGCCTGCATTTCCTCCTTATTCAAACTATACTGGACTTAAGGTTTTGCAAACGAGCTGTAGTTTAACAGGTGTTGCAGAAAATTCCACTGTTGAAGATCTTTCTATTTTTCCCAACCCCGCTTCGGATGTAGTGTATATAAATAGTAAACATCAGATACTCGAGAGTTGTTTAATTTATAGTGCCGATGGAAGAGCTCTTCGATCAATTGATACAAATGTCTTCTCCATTTCCGACTTACCTCAAGGGATATATGTTGTAGCCATTAAAACGAAACAGTCTTTTGTTTTTAAAAAATTAGTTAAACAATAAACTGATTTAGAAAAAAACTTCTTGCAGATTATCATGCTTTCGAAACCTGCCTGCCAGCTTTGCTCCGCTGACCGCATGTCTCTGAAGCTTTAGCGGAGGCTCAAGCTTTAGCGAAAGCGATGCAAGCAGGTGGAACCTAGTAGTCAATTTGTAACGATGTGCTTCTAGAAAGTGTAGTACTGCAGGGCCTGCAACTTGCAGCTAAAAATCATCAATCGAAACACAATTATTATATAAGAAGAGACACTAGCAGCCAGAATCTAGAAGCCAGCAGCCCCAAGAATTATCCGAAGCACAATTTTTATTTAACTGAAAGCATAATAATTCCCCCTAACTCCTCTTCCGATAACTCACCACCGCCCACGTATTCAGTACAACGGCGAATAGTGCTATGACCCCAAGGTGTCCTTTGATATCATTAAAACTGCTTCCTTTTAAAACGACCATGCGCATCACTTCAATGAAATAAGTTACGGGATTAAACCACGTTACTACCTGCGCCCATTGTGGCATGCTGTCGATGGAAGTGTAGAGGCCACCCATCAAAATAAAAATCATCATCAAGAAAAAGGAAAGTAACATCGCCTGTTGTTGGGTTTGTGAAATGTTGGAGACCAACAATCCTAATCCTAAAATAGCAGGTAAATAAATGGCAGCGAATAGGTAGATGAGTCCAATGTTTCCCATGGGCACAATACCGTAAATAACTCTCCCTACCAGTAAACCGAGGGTAAGTACAAATAATCCTAACACCCAAAATGGAATGAGTTTTCCTAATATGAAATGATGTTTTCGGATAGGCGTCACGTTTATTTGCTCGATGGTGCCCACTTCTTTTTCTTTCACAATATTCAGCGCTGTTAAAAACGATCCTACCATCGTTAACAAGACCACCATAATTCCGGGCACCATAAATAGGGTGTAACTTTGATGGGTATTGTACCAATAGTTACTGATTACTTCTACTCGAGGAATCTCATCAAATTTTGGAAATTGAATCCACTGTGTTCTTATCTCCTGATTGTAATCACGAAGAATGGTATTTAAATACGCAGCACCTAAATTTGCACGCGCTCCATTAATCGCATTTACGGCTATGAATAAGGGCGCTTCACTTTCACGAACTAATTGTTTTTCGAAACCCTGCGGAATTTCTAAAATTAAGTCGCTCTTGTCGTGCTCAACATCAAGCAAGGCCTGTTTGTAGTTTGCCGAATATCCCTGCAATTGAAAGACGCCACCAGCTGTCACTTTACGAATGAGTTCGCGTGAGTACATGCTATGATCGTGATCGATGACATGTATATTTACATTTCGAATTTCATAATTGGCCACTAAAGGTAAAACGATAAGTTGTATCACCGGCATTATAAAAATCATACGCAAGATCGCCGGATTTCTAAAAATCTGCCGAAACTCTTTTTGTAATAAAAATTTTAAACTGCGCATTTCTATTTTAGTGCTAATCGAACTTTATAATTTTTTATACTTAATCCCAGGAAAATAATAGTCATAAGAGTTAAGACGAGTGCTTCCTTCCAAATAATTTTTAATCCAACGCCTTTTATCATTACGGATTTTACAATGAAGTAATACCATTTCGCGGGAACTACATTCGAAATTATTTTTAACGGCAAGGGCATATTTTCAATCGGAAACATAAATCCACTTAACATCAACGTAGGCAGAAAAAGTCCCATCAGTGAAATGAGCATAGCCGTTTGTTGACTATCTGTAATGGTTGAGATTAGCATTCCTAAACTTAAACAAGCAACACTAAATAGTAAACTAAGTGCTATCAATAGCATCAAGCTTCCAGCAATAGGAAGTCCAAGTACGAACACACTAAGAAGTAAAATGCTTGCAATATTGATGAAGGACAAAAACAAGTACGGTGTACTCTTAGCGAAAATAACGAGTATTGGTTTCAGTGGCGATACCAACAATACCTCCATGGTTCCCGTTTCTTTTTCTTTGACAATGGCAATCGATGTCATAAGCGTGCAAATTAACATGAGCACCATCGCCATGACACCGGGCACAAAGTTGTACGCTCCTTTTAATTGTGGATTGTATAACATCCGCACTTCGGGAACAATGGAATACGGCAATTTTTTTCCTTCGTTAAGGTCTGACTGAAAGTCACCAACGATAGCTTGCATATAACTTGTTAATGTGGAGGCTGTATTTGGGTCGGACGCGTCGGCTAAGACTTGTATAGCCCCATGATTTGTATGCTTAAGGGAACTCCCAAAGTTTTCGGGAATGATTAAAACCAATTTTACTTTTCCTCTTTTGAAAGCTCCATCCGCTTCATCTCCGTTTTTCAGAAACTCTTCAATGTCAAAGTATCGACTCGAAGCAATGCGATCAATCAATCTCTGCGATGTTTCATCTTTACTTTGATCAACGACAGCAATGCGTGAATTTTTTATTTCGTTAGTTAAGGCAAATCCGAAAATTAGAATTTGAACAATAGGTAATCCGAATAATATGAATAACGTTTTCTTATCTCTCCAGATATGAAACCACTCTTTTTTAACGAAGGCTAGGAATTGTTCTTTCATAATATTCTAGTCGAAATTTTATTTGCCCTGCAAATCCCTGAATAATGCAGACCTACAACGGTAATTATATTTAAATCGAACTTTTTCATTTGTAGGGTCGGCATTAATCGGCTTGTCGAGTAGCTTGTCGAGCAAGGTGTAAGAATACATCGTTCATGGATTCCGCTTCGTATTGTTTTTTTAATTCAGCAGGTGTTCCCAAAGCAGCGATACTTCCATCAACCATGATGGAAACGCGATGACAATATTCTGCTTCGTCCATATAGTGCGTAGTAACAAATAGTGTAGTGCCGCGTTGCGAAGCTTCGTAAATCATCTCCCAAAATTCTCTTCTTGTCAGCGGATCCACTCCACCAGTAGGTTCATCTAAAAAAACAATTTTAGGTTCGTGAATGAGCGCAATGGAAAACGATAATTTTTGTTTCCATCCTAAGGGTAATGATCCCACTAATTTATTTTTTTCATGATCGAGGTGTAAGTGCTGTAATAGATGCGCACTTTTTTCTTTAATGTCTTTATCGCTCAATCCATAGATACCAGCATAAAAACGAATATTCTCCATCACCGTTAAATCTTCGTACAAGGAAAATTTCTGACTCATGTAGCCAATATTTTTCTTGATGGATTCAGGATTAGAGGAAACATCAAATCCAGCAACAGTAGCTTCTCCGCTAGTCGGTTTGCTCAATCCACAAAGCATGCGCATGGCGGTTGTCTTCCCGGCACCATTTGCGCCTAAGAATCCAAAGATCTCGCCTTGTTTGATGTTGAAAGAAATATGGTCTACTGCTATGAATTCACCAAACGCTTTGGTGAGATTTTTAGCAGTGATGGCATATTGTGTATTTTCTTCAGCTTTCTGCACGGTCTTAGTTGTTTTGCATTGCGTAAATAAAGCAATCTTCAATATCAGGAGTTGCGGGTTTGATTTCTAGTTCTTGAGTGCTTTGTAATTTCGATTTCAGTTGATCTATTGATGTGGCATCATTTTGTAATACAACATGATGATATTCTCCAAATGGATATGCCATTTCTATTCCATCAATTTGTTTGAGATGTTGAAGGAGCGGAAACATTTCTTTTCCTTTTACGGCCAGTAATTTTTTACTATAATTTTTAATGATTTGCGATGGTGGATCAATACGTAAAAATTTTCCATCTTGCATTAAGGCTACTCGGTCGCAGAGAGAAGCTTCGTCCATGTAGGGAGTAGAAACTAAGATGGTGATGCCTTGTTCTTTTAATCGTTTTAGCATTTCCCAAAATTCTTTCCTCGATACCGCATCAACCCCAGTAGTGGGTTCATCTAGAAACAAAACTGTTGGTTTATGAATGAGTGCACAACACAATGCTAATTTCTGTTTCATTCCACCTGATAATTTTCCAGCCGGACGATCAGAAAATGGAGCCAACTGATCATAAATATCTTTGATGAGATGATAATTTTCTTTTACAGTGGTTTGAAAAATAGTAGCGAAGAATTCTAAATTTTCTTGCACCGATAAATCTTGATACAATGAAAATTTTCCGGGCATATAGCCTACACGTTTTCGAATTTCTTTATAATCATTTACTACATCTAATCCATCAACGGTAGCCGTTCCAGTGTCTGCTATAATTAATGTTGTCAACATCCGCAGCAATGTAGTTTTTCCTGCGCCATCCGGACCAATGAATCCAAATAGTTCCGCTTTGTCAATTTCAAACGACAAGGGCTTTACCGCTTCAACGGTTTCTTTGCCGTTGATGAATGACTTCGATAAATTATTGACGGAGATTGATTTCATTTTTTTTGAAAATTAAAATTTCACTTCTCCATACATTCCTAATTTAATTTCACCACCGTTCGCCACTTTAATTTTCACAGCATAAACTAAATGTGCTCTTTCTTCTTTGGTTTGGATGGTCTTGGGTGTGAATTCAGCTTTGTCGCTGATCCAAGTTAAAGAACCCGTGAGTTCATTGTATTCATCCTCTCCTTTATCAATAAAAACTTTTACTTTTTGTCCGAGCTTCACGGTGGATAGTTGATCGCCGCTGATGTAAGCACGAAGATTCATGGAATTGAGTTGCGCGATCTTAAATAGTGCTTTTCCAGGTGCCGTTACTTCACCAGCTTCGGCGTATTTTAATAAAAGTGTTCCATCAATAGGACTTAGTACTTGCGTTCTATTCAGCTGATCGTCCACTTGCGCTTTTCTTTTTTCCAGTGGATTTTGCTCGCTAAGGATACTTCTATTTTGTGTGTTGATGGTATTTTTTTGTTGCTCCAGTTGACGTTCTGCTAATGCAAGTTGACTTGTAGCAATTTCAAATTGCGACTGCGCATCATCCAATTGCTTTTGTGTAGCGGCGTCCTCTTTTACTAAATTGGTGACGCGTTTAAGTTCGCGCTCAGCGGTTTTCTTCAATGTTTTTTGAACCTCCACTTGTTGTTCCAATGTATGAATATAAGGAGCGAGCGATGTGGTTTTTTCACTCAACGATTGGATGCTCGCTGCTACTTGTTCGGATTGAAGAGCTAGCGATGTGGTGTCAATAGAAACCGTAAGCTGCCCTTTCTTCAGTATACTTCCTTCGATGGCATCGAATTGAAGTATGCGTCCGGCAGTTTCAGAAGAAACAATAATTTCATCTGCCTCGAAAGTTCCGGTTGCATCAAAATCTCCATTTCCATTTTTGCAGGAGGTAAGGAAAATTGCAAGAGCAAGGAATGATAAAATGTTTTTTGTGTTGATCAATTTCATGGTTGTGCGATATAATCGTTATAATCAAGTTCGGTTTGTATGAGTTGCAATTGATGTAATAGTAAATTTTGTCGTGCCTGGTCGGCGGCATTCATCTCTCTTATGTAGTCGGAAGATGTAATGACACCATTGTCTAGTTGTGCTTTGCTGGCTTTCATAATTTCATTGCGCAAGGATACAATTTCATTGTCTTCGGAAATAAGTTGTTTGTATTTATTTATATCATTACGGTACTGCTCAGCCGTTATAGAGGCGTTCAATAAGAAAATTTCTTTTTGTACTTGAATGCTGCTTTTGCTGATGGCGTTCGATTTTCTTTCTGCAGAGAGCGTGTATAACTCGCCTAAATTCCATTGAAGTCGAGCGCCTGCAATGTAAAACCAGTCGAATTCATTTAACAACATATTGAGTCCGGGTTTGCCATAACCGCCTTGACCAAATAAACTTAAGCGAGGCAGACTCTTCACGCTAAGTAGTTTCTTTTGTGTATCTGTAAATTTTTCTTGCGCTTCAAAAACTTTTAACTCAGGTCGGCGAATTAAAAAACTTTCTTGAACTTGAAGGGTAGAGAGCGGCGTAATGAATTTCGATTTGTCATCGATTGTGGTGCCAGTAAAAAGAGAAATCGTTTTTAGTAATGTATTTCTTGTACTGTTCAATTCCGTTCTGCGTTGGTTGTTTTTATGCTGTTCCGCTTGTAAAACGGCTAAGTGGCTGCGAAGTGCGGTTCCATTTTTTACAGCCGACTGCATTTTATTAATTCCATTCTGCAAATCATTTTCGATGAGATCCACTTGTTTCAATTGTTCATCCATCATTAGCACACCCAAATAAAGTTGGCGGACTTTCTCTCTCATCTTTTGCATTTCTGCATTCACTTTTTCTTGCTCCACCATTTCACTGGCGCGTGTTAAATTTTTCTGTTGATGAATTTTTCCTCCATCAAAAAGAACTTGATTCACATCAGCCACCACTCGATACTGATCCTTAGAGATCGGATCAATAGAAAAGCCTGGAATATTTATTATAATTGGGATTTCAGTAACATCCGATTGATACGTTGCTTGACCGTTAATACTAATTTGTGGTAGATATGCTCTATTTAAAGCAGCGAGATTAAAGTCTCGATTCTGTTCCAAGTATCCCTTTTGTTTAATGAGAGGATAATTAGCATTCGCTTTTTCAATAATCGATTCCAGCGTAAAACTTTCTTGCGCCGTTGTCTCTTGAAAGAGTAAGATGAGAAGGAGTAAAATTAAATTCTTCATGGGTTATTTGTTTTAGGAAGAAGAAGAGCTTGTTGAATAAATGTAAGGATCGAATCTTTTCTTTTTGTTAATAAGGAATGATATTCTTCAGTATTTACAACGAGAAATTTTTTCAGCATGGGTTCTCCTATAAAAGGAAATACCGTCATGCTCATCACATTCATCCATAAATCACGAGGATTCATATTGCGGATTTTCCCATCTTTCATTTCTTCTTCTATTTGTTTTAAAAAAGATTCAAAGGGTGGTGCGCCGGGCATCTTGTTTAGAATACCTGAAAAAAAACGTTCCGGTTCACGTTGCATTTCATTCAAAATAAATAGGGGTAGATCGGGCTTTCTAATTAATAGCTCAAGATGTGTTTCAACATAGCGTTCAATTTTTTCCATTACACTTCCATCTCCCGAAAAGATGCTATGTATTTTGGGAATGAATTCAGAAAACGCATCATTAAAAACCAATTCAAACAAACCCTCTTTATTCTTAAAGTAATAATGTAAGAGGGCTTTATTGATGCCAGCTTCGTCTGCAATTTCTTGCATTCGGGCACCACTTGAACCATTTCGAATAAATGCTCTACGAGCAGCATTTAAAATTTTCTCTTTAGAAGAGAGGTCGAGTTCTTTATTTGACATTGCATTTAACCAAATGGTTAACAAAAGTATGATTCTCTTTTCATTACTCAACATAAAACCTTGTACTAAAATGTAAAAGATTAATTATCAATCTGAAAATATTAACCAACTGGTTAAATTTTAGCGTCTTTTGAGCATTCAAAAGAAAAATAGACACAAAAAAACCGGTCCTTTTTCAAAGACCGGTTTACTATTTTTATTCTTAATTAATTCGCAACATTAGAGTTAACAACTACATGTGGATTGGCATTACCATTCCAAACTACACAGATAACTTTAACTTTTGCCATGTTCCAAGCTGGATTAACTTTTATCTTATATGTATTTGGGAATTCTTGATTGGCAGTAATGGCTGCAGAACCATTAAGTGTAAGACCACCATAGTTAGATACATTGTTACAAGCTCTTAGCAAATTTCTATGTACATAAGAATTATTAGCAGGAGAGCCACTAACTTGTTGAGTAGCGATAATTCCATCTTCCACAACATACGTGGCAATTTTGAAATTTTGACCTGCAGCTTGTGCTTGATAGAATTTTACTTTGGTAGAAATTACAATAGAATCATTCACTACCTCTTTTCTCACTGCAACTCCAGCTTTAACCGAACCAGCAGCAAATGTGTTTGCTTTACCAAGAGCCCAATTATAGTTTGAACTTATTGAAGAATAAACTCCGCCTCCTGGGTTTTCCTCGGTATTATTAAACCAGAAATCAGGAACACCTTGTACATTATATGCACTCGAGAAGCTACTAGAAACAGAGCTATTTAATGTTGAAGGAGAGGAACTGCCATATACTTTCATTGCCGTTAGTAATGTTCCTTCATTAAAGAGAATTGAATCGAAAGCCGGGCCACCATAAGCGCCACATGGAGGACACCAAGTCTCAGAAAAATCTAATAAAATTCCTCGGTTTTTTTGTTCTACTATTAATGAAGCTGCTCCTTGGAAAGCGAGAGTAGTAAAAGGAACTTCCTGACCATAAGATGTCCCAGCTGAATTGGTAGCGTATGATCTTACATAATAAATTGTAGAATCAATTAAACCACCAATTCTATTAGAATAAGCACCAAGTCCATTTCCTGAAACATTGAAGCTATTAGTTAAATCAGGATTATGAGTTTTTGCCCAGCAAAAACCACGAGCTGTTACCGGAGTTTCTCCCTGAGCCGTTACGGTTGCATCGAAGGTTGCTGAATCACTAGTAATACTACTAACTGTAACTTTATCTACTGTAGGTACGAGAACTTTTACTACTTCTTCCTCTTTATCTTTTTTACAAGAAGTAAAGCCGATGGCAGCGATTGCCATTATTGCCAATAATTTTTTCATTGTTTGGGTTTGTTAATTTTAGAGTAATAAAGATATATATAATTTAAATACACACAACATTTATTAAGGATTTTGACAAATTATTTGATTAAAACGACATAAACTGGTCAAATTACCTAATTTGGAACCATGATTTTAATGGAAGGCGGATGGATGGATGTATCCGAACCCATCTCAAAAAACACGATTGTTTGGCCTGGCGATCCTCAAGCCATCATTACTCAAGTGGCGTCCTATGATATTGGCGATGACTACCAGCTTTCGGAAGCTTTTTTGAATTTACATACCGGCACTCATGTAGATGCCCCGTTGCATTTTATTAAAGAGGGGAAAGATATTACACAAATTCCGTTGGAGGTATTGATGGGTGATGCGAAAGTGTTGGATGCTTCAGCACAAAAAATTATTTCTACCGAATGGCTCATGACTAAAAATCTTTGCAAAGGCGATCGTCTTTTGTTTAAGACAATGAAGGATGCCGATAATCGACAAGAAAAACTTTCGCAACTAGATTTTGTCGCACTTAATGTTGATGCTGCGTATTATTTATCTGAACTCGGAATTGTATTAGCAGGTATTGATGGTCTTTCCATTGCCATTGCTCATGAATTAAATGAAACGCATCAAGTCCTTTTAAAGAATGAAATCGTTATTGTTGAAGTGCTAAATCTAACAGGAATACAAGAAGGCAACTATGAAATGATTTGCCTACCCATAAAATTTGAAGGCGCAGAAGCCTCACCAGCGAGAGTATTATTGAGGCGAAATTGATTTTTGTAGTCTCACCCAGAATCGAACTGGGATCTAAAGTTTAGGAAACTTCTATTCTATCCGTTGAACTATGAGACCAATAATTTAAATTACTATAAAACACATTTTCTAATAACAAGGAAATGCACCAAATGAGTGTTTTACACGTGCAAAGGTAAATATTTGAAAGGAGACATAAATCATGTTCGAAGTGTATTTAATTGATAAAGGGTAATATTGTAATATGAAATCAAATGTCAGCCTTGAAGTTTAAAAATCCTCTTGCTTCTCTTGGTGAAAATCGTCATCAGTTCTATTGGCTAGTCTTGGTAAACGCTTTTGTAGGAAGCATGGTGGGTCTTGAGCGAACCTTACTTCCTCAAATCGCCGAACAAGAATTTCATATCGCGGCAAAGTCGGCTATCTTTTCTTTTATTATAGTATTCGGGATTGTAAAAGCTTTTTCTAATTTTTTCGCCGGACAACTAGCAAGTAAAATTGGAAAGAAGAACCTGCAAACGATTGGTTGGCTCTTCGCTTTACCCGTCCCTTTTTTGTTGATGTGGGCTCCGTCGTGGTCATGGATAATTGTTGCCAATATTTTTCTGGGAATAAATCAAGGCTTGACCTGGTCGGTGAATGTAATGATGAAAATAGATTTAGCAGGAGAGGAAAACCGTGGACTTGCCATGGGATTAAATGAGTTTGCAGGCTATTTTGCTATTTCTATTATCGCTTTCCTAACGGGATGGATAGCCGCAGAATATGGCTTACGACCTTATCCATTTTATCTCGGAATTGTTATGGCTTTTGCAGGATTGCTTATTTCGTTTTTTGTGATAAAGGATACGCAGCGATTTGTTCATGCTGAAGCTGCGCAAAGTACATTGCCGAGAATGAAAAGCCCGTTTTTGGATACCACATTTCGAAATATAAATATTAGCGCCGTTACGCAAGCTGGACTAATCAACAACTTAAACGATGGCATGATATGGGGACTACTTCCTTTATTTTTAATTCAAAAATCTTTTTCTCTTTCTAACATCGGAATCATTGTAGCGGTTTATCCTGCTGTGTGGGGAATCTCCCAACTGCTGACGGGAAAATTAGCTGATTTCTTCTGCAAGAAAAGTATGCTAAGCTGGGGAATGTTTTTGCAAGGCATTGCATTAGTCTTGTTGGCTTTTGCTGATGGGTTTTACTCGTTTGTATTACTGATGGCTTTATTAGGATGGGGCACCGCAATGGTATATCCCTCCTTCCTAGCTACAGTTGCCGAAAATGCTCACCCGCTCGATCGAGACAAAAGCATGGGTATTTTTCGCTTGTGGAGAGATTTAGGTTATGCTATCGGAGCCTTGCTCACTGGAATCATTGCTGATTATTACAATTTAGAATGGGCCATCTTAGCCGTGGCAGCACTCACGCTATTCTCTGCAATGGTTGTAGAACAAAGAATGTTTTGCACCGTGAAAGCGATGAAGATCACCCCTTGGTTACTTTCTTTTTGGAAGAAGAAATCTTATTAGTTTCTCATTTTTGCTGATGGATTTCATGGATTAATTCTCAAAATTCTAGTTTTGATTTTCAGTTAGTTGAGGCGTTTTGTAGAAAATAAATACTAAATAATTTGCCTTCTATAATTGTTTAATCGTAATATTGCGATATAATTAACGAAAGATGGGCGTTTCAAAATCAGAAGAATTTACGTTGCGAGACAATAAAATTGCAGCTTGTGCAAAAGCTTTATCTCATCCTGCACGTATTGCCATCTTGCAAATGTTGATGAAAAGAAATGCTTGTGTCTGTGGCGATATTGTGGAGGAGTTGCCCTTGTCTCAGTCTACCGTTAGCCAACATTTAAAAGAATTAAAGGCGGCCGGACTCATCAAAGGAAATATTGAAGGAACTAGTATCTGCTATTGTATCGATACAGACGGCATGGAAAAAGCAAGCAAAGATTTACGTGCTTTCTTTGATACTATGTCGAGCTTTTCGATGAAGTGCTGCTAAAAAAATTTGAAATTAATTATCGTAATATAACGATTTATAAAATATAAGAAATGAAAACGAATCAAGAAATTAAAGAAATGGTGAAGCAAAAATATGCTGAAATTGCTGTATCCGATAGTGCCAATAATGCTTCTTCATGCTGTGGAGCTACAGCATCTTGTTGTGGTGATGAGGTGTATAATATTATGACCGATGATTATACTGCATTAAAAGGGTATCAACCCGATGCAGATCTTTCGTTAGGTTGCGGACTACCTACTCAATTTGCTAAAATCAAAAATGGTGATACTGTAATTGATTTAGGAAGTGGAGCGGGCAACGATGCTTTTGTCGCTCGCCACGAATGCGGTCCCGATGGAAGAGTAATTGGTGTTGATTTTACAGATGCCATGATTCAAAAAGCAAGAGCGAATACCGACAAACTCGGATTTAATAATGTTGAATTTCGTCAAGGAGATATTGAAGCACTTCCACTCACCAGCGAAATGGCTAATGTGATTGTAAGTAATTGCGTGTTGAATTTAGTTCCTAATAAAGAAAAAGTTTTTGCAGAAATGTTTAGAGTGCTTAAGCCTGGCGGACATTTTAGTGTTTCAGATATTGTTTTAGTTGGGGAATTACCAGAGAAGTGGAAATCTACGGCGGAGATGTATGCCGGTTGTGTTTCTGGAGCTATTCAGAAAGAAGAGTACATCGGCTATGCAAAAAAAGCAGGATTCGAAAACCTTACTGTACAAAAAGAAAAAGTAATTGTTATTCCTGACAATATCCTTGAAAATTATTTCACCAAGGACGAAATTGAGGCGTACAAAAAAAGTGGGACTGGAATTTATAGTATTACTTTGTATGGAGAAAAGAATAAATCGTGTTGTGGTCCCAATTGTTGTAATTAATTATTTATTTTAGAAATATTAATGGAATCGAAATTAAATATTTTAGTACTCTGCACAGGAAACAGTTGTCGGAGTCAAATGGCCGAAGGCTTTTTGCGAAAAATGTTAGGGGATAAAGCAAACGTTTACAGTGCCGGCATTGAAACGCACGGAGTGAATCCACGCGCCAGTTTATCGATGAAAGAGAAATGCATCGACATCACCTCTCATACTTCTAATCATGTTGATGAATATGCTCATATTCCATTTGATGTGGTACTAACGGTATGCGATAACGCCAATGAGAAGTGTCCCTTTTTTCCATCAAGAGCTAAGAAGTTCCATCATAATTTCCCAGACCCCGCAAAAGCAACAGGGTCGGAAGAGGAGATCATGAAACAATTTGCACATACGCGTGATCTCATTCAAGTGTATTGTGAAAAATTAGTAAAAGAAATTTCATGAAGAAGTATTACGCAGAAGCAATAGGAACGTATATGATGGTGTTTTGCGGAACGGGTGCCATCATCATCAACCAAGAAATGAATGGTGTGATTACACACCCTGGAATTGCTGCAACCTTCGGTCTCATTGTAGCTGCGGTGATTTATGCATTGGGAGATGTTTCTGGTGCTCATATTAATCCTGCGGTAACCATTGCATTTGCCTTGCGAAAAGTTTTTCCGGCGAAAGAAATTATACCGTATATCGTCAGCCAAAGTATAGGTGCTGTTTTAGCAAGTCTTTCTTTACACTTATTATTTCCACTGAACGAACTGTTAGGCGGAACCATGCCAGCTGGAAGCATCATGCAATCCTTTGTATTAGAAATATTATTAACTTTTTTCTTGATGTTTGTCATACTTCGTGTCTCGCATGGTAGTCGTGAACAAGGAATCATGGCTGGAATGGCCATTGGTGCAGTGGTGTTGTTGGAAGCACTTTTTGCAGGCCCTATCACGGGCGCATCCATGAATCCCGCTCGCTCCTTAGGACCCGCTATTGTTTCGGGCGAGTTACAATTTTTGTGGATTTATATTTCTGCTCCAATTATTGGTAGTTCATTGGCCGTTTTAATAGAAAGGAAGATTAGATGAGTTTAGTATTTTTTTAGCAGTTAATTTTTTCGAATGATTTTTAGAACTTAGTTATAAAAATATTCATTAGTATGATGATGCATGTTGTTGGCAACTTGTTAATAAAAAAGGGGAGGGGGGGAATATTAGCATTTTTTAATTGCATCTTTCCAAAATAATTTGAACAAACAGATTTGAGTGGTGTTTGATTTGTGGATGGAATTAATCGAGTTGTTCTTTTAAACAAACACACAATGAGAAAAATTTTATTTGCAAAAGTGGTTAGTGCAATAGTATTTTTATTCGCAACTCCACTAACACTAAATGCCCAACAATTAAATGCAGAGCTAAGCAATTATCGGGGAGTAAATGTAAGTTGTTTTGGCGGTTCGGATGGCTCAATCAATTTAGTGCTTCCCGTTAATCCAGGCTTATGTACTTATCTCTGGAGTAACGGCGCAGTTACCGAGGATATAAGCAATTTGCAAGCTGGAACATATAGCGTAACAGTGAGCATACCTGGAAGTTCAGATTTAAATGGTTCGTGGACAATCGTAGGTCCAGAGGCTGTGGGTGTTGATGCAAATTTAAGTGAGTATGGAAATTTTAATGTTAGTTCTTTTGGTGCAGATGATGGGGAAATAATATTATCTCCATCTGGCGGAGTTGCACCTTATACTATTTTATGGAGTACAGGTAATAATGGTACTGTAATTAGTAGATTATCAAGTGGAGCCTATACAGCAACTATAACCGATGCAAATGGTTGTTCATTAGTAGAGAATTTTACATTGACGGAACCTTCATTATTAGAAATAACAAATGTTTCCTTTTCTAATTATAATGGATTTCATGTTTCTTGCCCAGGCACAAACGATGGCTGGATTGAAGTAAATGTGGATGGTGGAGTTCCTCCGTATTCATTTAGTTGGAGTAATGGAAATAGCACAAATTTACTTGATTCGGTGACTGAAGAAAATTACACATTGCAAATTTTTGATGCGAACGAAAATAGAATTGATACGTCCTTTACATTGATAAGTCCAGAAAGAATTTCAATTGATTATTCAATTTCTTCTTATCCAAGTGGAAATTCAGTTAGTTGTTATAATTGTTTTAATGGTTATATAAAGTTAAATCCAAGCGGAGGAGTTGGATCGTTTCAATATGCATGGTCAAATAATGCGACTTCCGATTCAATTTATAATCTTGGCGCAGGCGTATATTCATTTATGTTAACTGACCAAAACCAATGCGAGTTATCGGAATCTATTGAATTGGTTCAACCTGAGAGGGAGGATTGGCGAGTGAGTGGAAATGAAAATGTGAATTCAGTTGTTCAATTTATGGGTACACTAGACACCTCATCTTTAGTCATGAAAACAAATAATATAGAGCGTTTCCGTATTGGAGGAAACGGTGAAGTAAGTTTGAAAAGTTTTATTGGAAATGGAAATGGATGGATTTATGCCGATAACTCAGGTGTTCTTAGAAAAATAATTGGGCCCAATCCACCCAGTTTTATTTGGCAAACTAGTGGAAATACAGTTTCCTCAGGAGAATTTATTGGAACTTTGAATGATGAAGATTTGGTTTTTAAAACGAACGACATTACTAGAGGTAAATTTTAAAAAGATGGTACTTTTGATTTAGATGGCAGGGTGAATTTTAGTAATGATCCAATGGGGCTTTATGATTACTTTCAAGTTAAACCAGATCCAATTGCATTTCCAGACATAGATAAATTAATGGTAGTAGACCCTGGAGCTTTAACAGCAGTGCAGTATGGTTTGGTTTTAAAAACTTCTACAACAAATAGTCTTTACTTTCCATTCAGTGTTTTTAAGCCAGATGCAGCAGGTTGCGGTACCGGTGTAGGGCAAACCGTTTTTAGAATAAATAATAATGGATTTGTTGAAGCATTAGACATAAAAGTTTTTCCAATAGGTTGGTGCGATTTTGTGTTTAAGTCAGACTATCCAATTTTATCATTGGATAAAAGAAGAAATTGGATAAAGGAAAATGGACATCTCCCAGGTATGCACAGTGAGAAAGAGGTTGCTCAAAACGGAATTAGTGTTCAGGAAATGTTTCAACTTCAATTAAAACAAATTGAAGAGTTGAATTTGTACATCTTCCAACTTGAGGACCGATTACAATCGCTGGAGAAATTAATTCAAAAGGGTAATTAAAAAAATTTTTTTTATGAAAAAAGTACTTCAATTCTTCTCACTCCTGTTTGGATTTCCTATTTGTTTAGTGGGACAAGTTTCTTTACCATTACTTCCATCAGGTACTGTTGAAGTTACTGAGTTTTGTCAAAATGGAATACCGCTCACTTTCATTTCAAATGGTATATTAGCAACAGGAACTGCCGCAAACAATGTAGTTAATGTACTAAATGAGTGTCGAATGACATATAGGGCAAAAGATATGATTCATCTACGTCCAGGTTTTCATGCAGGCCAATTTAATAATAGCGGTTATAAAGGCTATTTTAAAACTGAATTTTTTAATCATGAAGTTAAGTTAGTTTCTCCCAATGCAAGTTCAATTGTAAATGGAGTAGTTAATGTTCCAAAATGGGAGAAATTGGAAATTGCTTTTCGTCTACCCCCTGCATTTGAAGATGCAATTGATAATTTTTTCGAACATTATTATGACGCGGCAACAGGAAATCAAGTAAACCCGCTTACAGATTTGAATCCATATGCAAGTGATTCTTTAGAGGTAAGGGTTACATTTACATCACCTACAGGGAGAATAGTCCATAGAGATGGTTTTTTTATGCGAGAAGCAATATGGGGGGCTGCTCCATCAGGAGGAGGTGGTGCTCCTGTGCCTGGAGCAGCTGAATTAGCGGAGAATGTAGATCAAACCAATGATTTAGTAACAAACAATTGGAGAGTTCGTTTTGCTCCTGATGAAGTAGATCTCACCATTCCCTGGATAATGAAAATAGAGGTATCAACAAATATCAATTTTATTTCTCCCCAAAGTATAGATATGGGTAATTTTGCCTTCCTCTGTGTGGATCCTCTCCCCGATAATCATGGTTATCTTCATGTAAATGCAAATAATAATCGTTACCTTCAGTTTGATGATGGGACCGATTATTTAGGTATGGGTATTAATCTTGGTGAAGGGCGTAAAATATATTCTGATGAAGAAATGTTGAGAAGTAAATGGTTTAAGATGCAGAAACTTGACTTTGATTATATGAATGAAATAATTGGCGATTTAACTCTTAATGGGGGAAATGAAATTCGAATTTCTATGAATCGATCATCATTTGCTTTTGAATGGGAAAATCTTGGAGTGTATGATGCTTATACAACAAATCAACTTTGTAATTATATACCAGATCCAAATTCCACAGTTGGTTGGACGGGTCCCTATCCGAATGTTGGGAATCGCCAAAATCATGCTTGGGCTTTAGATAAGCTTTTGGAAAACTGTCGTGACAATGATGTATATGTCCAATTAAACTTGTTTCTTGCTGTTAATTATCACGCCTTTCAAACATTTTTATGGGGAGATAATGCATATTATAAAACGTTTGTTGTAGATAATCCCGCCCCAAATAGTTTGCAAGGCTGGGATACGAAAAAGTTTTTTATAAGTCAGGCTAATTTTAGTCCAGCTTCTGGCGTTGCGGATGTGGGTAGCATTTATTATTGGAAACGTCATTTTAAATATTTGATGGCTCGGTGGGGGTATAGTACAAATATTGCCTGGTTTGAAACATTTAATGAAATTGATGCTATTCTTCGATTTAGAAATGAGGATTTAACAGTAGTAGACGATAAACATCTAGATATGTGTTCGGAGAATCAGATTAATTTTCCACAAGAAAACAGCACACGTGAGTATATTAAAATTTGGCATCAATATTTAATTAATTATATAAAGACAGATTTGGATAATGATGGGCGTAGCCCTTGTAAGCCTAATCACTTATGGTCTGTTTCGTATGCAGCAGCGGATTTGGATATTTTACATAGTGACCCTACCTATTATGAACTTTATGATTTGCCAGTAATAGATATTGTGGATTTGCATTCCTATGATTTCCCGATGGCGCAATCATCTCCACAAATAAATTAAAAACGCTTCGAATTAATTAATGGTACTGATCAGGGCGTAATTGGTTTCTATAACCGCTTTTCAAAGCCATGTTGTTTTGGAGAAGGCAGTTCATACGGTAAGGAAATTTATGTGCAGAATTTTGACGGCTCGTTTAAAGCTGAGGAACGACTGACTAAAATTTTTCAAAATTATAAAATGGCTTTTCATAATATGATTTGGTCTTCAGCCCTTAGTGGAACTTGCTCCGTGGTAAAAACTTGGCAATGGGAAAACGCCTGTTGGCTAAAGAAGGAATGCCGCGACCGTTACGAGAAGATGGTGTAAATCTTGCCCCAACAAATATCTTAGGAGGATTAAATGATATCAAACCTTTCGGTTCGACTTCAACTTTTGTCAGTTTGCCAAATATTAAATTGTTAGATCAATTTAGTCCTTTAAGAAGTTTCATGACGGATTTTAATCCAACTTCATCATCGACCCTCAAATATTATTATAATACGGCAAATCAACAAGAGGCAGTGATCCATACCAACGGGAATGGTGTGGGCGGGTGGTTACATCATGCTGCTAAGTACTTAGACAATTCCTATTATTACACTTCCAGTACAATCACTTTAAACCCTGCGGGAGGAGGAACTCCCATCATTATTGACCCCGACGAGCATTTTACCGATTGTCAAGGATTGACTTCATTTAGTAATACATTAGCTTTGGATCCAGCTAATATTTCAGGTATAATAGATCAAGTTGGAGTATCATACCCCACTTTTCTTGGGCAGCAAAATCTTTCAGATATAGCAATTGTAACGAATAACCAAACAAAGGAATTAAGTCTTTCCAATCATCCAATTACTTGTACCTATGAAAATGAATCCGTGGCATTTAAAGCATTTGCAACTGGAAATCGCTTATTTAATCCTGAAGAAGGAATAACTCAAAACCCCTGTTTGAATGCAATGAATTTTGAAATCAATCAAATTAATGCTACCTTGCACATAAATCGTTCTGAATCTGCCTTAAAGGATCAGGTAAACGGAAATGAAGTAACCGTATACATTACCGATCTATTAGGAAGATTAGTTCTGCCAGTTGTTCAATTAAACGAACAGCTAATGATTAATACTTCACAGCTCATTGCTGGCATGTATTCTTTAACTTTAATCTCCCCGCCATGCAAAATTTCACGAAAGTTTGTAAAGTTGTAACATTATTTTTTTTTTTACTGTTACGGTATTCAGCTCAACCTAGCCAGCGCGGTTTAACTCTGGAGCATACGCTGGCGCAAAATTTGATTTTTCGAGAGATTTACAAGGCAATTTTTATGTTACAAATTCTACTCAATTAAGTAAATTTGATGCAGCTTTTTTGATGATACCATTTTTATGCTCCCTTGAGAAATAATTCCAGAATTTTCAAGGTCTGCATCGCATTTTAAAAAAGGTGCTAAATATTATATTTTAGGGTCTTGCTTAGATACATTTCCAGGCCATGGGGTTGGAGGAGGCCTATCATTATACAAAAGTGATACACTTATGAATTTTATCGATGGTCGTAAATATCAATTTGACGGAAACGGCTTTGTCAAGTTTGGAGGAAAGGATATCATAGAAACGCGATCGGGTAAAATATTAATTGGAGGACGAATGGGAAATTTGGTAGCTCCGTACTACGTAAATGATGCATACCCCTTGGTTTTTATGACGGATACCAATCTAGGTGTTCAGTTTTCACAAAAACTTTACGGATTAAAAGGATGTGTAGATGTAGTGCTAGAAGGGGATAGCGGCGTGTTTTACGCAGGTTTAAACCTGGAAGTAGCGGGCACTTGTTTAATGGAGTGTCATGAGAACGGTCAAATTGATTGGATTAAATCCTACATCCGCCCAAAATCATACCTGCACGACGGACGAATTGGTCCCGATGGAAGTATTTACCTCTTAGGTTTTACCGATAGTGTATTGACGCAGCCAGGGAGTGCGCGACCCACTTCTTTCGATCCAGCTGTGTATTTATTGAAAATTGATACAGGAGGCATAGTGCAGTTTTGTAAAACTTATGATGTAGCTTCTGGTCCGGGTGTGGCCATTAATGCCACCAACATGGAAGTGACCAACGATGGAATTTTGTATTCACTTTTCAGGGCACTCGTAGTCCAGGACAAGATGCCTCTATTGTGGTGAAAAGCGATTGGAATGGCGATACGTTGTGGACTCGCTTTATTGGCAAAGACAACTACTGGAACTGGGTTCCGGGTATAGCGAATTTACCAATGGAGATTTACTGTTAGGTGGAGTATCTGTGGGTAGTTTTCCTGCGGGTAGTCAAGACGCAGGCTTTATGTATCGCATGGATTCGCTGGGATACATGGATTGTTTTATGAATACGGGCGCATTAGTGATAGGCACCTTGCCGGTAACGGATAGTGTGATTAGTTTAACAACTTCAAGCATTCATTCTGAGAAGTACAGTTATTATACTTTAACCTCACCCTTATACGCAGATTGGACACGGGATGCCTGTTTGTTCTTAAGTGTTGAGTTTCCGCAAGAGGCAAAATGGATGAAAGAACCACCGTATCCTAACCCATCAAAAAATAAAGTACGGTTTAACAACTCTTCTGGTGAGCGGTGGAACATTGAAGTGTTTGACTGGGACGGCAAAAAAATTATGGAAGTCCCTGCGCAACAGGAGTTAGAAATTATGCTGGATGTATCCCATCTTCCCTCTGGAATGTATGCAGTGCGGTTTAGCAATAAGCATGATGTGGTAACACAAAAAATTATGGTGCAGCAGTAAACTCAAATTAGTATCCATATTATTTTTCCACTAATAGATATTTTTAATCCGTAATTTTGTGAGATGATATCATCCATGAAATGATTTTTAAATGTTCCTTATTTCTCTTTTGTTGCTCTGAAACTAGAAGTAATTCAAAAAATGCTACCTTGCAATAAATCGTATTGAATCCTCCTCAAAAGATCAGCAGCCAGAACTGAAGTAAGTGTATACATTACCGATCTATTAGGAAGATTAGTTCTGCCAGTTGTTCAATTAAACGAACAGCTAATGATTAATACTTCACAGCTCATTGCTGGCATGTATTCTTTAACTTTAATCTCCCCGCCATGCAAAATTTCACGAAAGTTTGTAAAGTTGTAACATTATTTTTTTGTTTCACTGTTACGGCTTCAGCTCAACCTAGACCAGCGCGGTTTAACTCTGGAGCATACGCTGGCGCAAAATTTGATTTCTTCGAGGGATTTACAAGCAATTTTTATGTTACAAATTCGGATCAGTTAAGTAAATTTGATGCAGCTTTTTTTGTTGATACCACTTTTTATGCTCCCTTGAGAAATAATTCGAGTAATTTTCAAGGTCTGCATCGCATTTTAAAAAAAGGAGCTAAATATTATATTTTAGGGTCTTGCCTAGATACATTTCCTGGTCATGGAGTTGGGGGAGGAATATCATTGTACAAAAGTGATACACTTATGAATTTTATCGATGGCCGTAAATATCAGTTTGATGGAAATGGATATGTCAAGTTTGGAGGAAAGGATATCATAGAAACGCGCTCAGGCAAAATATTGATTGGCGGCCGCATGGGGAATATAGTGCCTCCGTACTATGTAAATGATGCATATCCCTTGGTTTTTATGACGGATACCAATCTGAGTGTTCAGTTTTCACAAAAACTTTACGGATTAAAAGGATGTGTGGATATAGTGTTGGAAGGGGATAGCGGAGTGTTTTATGCTGGGTTAAACCTGGAAGTAGCGGGTACGTGTTTAATGAAATTTCACGAGAGTGGTCAAATTGATTGGATTAAATCTTACATCCGCCCTAAATCATACCTGCACGACGGACGAATTGGTCCCGATGGAAACATTTACCTCCTAGGTTTTACCGATAGTGTATTGACGCAGCCAGGGAGTGCGCCACCCACTTCTTTCGATCCAGCTGTGTATTTATTGAAAATTGATACAGGAGGCATAGTGCAATTTTGTAAAACCTATGACGTAGCTTCAGGTCCGGGTGTGGCCATTAATGCTACCAACATGGAAGTGACCAACGATGGGAATTTTGTATTCACTTTTCAGGGCACTCGTAGCCCAGGACAAGATGCCTCTATTGTGGTGAAAAGCGATTGGAATGGCGATACCTTGTGGACTCGCTTTATTGGCAAAGACAACTACTGGAACTGGTATCCAGGTATACGTGAATTTTCAAATGGAGATTTACTTTTATGCGGAGTATCGGTAGGTAGTTTTCCCGCAGGAAGTCCGAGTGCAGGCTTTATGTACCGCATGGATTCGCTGGGATACATGGATTGTTTTATGAATACGGGTGCATTAGTGATAGGTTCATTGCCGGTAACGGATAGTTTGATCAATTTAACCAATTCAAGCATTCATTCCGAGAAATACAGTTGTTATACATTAACATCGCCCAGTGTTTCCAGATTGGACGCGTGATGCCTGCTTGTTCTTAAGTGTTGAGTTTTCCGCAAGAAGCAAAATGGATGAAAGAACCACCGTATCCTAACCCATCAAAAAATAAAGTGCGGTTCAACAACGCTTCAGGTGACGGTGGAACATTGAAGTGTTTGACTGGGATGGAAAAAAAATAATGGAAGTCCCTGCGCAACAGGAGTTGGAAATAGTGCTGGATGTATCCCATCTTCCCTCTGGAATGTACGCAGTGCGGTTTAGCAATAAGCATGATGTGATAACACAAAAAATTATGGTGCAGCAGTAAATTCAAATTAGTATCCCGATTATTTTTTCCCTAATAGATATTTTTAATCCGTAATTTTGTGAGATGATATCATCCATGAAATGATTTTTAAATGTTCCTTATTTCTCTTTTGTTGCTCTGAAACTAGAAGTAATTCAAAAAAATGCTACCTTGCAAATAAATCGTATTGAATCCTCCTCAATAGATCATGCAGCTAGAACTGAGGTAACCGTATACATTACCGATCTATTAGGAAGATTAGTTCTACCAGTTGTTCAATTAGACGAACAGCTAATGATTAATACCTCGCAGCTCATTGCCGGCATGTATTCTTTAACTTTAATCTCCCCGCCATGCAAAATTTCACGAAAGTTTGTAAAGCTGTAACAATACTTTTTGTTTAAGTTATTGCATCATCAACTTCGGCCAGCTAGTTTAGTTCAGCTTCGTATGCGACCTCAAAATTTGACATGTTTGAAACATATTCAGGAGACTTCTTCGTTTTGTCTGATCCTTCTCAATTTAGTAAAATAAAAACATCATTCATCTTGGATACGACTTTTTGTCGACCATATCGCGACAATTTCTCGGATTTTCATAATCTGCAGAGGGTTTTAAAAATAAGTGATAAATATTATTTATTAGGAGGATGTCTGGATACATTTCCTGGCAATTTAGTTGGATCCGGAATATCATTGTATAAAAGCGATACACTTATGAATTTTATCGATGGCCGTAAATACAAATTTGACGGAAACGGGTATGTTAAGTTAGGAGGCAAGGATTTAATAGAAACACGCTCGGGCAAAATATTAATCGGTGGCCGTATGGGAAACATGGTTTTTCCGTATTATGAGAATGATGCTTATCCACTGGTGTTTATGACCGATACGAGCTTAAGTGTTCAGTTTTCACAGAAACTGTATGGATTAAAGGGTTGTGTGGATGTAGTGTTGGAAGGGGATAGCGGAGTGTTTTACGCAGGTTTAAACCTGGAAGTAGCAGGCACGTGTTTAATGAAGTTTCACGAGAGTGGTCAAATCGACTGGATTAAATCCTACATCCGCCCAAAATCATACCTGCACGACGGACGAATTGGTCCCGATGGAAACATTTACCTCTTAGGTTTTACCGATAGTGTATTGACGCAGCCAGGGAGTGCGCCACCCACTTCTTTCGATCCAGCTGTGTATTTATTGAAAATTGATACAGGAGGCATAGTGCAGTTTTGTAAAACTTATGATGTAGCTTCTGGTCCGGGTGTGGCCATTAATGCTACCAACATGGAAGTGACCAACGATGGGAATTTTGTATTCACTTTTCAGGGCACTCGTAGTCCAGGACAAGATGCCTCTATTGTGGTGAAAAGCGATTGGAATGGCGATACGTTGTGGACTCGCTTTATTGGCAAAGACAACTACTGGAACTGGGTTCCGGGTATAAGGGAATTTACCAATGGAGATTTACTGTTAGGTGGAGTATCTGTGGGTAGTTTTCCTGCAGGTAGTCAAGACGCAGGCTTTATGTACCGCATGGATTCGCTGGGATACATGGATTGTTTTATGAATACGGGTGCATTAGTGATAGGTTCATTGCCGGTAACGGATAGTTTGATCAATTTAACCAATTCAAGCATTCATTCCGAGAAATACAGTTATTATACATTAACATCGCCCAGTGTTTCAGATTGGACGCGTGATGCCTGCTTGTTCTTAAGTGTTGAGTTTCCGCAAGAAGCAAAATGGATGAAAGAACCACCGTATCCTAACCCATCAAAAAATAAAGTGCGGTTCAACAACGCTTCGGGTGAGCGGTGGAACATTGAAGTGTTTGACTGGGATGGAAAAAAAATAATGGAAGTCCCTGCGCAACAGGAGTTGGAAATAGTGCTGGATGTATCCCATCTTCCCTCTGGAATGTACGCAGTGCGGTTTAGCAATAAGCATGATGTGATAACACAAAAAATTATGGTGCAGCAGTAAATTCAAATTGGGATCCCAAATGTTTTTTCCTTACAGATATTTTAATTCCGTAATTTTGTAAGATGATATCATCCATGAAAAAAATAATATTAAGTGTAACGCTAGTACTTTCTTTTCTTGTAGCAGCTTGTCAACAATCAACCAACAAGGGCAAAAGCGTAAATGAAAAAGTGTCTATTGAACAATTCGAAAAATTGTTGATAGAAAAAAGCAATGCCATTATTTTAGATGTGCGTACGCCGGAAGAGTTCGCCGCAGGCCATGTGAAAAGTGCTGTGAATTTAAATATTCATGATGCTACCTTTAAAAATGAACTAGCAAAATTAGATAAATCAAAACCAGTGTTGGTGTATTGTAAATCGGGAAGTCGAAGTGCTGCTGCTGCCTCACAAATGGAAGCAATGGGTTTTAATGAAGTCTATAATTTCGGAGGAGGAATGTTAGCATGGTCTAACGCTGAGAAACCTATAGTAAGAGAAAATGCTACACCTCAAAAGAAAGGAATAAACGAAGAAGCGTACTTGAAATTGGTAGCAGAAAAGCCTTTAGTACTTGTCGATTTTCATGCGGTGTGGTGCGGACCTTGTAAAAAATTAGCGCCAATTTTGGAAAGCATAGTCGCTAAGCAAGAAGGAAAATTAACATTGATCAAACTAGATTCCGATGAGAACCCAGACTTAATGAAAGCAAAACAAATTCAGGGAATTCCTTATTTAGAATTATATAAGGATGGAAAATTAATTTGGAAAAATATGGGGGTTGCGGATGAATCGACTATTATGTCGCAATTGAAATAACCTAGGGTTTAAACCCTAGGTTATGGTGTGTATATATCCTTGGTTGTTGGTTATAATTACGCTTTACCTTTCCCTAACACCATTCCTGCGGCACCAGCCATTACTGCTCCTAGCAATGTACTTACAACAATATCCACAGCGTACATGGTTGTATCACTTAAATTCATAAAGGAATATAGAGATACATCCATGCTTAACGACATTAGGAATGAGATGATGAGTCCGGCAGAGAATCCGCTACCAAAGTCAGTGATATTAGCCCATTTTTGAAAGATATAGGCAAAGAGTAATCCCCAACATAAATTACTAATAAAAATTCCTGGTATGAAAGGCGGCTCTTTCATGAGTCCGGCATACACTGTAGTATGTGCAGCCATAAAGTCCATTAACAACATTCCGTAGATGACCCATCCCAATAAGAAACCAACAATACCTGATACTAATCCTGCTACTAGTAGTTTTGAATTCATAACATTTTGTTTTTAAGTTATGAAGTAAAAGTATATCCAAATCATGTTAAGTACCCCTTAACGAATCTGTTTAATGATATGATTTCTTGGTAAAGTACTTTTTTAGAGCGCTATTTCCATCTAAAACACGAAAAATAAATGCAAAGGAAATATGTCAATGGATTAATTTTTTATCCACGACTTCCGATAAACTACACCTTTCGTTTCCCATTGTAATACGTAAAATCCTTTCTCTTGAATATCAGAAATGGGAAGACATTGGTTTGTTAATGAAGTACTCGTGGATCGAACTCTTCCCAATACATCAATCACTTTTATGTTTTTTATTTCGGTTGTTAATCCATCTACACATAAAACATCTTGAGCCGGATTTGGAAAAAGCGTATAGGCATTAGCGTTAGTAATGTCGGCAACACTTGTCATGCTTAAATTAGCAATGATAGGAACACTCACATTAGCTAAAAGTCCCGTTCCTTGCACATTAAAATTTAAAGTACCTGTGAAATTAGGATTAGGAGCAGCATTTGCCAATTCTAATTGAATCGCAACGGCTTCACCGGGCTGTACTGTAGTGTTCACTCCTGTTCCATTGATAAAACTCAACACGGCCGATGGATTTAAATTAAATCCAGACGCGGTAAATGGAGCAAATCCATCATTGGCTAACCAAAAGGTATATTGATTGGCGACCGTTGCGTTAATTAAACCAAAGTTAATGGTATCCTCTGGCATGTCGGTGGAGGTATTTGTGTTTCCGACCGAGGTAGAACTTATGGAAGTGATACGTTCTATGAATTGAGGATAGTCGATAAAAGGATTGCGATTATCTTGTATGGATGCTATATCATTTCCTCTTTTTATTTCAATCGCATCTATACCAAATTGCTCATGCCATTGACGCAATATTCCTTCTTGATTAGTTAAGAAGCTATTGTAGTTCTGATAACGCAAAACAAAATAGAACATCGCTCGAGCTACTTCCCCTTTATGTGCGTCTCTCGGTTCAAAAGTATTGTTGTTGGATTTGCTTCCTCCCACTTGCCACGTTGGATTACTAACCACTCCAAAGGGTAGACTACCCCGTACATTATTCGCATTATCGTCAGTAGGATATAAATGAAATAAATCGGCACGCATGGGCTCTAAGGAATTAAAAAATCCTTGAGGGAAAGTATGCTCTGTGTTAAAACTATACGTTGCCAAATTCTGACAGTCGGTGCGATCTATATACCCAATTGCCTGCCGACCCGTGTACACACATTCAATTGTATTTTGAGTTGCACCCTGTCCGTTAATTTTTTTATTGTCGATTTGCATAAACATAAAATCTCGACCTGTGTTGTATCCTAAATTATTATAATTTCTGCCAATCACATCGTGCAACGTGTCTTTTAATACTTGCTCGATTAAATTTTCGGTATGACTGTAATAGGTATTACTATAACGCCCTTGTCCTAATAAATCAACCCGCAAAGCCCCTTTATGACCATCGTTTAAAATAAATAATTCGCTGTTGTGAAAAACATTATGTCGAACTTCAAATTTAATCCATATCGTTTGACTTCCTCCATCTGGAATGGTCATGTTACCAGCACTCGTACTAAAAGGGTTGCTTCCATACTTTGCATAAAAGCGGTAACCCGTTACCGTTATATCGTTGCCTGATGCATTAGAGATGGTGACTTGTTGACTATCGGGAGCCAACTCATTTTTGATTCCAAAGTTCAGTTGAGCAGGACTCACGCTCAAATTTTGGGCGACAAGAAAACTTGTCATAATAAAACAGAAGAGAATGGACAGCGCAACTCGTATTTTCATGGGACGACGAAGTTACGTAAAATCGCTCTTTTATATAGCATTTTCTGTAGATGGATTCTTCTTTTACCTATGAATTATACATATTTTTACCCATCCATCGCAAAAAACAGTATCCATTATGCCAAGAAATCGAATTCTTCATGTTGTCTCTACCTTTCTCTTCCTCTTGGTCTTGCTGCAAGGAAGCAGTTGTCATTCGCAGGAAACATTAAACTATAAGGTAGTAGAGCCAACACTTCCCTCTTCAACCCATCCTCCCGTATTTTATTTATTACATGGATTTGGAAGCAATGAAATGGATTTATTGAGTTTGTCCAAGTCGCTTCCACAAAATTTACTGGTTATTTCCGTAAGGGCTCCTTTCGAAAGAGAAGGCGGGGGATATATGTGGTACAACTTACAATTTGGTGATGGAAAATTTATTGAAAATTTGCAACAAGCACAAAAAAGCAAGGAAAAAATTATTGCATTAATTTCGACAATTAATAAGAAATTCGATGTAGACACAAACAATATATTCCTGGGTGGATTTAGTCAGGGTGCTATCACCTCTCTCCGCGTCGGACTCACTCCTCCCTACACATTCAAAGGTCTTATATGTTTAAGTGGACGGATTCCGAATGAAATCAATACTCAACAAAGTCCATCATCCTTAAAGCAACGCACTCATATTTTTGTAAGTCACGGTACGATGGATACAGTGATTCCCATTGGTGAAGGGAGAAAAATTATTAACACATTAACTCAAAATGGATTTCGTGTTAGTGGAAAAGAATATGCGATGCAACATCAAATCAGCAATGAAGTTTTAAAAGATTTGCATACCTGGATTCAGTCCGAGTTGCTTCGAAAATAATTTTAGGCGAATTGCATCATCCCATTCGTACTTCCAATTATCGATTAGTTATCTTGTAAATTTTTCTCGCTATAAATATTTATGGAGTGATGGATTTAAACACCATCACCTGTTCCAGCTCTCTGAACAAATGCAAGTACTCCACCCATTTCTTGTTTTCCTTAACCTTCTTCAACTCATAACGAGTTGTTTCTTCCATCTTCTTTAAAAACAACCCCTCCATCTCCATAGCTGGACAAGCCATTTTCGTCACTGCCATCATGTGCAGTTTAATCATGTCCTCGTGTGTGGTGTACATACCATTACATTGATTACATCCTGCATTTCCTCCAAACGTATTGCTCTGCCCTTCGAATTCAAGTGTAATTTTTTGAACGCCATCTGGTAGCGATACTTTTGTTCCGCTTAGCTCAACTAACTCCCATTTTCTTTGCTCCAATGCAGGATCTTTCCCAAAGGGTTTCTTGGCATTGTTTTTACAGCTAACCAATCCGAGCAGGGCGAATGAGAGGAAGAGTATTTTTACGTTAGTTGGCATAATTAGAATGTATAAGATGCAAATTTCGTAAAAAGCTACGAGACGTTCACCAAATATTATTTGCAAATTCTTATTTTTCTCCCTAATATTGAAGTTCTATGAAAACGATGAAAAAGATCTTCCTATTGTGCCTCTTCTTAAGTTTGACTTATTCAAACACTTTTGCTCAAGTAGAAGGAGAACCCACTCCATCTACGTTAAGTAATGAACCGCAAACCACTTATGCTTCCTTGCTGAGTAGGTTGGTTGTGAATTTATCAAAAGACGCTTATACTGATAAATTCCATCCGATCATTTCAAAATGGAATCCCGCTAATTCAACAAAAGCGCAGGCTCTTGATGTATTAAAAAACTTAGAATTTCATTTAAAGACTTTGCATTTCAAGCCTACATGGAAAGACGTTCAATTAGCATGGAGAGGTAAATTCTCCAAAACCACCGAGAAAACGGACATTGTTCTATTGTTAAAAGAACTCGAAGCCAATTTGCAACTTAGTGCATTTGAAAAAACATGGTCTGAAGATCGTAAAGCGTGGTTATTAGATGTAAATTCTTATTTGAAAAAATAGTTAGTCTAATTCCTTACATTCCCGACTCCTCTTATTGAGTTTAAAATTTATAGTAACCTATAGGGCGCCAAGTTTTCTCAGCAGAGTTTCGACGCTAAAATTTCTCTCAGACTTTCTTCGCTAAATTTTCTCGCAAAGGCGCAGAGGCGCTAAGTTTTCTCAGCAGAGTTTCGACGCTAAAATTTCTCTCAGACTTTCTTCGCTAAATTTTCTCGCAAAGGCGCAGAGGCGCTAAGTTTTCTCAGCAGAGTTTCGACGCTAAAATTTCTCTCAGACTTTCTTCGCTAAATTTTCTCGCAAAGGCGCAGAGGCGCTAAGTTTTCTCAGCAGAGGCAGGCAGGTGCAGTCCCGCAGCGCCGTCGGCAAGCCTTTGGCGGCCGATGGATAGCTATCGGGACGCAAAGGCTACGCAACGACAAATTTTATCGCACCACATGGTAAGCTCAGGGTGTTGAGGAGATTTTCACCAGGGACAAAAGGTATTTCGAAAAAAGGAGCGAAAGTCGAAGAAGAAACAAAAGCGACAATAAATACAATAGTTATTCTTTCGACTCTTCTTTCTTCTCGTCATTATTATTTTTCGTTTTCGCTTTTCCGAGAAGTATACCAACAGTAATATAATACCCCGAATATTTGGAGTCGAATCCATAAAATTTATTTTTGTCGAAGGCCTCCGTGAATCCTTGTGTAAATCCAGCTTCGAGAGTAATACGATAAATGTCGAATCCAAGCGCTGCGTCCAAATTGAACGATCCATTTTCAAAATTTCTTGTGTCAACTTCTATTTCAGTACCTTTATTTGATGCTCCTACAATAAAATCATAAGTAGGGCCTATCATCATTCTTAATTTAAAAAGTCTTTTATTGATGGGATTAAAACCGATGAGTGCTTTTGCTTTGATGGTAGTGCGGATGAGTTTATCGGCATAATATTCAACTGAAACCACGGTATCACCAGCACCCAAAACGGTTTCTTTAATATTCGCTAATGACACACTTTTAGAATAAAACACTCCAGGTTGAAAATAAATTTTATTTCCTATGCGCATATCTACACCCGTCATAATACCAATCTCCGCGGAGAAAGCTCCCTCAGTTATTGTATTTACATCTTTGTATTTTGCATCATCAATACTAAGTACGCAGATTCCTGCTTGCGGATTAAAACGAATCTGTGCTTGGCCCATCAGCGAGTAAAAGAGCAACAAGAACATGAATGTCATTTTTCTTCCCATAGTACCTGTAAAAGTAAGAATCGAAGATAGTCCTCAACAATCTTTTTTAAGATTTATTCAACAATTTATATCGTTGCATACCGCGATTCACCAGATATACGCCCAAAACGGTGATGCACATAGCCATCAAACTACGCTGACTAATTTGTTCATTCAAAAACAACCATCCCAAGAAAACAGCCACAATCGGATTCACATAAGCATAAATAGAAACTTGTTGCGCTGGAAGTTCTCGCATGGCATAAACAAAAAACGTGTATCCAATAATGGATCCCACAATCACCAAATACAACATCGACCACCATCCGGGCATGGTTGTTGGCAAATGAGAAGCTTCTCCTTTAGCAAAACCAACTGCTGCCGTAATGGATCCGCATAAAAACATTTGGAATCCAGCTGTAATCACTGGACTCAAACTTATCGGAAACTTTTTCATATGTATACTTCCAATGGATCCATTGATGACACCACCAATCAAGAAAATTAATCCCACTTGAAACAAATTACTTCCTTCAATAAAAAGATTATCATAAAAAATTAAAAACTGACCGATGAATCCCACGACGATTCCAGTAAGTGCTAGTGCTGGGGTTTTTTCAGATGGATTCCAGATACGAGTAATTAACAAAATCCAAAGCGGAAATGCTGCATTAAACAACGCTGCAATTCCACTATCTATGGTTTGCTCTGCAAGAACAAGAAATAAATTTCCTCCAGGAAAGATAAACATTCCACTCACTAGTAACCGTTTCAAATCTTGTTTGCTCACTTGGATTTTTTTTCCAGTTGCTAAAAACCAAATCAAGATAGAACCACCCGCAATCATAAAACGAATTCCCGAATACAAGAAGGGTGGAAAATGTTCGTGCATGCCAATACGAATAGCGAGATAGGTGGTTCCCCAAATAAAACAAAGTGCGCCTAGTGCGGCATATGGTTTCCAGTGTGACATGAATCTCTGTTTTACTCTGTGGCTAATCGTTGATCAGAAATTCGACGCACAATATTTTTAGAAGTATAAGAAGCAGCCAACCAACCAATGACCATCACAATACCCATCACGATCATAAAATCGCCGAGTTGCATGTCAACAGGATATGCCTCCACAACAAAACCTTCGCCACCACCAATTTTTACTAATCCAAAATATTGCTGAAGCCAACATATTATAGCACCTAAAATCATTCCTACAAATGCGCCACCCACTGAGATTACCAATCCTTCGAATAAAAAAATACGTTGAGCTAATTTTAAATCGGCGCCCATGTGATACAACGTTTGCAAGTCATCGCGCTTATCGAGTATCAACATCGTTAACGTTCCAAATAAGTTGAATGCTGCGATCATCAAAATAAATCCGAGAATAATATACACTGCCACTTTTTCTGCGCCAATCACTTTAAATAAAAAATCGTGTTGCATCAGTCGATCTTTCACGGTAAAATCGGGACCCAATAAACTTTGCAACTGCGCCACCATATTTTCCGATTCATCATCATTTTTCAATTTGATTTCAAAAGCAGAAATCTGTTTGTTGTTTCCCGATAAGTCGTACATGAATCGTAATGGAACCAATACATACTTCGCATCAAAATCTTGTTGCACACTAAAAATTCCGGATGCCACCATCGATCGTTGAATAAATGCGTCGGAAGGATCCAGCATAACAACACCGGGATCGATACCGCGTTGTGGCATAAAAATATTTACTTGATTCAATAAATCGTTGGGGCGAATTCCCATGGAGTACGCGATTTGCGCTCCAGGAATCATAAAGTTCACGTCACCACTTTCTAAGATAGGATCGCCCTCTAGTAATTTATCCTTTATCTCACTTGTCTTAAAAAAAGAATTGCTCACTCCTTTCAACGTTACAACATATTGTCGATCCATGTAACGCAGGAGTGCGTTGTCTTCTTTTACAAAAGTGATTACCTCAATGCCTGAATGTTTTTCTAACGATTGAATTATTTTATCGGTAGGCTCGAAACTTCTTCCACTTATGGTTTGAATTTTAATATCGGGATCGAAGGAGTTGTACATCTCCATCACTAAATTTCCGAATCCATTAAAAACAGAAAGCACAACAACGAGTCCGAAAGTGCCCACGGCTACTCCCAACACACTTATCCAACTAATCACATTAATAAGGTGGTGCGATTTTTTCGCAAAGAGGTAACGCCGGGTTATGGTCCAGGCTAAGCTCATCAATTATTTCCAGGCTTTCACGATGAGTCCTGTGCCAGTAGGATGTTTCATCATCACATCCATCCAGTTTAAAAAATATGCAAAAGGATACGTGATTATATAATAAAAGGGCAAGATCACAAAAAACAATTTAGACGCACCCAGCATAAGAATAGGATATTTCATTGACAACCTCCACGAAATTTTTCCTGGTGTTCCGTATTGATAGCGTGCTTCTACTTTTGTAAATCCAGCAGATCGCAGTTTATCTTCAATCTCTTTAATGTTATATCCATCGCGCACATGTTCTTCAATAAAAGAACTTTCTTCATCGCCATGCACATCAGAGCCTCCTTGATCGCTAGGTGTTGAGATGAGCAGCATGCCGCCGGGTTTAAGCGATGCATTTATATTTTTAAATACTTGCACATCTTCTAAAATATGTTCCATCACATCTACCGAAATAGCCAAATCATAACGGTTAGCATCTACGTAAGTGGTGAGATCATCTACCACAAATTTTACTTTATCGCCTGCACCAGTTTGTTTGAAAAAAGTATTGCAATCGGCCACTTGTTCTTACTTCACATCAACGGCCAAAATAGTAGCCTTGGGAAGTCGGCGGTTAAGCCAAAGCGAATGTTGACCATATCCAGCCCCAGCGTCTAATATTGAAGGGGAAGTTGGGGATTGTTTAATCCAGGATTTTAATTCTTTGTGTACATGCCAAGCTCTCAACAGCAGTAAGTCGAGGAGTTGATAGAATGTTTTTCTTAAGAAGGGAGATTTATTAAAAACATTCCCGAGACTGCGCTTTATCGGATCGTATTGCATCGGCGCGAAGGTACTAATACCGACGCTACATTTGAAATAGTCTAAAAATTACCCCTTGGTCATCTGAATGGGGCAAATGATAACCTATTCATCCAATTGGTATCAAAAGGGTATAGAGGTGAAATCAACGATTAAGAATCCGCAGAATCATCTGCAGGTGGGATATTGATGGATTTAAAAATAGCGTCCATTTTATCTGAATAATCGAGGCTATCATCAATAAAAAATTCTAACTCAGGAACTATACGAGCTTGTTTACCAATTTTTCGACCCAGATGAAAACGTACTTCAGCATTATGCTTTTTCAAAGATTTTAAAATTTCGAGGGGATTGGGTGCTTTAAATACACTGATATGTACACGAGCCAATCCTAAGTCAGGTGTAATTTTCACATGAGTAACCGTTACAAAATGGGGACCATACCAATCTTTCCCATCCCTTAAGAAGATCTCACCCAATTCTTTCTGAATGAGTTTTGCGTATTTAAGTTGGCGTACTGAATCCATGCTGCAAATTTACGAGATTATTGAATAGAAGAATTGGTGGATTGGTGGATTGGTGGATTGGTGAGTTTGTGTCGCGAGGCTACGCCCAGAAGTCTGTACGAAGTACTGTACTTCTGGGGTGTCGCGACAGCTATCGGGAGGGTGAATTGGTGAATTGGTGAATCGGTGAATTTGTGTCGCGAGGAGAATAGGTGTCCCGATAACTATCAACGATTTTATAAAGGGCTTTTACTTTAGTCTATCCATCTAAATATTGTAATATTAGCTAGCTATAAATTCCGATTTACTAAAATTAATTATGGCGGTTATATAATTGGTTCAATATTACGATGTTGATCATTTCAGTATAAATCCTGTTGGGTTAGTTGTAATTCATTATATTTTATATAGATTTACCGCCATAAACTAATTTAGTGTTATTATGGCTAAAAAAAAAAAAGAACCCGGGGTTATGATTTGAGCAAATTAAATATCCAAGATGGAGTTTCATTGAAATTCTTGATGTTGATAGAAGGTATTTATAATATTGGTGTGAAGGAAAGTATAGCCAAGTATGGCTACTGAACAGAGATATTATCAACTTCTAAAAGCGTATAAAGAAAAGGATTAGATGGATTAATCGCTTTTTAAACCCATTAGATTCCGCAGAAGTAATAGCTCAAAAATTATCCCAGCAAGGCATCACAATTAGTGTGCGAAGTGTTGAGCGTACCATAACCGAGTTTGGTATTCAAAAAAAAACTGCTATAAATTAAACCCCAATGACCAGATTACAAATATTGAAATTCAAGCACCAAAAGAAAATTAATAAAAACTAAAAACAACGCTATTAACAAACGAACGATTTTTAAAGAGCAACTATCAAAAAAATATCAAGAACACATGTTGGACTTTGGCTATTAATTCCTGAGCTGATGCGATTGGGAGCATGGGATATACTAAAGGGTTTATTCAATCTAGGAGGAGAAAGCTCATTATCTACTCACATTGGAATGCAACTTGTGAATGAATCAGCCATTGGAGTAAATAGACTCAGAAAAAGAGGTTCGCTTGCAAACCAAGGATTTTCAATAGCGAACGGACTTTCATTTTAGCTGCTGACGAAACAGTACACAATCTATTAAATAGCTGCACTGTAGAAGACTACGCAGATGCACAAGAAAAAATATTTCATCTTCGAGCAATCCAGGAACACTATAGTGATGAGAGTGTTTATGCTATTGACCCTCATCGAATAATTTCTACAACCAAGAGGATTACGCCAGCAAAAAAGAAAAAGCCAGATGCCTCTGCTACAAAGGTGTTACAATCCTTTTTTTGTGTAGATGCAAACACGGGTCAACCTTTGCTTTTCATTAATGGTTCAAGTGGAAAAAAATGTGCATCTGCAACAATTGACCTAATGGAAAGGATTAAAAAAACGGGTCTAAAAAAAGGGTTGTTTGTAGCAGACAAGGAGCACTTTACAAGCGAAATCGCTGAATGGTTTGTGCAACATAAAGAGTATGAAATATTGATGCCAGCACCAGATTTTAAAAATCACAGATGTGTATGAAGAACAAGAATATTCAAGAATATGGGCAGGTTATTCAATAGCTGAATCTGTATATACTTTTAGTGAAAGTAAAATTGAGCTAAGACTTATTATACAAAGAGAAGGAGAAGTAAAAGAAGAATATAAATACAAGAGCTTTTTGACTAATTCAACCAAGGAAGCAGTAAATTTATTATCTGTTAACTTCCCCAAAAGATGGACGATAGAAAAGTTTTCAACTTTGAAGAATCTCACGCTGGTCTAGGCATCAACACACAACCTCAATATAAAATACGGCAAGCAAACATTAGCATTACTAGCACAAGCTGCAACACATCAGCTTAAAAGACAACTACCAAATGAATATAGTAAATGGTCGGCAAAAAGTCTAGCAGAGAATGTACTTACAAATTTAGATGGAGATATAAGAGTTGATAAAAATAAAATAGTAGTAACGTATTATGGAGATCATAAAAAGTTAAACTTACAAAATCATTATTCAGACATCTCAAACCAACTAAAAAACGAAGGGATTTGTCCAAAGATCCCATGGTTACTTGATTATGAATTAGAATTTAGATTTAAATAATACTAAAATGAATAGGGCATATAAAATCGTTGATAACTATCGGGAAGGCGATGCTATCGCACTCCAGTCTCCCTCTCCGCGCTCCCATCTCCCCTCTCTGCTCTCTGCTCTCCGCTCTCCCTCTCCGCTCCGAACTCCGAACCCGAACTCCGAACTCCGACTCTCCGAACTCCGAACTCCGACTCTCCGAACTCCGAACTCCGACTCTCCGAACTCCGAACTCCGACTCTCCGAACTAAAAAAAGCCTTCCAGTCTTATCGACCGAAAGGCTTTTTATTAAGACTAATTGAACCAATGAATTATAGCTTCACCATTTTTACGGTGCGGCTTCCTTTTTCTGATGTTAAGCGAAGTAGATAGATACCTTGTGGCATTTGGCGTAAATCGATGATTCCACGGTAGTTGGTGCCAGCGTTTATTCTTTGAGTCATCAATGTACGACCTTCTAGGTCCGTCAAAGTATAAGCAACTTGCTTTGCATCTACACCATTTAATTCAAGATTAAACAATCCTTCAGAAGGATTTGGATAAACAGTTACTACGCCTAATTGATCAGGCTGCTCAATGCCCACGGTGGCATCGATGTTAATATTATCGAGATACAGATTGTTTCCAAAGCCATTAATATTCACAAATTTCACAAGAATATTTGATCCTGTCCAAGTGGCAAGGCTTATGGTGTCATTTCTCCATTCGGTGGCTAAAGTAGGAGCCCAACTGTTTTGATTATCGCCTACGGTGGCAAGGATTGTTCCGTCCTTTTGATATCCGGAAGGAATCCAGGTAGTACCACAATCGGTGGAAATATCTACACGTAAAGTGTCAGTAAAGTCTACATCAAAACGCGCATAAGCAACATCGAAAGTTAATACTGCTGAAGAAGCGTTTGCTAATGATACTTCGAAAGTCTTTAAGGCATCTTCAACACCAACATTATTATACACGAAATTTTCTACGAACGAACAAGTTGTTGGCGTTCCAGCTGCTCCAGTAATTCCCACGGCCTCTGTCCAGGTATTTGTTCCTCCTGCATCCTCAATAACCCATCCAGAAGGAGGAAATACTCCGCTTTGGAAATCTTCAATGATTGGCGCTGAGTATGCCGGTAATATATTGATTAATGACGTTTGCGTAACAACTCCTCCACCAAAACTATTGGTTGCAGTAAGTTCAACATCATAAACGCCCATAGCATTAAATACCACATCAGGATTTGCCGAACTAGCCGAAGTTCCATTCACAAAAGTCACGGTAGATGGCGTGAAAACCCAAGCCCATCCTGTTGGTGAATTTAAACTTTGATCAGTAAACGAGAATACTTTTCCAGTACAACCCGACACTGCACTTACATTAAATGCGGGAACAGGAGGTACAGTCACATCAAGAACATCAATATCGTCTATAGCAATATCAGAGGAGTAATCGTTTCCAGTGATTCCTCTGAAACGAATATTAATAATTTCCCCTGACCAAGGTGCTAAATTTACGATACCTTGTAACCATTGGTTACCTTGATTTCCAACAATAGCTGGAATAGCATCATTAATCCAACCGCCCTGAGAGAAAATATCTACATGCAACTCACCCATTGCAGCACCTGTCATATGATACCAGAAAGTAAGTTGTGGAGACGGCGCGGCTGATAAATCAATACATGGAGAGATTAGATTAGCAGTTTTTCCAAAGCAAGCGGATGCTTCCAAATAAAGGTAATTCCCCGCTGCGGTTCCTAATGTATGGTCGGTAGCTGGTCCTGTTCCTGTTGATGGTGTAGCACCCTCATTTACGCGGAAATCGATATCGTCCTGATCTAAATTGATTTCGTTAATCCATCCGTTGGTAAGACCACAAACAGTCGCTTCACAGTTGGAAGCTACATTGCAAAGGATGTCTGCTTCAAAGTCATTTACCAAAGGCAGAGTGGCGGAAGTTCCTCCTACTACATTAATTAACGCTTGAGCCGAATCGTTATAAATATTAAGATCTCCAGATAATGTCAACCAAACATCCAAAACATAATTACCCGCGAGAGATACATCAATAGTTGTTGCGAAAGAAAACAATTGCGAGGCTCCTGGATTAATTGTTCCAGTATACGTTTCTGTTATGGTAGTTGTTCCATCTAATGAATAGTTCACTGGAATATTTGTTAGTGGACTCAATCCGTCATTCGAAATTAACACTGCCACAACCACAGCAGAGTTATCATGACAATCTTGCAATGATCCTGAAGATGGGCTTACCAAAACAGAAAGGTTGGCATCAGTAGCCAAGGCACAATTAAGTACGCCTGCCGCTTTAAAAATGGCATTTGCTCTACGTCCAGTGTTTCCTTGTGTTGTGTTAGCACTTACGCTAAACCAATTGTCGATAGTAGGATTCACTCCGTGTAAAACCACTGTATTTGTTGTGCTGTTGCCAGCGATTTCCATGTACTTATTTCCAAGCACATATCCCGTATAACCTGCAGCTCCCGTCACTGCAGTAAAACTAAGTTGAACGGAATCTGGACAAGCCCAGTCAACCACAATATTTGTGGGAAAGCCGATGATGGCTAATGAAGAATCCGATTCGTCACTAAATCCATTACGAGAGATGCGCACTTTAACTTCGCCAGAAACTGAATTAGGAATATTCCATGTAAACTGTTGCAATGTTTGAGGAATAGCAGCTGAAATAGTATTCCAGTTAACTCCATTATCAGCAGTATACTCTAATAAATAGTTTCCAGTGTTTTTACGTCCATCCCAACGAATTACTTCACTTTCTCCTGGTACCAGACCTTCGCCACCATTTGGATAGGTAAGTGTAACGTCGTCGGTTCTAAATTCCCATACTAAATAGTACCGTTGACCTAATGACGGTAAGGCGTAACCGTTAATAGTAACTTCATAAAGGCCAGCCGTTGGAGTAAGAAGAGTTACCTGTTCCATATTGTTCAAACTGTCAATACCACGAACGGCGTAGGCATTTAAACTTGCAGTGTCTGGAGTGGGATTTAGTATCCACGGATTCCAAATTCCAGCCGATGGATCGGTAACAGTCATATTAATATTATTCACCAGAGAGGGTGCAGAAACAGGTGATCCACCAACATCTGCCCAATACACCATCACTCTCACTTCCTCCACTCCAGCAGGAACTGTGATAAAGTGTGAATTGCTATTTCCTTGACCAACAGAATCTGTTACGTAGCGATTGTCTTCTAAGGTAGTTAACGCGCGATAAGCATTTACACGACCCCATCCATAAATAAAATCTGGACCAGGGTTACCAATATCTTCTGCAGTATTTAATAAACACGCTTTAATCAAAGCGGCAGGTGGGTTTGTAGCACTTGTTAATTCTTTATATGCCTGAAACATTTGTCCAAAAATCCCAGCAATTCCAGGGCTGGCAGCAGAAGTTCCACCACCTGTTTGATAGGTATTATTCTCATCGGTGCTCAATTGACCTGCTCCATTTGCGCAGATATCAGGTTTCACGCGACCATCAGAAGCTGGGCCGCGGCTACTTGTATTATCCAATACTTCCAAGGCATCCAAATTACCACAAGCCACTACATTTTTTCCTTGCTTATAACCCCCAGTGATATTTCCCCATCCAGCGCCAGCACCGTAATTACAATTTGAACCTCCAACGTTTCCACCAGAAAATACAAACTGCAATTGCGGGTTATCAAACAACAACTGATCGCCAAATTGAGTGTCAGAAGTATATTCATTACAACCTTGAGAGTAGGACGTGGAAGCAATTACAATTCCATGATTATTAAAATTCGCTACTGCATCAATTACTTGAGGATTAAGATCAATGTCATAAACAAATAAATCAGCACCACTCGCCATTCCGCGAATCGTTGGATTTAAATTTCCAGCACCACCAGCAATTCCTGTTGTCATATCACCATGATTTATCCCTCCCGTTACTACAGCAAAATTTGTTAAGCGGCCGGCGAAATCAATATGAGGACCTACTATTCCATCATCAGCAATAGCAATACTTACACCTTTACCATCATAATGTCGACCAGTAGCATAATCGCTATTAATAACATTCGAGCGATGTAAACTTCTTCCTCGGGTGTCTTCCTTTTCACCAGGATCAGCAATTGTATTTATGTAAAATACCCAAGGCTGTGCTGCCAAATTCATTAAGGAGAAATCACTTACTCGAATCGTGATGGTATTGTTTTTTAGGTTCTTGTGAGAAAAGTTTTCCATGATCTAACGCTGATGTCAATGCAGCTGCATGAGAAATGTTTCCTTGATACTGAACAATTAAATCCACTTTTCCACGCTCATTAATAGCCCAATCTTGGAAGCCTCCAATAATGTTGCGACTAATTTTTTGAGTAGGACTTTGTTGTAAAACGGCACGAACATTAAATCCATTCAACAATGATTTATTAAATCCTAGAGGGATTTATTTTTGGGAACATAATCCATAATTACTAATCCGCTCTGACGCATTGCATTTTGTTCTGCTATTCCAGGTAAGGAATTAAATTGCAAGAAGCGGTAATAGTAACCATTGAAAACATCTGATGGTGATGCTTCAGCAATAAATTCAGAAAGGTTAGAGGTTGGTTGTACCGTCCCACTTTGCAAATAAATGCTGGTGTTTTGTTGTGCGATTGTAGTAGCGGAAAATAACATTCCGATAGCGAACAACCAGTTGTAAATACGATTCATAATTATTTGTGTTTATGGGTTTTCAAATTTACTATTGATGTTTTAATAAAATTTATACGCTGATAGGCTTTCCTGTGATTTTTTTCTTTGCAACCAAATGATTGTACTTTATCTCATAGGACAAACTTGAAATCAGCCTATTTTTATTTAACAATATAGGTAAACGAAAATAGCTAAAAAAAACGATCTGCTATAAAAAAGCAGGGTATTCATCTTGAATCCAACAAAAACATCTTTTTATACCGATGTTATACCGGAAAGAGTTTAATGGATTGAGTCTGAGCTAACGTAGGGTGGTATTAGGTACTTAAACAGGAGAAAAAAATATACATTCAAGGGGGGTAATCTTCTGTTTTCTGATGATTCGGGTAGCTAAAAAAGTAAAATGCCATCGGAAAAGGAAGTCCCGATGGCATTTTCAAAGCATTTTTTATGGGTGGATAGAGCCTATAAATCCTGCAATATTATTGTCTAAGAATATTTGATCTATGATATCTATTGTTCCATCACCATTAAGATCGCTGGTCAGATATCCTGAAGCAAAAATAAAGATGTGATTATCTAGAATGGACTGATCAAGAATGTCAATCGTTTCATCTTTAGGCTGAAGGTCCCCACTGTAAAAACCAAAAATTCCTGGAGATAATAATTTCATATTTGCCTCATAAGCTTGTGTTGCAGATGTTGTAAAATTATAGTTCGTAGTTGCGCTAAATGTAATGGGTAAAGCGCTCCATGTTTCGATTGCATTACGATGACTTACTTCAATATAATAACTGTTCCCCACAACACTACTTGGCAAGCTTGCTGATGCAGTTCCGTTTGTAGAAACAATAGTATTAGCAGTAGCAATTACGGTTGATGGACTGAGAGCATCATGTAATCTGATTTTAATAGTATCGGTCAATGTCGTAGATAGAGATACCCCTGAATTCAACAATACGGGTACCATAGCACCACTTCCATTATAAAATCCTTCAATAAAACAAGTTAGATTTAATGTAGCACTTGAATACGAATTAAAATTAACATTGTCAATAAACAAACTATTTCCATACCCATTAATATTTACAAATCGTACCATCACATTCATGCCTGCCCACGAACTTAAGTTTACCGTGTCCTTCCTCCATTGACTAGCAGAGGTAGGAGTAAATAAGCTAGTGACAGTTCCTGCTGTAGCTAATACTAAATCGCTCTTTAGATATCCTGAAGGAACCCATGTAGCTCCGCAATCTGTAGATACATCCACTCTAAGCCCATCAAAATAAGTGGTGCTATAGCGAGCATAAGAAACATCAAAAGTAAGAAGGGGGCTTCCTCCACTCGTATATGAAACGACATAAGAAGATAATATGTCTTCCGTTCCAGGTGCATTATAAGAATAGTTGTTGATGTAAGCGGCGGCAGTAGTAGCTCCGGTGGCTCCTACGATTCCTGTTCTTCTCTCCCAAGTGTAGGAGGCATCCGAATTGTTTAATGCCCACGCTGCAGGTGGAAATGTAGCCAGCTCAAAATTCTGTGTGATAGGAGGCGTGCTGTTTGCAAATACTGTTGTAGAAACAAACGCAGAATCATTATATAAATTTAATTCTCCGGGGTATGCTACCCATGTTCTCAATGTATACGTACCAGATACAGACATATTCAACGTTGCTGGAAAAGTAAAGACGGTGGTATTGGTTGGATTCAATGTTCCTGGAATTGTTTGCATAACTGCCGGACCATTATTAAAAGAATAATAAACCGGAATATTTGTCAATGGATTTTGTCCGAAATTTTCTACCGTAACCGTTACGGGAACTGCAGCGTTATTCTGACATCCAAATACATTGCCTTGAACAGGACTAGCGACCGATGCAAGTCTTGCATCAATGGCTAGAGGACAATTTGTTATTCCAGGAGCTTTATTAATGGCATACGCTCTTCTTCCTTTATTTCCATCGATGGTATTTGCACAAACACTAAACCAATAACTCGTTAAAGAATTTATACCTTGTACGGTAAAGCCATTTGTGGTAGATGTGCCTATTGGCTCCATGTATTTATTTCCTAGTTTGTAGATGGTATATCCTGCCGCACTTGTTACCGCGTTCCAACTAAGGCGCAAACTATCAGGACAAGCCCATGCTACAGCTAAACTTGCAGGTACACCAATGATAGCAAAGGAGGAATCACTCATATCATTAAATCCATTTCTAGAGACGCGTACCTTAGCTCTTCCAGTTATGGTAGAGGGAACTAACCACGAATATTGTTGAACATTTTGTGCAATCGCTGCCGAAATAGTTGTCCAGCTGGATCCATTATTTGTGGTATACTCCAACAAATACGTTCCTAAATTCCGTTGTCCATCCCAACGAATCACTTCCGTTTCTCCGGGAACAAAACCTTCGCCACCGTTGGGATAGGTGATGGTTAAAGCTTCCGATCTAAATTCCCAAACCAAATAATAACGTTGTCCAATTGACGGTACTGCGTAACCGTTAATAGTTACGGTGTACGTTCCCGCAGCAGGATTCTCTAATGTAACCTGCTCCATATTATTTAAACTATCTACTCCTCTTACTGCGGGGGTATTTAAGTTAGCAGCAATGGGTGTTGGGTCGAGGATCCATGGATTCCATTGCGTTGTAGATGGATCTGTCACTTTCATATTTAAATTATTCACGAGTGCTGGAGCTGCTGCGGGTGATCCTCCCACATCCGACCAATAAACCATCACTCTCACTTGCTTTGTTCCTGAGGGAATAATTATGTTGTGCGTTTTATTTTGACCTTGTAAAATACTATCTGTTAAATAGCGATTTTCTTCAAGGGTACGCAATGCTCTCAACGCGTTTATTCTTCCCCAACCATAAATAAAATCAGGACCCGCATTTCCTATGTCTTCCGCAGTGTTTAACAGCGACGCTTTAATCAATGCTGCTGGTGGATTAGAAACCGAGTTGATACTTTTATAAGCATGATACAATTGAGCAATCACTCCTGCAACACCTGGTGATGCTGCTGATGTTCCTCCTCCTACTTGATAGGTATTATTCTCATTCGTGCTCAATTGATTTCTTCCGTTGGCACAAATATCGGGTTTGATACGTCCATCGGCAGAAGGTCCCCGACTACTCGAAGCATCCAACACTTCCAACTCATCTAAATTTCCACATGCAATTACATTTTTTCCTTGCTTATAGCCCCCCGTAATATTTCCCCAAGCAGTACCGGCTCCATAACCACAATTTGTACTTCCACTATTTCCTCCTGAAAAAACAAATTGAAGTTGAGGATTATTATATAGTAAATTATCGCCAAATTGTGTATCTGATGTGTACTCATTACACCCTTGCGAATACGATGTGGAGGCAATTACAATTCCGTAGTTGGTATAATTAGAAACGGCATTGATTACTTGGGGATAGGCGCTAATATTAAAAGTATACAGATACGCTCCTGTTGCCATTCCACGAATCACTGGATTTAAATTTCCAGCACCTACACAAATTCCACTGGTCATGTCGCCATGTGTTTGACCTGTTCCTGTTGCGAAATTGGTCATACGGCCGGTGAAATCGATATGCGGTCCTACAAATCCATCATCGGCTATAGCCACTGTTACACCAGTACCGTCATAGTGACGACCCGTAGCATAATCACTATTAATGGTATTGGAACGATGCAACGATCTACCTTTTGTGTCTTCGGGTAGAGAAGGTGCAGCAATGGTATTAATGTAAAACACCCAAGGTTGTGCGGCCAATGTTTTTAATGCAAATTCACTTACACGAACTGAAATGATGCGATTCTCAGGATTCGAAACCAAAATTCGTCCGTGCTTTTCGGCTTCGAAAAGCGCCATGGCTAAGGTTAAATTTCCTTGATATTGAATATTCAAATCCACCATTCCTTTTTCATTCATGGCCCAATCTTGAAATCCACCAATAATGTTTTTGCTAATTTTTTGAACTTCTGTTTGCGCAAATACTGCATGCACATTCGTGTTTTTTAATAGTGCCCTATTAAAACTAACGGGTATGGCGGTCATGAAAGTATTATTCGGAATATAATCCATCAACACCAATCCGTAAGATTTCAACCTTTCGCGCTCTGTTGAGGTTGGTAACGTCTTAAATTGAATGAACCGATAATAATATCCGTTCATTTCATTCTTTGGTGGAGATGAATGAATAAATTCTGTAGTGTTTTCGGCGATGTTCACAACACCACTTTGAAAATAGGCCTTTAATGAGTTTTGTGCAGAGAGTGATGTGATGCAACACAAAACAGCGACTCCAGTAGCTATTACTAATTTCAAGGAAGATTTCATGTAATTCATACTAATTTATTTTGATAGAAGGATAAGAGAAAAACGAATCTCTTGCAACAAGCAGAGGGTGAATTCAAGAATAACGAATTTACAACATTCAATTTTCATTTGCAAGACCTTGGAAGGGGTTACCCCTGTTCAATACTAAACCTTTAAAAATCAATGCATGACTCGTTCCTGCATACCCTCCGTTACTTTTATTAAAATTAATCTACCACCTTTGCAATCTATAAAATATGCTTACTCTCGTCCCCACACCTGTTGGAAACTTGCAAGATATTACCTTGCGTGCACTCGATGTATTAAAAAGTGCGGACATTATATTAGCAGAAGACACACGAACGAGCAAGGTCTTATTGAACCATTTTGGAATTGACAAACGCGTTTTATCACATCATCAACATAACGAACACGCCGCTCTTTCAGAATTGATTCGTTTTATGAAAGAGGGTCAAAAAATTGCAATGGTCAGCGATGCGGGAACACCTGGAATTAGTGATCCCGGATTTTTATTAGTACGAGAATGCATTAAAGAAGAAATTCCTGTTTTGTGCTTGCCCGGCGCTACGGCTTTTGTTCCGGCTTTAGTCATGAGTGGATTGCCTTGTGATCGCTTTGTATTTGAAGGATTTCTTCCACAGAAAAAAGGTCGACAAACTCGACTACTCGCATTAAAAGAAGAAACCAGAACGATGATTTTTTACGAAAGTCCATTCCGATTAATCAAACTCATCGACGAATGCATTCTCCATTTTGGCGAAGAGCGTATGGCATCGGTCTCCCGCGAAATTTCGAAGATGTTTGAAGAGACAAAACGAGGAACACTGTTGTCGCTTAAAAATTATTTCGAAGCAAAAGGTGTGAAGGGAGAAATTGTGATGGTGGTGGAGGGGGTGAAATAATTCAGTCCCGATAGCTATTGGGATCAGAATCAAGAATTATGAACCTGCTTGCTGCTTTACACCACTGAAGCTTTAGCAAAAGCGATGCAGGCAAGTGTAGAATGTTTTGCTGTGTCACAAAGATGTGCCATATCAATATTTCACTAATTTTCCTTTCTTGCACAAACTACTCCCGTATCTCACTTCGTATACATATATTCCTTTCGCAAGTTGTTCGGTATTTATTGATGTTGAATTAACAAATGATTGTTGCAATAATTTTCTTGAGGAAACATCATAAAGAATTATTTCTGAAAGTCCAATACTAGTTGTTTTAACATTCAATTCATTTATGACAGGATTTGGATAAAGGTTTATAAAAGAGTTTTCATCAAATTCATTCCATCCTGTAATACAAGGCGGTATTTGGACTAGAGAAACATCGTCAATGAAACAATATGCCCAACCAAATGCTGCTGTAGGGTTTATTAAAACTCCATTTGATAAAGAATCGTGCATAAAATTTCCAATTATTAAATAACTCTCTCCGCCCATGGCAGTATATGTTCCGCTAACAAGAGTCCAATTTAATGTATCAAAAATATTTCCAGTTGGATTCAAAATCTGAGGGGTAAAAGGCAATGGATAATAATTATTAATTCCCGAAATTGCTGTATCAGAAAAATATGCTTGAATATCATCAGTGGTATATCGGCTTGTATTACTAAGATTAATATACATTTCAAAATAATAACAAGTATCTGCAACCAAGGGGGCAATTAGAGAAACTTCAATATACTCACGTACATTGATTTGTTTCCAAATGAAAGCTCCAGCACAAGCAGTGCCCGATCGCGCATATTGAAAACCACCCACATTATAAGGTAATGATGCAAAATTTGAACTTGAGCATTCATTAAAATAATCGGGGGTACCATAAGGATTAAATGATGGATTCATCCAAAATAATGCAGTATCTATTTGATTTTGGTTATCTGGACAAACATAATATTGCTCGAAACTACCATTGGGTACTAAGTTTTGAGCTATGCAAATTTTGCAAGTCAATAATAAAATGATTAAGTTAAAACTTTTGTTCATGGTGTTTATTTGAATTAGCAGTAACTTTAATCGGATCGTTAATATTGCGCTTAACGTCAGTACCTCACTTTGCGAGGCAAGCTGTGCAGAAACAAATATACAAATTTGGATTATGTTATAGCGATCCCATGTAGTAGTATAGTTATTAGTAAAAATATAGCTTGTATTCTGCGAATACTACTTTGTGAAGTCAGAAAAACAAAAAACACCTCACCATGCGTTTTTTAGCACCGTGAAGCCTAAAAGAAACGATGACTTAGCTTTTAGTGGTTGGCGTTTCTTCTTGCGTGGAATCCGCGTTTGGTTTTCATCATCATTCGAGGCAATCATGGGTGATGGTAAGAAATAAGTTAATAGATTTGTGTACCCATGAGTCGTTTCGATATAAATAATATGCGTGAGATCGCGCAGCAGAGAAAGGGAAAATGCCTGAGTAAGGAATATATTGATAAATTTTCGCCTCTCCAATGGATGTGTTCAAAGGGGCATACTTGGGATACTGGGTATTATCTGATACAGCGTGGGGCATGGTGTTCACAATGTGCGAAATTGGATATAAAAGAGGAATACCTTCATGAAATAAAGCAACTGGCAAAATCAAAAAAAGGGAAATGTCTTTCTGATGAGTATAAAAACAATCATACACATTTAAAATTTCAATGTGCCAAAGGACATACATGGTTGGCAAAAGCAAACAATATTAAAACAGGGCACTGGTGTCCTTATTGTGTCGGTTATGTAAAATTAAAACTGAAAGTATTTAAGGATTATGCCAAAAGCGTAGGTGGCAAATGCCTTTCATCGGTTTATAAAAACATTGATGCAAAATTAGAATGGCAATGTAGTAAAGGTCATAAATGGAAAGCTTCAGGTGATACTATAAAAAACCGTCATTCATGGTGTCCTGTTTGTGCCCACCGAGTTAAGAGTACTGTTAAAGATATGCAGCGAATTGCGAAAGCAAGAGGGGGAAAATTTCTTTCAACGGAGTATGACCCTTACAATAAAATGAAATGGCAATGTGCGAAAGGGCATATATGGGAAACTACAGCTAATAAAATACGACGAGGTCGATGGTGTCATGAATGTGGCAATTATACCTTGCCAAAGAGTCACTAAGCATTTTCATTCCTTATGCTCTATTCAGATTCACACCATGTAAATTAAGAATTACTTTTTTAAAAGGGTGGTTGTGCAACGGCTACCAATGTTATGCGTTCGCTAATTTGCACATTGGAATATATGATGTCTGATTTTGGATGACACAAGCACCATTGACCATACCAAATTAACCGTTCACGGAAATTTAAAATATTTTCATTGAAGTAATGCTGAAATCAGCTACTTTTAAATTTACAACTTATACATTCACATCGATGAGAAAATCAGGTTTTGCAGCATTGATCGCCATTTTAATAACTGTAGCCTCAGTTAATGCCCAAGGTCGGTATGAAAAAGCAGTTGGTTTTAACGGCAATATTTCCTCCATGATCACCACATTGGATGGTGGATTTGCTATCTGTGGCACTTCAGATTCTGATTCGGGAAATGTAGTTGTTGCTCGTTATAATAGCAGCGGAAGCAGATTGTGGATGAAAGAAATCGGGACGATTACAGCTGAGTATGCTCACGATATTACTCAAACTTCAGAAGGCGGATACGTTGTAACCGGAAAACGTGGGTACTGGCAATTTAAAATGTTGGCAATAAAGTTTGACTCCACCGGGAATCTACTTTGGTCGAGAGAATTTAATAGTTCTAGTTTCGATCGAGCCAACGGCGTTTGTGCTACAACAGACGGTGGTGTAGTTATAGCAGGCCGCACATATGATGGAATATCTACTTTGGCTGTTGCTTTCAAACTTTCTGCAACCGGTGCACCGATGTGGTCGCGCAGTATTTCAGGATTTGACGATGGCGGTTATTCGATCATCCGATCGAGTGATGGAAAATTTGTGATGACCGGAATGACTAGTCAGGGAGCATCCTTGAACATTGGCGTAGTGAAATTTGATAGCTCAACTGTATATTGGTCGGTATCAATTGGCGGTTCATCACAGGAGTCCACTGGCATAAATCATCAGTTGATGCAAACGCAGGATGGCGGCTATGTAATTAGCGGAAATACAAGTACTCAAAGTGGTGACTATTATATTTCAAAATTATCATCCTCCGGAACATTTCTGTGGTCGAGGTCATTCGGTACATCAGCCACTGAATTTGCAACCAGCATTTCAGCATTAGGGAATGATGTGTTTGTAACCGGATATACGCAATCCGGAATTTCCCCCTCTATTTTTTATTCACCCTGTTTGTTTAGAATGGATGGCTCAGGCGTCTTGCTTTGGTCCTATCAATATGGATCATCATCTTCCAATGTCCCAGCTTCTATTACGCGTCTTCCTTCAGGACAGCTCATGGTAGGTGGAAGATTTTCAAATGGAACTTTCTCAAGCAAAGCAGCACTTTCTAACTTTGACCTTTCAGGAAATGCATGCAAACAACAAGCAACATTTGGCAGCACTATCAACTTAACCAATATTTTTTCTATGGTGGTGAGCTCAAGCACAGCAACAATATTTATGTCGAATTCTTTATTGAATATCACAAACGGTGGCGCAGAAACTATTTCATGTAGTTGTGGATCGGGTGTTCCGTTTACAATCACCTCTACACAATCGACAATATGCTACGGTAGTAATGCTGTAATAAGTTATCCATTTCAGTCAGGATTTTGGTATACATTGTATCGGAATGGATCGTTCGTATCAACAACAAACTCTTCCTATTTTGTGATAAACAAAGGCGGTAATTATTATGTGATCCAAAATGGTGGTTGTGGTTTAGATACGAGTAATACTATTCACGTCAATGTAAATTCATTACCGTCCGCTGCTATAACCGCATTAGGTAAAACAAAAGTTTGTGCAGGACAGTCTGTTTCGCTTTCTGCAACTTCTACCCTGGGAATGAGTTATCAATGGCTTAAAAAATGGAGGAATAATTTCTGAAGCTACACTTCCTACTGTTCAGCCACTCAATCGGGACTATATTCAGTTCGTGTGACCAGTGGATTGACAGGATGTACTAAAACCGGGAATAGTATTAATGTTATTGTAAATCCAGTTCCAGTAGCAACTGTTACTGCCACCGGTCCAACTACTTTTTGTGCAGGAGATAGTGTAGTATTACAAGCCAACACCGGAAGCGGACTTACCTATCAATGGAAACTAAACGGGAACAATATATCTGGAGCCATCGCGAATAACTTTGCGGTTAAACTGGCTGGCAACTATAGGGTGCGTGTATTTGGCAGTAACAATTGCTCGAAACTATCCAATTTAACCACAGTAAATATTCCTTGCGAACATCATCATCCCTAGAACTGCTGCAAGCATACCCCAATCCTTCCAATGGAATCTTCGAGTTAATGCTACCGGAAGCCGAAGCGATTTTACGCATTTATGCTTTCGACGGAAGGATTGTTTATGAAAACAAAAAATACCAGACGTCAACACCGATTGACCTCACCAACGAAGAATCAGGTGTTTATTTATTGACGATAGAAAATTCAAGCGGTATTCAACACCTGAAAATCATTCTCACCGAATAATGACTTTCTGATTATTTTACAAGAAGGTGACCCCGACATTGATGACGCATAACGGAAGTTCGTGCAGTACCTCGTATAGTCAGAAAAAAAACCTCTCTAGGTGCTGTTATGCGTATCTGCTTTTTTCCAATTATGTTTAACAAATTACTCTGTTATATTATACTCTTTCCTAATTAATTTTATAAGAGAATCTGCTGATAGTTTTGTTTTGCAGTGATGTTTGTTACATTATTAAGTGTAGTTTGATAATACAAAAACATCGTCATGATATTTTAGAAAGAGAAAAGTGTTAGGTCATTTTTGTCTAAAGTATTTTCCTTTAGTAACTAAATTTTTCTATTTCTGATGATGCAAAAGCAGTGTGTTAAAATCTTGCTCTATCAACAAACGCCCTTCGAGCAAGTGTCATGTTAAAAAAGTTCTTTATTGGTGTTCTCTATATATGAAAATAGTTTGGAAGAAGGTCATAATTTGTTTTACATGCATGCACACCTTGTTCATATTGTAGTAAGGCATTGCAACATTGTGTTTTTCTTATTAAGCGGCGAATTACCGCTGTACTTTAATTGCGACATGGTAAGTTTCAGAAAACTGTATATAGGCATGTAGTAATAGGTATTTATCAAAGAGGATAGAAACAACCTACGCTGATAGGCTGTGTCATTTGAGGATTTGAAAGTAAATTTAATAATGTATCTATTCCCGTCACGAAAAAGCGATTTCCTGTTACAGCAGTATTTATACTTGCAGTATCTTTTTTTAAATCTTCTAACATATTTTTCATGTAAACCACTTCTCTGTCTCTTTCTATTTTATGCTCTAGTTGATATTCCGCTAAAAAACCACAGAAAACAGCTAAAAATAACATTATAAATTCCCAGAAATAGGATTTCCAATTTTTCTTTCCTTCGTGATGGGCATGATGATGTACTTCCATATTTTCAGTTTCTTGATTGGGTTAATGGTCTCTTGTCAACTATACGAATAATTTCATCCGGAGAATTATCCGATTGAATATATGCCGGACTATCGAGATGTTCTTCGTCTGTATTTTTCCGCTATTTACTTTTAATGGGTTAAATTATTATCGTGTTCGATTTAGCATGGCGCTTATTGACAGCCGTGGTACTATTCGTTATCCTGCGCCAAGTTTAATAATTTTTCCCTTTTCTTCTGTTTCATTTTGGTCGTCTTCAAAATAACCATCGTCTTGAGTGGGGTAAAAGTCAACCCAAACTTGAACTAAATAGTCGTGAAAGCCCCATCCAATTCCGCTTGTGTCATCAACAACCTTTCCAACTCAGTCTTCAAATTTATCTAATAGATTTTCCTTGTTCATTAAGGTCAAACTGTCAACAAGGTTGTCGCCAAACTTTTGTAAAATGGTTCGTTTATGTCGCCATAGTCATTGGTAAATTTTACACCTGTCTCCACGTAAAAAGCATTAGGTCTTCTAATAGGTCTGCCGAAGCTCCCAGTTTTTTGAAGTCGCTGATTGCTTACTTTCCATCTTTGAGTTTATAGTGATAACCTCGCTTTGGATAAAACCTTAAAGATTTTTGTCACGATATTTCAAAAGTTCTCTCTCGTTGGGGTTTACATAAGAAAGTCGAAAAACTCTTTTACTGATTTGTTCTTTCTATATAAGTCGGATATAGGGGTCAATGAGTTTGTCCTTGTCGGGATTTTTAATTCTTTTTTACGTCAGAAAATCCCATAGTTATTTCTTTTATTGTTGTCCGGCCAATTATTGGATATGACGATTTGCTGGTTTACTCCCGACACTTCGGGACACAGGGCGTGATTTCTATTTATTGAGATATTAAAATTACCAATTAAGTTTTATGTAACCAAATGCCCGCCTCCCCGAGGTTTCAGAACTAAGGATCTGTTACTAAACCTTTGGTAGTTTTTGTTTTTAGTTGTTGCACGTAATTGTGTAAAGATAATTCAGGAAGTTTAGAATAAAAAGAACTTCTTATGAAAATCACCTACCTAAAACAAAGCACCGGCGATACGCTGGTAGCTCGGGCTTGTGCCACCATTGATGGATTTAATGCGCTCTATAAGCGATTTGAGAAGCGGATGGAGACTTCTGGAAGAGAGTCGAGCACGCTGCAAAATTATAACCGAGTATATTTCTAAAATTGCATTTTAATTGTGTGTTTCCACTATTGGAGGATGATCAGATAGAGGATTATCTGCACGGATTGTTGAAAGTGAGCACACCTTCCGAGAGCTATTTTAAGCATACGGTTTATGGCCTTCGTTTTCTATTTAGGCTTGAAGGTTTGAATGATAAACGTATTGCCTTACCATCAAATAAAGGAAAAGAAGTTGCCTGTGGTGAGTAGACAGGAGGTAAAGCCTATGATTCAGTGGCCGCACTGTTAAAGCACCGCTTGATGGTTAGCTTACTTTACGGATGTGGACTTCGCTGCGGCGAAGCCAGAACACTGCTGATAAAAATGTTGATTTGGAGCGAGGAACACTTCTGGTGGTAAAAGGCAAAGGAAATAAGGATCGGTATATTTCCACTCGGAAAATTATTGGTGAAAAAGGAATAGAAAAGGCCTATTTGGAATCGGAACAACCGCAAACGTATTTGTTTATGAGAGTCCCTCATACAACAGAGGTTATCTAATGCATCATTCTCACAACAGGGGTTACAATGGAGTGATCAAAATGTTGAGCAAAAAGCAGGCATCACAAAGGATGTGAACGTGCATACCTTGCGTCATGGTTATGCTACACCTGCTCGAAGATGGATTGGATATTGTTGTTACGATAAAAGAGCTGCTAGGTCATGCAAACATTGAGACGACGATGGTGTATTTGCATGTAGCACAATCGGGACATAAAAAGCCTTTTAGTCCATTGGATACTTTGTACAACATCCAATAAGTTGAAAGCTGAATTTGAGGTGGCTCATGTGCTGAAAGCGCATTGGCCATTAATTAAGAATTGCATCCAAACATCAATGGATGGCAACTACGCACACTCAGGCGTATCATGCGTTGTCGCACATCGGCATTGGGAGGACATGTGGATGCGTGTTCATCTTGTGGTAGTATTCGTGTGAGCTATAACCAGTTGTAGAAATCGGCATTGCCCAAAGTGCCAAGGGAAAAATCGTGAAGAATGGATCGCCAAAGAGAAAGTGAACTTTTGCCTGTTCCGTATTTTCATGTGGTGTTTACTCTTCCCGATTTGCTAAATGAACTAACTGATACATAGCACATGTTTACAATTCACTTTTGAAACGGCATGGTCAGCACTAAAAACATTTGGGAATGATCCGAAGCATCTAGGAGCAGATACTGGTATGATTTGCATACTGCACACCTGGGGTCCAAACCATGACACTACACCCGCATTTGCACTGCGCGTGGTGCCTGGTGGTGGACTTACCAAAGCAGGTAATTGGAAAGGCAAAATCAAAAGAAGATACTTGTTTCCGGTGAAAGCCATGAGCAAAGTCTTTAGAGCAAAATACATGGAAGCGTTAAAAGAAAATGCCAACGCTTAGCAAAAAACTCATCAACAATTTATTCAAGAAAGATTGGGTCGTATATGCCAAGCGTCCCTTTAGTCATACCGGCAGTGTGATAGAATATTTGGGAAGGTACACACATAAAATTGGCTATCTCCTAACCACAGAATAAAATCAATTGAAAATGGCAACGTAACTTTGAGTACAAAGACTATCGAGAAGGAGCTACAAAAAGTCAGTGGAGAAGCTAAATGGAATGGAATTTATACGCCTATTTGCAATGCATATACTTCAAAGGGATTTACTCGCATCCGCCATTATGGAATACTAAGCAGCACGTGCAAGTTAAATGCCATAGCGCAAATACGAGCGCAGCTACCAGCGGTGTATCTTCCTGAAAAAACAGCGTCTGCCGCAGCATACGATCCAAGTAACATGTTCCTGCTGCAAAACCCAAACGATGGTTGCTATTGAAGTTTTGGCTTCGCGGACCACCAACATGCCTGCCCCCGTCTTTTTATGGGGGAATCCAAACAAAAAGAAATCAAAGCTTAAAAAAATCTGCAATAGGCGGACTGAAGTTGCTATGTCCATT
>JADKFA010000045.1 GCA_016717725.1 Bacteroidota bacterium
ATGTTGCACTAAACCTTTGGTAGTTTTTTATTTTTAGTTGTTTACGTAATTGTGTAAAGATAATTCAGGAAGTTTAGAATAAAAAAACTTCTTGTGAAAATCACCTACACCTAAAACAAAGCACCGGCGATACGCTGGTAGCTCGGCTTGTGCCGCCATTGATGGATTTAATGCGCTCTATAAGCGATTTGAGGAAGCGGATGGAGACTTCTGGAAGGAGTCGGGCACGCTAAAAATTATAACCGGTATATTTCTAAAATTGCCTTGCATTTATGGTGTGTTCCCACTCTATTGGAGGATGATCAGATGAGGATTATCTGCACAGTTGTTGAAAGTGAGCACACCTTCCGAGAGCTATTTTAAGCATACGGTTTATGGCCTTCGTTTTCTATTAGGCTTGAAGGTTTGAATGATAAACATGTTGCCTTACCATCAATTAAAAGGAAAGAAAGTTGCCTGTGGTGTTGAGTAGACCCAGGAGGTAAGCCATGAGGATTCAAGTGGCCGCACTATTAAGCATCGCTTGATGGTTAACACTTACGGATGTGTGGACTTCGCTGCGGGGAAGCCAGAACACTGCTGATAAAATGTTGATTTGGAGCGAGGAACACTTCTGGTGGTAAAAGGCAAAGGAAATAAGGATCGGTATTAACCACTCGGAAAATTATTGAGTGAAAGGAATAAAGGCCTATTTGGAATCGGAACAACCGCAAACGTATTTGTTTATGGGAGTCCCTCATACAACAGAGTTATCTAATGCATCATTCTCACAACGAGGGTTACAATGGGTGATCAAAATGTTGAGCAAAAAGCAGGCATCACAAAGGATGTGAACGTGCATACCTTGCGTCATAGTTATGCTACACACCTGCTCGAAGATGGATTGGATATTGTTACGATAAAGAGCTGCTAGGTCATGCAAACATTGAGACGACGATGGTGTATTTGCATGTAGCACAATCGGGACATAAAAGCCTTTTAGTCCATTGGATACTTTGTGCAACATCCAATAAGTTGAAAGCTGAATTTGAGGTGGCTCATGTGCTGAAAGCGCATTGGCCATTGGTGGAATTGCATCCAAACATCAATGGATGGCAACTACGCACACTCGGAGCACTCATGCGTTGTCGCACATCGGCATTGAGGACATGTGGATGCGTGTTCATCTTGTGGTAGTATTCCGTGTGAGCTATAACAGTTGTAGAAATCGGCATTGCCCAAAGTGCCAAGGGAAAATCGTGAAGAATGGATCGCCAAAAGAGAAAGTGAACTTTTTGCCTGTTCCGTATTTTCATGTGGTGTTTACTCTTCCCGATTTGCTAAATGAACCTAGCGATGCATCAACCTACGCATGTTTACAATTCACTTTTTGAAGCAGCATGGTCAACACTAAAAACATTTGGGAATGATCCGAAGCATCTAGGAGCAGATACTGGTATGATTTGCATACTGCACACCTGAGGTCAAACCATGACTCTACACCCGTATTTGAATTGCGTAGTGCCTGGTGGTGGACTTACCAAAGCAGGTAATTGGAAAAGGCAAAATCAAAAGGAAAGTACTTGTTTCCGGTGAAAGCCATGAGCAAAGTCTTTAGAGCAAAATACATGGAAGCGTTAAAAGAGAAAATGCCAACGCTTAGCAAAAACTCATCAACAATTTATTCAAGAAAGATTGGGTCATATATGCCAAGCGTCCCTTTAGTCATGCCGGCAGTGTGATAGAATATTTGGGAAGGTACACACATAAAGTGGCTATCTCTAACCACAGAATAAAATCAATTGAAAATGGCAACGTAAGCTTTGAGTACAAAGACTATCGAGAAGGAGCTACAAAAAGTGATGGAGCTAAATGGAATGGAATTTATACGCCGCTTTGCAATGCATATACTTCAAAGGATTTACTCGCATCCGCCATTATGGAATACTAAGCAGCACAATGCAAGTTAAATGCCATAGCGCAAATACGAGCGCAGCTACCAGCGGTGCCTATCTTCCTGAAAAACAGCGTCTGCCATAGCATACGATCCATTAACATGTTCCTGCTGCAAAACCCAAACGATGGTTACTATTGAAGTTTGGCTTCGCGGACCACCAACATGCCTGCCCCCGTCTTTTATGGGGAATCCAAACAAAGAAATCAAAGCTTAAAAAAAAATCTGCAATAGGCGGACTGAAGTTGCTATGTCCATTGGTAAATAAAATTGAAAATATTCATTCAAAAAGCATTAAAATATATCAGCAAACTAAAGTAAAGTATAAAATTCGTTTTCAAACACTTTTAAAAATAAAAATATCGGATGAGATTTTGAAATTATCCTGCTCTAATATCGAAATCCCCATAAGCTTAAAAACTACCAACGCTTCCGTGCAACATAGGCTTCATTGGTCGTCCTGCGGACGCAACGAATCCTTAGCTGTTATCAGTAGTATTTTGGATATCTAAGTCAACGGATTGTGGCTCATTAATTAAATTCAATTGACTTTATACGCAGTGATCCCAAACCGGAGTCCACCAGATCAAGAGCGAAAAATACCTTTACTAAAAATTTCGTTTTCGAAACCCATATATTTACCCAACCAAGATTCCTTGCATGCTACGAATTTTATTCATTTTCATTCTATTCACCACCTCCCTTTCCGCTCAATTCACCGACCGTTATTGGGCATTTGGGGACAGTGCTGGAATTGATTTTAAAAATTTATCAAATCCACAACCTGCTACTAGTATACTTCGTGTTAGAGGAACATGTGCTAGTATTTGTGATAGTTTGGGTGATTTGCTTTTTTATTGTGGGTCTCCAAACTGGTCTCAATGGCTTGCTCCAAATAATATTTTCACGGATGGTACTGTTATAAGTAATAATCATGTCGTAATGGAAAGTGGAGACTCTTTAGTTGGAGGCAGGTTGGTATCAAGAAATGGTAATTGTTCCTGATCCTGGTAATATTAATCGTTTTTATATTTTCTGTGCTGGCATTGCTCAACCAGTAGTAGGACTATATTATTCTATCGTAGATTTATCATTTAATGGAGGACTTGGAAAAGTGGTTCAAAAAAATGTGCAGCTTCGAAATGATACAATTTGTGATGGTGTTACTGCTGTTCGTCATGGTAACGGTAGGGATTGGTGGGTGATAGCACGAAGCTGGAAATCAACCTACTAATGATATTACTGCGTATTTAATTAGTCCTTCGGGAGTGACAACAAATCCAACTCAATTCATTGGTCCAAATGTCTCGCTTCAGGGATTTTATAGATTGAAATTTAATAAGCTTGGTAATCATTTATACAACGTTGCGCCAAATGGAGCAATTGAAAGGTACGATTTTGATAGATGCAATGGGATTTTTTCAAACAGACAAATATATTCGACTCCTTCTGGAAATTACTTGGGATTTTGGGACTTTGAAGTTTCTCCCGATGAAAGTAAAATATATACTTATTTAATTTACCAAGGAGCATTTGAAAATTCCAACTATTTAATCCAATTTGATTTTAATAATTCAAATTTCCTTTGAGCGCTGACACTTTTCGTATTTTTCCGACCCAGATACACCTGGATCATTAAAGCTAGCTCCAGATGGTAAGATTTATTCAAGTGTCTTTTCGAACGTTCCAGATGGATGTACAGACTATTTATATTGTGCATCAACTATAAATAACACTAATTCCAATTTAACTGTAATTAATTATCCTGATAGTCTTGGAAGTTCATGTGACCTTCAAGTATCCTCATTTTACCTAGGTGGACATAAGGCATATTTGGGTCTCCCTAACAATCAACTACGAACTAGACACATTACATGGTAGTCCTTGTGACACCCTTACCGCTGTTGGATTAATTGACTTATTCCTAAAAACAAAGAGCTAAAACTCTACTATGACAAGACATGGCAAACAGTTTTTGTGAATGCCGAGGAGTTACAAGGAAGAAATGCAACATTGGAGTTTTATAATATTAATGGACAGTTAATGGAAAGTATTTCATCTGAAACGGATGGGAGTTATTTTCAAAATAGTTTTTTTCTTCTCAAGCGGATGGAGTTTATATTGTGAGATTAAGTACGGAGAAGGAAGTGCTGACGGGGAGGTTTGTTAAATGGTAGGTTTTCTGCAGTGGAATATTCGTGAATATTGTTTTTAGGAAGAAATAGGAGTTGAGCTGCCGTCCCTTAGTACTATTTATTCGCGTCAGTCTAATTTACTGTTTCAACAACTATTAGTAGAAGTATTAATTCTTTCTCATATATAAAGTAACCTCGCCATTTATGGCGAGGTTACAGGTATACCCTCTACTTTAGAGCCAGCGTCCCACAAAATTGGACTTTATCCAATTTTTGGGACGCTACCTATTAAGGATGCGGATTCATAACGTCGCCATGAATGGCGACGTTATCAGTTGTATTTTGGATATCCATGTCAATACGAATTGTGGCTCATCCATTAAATTCAATTGACTCTTATACGCAGTGCTCCCGAACCGAAGCTAACCAAGATGCTGTACTAAAACACTTCGAAAAATCCCGCACGAAACTCAACTCATCAACTCCGCCAACACTTCATGCGAACGAATACTGAATCCTTGGGTGTGGTGAAGTTCGAAGTAGGTGATGATGGCTTGGAGAATGTGTTTGCGTTCGTCAGCAGTCATTTTCATTTCGTGCGTGTCTTCGAGCGTTTGTTCCAAAAGTTCGTCGAAGCGTTGACTTAAATTATAGTCGACAAAGTAAGGGTGCATGGGTTTGCTTTCTCGAAAAACGCCTTCTTTTAAATCGAAGCAACGAGTGTGATTTGAAAATCTTCCGCTCGGATAAAATCCTAAATAGCGTGTAAGTTGTAAGCAAAAAATTAAATGGAATCGACTGGTGGTTTCTGGGTGGAGGTCGAGGATTTGAATGCTGTGGTCAATGAATCCGAATAAATCGGCGTTGGCTTCTTCCTCTTTGATGGAGCGATATAAAATTTCGGCAAGAAATAATGCGACGGTGGTTTTGATGGTGTCGTAAGGAATATGAACCAACGGTGGCGATGCAGATACGTCAGACACACGATGCAATCCACCTTGCTTTTTAAAGTATGCAACAATTTCTATGATGGTAAGCGGTTGAAAAAGATTGTTGGCAAATCGTGCTTTGGGTTTGCGTACACCGTTCACTAAAAAACTTTGGAGCCCCATGGTTTCGGTGTAGGCTTTTACAATGATACTCGCCTCCGCGTAGGGAGTGATGTCGAGGACGATGGCGCGGGTTTTTTGGATCATAGGTTTAAACCCACCTTCACTTTGTTTCGGTGGGCAGGCGCAGCGGGCGCAACGGCTACGCAGCGGGCGCGGCGAAATTATTTAACGAGTGAAATCAAATCTTGACCGATGTCTTTGCGGTAGTAGGCATAGTCGTAGTTAATGTGGTGGGCGGCGACATATGATTTTTGGAGGGCTTCTTCGATGGAATTTCCAAGGAAGTGATGGCTAATACTCGACCACCGTTTGTGACTACATCCTTTCCATTCATTTTTGTTCCGGCGTGGAAGACAATGGTATCGCCAGCTTGATCGAGATTTTTTATGGTGTACCCTTTTTCAAAATTTCCTGGGTAGCCGCCCGACACCATGACTACGGTAGCAGCTGTCGGGAATCAATTTTGAAATCGATTTTATCGAGATTTTGGGATGCTGTAGCTTGCATTAATGCTAAGAAATCATTTTGGATGCGTGGTACAACCGCTTCTGTTTCGGGATCGCCCATTCGGCAATTGTATTCAATTACTTTCGGTTCTCCGCCTACATTCATCAAGCCGATAAAAATAAATCCGATGTAATTAATTTTCTCTTCTGCTAATCCGCGAATGGTGGGTTTAATGATTTGCTCTTCTACTTTTTTGACGAAGGTTGCATCTACAAAAGGAACCGGACTCACCGCTCCCATTCCACCTGTGTTTAATCCTTTGTCGCCATCACCGATGCGTTTATAATCTTTTGCCTCTGGTAAAATTTTGTAATTTTTACCATCTGTCAATACAAACATCGACACTTCAATACCGTCCAAGAATTCTTCAATCACCACTTTCTCTCCGGCTTTACCAAACTTCGCATCGCCGAGCATGGCTTTCAATTCATCTTTTGCTTCTTGTAAATGATCGAGGATAAGAACTCCTTTTCCTGCAGCCAAACCATCTGCCTTTAACACATACGGAGGACGCAATGTCTCCAGGAATTTATATCCCTCCTCTAACTTCGCAAACGTAAAACTTGCATATGCTGCAGTAGGAACGCCATGACGCTTCATAAAATTTTTACTGAAGTCCTTGCTTCCTTCCAATTGTGCACCCATCTTAGAAGGACCAATAACCGGAATATGTTTTAGCAAAGCATCCGCTTCAAAAAAATCAACAATGCCATTCACTAAGGGATCTTCGGGTCCAACGAGAACGAGTTCTACCATGTTCTCCAAAACAAATATTTTGATACTTTCTAAATCGTTCGGTGATACATCAACGTTAGTTCCCAGCATGGCGGTTCCAGCATTTCCGGGAGCAATAAATAACTGTTCACATTGAGCACTCATCGTCAAAGCACGCGCAAAAGCATGTTCACGGCCTCCGGATCCAAGTAGTAATATTATCGACATCGCATTAATTTATTCTAAATTTTTATTTCAACCCGTATTTAAGTTGCTGGATGCTAGATGCTGGATGCTGGATTCTGGCTGCTTGCATCTGGCTTCTAGAATCTTCTTCGCAACTATTTGACCTGATAGCCATGGGACCTATTTGTTCCCGAAAGCGAGAGACCAATTCACCAACTCACCAACTTGCCAATTTGCCAATTTACCACTTCGGTGTTACACCCATATTGAACAGCATAAACGAATACGTATCGGCTACTTCATCGATGGTTTTGCTCAATGGTTTTCCGGCTCCGTGTCCGGCTTTCACGTCTACACGAATGAGTACTGGGTTAGTTCCTTTTTGATTTTCTTGCAACGTAGCAATGTACTTAAACGAATGTGCTGGCACTACACGATCATCATGATCGGCAGTAGTTACCATCACCGCAGGATAATTTGCAGGCTTGATATTATGGATGGGAGAATAACCATAAAGATTTTAAAATGTGCGAGAGTATCACTTGATCCGTACTCCACTACCCATCCCCAACCTACAGTAAATTTGTGGAAGCGTAACATATCCATTACACCTACTTGTGGAAATGCTACTTTAAATAATTCAGGACGTTGATTTACGACTGCGCCGATGAGCAATCCACCATTTGATCCACCTTGTACTGCGAGATAAGAAGACGAAGTATAGTTTTCTTTGATCAAATATTCCGCAGCTGCAATAAAATCATCAAACACATTTTGCTTCTTCTCCAACATTCCCGCTTTATGCCATGCATCGCCGTACTCACCACCGCCACGAATATTTGCCATCGCATATATGGCACCTTGCTCAAGTAGCGCTAAACGTGTTGCACTAAAGCCGGGATTCAAATTCACATTAAATCCACCGTAAGCATACAACAACGTTGGATTCTTTCCATCACGCTTCAATCCTTTTTTATAGACAATGAACATCGGCACTTTCGAACCATCCTTGCTAGTATAAAATACTTGTTCTGTCGTAAAATCATCTGGATTAAACTTCACGCCTGACGAACGGAACTTCGAAACTTTTTTATCGGCGATACTATACCGATAAATGGTTGGAGGATACGTGAAAGAAGTAAATGTAAAAAACACTTCCTTATCATCGATATATCCACCGAATCCAGAAGCGGAGCCAATAGCAGGTAATTCCACTTCGTGCTCTTTCACCCCTTCATAACTGTATTGATACACATGAGAAGATACATCTTGCAAATAATTCAAAAATAATTTTCCACCTGCGGTAGAAACATTTTCCAACAACGATTTCGTTTCAGGAACTAATATTTTCCATTGCTTCGCGTAATCCATTTCAGGATTGAAAGAATTTAGATCGAGAGAAATTAAATGATTGTTTTGAGCTCCGTGATTTGTGCTCACCATAATTTTACTTCCAACATTGTCAACTACACCATACTCATAATTAAATCCTTTAAACAATATTTTAGGAGCCATGTTTGGTTGATTTAAATCCTTGTAAAGAATTTCTGTTCCATAGGTTCCTTGCGACACATAAATAAAAAGATATTTTTCATCTTCGGTTACTTGAGAACCATAATAACGCAATGGATTTTCCTTATCCATAAATACCATTTTATCGGCATCTTGCTTAGTTCCTAATTTATGATACCATATTTGATGATTCTCATTCTTTCCACTTAATTCTGTTCCTGAGGAAGGCGAATCATAACGCGAGTAAAAAAACCCATCTTTATACCAAGCAGCGCCACTAAACTTCACCCACTTCAATTCATCCTCCAATAACTTTGCTCCATCCACTTGCATCACTTTAATGGTTTGCCAATCGGAACCACTTTCATTAATTCCGTAAGCTACATATTTTTTATCGTGACTAAATCCGAGTAAGCTGATGGCTGCAGTACCGTCCTTCGACATTTTATTAGGATCGATAAAAACCATGGGTGTTCCATCAATTCCTTTTTGATAATAGATCACCGATTGATTTTGCAGTCCATCATTTTTAGAGAAAAAATAAAATTCACCAACTTTACTTGGTGCTGAAAATTTTTCGTAATTCACAATTTCCGTCAATCTCTTTTTGAATCCATCACGGAAAGGAATTTTTGAAAGATAATCATTGGTGACTTTATTTTCAGCTTCCACCCACTCTTGAACTTCCTTGGCAGTATCTACTTCTAACCAGCGGTAAGGGTCATTCACCTTTGTACCATGGTAATTATCGACTGTATTTCCTTTAGCGGTTTTAGGGTAGACCAACGCTTGTGAGAAAACATCCACACATAGAATCGTTGAAACCAGACAAGCAGCGGCAAATAATTTATAATTCATAAGATTGATATTTAGAATTCAAATTTAGTCAACCTGATTCGATTATCGCCTCCACATTGATATTTTCCTCTAAAAAGACTGAATAAGAATATATAAAGAAATCATCCTTCCACATTAAAAAGGCTGTTAATTTGTTTTGCATAGCCATAACCTAAAAGCAATTAGATATAAAGTAGAAAAAGCTAGATATTACTTCATTTTCAAATCCTTTTCATTCAAGATAAAACTTGATAAAATCACTCCTGATTTATCGATGGTGACCATCTTCAAGGAGCGATCACCTTTAGGTCCACTTATTTCGAAACGCGCAAATGAATTATTTGTTACCAACGTTTGAGGAACACGATTGGGATTAGCTTTTTCTTTTTCACTCAACGTTCGTGGACGAGAGGTGAGTGCAGAACAGGTAAAGTCATACATCTTATATCCACCTTTTGGTTGATAGGTGATCACTTCGGAGAAATGACGGTCGCCTGATAAAAACACCACACCTTCAATTTTATAAGCGACAATAAAATTCATCAACTCATTAAATTCACATGTATAATTTCGCAAATATTCGGTGCCACCAGCTGGATTCAGCACTTGATTTCCTACAGCGATAAACTTAAAGATTGCTGTTGATCCCAACAATTTATCTTTAAGCCAAGAGAATTGCTCGGCTCCAAAAAATTCTTTATCGCAATTTGGTTTTCCACCTATAGAATCCTTTAATTGATTGGGTGCACGATGTGAGCGATCGTCCATCAGAAAAAAATCGCCATCACTCCAAGAGAAAGAAGAAAAAATGCCTGGATCCTTTTCAGTTCCGTACGATTTATTTCCCCAATAACTTTTAAATATTTCCTGCGACGAAGATTTCAATTCGAACGAGCGATCAAAATTATCACCACCATAATCGTGATCATCCCAAATGGCGTAATTTGGTCGAGATGCTAAAACATCGGACAACTCTTGCGCCTTTCTTTGCAAAGAATAACGATAATTAATTCCAGCACTTGAACCGTAATCGGAAGGACGCAGATATACATTATCACCCAGCCATAAATTAAAACTTGTCGACATCGATGCCATGGTTCTTAAGATGTAAGTATCTTGTCCATAAGGGTCGCTTTGAGTGTCTAAAATTGGATCATTAAAATATATACATGAACCAGCTAAAAAAGAAAAATTATAGGGATCTGCCTCCGGATTTGCTTGATGCGGCTTCGTCGTAAATACATTCATCCGAGAGGCTGGAATTACTTTTCCGTTTAACAAAATCTCGAAATTATAGGAGGTGTTCAACTTCAATTTTACCAATTCAAATTTGATAGGATTATATGGTTTTCCAAGTACTCCAGAATAATCCATCTCATAGAAATACTCGGTGTTATCCTTTTCCCAATAACGCAACATGGCTGTCTTAACAGTTTGACTTACTTCATACCAAACCAACACGGAACGGTGCTCGCTGTAACCTAACATGGGGCCCGAAATGAGAAGAGGTTCTTGTTGCGCCGTTGCAATATTCATGGAAACGCCTATAACCATCGAAACCAATAAGAGAAAGTAAATGGATCTTTTCATAATTCTATTTATAAAGACGTAAAAGTACAAAAATCAAAGAATTGCGCAAATTTTTCTCATTAGTCAAGGGCATTACAGCATCATTTTTGAAAGAAATTAGACAAAACATGCTTTTGAAATTACAATTTTTTACCACCTAAATACTGAAATCCATCAAACTAATAGAATATTCATTTGAAATAATACTTAACTTGGTCAAGAATTATGAAATCGACAATTACGCGCTTATTGCTTCTCCTCAGTTTATGTTTTACCCAATCAAAATCTCAAACATTTAGTGCCTTTGGAGGAAATATACCCGATAATGGTCCAGCAGCACTTTTTCCGATTACGGTGAGTGGATTACCCACCACCATCGACACAACTTTTGGCATTATAAACTTAAGTCTCAATATAACTCATACTTATGATGCAGATTTAGATATTTGGCTAATTGCTCCTGACAGTACCTATATTGAACTAAGTACTGGAAACGGTGGCTCTGGAAACAATTATGTTAACACCAATTTTTACGACACGGTACCCAATTTTATTGAAAACGGTAGTGCACCTTTTTCTGGTTCTTATCGTCCTGAAGGATTAATAAATGATGTAAATAATACACAAAATCCCAATGGAGTTTGGAAACTTTTTATTCGCGACACCTATCCTACCGATTCGGGCGTCTTAATGAGCTGGAATATTACATTTGGAAACAATCCTCCTCAGAGTAACCAAATTACATCTTCCAATTTACCTATTATAAAAATAAACACTTTAGGACAGTCCATTTTGGATGATCCAAAAATTCCTGCAACCATGCAAATCATTGACAATGGTCCGGGAGTTCGAAATTATATTTCAAAATGCAAATTATACTGACAAATCATTCATGCGAAATGTATTGTCGGTTGATCGATCTCGAGCTATGGGATACTATGCATCTCGCACTCAATTTTGTGAAGTAATTTTAAATGGTCGTTATATTGGTATTTATGTTTTCATGGAAAAAATTAAGCGTGATGCTGGAAGAGTGGATATTGCGAAATTAACTCCGGCTGATACATCGGGAGATGATCTAACGGGTGGGTATATCCTAAAAATAGATAAAACCACGGGAGCTCCAGGTGGTGGATGGACAACGCTTTACAATCCACCTACAGGAGGTCCGAAGCCAGAAATTCAATTTGAATATCCTGAAGTATCCGATATTTTACCTGTGCAAGCTCAGTATATAAAATCGTACTGCGACAGTTTTGAAATTGCGTTGAATGGGAGTAATTTTATGAATCCAGCTACTGGATATCGCCATTTTATTGATGTTACCTCTTGGGTAGATTATTTTATATTAAATGAATTCAGTAAAAGTGTAGATGGTTATCGAATCAGCTCATTTTTTTATAAAGACAAAAACAGTAATGGTGGTTTGATGAAGATGGGTCCTGTATGGGATTATGATATTGCTTGGGGAAATGCCGACTACAACGATGGTGATGTTCCCTCGGGATATGCTTATCAATATGTTCATCCTTCTTCTGGTCAACAGGTGCCATTTTGGTGGAATAAATTATTACAAGATCCTTATTTTAGAAATACATTACGTTGCCGATGGGATGATTTACGAGCGAATATTTTGTCGACAACCGTATTGCATAATTGGATAGATAGTGTTGGTCTTTATTTAGAAGAAAGCCAGATCAGGAATTTTGAAAGATGGCCTATTTTGGGTGTTTATGTTTGGCCCAATCCCTCACCCATTCCTACGGATTATACAGGTGTTAAACAAGAATTAAAAAACTGGATTACGAATCGATCCAATTGGCTCGATGCAAATATTCCGGGAATATGTTCATTAGCTGGGTTAGGAAATTTAAATGAAGCCCGCACTAACGTTATCGCCTATCCGAACCCTGCCAGTGAAAGCACATGGTTGTTGTTGCCCGAAAATTTAAAAGGATTAGCCAATTAAGTTTTTACAATGAGTTAGGACAATTAATCTCCTCCGAAAAAATTACCATCCAAGGAAAAGAACTTTTCATCTAGATGTACAGCATTTGAATCAAGGAATGCATTTGATTGAATTGAGGCAGGGGAATGCGGTGTATCGAACGAAGTTGATGGTTGCTTACGAATAAGATTGTTGGTGAATTGAATTTATTCTCGCGTTATTGAGGCTACTGGCTGCTAGCTTCTAGCTGCTGACTTTTACTAGTTTTTTATCGCTAAATCCAGCACGCCATTGGGAACGTTGATCTGGTTTTGAAAGTAGCTAATTCTTTGAATCTGATCTAGTTTTACTAATAAATTTTCATGTTCAAGATCATTAATATAGTTTAAACGATGACATAAATGAAGTTGAGTTTCAAGAAAAATTGCAATTTCACTAATCGTGCTTCTTTCTGATGTCTTGAGCACCTTCTGCAATATTAGATGGTATGGATACAGAATCAGAGAATCAGATTTCGATGTACTTGTACTAATTTATAGGTTTTCACTAATTCAATACCCAATTCCCAAATTTTTAGTTTCTTAAAATTTATCATTCGGGTTTTTGCAGGTGGGATGCTGTACAGATTCGTCTTCAAATATAATCATGTCATCCCTTCAGATTGTTTGCCAGAAGCTAGAAGCTAGAAGCTAGAAGCTAGAAGCTAGAAACGGAGAATAATTTAAATGAAAAACAATCTCGTTCCAACGAAACATTAATCCAGCTTCAGCACTGCCAAAAACGCTTCTTGTGGAATTTCAACAGAGCCTACTTGACGCATGCGCTTCTTTCCTTCCTTTTGTTTTTCCAACAATTTACGTTTACGAGAGATATCACCACCATAACATTTTGCGGTTACATCTTTACGCAATGCTTTCACGGTTTCACGCGCGATGATTTTTGCGCCGATTGCAGCTTGAATAATAATTTCAAATTGTTGACGAGTAATTAGCTCTTTCAACTTCTCACAAATTTTCTTTCCAAAAGTGAAAGCATGATCGCGATGAATTAAAGCGGAAAGTGCATCGACAGGTTCGCCATTTAATTTAATATCCAATCGCACGAGATGGCTTTGACGATAACCAATCATATGATAATCGAAAGAAGCATATCCTTTAGAAATGGATTTTAGTTTATCATAAAAATCAAAAACGATTTCGGCGAGTGGCATATTGAAGACTAATTCTACTCGGTCGGTGGTGAGATAACTTTGATTTACTATTTCACCACGTTTATTAATACAAAGACTCATCACAGGTCCAACGAAATCGGCTTTAGTAATAATAGATGCTTTAATATAAGGTTCTTCAATGCGATCAAGTCGGCTCGGATCGGGAAAATCGCTTGGATTATTTACGATGAATTCGGTTCCATTTAATAGATAAGCAAAATACGATACGTTAGGAACGGTGGTTATTACCGTCATATCGAATTCTCTTTCCAGTCGCTCTTGAATAATCTCCATGTGGAGCATTCCTAAAAATCCGCAACGGAAACCAAAGCCTAAGGCTGCAGATGATTCAGGTTCGAAGGTAAGAGATGCATCGTTCAGTTGTAATTTTTCAAGAGAGGCGCGAAGTTCTTCATATTCATCGGTATCTACAGGATAAATTCCGGCGAAAACCATCGGCTTCACATCTTCAAATCCTTCCACAGCGGTGAGGGTTGGACGAGCAATGTGAGTGATGGTATCACCTACTTTTACTTCCTTCGCGTTTTTAATTCCAGAGATGATATAACCTACGTCGCCCGTTTTTACAACGTCGCGTGGGGATTTATCTAAACGAAGAATTCCGATTTCATCGGCATGATAAGCAGAATCTGTTGAAACGAATTTCACATGATCGCCGGTTTTGATTTCACCGTCCATCACTTTATAATAAGCGATGATTCCACGGAAAGAATTATAGACTGAATCGAAGATCAATGCTTTTAAGGGTGCTGTTGGATCACCTTTAGGAGCTGGGATACGAGTTACGATCGCTTCTAAAATTTCGAGCACGCCCATTCCTGTTTTACCGGATGCAGATAAAATCTCATCACGATCACATCCTAGGAGATCCACAATTTGATCCTTTACCAATTCAGGTTCAGCGCTCGGTAAATCAATTTTATTCAAAATGGGGATGATTGTTAAATCATTTCCCAATGCCAAGTATAAATTAGAAATCGTTTGAGCCTGAATTCCTTGAGCAGCATCCACAATTAAAAGAGCGCCTTCACAAGCCGCAATGGAGCGAGACACTTCATAGCTAAAATCCACGTGTCCAGGAGTATCGATCAGATTCAATGAATATTGCTTTCCATTTAAGGTATAATCCATTTGAATCGCATGACTCTTAATCGTAATGCCTCGTTCACGCTCCAGATCCATATTGTCGAGCACTTGAGCTTGCAAGTCTCTCTTAGACACTGTATTAGTATATTCTAAAAGACGATCGGCCAAAGTAGACTTACCATGATCAATATGTGCGATAATGCAGAAATTCCGAAGGTGCTCCATAGGTGCGCGAAGGTACGAAACAGAAACTTGTCATTTCCATCAATTTTGGGTGAATCGCAGCCTCTATTTAAGTAAAATCAACAAAATATATCAGAATTTACCTTTAAGTTTAAAATAATTCCGTCCATCCAAAAGAAAAAAGAATTTCAATGATAAAATAATCACATCAAATTAAATTCACTGCATGACTTTCAAATCTTTAAAATACTCAAAAACCAGATGCAACCTTAAATACAGAAAATGCATCTCCTATTTATAGAGGTATTTAATTAGCGATTTCAAAAATGAAAATCCTATTACACAAAAGGAAATATCATTACATTTACACTCTCAAAAATTGCAAAGAATTATTAAACATTTACAAAACACAAAAATACGTGAAAATCTAGAGATTCTGCTAATAAAATCTTTCGAATGTACAGAAGAGTTAACTTCAAGAACTTTTCCAATTCACAAAATATAAATTCAACCTAGACAACAACATATAGAAATGAAAAAACTGTTTACACTATTTGCAATGGCATTAATTGCCTTGCTTTTAACTCCACAATCCAGCCATGCATCGCATATGGCGGGAATGGATATTACTTATGAGTACACTGGTACTCCAAATGCCTACTTGGTTCGTCTAAAATTATATCGTGACTGCTCTGGAATTTCCGCACCAACACAAGTGAATATTTGTTGGTCGTCGGCAACTTTAGGGTTGAGCGGAACCGTGACGGCTCCGAATGTTTCCTTAACTCCCGTGCCGAATACTCCATGTGTTACAGCAAACGCAACTTGTCCAGGTGGAATAGGTGATATTGAAGAGCATATTTACGAGGTAGTTATTACCTTACCACAGCCTGCATCTGACTGGACTTTCTCCTGGTACGAATGCTGCAGAAATGGTGCTATCACCACATTACAACCTAATGGATTATACAATAGCTGTACATTAGATAACTTATTAGCTCCAACAAATTCATCACCTTATTTCTTAAATTTAGCTTACACTCGATTCTGCGTAGGAAATCAGTTCTTTTATGATCAAGGTGCTATTGATGTTGATGGCGATTCTTTAGTGTTCTCTTTAGTTACTGCAGAAGATGGAACTGGATCTTGTCCTCCTGCTCCTTATCCAAACACTTACATTGCACCCTATTCTCCTACAAATCCTTTAGCTTCCTCTATTCCAATTACGATCAACTCAAATACTGGAGTTATCAATTTCATTCCATCTATTGTTCAGGTGGCTGTAATTTGTGTGTTAGTTCGTGAGTACCGTAATGGATTATTAATTGGACAGGTGAAACGTGATATTCAAATTAACATCGTTCCTGCTTGTAATCAAATTATTCCTTCTTTCAATAATGGTATTTTAACTGCTGGCGGAGGTCAACTTCTTGCCAATTGTAACGATTACTCGGTAATTATTCCTTTTGATACAAACTTCCAATGTGGATCTGCTGTTCCTACCGACTTCAGTGCTGTCACTCCATTTTGGAGTTCCAAATCCTCTAGTAAGTGTTACTCCTATCAATTGTACAAATGGTCAAACCGATTCTTTATTGGTTACTTTCTTAAATCCATTAACGGTTGGAGAAACTTTTGTTTGGGTGAAGCGTGGATTTGATGGTAACACTTTACTTTCTGAGTGCGGTGCTGAAATTGCTGAGTTTGCTGATACCGTTCGAATTTTAGTGACGGATAATAGTGTTTGGGCTCCTGTAACAGATTCGGTGGGTTGTATCTTCAACAATTTTTCTGTTACCTTATCCGATAGTATTTATTGTTTCTCGGTGGCCAATGATGGTACCGATTTGCAATTGTGGATGGTAGTGGTAATAATTTCCCGATTGCAAATGCCTATGGTTATTGCAATCCGGGTGGTACTAAAACGAATCAGTTATTAGTGAATATGGCGGTAGTGCTTCTTCTACTGGTCCATTGTATTTACTTTTAAATAACAGCGGTGGTTCCGATGGAAATACTTTAGCGAATGATTGTGGTCGTTTCTTAACCAGCACGGATACACTGGCGATCTTCTTTGTCGATAATATCATCAATGTGAACTTAGGTTCCGATCAAAACATTTGCAGCTTGATCCGATTCCAACTCTTGATTGTGGTTATCCTAATTTGAGCTACCAATGGTAACAACGGGCTATTGCTGGGCGACCAGCCAAACGTAACCCGTTAGTGGTACGTATTCTGTACTATTAAAAGGACGGTTGCACGGCGCTGACACAATGACATTAGTTATCATTCCTGCTCCTTCTGATAATTTAGGTGGTGATATCTCTTTGTGTGAATGATCCACTACCTACTTTAGATGCGGGTAATGCAGGAGCTACTTACCAATGGTACTTAAATAGTACTGCCATTGCTGGAGCCACTTCTCAAACGTATACTCCTTCTGGTTTAACTCCTGGAACTTATACATTCTCTGTTGAGGTAAATACTGGAAACGTAATTTGTATTGGTCTTTTTGATATTGTGATTACTACTACAAATGCATTCACCGTTTCAACATTAAGCAATCAATCTATTTGCGATATTGCTTCTGCTTATCCTTTATTGGATGCGGGAACCCTGGCGCTCCATCTTATCAGTGGTTCTTAAATTCTTCTCCTATTGCAGGGGCTACTAGTCAAACCTACCAAACCATGCAAGCAGGTACTTACAGCGTGACGGTTGGAACGGGTACTTGTGCGGGAAACGGAAACATGGTGCTTACCGTAAATACAGCCCTGTCGTTACATTAACCAACGCCACTATTTGTGACTACGATGCCATTCCAACATTAGATGCTGGAATCGTTAGCAACGCAACGTATCAGTGGTTAAATGGTGGTACTGCTATTGGCGGCGCAACTAACTCTACATACACGCCTACTGCAGCTGGATCGTACAGTGTTGATGTTACCGTTCCTCCAGGTTGTACAGGTACTGGCAACATGACATTGACCATCAACGCTGCTCCTGTGTTATCGGTTCTGGATCAGGACATCTGTTCTGACGGACAAGCTATTTTAGATGCTGGTGTTTCGGGTGCAGCTTATACTTGGTCCAATGGTGGAAACGCACAAACCATTTCTACGAATAATGCGGGAACCTATACGGTTGCTGTGAGCTTAAACAACTGTACTTCTACCGATACGGCTGTAGTAACAGTATACTATTATCCTGATGCTCCTATTGTAGCTTGTAATCCAGGTACTAGCCCATATAAATTCGTTTATGTATGGACGGCGGTTAGTAATGCGGCAAGTTATGAAGTAAGTGAAGATGGTGGTGTTACTTGGATTCCAGCCAATACGCCTACAGGTCCTGAATCACATGGTGTAAATGTTACCATTCCAGATTTCACAGTGCGTGCTATTGGTAATGGTCTTTGTAAAATTGGAGCTGCCTCTGAGCCTACAGCTTGTGAAGTTACCATTCCAAACATCTTTACTCCTAATGGTGATAGCCAAAACGAATTCTTCGAATTAGACAATATCGAACAGTATCCTAACAACACCGTACAAATCTTTAACCGTTGGGGTAAGGAAGTGTACAATGAAGGTGGTTACAATAACTCTACAAAGAAGTTCAATGGTAAAGATTTACCTGATGGTGTTTACTTCTACATCGTTGATTTAGGAAATGGTGTCAAAGCAAAAGCAGGTACCGTTACTATTAACCGATAAATAAAATTTATTGAATGTTTTAATGAGGCTGTCTCCAAGAGACAGCCTCTTTTTTTTCTATAATTTTCAAAGAAAGATTATAGAGTAGAATGAATCCAACTATAAAAAAAAGTAAAATGATTTGTAAAAATTTCATTTTAGTGGATACTTCCATTTCTACTTAAAAAAATAAACCCAAAAAAGTCTAATGACTTTTTTGCTCTATGAGCTGACGATTGATTTGAAGCAATAATTCAAATAATGTTGTTAAAACGAGTAAGAATTGCTTCAAATCAATGTCAGGGTCCAGACATTCATTGATTGACAATATGTCGCCTTGTTGATCCCGACCAAGGGTCACATTGTTTCTAATGACAATTGTGGGATAAAAATGGAGTAAAAAAAATCGACCTTTGTATCCAGTACCATCCAACCTTTGCCATTCAGAAATCAGTCAAAAAAATCCATCAAAATCAATTTTAGCTGTTGATTATTAACTATTTAACATAATCGGCAATCAACCATGCAACCTCAAACTCGTAAATTGCATCTATGTCTTTACAGCGTCCTTTAGAAATGACCGATGAGCAAATACATGAAGCCATACTTCGCGAAGATGCTTCCGCTCAGCGGTTGCTCTACGATAAGTTTGCGAGGAAGATGTTTGGTGTTTGTTTACGCTACATCAAGCAAAGAGAAGAGGCAGAGGATCTGTTACAAGAGGGATTTATAAAAGTCTTTCAAAAAATTAGTTCTTACAAAGCGGAAGGTTCCTTAGAGGGATGGATAAGAAGGGTGATGGTGAATACGGCATTAGATCATATTCGACAACAGAAAATGTTGTGGACAGATTTATCAGACATAATAGAAGAGGGAGATGAGCCGGTAATAGGCCATGAAATAGGAGCTGCTGAATTGATGGCGGAATTACAAAAATTACCAATAGGGTATAAAACCGTCTTCAACCTTTACGCCATTGAAGGATATACGCATAAAGAAATAGGAATATTGTTAGGTATTAGTGAAGGAACTAGTAAATCCCAATATTCAAGAGCCAGAAATCAGCTTATGATTTTAGTACAAGAATTAAACAAAGAAAATAGTTATACTACAAAATAAAATGAGTCGCTTCGAAGATCAGTTCAAAAACGCCTTCGACCATTTCGAACCTGAAGTGGATCCGAAGCTCTGGCAACAAATTAGCCAGCAGCTTCCAAGCGTACCGCAAAATCCAGGAGTTTCAGGCTCAGCGGGAACTGCGGGGAAAGGTCTTGTAGCACAGTTGGGAATAAAAGGTATAGCCGCCTTATTAACGGTAGCTACATTAACCATTTTAGGTGTAAATTATTTGATACAGAAAGACGAGAAAGCGGTGGAGAAAAACAGTCCTGCTCTTTTGAATGAAAGTACTCTTTCTAGTGATAATTCATCTTCATTCGCCCTTCCATCGGAACAAGAAAAAGTTCAAAACGAACCAGTGGCGTCTTCTTCGCAAGAGATAAATCCATCTTCCGAAAAAACAGGAAATACGAGTTCAGAAAATAAAATTAAGCTTGATCAAAAAATCACGATCGAAAATGCGTTGACCGGAGATTTTAACAAGGAAAAAGGGGAATCTACTCCAAGGAATGATTCCCCTGCACCTGCTTTAGTGGTTAAGAGCAATAGTGTATCTGTTACAAAACCTGTTTCAAGTAATTCTGAAGGGGAATTTAATAATCAAACGCAACCCGTTGCTCCTATTCAAAAAACAGTAAAACCAGTTTTGATTTTATCAACTAAAGGTGGATTTGCTCCATTAACTGTTACAGCGCTTACCAATCAAGAGGGAAATGTAAATGCAGTATTTGATTTTGGAGACGGAAAATCGTCGATGGTCGGATCTACTGCAAACAACACATTTGAAGAACCTGGAAATTATACTGTAACCTGTGAAATAAATGGAATAACCATCGAGGAAAAGGTCACTGTCTTTGGGAAAGTTCCTAGTGCTTTTAGTCCGAATGGAGATGGTATTAACGATGTACTTACGATAACCAAAGACGCTAGTATCACTATAGAAATTAGAATTTTCAATAGAAACGGAAAATTAATGTTTATAGGAAAAGGAAATAACATCTCTTGGGATGGGACTTTTGAAGGTAGAAATGCCGATGCGGGAACCTACATGTACAATATCTTCGCTACTTCTGACGGAGAAGCTACATTCAAGCAAAAGGGAACGATAAACCTTTTCCGATAATAAATCACTATGAAAACCAATACTAACCATACGGCCATGAAAAAACTGTTAACTCTCCTTGCAATGGCATTATTTGCCTTGCTTTTAACTCCACAAAGCAGCCAGGCTTCACATATGGCAGGTACTGATATTACTTATGAATACACTGGTACTCCAAACACTTATTTGGTGCGTGTAAAATATTATCGCGATTGCCTAGGAATCCCAGCTAGTGGATCAATTACGGTTTGTTGGTCTTCTGCTTCCTTAGGGTTAAGTGGATCAGAGCCTGCCCCTAAAATATCATTTACAGCAGTTCCGAACACCCCGTGTGTAACAGCGCCAGCAAATTGTCCAGGTGGAGTTGGTGATATTGAAGAACATATTTTCGAGGCTGTAATTACTTTACCTCAGCCAGCATCCGATTGGGTTTTCTCTTTCAGTGAATGCTGTCGAAACACTGCTATTTCAACCTTGGCTAATCCAGGAGGAATAAACATGTTCAATAGTTGTACTTTAGATAACATAACAGCACCAACCAATTCATCTCCTTACTTCTTGAATTTAGCTTATACTCGTTTTTGCGTAGGTAATCAATTCTTTTATGATCAAGGTGCTATTGATGTTGATGGCGATTCATTAGTTTTCTCGTTAGTATCTGCCGAAGGTGGTGGAGGTTGTCCCCCAAGCCCAGCCCCTGCTGCTTATGTAGCACCTTATTCTCCACAAAACCCATGTGCTTCTTCCATTCCAATTACAATTAATTCGGCAACTGGAGTTATTAATTTCATTCCATCATTGGTTCAGGTAGCGGTAATTTGTGTGTTGGTGCGTGAGTACCGCAATGGAATTTTAATTGGACAGGTGAAACGTGATATTCAAATTAACATCGTTCCTGCTTGTAATCAAATTATACCTTCTTTTAATAATGGTGTGTTAACTGCGGGTGGCGGCCAACTTCTTGCCAATTGTAACGACTATTCGGTAATCCTTCCTTTTGATACAAACTTCCAATGTGGGTCAGCTGTTCCCACTGATTTCCGTGCTGTCACTCCATTTGGAGTTCCTAATCCTCTAGTAAGTGTAACCCCTATCAATTGTACAAATGGTCAAACTGATTCTTTATTGGTTACTTTCTTAAATCCATTAACGGTTGGAGAAACTTTTGTTTGGGTGAAACGTGGATTTGATGGTAACACTTTACTCTCTGAGTGCGGTGCTGAAATTGCTGAGTTTGCTGATACCGTTCGAATTTTAGTGACGGATAATAGTGTTTGGGCTCCTGTAACAGATTCGGTGGGTTGTATCTTCAACAATTTTTCTGTTACCTTATCCGATAGTATTTATTGTTTCTCGGTGGCCAATGATGGTACCGATTTACAATTGGTGGATGGTAGTGGTAATAATTTCCCGATTGCTAATGCCTATGGTTATTGCAATCCGGGTGGTGCTAAAACGAATCAGTTATTAGTGAATATGGCGGGTAGTGCTTCTTCTACTGGACCATTATATTTACTTTTAAATAATAGTGGTGGCTCGGATGGAAACACCTTAGCAAACGATTGTGGTCGTTTCTTAACCAGCACCGATACACTTGCCATTTTCTTTGTTGATAATATAATTGTTGTGAACTTAGGTTCCGATCAAAACATTTGCAGCTTCGATCCGATTCCAACTCTTGACTGTGGTTATCCTAATTTGAGCTACCAATGGTATGATCAAGCTGGAGCTATTGCTGGTGCGACCAGCCAAACGTATACGCCTACCGTTAGTGGTACGTATTCTGTATCTATTAACAATGGACCGGGTTGCACGGGCGCTGATACAATGACATTAGTTATCATTCCTGCTCCTTCTGATAATTTAGGTGGTGATATCTCTCTTTGTGTGAATGACCCACTACCTACTTTAGATGCGGGTAATGCAGGAGCTACTTACCAATGGTATTTAAATAGTACTGCCATTGCTGGAGCCACTTCTCAAACGTATACTCCTTCTGGTTTAACTCCTGGAACTTATACATTCTCTGTTGAGGTAAATACTGGAAACGTAATTTGTATTGGTCTTTTTGATATTGTGATCACTACTACAAATGCATTTAACGTGAACATTAAGCAATCAAACTATTTGCGATATTGCTTCTGCTTATCCTTTATTGGATGCGGGGAACCCTGGCGCTCCATCTTATCAGTGGTTCTTAAATTCTTCTCCTATTGCAGGGGCTACTAGTCAAACCTACCAAACCATGCAAGCAGGTACTTACAGCGTGACGGTTGGAACGGGTACTTGTGCCGGAAACGGAAACATGGTGCTTACCGTAAATACAGCTCCTGTTGTTACATTAACCAACGCCACTATTTGTGACTACGATGCCATTCCAACATTAGATGCTGGAATCGTTAATAACGCAACGTATCAGTGGTTAAATGGTGGTACCGCTATTGGCGGCGCAACCAACTCTACATACACGCCTACTGCAGCTGGATCGTACAGTGTTGATGTTACCGTTCCTCCAGGTTGTACAGGTACTGGCAACATGACATTGACCATCAACGCTGCTCCTGTGTTATCGGTTCTGGATCAGGACATCTGTTCTGACGGACAAGCTATTTTAGATGCTGGTGTTTCGGGTGCTACTTATACTTGGTCCAATGGTGGAAACGCACAAACTATTTCTACGAATACTGCAGGAACCTATACGGTTGCTGTAAGCTTAAACAACTGTACTTCTACCGATACGGCTGTAGTAACAGTATACTATTATCCTGATGCTCCTATTGTAGCTTGTAATCCAGGTACTAGCCCTTATAAATTCGTTTATGTATGGACTGCGGTTAGTAATGCGGCAAGTTATGAAGTAAGTGAAGATGGTGGTGTTACTTGGATTCCAGCCAATACGCCTACAGGTCCTGAATCACATGGTGTAAATGTTACCATTCCAGATTTCACAGTGCGTGCTATTGGTAATGGTCTTTGTAAAATTGAGCTGCTTCTGAGCCTACAGCTTGTGAAGTTACCATTCCAAACATCTTTACTCCTAATGGTGATAGCCAAAACGAATTCTTCGAATTAGACAATATCGAACAGTATCCTAACAACACCGTACAAATCTTTAACCGTTGGGGTAAGGAAGTGTACAATGAAGGTGGTTACAATAACTCTACAAAGAAGTTCAATGGTAAAGATTTACCTGATGGTGTTTACTTCTACATCGTTGATTTAGGAAATGGTGTCAAAGCAAAAGCAGGTACCGTTACTATTAACCGATAAATAAAATTTATTGAATGTTTTAATGAGGCTGTCTCGATTGAGGCAGCCTCTTTTTTTGGAAGAAAATAAGGCTTTGGGATACTCTGATTTAGATGGAGTAACCGTTAAACAACCAAGTTCATTGCCTTCGTATTTATGTTTTATGCATTTTTGTAACGAATCTGCGTAGAACATTATTTGAATCTCTACGTTAAAGACGACTCGAATCACGCATTTATGAAAGTAACCGAACATCTACAAAAAGCAGCTGGTAAAACATTATTCTCTATTGAAATACTTCCTCCTCTAAAAGGCAGAAGTATGAATGAAATTTTCCAAGGGATTGATCCCTTGCTTGAGTTTAACCCCAGTTTTATTGATGTAACCTATCATCGTGAAGAGTACGTTTACAAAAAACGTCCGGATGGCTTTTTAGAGAAAAAATCGGTTCGAAAACGTCCAGGTACCGTTGGAATTTGTGCTGCCATCATGAATAAATATGGAATTGATGCTGTGCCTCACATTATTTGTGGAGGTTTTTCTAAAGATGAAACAGAAAATGCTTTAATTGATTTATCATTTTTAGGAATTGATAATGTGCTTGTGTTAAGAGGTGATTCCATCAAGACAGAAGGAAGTTTCGTTCCTGAACCTGATGGGAATGCGTACGCTATTGATTTATTAGAGCAAGTGGTTTGTATGAATAATGGGAAATATTTGGATGACGATTTACAAGGAGTGGCGCCCACTAAATTTTGTATTGGTGTAGCTGGCTATCCAGAAAAGCATTTTGAAGCACCCAACATGCGCACCGATTTAAAATATTTAAAAGCGAAGGTGGATGCAGGAGCGGAATACATCGTGACACAAATGTTTTTTAATAACGAAAAGTATTTTGAATTTGTAAAAGCTTGCCGTGAAATGGATATTAATATTCCCATTATTCCAGGCATTAAAGTGATTACAACAAAAAAACAATTAACTGTTCTTCCTTCTATTTTTCACATCGATATTCCAGATGATTTGGAAGATGCGGTGGAAGCTACAAAGAAGAATGATGAGGTGAAAGAAGCTGGCATTGAGTGGACCATTCAACAATGCAAAGAACTAAAAGCTGCTGGTGTACCTTGCATCCATTTTTATACGATGGGTAATTCTGAGATTTGTAGACGAGTGGCTTCGCAGGTGTATTGAGGTTGAATGCTAGATGCTAGATACTGGATGCTAGATGTTAGATACTGGATGCTAGATGTTAGTCGCGAGGCTTCGCGATTAGATGTTGGTCGTGACGCTTCGCGATTAGATGCTTGCAGATCCCTAAATAAGGTTGACCGGTTTTAGACTAATTCATTTTTAAATCATATTACTTACCTAGATAAAAAAGGGTAAGGTTTCTAGCTCGAAAAAATTAAGATTTACTCTTCCTCGGAATCCGAAGCACTAAACCAATAGTACCATCTAATCCCGATAACTTTAATTTAGCATCGATTTTGGAAAGGTCTTCTTTGTTGCTATTCTTGATATATTCCTTGAGCTTAAAATTGTGAGTATCTAATCCTAGATTAAAGTTCAATCCAACCACATCACCCAAGTAAATTAATACGCCCGTGTTGAGTCGGATGCCTCCACCACTATACGTCCATTCCTCTTCTTTATATTCAATAGCATCATCGCTTTTCTCCTCCAGAACCAAGGAAGCAGTATGAATTCCAAATCCAGTATACCATCTAAAATTATCCTTATTTACGATAGTATATTCACCTGCAATACCAAAAACGAAGAAGCGATTACTTTTTCCCTCAGCACTATCACGTTCGTACACATAAGATCCAAATTTCATATCGAGTCCTAGGTTCCATCTCTCTGATAATTCATAGCGAAGCTCTAGTGGAAATTGAATAGATAAAGCTCCATCATCATTTTCGGTCGTAGTACCATTGTTATCCAATTTAAAATCAGCGTCGTAAATCGAAAACCCAAACCCACCGCGAATCTGAAATTCCTTGTCGCGTTGGGCCATGACCTGGGTTGTCACGAGCAAACACAGAAACCCGCAAAATACTAGTATCCTCTTCATAATTGTGATTATTGAACTGCGAAATTAAATATTTATTGTTGCAAAAATGAATCAAATCGCTCTTTAAACATTCAAAATCAATGAATAGATAATAATTTAACATAAGGCTATTGGGATTGGCTTCTAGGAAGTAATACCGACGCTACTTAAATAGTTCAACCCCTTAAAAACAAGTCTTTGTAGCTGATAGTAATTACACAACTATTTATTTAGGAAATTTTTTTGATGCACAAAATACAGATACACTATTTTCTACTGGTCAAGGAGCCTATTATTATATAGACGATGTATGTCTTTCGACCGATTCAAATTATTGTGAAACAATATTAAGTCTTGGACAAAATTCAGAAACGAATTTTTCAATTTAGCCAAATCCATCTCAGTAAACTCTCAGCATCGATGTGGGCGACGCTCATCTAAATATCTTTCAACTTTCAATAAAAATATTTACTGTGGATGGGGAATGTCTTTTAACGAAGAATTATAAAAAGAAGGAAAATATTTCTTTTGACATCAGGACTTTTGCCAACGGAATTTATTTTATTGAAATTTCTTCAGCGGATAGCAGGATGATCAAAAAGTTTATTAAAAATTAGATGGCCCTATTTGCGCTTTCTCGGAATTCGAAGCACCAATCCAATAGTCCCATCTAATCCCGATATCTTTAATTTTCCGTCGATTTTGGACATGTCTTGCTTCGTTCCATTTTGTACGTATTCGTCGAGGGTTAAATTGTGGGTGTCATATCCCAGATTAAAGTTAAATCCGCCTACTTCGCCTATGTAAAGTAATACACCCGTGTTAATTCGCATACCACCACCGCGATAAGTCCATTCCTCTTTTTCAATAGAAGCATACTCATTCGTCTCTTCGAGGACTAGGCTTGCTGTATGAAGTCCGAGACCGGCATACCATCTAAAATAATCGTCGTTTAAGATGTTATATTCGCCAGCAATACCAAAAACGAAGAAGCGATTACTATTTCCTTCGGTGACATCATTTTCATACAAATAAGTTCCAAACTCCGTATCGAGTCCGACGTTCCATCGCTCCGTCAATTCATAGCGAAATTCTAAGGGGAACTGTAGCGACAAGGCACCATTGTTATCTTCCATTTTCTCGATTCCATAATTCACCATACTTTCAGCGTAGTAAATCGAAAAACCAATTCCACCACGAATCTGAAATTCCTTGTCGCGTTGGGCCTTCGCTTGGGTACCTATGATCAATAACAGAATCCCGCAAAGTATTAGTACCCTCTTCATAATTATGATAATTGAACTGCAAAATTAAGTATTTATTGCAGATCTCCTTCACCTAAAAGCTCATTAAACATTCAAAATCAATGAATAGATAATAATTTAACATTGGGCTATTAGGATTGGCTTCTAGGAAGTAACTTTGCAGGATAAATCAGAAAAAAATGAAATTTGGTGTTGTCATCTTCCCAGGCTCTAATTGCGATAGAGATTTAATTCATGTAGTTAAAAATAACATGAAAAGTGAAGTGGTGGAATTATGGCATAAGGATCACAACTTACAAGACTGTGATTTTATTTTATTGCCCGGTGGATTTTCGTACGGCGATTATTTACGTAGCGGTGCCATTGCTCGTTTTTCTCCATTGATGCAAGAGATTATTGAGTTTGCTGATAAAGGTGGATTTGTTTTTGGTATTTGCAACGGATTTCAAATTTTAACAGAGTCGCATTTATTACCTGGCGCTTTGTTGAGTAACGATAATCATCAATTCGTTTGCAAGAATGTTAACATTCGTTGTGAGACGGATGAATCGGTGATCACTTCAAAATTTAAAATTGGAAAAACTATTCAAATTCCGATTGCGCATGGAGAAGGAAGATTTTATTGTGACGAACCTACATTAACTGAGATCAATAAAAACAATCAGGTATTGTTTCGTTATTGCGATGCCGATGGTAACGTCACGAAAGAAAGCAATCCGAATGGAGCCATTGAAAACATCGCGGGTATTTGCAACCGCAACCGAAATGTTTTTGGAATGATGCCACATCCGGAGAGAGCAAGCGATGCGGTGCTGGGAAACACGGATGGGAAAATGATTTTTGATTCGATCTTGAATACGGTTCTAGCGTAGTTTCTTTTCGAAAGAAATTTAAGGAGTATTATAATTTACGTTTCGTTATGGAGGTTGAGCTGCTAGCTGCTAGCCTCTAGCTGCTAGATTTTTTGATTACAATCAAATCCCGAAGGGATGACATGATTATAGTCGCGAAGCTTCGCGATTAATGATTTGCAATTTTTCGTAGCAAATAATTTCACCCCTTCGGGGTTTTGGTATTTTTAATTGTATGCTTTTCTATAATAATTTCACCCCTTCGGGGTTAGTTATTTAGAATTGATAATAATTTTTGCCAGAAACTAGTAATCAGAATCCCGCATCCAAAATCTAGCTAGAGGCTAGAAGCTAGCAGCTATTTTCGATAAAAATTCATTTCATCAATATAATCAGCAACGGTTTCGGGCATCATGTAGCTTACGTCTTTTCCTTCCTTGATGGATTTACGAATGAAGGAAGATGATAGTTCCATTTGCGGTGCATCGATCCATTTCACGCGCGGATGATTTTTTAAATCGCCTCCGTCGTGATTTGTTCGAGGGTAAATATAAATATCGTGATGCTCTAAAATCAATTCAAAATTTTTCCACTTGTGTAAATTCTCTAAATTATCGGCGCCCATAATGAGCGAAAATTCATGCTTCGGATATTTATCTTGCAAGTAAGCAAGCGTAACAACGGTGTACGATGGACGCGCTAATTCAAATTCAATTTTCGAAGCTTTTAATTTTTTATTGCTGCCGATACCGAGTTCTACTAAATGAAAGCGATGATAGTCTTGTAATAATGTGCCTGCAGGCTTTAGGGGATTATGCGGCGATACCACCATCCACACTTGCTTCAAATCACTAAACTCAGCCATGTATCCCGCAATCACTAAATGCCCACTGTGAATGGGATTAAAAGAGCCGAAGTAAAGTCCGATTTTCATTTGATGAACTTATCAATTATGTTTCCTCATCTGGTTCGGGAATAACGTCTTCTAAAAAGTCCCTCACTACTTTTACTGCATCCGATTTCGCATCCTCTAAAACGGAATTCACAATTACATGATCGAAGCGAAAGGCATAATTCATTTCCTTTTCTGCTTTATCTAATCGTTTAAATAGTGAATCTTCCGACTCCGTAGCTCTTGCTACTAACCGTTTATGCAAATCATCAACTGAAGGAGGCATCACAAAAACGTCGAGTAATTGTCGACCAAATTGTTTTCGGATTTGCAAACCACCTTCCACATCCACATCAAAAATAGCTACATAACCATCATTTAAAATCCGTTCAACTTCCTTTTTTAGCGTTCCATAAAAACGATCTTTATATACTTCTTCCCACTCTAAAAATTCATCATTTTTAATTTTAGCTTTAAACTCATCTACACTCAAAAAATAATAATCCTTTTCATGTACTTCATTTGGTCTTTTCTCCCGCGTTGTTGCCGACACACTAAAGCGCATCATCGGAAACTGTTCCATCAAGTGATGAACGATTGTTGTTTTTCCGCTCCCACTCGGACCGCAAAACAGCACCAGCTTATGAAGAAAGTTAGGGTTCGTTTTCAAAGTACGTTCGCCAATTGTTCTTTTAACTTTTCCAATTCATCTTTCATTTCAACTACGATGCGTTGCATGGGTGCATCATTCGCTTTAGCGCCGATGGTATTAATTTCTCTTCCTATTTCTTGGGTGATGAATCCCAATTTTTTTCCGTTGGCTTCGGGATTAGCAATAGTCTGCACAAAATATTCGCAATGACTACGCAAGCGAACTTTCTCCTCGCTGATGTCTAACTTCTCAATATAATAAATCAACTCTTGTTCAAAACGATTTCGGTCGATGGACGTTTGCTCAATCAGTTCATTGATTGCTTTACTAATTTTAGCACGTACACCTTCTACTCTCTTTGTCTCGAATTCCTCTAATTGAGGAATGCAATTAGAGATGGTATCAACACGCATAGTAATATCCTTACTCAATGCAGCACCTTCATTATCACGAAAAGCATTGAAGCGATCGAGAGCAGCGTTAATCACCACCTTCAATTCTTTCCATTGGTCTTCATCCGATTCTTGACGTTCGGCATTCATCACCGCAGGAAGTTTTAAAATACAGTCGAGCAAATTGACATCATTCAAATTATATTCCTTTCCCAACGCAGAAAGTTCTTCGTAATAGGCATTAAAAATTTCCTTATTTACTGAACTACGTTTAGCGAGTTCATTGCTTTCAAATGAAATGCTCAAATCGGCTTTTCCTCTTTCCAGTTGCTTACTTAAATCGGAACGGAGTTCCAATTCACGATCACGAAACTGCATGGGCATCCGAAGATTTAATTCCAGAAATTTACTGTTGAGAGATCGGATTTCTACTGTAACGTTTTGGTTTCCTACGAGACCTTTGGCGTTACCGTAGCCTGTCATTGATCGTACCATACTTATTGATTTGAGGACAAAAATACATTTTTTCGAGGAGATAATAAAATGGGTAATTTCCCTCTATTGACTTACACCCTTAGAGACATTTAGCTTGAAAACAGATAAGTCTATTCGTAAAAATGGCTTATAAAAGTCGGCGGTTGAACTTACTATTCCATGTCGTATGCGACATCTCAAATTTCAATTCATTTAGACCATGTTTCCCTACTTCTTTCCACCCCGATTCACGATAAAAATTTTCGGCTCTTGTATTTGGTTCAGTACCTAACCAAATCGACTCTTGCGTATGCGCAAAATACTCTTTCAACATGATGCGTTGCAATTCTTGAGCAATGCCTCTTCCTTCGAAGTTAGGTAAAACAAAAAGTGCCCAAACATTTTTCTCTTGATTATCTAAGATGGCAAATCCAACAATTTGATTTTTTATTGAGCACACCCAACCCATTCCGCGTTGCTCTAAATAAGGGATGTAAGAATCATTAGTAATAACGGAAGGGTCGGACAAAACATTTTCCTTCACTAAATTTCTCACCTCTTGCATATGGAGGATATCTTCTTGGGTTGCTTGTCTAAAAATCATGGGGTGGTTTGTGTGCTACTAATTTTCTTCAAGTAATTACTATTAAATAGGACGACAAAATTATTTAAATTTTCGGAAAAACATGAAATATCAACAGTGAAAAAACTTGTAGCCATATAAAACTCACCGTTTAAACGCAGCGGACGCAACGTCCCGAAGCATCGGGATCGCAACGGGCCTGCCTGCAGCAGGCAGGCGCAACGGTTGCGCGGTGGTCTTACCTGCCGGTAGGTAAGCGCGGGGAAAAATCCGTGACAATCTCATTTATCCGTTTCATCCGCGTTCTAAAGATAAAGTAATATGCAAGTCAAGACATTAAATTAGCCTGCTTTTTCACAACACTTTTTGTTGTAAGCCAAACACCCACAAATATTAGGAGAGCTGCGAGCAGATGCAACAGATTCGGTACATCTTTTCCAAGGAGCATCGCAAATGCAGCAGCGATTAAGGGTTGCAAATAGATATATACGGAAACTACTCCAGCACTCAGTTCACGCAAGGCGAGTGTATTCAGGAGATAGGCGAAAAAAGTGGTTCCTATCACTACAAACAAAACACTCCACCAGGTATTAGGTGGGAAGGTGCTCCATTCAATACTTTTAAATTCTTCCCAGCCAAAAGGCAAAACCAACAACGATCCCAGTGCAAAAACAATTTGCATGATGGTAATGGGATGATACTTTTTCATTAAGGGTAAAACCAAGATGATGTACATGGCATAGGAAAGTGAATTCAACAGAATGCATAAATCACCAAAAGGATCACTGGGCACCAACGAAAAACGATTTCCATAAATGATTAACACAACCGCTCCTGAAATTCCGCAGATGATTCCAATGATTCGGTTTAAATTAATTACTTCTCCTAAAAACATTACAGACAATCCCAAAACGAAAATGGGATTTGTTACCATCATTAATCCAGCATTGATGGGACTTGTTAATGATAATCCCTTAAAGAACAATAATTGATTTACGGCAACGCCAAATACGGCGCAGGCAATGAGTCGTGGCCAATCGGATTTTTCAATTTTCTCTCGAAAAAATAATTTAGCGGCCACAAAAAATAAAATAGCGGCTACACAAACACGAATTACGATGAAACCAAATGGCTTGATATAACTTGGCATTACTTCCTTTGCGATTGAATAATTCGCACCGTAAATAATGTTTGCGGTTAATACGGCTAGATGGGCTTTAAAGCTTCGGGTCATTTTAAAGCTTGCTTCGCACTCTCTACTACTTTTTTGGTGTTGCCAATAAAAATTACATCATCCACAATCATCACCGGACGTTTTAGAAAAGTATACTCACTCAATATTAATTTACGATAATCTTTTTCGGTGAGCACTTTTTCATGCAAACCCATCACACGGTATTTAATGGCGACACGACTAAATAATGCCTCGTAAGAACCTGCCAACTTTTTCATTTCGTCAAGTTGTGCTGGCGTAATGAAATCTGTTTTTATATCCTGCAGAACAACATCTTTCTTGGGTTTGATTTCCTTTAAGATGCGTTGATTGGTGGTGCACGTTGCTGAATGATATATTTTTTTCATTTTTATTAAATCTCTTTTTCTATAATTTTCAACTCACTTACTCTTAAAAAATTCACCCACCTTCTTCATATCCTCATTTTTTATGAGTGCAGAAAATTCAGCCATCGCAATCTTATCACCCGCCTTGCTTTTTTTGGTGATGGTAACACATCGAAAAGGGACGGGGGTTGTACTTACATCCAACACATCCACCACATACATCAAATCATTGATGATATGTACCGATCGTTTCTTCACTGTAAAAACAGTTTTTGTAGAGGTGTCTTTTGCTTTTTCAGAGATATACGTTTTTACCTGATCCAAATTCCAATCTTCACTGGGATCTGTTCCATACATTTTACAATCTTCATCTAAACAATTAATGAGTTGTGCAGAATCACGTGCGGTGATGGCCACATAAAAATCTTCTACAATTTTAAGATTTGCATCTGCTTCGTGCGCATCGCCTGGTTTAATTTCTTTGATGATCACTTCTTTGTTTTCTTCCTTCGTTTCCTTTTTAGATTCATTATTACAAGAAGAAAATAAAAATAAAGAAGTGAGGCTCAGCAATATTATACTTATTTTCATGACTATGAATTTAATAATTTGAATAAGAGTGGTCGAGCGGGTGCTGCATCATTCACAAATGGAGCCACCTGTAAATTCATAAAATACAATCCATCTTTGATTTCATCGGCAACAAAAACTAATTCCGTAATGGTTGCATCTAATCGTGTTGCATTCGGGTAATTCCAAAATGCATGATGCGCCAATAGTTTTCCACCATCCTCTTCACGATCCACAGAAGGCAAATCAATCATCAAATGACGAACGCCTTGTTCACGCAACCAAGTTGCAGCAGCATCTTCGAGGTAGGGCGGATTAGAACTTGAATAATTTTTAGAAAGTTTACTGGCTTCATTAGGCAATGTACGAATGATGAATGCGTCGGCAGGATTTCCGCAAGCATTTTTCAGTTGTTCCAGCGTAATAATTAAATCATCCCCGCTCTTTTCGGGTTGTATCGAAACCAAATTGGCGAAACAAAAATATTCCTTGAAATGTGTATTGATGGATTCTACATCTTTGGAAATATGTCCGACAGTTTCGGTATGTGTTCCGTGCGCATGCGGATTAAAAAAAATATTATTGAAATTCACGCCTGCTCCTTCTTTCACAGAGCCAACCCAATCACCCATACGTACGGGTTCCATCTTCACTGGACCTTGATACCAAGCAATCACATGGCCTTCTCCAGCTTCAAATGGGATACAAATATCCAAGGGCTTCGACAAATCCACTTGGTAAGTAATAGCCTGATGCGTTACTGAAATTTTCATAGGTTAGATTACAAATAATTCTGAAGTTATTTTATCGGCGAACAACAGTCCATCTTGACTTAACCGAAGTTGATTGGCGTCACGAATCAGCCAACGCTTTTCGACGAACGGCTGAGCGGCTTCTAACAATTGACCTGTTATACCATCTCCATAGGCAGTACGGAGGGCGCTCAAGCTAATTCCTTTTCGCATACGCAAAGATGTTAAAATGAATTCATGAAACTTCGCTTTATGTGTTAAAATTTCAACCTCATATTCGCGCTCTCCTCTTTGTAAAGCTGCCACATAGGCACCATTACTCTTTACATTCCAACTTCGCTTTTCACCATCATACGAGTGGGCAGAGGGACCTAATCCCATGTAAGGAATTCCTTCCCAATAGGCACGATTGTGTTTCGATTCAAAACCTGGTTTACTAAAATTCGAAATCTCATACCAAGGAAATCCCAATCGCTCTGCTTCGGTGAGCAAATATTCATATTGCTGTGCTGCTTTTTCATCATCAGGAACTTCAATCAACCCCTTTACAATTTGCCAACTCAAGGCAGTTTTTGATTCCACTGTTAATCCATAACAGGAGAGATGAGTGATAGGAAGCGCAAGGGCAATTTCAACATTTTTGATCCAGTCGGACAATTCCAATTTTGGCCAGCCAAAAATTAAATCAATTGAAATGTTCTCGAAACCCATATCGGCTGCGTTAGGAATACACGACAACGCTTGTTCCTTATTGTGTGCGCGATTCATACTTAACAAATCTTCCTCGCGGAACGATTGCACGCCAACACTCAAACGATTGATGGGTGATTGCTTTACTAATTTCAAATACGCTTTTGTCAAATCATCGGGATTCGCTTCCATCGTAATTTCAGCTTGTGGATCTACATCAAACAATGAATACATCTCTTCAAAAAATCGCATCAGTTCATCATACGAAAGCAATGACGGAGTGCCTCCACCAAAATAAATAGTATTTACTACTTGCCCTTGTAATTCGGATGCTCTTCTCTTCATTTCCATCAACATCCCATCTAACAAATCTTCTCGACCTCGTGGAGACGTAGAGAAATGGAAGTCGCAATAGTGACATGCTTGCTTACAGAATGGGATATGCAAATAAATTCCTGCCATGATGGTACAAAGAACGCAAAAAGAAGTTATACTGAAGCTAAAATAAAATTGTTAATGGCTAAAGTTTGTTGCTAAATTCAATTCAAGAATTCCCGTCGGGGTCGAACAACAACAAACCTCATTTTCTCTATAAACATAGGACCCATTCTGGGTAAAAATTTCTTAACTTAATTACATTGGCTTCTCCTCCTAGCATCCTCTCCATCCTCTCCATCCTCTCCTGAAAGCGAGGACAAAGAGGGAGAGGAGGAATGTATACTGAAGCTACCTTTAAATTTTTACTATCAATTTTAATTTTTTAAAATATCTTAATGAGTAATAATTACTTTTAACGTAGTAATTGATTTCTCGGAACGAATCTGCAATAAGTACATTCCCTCTGAAAATCCATCTACACGCAAACCGAAACTTTTGCCATTTACATTTTTTTCCAATGCGATCACTTGTCCATTCATATTACAAAGTGAAATTTGAGCGTTTTGCAATTCTTCTTTTGAAACAATGTTCAAAAAATTCCTTGTAGGATTTGGATACAGAGAAAATCCATGTTGCTCCACTTGTTCGGCTAACCCAACATTCGTCCGAATCAATTGCACAAAAAAGGCAGTACCTGTGCCTGGCACACCCGATAAATTATACACACCTGGTCCTGGATCAAAATCTCCAGTTCCTGTAAATTGTCCGGCATGGTAAAATCTATTTTGGATAATATCTAATGTAGGTCCACGGTAACCATTGACAAATCCAAATACTTTTGTTCCCCAGGCAAATCCACCAGTGGAATTCAATGCACAGATATAATCCGATCTGCCGCCAATTCCTCCAGCAGAATTCAAAATCATGGTATCGATAGGATCCGGATTGATGTCAATAATTCCTGTAAAAGCTCCTTTGAAAAATACATTGCCTTGCGCATCGTTTACTATTGCCGTTGCGAAATCGATATTGCTATTTCCAAATATTCGGGTCCACTGATACACGCCAGAATTACTGAATTTAGAGAGAAACACATCTTGAGAATTTGAGCTTGATGTAATGGTATCAACGGCTACCACGTCGGGATTAAAATCTATTTGTTGATTAAAATCTCCAATCACAAAAATATTTCCGTTCGCATCCAAATTCAAATAGCTTGCTGTGATATTTCCGCTTGAAGTTGTCGATAAAAACGGTTTTGCAAAAACAAAATTCCCTGACGCATCCCACTTGAAAACAAAAGATCCAACAGCGTTTGGGGTGGCTGTTAAATTAAAAACATTTACTCCGGGATCAAAATCAACGGTACCGACAAATGATCCGCAGGCATAAATATTATTATTTACATCTACATCAATTCCAGTAATAGCATCTCCAAAATTAGCTCCTAATTTTTTAGACCATACATAATTTCCTTGATTCGTAAGCTTTACTAAAAATCCATCCACATTACCATTACTCACTAAATATTGAACATTGGCAGAAGGATCAGTATCGATGGAATCTCGAAAAGTTCCAGAAACAATAAGGTTTCCTAAGTTATCTCTTCTCAACATCGTTGGGTAATCGGCATTCACACCACCAAATTGTTTAGACCAACTATAATTTCCCATGGAATCAAGTTTCACTATGAACATATCTACGTCGCCATAACTCACCAATGGATTTGATAAATTGGGATCTGGATTTGCATCAATAGTTTGCTGAAATTGACCGAGAAGAATAGGGTTTCCGTTGTTATCAACCACTAGCCCAACAGGTCCATCAATAGAAGTTCCGGCAAAAGACTTTATCCAAACAAGGTTTCCCTGAATATTGAATTTAGCAAGGAAAATATCATAAGCACCTGTAGAAGATAGCCATGCTGTTCCAGGACCTGGATCGAAGTCTATTGTATCTTGAAATGTACCTGCCAAAAATACATTTCCAAAATTATCGTGAGCAATACTTATTCCCACGGCGGAGGCATTTCCAATAATATTGGGTGCTCCCATGGCGTTTGCCCATGAGAAATTTAACTGTTGTGCTTGCATACTATTCACCCAAAAGAGAGACATAAAAAGCAGCGATAATGATTTGATAGAATTCATAAATTAATTTTTGAAATTCGAATTTAGAAAAAAATATTGGAGAAATCACAAAAGAAAAAATCTATTCCGTCAATCATCTAAATAAGAAGGTGGATAATATTACGTTTTCTTCAACACGATTCTAAATGTAGTTCCTTTGTTATGTTCGGAACTCTTCACAAAAATTTGTCCGCCATGATATTCTTCTACAATTCGTTTAGAAAGAGAAAGACCTAATCCCCATCCGCGGTTTTTACTCGTATACCCAGGCTTAAAAATAGTTTTATACTTCGACTTGGGAACGCCCTTACCAGTGTCGCTAATATCGAGATAAACAAATTGATTTTGATCGGTAATGCGAATACTGATTTCGCCTTCACCACTCATGGCATCAATTGCATTTTTGAAAAGATTTTCGAGTACCCAATCGAACAAATGCACATTTAAGGGAGCATCCACATCATAATTCTGAAAATTTTCCAACTTAAAATTCACACGGGAAGAAGCTCTAGTACGAATGTAGTCGATCGCATTTTCAATCACCTTGGTCATATTTTCCTTCTTCAAAGCAGGAGCGGAACCAATCTTAGAAAAACGCTCGGTGATGGTATTTAACCGTTCAATGTCCTTTTCAATTTCGGGTAGATGCTCTTCAGGCTGTGGTTTCGATTTCAAATATTCTAACCAGGCCATCAATGACGACAGTGGTGTTCCCAACTGATGAGCTGTTTCCTTCGCCATTCCAACCCACACTTGATTTTGTTCTGCTTTACGAGAAGTCGAAAAGGCTACATACGATACAATCAAAAACAAGGCAATGACGGCGAGTTGGAAAAAAGGATAGTAGCGCAACTGCGTGAGGAGATAAGAATCCTTGTAATAAATAAAATTCTTTTGATCGGCGGCGAAGGAAATATCAATGGGAGGATGTTGTTCCTTCATGATGACAAGTTCGCTAGCCAAATACACAGAGTCCTCTAAACGCAAAGAATCCAAATTTCGGGTAGAGATGATATTATTTGCTTCATCAGTAAGAATTACGGGAACGGTATTATTATCCGTTAACACCGACAAGGCAAAACTGATATCGCCAGGTTCGGCGTTAATGTCGGAGATTTGACGGGTAGCTTCGGCCCATAGTTCCACTTTCTTGCGTTCTTCTTCCGACAATTTTTTAACCAACTGATTGGTATACAAGAGCGAGCCTACTCCAATGAGTAAAGCCATAATTAAAAGGACCAATTTCCAGCGTTGCTTTCGTGTGTAAATATTCACTACTTCAAAATCTTAGGCAAAAATAGGGCTTTAATTTAAATGATGAACGTTCAAAAGACGAAACATTGCGATACTGATGAAGTAGGATATATATGATACTGATTGCTTTAAAAAAATGTTGACTACTCTTCATCCAGCTCTAACTCCAGCTCTTCCTTTTTCTTAGGGGTATTTACAGGTGTTTTGTTGATGGTAGAGTCTTTCTTAAACCAACCAAATTCCTTATTTAAAATCTTCTTCAAATCTTGCTTTTCCTGCTTTACATCTTGAACAATTTTCTGTTCGATAGCTTTCCTATCATAGCTGATTTTGGGATTTGCTAACGGGCCTTTCATACTCAAAAAAAGGCGCATTCTGCCCAACCCATCGTCTTCTATGGTTCCGAATTCTGAATTTTGTGCTTTTACTTTTCGTCCTATAATTTGTGAAAGATCAAGCTGCAATTTATAGTCGACAATGTTTTCGAATGTATGTGTTCCTGAAGCAATCAAATCCATTACACTTGATTTAATCTCCATCGATGGAATTTTGATTACCTGATTGCTGATCTCAATTTCATTTTGCAACGTTTGAAATTTTATATTTTTTAAGTCAGCACTTTTCAAATACTTGGATAGAGCGAGCATCGGTTCGAAGTTCAAGAGCTCACCGTTCTCGATTAAGATATTACTTCGAGCATAAATTTTATTGAAATTACAATGAAGATCTTTACTCCATGTTGAAACAAACTGAGCATTGGCGGTGAGTTTACCTTTCACGTTTTTATCCATCATCACTTCCTGACCAAAATTTCCAAGTTGAGTAAACACTTCAGTCACATCCAACTTTTTCATTTGTGCATCGCATGAAATAAGAATGCTATCGGGACGTGAAGCATCCATGGCCCCGCTCATCAATACATTTCCCTCAAATGCTTTAAACGAAATGGCATTTCCATACAAAATTTTATTGCGAAGTTCGAGTTGACCTTTCAGTTGCCAGGCTTGAAATTTTCGAAATGAAAGCACTCCAATTTGCACATTCAAATTCATCTTAATACGATTGCTGAAATCGAGTCGGTAGGTGGTGTCAGCAGATGCTGCTAACGATTTATCCTCTAACAATTCATTCAAATCAAGATTACGACAAACAATACGCGCATCGCCCTGCACCATTTCATCTTTAGAAAGCAGATAGGCGTAAGCGTTATCAAAGCTACCATCCACTTTAAAATCGCTTCCGGCTGCTTTACCTTGCATATCCGTTAATGTTAAACGATTTCCTACAAGCGACATATAACCTTGAATTCCGGAAAATTCCACTCGGCTTTCTTTCAATTTAAAACCAGCATTTTTTAGTTCAATATTCCCGCTACTAATCCAACTGTTCGACTCCTTCACTCGACCTTTCAATTGTGCATCCACGATGAGTTGACCCCACATTCCTTCCATCGTATCTGGCATATAAAATTTGCTAAACACCTCTAAATTTACATTGCTCTTTGCCGATACGCTAATCCAGGGATTAACAAAATCTTCCATCAACAGATTCAATTGAAAAGACTGGTTCTCCAACATACCTTTGGCATTTGCAATTTGCAACCGTTCCACAGGGCGTGATGATGAAATTCGATTTGCATAACTGCCTTTAAACGAAATATTGCTCAACGAATAGGAAGTACCTTTGGGAGCTAAAGAAGCTTCTTCCGTGCTAAATTGGGCAAGGATTAATGGAGTTTCATTTTCGCCAACCTGACCTTTTACTTGCAAATCAAACTGGACAATTCCTGAATAATCATATTGCGACAATTTTTCGGTATACACCCCAGGTATCAGCGATAAAATTTCTTTTAATCCAGCTTTTTTACTCTTAATGCTAACATCCATAAATGTTGAAGATTTCTCATCTCGAAAAAACCCATCTACCCCAAACTCTAAAGCTGCAACCTTCAAACTACTTTCTTTTATTTCATACAATTTACGTTGGCGATCAATATGAATGGTAAGATCGATGATAGTTTCTTTATGATGTATGTAATTTACACCATTTGTTTGAAACCGCTCCACAATCAAATTTCCGCTGCCACTTAAATCATAAATATCGCTTGTAAATAATCCGGTCCAATTCATGTTCTCTGCAAAAAAAGAATAGTCGCGCGCTGTAGAAATGGTATGATAACGAATACTTGTTTCCTTCAAAATAATTTCTTGAAGCTGCAAATTAAATGTGCTGTTTTTATTTTCTGATTTCTTAAAAATATCGTAATTCTCATCTCCATTCTTGTCAACAAAAAGGTTGCACGATGCCTGTTCGATGCTTATACTCTTCAATCGAATATCATCTGAAAAAACATCCCACCATGAAAAAAGAAGAAACACATTTTTAGCAACCAATAATGGTTCTTGATTTCCTATAGTCTTTTTTCCTTTTGTGATTACCTCTTGAAAATTGACGCTAGCATATGGAAATTTTCGTAATAATGAGAAATCAATATCGCCAACTTGAACAGGAACAGTGAGATTCGCATTAATTTGTTCCACGGCAATGTCCTTTATTTTAGGACCGAAAATCCATCCTAAGGCCAACAAGACCATCAGCAAACCACCCAGCGTGGAAGCAATAATGATTAAAATTCTTTTCCGTTTACTCACCTCACTAAATTATAGTTAGACTATTAATGAAATCTGTTTCCAAATATTGTCTTTGAACAATAAAATTGACAATAAAGAAAGAAGATTGAATAAGAAACGTTTAGATCTTCTTTAAAGGAATTAAAAATTGATAAAATCGATGGGATTCACTGGACTACCGTTATACCAAAGTTCAAAATGAAGATGTGGACCTGTACTAAACTCACCAGTATTTCCAATAATTGCCACTACTTCGCCGGCTTTAACATGGTCACCAATACGCTTCAAAAGTGCTGAATTATGTTTATAAAGTGTGAAAATATTATTGCTATGTTGGATGCCGATTACATAGCCTGTTTCACTCGTAAAATTCGACATAATAACGGTACCATCCATGGCTGATTTAATCACTTCATTGGCGCCGGCCACGATATCAATTCCATAATGCTTTTGAACTGTATTAAACTTTGTGGTAATGGTCCCTTTTAGGGGCGAAAAAAAGGTGATGCTTCCGATGCCGGACGAAAACGATTTTTCTGCGGTTTCCTCCAATTCAAAGCGATCGGAACCTTCCATTTGCATACGAAGTAGAGAATCTGACTCAGATTTATCTAGTTTACGAATCGAATCGGCGTAACCAATGCTTGTTGCAGAAGTATTATAAGAAGTTGTATCTACCTTGTCGTTCAATACATTAAGCAAATTAGCCAAATATTTGTTTTGGGCATTCATCTGATTGTCAAGAGAATCGGCTTTTAAGCTTACGGATAACAGATTTCGACGAATATTCACATCGGTATATCCGGGGATATATTCACGTAACGGAGTGAACGCAATTAAGTATAAGGTAAGTGTAATCAAGCTCAATGCGAAAGTGCCACCAAAAACGATAATATTCATAGGAGTAAGTCGCAATGCGAATTTCTCCTCTAAGGTCTGGTCGTTCATCACCACCAGTCTGAATTTGCTACGTAAATTCTTAACTATTTTTTTCCTTCGGGCTTTAAGAATCGGCATATGTGCAAATATCGCAAAGTTCAGGCTTTCGACCGCTTGTTTCAATCCATATTCTGAAATAGAAGCATTCTATTGCAGAAATGACGAAATAATCGTCAAAAACGATTATTTGTCAGGATTAACCCTGACAAATACTTCGTTTTTCGTCAGCCCAAGGGGCAAATTATGCAAAAGCATAATTTGGGTTCAATCGTTATATTTGCATTCCTATACTAAAATAAAAAGTATTCAGTTTATTCTGGATAACATACCAAGATCTGCCTGTGAAAAGTTTGCGCTTTAATCTTCTTATACTCCTTACGATCGTTCTTTTAGGAGGATGTAGTGTGAAGAAAAATAATATTATTAGTCGTGCCTACCATGGTACCACTACTCACTACAACTTCTATTTCAATGGTCGTGAACGCCTCAAACAAGGTGCAGCTACCTTGGCGGAAGCGCATGAAGATAAATATGACCGTGTTCTTTCGATTTTTAAGATTGGAGATCTCAACAAAGCAAAAGCCGTATTTCCAGATTTTGACGAAGCCATCAAAAAAGTTTCCATTTCAATTACCCGTCATTCCATCTATGTAAAAGGCAAGAAGGATCGTGCCATCAAGGAACATAATCGATGGATTCCGGAATGTTATATGGTGATTGGACAAAGTCAATTTTACAAACATGATTTTTGGACAGCGATTGAGACCTTTCAATACATCAGCTCAGAATATCAAGATGATGAAATTCGTCCGGAAGCTTTGATCTGGTTAACGCGATCGTATTTAGAATTAGGAAAGATGACCGATGCAGAATATTTGCTCGATTATTTAAAAGCAGATAAGAAACTACCCGTGAAGTTGACTGGATATTACAATGCTGTTTTAGCTCAATACCATCTGCAACGAAACGATGTAGTTCGTGGCGCGGAAGCTTTGAAGATGGCAGCTGCAAGTTCAAAGAAAAAAGACGACCGGGCGCGTTATTATTTTATTCTTGGACAACTTCAACAAAAAGCAGATTCATTACCGCAAGCATTTTTAGCTTATCAAAATGTGATTAAGTTAAATCCACCCTATGAAATGGCATTCAATGCTCGCATCAATCGAGCGCGTTGTTTTGATGCAGGAAGTGGAAAATCGGCACTAGTGAAAAAGGAGTTGCAAAAGATGCTGAAGGATGAGAAGAACAAAGAATATCGCGATCAAATTTATTATGCCTTAGCGGGTGTTGCGAAGCAAGAGCAAGATGAACCTTTGGCGATTGATTTGTTGAATAAATCGGTGCAAGCATCGACCAGTAATACTACGCAAAAAGCGGTGAGTTATTTAGAGTTAGCTAATATTTATTTAGCGCAACCGAATTATATGCCTGCAGCAGCTTACTACGACAGTTGCTTGACGAACTTAACGAATGATCATCCAGAGTATGCCGATATTCAAGCGAAGCGGAATAGCTTAGATCGATTGGTAAAAAATTTAAAGATCATCATCAACGAAGATAGTTTGCAACAATTAGCATCCATGTCACCGGAGCAGCGTGCAGAAATCATTGGGAAAATTGTTGAAGCTGAGGATGCAGAAAAAGAGCGTCAGAAAATTGAAAAAGAAAATGAGCAACGCATCGAGGAGCAAGAAATTCTAGAGGAGAAAACGCTAAAGAATCAACCGCGATCACTTACAACACCAGCATCGGCTACTGCGGGAGCTTGGTATTTTTATAATCCGTCGGCAATTAGTTTCGGGTTGAGTGAATTTTTGAAAAGATGGGGAAATCGTAAATTAGAAGATAACTGGAGACGAAGTGAAAAAGATTTAGTGATTGGTGAAGTGGTAGAAACCGTAAGTGTGGATAGCACTGTTAACAATCAGCAAGCCATTAATGATTCCATTGCTAAGTTGGATTCTAAATCGAGAAAAGAAGCTTACCTCGGACAAATTCCCAATTCATCCGAGCAGATAGAAGCATCCAATTCAAAAATTATTGAAGCTTATTATAATTGCGGCATCATTTACAAGGAGCAATTATCAAATATTCCGGAGAGCAATAAGAGTTTTGAAACATTAGATCAGCGCTTCCCAAGTAATAAATTTAAACTGCCTTCTTATTACAATTTATATCGTTCGTACAGTGCGATGAAAGATTCGGTGAAAGCCAATGTATATAAAAATTACATACTCGCCAATGCTCCAGAGTCGGATTATGCACGACTAATTTTAAATCCGAACTTTTATTTAGAAATGAAACGGAAGTCGGAGGTGATTGAAGTGTTTTACGAAAACACTTACCGCGCTTATTTGAATCGTCAATATGCATTGGTGATCGGGCGAAAGCAATATGCTGATGAGAGTTTCCCAGTGAACAATGCTTTGTCACCCAAGTTTTCATTCTTAAAAGCATTAGCTGTTGGAAAGACAAGAACATTAAATGATTTTCAATTTGAGTTAGAAGATGTGATTCGTCGTTATCCAAAAGATTCGGTCAGCATAAAGGCGAAAGAAATACTAGATTATATTCAAGGAAATAATATCAAGAATACCACGCTCGATACCGCTGCAGTGGATACAAATAACTTAAAAGATCCATTTGCCGCTTCTGCAAAATATATTCATGATGTTGACGCCATGCATTTCTTTGTGATTTTATCACCCAAGGGTTTGATACAATCTGCTGAATTAATTACAAAAATTAAATCATTCAACTCGAGAGATTTTCCCAATCTTCCGCTCACTGTCAATAATGGAAATATTGATTTAAATATACAGTACATTGCTGTCATGTCATTTCCCAATAAAGATGACGGGATGTCGTATTATGAAAGTATTGTTGGTGAAGAAAATTTGGTGAACCAATTCGATCCTCAGCAAGTTCAATATTACGTGATCTCACAACAAAACTTATCGGAGCTTACGCGCACGAAAGACATCAAAAATTACAGTCAATTTTTTCAAGAAAAGTATTTGCAGTAGAAATTTTGAAGTGAATTTGTCTGTTATGTTAAAAGCCCTCTTCGCTAAACCCTTCCCTTTTTACGAGAGTTCTTCACGTCGAATTAAATCGGCGTTATTTTCAGGATTTCTTGTCTTTGCTTTTTTATTTGTGTTCCGCCCATTCGGTTTATATCGATTCGAGAATTTAATCGCTTTACAAATTACCCTTGGGTATGGAATTGTTACATGCATCATGGTTTTGCTGAATGTATTTATGGTAACGAAACTCTTTCCCAAATACTTCCATGAAAGTGGATGGACTGTAGGGAGAGAGATTTTATTTATCATGTGGATTATATTCACGATCGGACTCGCCAATGCGATTTACTCGGGCTTTGTTTTTACCGATACTTTATCGGTTGAGTACGTTGCTATGTTTCAAGTATTCACATTGCTGGTTGCTATTCTTCCTGTTTCTATCAATGTCTTGGCGATGCAATCGTTGCTCAGCCATCGAAATGCAAAGAGTGCAGAAGAGATCAGCAAACATATGCATCATAAAAAAAGGTTGGAGTCGGTGCCTGATGCGATAATTACATTAAAGTCGGACAATAAAAAAGAAGAATTACAAATCCCCGCAAAGAGTTTATTATACATCACATCTGCCGACAATTATATTTCGGTAACGTATTTAGAACAAGGGAAAGAAGTTCAAAAATTACTGCGCAGCACTTTAAAAAATGCTAAAGAAGATTTAAGAACCTACACTGCCTTTTACCGATGTCACCGTGCATGGATTGTAAATCTCGATCGTGTTATTTCTGTTTCAGGAAATTCACAAGGCTATCGTTTAGTACTAGACAGCTCTGATACCGTCATTCCTGTTTCACGGAATTTGAATGTGGATATTGATAGTAGGTTGTCTAAGTAATGTTAGTTGCCGACAAAAAATAAAAACTTTCTCACTTTACTTTCAGTTTTGGTAAGCCCCTTCTATTCTATTTTTCCTCATTTTTAATCCCAACTACCTACCCATTCATCCCAAAACTTGATTTTCATCCCAAATTTTGCAGTTTATCCCTTTTGGTTGGATGTTGCTTGATCAATGACTTTCTTTGTTCAACAAATACTAAAAATTATGAACGAGCAATTATTTACTGGAATTCTGTGGACACATATTCTTGCTGGAGGATTAGCATTAGTCTCAGGTCCGATCGCAATGTTTAATCAAGATGGCGGTAAACTGCATCGCAAAAGTGGAATCATTTATTTCTATTCCATGATGGTCATTTTTGTGAGTTCAATTATACTTTCCATTGTTCGCGAAAATTGGTTTTTGTTTATGGTCGGTATTTTTAGTTGCTATTTGGTTTTGACGGGATATCGTGCATTAAAATTAAAGATGTTACACCGCGGACAAAAAGCAGAAAAAATAGATTGGATCATTTTAATTATTTCATTGCTTAGTGGAATTGGATTAATGGCGATGGGTATATGGATGTATTTTAGCAAAAGCAATTCATTTGGTTTAGTTCCCTTTGTTTTTGGTTGGGTGATGTTGTCGGGAGTGAAACAAGATTACAAGCGATTTACCGTTCCGCCAACTGAAAAAAATCATTGGCTTTTAAAACATATTGCAGGAATGATGGGTGGATACATCGCTACGTTAACAGCATTCTTGGTACAAAATGTACAAACCGATCCGAGTTTTATTGCTTGGTTAGCGCCATCGGTTTTGGTAACACCGATTATTATTTATAGCACGAATAAAATTAGAAAAGGAAGAAGTAAGATTGAGATGAAGTAATATTATTCGATTCGATAAATATTTCTGCTCCATATAAATTTCGCTTCGGATCGGAGGAGCTTCTGGCTGCTAGCTGCAAGCTGCTAGCTTTTCCTAGAATCGAATTTACTTCACTTCGAAAAGTATTATTTAGGCCCCGCGCCTCTTGCGCCTCTCCGCGTTCCTTGCGGTTAAATGAGAATTTATATGTGACAAGAATTCCATCCTCATTTTCAAATATTCAAATTAAGTAATTTTCAAATTTACTTAGCACCGCCATTTATCAAATGATTAAAAAGCTGTTCGGAGATCGAATAATCTTTATCCATAAAATAATATTGTCCTCCCCAAGAATAGGTTACTGATCGATACTCCTTTACTTGATCACCTTCCTTAACACGCAATAAAGTAATTACACGGTTGGGCTCTACAATTCTTTCGATGCTTCTGCTGATGGTGTCGGGAGTAAGGAGGATGAGTGGTTTTGACTCCACACCTGTACTCACTGATTTTTCCACTTTCCAAAAATCGTTTCCATCTTCTCCTTTGCCTGGTTGCATTTTTTCGGTTCCGGTTTGCACATCAATGCCAACTGTTGGATCACTTCCTGTAACAGGTTTATTATTTGGATTTGGATCATCACCACCATTCACTGGCAAATCATTAACCATTTGCTTGAAAGAATCCTCTTCTTTCGACTCAGCTATGGGAGGAGTTGGAATTGGAGAATCAATGGCGACTACGTTTTTCTCATTCACTGTTGGCGATGGAGCCAATGCACCTTCTTTAGGAGTGGGCTTTTGTAATTTCTTTTCTCTCTCTGCTTCTTTTTGCGCTAGCACTTCATCCTTCGCTTTTTGTTCGAGAATTTCCTCTGTTTGAGTTAATAAGGATAAAATAGATCGAGTATAATCGGTATCATAACCAATCTCATCCAACTCAGACAAATACTTGATCGATGCTACGGGTTGATTATATATCACAATATTCACTCCTTCATACTGCTTAAACAATCGGACTCCAATTTTGTAGGAATCGAATCCATACTTTCTTCGTTCTTCAGGAACCGTAGTATTTACATGAATAGATTTTGTTATATATCCAGGTTTCGTAAAATCAAGTTGATACTCGGCATTATACTCCAGCCTCATATTCATATTCTTTTGACCTTTAAAGGCGCCAACCGTTTCGCCACCTCGACGCAAATACACGATAGTTTGATCAAAATCGCCATTCACCACCACAAATTGCACTGGCATGGGAAGGTATCGAACCCCACCCGAAAACTGCGAATTTCCCTCTAAAGAGGCGAAAATGAGCAGGATAATAATCAAGTAGCGGTTCATTGTACCAAAGTTAAACAATACTCAAATGCTTTCAAAGTTAAAATTGTTATTTAATTCTAATAACTCTCTAAAATAAATGAGGCTGACTTTCCTAATTTTGTAGCTCAACCAATAATTTACTAAAACAATCGCGTGAATACAAAAAACCTCATCCCTAAATTCATCTTATTAATTACTACTTTATTTATTACAACATTTAGTTCAGCACAAACTCTACTTCAAGCTGGCGATATTTCCTTTTCAGGCTATATTACTTCCGATGATAACAACGTAACACAAGATGATGTTATTTCATTTGTGTTGTTAAAAGACATCGATATTAATACCATTATCAATTTTACTGATTTCGGATGGACCGACGCCAATACTTTTCAAACACCGAATGCTTGTGGAGTAAGCACCGGAGCGCTGTCTGATGGAATTATTCAGTGGCAAAGCACTACGGTTTTATATTGCGGAACACAAGTGACCATCAACTGTAGAAAAGCGTTAACTGCTAATTTGGGAACTGTAACCGCAATTCAAGGTACTTTCAATAATAGCAACGTATACGTAAGTCTAAATGGAAATGGAGATCAAGTTTTTGCTTATCAAGGAACGGTTAGTGCCCCTGAATTCATTGCTGCCATTAGCATTAATAATGATTGGGATTTAGTGTTAGATAGTTGTGAACTTACTTCTATTAAATCTACCTTGCCTGCAACGCTATCAACGCTCGGACTTGCTTTTACTACTGGCGCTAATAATGCACAATACAATTGCTCCATCACAACAGGTGATACACTTTCGTTATTAACGGCTTTAATCGATGCGTTGAACTGGAATTTAGATACTACTTCCCTTCCTCCTGTACCAAGTAATTTTCAACTTCCTGTACCTTGCATATTTTCTGGATGTGCTTTACCGGTTCCACAAATTACACAACAACCCATTTCAGTAAATGTATGTGAGTTAAGTACTATTCAACTTTCGGTGGTAGCAAACAATGCTACTTCCTATCAATGGCAACGAAATATTAGCGGTACTTGGTATGATGTATTGGATACTGTTCCATTCAGTGGCAGTACTACCGATACACTTCACATCACTGGGGCACCCTTTATCTTAAATGCAAGTGTGTATCGTTGCGTTGTTTCCGGACAAGCACCTCCACAAGCCATTAGTAACTCCGCAACTGTTACTTTAATTCGTTTGCCCGCTATTACGGCGCAAACTCCAGCGCGTGCTATTTGCGAAGGATTGAATGTTTCTTTTAGTGTGAGTACGGTAGGTGCAGGATTAACTTTTCAATGGCAATACGATAATGGTTCGGGTTGGTTTAACTTAACCAATACGCCTCCTTATTCGAATACTACTGGTTCTGCCTTGCTTATTACGGCAACTCCGTATTCATTGCATCTTACCAATTACCGTTGCATTGTGACCGGAACTTGTGCGCCTCCGGATACTTCTACTTCTGTTTATGTTTGGGTAGACCGAGCACCAACGATTACGTTAGAGCCTGTATCCGATAGTATTTGCGTGGGAAGTTCAACATCTTTTGCCATTAATGCTTACGGTTCTGCAATTAGTTACCGCTGGCAAGTTAATAACGGTAGTGGATATACGAACGTTCCAAATACACCTCCTTATACTGGATTTAATAACGATACATTAACTATAACAAATCCATCCATTGCATTAACGAATAATTTATATCGTTGTATTGTTACTGGAGTTTGTGCTCCTCCTGATACTTCGTTGGAAGCAACACTTCAAATTGGGGATACTCCTTCACTTCCCGTTTTTAATTCCGGAAACACAACGGTTTGTCAAAATAGCATCGAAGTATTTACAGTGAATCCTGTGGATGGATTGAGTACTTATACATGGAATTTCTCAGGCACAGATGGCCTCTTAACAAGTTCAGGAGACACTTCTGCTACACTAAATTTAAGCGCTACGGCTACCTCAGGAAATATTACTGTTCAAGCCAGCAATCAATGTGGAACTGGACCGCTGGCGACACAATCCATCACTGTTAATCCTTCTTATCAGTTTTTAGATAGCGTAAGTATTTGTCCGGGTGACAGTGTATTAATTGATTCCGTTTGGCAAACTACTCCGGGTGATTATATTGATGCGTACATATCGGTGGGTGGATGTGATAGTAGCTATACAACCCGTTTACAATTTTATACAGTTTACAACGAACAGCAAACCGTAACGTTATGTATTGGCGACAGTATATTTTATGGAGGCGCATGGCAAACCTTAGCGGGTGTTTATACGGATACATTAGTCAGTGTGCAAGGTTGCGATAGTTTGGTAAATACGACATTAGATTTTTATGCAGCAGCTTATGATTCCATTACTACGAACATCTGTACAGGTGATAGTTTATTTGTAGGTGGCGCTTGGCAATTTGCTGCAGGTACTTACTTAGACTCATTAACAAGCAGCAACGGATGTGATAGTTTATTATACACCACTTTAGACTATTTTGCTGAAGCTTTTGACTCGGTAGATGTTTCCATTTGCCAAGGCGATAGTTTATTTTTAGCAGGTGCATGGCAGTATACCAATGGTGATTTTATGGATTTAACTACTTCTTCCAATGGATGTGATAGTACCATCTACACCCATCTTATCGTACATCCATTACCGTTAGTAACGCTAACCTTAGATACAACAGTTTGTATCAACTGGTCATTCATTGATTTATTTGGAGAAAATCCGAGTGGCGGATTTTGGTCGGGCTTAGGTGTAAACGGAAGTCAGTTTGAACCGTCCTCCTTGCCACCGGGAATTTATGAAGTAACTTATATGTATGTTGATTCCAATATGTGTTTAGCGAGCGCATCGGATACGATCACCATTGATCTTTGTACCGGACTTCAAGAAATTGATGGCGTTGCAATTTCTATTTACCCTAATCCGACAAGTGATTATTTACATGTTCAATTTGCATCGGCGAATGCGTCTACTTCATTTAATATCATCGACACCAAAGGACAAAGTTTGAAGAAAGGATTAATGGATCAACAAAATTTAGCGATACCCGTACAACACTTAGCAAATGGAATTTATTTTATACAAATCATCCATCAAGGAAAAATAAGTACATCAAAATTTACCATTCAACATTAAAATAAAAAATTAATTATGAGAAAGGCTCTTGAATCTTCAAGGGCCTTTTTTTGTTGATAGAACGAAGCGAAAAATAATCCGTGCAAATCATAATAATCCGTGTCATCCGTGTTCCATTTACAAAAGCATCTTTTTACTTTTAGTTTCTTCTATTCCCAACCGAACACTAGTTTCAGATTTTTTATCACTCAAACTCCATGATTTCAGTCAAATTCAAAAAAATAGAGTTAATTTAATATGGAGAGGTTCGAAAAGTCAATTTTTACATAAAACATTGCTAATCAGACCGCAAATTGCTTTTGAGGGCCATAAGCCCATCTCCCCGCAACCCCATTACACCACCAACAGCTCCTATAAATCGCTATAAATTAATAATATACCCATTGATATTTGCCTACTTTCTATTTAAAAACTACCTTCGCAGCCCTTAAATAATGACTATGGAAAATTTCGTATATATCGTACCTGCCCTTGGCGTACTTGGATTAATCTACATGTTTATTAAATCCAGTTGGGTGAATAAACAAGACGCAGGTGATGAAAAAATGCAAACCATTTCAACAGCAATTGCAGAAGGTGCAATGGCTTTCTTGAAATCAGAATACAGAATACTCGCCATCTTTATGGTGATAGCAAGTATCGGCTTAGGAATATTGAGTCAGGTTGTTGCTAGCTCACACATCTTAATCGTTGCGGCATTTATTTGCGGTGGTGTATTTAGTGCCATTGCTGGTTACAGCGGAATGCGTGTTGCGACCAAAGCAAATGTTCGCACCACACAAGCTGCACGTACTTCACTTGCGAAAGCATTGAAAGTTTCATTCTCGGGCGGAATGGTCATGGGATTAGGTGTTGCTGGCTTAGCAGTACTTGGATTAAGTTTACTATTTATTTTCCTCTACAGTTTTTTCATGGGAAGTCAAATGACCAGCACGGAGCAGATGACACAAGTATTAGAAGTACTTGCAGGATTCTCATTAGGCGCTGAGTCGATTGCACTCTTTGCTCGTGTAGGCGGTGGTATTTATACAAAAGCTGCTGACGTAGGTGCTGACTTGGTTGGAAAAGTAGAAGCCGGAATTCCTGAAGATGATCCACGTAATCCAGCAACGATTGCAGATAACGTAGGTGATAACGTAGGTGACGTTGCCGGTATGGGTGCCGATTTATTTGGTTCTTATGTTGCAACCGTTCTTGCATCGATGGTATTAGGAAATTATATCATTCGTGATATGGGTGGTAGTATTGATGATGCTTTCGGTGGAATTGGCCCTATTCTATTACCATTATGTATTGCTGGTTTTGGTATTGTTGCTTCTATCGTTGGATCGTGGTTAGTTACTATCAAAGAAACGGCTGCTGCTACTACCGATTCAGTTCAATCAGCATTGAATCGCGGTAACTGGGTTTCTATCATCATTGCTTTGATTGCCTCTTATTTTTTAATTGATATGATGCTTCCTGACCAAATGACGATGAGTGCATTTTCAGGTGGTGAATTTACTACGCTTTACACTTCTTCCATGAATGTGTTTTGGTCGGTTGTAATCGGAATGTTTGTAGGAGCTGCTATTTCATACATCACTGAATTTTATACTGGATTAAATAAAAGACCTGTATTAAACATTGTTGAAAAATCGGCAACGGGTGCTGCAACGAATATCATTGCTGGACTTGGAACTGGAATGCTTTCAACTGCATTCCCAGTAATACTATTTGCTGGTGCCATTTGGGGTGCATATGCTTTAGCTGGATTCTACGGAGTAGGTATTGCAGCATCTGCCATGATGGCAACAACAGCCATGCAATTAGCAATTGATGCGTTTGGACCTATTGCTGATAATGCAGGTGGTATTGCAGAGATGAGTGAACTTCCTGCTGATGTACGTGAGAAAACAGATATTTTAGATTCAGTAGGAAATACAACAGCGGCTATTGGAAAAGGATTTGCGATTGCCTCTGCAGCATTAACAGCATTAGCATTATTTGCTGCTTATGTAACATTAACTGGAATTAACGGAATCAATATTTTCGATGCAAAAGTTTTAGCTGCCTTATTTATTGGCGGAATGATTCCGGTAGTTTTCTCTGCTCTTGCTATGAACTCTGTTGGTAAAGCGGCCATGGAAATGGTGAATGAAGTACGTCGTCAGTTCCGCGAAATTCCAGGAATTATGGAAGGAACTGGTAAACCTGATTACAGTCGTTGTGTTGAAATTTCTACAAACGCTGCTTTGCGTGAAATGATGTTACCTGGAGTAATCACTATTGTTACTCCAATCATTGTTGGTTTAGTGATGGGCGCTGAAGCATTAGGTGCTTACATGGCGGGTGTAACCGTGAGCGGAGTACTTTGGGCAATTTTCCAAAACAACGCCGGTGGTGCTTGGGACAATGCAAAGAAAGCATTTGAAAAAGGCGTTAACATTGATGGCGTTATGTATTACAAAAAGTCAGAACCACATAAAGCAGCTGTTGTAGGTGATACAGTAGGTGATCCGTTTAAAGATACTTCGGGTCCATCGATGAATATCTTAATTAAACTTTCTTCTCTTGTAGGATTAACCATTGCTCCGTTAATCGCAGTAAATGGTGGACATGGTGCAGGTGTTGGTGCTGCAGATGATTGTTGTGCTGGAAAAGAAAAGATGGAATGTCACTTTGAAGCAAAGAGTGCTTGCGATATGGATGCAGAAGGTAATTGTGTGATTGATTCAGCAACTTGTGCAGAATGGATGGCTGCTGGAAAATGCGACAGTAGTGATTGCATCAAAATGGAAAATGGTAAATGCCATATCAAATCCGATGCTTGTGAGAAAATTACAGGGGCTGATTGTTGCAAAAACAAAAAAGAAAATTGTGAAAGCGATTGTATGAAGAAATGCAAAGAGCAAGGCATTGAATGCGGAAATGGAAAACCATGTCCGATGCATCATAAGTCAGAAGCGAATCATAATTGTGCAAACGGATGCGATGCCGCTTGCATGAAGATGTGTGAAGAAAAAGGCATGGCTTGCAAAGGTCAAAAAAGAAGATTGTTGCAAATAATATTTACCTATTTATAATGAAGAGCCTGTGATCCATTCACAGGCTTTTTAGTTTCTACCCTCACCCTTCCTCGAAAATCCTTAACTTTGTATGGTGTTTAAAATCTACTCTATCTCTCCTCTGAAAAGGTCAACATTTTTCCTGTTGATGGGAGTATTGTTTTTTTCTACTTCTTCGATGGCCTTTGCAGATGCTTCCTTTTTTTCAGATGGTACAGACGATAGTTTATTAATTGTTGTCATACCGAATAACGATCATTCAAAAAAAGATTTTGAATTAATGGCAACCCACGAAAGGAAAAATCCTTATCCCATTAAAAAGAAACCGAGCTTTTTGTTAGTAGGGAAAAAGAATATTGTAAAATACAATCCCGTGAGTTTACTTTTTGGAGGGATGTTATATACCTATCAAGCTACGATCTCATCACAAATTGCTGCCGATTGTCCTTATGAAGTTTCATGTTCAGCATTTAGCAAACAAAGTATTTTAGAGTTTGGTTTAATAAAAGGTCTTGCCTTAAGTGCCGATCGAGTGACCCGTTGCACAAAGTCAAGTATAAAACAAATTCATTCGCTTCGAATTTCTGAAAATGGAAACATCATCGATTTTCCCTCCTACTATCGATTAAAGAAACATACACACGAATGAAAATAAAATTCATCGTTTTATGGATGTGTTTTTTGTTTCCATTCATCGGTTTCGCACAAGAAGATACCATTCAACTCCGCGATGAGTTGAATTTTATTTTTCATTTAGGTGAAAGTAAACAGATCGATGATTTAGAATTTTATAGTAACCAACTACTAAACGATACGCTTTCTTATTCACAAGATTTTCGCGACTCCGTTGCTTTTGCAAGTGGAACTTTATTCGCTGATTTTAAAAATTCGATCAAGGCTCGTCACTATTTCGATTTGGTAAGCATCCATTCTGTTTTTAAAATACCCTCTGCTTATACTTCAGGTTTATTGGAGATGGATGAACATAAATACGACTTAGCTTATCAAAAAATTTACGATGCGCCCGAAGCCGAATCGGGAATACTTTTTGAGTTACGCATTTTTGAATTAGCGGGATTGTCGTTGCTAAAAAAAGATTATGAGCAATTTGATCTATTGGCTACCGGATTTTTTCCCGAAGATTCAACCATTAATGCGGAGCTGAAATATTTAAACGATTACAGTTACCTCCTGCAAAACATGAAAAAAAAATCAGGTTTTGTAGCGGGCGCATTATCGGCCATTATTCCGGGATTAGGAAAGGTGTATACGGGTTTGCCAGGGCAAGCCTTAGCTTCCTTCTTAAAAGTAGTACCCCTCGGAATAATAACAGCAGAGAACTACCTCCATGGTGGATTCAAAAATGTACAGTTCTATATCTTTGGTTCCTTATTTTCACTCTTCTATATCGGTGGAATATGGGGAAGTTCAATCAGTGCACAAATTGTTTATCAAGAAAAAGTAGATGAGATACAGCATAACATCAGGGTGGGCTTGCATGTTCCTGTTGACCGTATTTTCCACTAAAGCGTTTACACAAACGCTGGAATCGGCCGACAGTTTATTTGCAATACAACAATACGATCAAGCATCGTTGATGTATGAGCGTGCTATTTATGAGCGTCCGGATGATGCATTGTTTTTAGCTACTACATTATTATCCAAAACAAATTGCCTAAAAGCACAGTCTAAATTTGAACAAATAGGAAGTTTACTTTCCCGTATTGATTTATCCGTTTTAAGTGATAGTTTAAAACAAGAAATATATTTTCAAAAAGCGTTGGGCTATTATCTCTCTGACAATTTTGAACTTGCCGAAAAAAACATCTTACCTTCATTTAACCTTGAATCTTTCCATACTAAAACGCAGTTAAATTCCGTTTTGCTTTACACTTTTATTTTAGATGAGTTAGGAAAATGGAATCAAGCCCATCAAGTGATGAGTGATTACATTCAAAACAATAAGATGTTCACTACAGAAAATAAAATCGTATTAAAGCAAACATTAGATTCTATTTACGACCCATCTCTTCAACCCACATTAAGAAGTATCAAAAAAGCGAAGACTTTGTCATTAATCTTTCCGGGCTTAGGCCAAGCTTACAATGGAGATTACAAGAAAGGCATTTTAAACTTACTTTTAACAGGAGGAAGTGCTACCTTTGGTGTATATAATGTGCTTCAAGCAAATTACATTACCGCTGCTACGGCAGGAGTTTATTTATTCTTATACTTCTATTTAGGTGGAGCCAATCAATCGAGCTATAATGTACCCACTAAAAATTATATCAAAAAAAGAAAGTACAACGATCAACTAAAATCTGAAATGGTCTATTTCAGTACATTTATTTCCAATGTTCACTTATCCAACCAACCATGATTCAAAAAATAATAAAAAGAATTCTTTTCATTTTTATGTTACCAATGTCTTTGATAGCACAGGATTTACAACCGCTCACTTTAGCGGGTCATAAATCGGGTGTTAATGTATGCAGCTTTTCTCCCGATGGAAAAAGATTGATTAGTGGCAGCAAAGATGGCGCATTAAAAGTTTGGGATGTCGCGCAAAATTATAAGGTGATCAAAGAATTTTCTTTTGGCGATGATGCCATTACTGCACTTCACTATAATCACGCTGGCGATAAAATTTCAATTGGAAGTTTAGAATGTTTACAGATTTACAATAGTTCTACATTCAAGAGAATGGCCAGAAAAAAGAATGCACATGTAACCTTTGTTAAGTCGGGTAATTTTTCGCCTAACGACCAACTAATTGTTAGCAGTAGTTGGAAGGAAAATGCATTGGTTATATGGGAGAGCAAAACGCTGAAACAAGTTATTGAGTTGGGCGAAAATAATTGGACCGACGAAGCTAGTTTTACACCGGATGGAAATTACATCATCTCCTGCAATCATGACAACAACGCAAAAATTTGGGATGCAAAAACGGGAAACTTAGTAAGGACCTTTGCTGGTCACACCGATTGGATTTATTCTGTAAAAGTTACTTCAGACATGAAGACGCTTATTACGGGTAGCTTTGATCAAACGATAAAGGGTTGGGATTTTAATACTGGAAAACTGCTTTATACATTAACTGGACATAAAGATGGAATTACCTCTATTGCTATTTCTCCCGACAATCAAATAATAGCGAGTGCTTCAGTCGATGGCGCTTTAATTCTTTGGGATCTAAATACTCAAAAAGAGAAATTTAGGATTTCAGAGAGTGGTGCATCTATTTTACAGCTAGCATTTTCACCGGATGGCAAGAGTTTAGTTTCTTGCAATTTTGACGGTAACTTATTAGTGTGGACTTTACCTGAATTAAAATAAAACTTGCCTGAACTTGAAATTATTCCTAATTTTATACACTTAAATCAGTAAAAAATGAAAAAACTATTACTTTATTCTCTTCTCTTTATATCTACTGTGGGTTATTCACAAGATGTAATTACGTTAGCAGATGGTCGAACTGTAAATGCAAAAATTTTAGAGTTGACTTCTGACCAAGTCAAATACAAGAAGACGGATAATTTGGAAGGTCCAACGTATACGGTGAATCTCTCGGATTTGACAAAGATTAAATATGCGAACGGTTCAGAGGATACCTTTACAGCCAAAAAAAGTGAGGCAGAAACTACATCAGAACCAAAGAGTGATGTTCCTCCTATTTTCAAAGGAAAATTTGATGTGAATGATCCCGAAACTGCAGCCTATATTGAAGCCGTTGTTAAGAATGTTGGAGCAAAATTACTTGAACGATGTGTGGGTAAAGCAGACAATCAAACCACTGAAATTTTCTTTGCAGATGTATTCAGAGATGACGCTGCCGTTGAGCTCTTTATTCCTTTTCAAGTTAAATGGGACAAAGGAATGGCGAATAAGCAACGCTGGATTAGAGGAGCTGTTATTATTGACCGCTCTGGAAAACGTACATGGAAATATCAAAGAGACTCAGGTCTTACCTTTGGTGGATGCGCTAAAGGGATCATTGAACTATAAAAATTTCAATAATAAAATAAATCATTCTGCTAAATAAAAAAGGCTGCCTTCCGAAGAAGACAGCCTTTTCTATTTAGAAAAGATAACGAATTATTCGCTAGCTTTAAGTTTGCTTGTTTTGATAGGTGTTCCGTTAACAACCCATCCTTGACGATAGAATTCCCATCTTGAAGAAACAACACCATCAATTAATGCGTCATAACCTGGACCAGCATTTTCAATTGCTTTGTCAACAGCTGCCTTCAACATAGGCTGACCGCACATTTTCATTTCTTTACCTTCGGTACGAGGACCTTTAGCATCATTTGGAAGACGCAATGTAACGTTCTTAGAACTGATTACAGTGAAGTCAATTAATCGCTGATTGCAAGAAGACAATGCAACAGCACAAACTACTAAAATAGGGAGTGCAATTTTTTTCATAATTTTTTTTAATTTATCTTAATTCTTAGTTGAGGCAAATATAAATCTTATTGTATTCATACCAAAATAAAAAAACAATCCCTTTCATAGGTAAAAAGAGATAGTGAGTACAAAGATAGTTCCTCTATTTCTATATTGATCGCTTATTTTCAATACATTACATTTAAAATGCTGTCTTTTCAAATGGACTTCTATTCTGTTTGCAATCTGTATTTTTACCAAATTCTTAGGAATCCTAACAAAAATCATTCGATCAAATCTGAACTTCCTGACCAAAGCGAATCCAATAATAGATTGTATCTTCATCTTTGTTCACCGTTAACCCATGAAAGTGAAACAGAAAAAATCACCTAACACCAACGCTCCAACCTCAAGTGTTTCCACGGAGAAGCCCATCTCTAATAAACTCTTATACATTATTATTGGTATTGCTGCTTTCCTTCTCTATGCAAATACATTGGGTCACGATTATACTGTAGATGATACCACCGTAATCAAGAACAATAAATTCACCGTTCAAGGTTTCTCTGGGTTAGATGAAATTTTTACTACCTCTTATCGAGCGGGCTATTGGGACAGAACCGAGGGTTTGTACCGTCCTATTTCCGTAGCTATGTTTGCTATGGAGTGGGCTATTGCACCGGAGCAACCTTGGCTAGGACATTTTATAAATGTTTTGATTTATGCATTGACGGCCATTGTACTTTATTCATTGATGCGTGTTCTACTCCGAAAAATGCATCCTTTCATACCCCTGCTGGTTACCTTACTTTGGGTCTTTCATCCAGTACATACGGAAGTGGTTGCGAATATTAAAAGTAGAGATGAACTATTGAGTTTTTTCTTCGGCATTTTAACATTGCGTTTTTTGATGTTGCATCTTGATTCAAAAAAAACATACGCACTCATCGCATCTTTCATCGTTTTCTTTCTTGGATTACTTTCGAAAGAAAATTCAGTGACATGGGCTGGAGTGATTCCTTTAGCCATTTGGTGTTTTACCAATGAAAGTTTGAAAAAAACAATTACGATGAGTTCGATGTATGTGGGAATCATTGTTGTTTTTTTAATCATTCGACAATTAATTTTAGGCGAAGGAGGAAGCGATTATCAGTTGATGCTCGTGAACAATAGTATGGTGGGAGCTACTAACTTTGCCTCTCAAATCGCAACGGCTATTTCTATCCTTGGTAAGTATATCTATTTATTTTTACTCCCTGTTACATTGGTATTCGATTACAGTTACAATACCATTCCCAATGTTACCTTTTCGAATCCTGCTGTACTCATTACATTAATTGCATTGGTTTTTGGTTTAATTTACAGCATCAGAAGCTTACCCAATCGATCGGCTTCCGCTTTTGGAATCCTATTCTTTTTAGGAACCGTTTCCCTCGTAAGCAATGTTTTTTTCTTGATTGAAGCCACCATGGCAGAACGATTTATATTTACACCAACATTGGGATTATGCATCCTATTAGGTGCGATGGCGAATAGCATCTTAACTAAGAAAAATAAAAAACTAGAGACCCAATTGACACTTCCATCCATCACAAAAAATATTTTTTTGATACCAAGCTTAATCGTGCTCATTCTTTTTGCCGGACGAACTTATAGCAGAAACTTAAACTGGAAAAACAATTTAACTTTACTGCAGCATGACGTAAAAATTTCTCCGGAGAGTGCGCGTATTCGATATGCATTAGGAAGTACACTACTCGTAGAAGAAGCATTGCTTGCTCCTGAAGGCAGTACCGAAAGAAATAATTTACTAGACAAAGCCATTATAGAACTAACTAAAGGCGTATCTATTCTACCCAACTACAATGATGCTTGGTACAATTTGGGTGTTGCTTATAAAGATAAAAAAGATGCGAAAAATGCTATTGCTTGTTTTGAAAAAGCAAGATCATATAAAGCCTTTACAGAAGCTAGTCGCTTTTCGAGTGCAGGTGTTGCGTATGGAATCGATGGACAGTATGAAAAAGCTTTAGCAGACCTATCCACTGCAGTAAAACTCGAACCCAATGAACCCGACAATTGGAATAACTACGGACTTTATCTGAGTGAAGCTGGAAAATTTGATGAAGCACTCATTGCTTTAGACAAATCAATCTCTTTAAACCCCAATTTCCAAAAGGCTATTTATAACAAAGGAAATGCCTGGGCGAAGGTGGGCAAATATCAAGAAGCACTAAAAGAATATCAATTAGCGTTAAGCATTAATGCTGCGTATACCGATGCGCTCAATAACAGTGGAAATTGCTACGTGATGCTTCATAAATTTGACAGTGCGCTCATCTACTTTCAACGTTCAGTAGATGTGGATCCAAACAATGTGAAAGCCGTAATGAATTTAGCGGTTACTTTGCAAAATACGGGAGACACTGCAAAAGCCAATATCTACTTCCAAAAAGCACGAAGCTTGGGAGCCAACTTATGAAAAAATTAATTCCTTTAATTATTTCTTTTTTCTTTTTAATTGGTTGTGCCGATGAGCCCATCGTTCAGCATTCATCTTACTTTTCCATTTCATCTTTCTTGAATGAAGAAATCAAACAACATCAAAAGTTAAAAACACGCTTAGAAAAAGAAGTAATAAGAGACGAGGTCAAGGAATCGAAAAGAATAGAATCACCCAGCTGGGAACATGAACTCAAACCCTTTTTCGAAAGTGATATTGATAAGCCGGCATGGCATTTAGCTTACGAATGCGATACGGTACAAACCGACTCACTTTTACAAATAGTATATGTTGCAAAGGATGAAAAAGCACCGGTACGAAGAATGCAAATCGACTATCTAGCTAAACAAATTCAGAAAATTGAAATCCAATTTGAAAAAACTAATCCTTGGTTTTCATTAAAAAGAAAACTAATTTACCATCATCGTATCGGTTATCAAATCGAAGGAGAACAACACATGGTTTTATCCGATCCTTCACGCTTTGCCATCAACGTTAAATTCATTGAATTCATTCCAAAAAAATAAATGCCCATCTCCTTACTCATTGGATTCTGGTTAGGACTCCTCCAACTTCCTGATGCATCATTGCCTTTTCAATTTGAAATAATGCAGCATGATGGGACTGCGGTAATGATTATACATAATGCAGAAGAACGAATTATTTGTGATGAAGTAACGATGCAGGGTGATTCCATCTTCATCAAACTTCCACTGTATGATTCTGAATTTCGGTTAAAGGTGGGGAATGAATCGTTAACCGGAAATTGGTATAACAACGGAAGAAAAGTCCCAACCAGTATTCCTTTTACGGCAACTAAAAATATAGAATATCGCTTTCCATTTACGTCCGAATCTTCATCTCCTATCCTATTGGATGGCTCTTGGGAAACATGGTTTGATGGGGGTACACCCGATTCATCATTAGCCATCGGACAATTTAAAAGAAATGGAAACAAAGTTTTCGGAACCTTCTTAACGGAATCGGGTGATCATCGATACTTAGAAGGTGTCGTTGATCAAGACAGTTTAAAGCTAAGTGTATTTGATGGCACCCATGCCTATTTATACTTAGCAAAAGTGCAAGGGGAAGAAATGCAAGGCATGTACTACGCTGGGAATTCTTACAAAGCACCTTTTCGAGCCAGAAAAAATAATTCCATTAAACTCAGGGATCCATCTACACTTACTCAAGCAACAGGCGAAATTAATTTTACACTTCCCGATGTAGACAGCAATATGATTTCTCTAACGGATGTGGAGTACCGTCATCATGTGAAAATAATTCAACTCTTTGGAACTTGGTGCCCCAATTGCATAGACGAAAGTATTTTTTTAGATAGTGTTTATAATGCACGAAAAGAAGAAGGCTTAACCATTTTTGGATTGGCATTGGAACGGTCACCCGATTTTAATACAGCTAAAAAAGGTGTGATGAAAATGCAAAAGCGATTAAATATTCACTATCCATTATTGATTGCTGGAAGTACAAAAAAAGGAGAGGTACAAAAAATATTACCGGTCATACAAAACTTTTTCTCCTATCCGACAACGTTATTCGTTGATCGAAAAGGGAATGTTATAAAGGTTCATAGCGGATTTTCAGGGCCTGCTACTGGCGAAGAATGGGAAAAATATAAATTCGACTTCAATAGAACATTGGATCGCCTTTTGCGCTAATTATTTATTTGAATATCAATTATTTAAATTGAATTATTTAGGGTCTTATTGACCCAAAAATCAAGATAAATGCCATTTTTTACTCCGTTTAACCATTTTCATTCACCTATGAATGCAGGCATTCAGCCCTAATAAATTATCCATTAACCTATAAATGCAAGGACTACCTTAAGTTTTTCGGATATTTGGAGGCGGAAAATATGCAAAAATTCAACCGTTGAATATCAAAAAAATTCTAACCTTACACTCAAAAATTCTTCTCATCAGAGTTAAAACTTCTCGAAACAAAACAAAAAACAATACATGAAAAAACAATTACTATTTTGGATTACCTTAATGATGTTTCCATTTTTAGGTTATTCACAGTGTACGACAACGAATGCAACTACTTGCGCTTGTAAAGATGGTACTACCAATTGTGATTTATTACCAGACATTCATGTAGCTCCTCCGCCACTTAGTGTTTATGGAACGAGTGGACACGTAGAATATCCACAAGTTTGTAATCCTCCTTGCAGTGGCAATGATGGTCGACTTCGCGTTTCTGTTTCTACTCCCAACACTGGATTTGGTCCATTAGAAGTACGTTCAACCTCTACTGCTATTTGTGGTACTGATACATTTTACAACGTAGCCAGTAATTTTACTTGTCCAAACGGTCAACCGTTAAAGACAATATTAAATCAACGTGTTTATCATAAAAACGGTAATACGATGACTTCGTATGATCGTTATGCTGGAACCATGACTTATCACCCTAGCCATGGTCACATGCATGTGGATGACTGGGGAATTTATACATTACGTAACGCAACTGCAGATCCAAATCCGTTGAATTGGCCTGTAATTGGTACTGGTTCAAAGCTAGCCTTTTGTTTGATGGATTACGGTTCTTGCTCAACTTACAACGGACATTGTAGAGATAGCGTGAACAACACGCTTATCAATGGAAACTTTCCGAATTATGGTTTAGGAGGAGGAAGTTATGGCTGTTCTCCTACGGTACAAGGAATTTCTTCTGGTTACACCGATATCTACTATCAGTCATTAGATGGAATGTGGGTAAATTTACCTCCAGGATTATGCAACGGAACCTATTGGTTAGTGGTACAACTGGATCCATACAATTATTTTTTAGAAAGTAACGAAAACAATAATGTAATGGCTGTTCAGGTAGACCTTACTCAACAAGGTGGATCTGTTCCAACCGTTACAGCGAGTGGATCTACTTCTTTTTGTCAAGGTGGTAGTGTTTCATTAACGGCTACTTCAGGTGCTAATTATTTATGGTCAAATGGAGCCACTACACAATCAATCACCGTAAATCAATCAGGAAGTTACAGTGTGACTGTTGGAAATGGCGCTAGTTGTTCGGCAACATCTGCTACTACCGTAGTTACCGTTTCTCAAATTCCAGTTACTGCTTCTTCATCTAGTAATTCTATTTGTGCTGGCGACATCGTTCAATTAACTTCATCGGCTGCGGCAGGAGGTACCACTAACCAAGTTGTTTCTTCTACAAACAATGCAGTGTTTTCTATTCCTGACAACAATGCAACAGGAATATCAAGTCCAATTACAATAAATAATATTAATCCTGCTACATTAAATTCGAACACCATTGTATCCGTACGATTAAATATTACGCATACTTATGATGGTGATTTATTAGTACAATTAATTTCTCCTTCACAAAACACCATCAACCTAAGTAATCGTCGTGGTGGAAGTGGAAATAATTTTAACAATACATTATTCACTGCGAATGCTGCAACACTTATCTCTGCAGGATCTGCTCCCTTTGCTGGGACATATCGTCCTGATGGAGCCTTTTCGTCTTTGACAGGAAACGTAAACGGAACTTGGATTTTAAAAATTATTGATCAAGCAGGAACGGATGTTGGAACGCTGAACAGTTGGACATTGTCATTAAACAACGTTGTCCCAACTACAGTTAGTTACAACTGGACATCCAATCCAGCAGGTTTAAATGATCCAAATCAAAATACAAGTGCTTCACCAACTTCTACTACAACTTATACTGTTGTTGCTACGGAAAGTGGAAGTGGTTGTAGCGGATCAAACTCTGTAACCGTAAATGTTGGAAATAATTTAAATGTAACAACTAATACTCCTGCACCAATTTGTGATGGACAAAGCGCAACACTTTCTGCAAGTGGCGCCGACAGTTATTCATGGAGTCCAAGCACTGGTTTAAGTGCAACAACGGGTGCAAGTGTTTCTGCTAATCCATCACAAACCACCAATTACATGGTAATTGGAACAAGTGCAGGATGCGTAGATACTTCGTATGTTACCTTAGTTGTAAATTCACCACCTACCATTACCAATACAGGAAATGCAAGTATATGCGCAGGGACTTCAGTAGTACTTCAAGCAACGGGTGCTTCCAATTTAACATGGAGTCCAGCAACTGGTTTAGATGTTACTGCTGGAAATATTGTAAATGCTTCTCCATCACAAACGACTACTTATACAATTTCAGGAAGTAGCAACGGTTGTGCGGCAAGCAGTGAAGTTACCGTTACTGTAAATAATTTACCAAACGTAACTGCAACGGCTGGTGCAAGTATTTGTGTAGGACAAAGTGCAAACTTAACTGCAAATGGTGCACTTACTTATTCATGGAGTCCTAGTACTGGATTAAATCAAACAACCGGAACAACCGTAATTGCATCCCCAGCAACTTCTATTAGTTACACAGTTGTAGGAACAGACATCAATGGATGTACAGGTTCTGCTTTATCTAGTGTAAGTGTTGATGATATTCCGTCAGCTGTTTCTGCTGTTTCAGGAGCAGCTAATCTTTGTGCTTCGGCGAGTGAATTTTATTCAGTAGGAGCGGCAAACAATGCAAATTCGTATACATGGTCTGTACCAAATGGCATAACTATTCTTTCTGGACAAGGAACCACTTCTTTAGAAGTTTCCTCTGGAATTGCTAACGGTTCCATTTGTGTTGCGGCTTCGAATAATTGTGGAAGCAGTGCTGCAGCGTGCATGGCTGTTGTTTCAAATGTAATTGTACCCGCTAAACCTGCAACGGTTTCAGGAGCTGCAAAAGCTTGCAATGGGTCTGTTGTAGCATATAGTGTTGCTCAAGGAACAGATGCTACTTCTTATAATTGGATTGGACCTGCAGGAACAACAGTACTTTCAGGAAATGGAACAAATAGCATTTCATTACAATTCAACGCAGGATTTACAGGAGGTAATTTACAAGTTACAGCAACCAATGCATGTGGCACTAGTCTTATTCGCTACAAAGTACTTAAATTAAATCTCCCAACAACTCCCTCCTCAATTATTGGAAATGCATCTGGTGTATGTAATAGTTTAGAGGCGTATAGTGTTACTTCAGTAGCAGGAATCACTTATGTTTGGACAGTGCCAGTAGGTGCTACCATCGTCTCAGGCCAAGGTAGCAATGCTATTTCCGTTCAATATGATCCAAGCTTTGCAATGGGAACCATTTCAGTAAGTGCAACGAATGCTTGTGGTACTAGCACAGCAAGAACGAAGTCCGTGAAAGCAGTGCCTAATTATCCTTCAGCAATTGTTGGTGCTGCCATTGTTTGCGCTGGTGAAACAAGTGTTGCATACAGCGTTTCTAATGTTTATGGAACAAGTTCATATACTTGGACAAGTCCATTAAATTCTACAATTGCATCTGGTCAAGGATCAAATGCAATACTTGTAGATTACAATGTCAATGCAGCTTCAGGTAAAATTAAAGTAACCGCAACGAATGCTTGTGGAGCTTCATCCACACGCGCCAAAGCAATTACAGTAAACACTTGTGCGAAAATATCTGATGAAAACATAGAAGCTAATGTGTTATTATCACCTAATCCAGCTTCATCTTTTGTAGAAATTCAATTCCAAAGTATGTTGAATAAAGACGCGGTATTAAGAATTGACAATATCTTAGGTCAGGCCGTTTATTCACAAGAAATAAAAGTAGAAAACGGAATAAATTCCTATAAACTAGATATACGTACCTACACAAAAGGTGTTTATGTAGTAAGCGTTAAACAAGATGGCAAATCCATTGCGAAACGTTTAATCATCGAATAACTAATTGATTACTACTGCTTCGTTCTAAAACTACGCAGTACACAGAATCATACGAAGCCGTTCTTTGAATAAAGGAACGGCTTCGTACTTTTGTACCATACACCACAACACATGAAAAATCTATTACTCTATTTCCTCTTCTTGATTTTCATAGCAAACGGAAATGTTTCCTCCGCTCAATCGATCGCTTGGACCCAATTTGATATGAGCAATTCGGGTCTCCCCAACAACTCGGTTCGGTGCATTGCTTTTGAGAATGATAGCACGGCATGGATTGGAACTGATTTTGGGTTAGCTAAATTCAGCAATGGAGTGTGGACGATATTCAACACTTCCAATTCAGGAATTGGTAATAATGACATTAGAAGTATTGCAATTGATTCTAATGATGTGAAATGGATTGGAACCTTTGCCAATGGGATCAGTGTTTTTAATGATACGACATGGACCATCTACAATACTTTTAATTCATCATTACCGGATGACTATGTTAGAAGTTTGGCTATTGATCAAAACAATACCAAATGGATAGGCACTCTGGGCGGCTTAGCAAAAATAGATTCAGCTAATAATTGGAATGTGTACACGATGTGGAATAGCGTCCTCGGCTCAAACAACATTGCTTGTATTTATGTAAATCAAAATACAGATGATAAATGGGTAGGAACTGTAAATGGTGGATTGCTGCTCATCGAGAAAGATACTAATCTCACTTCCTTTACCATTCAGAATTCAGGCATTCCGGATAATACCATCCTCGGCATTGACATGGATATAAATCAAAATTTTTATTTGGCAACTCCGGGGAATGGTTTAGCCGTAAAACTAAGTGGATTTGGTTGGTTAACGTATAACTTGGTTTCTTCAAATATTCCGACGGCGAGTCTTACTTCGGTGGTGTTAGATGCTCTCGACCAACCTTGGGTTGGGACCAATACACATGGACTCCTCTATAAGAATGGAAGTAACTTTGTGCAATACGATACGTCCAATTCTCCTCTTACCGATAACATCATTCAAACCCTTTGCATGGCGCACGATCAAAAATTATGGATTGGAACCCAAACAGGAGGTTTATTTATTTTAGATCCTTCGTTATTGACGGGAGTACAATCACTAACGGCGACGCCTAGCCTAATTGTATATCCGAATCCTTGCAGTGATTATTTTTTCATTGAATCTACAAATCCAATACAAAGAATTGAACTGTGGGATGTACGTGGTAGTTTAGTTGCGCTTCCAAATTTACTGGAAAATAAAATCAATGTTCAATCGCTTGCGAATGGAATGTATCAGATGCGATTGACGGAGGAGAACGGAAGAGCTCATCTAAAAAAAATTATTGTTAACCACTAATTCAATTTTTCTATCGATTGATTTTCCGATTTCAAATTAATGATTTAGATACTTGTAATTAAAGAAACGAATTGAATAAATTTGAGATAAATGGGTGCTAAAGTTTTTCGCATCGGCGCTAAGTCATTCGGGCGATTTCTCTTCGCCAAGTTTCTCGCAAAGACGCCAAGGCGCTAAGGTTTCTCTTCGCTAATTTCTTCTCAAGGGTGCTAAGGCTATGCTATCTTTGGTGCGTTGGCAATTTGTATATTTGAAAACTGTCAACTAAAGAAAATATTTCAACACTTAAAAACTTTTAAAATGAAAAAGACAATCACACTACTCTTTGCAACATTCATAATAGTTAACATAAGCAATGCACAAATTTTTTTACAAACAGGAATTGACCTTGATGGGGAAGCAGCACTAGACTACTCAGGCGTTTCAGTAAGCATGCCCGACATCAATACCATTGCCATTGGGGCGACACACAATAATGGAAACGGAAACAGTGCAGGCCATGTGCGCATATACCGCTGGAATCCCTCTAATGGCAGGATGTGGGGGCAAAAAGGAATTGATATTGATGGGGAAGCACCAGGTGACTACTCAGGCTGGTCTGTAAGCATGCCCGACAGTAATACCGTTGCCATTGGAACACCATACAATAATGGAAACGGATTCCAATCCGGGCACGTTCGTATTTACCGCTGGAATCCCGCTAATGGTGGGACATGGGTGCAAAAAGGAACAGACATTAATAGTGAAGCAACAGGTGACGGATCAGGCTGGTCGGTTAGCATGCCTGACAGCAATACCATTGCCATTGGGGCACCATTCAATGACGGAAATGGAACAAATGCAGGCCATGTTCGCATATATATTTGGAATCCCGCTAATGGTGGGACATGGGCACAGAAAGGAAGTGATATTGATGGGGAAACAACCCATGATTGGTCAGGCAGATCAGTAAGCATGCCCGACAGTAATACAGTTGCCATTGGAACGCCATATAATAATGGAAATGGAATCTCTGCAGGTCACGTGCGTATATACCATTGGAATCCGGTCAATGGCGGGACATGGATGCAAAAAGGAATTGACATAGATGGAGATTCAATTTATAGCCTCTCAGGCACCTCTGTAAGTATGCCCAACAGTAATACCATTGCCATTGGAGGGACAGGCAACGGAAACTTTGGAGGCTATGTACGCATATACAGCTGGAATGGAAGTGCGTGGGTGCAAAAAGGAATAGACATTGATGGCGAAGCACTAGGTGATAACTCAGGCTACTCGGTATGCATGCCTGACAGCAATTTCATTGGTATAGGTGCAATCTTGAATAATGGTAATGGAATCGAGTCAGGCCATGTGCGAATATACCGCTGGAATGGAAGCGCATGGGTTCAAAAAGGAAGTGATATTGATGGAGAAGCAGCATCCGACAACTCAGGCTTCTCGGTAAGCATGCCCGACAGTAACACTGTTGCCATTGGGGCTTACCTAAATGATGGAAACGAAATCAGTTCCGGGCATACAAGGGTGTATTCCATAATAAACTATATGGGAGTTTTGGAAAACAACTTTGGCAATACTCTGACGGTTTATCCTAACCCTACGAATGGTGAACTGAATATTGATTTAGGTTCAAACTACAATAATGTTTCAGTAAGCGTAAGCAATGTATTAGGACAAATAGTTCACACTAAAAATTTCAGCAACTCATCCTTATTGCAACTCAATATACCAGGAGAAGTTGGTGTGTACTTTATTGAAGTAAAATCCGGTGACAAAAAAGCAATCTTAAAAGTGATGAAAAAATAATGTTTGCAAACAAAGGCTAAGAAAACATGCAGGGCTGACAAGGTGAAATAAATACTTTATTCAATTTATTTTTAATAAAGATTTATAAAGTTGAACGCGGACGACGCGGACAAATATGATAAATACGACTTTGCTTTTCTTTAGAATCAGATTATGATTTTCTTTGCGACTTTGCGCCTTTGCGAGCCATTTTATGAACTTTAATTTAGCAATATTAATTATCAATTCGAAAAATAAATGTTGAATGATAATTCTATATTTAAAGGAAGAAAAAATAAAGATGGAAATTTTCTTGTAAAGAGTGCTTAGACTGCGCTAAGAAAATTTTCTCTTCGATAGTTTTCTCGTCGCTACCCCTCGACAAGCTCAGGGTGAATTTTTCTCGCAACCCTCGGCAAGCTCAGGTTAAAAAGGCGCTAAGGCTGCCTAGGATAATCCCGATAGCTATCGGGACGCAGATCTATTCTTCGCTAATATATCTCGCAATGATTAAAATTTCGTTTATAATTGTCACTGGAATATTAAAACAGGTAAAAGGAAAAATACTTTTAAAATATTTTAATTCTTAATTCTTATTCCGATAGCTATCGGGACTTAATTTTATTTCTGAATCACTGTATTTGTATAACGATTTAACTGCGCTTGCAATTGATTGAGTCGATTAAAATCTTCGAGTAATTCGTCGTAAGGTAATTCTGCTTCGATTCTTGCTTTGAGTTGTTGCAATAATTCTTCGCGCATTTTCGACAATTGCTTTTTCTTGATGTACATGATGGGATCGATAACGGCTTTATGCAAAACCGTTTTTTCGTCTCGTACTTCAATTTGATGTGCCCCCCAATCGGCAAGTTCATAAGGCGGAGTTAATAAATGAATCGCCGTATTTTTTATTTGAGGTTCGAGCTCTTGCAGAAATTCTTGCTGATTGTATTGCTTCCCTTCATCAAACTGAACAGAGAAAGCCGCGAGCAATCCAGCAAAAGCTTCATTGGTAAAATGAATACCATCGTCGCGAAGTACGCTGATCACAAAATCGATTACACGAAAACGAATGGGTTCCACTTCCACCGATCCTAAATCCACAAAATCAAATTGCTCTTCGGCATAATGCAACAGCACACGAATTATTTCCTCTTCTTGTATCGTTGCATCTAAATAATTAATGGGCTCTTCTTGCTCTTGAAACTCTTCTTCTGTGGGCGGAGGTAAAAATGGATCACCTGCATTGGGTGGTGGTGTACCTTCTCTCTTTTTATCTTGTTGACGTAAAATTTTATTGAGCTCGCCGATCAATACAGTTTCGCTCATCTCCATCAAATCCGAAGTATGCTTGATGTAAGTGGAGCGAGTGATTGCATCTGGAACTTTAGCAATCGTCTCTACGATATCGCGAATGAGCGCAGCCTTTTTGATGGGATCGCCAGATGCATCGGAGAGTAATAATTTTGTTTTGAAAGTGATAAAATCAACGGCTTGCTCTTTCAAAAACACTTTGAGTTCTTCAGTAGAAACACGTTTTGCAAAGGAGTCTGGATCTTCTCCATCCGGAAACAAAACCACACGCACATTCATTCCCTCTTCCAAAATCAAATCAATACCGCGAAGAGAAGCTTTGATTCCAGCAGGGTCTCCATCATACAACACCGAAATATTTCGCGTGTACCTTCCAATCAATCGTATTTGCTCAATCGTTAATGCAGTACCGCTTGAAGCCACTACGTTTTCAATTCCTGCTTGATGCATCGATACCACATCCGTATATCCTTCCACCAAATAACAAGAATCAAAAGCAGCAATCGATTTTCTAGCTTGTGCAATGCCGTATAAATTTTTACTCTTATAATAAATCTCCGTCTCGGGAGAATTTAAATACTTGGGACTTTTCGGATCTGTTTTTAAGATGCGCGCACCGAAAGCAACAACACGACCTGTTAAATTATGAATGGGAAAAATGACACGACCACGAAAACGATCGTATTTTTTATTTTCCTGGACGATAATCAATCCTGTTTTCTCCAACAATTCTTGTTGATGTCCTGCAGCTTCTGCAGCGGTTACCAATCCATCCCATTTAACGGGAGCGAAACCTAAATTAAATCGGCGAATCACTTCATCGGTAAATCCTCGTTCACGAAAATAACTTAATCCGATGGCCTTGCCCTCTTCATTCTCCCACAAATAATCTTGATAAAATTTTTCTGCAAAAGCTGTTACTGTAAATAAATTCTCACGTTGCGTTTGTTGCTCTACATACTCAGCTGTTGGCGCTTCCTCTTCAATGGTGATACTATACTTCTTAGCTAAGTATCGTAGGGCTTCCGGAAAAGTAAAATGCTCATGCTCCATCACAAATGTAATGGAGTCGCCGGCTTTGCCACAACCAAAACATTTATAAAATCCCTTTACAGGTGATACAGTGAACGATGGCGTTCGTTCATTATGAAAAGGACAATTCCCCAATAAATTAGCACCCCGCTTTTTCAACGAAACAAAATCACCCACCACCTCTTCGATGCGAACGGTTTCGAGAATTTGTTGTTTGGTGTTATTGTTAATCATGGAGGGTAAAGATACGTCAGGCGATAAAACCTTACACTAAAAATTAGTGATTTCGCTCGGTAGTAAACCTAACTAGCTGTTCCAATGAATCTTTATAGACCGAGGATGGAAAAGCGTTCAATATAGTAAATGCCTGATCCTGATATTGGTGCATTTTCTCCCGAGCATATTTCAGTCCTCCAGTATCCATCACCATTTTAATTACTTGCTCCACTCGGACTTTATCATCGCTATAGCTTTTCACGGTATTGATGATAAATCGTTTGTCTTTTGATGTGGAATTATTCAATGCATAAATGAGGGGAAGGGTCATTTTATGCTCTTTAATATCGATTCCGCGCGGCTTTCCGGTATGCTCGGCTTGCTCATAATCGAATAGATCATCTTTTATTTGAAAAGCAATTCCAACTGCTTGACCAAAATCATGCATGCGTGTAACACTTTCTTTGTCGGCTTTAACAGAAGAAGCACCCGTTGCGCAACAGCTGGCAATGAGCGATGCTGTTTTCGCTTGGATGATATCGTAATAAATTTCTTCGTTGATGTCGAGCTTTCTTGCTTTTTCAATTTGCAATAATTCTCCTTCGCTCATTTTGCGTACGGCTGTTGAAACAATTTTGAGCAATTCAAATTCTTCGTGTTCTACGGAGAGTAATAAACCACGCGACAAAAGATAATCGCCAACGAGCACAGCAATCTTATTTTTCCAGATGGCATTAATCGAAAAAAATCCTCTTCGTAAATTACTATCATCTACTACATCATCGTGCACTAGGGTGGCGGTGTGTAACAACTCGATGAGCGATGCTGCACGGTAAGTACTTTCAGAAATACTTCCATTCACACCAGCTGATAAAAACACAAACATAGGACGCATCTGTTTCCCTTTTCGCTTCACGATATAATGCATGATACGATCAAGCAATGGCACTGAACTTTGCATCGCCTTGCGAAATTTCAATTCAAACTCATCCATTTCCTTTCGGATGGGATGTTTGATTTCGTCAAGGGAGATGGACATAAAAAACTAATCTAATTTAAAATTAATCGGAAGACTATACTGGACATTTACCGCCTTTCCATTTTGTGTCCCAGGCTTCCAATTCGGCATTTCTTCTATAACGCGAATTGCCTCTTGATCGAATGAAGTCCCTATTCCTCTCATTACTTTTACCTGTTCGGTTTTTCCCTCTTTTGATATAACAAAGGTTATATAGACTCTTCCCTGAATTTTTGCATCTGCGGTACCCTTCGGATACTTGATACTTTGAGCTAAATATTTGAAAAGTGCTTCGTCGCCTCCAGGAAATTCAGGCATCTCTTCTACATAAGTAAATATTTTTTCATTCGAAGTATTTGTTTCTGCAGAATTCTGAGAAAATACAGTGATGGGCAAAAAACAAATGAGGATAAATAAGAGCTTTTTCATAGCATTTATATTTGGTAACGAAGATAAGCTATTTGGAGAAATCCAGCGTAAAATAGCCTTGTGTACTCTTAAAAATTAGAAAAAACCAATACGATAAGTTTACTTTACCTTTTTACGATGGGTCACAAACGTTTTTTTCCTTAAAAAAGGTTACTGGTAGAAAAATTTCAACTACATCCTATCGTCAAGAGGAACAGTAAACAATTATTTCAAAGTAAAATTAATTGGAATATTGAATTGCACATTTACTGCCGTACCATTTTGAGTCCCAGGCTTCCACTTTGGCATACTATTTATTACACGAAGAGCTTCTTCGTCGATAGCTTTACTTACGCCACGTAGCACTCTAGCATCCCGAATTCCCCCAACATCAGTTACTACAAAAGTTAAAAACACTCTCCCGGTGATACCCTTTCTACGATCCTTCTTTGGGTATTTAATATTCTTAGAAAGGTACTTGTAAAACTCTTCTTCTCCACCTGGGAATTCAGGATTTATGTCAACAGAAGTATAAATTCTCTCACTCTTTGGATCCTTTTTAGAGTTTTCCTGTGAATATCCAACAATCGGCAAAATAAACAATAGGATAAACAAGATATTTTTCATAAGGAATATAAGATTAGATAACGAAGATACACTTTTAAAAAACTCAAAACAAAGTCAGCTCTTAGCCTTCTTAAATACAGGAACAGTACTACAAGGTTCTCCGTACATGATGCTTTTCACTACTGGACTCAATCGAGCCGTCAATTGAACATAAGCCTGAACAGGAACCGGTTTCTTACTACAGCCTTTTATCACCACACGTTGATCGCGATAGTCCTCTATATTCAAGCCAGAAATTTTTTGACGATACAACTCCTCCACTAATATTTGTGTATTACCGAAAACTATCGTTTTTGCATAAGGATGCAAAGAAGTACTCAACAGCATCCATGCCCAACGTGGAATGATGGCATCGGTAGAACAAAACAAAGCGACATGTTTATTTTGGTATTGGCTCCAATTATTTTCCGAAATAAATGCTCTAAAATCTTTTTCGCGCAACAACAATCCTTCCACTAACAAATCAGCAATATCCAACTGCATCATATCTGATTCTGGATACCACTCTTCGAGATCGAGAGTGAGGAGAGAGGAGTTAGTTACTTTATTTTCTATCATTGAGGGTTACGAATGTACTTTGGATACGAATTACGAATCGATACGAATGTACGAATTACGAATATGCGAATATGCGAATCTTACGAATTTGTGAATTTGCAATAGAGTATGAAAAGAGAATACAAATTCTGAATTCTTAATTCTGCATTCTGAATTAAATTTACCACATCCCCAACTCCAACCTTGCTTCTTCGCTCATCATGTCTTTTTCCCAGGGAGGATTGAAGGTGATTTCTACTTTGGCGGTGTTTACGTCGGGGATATCTCGTACTTTTTGTTCAACGTCGGGAGGGAGTGTTTCGGCAACGGGGCAGGCGGGTGAGGTGAGTGTCATCATGATGTGTACATCATTGCCTTCGTTGATATTGATTTCGTAAATCAAACCTAACTCCCAAATGTCAACTGGAATTTCCGGATCATAGCACGACTTCAATACATCGATGATGCGATCGCGCAATGATTTTATTTCGGGAATGGGATTCGTTTCGGTCATCGTATTCGTAGCCTCTGTCATTTTCACTTTTACTTGGATGCACTTGAAATAGCAAGTGCGTACGTTTTCATTTGTTTAATCATAGCCGATAATCCATTGGCACGAGTAACGGCAATGTGCTGACGCAATCCAAGCGCATCGATGAATTCCAACTTCGCATCAAGGATTGATTCTGGAGTTTGTCCGGATAAGACCATCATGAGCAATGCAATTTCACCTTTTACAAAAGTAGAATCGCTATCGGCGCTGAAGTAAATCTTTCCATTGCGTTCTTCACCATTCAACCATACCGAACTTTGGCATCCTTTAATTTTATACTCATCAATTTTATACTTTTCGTCAAGAGGTGCTAACTTTTGTCCAAGCTCAATGATATAATGGTATTTCTCCTCCCACGAATCGAACAATTCGAAGTCGGAAATAATTTCTTCTTCTATTTGGTTCATGCTACTCATGCTACAGAGTGAGGTTGCAATAAGGCGATGGCCTTGGTTAAATTTTCTGCTAAAGCTTCCACTTCTTCCTTTGTATTGTAAAACATAAACGAAGCACGAAGGGTTCCTGGTATTTTAAAGAACTGCATAACGGGTTCGGTGCAATGATGTCCAGTTCGCACGGCGATTCCTTTTGTGTCGAGAAACATTCCTGCATCAAGTGCATTCACGCCATCGATCACAAATGAAACAACAGATGCTTTATTTTCTGCTGTACCAATCAATCTAACGGCAGGGATCTCCGAAATTAATTTATTTGCATAATTCAACAACTCCTTTTCCCAAGCAGCAGCAGCTTTTCGATCGAGTTGATTCCAATAATCGATTGCCGTTCCGAGAACAATAACATCCGCAATATTGGGCGTTCCGGCTTCGAACTTGAATGGAACTTCATTATAAGTAGTTTTTTCGAAACTCACTGAGGAGATCATCTCCCCACCACCATGATAGGGTGGCATGGCTTCCAATAAATGCAGTTTTCCATAGAGACAACCAACACCTGTAGGACCTAAAATTTTATGTCCGCTAAACGTGAAAAAATCAGCATCGAGGTCTTGTACATCAATGAGTTCATGCGCCGTACTCTGTGCACCATCAACCAATACTGGAATTCCTTTTGCGTGAGCTTGACGAATAATTTCCTTTACTGGATTCATTGTTCCCAATGAATTTGAAATATGCACGACAGAAACAAACTTTGTTTTGTCGGTTAATAAAGCAGGCAATTGCTCCATCAGCAACTCCCCTTTTTCATTCATGGGAATTACTTTCAGAATCGCTCCTTTCTCTTCACACAACATTTGCCAAGGAACAATATTACTATGATGTTCCATGGCAGAAATTAAAATTTCATCGCCTTGCACGATGTTCTTTCTTCCATAGGTTGAAGCCACCAAATTGATTGCTTCCGTTGTACCGCGAACAAAAATAATTTCTCGCTCTGATTTTGCATTAATAAATGTTTTCACCTTCTCACGCACTTCATCAAAAGCAGCGCTGGCTTTTTGGCTGAGAAAATGTACACCACGATGAATATTAGCATTGTATGAACTGTAATAATCCACTAACGCATCAATAACAACCTTGGGCTTCTGCGAAGTTGCGGCATTATCGAAATACACCAACGGTTTTCCATGCGCCTTCTCAGACAAAATCGGAAACTCGCTACGAATTTTATTGATGTTGAAAGGTGTCATTTTATTTTTGTTCACTATTCAATTTTTCTGTTCATCCATCTAAAGAAGAAATTTGTTACATCCCATTCTAAAAAAAGTGAAGTTCTCTTCAGATTAATTTAAGCCTCTATCTGCATTGCCGACAATTTCACATCTAACAATTGCATCAAACTTTCACGCAAAGTTTCATTCTCTACTTGCTCAATCACATCCGCAGCAAAAGCATGATTCAACAATGATCGAGCAACCGATTCACCAATACCACGTGCACGGAGATAAAACAAAGCTTCGTCGTCGAGCTGTCCGGTAGTAGCACCATGACTACACTTCACATCATCGGCATAAATTTCCAATTGTGGTTTAGTATTCATGGAAGCTTGATTACTCAACAATAAATTCTTGTTCGATTGATATGCATTTGTTTTCTGCGCATCTTCTCTCACCCAAATTTTTCCATTGAATACACCTTGCGCTTGATCACCGATAATACCTTTGTACAATTCATTGCTATAACAATTAGGCATCGCATGATCCACCAACGTATGATTATCGATTACTTGCTTTTGATTCAATACATATAATCCATTCAAGTAAGCATTCACATGCTCGTCATCCAAACGGATGTTTAAATTATTTCTGACAATAGCACCACCCAACGTTAAAGTAGTTAGATGCTGAAAACTATCGCGCGCCATATTTACTTTATGGTAATTGATGTGTTGGGCTTCTTCTCCTTCCACTTGTACCTTCGCATAATGCACTCTTGCCGCTTTTCCAACCACCACTTCTGAAACAATATTGTTACATGTTAAAGCACCCGATCCGTGTGTATGAAAACTTTCCACCACAGTAAATTCTGATTGCTCTCCTACTACTACTAACACACGAGCTGGAATCAATAAAGGATCTGCTCCGGGAACGGTTGCGAAGATTAATTGAATTACTGCGTCGCACTTCACTTTCGCATCCACCTTAATAATGATAGGAGAATAACACAACATGGTATTCAAGGCTACCATGGCTTCTTCCTCGTAAGATGCATGCGTAAATAATTGCGACATAACGGTAGCGTCACTACTAAAATCGTCGATACTGCCTATGCGAACACCAGCAGGAATTGAAAACATTGTAGAAGCAGCTGTATTCAATTTTCCATTTTCGATCACACAAAGAATTGCATCCTTACCAGCATAACGATATTGTTCAATGTCGGACTTAGATAACTTTTGAGAATCGGCCGGACTAGCAGTACGATATTCTGTTTGCGCGATAGAAGTTAAATTTACATACTTCCACTCTTCATGCTTCATGGTGGGGATTCCACGTGATGAAAAAGCAACCATCGCTTGTTTACGGATGGCAGCTAACGTTGGATGAGCTTTCCCGTATAAATCGGCAAACACCTCCGCTTCTTGAACGAAAGCGGTGCTTGCTGTTTGATATTTAGTTATTGTCGACATATATTTTTTAAGCGCCTACAGCAACTTCTTCTTTAATCCAATCATAACCTTTTTCTTCCAACTCGAGTGCCAATTCTTTGGTTCCCGATTTCACGATTCGTCCTTTGTACAAAACGTGTACAAAATCCGGAACAATATAATCCAACAAACGTTGGTAATGCGTAATCACAATAAACGAACGATTACCGTCACGCAATGCATTTACTCCATTGGAAACGATACGCAAAGCATCGATATCCAATCCAGAATCTGTTTCATCTAAAATAGCCAAGGTAGGTTCTAACATGGCCATTTGAAAAATTTCGTTACGTTTCTTCTCACCTCCACTGAAGCCTTCGTTCACCGAACGTTGTGTCATGGCTTTATCCATTTCCACTAGCTTCATTTTCTCTTTCATGATTTGTAAAAATTCTTTTGAATCATAAGCAGTCAAACCTTTCGACTTACGCACTTCGTTCACGGCGGTCTTTAAAAAATTGGCGTTACTCACTCCAGGAATTTCCACTGGATATTGAAATGCCAAAAACATTCCAGCACGCGCGCGATCTTCTGGCGACATATCCAATAAATCATTGCCTAAAAATTGTACGGTTCCGCCTTCCACTTCGTACTCTTCGCGTCCGGCCAACACGGAGGCTAACGTACTTTTTCCAGAACCATTAGGTCCCATGATTGCGTGCACTTCACCGGGCTTCACTTCCAAATTCAATCCGTTTAGGATTTGCTTTCCTTCAACAGATGCTTGTAAATTTTTTATTAATAACATAATATAATTTGTATCCTCTTTTACAATTTTTTAAACCCACCTTCACTTAGTTTCGGTGGGCAGGCGCAACGGACGCAATGATAAGCAGCGATCGCGGCGAAAATTTTTATAATTTATCCTACAGAACCTTCCAATGAGATAGCTAATAATTTCTGAGCTTCCACTGCAAATTCCATCGGCAATTGATTAAACACTTCTTTGCAATAACCGTTCACGATAAGATTAACTGCATCTTCAGTAGAGATTCCACGTTGGTTACAATAAAAAATTTGATCTTCTCCCACTTTACTTGTGGTAGCTTCGTGTTCAACCTTCGCCGTTTTATTTCCCACTTCAATATAAGGGAACGTATGCGCGCCACATTTATCGCCGATGAGTAAAGAATCGCACTGCGAAAAATTACGAGCGTGCTCTGCTTTCTTTCCGATGCGAACTAATCCACGATAAGAATTTTGACTCTTACCACAAGATATTCCTTTCGAGATAATAATACTTTTCGTTTTCTTTCCGAGATGAATCATCTTCGTTCCGGTATCTGCTTGTTGCATATTATTGGTTACTGCAACTGAATAAAATTCACCTACTGAATAATCTCCCTTTAAAATTACGCTCGGATATTTCCACGTGATTGCAGATCCAGTTTCTACTTGTGTCCAGGAAATTTTTGCACGATCACCCATACAAATTCCACGCTTCGTTACGAAATTATAGATACCACCTTTTCCATTTTTATCTCCAGGATACCAATTCTGCACGGTGCTATACTTCACAGTAGCATCGGTATGTGAAACAATTTCCACAATCGCAGCATGCAATTGATTCTCGTCACGCATAGGTGCAGTACAACCTTCGAGGTAACTCACAAAAGAACCTTCTTCGGCGATGATCAATGTACGTTCAAATTGACCCGTGCCAGCGCTATTGATTCGGAAATATGTACTTAACTCCATCGGACAACGTACTCCTTTCGGAATATAGCAAAACGACCCATCACTAAACACTGCGCTATTCAATGCTGCATAAAAATTATCGGTATGTGGTACAACAGAGCCCAAATATTTTTTTATTAATTCGGGATGATCGTGAACTGCTTCGGAGAACGAACAAAAAATAATTCCAAGCTCTCCTAATGTTTCACGAAATGTTGTTTTCACGGAGACACTATCGATGACAGCATCTACGGCTACACCGGCGAGGCGTTGTTGTTCGATGAGTGAAATTCCTAATTTATCAAACGTTGCTTTTATTTCCGGATCCAATTCATCCAAACTGTTCAAGGTTGGTTTCTTCTTCGGAGCAGAATAATAAATGATTTCTTGAAAATCAATTTTTGGATAATGCACATTTGCCCAAGTAGGTTCTTCCAACGTAAGCCAATGACGAAAAGCTTTCAGTCGCCACTCTAGTAACCACTCGGGTTCATTCTTCTTTGCAGAAATAAATCGAACGGTAGACTCATCCAATCCTTTCGGTGCATTATCACTTTCGATATTACTTACAAAACCGTATTTGTACTCGGAGTTGGTTACTTCGTCTAATATTTTTAAGTCTTCTGACATAATTTTTCTTTAGTGGAGAACGCTTCTTAAGCTTTATAATCTCTAATTCTTAAACGGCAAAAGATTCACCGCAACCGCAAGTGCGCGATGCGTTAGGGTTGATGAATTGAAAACCTTTTCCGTTAAGACCATCGCTAAAATCGAGCTGTGTTCCTACGAGGTAGAGAAAGCTCTTCTTATCACAAACGATTTTCACGCCTTTATCTTCAAACAGTTTATCGTCGGGTTTCAGCTCATGATCGAACTCAAGGCTATAGCTGAGTCCGGAGCAACCTCCACCTGCCACTCCTACACGGATAAAAGATTCGGTAGGATGGCTTTCTTTCGCCATTAATTCAAGGGCTCTTTCTTTAGCTTTTTCTGTGACTGTAATCATGGGTTTTTCTCTTCCTGCAAAGGTACGGCGAAATCGCTTATTTAGAACAATTCTAAGGTGGAAAAGTTTTTTTTGTTGGGATTGCTTCTTTCCTATTGTTTATCAGCAGTTTATGTTAGCTGCTGGCTGCTAGCTGCTAGCTGCTAGATTTTTTTTAGCTGCTCTTAGAGACACTGGAGGTCACTAAGTACACTAAAGTTTAATCTCTTGTGATCTTTTGTGTCCTCTAGTGCCTTTTGCGTTAAAAAAAATTATCCACGTTACAAATACTATACATCAACAAGAACATTGAAGCCAGAAGCTAGCAGCCAGAAGCTTTCGACATATAATTTACGAAGCACTGATGAACTTAAAACAAAAATTTCTATAAGAACTAAATTCTACAACACCGCTTCCAAAATATAGAGAAACAATCCAGCTAAAGCTGCGGAAATAGGTATAGTAAGCACCCATGCCCAAACCAATTGTAGAGTTACTCCCCAACGTACAGCAGAAATTCTTTTGGTGAGTCCTACTCCAACGATAGATCCGGTGATGGTATGCGTTGTGCTTACCGGAATTTTAAAATGCTGTGCTCCAAAGAGAGTAAGTGCTCCTGCTGTTTCGGCAGAGAACCCTTCGAAGGGAGTGAGTTTCGTTACTTTTTGGCCCATCGTTTTTACAATTTTCCATCCACCTATCATCGTACCTAAAGCAATAGCCGAATAACAAGCCAATGGAACCCATCCTGGTAATTCATGCATATCAGCAATCACATGCTGACTTATCATAGCAGCTGCAATAATTCCCATTACTTTTTGCGCATCGTTTCCACCGTGTCCTAATGAATAAGCAGCGGAAGAAAGTAATTGTAATCGCCGAAAGATGCGATCTACTCTCGATGGATTTGAATTTTTTGCAACATGCAATGTGATCACGGAAATAAAGTATGACATAATCATTCCCAAGACGGGAGCTAAAACAATAAAATAAACCGTAGGCATAATTTTATCATACTGAACAGCATCAAAAACCTCCGGCATGTGCAATACCAGCTCCAGCAAATCCGCCTATCAAAGTATGGGAAGAGCTAGAAGGAATTCCATACCACCATGTAAGCAAGTTCCAAAAAATAGAAGCGAGCAATCCAGCCATCACCACGATAAGCGTTATATTTTCTGGTCGAACAGTTTTTGCAACAGTATCAGCAACTTTTAATTCAAAAATCCAATACGCAATAAAATTAAACAACGCAGCCCACACTACAGCGGCGGCTGGACTTAAAACTTGCGTTGAAACAACGGTAGCGATGGAATTCGCAGCGTCATGAAAGCCATTGATAAAATCAAATATCAAAGCCATGACAATAACAATAATAAGCATGTTTTCCATACGCCCGACTATGCCATCTTTATAATGATGGATTCAATTACATTGGCTGCATCTTCACTCTTATCAGTAGCCGTTTCGAGACCATGCAATATTTCTTTCTTCATAATAATTTTCACAGCATCTTTTTCATTGGCAAAAAGTGCAGCAACGGCATGATCAAAAATATCATCCGCATGATTCTCGATACTATTGATACGTACTAACGAAGCTGTGATATCGCGCATCTTATCCATGTTTTTCAACTCCAAAACCGCCGACTTTAATTCCTGCGTACTTTGTTGAATCAATTCACATAATTTAACCATATCGCTATCGTATTCTTCAATCTTATAGAGTTCCATTCGCTTGGCAGAACCATGGATAAAATCTACCACATCATCAAAAGAAGTCACTAATCGATGAATATCTTCTCGATCGAAGGGCGTGATGAAATTTCTTCCCAGCTCCAAAAAGATCTCATGGGTGATTTCGTCGCCAACATGTTCTAACTGCTCGATCTTCCTAAACCAGCGTTGTCGCTCCGACTTTTCACATATAACAAGCTGATAAATAGCTTGTCCGCACTCATGCAAATTAGTAACCGCCTTATCAAAAAGGGGGAAGAATTTTCGATCTTGAGGAACGAAATACTTTAAGAATCCAAATGATGACATAGTATAGAATTGAAGCGCTAAAGTAAAATAAATGTTAAGAAGGAGCCGATTTAACAATTTATTATTATTCACATCATTAAAAAAGTTTATTCCATTGCCAGTCTGGCTGATCACCTTTTAGGACTGACGGATGTATCCCATTCATGGAAGATGATTTATAGAAACTATCTTTGCATCATGTTTGAGAATAAAAACAACCGTACCGAATTAGAAACTTTAGGAGAATTCGGGCTTATCAATCATATAAAACAAAGTGTTACGTTACAAAATCCAGGAAGTTTAAGAGGAATTGGTGATGATGCGGCGGTGATTGACAACGGACCAGGAAGAACGGTAGTCACCACAGATATGCTATTAGAAGGTGTACATTTTGATTTAACTTATTCGCCATTAAAACATTTGGGATATAAAGCGGTGGTCGTTAATATTAGTGATATCTGTGCGATGAATGCTATTCCAACACAAATTGTTTGTGGCTTAGCACTATCGAATCGCTTTTCATTGGAAGCTGTGGAAGAGTTAATGTTAGGTGTAAAATTAGCTTGTGAAAGATATGGGGTTGATTTAGTTGGTGGCGATACTTGCTCATCAAAAAGTGGATTAGTCATCAGCATCACTGCCATTGGGCATGCTAAGGAAGATGCATTAATTTACAGAGATGGTGCTAAGGAAAATGATTTGATTTGTGTGACAGGCGATTTAGGTGCAGCTTATATGGGATTACAATTATTGAATCGTGAGAAAAAAATATTTTTAGAAAATCCAGGCGCACAACCCGAATTAAAAGGATACGATTATTTATTAGAGCGACAATTAAAACCGGAAGCTCGTTTAGATATCATTCAACGTTTCGAAACATGGTTTATTAAGCCAAGTAGTATGATCGATATTTCAGATGGACTTGCTTCTGAGTTGATGCATTTATGTACGCAATCGAAAACAGGTTGCCAGATTTATGAAGAAAAAATTCCAATCGACCATTTAACTTCAGAGCTTGGAAGAGAACTAGGATTGGATCCAACGGTGGCTGCATTAAATGGCGGTGAAGATTATGAATTACTCTTTACGCTTTCACTTGCGGAATATGAAAAGATAAAAGATAGAGCAGCAATTAGCATCATTGGTCATATGACGGCACCGGAGGCAGGTTATCGTTTTGTTGATCGTCAACAAAATGTGCATGAGTTGAAAGCACAAGGATGGGATGTTGACGTTGAGCTCTAGCGGTGTTGGCGTGCTGGATGCTGGATACTAGAGCTGTTTCTTGCTAAATGTGGGAATGCGGAAGCTAGATGCTGGATGCAGAAGTTAGAAGCGCGAGGCTTAGAATTAGAAGCTAGCGAGATAGAGTCGAGAATCTAGAATCTAGAAGCGGAGTGATTAATAAATTTATTGAATAATAATTAAGTCAAAAATAAATACAATCAATGCGTATTGCTATCACGGGTACAAGAGGAATTCCAAATAACTATGGGGGGTTTGAGCAATGCGCGGAAAATTTAGCGGTATTACTTGTGAAAGCCGGACACGAAGTAAGTGTATATAGTCCCGATTATCATGAGTATGATAAAGATGAATTTCATGGTGTAAAAATTATCAAGCAATGGAATCCCGAAAAGCAAATAGGAACCGTTGGGAATTTTATTTATGATTACAAATGCATGCGTCATGCGATAAAATCAGAATGCGACATTTTGTTGGTTCTAGGATATACTACCGCATCCCTATTTTTTCCATTCTTACGAAAACGTAAAAGCATTTTGGTCACCAATATGGATGGACTTGAATGGAAACGGGATAAGTGGAATGATCTGGTAAAAAAATTAGCTAAGTGGTTTGAGTCATTGGGTGCACGGTATAGCGATCATTTGATTAGCGACAATGGTGAAATCAAAAATTATTTACAACGTGAATATAAACTTGATTCTACTTTCATTGCTTATGGTGCAGAGATTTTCAATTCACCAAACGAAACTGTACTAAGTTCTTATGGTGTAGAAGCAATGCAATATGATTTATTGGTGGCTCGATTAGAAAAAGAAAACAACATTGAAATTACATTGGATGGTATTGTATTATCTGGAGAAAAAATCCCTTTCTTAGTCATTGGAAAACATCATACTCCTTACGGTGAATACCTGAAAGAGAAATATAAATCAAGTTCTCATATTCGTTTTATGGGTGGGATTTACAATCAAGATCATTTAAATAATCTTCGTTATTTTGGTCGGTATTATTTTCATGGACATTCTGTTGGTGGCACAAATCCATCATTGTTAGAGGCAATGGCTTCTAGTGCATACATCATTTCGCACGACAATTTATTTAACCGAAATGTATTAGGTGATCAGGCATGGTATTATGATTCACCCGAGGCAATAGCCTCTCTTTTGGAAAATAAAGCCAAGTTAGAATCAACTAGAACATTATACATTCATACTCAACTCGAGAAAATAAAAAGAGAATACAATTGGCAAAAAATAGCTGACCAGTATGAAAATGTTTTTAAAGAAGTGTTAAAGAATCGTTGATTTATCTTCTTCGCAAAAATTTCTCGCAAAGCCGCTAAGTCGCAAAGTTTCTATTCGCTTTTCTCTTCGCATTTCATTTCGCTTAAATTTCTCGCAGAGGCCGAAGAAGCCGCTAAGCCATTCGGTTGCATTATTCAGTACTTAATTTTCACGCTCTCCAAGGATTGTTCCTGATAACAATATTTTATGTAATTAAGGTCTACTTAATAAGTAATAAGAATTTGATTTATTATAACATTAAATATTCCTTTCAAGTACGTTCGTGCAATCAAAATAGTAAAATTTAAAATAATTCCGTGCACCATACTTTATATTTTATCGGGATATTATTGAAATTAATCCATTAAATTTTAGATCACGTCGTCTTAGAGACAGGTATGACCTGCCTCTAAGACGACGTGTTATTTATAGAGAGAGAATCCTTGTTGAGACAAGGCATGCCTTGTCTCAACAAGGTCATTGGAAAATAAATTGCGATGCTGCAAAATCGTTTACTTATTCAGCAAGCCCTAATTATATTCCATCAAATAAAGATCAAACCCAACTGCCCAATAATCTTTTACTTTCTCGATGAGTTCAAATCCTCCTTTTTCATAAAAGGTATAGGCATGTTGTGAAGTTCTCACTTTTATTTTCTTCACAGTCGGAATCGACTTTAAAATGTTAATTCGATGCTTCAACAAAATGGTTCCAACACCTTGGCGTTGAACCTGCGGGTGTAAAAAATCCCAACTTAACAAACCGATCGCACCATCATCTTTAAAATTTATTCCACCACAACCTACTATCTTTTCATCCAATTGCACCACAAAGTACTTCTCGATTTCATTATCCAAATAATAAATTAAATCATCTTCTTCCTCGGGTGAAAAAAAAGTAGGTGTATTCATTCGAAACAATTCAAGAACATTTTTTCTGTCATCTTGAACAAAGTCTCGAATGAATACACCTTCTAACATTTATAAAACACTATTTTATAAATTATCTATACGCTAGATTAATTTAATAATTCGCAATGGCATAATTCACTGCTGACGATGCATTGAGATTACCATAACCTTTACTGCTATTTTTTACAGGATAAAACTGTGCAGTATTCGTTAAGCAAGTCATCAATTGGGCTTTGTTCATGTTTGGTTTTGTACTTAATACCAGCGCTGCTATACCTGCAGCTGTGGCTGTGGCGCAAGAGCTACCACCAATATAGGTTGGTGTACTTCCAGAAGGTGCCAGACTTAATGAATTGCGACTAGAATTTGAACTTCTTTCCATGGTAATGGTATACATCACGGAGCTTCCATCATGACAAGAAGCGCACTTACTTCCATTTTCTTTTACTCCAGTAACTGCAATGCAAGCTGAGTAAGCGGCAGGATAAATTACACCCCACCAACTGGTCCAACTATAAGAAGTTCCGGCAGCAGCGAAAATTGTTTTACCTAAATTATTTGCATAGTCAGCACCATCTTTTAACACGCCGCTTGAGAATGGAGTTCCCATGCTTAAAGAAATAATTCGCACATCGGAACGATTACCCATTTTTATAAAAGCATTCTTGGTTGCTGTTTTTTCCGAAGATCCATCTAGCACCACATCATTAGCAGCACGAATAAAATGCAAACCACTTTTATAAGCAACTCCAGTAGTAGCATTTTGATTATTCCTTGGACCTGCTGCCAATCCACACATACTTGTACCATGTGTGCACGAATTATACGCACTCGTTCCTAAGGTATAATCTGTAGAAACCGAACGCCCAACATTTGAATCTCCGTTGTTAAACAGAGAACCCAAAAGCGATTGAGCAGTACTTAATCCGGCATCAATAACACCAATGGTGATTCCTTCTCCTTGACTTGCATTCCATGCAGCAGGAATATTTTGATTGTTAAAATTCCATGGTACCAGAGCACCGGGGGTTACCGTTGTATAATCGCTCGTACTTAAACCATAAAATGATCCATCACATCCTGAACCCGCTCGATTTACATCATTGGGCCAATAATCCATGGGCTCGAGATAACGTACATTCTGCAAATTTCTAAGCTTAGTCAAAACCGTTTTATCAGTTAATCGGAGCGTTAAAATAGGAAGTATTGGATCGTCTTCAATTAGAATATCACTCCATTTAATGGAGGTGCCAGTAGTTTTATTCAACTCTTCTAAAATCATCTTTTTCAAGTCATCATGAACTTTTTTATAGGCACCAGCTTGCACGTTCACCGTATGTATTTTTGAACTGATATCACCAGCGTTGGCAGGTTGATAACCGATAGCCACACTCTGATCGCTCTCTACGATGGCACTCCAAAGCGTTTTCATATCTACATCCTCCCAATGAAAATCGTTTTTTGATTCAAGGGTAGAAATAATCATTTGATCCAGTTTTAATTTATCCAACGAATTCCCTAGTGGCACCGATTCGGGATTTGATTTTTCCACGAGAACATTTTCTTGTTCTTCTTGATTTGATTCCTCATTCTTGTTACAAGCACTGAATAATACAGTGAGGACAGTGGCAATAGTAAATAGTAGTTTTTTCATGGGTTTTGATTTAATGGTTGAAATTTAGAAATAATCCCGATATGGGGGTGGCAAAGAAAAAAATATTTTTAGGCTCTGCCTTAAAAATAACCGTTATTAGTCGACTACAAGTGTTTACAAGCGACTAAAACATAGAAATTTAGACAAATAGTCCATATTTACCAAACCTTCCCTAAAAATAGCCCTTCGGTAAACACTTTCTTCTTAATTTTGCTATTCTAATTAAATAAAACCTATAAAAATCATGTCTTTTACACTCTCCCCCCTTCCTTACGATTATGCTGCTTTAGAGCCTCATATTGATGCGCGCACCATGGAGATTCATCATAGCAAGCACCATCAAGCTTATGTTAATAATCTCACCGGTGCTATTGCAGGCACCGATGCAGAAAAAATGAGCATTGAAGAAATCTGCAAAAATATTTCTAAATTTCCAATGGCTGTTCGAAATAATGGCGGTGGACATTACAACCACGATTTGTTTTGGTCGGTGATGAAGCCTAACGGTGGCGGCTTACCGACAGGAGCACTTAACGATGCGATCAACGCTGCATTTGGTAGTTTCGATGAATTCAAAACGAAGTTCAACACTGCTGGGGCTACACGATTTGGTTCTGGATGGGCTTGGTTGATTAAAAACAGTGCTGGAAAATTAGAAATATGCTCAACACCAAATCAAGATAATCCGTTAATGGATATCGCTGAGGTGAAAGGAACACCACTCTTAGGATGTGATGTTTGGGAGCATGCTTATTACCTCCACTATCAAAACCGTCGTCCCGATTATATGACTGCATTTTGGAATGTCATTAACTGGGATGAAGTGGCGAAACGCTTTGCGTAAATAACATTTGCAATTGATAAAAAGGATTTGATGAGAAGGAAAACCTTTGAATTGAATCCTTTTTAAAAAACTAACAATATTTTTCTTTAATTCTTTAATCAACTCATTTTAAAAAAAATTACATTACACATGGAAAAGGACAAAATAATTAAATTGAACAAATCCTTTGAAGCATTTGCCTACATCGAAGACGACATCGAATATTGGATGGCACGTGAATTACAAGAACTACTTGGATATTCCGATTGGCGAAATTTTTTAAACATCATTGAAAAAGCAAAAGACAGCTGCAAAACCAATAAAGAACCTGTTTTAGACCATTTCGTTGACGTCAACAATATGGTTCCAATTGGCTCTGGAGCAGTGCGAGAACAGAGTGATATTATGCTTACACGATATGCATGCTATCTTATCGCACAAAATGGCGACCCGAAGAAAGAACAAATAGCATTTGCACAGAGTTATTTTGCTATTCAGACACGCAAACAAGAATTGTTGGAAGAACGCATCCAACTTAATGAACGATTGCAAGCAAGGGAAAAGTTGGCTGCTGCAGAAACAGAGCTGTCAAGAAATATTTTTGAAAGAGGAGTGGATAATAAAGGATTTGCTTCTATAAGAAGTAAAGGTGATTGGGCACTTTTTGGTGGAAATAGTACGAGTGATATGAAACGCAAACTTGGTATTTCTGTAAATCGTCCGCTAGCTGATTTTTTACCTACTATCACTATTACTGCTAAGCAACTCGCAACAGAAATTACAAATTTTAATGTGAAGAAAGATGATCTACTTGGGGAAAAGAAAATAACCGAGGAGCATATTAAAAATAATAAAGATATTCGAACACTACTCGGAAAAAGTGATATTATTCCTGAAGATTTACCAATAGAAGAAGACATTAAAAAATTAGAAAGGAATGTAAAAAATTCTAATAAGGAGATTCCGAAGAATAAATTGAAAGGGAAATGAAGTTGTCAATTGAAAAAGGATTTAAAGAGAGGTTTACTCTTTAAGTTGGCTCCCTTTTTTGGAGATTTTATAGAGCCATGACAACATTTAATTCGATTCAATTTTACAAAATTTCAACCACTCAAAAAAGCAGACTGGAAACACTATAAAAATAGGTTCAGACCATTTCGTTGACGTCAACGAAATGGTTCACGCCAGCATAAAAAGTCAAACTTATTTGAATTGAAAAAAATACTTTCACTCTATATCATTTATAACGATTTAACAAAAGCAAGCAGTGCATTTCGGTCAGAAGTACTCAAAGCTTTTACAAAATCAATAGAGTTTTTTGCTTCTCCATCGTGCCAGAGAATAGCTTCCATTAGATTTCTTGCGCGACCATCGTGTAAATAAAAATTATGACCGTTTACAATTTGTGTTAATCCAATACCCCACAAAGGTGGTGTGCGCCATTCTGAACCACTCGCGGTATACGTTGGCCGATTATCAGAGAGTCTGGTACCCATATCGTGTAGAAGCAAATCGGTGTAAGGATGAATAATTTGATTCGATGCTTCTGGAAAAGCAACATGGGTTCGCGTACGAATAGTTGGAAGATGACAGCCTGAACAATTCGCCTGTGTGAATAATGCTTTCCCGCGCTTTACCATAGCGTCCGTTACTTTTCTACGCGCCGGCACTGCAAGTGTTCGCACATAAAATATAACGGCATTAATGATACTATCGGGTACTTCAGGCTCATCTCCCAACTGATCATATTGAATTTGTCCGTAACTACTTTCTCTTTTCAAGATATAGCTAGTAATCCCCATATCTTCATTGTAAGCGCCTGCTACTTGTTGATCTAATGTAGGTGCTTCACATTTCCATCCAAATCGACCAATCATCATTTTTTTCGATTTCTCATCCCACACAAGATTGGATTTACCTGAGATTCCATCTCCATCATCATCATTTTCGTCGGCAAAAGATTTCAAGGTATTTTCGTCGATTTCCTCTAACAATCCAAGTCCGTGCAACGGAGGCGATACGCGAGCGGAGTACATCCATCCTGCTGATAATGGCAAATATGAATTTACAAAACTCCAATTTGGCGATCGCAATGAAACCGAATCACCATTATCAAAATAAAACCAAGATTCATTCCATGTTACTTGCACACCCGCTTCAGGCTGGATACCAAAAATGGCTTTATCTTGCAATTGCCCTCCGAAACCCGGAGCTCCGAGAGGTTCTCCATGATCACCTACTCCAGGAACACTCACTCGAAACAACATACTGGAGAGCGCTTCATTTCCTAAAATAGGTTTCCCTCTACCATCATTAATATGACAATTAACACAAGAATTACTATTGTAAATGGAACCTAACCCTTGAAATTGAGGAGATGGAGAAGAAATGAACGTTGCTTCAAAATGGGCATCACCCAAATCATGAAAATCTAAACGATCGCCAGAAAGTGTTGGAAACGCTGCTGAAAAAGCACCAACACCTTCTGAAAAAACCGTTTGCGAACCACCTGAAAGTCGTTCATCCATCATCGACTCATCAAAATCATCAGCCTTTCGACAAGCACTGATGAACATGATGATACTTGAAAAAAATAAGAGGCAAACGATATAAAGATTCTTCATTTTAATTGGTAATATTCTGTTGAATGAATGGAAGTAATTCCAATTCAAGTGTTGATTTCAGTGTATTAATTTGATTAATTACATTTTGCACTTGAGTAGGTTGGCTAGAAATTGCTTGACCAAAAGGAACCGTAATTCCATTAAAAGAATTTAATGCATTTTCAATATCTGTAGAGATGGAATTGTGTAATGCTAAATTATTTTTAGAAATAAAATCATTCAAGCCAGAACCATCCACATTATACTTTCCGAAATACACATTCTTCACACCCTGGATATTGTTTTTAAAATCGATTAAAGAATTTTGACTGAAAGGAGACTCTTCTAGTGATGGATCTAATGCGGTAAATGGATCATAAATTTTTCCGTTTGCCACTTCATCACAAATTCCTATCATGGCATTTACCAATTCTTCGAATACCGCTTTTTGTGATGGGTAAATACTATTCACATTACCAGCTTCAACAATTTGCTCCGAATAATTGTCAACCACAGAAGGATCCCAACTTGCACGAAGTGAAGTTGCTTTTATTTGCAAATCGGCTGACAGGGCAATTAAATATTCTCTTTCACGAGAAGTAAATGCGCCCGGAGCTTTATTTCCATTTGTGCCCCACAATAAATACTCAGCAGGATGATATCCTTTTAATTCGTCACCGAGGCTATTTACAAAAGATTGAGTAAATGCATTTCCAGTAGCTAATAAAGAATCTAAAGAAGCATAATCAACTGGCCATGTATCGGTACTTGGATCAATATTATTTGTAGACACTGGGCCAAAAAGAAAAGCTTCACTTTGCTCCCATGTACCTCTAACATCCTTCCAAGCATTTCTTGCATTGTCGAGGTTAGTTTGATTTTGCGTTCCATCGAAACTTAGACAAGCTGAATAAAAACTATTCATCTTGTTTTCCATTTCCTGATACGTAGCTAATGCAATATGCTGACTAAAATCTTGCAAAATATTATTTTGAATTTGCTCATTACTCAAACTCGTTGTGGAGTTATTATCATCATTATCCTTCTCACAAGAAGTGATAAAAACTAAACAACAAATGGGAATAATTACTTTTAAATTTTTCATGTGATTATTATTTGTATGATTTGATTATGTGTATTTGTTTTAAATTGAGTGAGTGGGTTTATTGCTGGACCGGCTAGCACATCCCCATTAAAATTAAACTTGCTACCATGCAAATTACAAGTGAGTCCAGAGGTGTTTGCGACTAATGCATTGTCGAGATGGGAGCATTTCATCAATAATGCTGAATACTTTTGTTCTGGTTTCTTAATTAATAAAATATCAAAATCAATTTTATTTGTTCTAATAATTTTCACCTTTTCATTTTCAAGAAAAATATTTTCAGGTACTTGGATTATTTGATCGACTAGTTCTGTCTTGTAAACATCCAACGTCGAACAGCTTGAAATTAAGCTAGACATAGCACCCAAGCTGGCTACTGCTACGCAGAAGGAGCAAGAATTTTTAATAAATTTTCTTCTTGACTCCATCTTAAAAACTATAAGCGATACCTAACTGATAAAAATTATTCTTAGGAAGGTAAGCTGGGGCGTTTGGACTTGGATTAAAAATAAGATTCGGATTTGGATCTCCCGTTTCCACGTGTGTGCAATCGAACTTTACAGCTACACCACGCATTGGCATGTAGGTAAGTCCAATGATCAAATACTTTTGATTATACAAATCATCATCAATCCCATTTTCAGGAATACTATTCATCAAATCAAGTGCTTCATAACGGGAGAAAATTGTAAGTTGTTTATTTTTCCATTTTGTGGACTCCAATAAATTATAACCTACCTCCACCATATATCCGTACATCGATTCGGCAGCATTGCTGGCATAAGCAGTATTTAATTTTTCCGCATCTTTAATGGATACGACAGTACCTAATCCTTTTATAGTGATGCCATTTTTCCGATATTGTATATTTGCTTCACCTAACGTTACCGGAGTACCGAAAGGTCCTGAATCCAATCCCAAAGAATCTGCAGCTCGGGGTGTTAATCCTACTGAACCTCCATAATATCCCGAAATTTGAAAGCGAAAATCTGAAAAATAATATAAGAGAGAAGCGGTAGTAGCCATATTGGAAGCAGACGCATTTCTACCTTCATAACGCGCATCACGAATACCAGAAGATCCAACAATACCTTCTGAATTCAATCCATTCATCAATCCAACACTCCAATTCAGCCCCGGAATAAAATTACTCGATCCATAATATCCAACACCCAGTTCACGCCATGTGCTCGGAATAATCATTCGTTCTACAATATGTCGATCATTACCATTAAAGGTAGTTGGCAAATGTTTTTCATTTAAAACACCAATGCGTGGAATAATTAAACCGGCAAATAAAGAATGTTTACGATTCAAATCAAATTTAAGCAAACATTGTTCTAAAGCAATTTCACCGCCATTCGCATCTACTTTTGCATTCTCAATTTCAATTTCAGAAAAGAAAGTTATTTTACTATTGAATCGATATCCAACAAACAACACATTACGAGTTAAACTAGCTGTTGCTGTTTTATAATTTTCATCATAAGAATATTTTGCTTCACCATAGCCAGATAAAATTACGTTCTTACCATTGGGAGTTAATCCTGCATTTAAGGAGTCTTCCCTAGTTAAAAACTGCGCTCTTGCCGGAAGTACGAATAAACATAGTAGAGCGCATAGATTGATCAATAATTTCATGACTATTTTTTTGGTGGTCGCAAAGATATTTAGAATCATTCTAAATAAGGAAATATATTTTTAAATTATTGATTTTGATATATTTAAAATGATTATCGGACGCATTTAGGATCAAAATGGGGCTAAAAATGAAATTTTAGATGATCAATTTAGTGCATTAAAATGGTATAAAAAGCGGGTACTAGCTCAACAAAATCTTTATGAGAACAGAAGAAGATTTATCAATCAACACTACTTTTACCTATAAAACTAACTAAGTAAAATATGAAAAAAGAAGGCTTATTAAAATTAGTTGATGATGTGAAAAACATGGAATTAAACGATGATAACTGCAACGAAATATTAATTTCTTTCCACGAAATACAATCTAAAGTAAAAGATTTTTTTCCTGAGCAAATCAAACTTCAGGCTAGGATACAAAAAATAATGCTGAGAGAATATAAGAGTTTTCAAATACAGCATAAAATATATTTAGAGGGCAATTGTGATATAAACAGGCTTTCTCCCCCTTTTTCTTCATTAAAAATAGCAATTGAACATGATCTATGGTTCGACAATTTTTAAGTTTGGCATTAGGCACATCTGCATTGTTAAAACAACAAACCATTTTAAATCATTATTGAAAACTTCTTGCCATTTTTTAAAAAATATGACATAAAAAATTAATCCGCGAATTTAATTACTTTTGATACAATAATTAAATCTTATGAAAACGATATCCGAGAAAACAAAACTAATCTTTGCAAAAGAGATAATTATACTTTTTTCGTGTTGTATAATTATTGCGATCATTGGTCTATTCATGATTTTAAGCACTATCTATTATGAATCTCGAACTGAAAATTTAAAGGAAAGAATAAACTCTGAATATAAGTTTATTGATTCACTCGAAGTCAATTTTGAAACCCCTATTGATACTTGTATTTATTTATATAATGAAGATACAGTAGATGTTTACGTTTTAGATTTAATCTCATTCATTAAGCATTATCCCACAGCAAAATTTATAAGAACAAAATCCTCAACCAAATTTATAAGTGCCAATAACTTTTCAATACCAATAAAAATTGACACCAATGTTTACGATATCCCAATAAACAATGTTTCTGAATTCTTATCGGACGTAACCGATGCAGAATATTTTCCAATTACTTCTAAAAGTGACTCTTGGATTTTATTTAAAAAACATGTGAAGGATTTGGGAGAAAAAAGCTTAGAACTTGAAGATACAAAAAATAGAATTTACTCAACTACAAACATAAATGATACTATTTATTGGAGTGCCATTTTCCTTTTTTCAGTAGCCTACCCTCTTAGATTTATACTTTATTTGCTAAGTTGGTCTTTTACTATTTTAAAAAAAACAAGAAAAAATTCTATTTGATTTCAATATTGTTTAAAAAATTAGTTTAATTAATTATCAAAATAATATAATGTATAAAACTATAGGTCATCAAACAATTCAAAAAACACAAGAAACGATTCTAGAAAGACTTAAAAAAGGCCCAATACATAGCCCTTACAAAAATCAGTATGGTCAAGTCCTATTAAAGCCACCTTTCGCTGGAAGTGGTTATTATTTTTGGGAAGATAATATAAAAGCTGCCAAATGGTTTGGAAAAGTGAGATATAAAGAAAAAGGCCTTGAATATAGAATTTTTAAAGTCGACATTAATTTAACTTATGACGATAATTCTTTATTGGACTTAATAGGCAATATTCAACATCTTCATTTGTTTAAAAATATGATTAATGAAACTAAAAAAAGTTTGAAAGAAAAGTGCGAAGAATGGAAGCTACATCAATATTTATACTATTACAGACATCTAAACAAAAAGATAAACGGAGTTTTTCCATTCAAAATGGTTAGATTTGCAGACGATTCAAAAAAATATATAAAAGGAGATGTGTTAAAATTATCTGAAAATCAGAATTTTATGGAAATTAACCCATTCTTTATTATTTGTATCTTTGAGAAACGAAACATTCCTATTGAATCTTACGTTCATTTAGAATAGTGATGTTCATAATCTATGAAAAACAATAATAATATTCTTGACTTGTTGAAGCAATATTTAGAGAATGCTTCAAATGAAGAAATAATTGATGATGTTTCTTTTGTCAATTCCATAGGTTTTGACGGAATTTCTGTAAGTGATTATTTTGCAAGATTGGGCAATTGGGATATTGTCTTAGATGAAGGTATTACCATTTGTGATGATATTAAACATGCTCAGACTTACAATAATTACTTTGCAAATGTTGATATGGGAGATTCAAAGTTCGTAGAACGATTTCAAAATTTAATTATAGTTGAATGTAAAATTAATAGTTGTACAACAAATATTAATGATACAGAAAGTCATTTTGAACTTGCAGCATGAACGACAAAAAAATTCAGGGAACATTAAGATTAAAGAATTTTAAAGCACCATTAGTTGAAATGAAAATTTCGAAACAAAACGAAATAGAATTCCAACCTAATTTTTCTTTAACAATTCAAAATTTGAGATTTCTTAATTCAGTTAATGCCTTTGGAATTAATTTTAAAATAAATCTGATTTCGCAAAATTCACAATCCGAGGAATGGGTAAGTATTAAAGTTGAATATCACGCAATCTTTGAATGCGATTCAGAAATTACCGATGAATTTCTCGAATCATCTTTTGTAAGAATTTCTGCACCGGCAATAGGTTTTCCTTATGTTAGATCCTTTATTAGCAACATTACGTTACAAGCAGGTATACCACCTGTAATTTTACCCTCTATAAATTTTGTTCAATTCAATCAAGAAGCAATAGAAACTGCAACAGAAGAATAAAAAAGAAGCTGAATAAATTTTAACTAGAATTAAATCAAGAAACATTTTTCTCTTCGCGATTTATTATTTCTGCTTGGATGCGTACCGATTCATCATGAATTTGAATAAAAAGATTGCGAATAAATCCATCGTTAATATTTAAATCTATTCCACGTCGATTCATTTCATCTAAAATTGTTTTCCATCTTTCAGGTTGAAAAATAGAAACGTTCTTTTCTTTTTTTAATTCACCAATCATTGACGAATAATGCAAGCGTTCTTTTAACAACACTAAAATTTCATCATTCAATCGATCAATTTCATCTCTCCAATTTTTCAACTGCGCAATACTCATGGCATCGATAGGAGACGGTAAACGCGGCTCCAAATTTTGAATGAGTTCGTGGAGTCGGGCTGGGGTGATTTGCTGTTGTGCATCACTCAACGCAGCATCGGGATGAATATGTGTTTCGATCATCCATCCATCGTAGCCTAAGTCTAACGCTTCTTGTGCTACACTTTGCAACAAGTGGGCGGGCACCTGCAATATGACTGATATCGCAAATCATTTTTAAATCGGGGAAATACGATTTCATTTCAAAGTGTACTTGCCAACGCGGATGATTTCTAAACTCGGATGTTTCAAAAGAATGAAAACCACGATGCACAGCGATGATCTCTGAGTTCACCGATTCCTGAATGCGTTCAATCGCTCCTCTCCACAAACTAATGTCGGGGTGGATCGGATTTTTGACCATAACGTTGATGGATGTACCCTTTAATGCATCGGCGAGTTCTTGCACTAAAAATGGATTCACCGTAGTTCTTGCTCCAATCCAAATAGCATCCAATCCTGCTTTCAAACAAAGTTCCAGTTGTTTGGTGCTAGCAGCTTCTGTAATCACCTTCATACCTGTCGTGGCGCGCACTTCCTGTAACCATTCCAAGGCTTCTTCCCCGATTCCTTCAAATGAGCCAGGACGAGTGCGAGGTTTCCAAACACCAGCTCTAAAAATTGCATTTGGATAATTAGCAGCAATGGCATGAGCGGTTTGCATCACTTGCGCTCTACTCTCGGCACTGCACGGACCTGCTACCAACATTTTATTTCCCAAGCCTGATTTTTCCATTGCTACAAAATTACCTTTTATTCATGTGATTCAAACGTCTTTTGGGGGCTTTTATGATGCTGTTATTGCTCTGAGGCTGCTCTTTGTCGCTAAATTTTCTCGCTAAGGCGCAGAGCCGCTAAGTTTTATCGTCGCTAAGTATCTCTTTAAAGTCGCAAAGTTTCTCTGCTCTCACACTCTCTAGATAGCTATCGGAACTGTATTTTTCCTCGCTCTCACACTCTCCCGATAGCTATCGGGACTCTCTCTGACTTCTGGCTGCGCTTTGCTAATTTTTCTCGCTAAGGCGCCAAGGCGCTAAGGCTACGCTATAATAAGTTCGCAGATTTCAATAGACCTTAATAAAAAACAAACGAGAGCAGATTTAGTTCTACTCTCGTTTTTATTAATTTCAACAATCGTCTAGATCGTCATAATATCTTTTTCTTTTGCTTCCAGATGTTTATCCACTTTGGTGATATAATCATCAGTTATCTTTGTGATTTTGCCTCGCCATCTTTGGCTAGATCTTCGGGCAATCCGGCTTTTTGTAATTTCTTGATATTGTCGTTCGCATCACGACGCAAATTACGAATTCCCACTTTCGCATGTTCGCCCTCGGCCTTTGCACGCTTCACAAGGTCCTTACGACGATCTTCACTTTGCGGTGGCACTGAAATACGAATCATGATTCCATCATTTGAAGGAGCTAATCCAAGATTTGAATCGATGATTGCTTTTTCGATGTTTTTGATCAAACTTTTTTCCCAGGGTTGAATCACTAAAGTACGTGCTTCGGGTGTGTTGATACTTGCAACCTGACTTAAGGGTGTCATGGCGCCATAATAATCGACCATTACGCCGTCGAGCATGGCAGGAGATGCTTTACCAGCTCTAATTTTATTCAACTCCACTTCTAAGTGAGTGATTGCTTTTTGCATGTGATCCTCCATGTTAGCGAGGATGGATTTGATGTCTGACATTATGGTTACGAATTACGAATCGATACGAAAATACGAAATACGAATTATACGAATACGCTAATACACGAAATTGCGCTGCCTGTGCTGCCTGTGCTGCCTGAGCTTGTCGATGGCAGCTTGTCGATGGCAGCTTGTCGATGGCAGCTTGTCGAAGGTAGCTTGTCGAAGGTAGCCTGTCGATGCCGCCTGAGGAAACTCGAGGGCGGTTTGTGTTGGCATCGAGTGCCTCAGCCAACTTTCGATACTGCCTGAGCTTGTCGATGGTAGCTTGTCGATGGCAGCCTGAGGGAACTCGAGGGCGGCAGCTTAGATCGTCACCAACGTTCCTACTTCTTCGCCTTTTACCACCTTGGTAAGATTACCGGCTTTGTTCATATCGAAAACGATGATGGGTAATTTATTTTCTTGGCAGAGCGTGAAGGCGGTCATATCCATTACTTGTAGATTCTTTGAATAAGCTTCCGAGAAAGTGATGGTTGAATAACGAGTTGCCGTTTTATCCTTTTCCGGATCGGCGGTATAGATACCATCAACGCGAGTTCCTTTAAGGATTACATCGGCTTCAATTTCAATGGCTCTCAATGAAGCTGCAGTATCCGTAGTGAAATATGGATTTCCTGTTCCCGCACCAAAAATGACCACTCTTCCTTTTTCTAAATGTCGAACAGCACGGCGACGAATAAAAGGTTCGCAAATAGCTTCCATTTTTATGGCTGACTGTAATCGCGTTAGTACTCCACTAATTTCCAACGCACTTTGGAGGGCCATTGAATTAATAACAGTAGCCAACATCCCCATATAATCTCCTTGAACTCGGTCCATTCCACCTTCGGCTGCTTGCATTCCGCGGAAAATATTTCCTCCACCAATCACTACAGCTACTTGAACGCCCATATCGGCAATGGTCTTTATTTCAGCAGCATATTGTGCTAATCGCTGAGTATCAATACCATATTGTTTATCACCCATGAGGGCTTCACCTGAGAGTTTGAGTAGGATGCGGTTGTATTTCATATCGAATGCAAAATAAACCTTTTTCTTTGAGAATTGGTGGATTAGTGGATTAGTGGATTAGTGGATTGGTGGATTGGTGGATTGGTAGGAATTGGCAGTCCCGATAGCTATCGGGAGGGAAGTTGGCAAGTTGGCAAGTTGCCTCTTCATTAGCCTCTACTAGAGTCAGTAGTCGGAACATAGAATAGGACTTCTGGGATGGATTCTAAAAAACATTAGATTAATAAATTTTTTATTCCAAATAATACTGAGATGAGCCGCAGATTTTTTAAGATGATTATGATTTTTTATGATAAATTTTAGTAAAAATTAATTCTATCTTTTTCTTTCAAATTCAACCCAAGTAATTTATGAAGCATGATCGCAAAGCGAATTCCGACATTACTAATTTTCAAATCGCGAGACTTCGCAATCAAATCATTTCATTTTCAAATCTTCAAATTGAAACATCTTCAAATTAAATCTCCACCATATTGCGAGTAATATCATCCATCGTTTCTCTTTTACGGATGAGATGTGGTTTGCCGTCTAACACTAAAACTTCGGCAGGGCGTAACCGTGAGTTGTAATTATTGCTCATGGTAAAACCATAGGCACCTGCATTGAGGATAGCGAGGGTATCGCCTTCGCGTACTTTATTTAGCTTACGATCTACCGCAAACGTATCGGTTTCGCAGATGTAACCAACTACCGAATAAATCCGTGGTGTTCCTGTTGGATTACTGATGTTGATAATATGATGGTAGGAGTCGTAAAACATTGGACGTATCAAATGATTTTGTCCAGAATTCACTCCAGCAAAAACGGTGGCCGTTGTTTGCTTGATCACATTTACATTCACGAGCAATGCGCCTGATTCACTTACTAAAAACTTACCTGGTTCAAACCAAAGTTCTAATTCTCTTCCATACTCTTTGCAAAAGCTGTGGAACCTTTCGGTAATTACTTTTCCTAATTCCTCCACGTCGGTGGTAACATCATCTTCTTTGTAAGCAACCTTGAATCCACTTCCGAAATCCAAAAATTCTAAATCAGGAAAACTAACCGCAGCGTCGAAAAGCAAATCGGCAGCGCGCACGAATACACCTGAGTCGAGGATATCACTTCCAGTATGCATGTGTAAACCGTTCACTACAATTTTTCTTTTTCAATGATGCGTAAGACGTGACGCATTTGATGAATCGAAATTCCAAACTTAGAATCGATATGTCCGGTTTGAATATGCGATGTTCCGCCTGCGACAATATGCGGGTTGATACGAATACAACATGGAATAGAACTGCCGTACTTATGTCCGAACTGTTCGAGGAGGGAGATATTATCGATGTTTACTTGCACACCTAATTCAACAGCGGCCACTAACTCATCGAAGGCAACACTATTGGGTGTAAACAATATTTCGGAAGGAGAAAATCCAGCCATCAATCCCAGTTGTACTTCTTGAATAGAAACAGCATCCAATCCTGATCCTTGTTTTAACAACAAGCGAAGAATATTAATATTATTACAGGCCTTCAACGCATACTTCACCTTCAACTTCACTCCAGAAAATGCATCATTCAATCGTTTGTATTGAGAAACGATTTTGTTTCCATCATAAATATATAATGGGGTTCCGAATTCTTCGATGATTTTCGATAGTGATAGAGATTGTAGTCGCGAGATGGTGGTGGAGATAGACATTCTAATATATTATATTTTTGAATAGTGATTAAATCTAGATAATAGAATCAATAAAAAAAGTTAAACTTCTCCAATTTAAAAAGGTATCGATTAAACGATTGAACTTTCATGGATTTACATAATTTTACTAGAATAAGCATTAATTAGTAATGAATGCCGCCGCGCCGGGGGGGGGGGCGGGTGAAAGCGGAGAAAAGTAGCGCCAATAAATAACCCTACCCGCTTTGTAATTTGTATGTGGAATTGAGTAGCTCCCAAATACGTCCTTACTTTATACTTACTAGATTTAATATTGCCTTGTCAACACCTAATGTTAAATCATGTAATTTCCTTGTCTTTGTCGTTTGACATGAAAAATTATAGCTGAACGACACCAACTTTGCAATTGCTCTACGGTAATTCTGATATGAATTACTCTTTAAGAAAGTAAGAATGCTTGTCTCAATTCCTGTCTTGCAACTGGTTCGCGTAAAGAAGAAAGCACAAAAATAAGAAAGATAGTTTCTTTTTCACAATTGACCCCAATATGGTAATAAGATCGCTTTTATATCACTTATTAATGGCGAATGATAAATTGAGGAATTTTCTGATGTACCATCTTTATAAAAAAGTCAAGATCTCCTATCTTAACAGTCTGATAAAAAATTTCAATATTGATTGTACTGTTAAGTTGTGTTGAAGAAGGATTCGAAAATGAATAATAACTATGTGAATCCCAAGAACCACTAATCATTAGATCATCTTTACTAACTTCAAATATAACATTATTAAGATCTTGAGTAATATCAAATTGTTCGAAATCATTATTCGCAAATGAAGCTCTTACTTCAAATGCAGTTTCACATCCAGATGATGATTGCAAATTACCTATTGCTTTAAATTGTGTAGGTGTTAATTGGCTAACAGTAAAATGGTAGTTAAACGGAGCACAATACATATCTACATCTAGGTTTTGAGGGCTTGGAAATCCTGTTGGATTATATGATGCTTGTAACACCAAACTAAAGATGTCTATTTGATTTTTCTTCAATAAACACATGACGTTAGTTGGTAAAAAAACTGAATCATTATTAATAAAAAATAAATTATCAGAATATTGTAATAGTTCAATCTGACAATCATTAGAGATTTGTGATGGTGAAGACGGGAAATTAATTATTATTTGATTGGAATTTGCTGTTTTTATCCATTGTTGAGTAGATATATTCCATGTATATGAACCAAATGATTGATTAAAATTTAATTTCCATTGTGAATAAACAGAAGAGAAATCTACAAGGCTATCCAGTTTATCTCTAAGTAATTCTAACCAAACTTTATTTCCAGCAGAACCATTGCTGAGTCCTGTGAAATTGTAAAAAGCGGTTGCAAGACTTCCCGAATTCAATGTATTTATACACTGCGACACATCTGTCATCGAATTAGTAATAAATTGTTTATCCTGAGCAACTGTAGTTATTTGTCCACTAATTAAACTAGGAGCGGAAAGGACACCACTTTAAGTTTTAATTTTAGGAAGTTCATTAGAAGAGAAATTAGAAAACAAATGTAATTTATAAATGTGTAATATCAAACATCCAAAACTTGAAATTCAATATAAAGTCATAAATAAATACAATCAAGAGGAGATTTGTGATTTATAGCTAATTGGGGTAGATGATTTGCTGGGAACTTCAGGAAGATGACTAACCATTATTAATCAAAAAAGCCGAGCTAGAAATTTTCCAGATCGGCTTTTGAAATAATATTAAGATGAATCTTATCCCAATTGCACTCTCTTGAAAACAGTAACGGTGAGACCTTTCTCAACGCTGTCCAAGAATTGACGAACCGATTTCTTATCTTCCTTTAAATAAGCTTGATTCAACAAGGTATTTTCTTGATAGAATTTATTCAATCTACCTAAAGCAATTTTCTCAATCATATCTTCAGGCTTTCCTTCCTGACGACTTAACTCCTTTGCAATTTCCAATTCACGCTCAACAACAGTGCTGTCCACATCATCCTTATCGATGGCTACTGGATTCATTGCAGCAATTTGCATCGCTACATCTTTTCCAGCATCTGCAGAAGCTGCAGCAGAAGAAAGACCTACCATAGAAGCCAAACGATTTCCTGGGTGATTATAAACCACAACACGAGGAGCGGTAATTTTAGTGTATGAACTCAATTCAATTTTCTCACCAATTCTTCCGATCATATCAAAAAGTTTATCGTTGATGGTTACACCGTCCATTGGTAAAGCTTTCAACGCTTCTGCATCGGCCGGATTATTTTCCATCGCAGTATTCAAAACGGCTTCAACGAAGTTTACGAAATCTTGGTTCTTAGCAACGAAATCTGTTTCGCAGCTAATTCCTATTAAATAACCTGCTGTATTATCTGCATTTGTTTTAGCGATAATATAACCTTCTTTCGCATCACGATCGGCACGGCTCGCGGCTACTTTCTGACCCTTCTTACGAAGATAATCTACAGCGGCATCGAAATCACCATTAGCTTCTGCTAATGCTTTTTTACAATCCATCATTCCAGCGCCAGTCATTTGACGCAACTTGTTCACGTCGGCTGCAGTTACTGTTGTTGTTGTTGACATTTGATTTTAATATTTTAAAGAGTAATAATTTTTAATTTTTTATAAATCCATCTTACAAAAAAATTATTTTCCTTGAAGATGAATACTGCTTCGTACACTACATAAAAGACATTAAATATTAAATACTCTAATGATTTTGATTTTTTATGTCGCATATCCTGCGCAGTACGCAGTTAGAATAGAAAACGGGATGCTATTAGACATCCCGCTCTCTGTGTTTCACGATTATTTACGTGGACCAGCTTTGCGGGGACGGCCAGAGCCACCTGGACTCTTAGGACCACGACCGGCACTTGGTGCTTCGCCTTCTTCATCCGTAACAGCTGACATTTTTGTGTCTTCTGCTTCTTCTTCGTTTGCGGCGTCGCGCTCACGTTCTTGTTCTTTATCTACTTTACGTTCAGCCAAACCTTCTTCAACTGCTTTCACCATGATGCTCATGATCAACTCAACTGATTTGCTTGCATCATCATTTGCCGGAATTGGAAAATCGATTAATGAAGGATCACTATTTGTGTCATTGATTGCGATCGTAGGAATTCCTAAATTGATAGCTTCGTTAACAGCGATATGCTCTTTAACAGTATCTACAATAAACAGAGCTGCTGGAAGGCGATTCAAATCAGAGATAGAACCAATCAATTTTTCCATTTTTGTTTTCTGACGTGCCATCATCAAACGCTCTTTCTTAGAAAGATGGGCTGCGGTACCGTCAGTCAACATCTTATCAAGTGAAGTCATTTTCTTCACTGACTTACGCTGGGTAGCGAAGTTGGTTAACATACCACCGGGCCAGCGCTCAGTGATGTAAGGCATATTTACAGATTTAGCTGCAGAGGCAACAATTTCCTTCGCTTGCTTTTTAGTAGCCACGAATAAAATTTTCTTACCTGATTTTGCTATTTGCTTTACAGCAGCAGCAGCTTCTTCCATTTTTGCGTGGGTTTTATTCAAATCGATGATATGAATACCATTACGCTCCATAAAGATGTAAGCTGCCATCTTAGGATTCCACTTGCGCTTAAGGTGACCGAAATGGACACCAGCATTGAGAAGTTCTTCTTGCGTTACGTTGATCATTACGCTATTATAATATTGTGTATAATTAAATTGTTGAAGAGAGAAGTACGTGACTCCAATCGAAATAAATTAACGCTTGCTGAATTGGAAGCGAGCACGAGCCTTTTTCTGACCGAACTTCTTACGTTCAACCATACGTGGGTCACGCGTTAACAATCCGCCTGCCTTTAGAAGCGGGCGATGTTCAGCATTGATTTTACAAAGAGCACGCGCAAGAGCCATACGAATGGCTTCAGCTTGTCCGTTATATCCTCCACCAAAAACGTTTACATTAACATCGTAATGATCACTGGTAGATGATATTTCAAATGCTTGTTGAACTAATTTTTGTAAGGGAAGAGTTGGGAAGTAATCCTTATAATCCTTCTGATTTACTTTAATAGTACCGTTGCCTGGTTGTACATAAACTCGGGCTACAGCGGTCTTACGACGACCTATGGTATGTGTAATTTCCATGTTTTTGATTAGTACTTAAGGGTGATTGCTTTAGGTTGTTGAGCAGCATGTGGGTGCTCTCCGCCAGCATAAACAAATAAATTGCCCTTAATGGCATTTCCAAGACGATTCTTAGGTAACATTCCGTAAATCGCACGTTCAACAACCGCTGTTGGTTTTTGAATGATTAATTTCTCGGGAGTCACGAAACGTTGTCCGCCTGGGAAACCAGTATGAGAAATGTATTCACGCTCTGACCATTTACGGCCGGTGAGACGAATCTTGTCAGCATTTATGATAATCACATTATCGCCGCAATCGGCATGTGGGGTATAATTCGCTTTGTGCTTTCCACGAAGCATCATAGCAGCCTGAGATGAGAAACGACCTAAAACCTGGTCTTTGGCATCTAGAACTACCCACTCTTTGGTTACTGTCTTGGCGTTGGCTGAAACAGTTTTGTAACTTAACGTATCCACGGTGTTTAAATTAGTATTGTTTTTACAATGGGAGGGCAAAATTAGGATAAATAAAGAGATTTGCAAAACATATTAACATATTTTAAAAAACTGTTAAATAGCTGATTAAAAACAGTATGAACAGTTAATTGTTAGTTCTCAAAATGGGAATCGTCCAGAATGTGGAAAAAATCAGCGTTTTGTGGCGAGGGCAATTATGGACAGACCAATTTTGCGGAAAGAGATCCAATCAAGAAAGCGGGCGATGGGAATCAGTTTATCATATAGGTTCATTTGTTTACCATCCACCTCCTTCTTTTTCATAATTTTTCCTCCAAAAAACCAAGCTGGGATCCCTAACGCATTGAACATCCACTTCTTTTCCATTAGCAAAGGTGCTGATTGAAAGAGATGATCTATCGTTTTTGAAGTATATCTTCTAAAATGAAAAAGGCCACGGTCGATGTCGTTGTAGAGAAGAGGTCCGGCGGGCACCAGAATTAGAACTTTCCCTCCTACTTTGAGCAAGGATACCAAGTTCTTCATAGCGAGGTGATCATCTTCAATATGTTCAATCACATTCATTGCAAAGCAGGAATCGAATGAACCCAGGAGATGGCTATATACATTATCAAAATGAGGATGGACTAAATCGAGAAGAAGAATCTGGTTTTTAGGAAATTTTTGACTCAGGGCATTACAATATTCTTCACGGACATCACTCATTATAATATCGGCATTTGCATCTATAAAATACTGTGAGATATTTCCAATGCCGCTACCAATTTCAAGTATACGTCCTTTCATAAAAGGCTGCACTTGTTCAAACATCCAAGCATTAAAATGATGTGCTAGGCTGATGGCTTCTAAGGTATGAAGACCTTCTTCGTCGTGTTCTTTAAACTGATAAGAACCCATACCTAAAATTACTTAAATAAATTATATCTCAAAACACAATAGATGGCTCTAAAACCATCTTTCCAGTTTATCTTTTTCCCTTCAGCATATGTTCTACCATAATACGATATTCCTACTTCGTAAATGCGAACGTTGGGAATACGAGAAATTTTTGCGGTAACCTCCGGTTCGAATCCAAAGCGACGTTCTTTCAAATCGAGCGATTGAATCATTTCTCGCTTAAATAATTTGTAGCATGTTTCCATGTCGGTGATGTTCATATTCGTGAACATATTACTAAGCATGGTTAAAAATTTATTGCCGATTGTATGCCAGAAGAACAAAATTCGATGCGCTCTTCCTCCAATGAAACGAGAGCCATAAACTACATCGGCAAATCCATCTAGGATGGGTTGTAACAAACGATTATACTCTGCAGGATCATATTCCAAATCGGCATCTTGAATAATGACATAATCGCCGGTAGCTTCCTTAATGCCACGATGCAATGCAGCGCCTTTACCCATATTCTTAGGCTGAGAATAAACCACCATCGGAAAGTTAGGATGACTTTTTTGGTATTGTTCCAATGCATCGAGGGTATTATCTGTAGAAAAGTCATTTACTGCGATTACTTCCATCGTCATATGTTCTGACAGTTGCACCTTCCCAATTTTATCGAGGCTAAGATGAATGGTTTTTGCTTCATTAAAAACTGGAATAACGATAGAAAGTTTTTGTGCCATAGAACATATATTAGCCAATCATCTTTTCTTGCTGAACGGAAGTGTTGTTATTTATTTTAGAAATGGATACTGGGGTGGCGATGAAATTAATTCCGAAAAAAAAGTAATCGCGAGCAATGCGATTCTTTCTCCATAATTTTTGCTCCTTTTCAATCGCCATTTGGTATCCATACTTGTTGAATAATCCAGGAGGATAAGCACGAATATACTCAACACTGTGATCATCTACTAACAGATCTTGGGCTTTCATCTCTTCTTTCCATTTGCTAAGCGATCTGATATTTTCATTGCCAAGCAAAATGGTCTTTTTTAAACGTTCATCATAAAAATCAATAATACGATTATTCCCTCTTTGCTTATACAATTTAATGGATTGAATAATGTTCTTTCCATTCTATTAAATCACGATCATTTCGCCATCGGGTTTGAGATGATCATGTAGTATGTGCAAGGCATCTTGAATAGGTTCAAGGTGGTGGAGTGTATCTTGAACGATGATATAATCAAACACATTGCGAGGAGTAGAAGGTTCAAATAAATCTTCATAATCAAAAGTAAACCCATTTACATCGCCAAACTGAGACCAATACTTTATGCGTTCTGGAATTTCTTTAAAATAAAACTCAAGTGTTGTACCATGAATTTTAAACCCATTAAGTGCCAAAAAAATGGCGGTTGTGCCATAGCCGCAGCCCAGGTCCCAAGTGATAGAATCTTTACGTGTGATGTGATCCGCTATGTACTGGAGTCGTTGACAGAAATACGCTTTACGAAAGGCAAGACTTTTCGTGTCGGTATGATACTTATAGTACGACCAAAGAGAACTTTGATTTTCGAGCTCTTTTAGGAATAAATTGAAGAAATTGTCGATGGTCATTGTCAAATCCAAACGGGGATGCGAAGATAAGAAATGTCCGTTAATCAAAAAACAGTTGTAAACAATGCAATCAATTTTAAGTAGTTAAACAAAATAATTTTGAATCCAAAGTTTCATTTATTTTCATAAGATACAATATGAAAATTGTCAAAATAAATTGATTTGCTGCTTCGATTATACAAATAAACTACTAAATTATCTTCTCTAGTAAAAACTCGAGGAGTCAAGTAGAAAAATTCGGCTTTATTCCATTCTCCAACTTTATAGGGAAGTGTCTCTAAGTCTAATGCTCGATATTTAGTAAAATCGCGACAATTCCCATCAATAGTCATATGCACCACGAGACTTGCAGGATTTTCTTTTAAATCATGGTGAGGAAAATAATCAAATGAAACACCCACCCATACAAAATCCTTATTCGAAAGCTCATTCATAGGGATCCTCAAGGTTGGCGAATAGATAAAATTACTGTCCATTCGTAGACAAAATTTTCCAGAATAACTTAAAGTAGAATCTAACTGTAAAGGGTTTACAAAAAGGGTATTTAAAGAATCAAAATCGAGAAAAGATATTGTTCTTGTATTAAATTTATCCTTACCTGGAAAATCAGATGAATTGGGGAAATCCAAATCGGGTTCCAATAAATTTAAGGCGTCGATTGGAATAGACGTTTTCAGAAAAACAGATTTATAATATGCATAAGTCATTCTATCTCCATTAATAACACCATTTATAAATTGCCAAGTTTGAAATACATTCAAAAAAACAAAAATTCCAAAAAGGCTGAAAAACATCGATCTCAGAATAAACTTTTGTTCAAAAATCCAAGCTATTAAAAATCCAAAAGGAATCGAAAATAAAGCTATCGATTGCGAAAAATACCTGGATCCAAAACTTGTTGCTCCCCACCACACCAACCAACAAGAAATTAAATAAGTATTCAACATGAGAAAAGTAACAATAGGCCAAGCCATACCTGACGTTCTAAATTTCTTCACAAACAATGAACCTATTAAAATAATTACTGCTGGTGTATAAATGAATACTCCCTTCTTAAAACTAAAAAAGAATGGGATCAAGTTTGGACGAAGAAGATTAAATCCCTCCGCCATTTTATAATTATTAAAATACCAATGACCTGTTATATATTTCCAATGTATAATTTGTGGTAAAAAAACGAGAGCTGCAAAAATGATTGCTATAAAATAAAGTTTAATATTTGAAAATATAAAAACAAACCTTTGTTTAAGATCGGATATGGACTTAACGCCCCAAAGTAGCACAAGGAAAAACGAAACAATTTCACTACCTCGAATCATCAATATTAAACCAAAAACTGCGCCCATTTTTATTGCATTTTTTGAGGATGGGCCTCGATACCATGAATCAATATAATACATTAATATCCCATAAAAGGAGAAAAGTACATTGTGTGGTTCAAGACCATCATTAAACACTTCATGAAATATATTTGTACTTAAAACCAATAATAGGATTGTAAGAGCTGTCACTTTATCACTAAAGTACCTTAGCAATAATTTTCTGAAGAAGAAAAGTCCGATGAAAAAATAAATCATCATTCCCATAGAAAGTATTACTTGAAATGGGGTGGAAAATCCGTCAATTGGCAAATTGAAAGTCCATGCCCATAAACAGGCTAGTAAGAAGAAAGGGAGATATAGAAAAGACATTCCTATGGAATAACTGGAGATCCAATTTCCGTTATCAAGACGGAAGGCTTGATAATATGTACTTGAAGGATTGTATTGCTTAAATATTGAATCTACCACATTCATATTCGTCATGCCAGGATCATGATAAATTAGATTAAAAGGCAAATAAGAATAATAGCCATACACATCCCAAGACAAAAAATTAAACTCAGATGTCACCAAAATCTTAAAAAAATACTGGCTCAATAAAATAATTATTATTAATGTCCAAACTGAAGCAATTGAATACTTCGCAGATTTTAGATCTGAAATGCCACTATTAGAAAGTGATTTATCCATAATACAAATCTATCTAATCCATATCAAACACCATTTAATTACAATAATCATTAAAGCCCTTTCATTCAACTTACTGAGATCCAAACAAAGATCTATTTAATAGCTTCCAAGCAAAATTTTAATTAAATTCGCCATCTCCTAAACTAATTAACATGACAATTATAACATCTTTTTTCCGTAAGATTTCCATGCTTCTAGCTTTGTTTATAATATTTATAAGTGTAGGATTTTGTTATTTTTATTTTGAAAATGGAAAAAACAATCCTGTTTTTTCATCCGACACAAAACCAGATCCACGCTTTATTAGTATTAAAAACAATCAATTTATACTCGACGGGAAACCCTGGTATTTAAAAGCTGTAAATTTTGTAACGACACTCCGAAAAAATGACAAGGAATTTTGGCCATCTGTATTTATTGGTTATATTCCTGAACAGGAATATTATCAAACGAATAAAGATTCTTGCTTGTCCGAACTCTTTCACACGTTTGTATTAATTCATGACCTTGGATATAATTCAGTCCGTATTACAGGTATTGGTGAATATGAAATACAAAATAAACATACAGGAAAAGTAGCATTTAGAGCGGATTACTTTTCTACAAAAGATTTTCGATTTCAAATGGATGGAGATTCCGTACTAAATCTCTATTTCAGCGCCATAGAAGACGTACTAAGTTGTGCACAGAAAGCTGGATTAAAAGTGATTTTTACATTAAAAGTATTCCCAGAAGCTCCCATTACAGAATGGTTTCTTGGAAAAGTTGCGGCTCGATTCAAAGACGATCCTACTATATTAGCATATGACTTTTTCAACGAACCTCTTTATTTTGATGATAAGCAACGAAACAAAGAGTCCATTTATACGATTACCCGAAGGTGGAATAATATTGTCAAGAAAAATTCACCACATCAATTAACTACAATTGGGTTAGCCTGTCAACGTGAAGTGTTTGAATGGGATCCAAATTTGGTAAATGTTGATTTCGTTTCTTTTCACCCTTATGAATACGAAAAAGATCAAGTAAGAAATGAAATGTATTGGTATTCGAAATTTGTAAATAAGCCCTGGATTATTGGAGAGACGGGAATACCTTCCAACAACGACAGCATTCCATATTCTGACCAAGCTGCATTTACGAAAAAGACGATCGAACAAAATGCCAAATGTGGTGGAATGGGATATTCTTGGTGGCAATATAAAGATGTTGATTGGGGTGATTATCATCAAAACTATCTTGGCATTGTATCTAGGAACGGTTTCACTAAAAATAGTCTGGGCAGGATGATACACGGTACACCCAAGCCAATGAATGATGTTATTAAGGACTTCGATCCGTTTCAAAGTAAAGGAAAATGTTTCTGCCCAGAAAATTACTATAATTTCAGTTCAAATACCTACTTCAAGATTATAGGCAGGGTAGTGGATGAATCTGGCAATCCAATTGAAGGTGCAGGTGTATTAGCTTGGGATGAATGGTGGATAAATCACTACTTTTCCACTACAAAACCTGATGGAACATTTGAAATTTATAGTGATTATGACTTCTATCACTGGATGATATCACCTTCGAATTATGAGATGATTAGAGCTGATGTAAATTTAAAAAATGTTAAATTAGTTTCTGGTACTAGAACGATTGATTTAGGCACTTTAAAAATCAAGAAAATCGATTTAAATTCATGGCGATTAAACTTATAATTTCTTGAACTGAAAAAATAAATATTCTTCAATTCAAATTTTATCATTTACCTTTCATTGCCTTATCAATATTTGGATAAGAAAGATAATTTTCAAAGTCCTTTATTTTTTCGAGCTTTCCAAATTGTTTGAAATAAATTGTTTGATTCATTGCTTCATGATGAAGTGAGCCAATTTGATATTGGTAAGTTTGAAAAATATTCAACCAAATAAAGAAGACTACAATTGTGCCGAAAGCAGCTTTATAAACGAATTTTCTTCCTGAAACATATTGGATAAATGCTGCTAACGGAATAGCCAAAATAGCATATGACTCAATCATTGGTCTTTGCCCAAAACTTCCACCATACCACCATGACCACCAGGAAAAAATGACGTATACGTTAACTAAAAGAAAAACTACAATAGGAAATTTTAATACAGACAATTCTTTTTTAAGATGATAAATACCAAATAGTGCAAAAAACATCATTGGAGTATAAATTAACCAACCTTTTCTAAAATTAAACAATCCTTTATAAATATGTGGATTAAGAAAAAAGAACCCTTCCTCATTGTAAGCAAAAACTAAATAATTTTCTGTTGTTATTTTCCAATATCTTAATTGTGGCCACCATATTAGTGCCACAGCTGAAAATAAAATGAAAAGTTCAACATAAGTTATATTCTTCTTAAGGATTTCTTTAAAATTCTTTACGCCATACAATATGAAAAATAAAAATACTAGGCTGTTCGTAATTCTAATAAGACTAATCATCCCAAACACTACACAAATACCAATAAAATATAACAACTTAGGTTTTTCATGCCAACAAATGGTCAGATAAATGAAAATTGAAAACAAAGCAAAACTATACACATGGGACATTGGAGCTTGTTGAGTAGAATAACAAAACAAATTTGTACCAAGTCCAATTAACAATACAGTAAGAGCGATATTTACTTGAGAAAACTTAAAATGCTCAAGATTTTTTACTGTAAATATCAAACCAATACATAAATAGAAAATCGAACTAAGAAGCAGGAAAAATTTATAAGGTTCCGAAAAACCTGACTGAGGGAAATCAAATAATTCAGCCATCACATTCGCTACATAAAAGAACGGATAATATAAAATAGCTAATCCGCAAGTCATTTTGAATATATTTTGTCCACCTGTAGTTTTAACTTGCCAAAACCAAAATTGATTTTCTCCATAGGTATAATCGTCTTTCTCAACTTTTATATCGTCGTAAATAAATTTGGCTGGCAGATAACCATAATAAGAGCGAATATCATTTGCAATTACACCTTCCGTTTTCGTCCAGTTCTTAAAATCAAAGTCTACTATAAAACAGGTCACGATTACAACTAAAATTGCAATTTTCGGAAGATGGTGTTTCATTCTAAAGTAAGTTAATTCCTGGTAAAACTATCATTATTATCATTATAGTTTAAACATGTAACATAAATTTTAATCTAGAGATAAGATAAAATTCTAAACATTAATTCTAACTTTAACGAATAACCATGTGAAATCGATCTAAATTAAAAACAGGGGTGCGCCACATTGAATTGAATATCAACTATTTATTAAATAATAATTTAGAAAATGCTATATTAAGAGTTATTCTATTGTTTTGATTTTACTACAAACTTCTTCCAAGACTTTTACACTCTATAAAATTAAAAAGTACTGGCTATAATTTTTTATAGAACACAAATAACTACTCACATTTAGCCATTCTCATTACCCAAATTAAGGTTCTCTATTAAAAATTTATTTACAAAATTAAAGAATTGAGAACAAAGGCAATACATTTCAACAGGATCAACTTAGGACTTCTATTGAAAACATAAGTAACAAAGAGGCTTTATTCTCTATTCAACCAAATTGCAATTCTAATTTCCAAAAGCAATAGAAATTTCATATAAATTTACAGCTTAATAGAAAAACATAAGAAATGAAAAAATTATTCCTTCTAATAACTTTAGCTTCAATAATTTTCAGTAGTTGCAAAAACGATAAATCAAATGCTGAATACCTCAACGATTTCGAGGCTATTGGTCATTGGACAAATAATCAAAATATTACAAGGGAAACGGCAAGTAGTGGGTTATTTTGTACAGTGACGGATACTTCGATTCCCTACACTCAGACAATGAAACTGAATTGGAGCGATTTGAAAGTTGAAAACCCCAAATCAGCAATTATTATCGCATGGGTATTAGTAAGAGATTTAAAAGCAAAAGGAAAATTAGTATTTTCTATGGACTCAAATGAAAAGAATATAATGTGGATAGGAGAAGAAGTTCAGCAACGTGTAAAAGAAATAAATAAATGGACCGAAGTAAAGTTCAAAATAGATTTAAGTAAAAAAATCCCAGCCGACGCATCGATTAAAATTTATGGAGTCAATGATGGGGAATACAGAATTTATTGGGATGATTTTCTACTTACGTTCAACAAATAATTTTCAAGAATTAAAATTAAATAAAACCAATAAAGTTTACTACTCGAAAATCAAAGATATTCTATTGATATCAATAACCAAATTTAAAACCAAATCAATAATCCCTTCATACTTTTCAACAATCACAAATAAATGTCGCGTCTTTTATTCCATTTCATGTTTGCTATCCTAGAATAAATTAATTAAAATTGAAAATTACATACTGAATGTATTTACTGAACTTTATATTTTTACATAATCAAAATTAAGACAACATGTACAAAATTAAACGCACACTTCTAATATCTCTATTCTTAACAACAATAATTTCCTGTTCAAATAATAAAGACAATCAATCAACTTTATTTTATCTTTCATTTGATGATCTTTCAGGATATATTGACAATTCAACTATAAAAATTAATGATCTTTCGTTTTCAGGAAGAAATTGTGTGCAGCTCAACAAAGAGTATGTCTATGGTCCTACATTTTCGAAAAAAATGAAAGATATCAGTCCAAGAATCATCAATAAATTATCTTTAAGTGGATGGGTAAAATCTGATTCTAAAAACGGAAGTATTTTATTAGTTTGTTCGATAGATAGTGCTGATAAAACAATATTCTGGAATTGTGCTGACAGCAAAACACTTTCTGGGAGTAACACAGAATGGACGAATCTGTCCGTTACATTTGATTTATCAAAATTAAATAATGGAGAAAACAAACTCAATATTTATCCAATGCATTCAGGCGAAGGAAATTCATATTTGGATGATCTTGAATTTAGCTTTGAATAAAAATTACTGCGGGTAAACAAGCTTATAAAACAAGATACTTTTGTATTCTCCAATTTTCTTTGGTGGATGTTCTTTAAAGATGGGCCTATCAAGTTGACTAGAGTCATTGACTACTAAGTAGGCGGGTTTATGAATCATTGCCATTTGAATAGATTCATCATTTTCAATATCTGCAACACTCCAACCCTTTAAATTCAAAAAGTACAAAGCGATGTTAGGACTGAAATCCAAAACGGCTATTGCCTTATCTGAAGATTTAAGTCCTAGTTCCTTTACATAGGGTTCTACTGTTTGATAGTCCTTATACCTCGCCCAATCATAAAGCCAACAATGTTCATCCATTCTAAATTCTTGATGACCTCGATTATTATCCACTCCATGTATTACAAAAGCAAATAACCCAATGCCAATGAATAAATGGAACTTAAAATTACTCGTCAATTTTTCCAAAATATTAAATGCTAATAAATACATAAAGAAAACCAACGGCAATAAAGTAATTATATAATAATCATGATGACCAAATTGAATAAACATTAAATATACAAATGCAATAGCTCCAAAAAAATAGCCCAAGAAAATAAAAAGTAATTGTTCATTTGCTTTTTTAATTTTCCATACAAGAAAGAGAAGTGCTATTAGAAAAAGATAATAAAATGCCGATGGAAAATAAAATCGAATCCAATTTTCACTAATATGCTCAGCTATATTCTTTATTGCTTCCCAATTTTCGGGTCGCATGGGTTGCATTAAAAAAATTGTTGATCTGTATGTTTCGTTTAAATATTTTGCATAGCTATACCATCCATAAGCTAATCCAAATGCAATAAGACCAGCAAAGAAGATATAGTGCCGAGCACTTTTAAAATTGGTAAAAGCAAATGCTTCTTTTCTAATATAAGACCAAACTATTATTCCTAACATTATTATCATGCCAATTGCACTTGTCAATTTAATAAGAATTGCCAATGACACACAAATTGTGAAGAATAAAATTATTAAGATAGATGGTTGTCTAAAATAGGAAAAGAAAAAATACCATGCCATCATCATAAATCCAAAACTGGCAGTATCTGGAATAAAATTAGCTGCATAGTAAGTAAGAACTGGAGAAAGTGAAAACAAGAAAACCGTAAAGTATCGATAACTAGTTTTATTTAGAAAAAAGCCTGTGATCAGATAAGAAGCATATAACCCTCCCGCATATACAATAAACATCAACAAGCGATACCAAAATTCACTAAAGCCAAATAATTTATAACAAATGGCGGCTCCATAATTCATGATAGGAAACTCGAGACCTGTGATTCCTTCTCCATCTTTAGTTGAATGAACGCGAGGATGGAAAAAATTCATGCTTTCTTGAGCATAATTTCTTGCCACCGATCCTCTATCACACATCGCCCACATATGTACGGACTGAGGACGTTGTTTCATGATTGTGAAAACATGCGTTGCCCCGCTTATTAAAAGTAACAATACTAAGAAAACAATATTTTTATATTTTTCCATATTGCTAATTATAAATTCTCCTTATCGTTTTTCTAATATATTTAGCTTTCTAAACTTCAATAAAGACATTAATCTTTCGTTGCTATATTACTTTCATCCACAATATACAATGGTCTCTTTCTAACATTCGCACTTAGCCTAGTCATATATTCACCAATAATTCCGATACAAATAAGTTGCACACCACCAATAAATAATACTGCTAATATTAACGAAGTCCAACCAGGAACAAAATCCTTAGAAACGAAACGAGAATAAAGTGCATACAAGCTAACCAAAAACGTCACACCACTCACAATAAAACCAGTAATGGTAGCAAATTTTAATGGTAAATTAGAAAAACCAGTAATGCCATCTAAGGCAAATCGAATCATTTTTTTATAAGTATAACCAGTTTCACCAGCATATCGCTCATCACGGTCATACATAATGTAGGTTTGTTTGAATCCAGCCCAAGCAATTTGTCCTCGAAGATATTTCTGTTGTTCAGGCATCAGTCTTAAAACATCAATAATCTTTCGATGCATAATTCGAAAATCGCCAGTATCAATAGGAATTTTTATCGAGGTGATTTTAGCAAGAATTCGATAAAATATTTTAGCAGTGAATTTCTTCATGAAACTTTCGCCAGAACGACTCTTCCTTCGAGCATAAACCACTTGATACCCTTCGTTCATTTTATGATAAAGATCTCCAATTAATTCAGGAGGATCTTGAAGATCTGCGTCGATGATGGCAACAGCATTTCCAGTGCAATTATCAATTCCTGCTGTTACGGCAATCTGGTGACCAAAATTGCGTGAGAAATTAATATACTTTACATGCTTATCGCTATTTGCCAATGTAGTAATTATCGAAAGTGAATTGTCAAAACTTCCATCATTAATAAAAATCAATTCATAACTCACATTTAAAGATTGGGCTACATTTGATATGCGATCATACAATTTTGACAAGTTTCCTTCTTCATTATAAATCGGAATGATGATACTTAGTTCCATGGTGAGAGTAGAATTGGAGTGTTGACTTTCATTTTATTTGGCAAACTATCTAACTCGATTTTATAAATAATAATACCATTATTATTAAATACCTCTTTAATTGGATACCCGTCCGAATTAAACGAAACATCTTCATAATTACTTTGTGTATTGTACACTACATAACTAAATAGGCCGGAGTTTAAATACGTTTCAAAAACATCTTTATGTTTTCGGTATGAGACCGTCACTCCTTTTCTATTCATGAGGTATAATGAGATTTCCGGACTATGATCAAAAACACTAATCACTCTATCCTTTGTTTGTACTCCTGAATTTAATAATATAGACTCCATGTCGAAAAAATTATTAAAATGAATAGAACCATATTTCCATGAATCAGTTTTATAACTTGTACGAATATGATTTTTAGCCATTGCAAATTGGTAAGAAATTCCAACTACCAACAATAAAGCTAAAGTGGCAGTGATCCATTTAGAATTCAACTTTCTTATAAACTCAACGGTAAGAATCATACTAAACAAAATTAATGTGTAAAGTGGAATCATGTAATAATCATGATGCTGCAATTGTAACCACATTAAGTATAAGAAAAGGGCTATGGTAATAATCAATACAACCACGATCCCCATCAACTTCGAATTACGCAACTTGCTAAATAATAAAGACCCAAGAATTCCAGCTACTAGTATAAATAAAAGGAAGTTTTCGTAAACTCGCTCCCACCAAATTTTATATACTTCATCCCACACTTCTAAAAATTCTGAAAAACTTTGAGGCGGTCGCGACTGTAACAAAAACATTTCGGAGTGCTCTGAATTACTTAGAAAAATAGCATATTTATACCAAGAAAATGTAACTCCAAGTGAAATAAGGGCACCTACAATGATGGGTAAACTTTTTCTTAATCGATACTTTTCTGGCATTTGAAAAAAATAATAGATCATCATAGCAGGCAAATTGATGAGGGCAGAAATTTTAATGAGTGACGCCAAACTAAAAAGGATACACCATACTATCAGCCACTGAAACTTCTTTTCACTATCAATAGAACTTATCAAGGTGTACCAGGCAATAATAGCCAAACTTAAACTAACCGGCTCTGGCAAAAAATTCGAACTATAAAATGCCAATAAGGGCGAGCACGCAAACAAAAGCATAATGCCTATGCTAAAATAAAAATGATTGGTGAATTTCTTTGCAAGAAGAAAAGAAAAAACAAGACCGAATGTAAAAAAACATAATACGAATAGTCGGTACAAATATTCATGCACCCCAAAAATTTTATACAAGATCCCAACTGAATAATTTACAAAAGGGAATTCCATCCCAGTAATTCCTGTACCGTTATCGAGGTTATGAACTCGAGGAAGAAAAAAATTCATGCTTTCTTGGGCGTAATTCAATGCGACAGAAGCACGATCACATTGTGCCCACTGATGTATTGATTGTGGTCGAAGTGGAATTGTTTTAAAAATCCCTAATCCTAAATATAAAAGAAAAAGCAAGCCTACAAGTATTATCGCTTGTATACCTTTACTAGGAGTAGGAATTATCATAAGAATTATTTAATCAATTACCATCTCTGGAACATCACCTCTCACCACCAATTTACCAGCTGTGGCTTTTCGGATATCCTCCACCGTTACACCGGGAGCTCTTTCTAATAATATGAAACCTTCACCAGGGACTACTTCTAATACTGCGAGTTCTGTCACAATCTTCTTCACACATTTTACTCCGGTGAGCGGCAACGTACAGGAAGGTAATAATTTACTTTCGCCGGCTTTGTTGACATGTTGCATAGCCACAATAATATTTTGTGCAGCGGCTACTAAGTCCATCGCTCCGCCCATTCCTTTCACCATCTTACCTGGAATTTTCCAATTGGCGATGTCTCCATTTTCACTTACTTCCATCGCACCTAAAATGGTGAGATCTACTTTTCCTGCGCGAATCATTCCGAAGCTTAATGCCGAATCGAAATAGGCAGTGCCGGGCACTTCGGTGATGGTTTGCTTTCCAGCATTGATCAAGTCAGCATCTTCTTCGCCGTCGAAAGGAAAGGGGCCCATGCCGAGCATTCCGTTCTCCGACTGTAAAGTAACGTTTACTCCTTCGGGAATATAGTTAGCTACTAATGTAGGGATACCAATGCCCAGGTTGACATAGTAACCGTCTTTTACTTCTTTTGCTATTCGTTTGGCTATGCCAATTTTATCTAACATGGTAATTTAAAGATTTTACACCTTGAAGAATTAATAATTTGAAGATTTTACAATTTGAAAATTTGAAAATGATGTTCTCGTTTGCTTGGGCTCTCCATTGATTTAATGTACAATTAACTCAATAAATACAAGTATCTCACTACATAAAGAACATATTAGTTCAAGTACAAATATAGTGAACTATCCATATGTAAAACACCAAGCAAAAGCACAAACCCAATTACCTTTCCTTTCGAACTTATTCACTATCAATAAATAGAGGATTTCTCAATTTTGATTCAACAATCAAATTGAAATCAAAGCTACGAATACAGTGTAAATAAATTTTCCAATTAATATCGCCCGAAAGTAAAATCATCTTCAAGCCTGCCTTGCAGAACTTCAAGTTTAAAATCTCTTGAGTACAAACCTATCTTCAAATCAAAGTCATCCGAGAGCAAACCCATTTTCAAATCGCGAGGCTTCGCGATCAAATTAACCACATTTTTTAAATTATTTTCGACTTAGAGCAAAGTCATCTTCAAATTTTCAAATTAATCCATCTTCAAATTAAATTCCTTCTTTGACGTTGAAATTATTTTAGACAATATCCGTATGATAGCTCGTGTTTCTCCAAGAAGAATTTCATTCGTTGGATACTTAGGTGAAGCTTCACATAGTTCTAACCAATACTCAGTTTCATCTGCTTCTTTGGCAGCTATTTTCATTTTGTGAATGAAATCCCTTTTACTTTCTGCATTCTGAGATTCTTTTACATTAGCTCCGATGCTTGTTCCCGATCTAAATAATTGATCGGCTAACCTATATTTTCGCTCTTCTTTTAGTGCTTCGGTATAGTCAATTATCTGCAACGCAAAATTGAACGTCTTCTTTACAATGATATTTTCTGTTTTATCATTTCTCATTTCAAATCATTTTTAAATGTTATGGCTAGAAACAAAACCAAGCCTAATTTATAACAAATCAAAACTAATACAATTACGTTCAAATTCCAAAAAAAATCAAAATCTCTTCTAAAAAATCCAATTTCTAAATTAAAATCATCCTAGTACAAACCCATCTTCCAATTAAAATCTTCCGAGAACAAACCCATTTTCAAATTATAATCGTCCGAAAACAATTCCATTTTCAAATTAAAATCGTCCGAAAACCAATCCATTTTCAAATTTTCAAATTAGTCACATTTTCAAATTTTTCGTACGGTGCGTTGCTCAATTCGTTTCTCATAGTTACTTCCTTGAAAGATTCGTTGTACATAAATTCCGGGAACATGAATTTGGTCGGGATCGAGTTTGCCGGCGGGAACTAATTCTTCAACTTCGGCAACGGTTATTCTACCTGCCATTGCCATTTGCATATTGAAGTTGCGTGTGGTTTTGCGGAAGATGAGATTACCGTGTGTATCGCCTTTCCATGCTTTTACTAAAGCAAAATCAGCATCAAAAGCGTACTCTAACAGATGATCTACACCATTGAAATTGCGCACTTCTTTACCGATGGCAACTTCAGTTCCCACGCCTGCACGTAACCAAACCGCAGGCATTCCATAAGCAGCAGCCATGCATCTGGTAGCTAATGTTCCTTGTGGAATTAAATCTACTTCCAATTCACCACTTAATAATTGTCGCTCGAATTCAGCATTCTCACCCACGTAGGATGAAATCATTTTTTTCACTTGACGTGTCTTAAGCATCAACCCAATTCCGAAATCATCCACACCTGCATTGTTTGAAATACAAGTAAGACCTTTGGATCCCTTTTTAACTAACGCGGTGATGCAATTCTCCGGTATTCCACATAGGCCAAATCCACCAAGCATAATCACGAGGTTATCGGTTAAATCCTTTATTGCGTCGTCTGCATTCTTTACTACTTTATTCATATCTAATTGCTCTGCTTACAAAAATATTAAAATAGGGGACATATCCATAATTAATTGAACCCTTATTAAAATTTATAGGTCGATAGGAATGAAGAACAAAACGATAGAGTATCTGTGGATCTTCATTCATTAGAATCATTTAATGAAAAAGGTCGACTAAAACATTTTAATTCCTTCCAAAGAAGTAGTAAAGTAATTAGGAACAAAATAGCAATAAAACCAGGATGATACGGGATTGGGGCTCTGTAAATAGCTTCAGGAAATCGACAGTGATGCATGAGAATATCGAGGCTTAGGAAATAAGCAAGCGACAGAAGAATATAAATCAAATAATTTCTCTTGATGATTGAAGCCGTTCCTACCAATAAGATGGCAGCATGAATGTACCGTTCATGCATCTGCGTATTGAAATAATAGAACACTAAATTAACGGTTGCAGCTCCCAATAAAATTGCCGGACCCATTTTGATCAACTTTTCCTTTGAACTAAAAGCAGAGTGTTTAATATATTTTACAAATGGTTTTAGTGTAAAGATTAAAGCAATAAAAAAAAGTATCATACCCCATGACCTTAATGTAATTCCTAAAAACAGTGTGGAGTCAGGCATCCATACCAAATCCTTTCCATAGAAAATAAGATGCCATAAATTATAGGCGTGCATGCTTACTGCTGGAACTCGATCAATAGCACCAAAAGTAATTTCAATTAAATTCATTCCTTGTCCATGGATAATAAATGGAGAGGAAATGATTAAAATTGGAAGTAAGAAAACAAAAGTTGACTTGAACATTCTCCATTTCGATTCCCAAAGCCATCCCGAATAAATTAATAACAACAAAGGACCCAGAAAAATAGCTTGCGGTTTCATCATTAAACTACAGCCAAAAGCGGCTATTGCCCAGTAAGGCTTTTCAAAAATTATTAAAACTAACGTGAGGAAACAGAAAAACATATACATACTGTCCACCTGTCCCCACATCAAAGTAGTATAGAGGAAGCCTGGATTTAACAAGATCAGCCAAGACCAATAGGGCGATCGCCTATAACGTTTAAGTATATACGCAGCTAACAGTACACTTCCAATATCAAAAACAAAAATCAAACTTTTCAGAATAGGAATACTCGTTTCAAGCGAAGTTGGACAGAGCCAAACATATACTTGCAATAGATAAAGCAATCCAGGTTGATAATTTATTACAGGATCAGTATACGCTGCAGAAAAACCATGCTGTTGAATATACATTGACCATTCAATCCACCAATGAACATCGGCCGCGAAATACAAAGGAGGCATAAAAAAAATGATGATCATAGACAACAGAAAAGTGGCGAAACAAAATTTAATAAATGGATCTAGTTTAATTTTCATTTTCTAATTCGATCCAATTAAATCAGTTTTCATCTATTAAATTCCAAACTCTGTCCCACCATTTTGTTGCTCGGCAGGCTTTTTATACTGCTTGCAGTCGAGCTCCACACCCAATGGTTTTTCTGGTTTTTCAAAATCATCCTTAGAGTAATTCAAGTTAGGATCGGCATAAACTTTCTTCATATACAATCCCCAAATGGGCAAAGCGGTATTAGCACCTTGACCGAGATGTGTCGTGCGAAAATGAATGGATCGATCTTCACATCCTGCCCAAGCTCCACTCACTAATTCAGGAGTGATGCCCATGAACCAACCATCACTATTGTTCTGTGTTGTTCCTGTTTTTCCTGCAATGTGATTTGTAAATCCGTATTTAGATCCACGCAAACGTGCACCGGTTCCAAACAGCGTAACACCTTTCATCAAATTCAACACGAGGTATGCAGTTTCTTCGCTGATGGCTTCTACCTTTCGCGGAACAAAGTCTTGCAACACGGCTCCGTTTTTATCTTCAATACGCAAAATATATTGTGGCTCGGTATACACTCCCTTGTTTGCAAATGTGCTGTAGGCTGCTACCATTTCAAATACCGAAACATCAGCAGTTCCTAATGCAAGAGATGGAACGGGATCAAGTGGAGATGTGATGCCCATCTTACGAGCCACTTGCACCACAGCATCTGGACCAAATTGTTTCATCAAGTAAGCAGAAATGCAATTCACCGATTCGGCCAATGCTTCTTTCAGTGATAACATGCCACCGTATTTTCCATCGGAGTTGGAAGGTGTCCAAGGCACACCTGCTTGGTCGATGATCGTCACAGGAGTGTTTGGCAACTCGTAGCAAGGAGAATATCCTTCTTGCATCGCCAAAGTGTATAAAAATGGTTTGAATGTTGAACCTACCTGACGCTTGCCATCTTTCACATGATCGTATTGAAAATATTTATAGTCATTTCCTCCTACCCATGCACGGATGTAACCTGTTTGAGGTTCCATCGACATAAATCCAGTTTGATAAAATAATTTATAATACTTGATCGAATCGAGTGGAGACATGCTAGTATCGCGCTCACCTTTCCACGTAAAAATGCGCATTTCAGTTTTCTTATCAAACACTTTCTTGATTTCACTTTCACTTTTTCCTGCCTCCTTCAAATTACGATAGCGCTCGCTTTTCATCATCGCATCCTCAATAATTTGGGGTTGATCTGACCAAGCTGTTTTTCCTTTCCAATGATCGACAAATGTTTTTTGCAGATCAGTCATATGCTCTTTCACTGCTTCTTCCGCATAGCGTTGCATTCGTGAATCGATGGTGGTATAAACACGCAGACCGTCACGATATAAGTTATAAGGCTTTCCATCGGCCTTTTTATGGTCCTTACACCATTTCAATAATTCTTGACGCAACACTTCTCGGAAATATTGAGCCAACCCTTCTGTATGTCCTTCCTGATGAAAATTTAATTTGATGGGAAGTTTAATCAAAGAATCTTTTTCTTCTGCTGAAATAAATTTATATTTCGCCAACTGACCAATCACTGTATTTCTTCTGAAAGTTGCGCTTTCCACATTTCTCACTGGATTGTATCGTGTGGGCGCTTGCAATAAACCGATTAACAATGCGGCTTCTTCCACACTCACTTCACTTGTATTCTTTCCAAAATAAGTAGTGCATGCCGATTTAATTCCGTACGCATTATTTCCAAACTCGACGGTATTTAAATACATCGCCAAAATTTCATTCTTGGTATAGTTGCGTTCCAGTTTCACGGCGATAATCCATTCCTTCAGCTTACGAAAAATAAGTTTGATCTTATTCATATTCTCTCGCGGGAAAAGATTTTTAGCAAGCTGCTGTGTGATGGTACTTCCTCCACCTGCATCTTGCTGCAAGATGATTGTTTTTACAAAAACGCGAGCGAGACCTTTAATATCCACGCCCGAATGTTCCTCGAAACGTACATCTTCTGTTGCTTTCAACGCATTTACCAATGAAGGGGACAAATCGTGATAATGCACATTCACTCGATTCTGAATATAATATTTTCCCAGTGTTTTATTATCGGATGAATAAATTTCACTCGCCAAACTACTATTGGGATTTTCGAGTTCTTCGAAGGTGGGGAGGTCACCAAAAATACCAAATGCGGTGAGACCAACAATGAGGAAGATAAGTGCAACCGGTGCCAAAACAATCATCCAAATATATTTCACATATTTTTTCGCAGAAGCTGGAGACGGTTTTTTGGACATATGGGCAAATTTATAAAAGATTTAAGTGCGCTTAGAGAAATTCTAAACGCTACTTCAATTTGTAAATTACTTCCCATAAATGTTTATTCATTAAAATCACTAAACCTAGATTACATAGCAAAATAGCAATATTTACAATTAAATACTGTATTAAACTGCTAGTTTGAAGCAACTTTATTGATTTCTTTCCTACATTTGAGGAAACCCTAAACTCTTTAACCATGAAAAAACTTATTAAGTATTCGTTCGTCCTCTTCTTTATTTCTTTTTTCTCTCCATCCTACTCTCAAAATCAAATTTTATCTTTTGACGGTGTGGATGATTGGTTTGTAATTAATCCTTACCAAGATTTAAATTTATCAGCACACGACTTTACCATTGAAGCTATGGTTGTGGTTCAAACTAAAATTACGGGCTTTCATACTATATTGACTAACAATGACTTAAATGGGGGGGGGGTATTTATTAAGTATTAATGCAGCCAGCGCCATCTCTTTAACTATAAATGGTCAAACCTTTTCATCGGCTATTGTTCAAACACCGGGATTACCAAGCTCATCCATTTTTGATGGACAATGCCATCACATTGCAGTAAAAAGGGCTTCCAATATTTTATCTTTTTTTTATGATGGGAATTTCATTTCTTCACAAGCCATAAGTTCAAATTTAAGTATGTCAAGTAATAACTATTTACGAGTAGGATGTGATCAATTATTAAGTTCAACATCTGCATTTAAAGGAAGTATGGATTATCTCCGCATTTGGAACATTGCAGTTCGTGATCATGATATTTTTAATAATCAGCAGCGTTGTTTAAGTTCTCCGTCTGGACTAGTAGCAAATTGGTCGTTTGAGCAAACACCTGATGAGGTAATATTAGATGCAACACATTATTCACATCACGGACTAATTATTCCATCACATGGAACACCTGTAAATACCGGTCCGCGTTTTAACATTTCAAATTGCGCATCAGAAAACTGCGATTATATAGTACTTGAACCTGCCCATGATGATCTGCTTTGCACCACAAGCCCAACACCCTCTTATTGTAGCCAATTAAATATGATTTGCAATGGAGATTTCGAACAAGAAAACGCACCAGCAGGATCTCCCAGTGGTGATCCATTTGGCAGTTGTACAGCGGCAGGTTCTTCTAATGAAGTTATAAACTGGTGTAAAGTGGGCGGGAATCCAGGATATTTTAGTACAACAACAGGAAATGTAAATTTTAGTATCCCTCTCAATAATGTTATTCCTTTGATAGCTCCAAATTGTCAAGGCGGAATAAACACTTGGAATGGTACCGCTAATGGTAATAATCATTACGCAGTTTTGGGATACCTTTCTGGCGATGGTATCAGATCAGAGTTAATTAGTCCATTAACACCAAATAAAAATTATACGTTGAGGTTTCGTGCATTAAGAGTAAATAATAATGCCCAAGCTCCTCTAATTCCTACTCCGTTAAAATTCGAACTTTGGGATGACGCAAGCGGTACTAATGGACTTGGGATTGGCAGTGTTGATATTGCATTCGCTCAAAATTGCAATTGGAATTTATATACATTGACCTTTACGGCACCCTCTACACCTACCAATTTAGATCAATTGGTTGTTAAAGTTGAAGGAATAACAGCACCTGGTGTAGATTACTTCTTTTTTGTAGACGATTTTGAAATCTACGAAGAAACTTCTGATTACCCACGTTGGATGTCAGGAACAGGATCACAGCGACCATCAGAAATTGTAACTGACGCTGCCAACAATGTGTATTTTGCAGGATTTGCAAACCAAGAAATAACGTACCCAAATAATGTTGTACAAGGAATTCCAAACGAAGTAACTGGATTTATCGCTTCTTATGATGAATGTGGGAGTGTGCGATGGTCAAACAATTCGATATTTACAAATATCAGATATAAATCAGTTGCGTTTAATAATATTAATGTTCCAAATCAATTATTGGTAGCATCGGAAACAAGCACGGGTATTAACATCGAAATTTACGACCCCGCAAATGGGAATTTAATTTCAACAACACCTGTACCTGGCACAACGAGCGACCATACGATCATTACTTCTAAAACCGATGTGAATGGGCAGAATTGGTATATATTATTACGGGATGATGTTACTAATTTATTTTACTTTGCTCAATATGGAATTATTACCACAACTATTTCTCTTTCGCTATCAATTCCAAATACACTACAAGAAATATCTGATTTTAGTATTAATAGTTTTTTAACCGGAAATGCCAATAAGGTATTTTTAACAGCAAATATTAACGCCACTTCTGCAATCATTGATTATGATATTCAACTTAATACTTTTAATTCTTACACAATATCTACTGCAAATGGAAACTCAAGTGAAGTATTAAAGTTAACTAGCTTAGAACAAAACAATGCCGGTATCCTATGCGTGGGAGGTTTTTATTCTAATTGTGATGTGAGTTATAATGGAACCACAATTGTCCCCAATGTACAAACCACGGCTATTGGAATAATTCACAATACAGCCTTCACATTTTTATTTAATCCTACAATACCAATACCAAATGTTGTTGCCACAAGCGGAAGATATATTGGTGGTGATGGAGCAAGCCGCACCACCAAAATTATTGTGAATCCAGCAGGCGATTTTATTGCTGCCGGCATGATGAGTTCATCATTTGTAGCATTAACTACCAACACCAATTTTAATTCTGCATGGACACCTAATCCCAACCCAGGTGGACTTTTTTATACCAAATTAAATAGTATTACCGGAGACGACCAATGGCTAAAACAAGGCATAACCTCCAATTTAGGCACTTGGCAAAGAGATTTGGTTTGTGGTTCAAACGGCACCATTTATGGAATAGGCTACTTAAACGGCACTATTGATTTTTTACAAGGCGACACTTGGAACTCTACCACCCAATGCGACAATACTTATGTATTAAAAATTATTGACTCCGGCAATAATGCTGTGGTTGACAGACATGCCTCACCTTTCATATCGACGTCTAGCTCACCAGAAAACACGAAAGGATATATGCTTAAAAATGAAATTGAATTCAATGAGTTATTGCGGAATAATTCCATTCTAGATTATTATATTATTGACTTCTCTGGTAGGATAATTAATTCATCTAATACTAATATCACCACTAATGGTTGGAATCAACTAGCACAGGGTTGTTATTATTTGAAAGAATATAACTCATCTAACTCAAGAACTATTTTTATTTGCAAGTAAAATGAGAAACTATAAGATGCTTTACTACCTAATGGTAGTAAACTGCTGTTGCTTAAATAATACTTTGTTAACAGCTCAAAATATCTATTATAGCGGAACTAACTTTGTTAGAGGAGATACTTATGGAAGTTCTTGCTCTCATTTAATAATATGTTCTAGTCAATCCGCATCTATTACCTTTTTAGATTCCAATAAAATTATAACTTCCTCTTTTAACAAAATTGGAGCGGGATGTGATACAATATTAGTTGACTCTCTAATTTTATATTCTCATATTGTCAATCCTTTCATTTTGAATCAAAAAAAAATTATCCTATATTGAATCTAATAATAAGATAATTGTATATGAAGGATATCTATATAATAAAAATTTAGGAACTAGTATAAGTTCCTTTCATACAAGATTAATACCTCCTCTAAACATGGCTGGCACTGCAAATATTAATTTGGGCTACAGAATGCAATATTATTTTAGTCTTTCAAATTCAAATTATTTGGAGTATGGAAACAATCTTTTACTGATCGGAATTTCGGATACATCGTTTATAAGAGTTTACCCGAACTGGCAACATCCGCTGTTAAATGGAAATTATTATTATCCGATCCCCCTTGAAAAGGAGAGAACTTGGTATGACTATGAATTCAATACTAATACCTATCCTAACTTTCCATTATACTATCCTCCATGCTTGATCAGCGGTGATTCATCAAAATCAAATAAAGGCAAGTTCATTACTCGTACGGGAATGACTGGTTATGGCACTTCGTCATTAGATATTTGGGGGGTGTCACAAGGCTTCCGTTTCTACCCACTCGCCTACGAATTTTTAGGAAAAAGTTATCATACAGTTCCCCATGCAACGAGAGCTGGCGATTCACTATTGGCTATTGCATTTCATGATAGTACGGTTATTTCATTGAATGGAGTATTGAGCACAATTAACAGAGGGGAAGTGTTTCGGACATTACTGGATAGTCCTGGGATTTGGCAAGCAAACCATTCATTCAGTTTGGTACAAATTTCAAGGCATCAGCAGGAGGATAGTGTTTTGTACAGCTCCCTTTTTGCATATTCGGTGCATCCAGATAGTGCTCTTATTACCAGCACATGGTACACTACTGAAATTGTACCCGACAGTACTCCCGGTGAACAAAGCTATTTAAATTTAATATCGCCTACTAACGGTGTTGCCTATGTGAAATTGGATGGAGTTTCACTTTCCTCCTATTTTGTTCCCTATGCCAGTGATACCTCATGGTCGTACGCACAAATACCCGTAACCAGTGTACAACATAAGCTAGAGGCAGATAGTGGTGTACTCGCCTACGCATATCAATACAGTTTAGGCTGCGGTGTTGGATTTTATGTTGGAGGACTGGAGATGAAAAATACAGTTACATCTGTTCCTGAGCTGCCTTTTCATTCTGATATAACTATTTATCCTAATCCTGCTCACCAAACATTAAACATTGATTTTGGCGATTCCCATAAAAATGCAACACAAGTTACTGTAAAACTATTTACGATAGAAGGTAAATGCATTCAAAATTCAACATCTAAAAATAGAAGAAATTTAACTTTAGATATCAGTACATTAGCAAATGGGATTTATTTTGTTGAGATTAATATCGATGGAACCAGGGTGACGAAGAAGTTTGTTAAGAATTAAATATCAAAAAGCACAATAATGCAAAAAAGAATATACCAATGTGACAATACCTATGTATTAAAAATTATTGACTCCGGCAATAATGCTGTGGTTGACAGACATGCCTCACCTTTCATTTCGACGCCTAGTTCATCTATAAGCACTAAAGGATTTTTGCTTAAAAATGATATTGAATTCAATGAGTTATTACGCAATAATTCCATTCTAGATTATTATATTATTGACTTCTCTGGTAGAATAGTTCATTCATATAAAACTAATGTCACCTCTAATGTTTGGAATCAACTAGCGCAGGGTTGTTATTATTTGAAAGAAAATAATTCGACAAGTTTAAATACTATTTTTATCTGCAAGCAAAATGAGAAACTTTAAGATACTTTACCTAGTGGTAGTAATCTGCTGTTGCTTAAACTATAATTTGGTAACAGCTCAAAATATAGACTATAGTGGAACAAATTTTATTAGAGGAGATACCTATGCATTGGAATCCTCTCATTTTATAATTTGTTCGAATGATCCTGCTTCGATAGTATTTCAAGATCAATATGGTACTATAATAACAACTTATAACAAATTAAATGCTGGCTGTGATACCGTTAGAATCGATTCACTTATCTTAACTGATCTAAACGTTGGGCAATTCAATTGGAATGATTCTGACAGGGTTTTTATTCTTTCTTCAAGTAAAATTACTTTATATGAAGGGTGGATTTTCTCCAATGGATTGACCTATCCGACACACAACTATTTTAGACTTTTACCACCTCCTAATATGGCGGGGACTGCTAATATAAATCTCGCATATACAAAACAGTTTTATTTCCCACTTTCCAATACAAATTATATAGAAAATGGAAATGATCTTCTCTTAATTGGCATACAAGATACAAGTCACATAAAGATTTATCCTAATTGGCCCAACCCTCTTCTAAATGGCAATAATTATTATTCATTTTCTTTATTCTCAAATGGAGGTATTTATGAAAAATACTATAATAATAACCAAATTCCAGTCGCCCCGATATTTTATCCACCATGTTTAATAGTACAAGATACCTCAATATTTAAAAAAGGACGCTTTCTAACTAGAACAGGTATGTATGCATTTGGAAGTGCTACATCAAATGTACCTTGGGGCCTTTCTTCAGGCTTTCGATTCTACCCCCTCGCCTACGAATTTCTTGGAAAAAGTTATCATACCATTCCTCATTTAACGAGGGCAGGAGATTCATTGCTGGCCATTGCTTTTCATGACAGCACGGTTATTTCATTAAACGGAGTAGTGAGTACCATTAACAGAGGAGAAGTGTTTCGGACATTACTGGATAGTCCGGGAGTATGGCAAAGCAACCATCCATTTAGTTTAGTTCAAATTTCAAGGCATCAGCAAGAGGATAGTGTCTTGTACAGCTCCCTCTTTGCATATTCGGTACATCCGGATAGTGCCCTTATTACCAGCACTTGGTACACTACTGAAATTGTACCCGATAGTACTCCTGGAGAGCAAAGCTATTTAAACTTAATATCACCTACTAACGGTGTCGCCTATGTGAAATTGGATGGAGTTTCACTTTCATCCAATTTTGTTCCCTATGCCAGCGATACCTCATGGTCATACGCACAAATTCCCGTTACCAGTGTGCAACATAAGCTGGAAGCCGATAGTGGTGTGCTTGCCTATGCGTATCAATATAGTTTAGGCTGCGGTATAGGTTTTTATGTGGGTGGTTTGGAGATGAAAAATACCATTACATCGGTTGCTAGTCCAATCATAAAAACTGATATTATTATTTATCCAAATCCAGCACATCAAACACTTAACATTGATTTAGGCGATACTCCTACAAATGCAACGTTAGTTACAGTTAAGCTATTTACGGTAGAGGGAAAAAGCATCCTTACTTCAACTCTCAAAAATAAAGGGGTGTTATCCTTAGACATCAGTAACATTGCCAATGGAATCTATTTTACTGAGATAACTATAGAAGGCAAAAGGATTACGAAAAAATTTGTGAAGAACTAGAAATCGAAAAGAATGATTATAAAAAAAATAAATCAATGTGACAATACCTATGTACTCAAAATAGTGGATACTGGGAATAATGCCTCCATTGATCGTCATGGAAATTTCCAAACGCAAATGCTGGATTACAATAAAAGCATTACAAGAGGATATATTACTCATCATTCTTTTGAATTCGAAACATTGTTAGCAAACCATAATATTTCAACTTTCGATATTGTCGATTTATCAGGAAGAAAAATAGTCAATAAAGGAAGCAGGAATAACTGTTCTGTTTTTTGGAATCAATTATCGGTAGGATGTTATTTTGTAAGAGAAAACAATTCTTCTAAAAAATCTTCCCTGTTCATTTGCAAGTAAATCGTGATGCCAAAAATAAAAATAATATTACTGAAAACAGTACTGCTCTTTTTTAGCAGTACTGTTCTTTCGCAAAATATTAATTATACTAGCAATTTGTTTTATTTGGGTAATTCCTGTATTTTACCTCCACAAAATATTGTTGTATGTTCGAACAATTTATGCAGCATCCAAATTAAGAATGATTCAGGATTAGTTTATTTTACATACAACAAAACAAATGTAGGGTGTGACACGATAATTATTCCAAATTTTGTCCTTCAGCATTGTATGAACCCTAATGTGTTCAATTCAACAAATAGACTTATTGTAGAAGCAAGCCAGCCAATAACACTTTATGAAGGTTATATTTATTCAGCATCTCAACCTTTCCCATCACAATTTAATTTTAGGTTAGTGCCCCCAATATATTTGGCGGGAACAGCTAATATTATGATGAGCTATACCAAGCAATATTTAAATCCTACAAATAATTTAAATTACTTTGAATCTGGAACAGATCTTTTCTTATTAGGGACAATTGATACTTCTAAAATACGTATTTATCCGAAATGGGCGCACCCATTGTTGAATAGCAATCCGTATTATTCGTTAGATGTAAATCCTGATGGCGGATATCATGAACAGAAATTTAATTATAATTTTAGCTTATCTGCATTGCAACATTACCCTCCTTGTTTAGTTGTTCAAGATTCAAGTTTTTCAGTAAAAGGCAAATTCATAACCAGAACTGGTATGTGGGGTTTTGGAACAGGTTTCTCAGCTTATCCTTGGGGACTTTCTGTAGGCTATTATTTCTACCCCCTCGCCTACGAATTTCTTGGAAAAAGTTATCATACAGTTCCCCATGCAACGAGAGCTGGAGATTCACTGTTGGCTATAGCTTTTCATGATAGCACGGTTATTTCATTAAACGGAGTAGTGAGTACTATTAACAGAGGGGAAGTTTTTCGGACTTTGTTGGATAGCCCAGGAGTTTGGCAAGCAAACCATCCATTTAGTTTAGTTCAAATTTCAAGGCATCAGCAGGAGGATAGTGTTTTGTATAGTTCGCTTTTTGCTTATTCGGTGCATCCGGATAGTGCCCTTATTACCAGTACCTGGTACTCCACAGAAATTGTACCCGACAGTACGCCCGGTGAGCAAAGCTATTTAAATTTAATATCGCCTACTAACGGTGTTGCCTATGTGAAATTGGATGGAGTTTCACTTTCATCCTATTTTGTTCCCTATGCCAGTGATACCTCATGGTCGTACGCACAAATTCCCGTTACCAGTGTTCAGCATAAGCTGGAAGCCGATAGCGGTGTACTTGCCTATGCGTATCAATATAGTTTAGGCTGCGGTGTTGGATTTTATGTTGGAGGATTGGAGATGAAAAATACCATTACATCGGTTGCTAGTCCAATCATAAAAACTGATATTATTATTTATCCAAATCCAGTACATAATACACTAAACATAGATTTTGGAGACCCCTATAAAATTGCAACACAAGTTACTGTAAAACTATTTACGATAGAAGGTAAATGCATTCAAAATTCAACATCTAAAAATAGAAGAAATTTAACTTTAGATATCAGTACATTAGCAAATGGGATTTATTTTGTTGAGATTAATATCGATGGAACCAGGGTGACAAAGAAGTTTATAAAGAATTAAATATCAAAAAGCACAATAATGCAAAAAAGAATATACCAATGCGACAATCCTTATGTATCAAAAATTATTGATTCTGGTAATAATGCTGTAGTTGACAGACATGCCTCACCTTTCACATCGACGTCTAGCTCACCAGAAAGCACGAAAGGATATTTGCTTAAAAATGAAATTGAATTCAATGAGTTATTGCGGAATAATTCCATTCTAGATTATTATATTATTGACTTCTCTGGTAGAATAGTTCATTCATCAAAAACTAATATCTCATCCAATACATGGCATCAACTAGCGCAAGGATGTTATTATTTAAGGGGAAATAATGGATTAGATGGTACAACTATTTTTATCTGTAAGTAAAATGAGGACCTTTCATAAGTATCACCGTATTATTACGGTGATACTTTTCTGCATTAGCCACATTTCTACAAATTCACAAAGTATAGACTATGCGAATAATCAATTTATACATGGGGATGCTGGAATCGGCGCGAGTGATTATTATATAATTTGTTCTGATCAATCTACAACAATTTCATTTTTGGATTCCAATAAAAATACAACTTCCATTTATAATAAAATCGGAGCTGGATGTGATACAATTAAAATCGATTCAGTGATATTGTATTATCATAACATTAATCCTTTAACTTTAAATCAAAAAAGACTATCGTACGTAATTGCGGACAATAAAATAGTTGTTTACGAAGCATTTCTCTATACTTCAAATTTAAATAATTATCCAATTCACTTTTATTGTAGGTTAACTCCACCGCCAAATATGGCAGGAACTTCCAATATTAACATGAGCTACAATAAACAATTCTACTATACACCCACTAACACCAATTACTTAGAATACGGTAACGATTTATTATTATTTGGAATTTCCGATACCTCTTTCATAAGAATTTATCCTAAGTGGCAACATCCACTATTGAATGGTAATAATTATTACTCACTCCCAATACAAGAAGAAAGAGCCTGGTACGAATATGCATTTAACACAAATAGTTTTCCTGCATTTCCACTATATTACCCACCTTGTTTAATTACAGAAGACTCGTCAATAGCACAAAGAGGTAAATTTATTACACGAACCGGAATGTTTGGAAATGGTCGTGCGACTTCTAATTTGCCCTGGGGATTATCTACAGGCTTCCGTTTCTATCCACTTGCCTATGAATTTTTAGGAAAAAGTTATCATACGGTTCCTCATGTTACGAGAGCTGGCGATTCTTTGTTGGCTATTGCATTTCATGACAGTACTGTTATTTCATTAAATGGAATAGTAAATACTATAAACAGAGGGGAAGTTTTTCGGACTCTGCTGGATAACCCAGGAGTTTGGCAAGCAAACCATCCATTTAGTTTAGTTCAAATTTCAAGGCATCAGCAAGAGGATAGTGTATTATACAGTTCGCTTTTTGCTTATTCGGTGCATCCAGATAGTGCTCTAATTACCAGCACCTGGTACACTACTGAAATTGTACCCGACAGCACTCCTGGAGAGCAAAGTTATTTAAATTTAATTTCGCCTACTAACGGTGTTGCCTATGTGAAATTGGATGGAGTTTCTCTTTCAACCTATTTTGTTCCCTATGCCAGTGATACCTCGTGGTCATACGCACAAATTCCCGTTACCAGTGTCCAACATAAGCTGGAAGCCGATAGTGGTGTGCTTGCCTATGCGTATCAATATAGTTTAGGCTGCGGTATAGGTTTTTATGTGGGTGGTTTGGAGATGAAAAATACCATTACATCGGTTGCTAGTCCAATCATAAAAACTGATATTATTATTTATCCAAATCCAGCACATCAAACACTTAACATAGATTTTGGAGACACCTATAAAAATGCAACACAAGTTACTGTAAAACTATTTACGATAGAAGGTAAATGCATTCAAAATACAACATCTAAAAATAGAAGGAATCTATCTTTATATATAAGTACATTAGCAAATGAGATTTATTTTGTTGAGATTAATATCTATAGAACCAGGGTTACCAAGAAGTTTATAAAGAATTAATTTTCCTACTTCCATTAAAAATCCATCATATCATTCTGCTGGCCGGAGTCTTGCGGGCGATTGGTTTGTTTACGACGATCGCGGCCTTGCTCCATCTTTCCGAAACGGTAGCTGAGGGTGAGATTCCCCACTCTCGTCTCGCGCTTACGAACCATCTCTTGACGGAATCCGGTACCCGTATTGTCAATATTAAACTCACGATTATCAAACACGTCAGACACCGAACCGCCCAACGACCATTTTCCACCTTTGAAATCATATTTAAAACCTAAGTCGACACCACTCATCCCCTTAAAAGTTCCTTGAGGTTGCTTTCTTGGTGCCATATAATTTGCTGTCACTTGAAATGAAAACTGCTTGCTCACTTTGGTGGATACTGAACCACGCACATCTCCACTCCACACTTCACTCACTAAATCACTTTGCACATTGGAGGCATCCACTTTATTGTAGAAAAGAGTAAACGTTGCAGAAGAAGTAAATATTTTCAAAAATGTATTTCGCAATGTTAATTCTGCGCCCATATTCTCGGCCGTTTTGTAGTTCACAAAAGTTTGAGTCGCAATATTGGTTACTGGGTCTACTGTTCTAAAACGCTGTGTATTGTCGCTCGTATTTCGATAATACAAATTTGCACTCACATTCGTATTTCCATAAATACCAGTGAAGCCTAACTCCAACGAATGTGTTAACTCGGGAAGTATGCTTGGATTACCTACAAACACATTCAACGAATCAGATACACTTCTAAAAGGATTTAACTGTCGTTCTCTTGGACGATTTACACGACGCGAATAACTCAACTGAATATCCTTTCCTTCACTGATACGATATTTGATAGCAGCAGAAGGAAATAAGTTGATGAAATCGCGCGTAAAAGTAGTATCGGCACTTTTCGACTCTCCTTCAATCATGGTTTGCTCAGCACGTAATCCGGCACTTAACTCAAATAATTTATAGCGACCACTCCACTGTAAATATCCAGCATACACCCATTCCGTAAAAATAAATTGATCGCTGAATAATGAATCTACATTGTAACTATCATTGTCAAAATCGTAACGGTCGGAACTTTGTTCGCTGTCGTTATTACGTAATGTAGCTTTGAGTCCGGTTTCAATTTTCGAATTTTCAAAAGGGTGCAAATAATCCACCTGCGCTACTCCGCTATACGAAAGTCCTTTTGTATTTACGCGTTGACGTAATTGGCTAGTAGGAGGAGGGAAAAAAGTATTCAATACATTTTGATCATCTGTTTCATTCACATTTAGGTTACCCGATGCCGTTAGTTCCCTTTTACTATTTGCATACGTATGACGATAATCGATGCTTCCATCCATAATACCACTACTCTCTGTTGATTTAGACAATCGATTAAAAGAACTTGTCGTCAAGAGATCAACATTTTGTGTTGCATTAAAAGACAAGTCTCTTCTCTTTTCATCACGCATATTATATCCACCCGAAAATCCTAAGGTATTGTAATCATTCAAGTACAAATCCAATCCTGCTCTTAAGTTGTGCGAAAAATTATCATTGTAGCCCTCGTTCCAACCAATCACATAACTGGTATCGGTGCCAAATGTATTCGTACGAAAACTCTTGCCTTCGTTCGTTCTGCGATCATCACGGAATGAATAATTGAAGTAAAGATTGTTTGTTTTCGTACGGCGGTTTAAATTCAAAGAAGCATTATATTTATCTCTTGTACCAACACCAACCGTTACAGTGCCATTGATTCCAGGATTCTTATCCTTCTTCGTTTTTATATTAATGATTCCTGAGGTTCCTTCTGCGTCATACTTCGCGGATGGATTGGTAACTACTTCAATTTGATCAATACTACCGGCAGGTAATTGTTGCAAGATGGATCCACGATTATCTCCAGTTAATCCAGCTGGCTTTCCATCTATCAAAATAGTTACTTGCTCACTACCACGCAAACTAATTTTTCCATCAATATCCACACTTACAGAAGGAATATTTTGAAGCACTTCGCCCGCCGATCCTCCTGCATTAATCATTGATTTATCGACATTGTATACTTTTTTATCTAGCGAATTTACATACTCCACTTTCTCTCCTACAATTTCTGTTTCTTTCAACACTCTACTAGAGGGAGGCATCCAAACATTTCCAAAATCTTTCAATGGCTCTTGTGGATTAAGCATAAAAGGTTTCGAATCTAACTGACGATAACCAATGGAAGTAATGCGAATAAAATACCTGCCAGGCATCACATCTTCCATTCTAAACTGCCCTTTTTCATCTGTTAACGATCCACCAACTTCTATACTATCCTTTACTTTTAACAAAGCAACAGAGGCAAATTCGAGTGGTTGTCGGCTGGATGAATCCCTTAAAATTCCGATTACTTTTCCAACTGGTGCCATATTTCGCATAAAGGAAGAGTCCTTCATTGTCGCTCTGTAACGAGCGCTGTCGGGTCGTTGTCCACCTTGATTTTGACCTGCTGGGTTTTGAGCCTGCACGTTGTGAAAGTGTAAGAGAAAGGAAAAAAGAAGGATGAATACTCGCATATTAAAATAAATATTTTGTTTTGTTTGTAGCTTGTTTTGATTCAATTCCATCGTGAAGTTTAATTCAAAATAAAACTTAATTCAACTTACAATGGCACTTCTCTAAATAACACTTCCAATAGAGTTTGTCCTGTAACATACAGACTATTCTTATCGATTTTATCAATGGTATCTTCGTGCGTATGCCAATGTTTCCAGAATTTTGAAGGAGCGCTTTCTTCGAAGTGAATCAAATCAATCACTTTAAATCCTAGTGTTTTGTTAATATAATAATGATCATCGATGATTCCGTTTCGCTGTTGATTAATGAAATGCGCGCCAAAGCCAGTGGCTTCAGCTACTTTCCAAACCTTATCGACAATATCCGATGCGTATTGCATGCTGGTTCCTTCCTTGTTGAATTGGATGTTAGCACTTCCCACCATATCCAATAATATTCCATAGCGCGCCATGTAATTGGGTCGATGTAAATTTTTGGTCCAATACTGCGAGCCTAAGCAATACGAATCTTCCATCGTTGGAAAATCACTCTCGTCAGGTTGCCCATAATCTTCAACATCAAATAATATAATATCAATACCAACATTAGGATTCGCAATCGACAATTGTCGGGCAACTTCAAGCAGTACTCCTACTCCACTCGCACCATCGTTAGCACCGTCGATAGGTTCATTCTTTCGCTGTGTATCTTGATCTGCAAAAGGACGAGTATCCCAATGTGCACAGAGCAAAATCCGATTGCCTAAGTCGGGATGAAAGGATCCAACAATATTTCTACTATTCAACACTTTTCCATCAAAGGCACGCACTTGAAACGATTGCACAATGACTGTATCTGCAAACTCCTTCAATTTTTCAACCATCCAATTTCCGCAATCAACATGTGCTTTGGTATTCGGAATACGCGGACCAAAATCAACTTGTTGTTTTACAAAAGCAAAAGCGGAATCGGCATTAAACTTTGGTGTATTTATTGGAACCATTGTTGTAGATGGTGGTGTTGGGGTAGATGGTTTATTCGAGGAAGAATCACATCCGACAACTCCAATAAAAGAGAAAATCACGAAGAATGTTCGAAGAAATTTTCGTTTATGATTTTGTCCAGATCGTACCATCTTTTTCATCCTTAATTGTAAAGTTTAATTTAATTAACTCATCACGAATTCGATCGGAAGTAGCAAAGTCTTTTTTTGATTTGGCATCGGCACGTAGTGAAAGTAATAATTGCATTACACCATCCAATTCATCACCAGAAGCCTCTATTTCATCCTTCAATCCTAATAATTGATACGCAAATAAATTCATGGTTTCAGTAAGATGGGCGATATCATCGGCAGTCAACTGTTCGGTTCCTGCATACACCGAATTAATGATTCTTACTCCTTCAAATAAATGCGAGATGGCAATAGCAGTATTCAAATCATCATTCAATGCAGCATACGCATTTTCGCGTACCCCTTTCACATCGGAAGTGGAAGTAGTAGAAGGCTTAAGCTTGCTCGTTAAAGCAGCTGCGGCTAATAACTTGTTCATCCCTTTCTCGGCAGCTTGTAATCCTTCGTTACTAAAATCAAGTGTACTGCGATAATGTGCTTGCATAATAAAAAAGCGAATAGTCATAGGACTGTATGACTGCGTCAACAACTTATGCTCTCCTGTAAATAATTCGCGGAGCGTAATAAAGTTCCCTAACGATTTTCCCATCTTTTGTCCGTTGATAGTAATCATATTATTATGCATCCAATATTTCACGGGTGCTTTTCCGCAACTTCCTTTCGACTGAGCAATTTCACTTTCATGATGCGGAAATAATAAATCCATTCCACCGCCATGAATATCGAATGTCTCGCCGAGATATTTCATGGACATTGCCGAACATTCAATATGCCATCCAGGAAATCCATCACTCCAAGGCGATGGCCAGCGCATAATATGTTCGGGTGATGCCTTCTTCCACAAGGCGAAATCGGCAGGATTGCGTTTCTCTTCTTGTCCTTCTAACTCTCGTCTTTCACTTCCTGCACCCGCAATTAGATCTTCAATAATTCGACCGCTTAATTTACCGTAGTCATTCGATTTACTATAATTGATCACATCAAAATAAACTGAGCCATTCGACTCATAGGCGTAACCGTTAGCAATGATTTGATTCACCATAGCAATTTGCTCGATGATATGGCCGCTAGCGCGCGGTTCAATTCCCGGAGGCATATTATTGAGTGCGCGCATCGAATCATGAAAACTGTTTGTATACAGCTCCACAATTTCCATTGGTTCCAATTGTTCGAGGCGAGCTTTCTTAGCAATTTTATCTTCGCCTTCATCTGCATCATTCTCGAGGTGGCCTACGTCGGTGATGTTACGCACATATCGAACTTTGTACCCGAGGTGTTGCATGTAACGAGTCAATACATCAAAGGTGATGTAAGGGCGAGCATGTCCCAAATGCGCTTCACCATACACCGTAGGACCACATACATAAAGACCAACAAAAGGGGAGTTAAGTGGAATGAATTGTTCTTTCTGTCGAGAAAGTGAATTGGTGATATGTAATGGATGATTCATAAATTTTTTTGACTTTTTATTCTGATCAGCTTGAAATAATCTCAAGTTCTTATAGTTTGCTTTTTCTTTGCGATTCTTTAGGGAAACTTTGCGCCTCTGCGCCTCTGCGAGAAACTCTAGCGTAGTGCTTCTGCGAGAAACTTTAGCTTAGAGTCCGTTTACTATTCGAGTAATTCCTGCTTTAATGGTTTCGGAATTGAAATTAACAAGTAACCCCAATTTTTTATTACTAATTTTTAGATACGTCAACAACTGTTTTGGATGAACGGGAGCGATGATTTCTACTGATTTTATTTCTATAATTATTTTATTGTCGACAATGATATCTGCTCGGAAACCTAATTCCATATTTTGTCCTTTGTGTACTAATGGAATTCCCACTTGCGATTGAAATGGAATTCCCTTTACACTCAACTCGTAACAAATTATTCTTTCATATACTGATTCCAATAATCCTGGACCATAATCAATATGTATTTTATAGAATATATCGACAAGTATTGCTGATAATTCATTGATTGAAATCTCGGTGTGGTAATTAGGTATGGGTTCTTCAAGATAAGTTACTTCTTCGGTACTAATGTAATTCATATCAAATGGGTTTATAATAAAGATAATTTTTATTCTTCGCTTTTCTCTTCGCTTCCCTCTTCGCCATTTTTCTCGCAATCCCGATAGCTATCGGGACGCAAAGACGCTAAGGCTGCGCTTCGAGGCGCTAAGGTTCGTTCGCTTTCTTTTCGCTTTCTTTTCTTCTTAGCTTTTTCTCTTCGCTTCTCTCTCTCTTTGCTTTTGAAATTTTTTCGCGAAGGCGCAGTATGTCTAGTTTCTTCTGCCTTTTTTGATTTTCCCATGGCGCTTTCAAATGCTTGAGCATATCGATGGTCATGGAGGAGAGATCGTATTTACACTTCCATCCCCAATCTTCTTGTGCGCGGGAGTCGTCTATGCTTTTTGGCCATGAATTAGCAATATCCTGACGGAAATCAGGAGCATAATTGATAGTGAATTCAGGAATATGCTTTTTGATTTCTGTGGCAATTTCTTTCGGAGTAAAACTAATTCCACCTAAGTTATAACTGCTGCGAATTTTTACTTCTTGTGTTGGTGCATTCATCAACTCCAAGGTAGCGCGAATGGCATCGGGCATATACATCATCGGCAATGCGGTATCTTCCTTCAAGAAACAAGTGTAAGAACCTTTGTCGAGGGCTTGATGATAAATATCTACAGCATAATCGGTAGTACCACCACCGGGTAATGCTTTGTAGGAAATTAATCCTGGGTAACGAATGCTACGAATGTCAACACCAAACTTATTGAAATAATATTCGCCCCAATGTTCACCGGCTAATTTACTAATTCCATAAACGGTACTTGGATCTTTTACGCAAAACTGCGGTGTATTTACACGTGGTGTAGAAGGGCCAAACACTGCAATGCTCGACGGCCAAAATATTTTCAGATCTTTTTTTTCCTTTGCGATATCAAGCAAAATAAAAAGCCCTTCCATATTCAATCGCCATGCGGTTTTCAATTTCTGTTCAGCAGTTGCACTCAGTAAAGCGGCCAACAAATAAACTTCCTTCACATTATTCTTCGTGATCGCTTCGGCAACGGCAGGTGCATCGAGCACATCCAACTTCAAAAATGGTCCGCTTTCACTAAGGAAACCACTTTGTTCCTTCACATCTGCTGCAATCACTTTGCTTCCACCGTTCAATTCACGCAAGGTGGAAACGAGGTCGGTGCCAATTTGGCCCGCTGCCCCTAAAATTAATGATGTATCTCCTTTTGACATAATTCTATTTCAATTCATTCATTTTTGATCTCAACAATTCTAAACTCTGACTATGATTCTCAATATTCTGTTTAGTCTGTTCGATTTTATCTTTATTTTCCTTAATTTGTTTTTCGTTACTCTCAATGCGCTTCTTCATATTTTCATTGTCAGCAGCCATACGCTCATTGTTCTTTATCAATTTCTGTTGTGCTTTCTTTTCCTTCTTAAACTGATCATTCACAGCTTCCAATTTTTTGTTTACTCCATCCTTCGATTGCTTCAATGCAAAATCATACATGATTGCTTCCAATCTTTTCATATAGGTAGCATCGCCTGTAGGAGAGACAAATACACCTGCTTTTAAAAAAGCAACTTTCATCAACATTCCTTCTGTTTCTTTTGAAAAAGTTGCATAAATCTCTAACGATTCCGATCCCAATCCATTGATGACTGTATGCTCCCCTTTAATTTCTTTTCTTGATTTACGTACCTTCGCACCGTTAGTCTTCAAAAAACTCGACCAACTTTTCTTGAGCGACTTTTCTTCAGTATGTGGAATCTTCACCCGTAAACTTGGATTATAGCCTGATCCAATTTGATCAATTCCATTTTCGATACTTACATTTTGTGCCCACGCTGCATTGGCAAGCAACACCATCAAAATTAATAATGCTATATTTCTCATATTATTGTATTAATTAACCGTATTAAATCTATATTTCTGTTACGCCACCCGAAATTACAAACTTCATCATTTCCGTTCCCGAAGCATTGATATTTTGTACATGATTGGCTTCCACGATGACCAGCTGACCATTAAATCCATAGGAAAAGGGAAGGTATACGGCCATTTTTTCTTGACCTAAGCCCAACTGTGAAAGATCATTTTCAGTGATAAATCCGATTCGTTGAACGGAGGGATTCTGATTTACAGTCACCAACACAGGTTGGTTAAATCGCTTTTTCTCTCCTACGAAAGCTTCAATCAAGTCCTTCACTGAAGAGTAAATTACCTTCAATAATGGGGTTCGTTCCAAAATTCCTTCGAACATGATAAAGAATGGATTACGTACAAAACGAGTTCCCACATATCCCATCAACGTAATGACAGCCAATATGATAAGAATGCCTACGCCGGGTAAACGCAAATCATCTATGCCAGGGAAGTGAATGGGAAGTAAATTATCCATCCAAACCACCGCTTGAATCACTACGTATACTGTTACTACAGAGGGCACTACGAATAATAACCCTTGAAAGAAATAACTACCTAATTTTTTCATGATTGCACTTTATGGTTTCCCTTTTAAAGATTTCACAAATATCCATAAAATGGATGGCTCTTCCTTCATAATTCACGCTTTCTTTGCGGTGTGGGAGATGAAAATTCATTTAATCCTAAGAATTGGAAAGACTGGATCTTGCAACATGAGCAGGAGTCGGTGGCTGAAATCGCGCTTCGTTACCGTCAGAAAACAGAACTTCCACTTTCCGATCTACTTAATCAGCTAAAAGGTCGACAAATTGCCAAGCAAAAGCTACCGTCATGGTATGCAAATTTAGATGTTATTTATCCCGATGGATTGATTTTAGAACAGTGCTCATCGGAAATAACGGCACAATTCAAATCACAGTTTGCCAAACAAAAAACAGTGGTGGATTTGACAGGCGGATTAGGGATCGACAGTTTAGCATTTTCAAGCGTGGCTAAAAAAGTTATTTATTGCGAACCTGACGAAAAAAGATGTGCGGCTGCAAAAATAAATTTCCAAGCCTTTCAGAAAAACAATATTGAAGTGATTTGCGGTGATGCGGAAACGTTAGTTGATCAAGGAGTGACGAAAGAGGCTGAACTCATTTTCATTGATCCATCGCGTAGAAGTGATAGCGGAAAAAAGATTTTTCGCATTGAAGAATTACAACCCAATGTGATTGAATTAAAAGAAAAATTATTGCGAAATGGTGCGCATCTAATTGTAAAATTGGCTCCTATGCTTGACATCAGCGAAGGCATTCGGCAATTGCCGGAAACTTTTCGGATAGATGTGCTTTCGTGGAAAGGTGAATGCAGGGAGCTGTTGTTTCATATCAAGAAAGGAGGCACATCTCCACAGATTCATTGCCACGATTTAGATGGAAATGTTCCGACATTAACTTTTGATTATTACAAAGCTTCGCAACTTTCTTTGTCGTTTTCGGAGCCAAAAAAATATATTTACGAACCCCATGCATCGATTCGAAAAGCAGGTGCGTGGAAATCGATTTGTGATCAATATCCTGTGAGTATTTTACATGCGAATACACATCTCTTTACGTCAGATGAAAAAATTATTTTTCCGGGAAGATGTTTTGAATTGTTGGAGGTGATGCCGTATAAAAAGGAAATTATATTGGAGAAATTATCAGGGCAAAGTGCGCAAATGGTTTTTTACAATTTTCCAGAAGAGCCGGTGAAGGTGAAGAAAAAAATTAAAGTGAAATCGGGAGAGCCGTTGTACTTATTTTTTGTGAGTTTGCAGCATGGTGGTGCTAGTGTCCTTTTAAGTAAATTAATCGTTTAAACTAGACGGAGGGATTGGCCGCTGATTTTTTATGATTATTAAGATTTGTTATGATTGCTTATAGTCGCGAAAACCCCATTTTCAAATTTTCAAATCAAATCATTTTCAAATTGTTCACGCGATTTCTTTGGAAGTTTTTTTACGACTTCATCAAAGCTATGATCGATGAGTTTTTTTATTTCTTTGGCTCCGAGGTCGTCGTGAAGAGAAACGGTGTTCCAATGCTTTTTATTCATATGCCAACCTGGTTGTACTGCCGTATAACGCTCACGCAGTTCCGAAGCATACTCGGGATCACATTTTAGGTTGATGGTATCTGGTGCACTGATGCTGATGAGTGCAAACATTTTTCCCATCACTTTAAAAACGAGCGTGTCTTCGTCGAAGGGTAAGGTTTCTTCGGTAAAAGGTTTAGACAGGCAATACGTTCTGATTTCGTCGATATACATCATTACAAAGGTATAAAATCAAGGAAAAATATCGATAGAAGAGATGGTATGTAATTTAAATAAATTAATTTTATAGCGATGAATGAAGATCATAAAAAACTGTTTCTATTGGATGCCATGGCTTTGGTATTCAGGGCTTACTTTGCTTTTAGCAATAACCATAGAGTGAATTCGAAGGGATTGAATACTTCCGCTATGTTCGGATTTACGAATACTTTGAATGAAATTTTAAAGAAAGAAAAGCCAACACATATTGCTGTTGTTTTTGATACGGCTGCACCCACTTTCCGTCACGATAGCTTTGAAACGTATAAAGCGCATCGGGAAGAAATGCCAGAGGATTTGGCGATTGCCATTCCTTATATAAAAAAAATTGTGGAGTGTTTTAATATACCCGTTTATGAGTTGGATGGATTTGAGGCCGATGATATCATTGGTACCTTTTCTGTTTTAGCAGAGAAAGCAGGTTTTCAAACTTTCATGATGACACCCGATAAAGATTACGCACAATTGGTAACTGAGCATATTCATATTTACAAACCCGCGCGACTAGGAAATGGTGCGGAAATTATGGGTGTGAAAGAAGTTTGCGAAAAGTTCGGCATTGAGCGTCCCTCTCAAGTGATTGATATTTTGGGATTGATGGGTGATAAGGTGGATAATATTCCCGGTGTACCTGGTGTTGGCGAGAAAACAGCTACTGCATTAATACAAGAATTTGGTTCTATTGAAAATATTTTAGCGAACACTGATAAATTAAAAGGAAAGCTAAAAGAAAAAATAGAGATGAATAAAGAGATGGCGATCAAGTCGAAAGAATTGGCTACCATCCATTGCGAAGTGCCCATTGCATTTGTGGAAACTGATTTATTGCGGAGAGAACCCAACAAGGATGCGTTGATGGAATTGTTTACTGAATTGGAATTCCGCCGACTTGCACAACAAATTTTAGGAGAAGAAATTCAAGCAGCACCTACTCCTGCTCCATCAAAAGGAAATCCAGCGCAAATTGATATGTTTAGTCAGCCAGCTCCCTTCGGCAAGCTCAGGGAGCACCCAGGCAACACGCTCGGGGTACACCCGCTCGACAAGCTCGGGGTACAAGTTTTAGAAGGTGTAGAAATTGAAGAAAACAAAAATTACCAAACCATACATACTGTTAAACACAATTATCAAGCAGTAACGGATGCTGATGGAAGAAAAAAATTAATTGCTTACTTATTACAGCAAAAAGAAATTAGCTTCGATACAGAAACCACAGGCATTGATACCATGCAAGCCGAGCTTGTTGGACTTTCGTTCAGCGTAAAAGTACACGAAGGATGGTATGTACCAATTCCAGCCGATCAGAAAGAAGCGCAGTTAATCGTTGATGAATTTAAAATAGTTTATGAAAACGAAAACATTGTAAAGATTGGTCAAAATATAAAATACGATATGAATATTCTTTCACGCTATGGAATACAAGTGAAAGGAAATTTGTTTGACACGATGGTAGCTCATTATCTCATCCAACCGGAGATGCGGCACAACATGAATATTTTGGCAGAAACATATTTAGGATATTCGCCCGTTTCCATCGAAACCTTGATTGGCAAAAAAGGAAAAGACCAAGGAAGTATGCGTGATGTAGCCATAGAACAAATTGCTGAATATGCTTCGGAGGATGCGGACGTGACGTTGCAGTTGAAAGAAAAGTTTATTCCCATGCTGGAACAAACACAAACTCTTTCACTCCTAACTAATGTGGAAATTCCTTTGATTCCAGTTCTCAGCGCCATGGAGCAAGAAGGAATTCGTTTAGATATTGGTGCATTAAAAGAATTGAGTAAAGAGTTAGAAGGTGACATCGCTAAACTCGATGGGGAGATTCAAAGCATGGCAGGAACACCTTTTAATATTTCATCACCAAAACAAGTAGGAGATATTTTATTTGAAATATTAAAAATTGACGAGAAGCCGAAAAAAACCAAGACTGGACAATATGCCACCAGTGAAGATATTTTAAGCAAGCTCAGTGGTAAGCATCCCATCGTAAATTTAATTTTAGATTATCGTGAAATTGTAAAACTAAAAAGCACTTACGTTGACGCATTACCGTTAATGGTGAATCCGAACACAGGACGAATCCATTCTTCCTTTAACCAGGTGGTAGCGGTAACGGGTCGACTCAGTAGCGACAATCCTAACTTACAAAATATTCCGATTCGCACAACACGCGGTAAAGAAGTAAGAAAAGCATTTGTACCCAGAGATAAAAACCATCTTTTACTCAGCGCTGATTACTCACAAATTGAATTGCGCATCATGGCGCATTTGTGTCAAGATCCAAGTTTATTAGAAGCCTTCCATCAAAATTTAGATATTCATACGGCGACAGCATCCAAAGTTTTTGGTGTGGAATTAGCGGATGTTGATTCCGACATGCGACGCAAAGCGAAGATGGTGAACTTCGGAATTATATATGGCATCAGTGCTTTTGGACTTTCGGAGCGATTAAACATTCCACGCAAAGAAGCGGCTAGTATCATCGAAAATTATTTTATACAATATCCACTCATCAAAGATTATATGGATGGAGCTATTGAGTCGGCGCGAAAGTTAGGTTATGTAGAAACTATTTTAGGCCGGAAAAGATATTTGCGCGACATCAACAGTCAAAACCAAACAGTACGTGGATTTGCGGAGCGCAACGCCATCAATGCACCCATTCAAGGTTCAGCTGCCGATATGATTAAAGTGGCGATGATTCATCTACACAAAGCCATTAGCGATAAAAAATTAAAATCGAAAATGGTTTTACAAGTGCATGATGAACTTGTGTTTGATGTTCCGTTGGAAGAAAAAGAAGAAGTACGTGCGCTCGTCATAAAACATATGCAAGAAGCGATGCCCTTGAGTGTTCCTGTTCTTGTTGAAGCGGGCACAGGGGATAATTGGCTGGAAGCGCATTAAGCGAGTCGCGAAGCCTCGCGAATCGCTGCTGGCTTCAAGTTTTTACTGGCTGCTAGATTTTTTAAAATCGAAATAATTTCACTTCGAATATTTTTTCCATTGCGCCCGCCGCGTAAACGTTGCTGACGTTGCAGGCAGGTTTAAACTGTCAGCTCTAGATGCACTAGTTTTTCAATTTTATGCCTTAATTTATTATTCGAATCGGAAAAATATTTTACTTTTATAAATCAATCCATAAAACAAACACCATGGCATACGACGAAAATTTAGCAGGGCGGATTCGAGATCTCTTAGATCCAAAATTACCTTGCGAAGAGAAAAAAATGTTTGGTGGTCTATGTTTTATGATTGACGGCAAAATGTGTATGGGTGTGATGAAAGACAAAATTATGCTGCGCATTAATCCCGATGATCGTGAAAAATTATTAAAGAAAAAAGGAAGTAAGCCAATGGACTTTACAGGTCGTGAGATGAAAGGCATGTTATACATTGAAGAGGATGGTGTCAAAACGGAAAAAAAATTGAAGGAATGGTTGGATGTTGCGTTGGCGTATAATAAAATTGCGAAGGTGGCGAAGAAGCAGAGGAGGCTGGAACACTGATTTTTTATGATCCCGCAGTACTGCGGGATGATTTTTTATGATTACTTATCGTTGCATTTAACTGTAGACCTAGAACGCTGATGACACGGATAAACCATCCGTAGCTTTAGCGTTGGATGGTAAATACGATTTTCACGGATTTTCTTTGCGGTCGCTACTGAACGCTGCGAACACTGCGTTTAAGTGTGAATTAAATGTCTGTAACTAACTGTATATCAACGGATACAAATCCCTTGTAACCTATGCATTTTTATAGACGTACAAAGCAAAGACTAAACTCAAAATCATGAAAAATCTTTCATTAATAGTATGTTTCTGTTTGCTTGCTGTGTCAGCCATAGCGCAACACGACAATCTAAGTAACTTAAGTGCTGAATGGGTAAGAACTCCAGCTCGTAATGCAGCAACCGATGCCAATGACATCATAGTTTATAATCCTGCAGGACTTGTTCGTTTAAATAATGGTTTCCATATTAACTTGGGAAATCAAAGTTTATTCAGAAAGCCTAGTCACACCTTCGACTTCGGTATGGGTGGTGGCGAAAAAACGTACACACAAGATGGAAACGATATGTTTCTTCCAAACTTATACATGACGTATAAGCAAAATAATTTTGCTCTCTTCACGGGTGTCTTCATGGCAGGCGGTGGTGCAACAGCAAACTATCCAACAGGTAGTATCACTACTGAATTAATCGGAATGCAAGCCTTAATGGGTGCACAAGGAGCTTATGCTGCTTATGATCATCAAAGTTTGAAAGCATCTTCCTTTTATTTAACAACAACATTAGGTGGATCGTATGCTGTAAATGATATGATTTCATTTGCAATTGCTGGTCGCTATATTGATGCAACCAACAAAACGCAAGCGGGATTATCGTTAACACAATCACCTATCATGTTACCAGATTCACGTTTTGAATTGAATACCACAGAAACGGCTTCTGGCTTTGGTGGTGTATTTAGTATGATGGTGCAAGCAAGTCCACGCACACGTTTTACGGCTCGCTATGAATCAGCTGTTAAAATGGATTTCGAAACGAAGATTAAGAAAGATGATTTGGGCATGACTACCGAAGGCGCAAAAAGTCGTCGCGACTTACCTTCAGTGATTGCCTTTGGTGCTGCATTTGCGGCTACCCCTACCGTTATAGTTTATGGTGACTTCAACTACTACGCACAATCATCAGCCAATTGGAGTACCTCGACAATGGCTACAGAAGAAAAGAACTATGCGAACTTAGCTGGTGACGCTATGGGAATTAATATTGCTTCTACATTCCAAGCAGGGAAAAACTTCTTGTTTAGTGTAGGTGGTGGATATACCGATTTCCAATACAGCGATCGCAATGGTTATTTTACAAAAGCGGGTGCATTTGAAACTGCTCCTGATGACAATTACAACATCAACACAGGAATGAGCTACACGGTAAGTAACTGCGTTACTTTCACAGCTGCCTATATGCATACTTTCTACAAAGACCAAACGGTTACTGCAGTTCTTGCACAACCTTTAGATGTGAAAGTAAAAACAAGCAATAGCTTAGATGCAATTGCCTTAGGAGTAGACATCAAATTCTAAAAAATAAAATCCTTTATCACAAGAGCCACTCCTTTATGGGTGGCTTTTTTTTATCCATTTACTACGGTTCCGCTGTCGATATCTTTATTGCGAAGATCAATTCCATGTTCGAGCCAGGCTTTTAAGTTCACGAGATAAAAAGCCCATCCTGAAGCGCACCCTAGGCGAATATTTTTCTTCGAATCATCATCTTCGGGAATTTCAGATTGCGTTAACGTAACCAGCACTTGATTATTTAAGACGGATAGCATCACTTCCACTTTTGTTTTTCCTGCGAAATAAAAAGTAAAAAGATCTTTTCCATTGGCTTCTAAAATTTTTCCATACTCGGTAAATTCATAGCCATACCAATTCCAAGCGTATTCATCGTCTGCTTGCAACGCATCGCTCATCACAACAACATCTTCTGATTTCTTCACCCGTGCTTTTGATAAAAACCATTTTTCCAATTCATGACAATTGGTCCAAGCGGCGTAAACTTTTTCCATAGGCGCATTGACTACAATGCGCTGCGTGAATTTTGTCCAATCGAAATCTTTCATGATTAAGTTTATTTATTTCACTAATGGAAAATATCTTTCTTCTATTACTTTCATGTGGTGTATCTGATGTCCGACTAACACAAAGCCTAGTGCGAGTACCGACATTTCTATTTCAAAACAAATCCCTGTCCGCATCAACGTTTCTGCATTACAACTCTTCAATAAACTACACGATGCTTTTCTCAGATACATAAACTCATCTCGTAAATCATCCAGCGACCGACTGTTTGCATTGGCATTAGCAACAAATAAATCTTCGTCGTAACCTGCGAGGGGGGTATGGTCGTTTCGAGCAATGCGTAGGATGCGATAACTCTGCACACGCTCATTATCGTTGATGTGTTGTAGGATATCCTTTACCGACCATTTTCCCTCCTGGTAAACGCGATTGCCAATTTTTTCCAAGCGATCCCAATCGAAATTATCCCAATACTCGAGTGAATTACCTAAAGCTTGAATTAGATCATCTTCTTCCACTTCCAAAATATAACGATCAAAGAAAGTGGGCAAGGGTTGAATCCTGTTTCTGTTAAATGCATTCATGACATAAAAAATTTAATAGTTTTAACTCATTATTTTACTTGAAAACTTTTAGCAATCGGCTCAAAAGTTTTACGACTAGTTTCCATAGAACTCATCGACCTCCCCATCATCATATAATAATTCTCCTTTCCTCCATAAAGAAAAACCTGGTAATTATAACTCGGTTTTTTCGTTTTATTGATGGTGGCACTTTCCATAACAAACCCATTCAAATTGTGAATAGTGATTGGATTTACAGAAACAGAAATCACCGAATCGGTACTAGTGAGCCCTTTTAATTTTAATTCTGCAAATTCCTTTTCATTGTTCGGTTTAATTTTTATTGATTGCGATACAATTGAAAAACTCAAAAAGGCGGGAGTGTTTCCCTCTTCATTCGTGTAAACAACACCTGTGCTTGAATTCTTCGCTACTTTAAAAACACTAGTATCAACAGAAACAGAAAAACCTAGGGAGGCGAAAGGATCTTCCATCATCTTTTCATCATATATTGTTGTCAATACAATTTTTTTAATTTCAGCACATAAAACTGCATTACTATCAGGAGCCATGGCATCAATAAAAATAGTCTTTGTAGAATCGCCAAAAACTAAAAAATATTTTCTCACTTTTCCTTTTTTACTCTCGTTAAACAACTCAAACAAAAAAGCTTTATTGTTCGAAACAACAACTTCCTTTTTTTCCAACAAAATAAATCCCTTTTTCTTCATTTCATCCGATTCAATAGAAGCAATATTTTTTTCTAATGAATTACTTAATTTAGAAACAAGGATACTAGCATTTAAAGATGTATGTTCAAACCCATTGAACCGGGTGGCCAATTTATAATCTTCACTTATTTCCATACTGCATTTCATACCTGGTACAATGGTACGTTTTGGTGTTTGGCTGAATAAGGAATTTGCAAACAATAAATGAACGACAATTAATAAATATTTCACGCGCTAAATTTAAATTGGTTAGAGAGTGTAAAAGTAAAACAGTTTTCATCAATACTCCTATATCTATTTCATGAACTTCTGCCAAAAAAGTGAAAAGGTAAGCGTAAATAGCATACTTGAGCAATATTATCTTGTTGTTATCCAGCACTTTATGTGAATAGATTAGTAAATGAGTAACTTTAAACCAAGAAGTTAGTCTTATTCTCGGACGCCTATTTACCCTTAACAGTGACCACGGAAGAATACAATATTTGTGTTGATACCCACGCCGACGGTGTGTATCGATTTATCCTACATAGCACACGCGATAAAGAATTTTCACAAGACATTGTTCAAGATTCATTTGAAAAGATGTGGATGAATTTAGACAATATAAATGGTGAAAAGTCGAAGTCGTACTTATACACGACGGCATATCATACCATGCTTGAAAAATTGCGTCGACAAAAAAAGCAAGGAAACTGGAATGAGGTAAGCGAATCGGAATACAGCCATAGTAGCGGGAATTACCAAGGATTAAAAGAAATTATTAAAACGGCGCTAGATCAACTTCCTGAAATTCAAAAGTCGGTGATTATGTTAAGAGATTACGAAGGATATTCCTATCAAGAAATTGGAGAAATCACCAATTTAAGTGAATCGCAAGTAAAAGTATACATCTACAGAGCACGATTAGCGATGAAAGAATTCATCGGAAAATTAGAGAACGTCATCTAAAATGAACATCAACCAAAACAACTATGAAGCATGGTTTCTCGATTATTACGAGAAGCAGCTAAGCGCCGAGCAGGTGGCTGAGTTGTTTTTGTTTTTAGAACAACATCCTATATTAAAAGAAGAATTTGATGCTTTTGCTGACATATCCATCACAGCTCCACTTATTGAAGAAGAAAAATTTAATAACAAACAATCGCTTAAAAAATACGATGAAGTTTGTAAAGAAAATATTCAAGATTGGTTGATTGCACAATTAGAAGGGGACTTAAATACACAACAATTGTTGAGTCTTGAGAAATTCATATTGGCAAATCCATCGTATTTGAAAGATCAAAGAATCCTTGCAAAGACAAAATCAGAAAATAACGAAGTTGAAAATTATGATTGCAAATCATCTGTAAAACAATTTGCAGCTATTACTTCAGATAATATTCAAAACTGGTTGATTGCTGATTTACATAGTGATTTAAACTTACAAGAACGCTCCACTTTGTTAGCGTTTTTAAAAACTCATCCCCAGTTTACGGTGGACAAAGCACTCTATCAACAAACGATATTGTCCGCAGTAAATGAAGAAGAATTTCCGAACAAGAAAAAATTACGCAAGGGAATTGTTATTCCGTTCTACCAACAAAAACATTTCTATCGAATTGCTGCCATGCTCCTTTTGTTGCTAGGTGGTGGAATTCTTTTTACCATTTATCAAAACAATATTGGATCAGATCGACATGTTGTAGAAGTTAAAGATTCAATCATGACGCCTTCTTTGATTACACCATCGCGAAGCCTCGCGACTCCCATCTACGAAAAAGAAAAGCAAATTGCATCGATAGATACTCTTTCCAAAACCACAAACCCATCTACCCAAAAAAAGAAATCAACCAAGATTATACTTCCTAAAATTAATCCAGAGCAAAACAATTTTGCGGAAGAAAAATCATCTCCAAAAATTAATAAAACTGCTCCTCCACTTCGTCACAATAAAAACATATTCGTTCGACAGGATGAGGAATTAATGGCGATGGAGTTAAAAGGAATGCAACCGCTCCCCATTAGTCAACCATCGATACGATTGGAAAGACGTTATACGCCTAAAGCTACTATTGCGTATGAAAATCCAAACGAGCCCCCTTCACTCTTGGAAATTTTACAAGCTACACGTCTAGCGAATGAAGTAATAGATGTTACCGCGAAAAAATTCAATAACGCTATAGGTGGAGATTTGGTGAGTAGTCCAGAAAATCCCATTCCATTACCCTTCAAAAGTCGACTTTATAAATTTGTTGGAAAGGCCATCAGTAAAATTTCAAACAACAGAGTTAAAGTTCGTACCACTTTCAATCCCATTACAGGAAAAATGAGTGCGTATGAAATACAAACAAATAAAAAAACGATACAACGTCAATTCGAATCCGCTAAATATTAAAAAGACAAAATCAAAGTAACTTTCAGGTTCTCCATTTCATCATAGACTAAAGAATCCAATAAAAAATTCCGATTATGAAAACTTACACCTTAGTATTAATTGCACTTTATTGTTTCATTGGACAAATCAGCTTTGCGCAGTCCGAGGAAACACGAAATCTCCCAGACTTCAGCGTCATCAAAATAAAAGATCCTGCGGAAGTGCATGTGCGAATTGGAAGTCCACAAGAAGTAAAAATTATTTCAGAAAATGAAAATAATAAAACCGAAACAAAAGTTGAAGATGGGGCTTTAAGTATTCATGGAAAATTTGCAAAAGTATACATCACCCTTGAAAAACTAGAGGGTATAAAAATCAGCGGCATCGGAAAAGTATTTGCTGATAGTGTTATCAATGGAAAAAATTTAGTACTTTCTATCTCTGGATCTGGAACATTAAAAATGCCAATTGATGTAGACTATTTAGAAATAAACGTAAGCGGATTGGGCAAAGTTCAACTAGAAGGAAATGCAAATCATGTTGAAAGTTCAGTAAGTGGTAGTGCAAAAGTAGATGCGATTGATTTAAAAGTAAAAGATGCAGAAACCAAGATTAGTGGGGTTGGGAAATTCATGATGGATGTAACGGAATCGTTAGAATTGAATATTTCTGGATCGGGCACTTTCTATTACAAAACCAAACCAACAAGTTTAAATACTAATATCAGTGGCATTGGAAAATATGGTGTATACCATGGCGACGACACTTCTGAAAACAATCGCAGTCATGATGGGAATGATACACATGAATATGGGGGTTCTCCCAATGATGATAGAAACTATAAAATACATTGGGAAAGAGATTCCATCTTTCGCAGGAGTGAAAATGCAAGATCTCACTGGAACGGTTTTGAAATAGGATTCAATCAACTTCTCGTAAAAGATAAATTCAGTACGGATATCCCTGATGGATACGATTTCCTAGAATTAAATTCTGGCAAATCCATCAATGTAAACATTAATTTATTCTCGCATGACTTCCCGCTCTACAAAAGATATATAATGTTCACTACGGGGATTGGATTAACTTTAAACAACTATCGATTTAGCTCTGACAAAACCTTACTTTCAGACACCAACCGTACTGTTGCTGGATATGATTATGATAAAAACAATGAACGCATCAACTATAGAAAAAATAAACTAGCGGTTAACTACATCACCATTCCTTTATTGCTACAGTTTAATTCTCGCTTAGAATTTAAAAAATCCATTCATGTAGCAACAGGACTTCTATTTTCTTACAAATACAATTCACATTTAAAACTAGTTTACACGGAAGATGGGGACAAAGAAAAATCCAAGCGACATGATGACTTTAATATCCAACCCTTTCGTTACGATGCCACATTTCGAATTGGATATCAATCGTACACATTATACGCTTCCTATGCTTTAAACACATTGTTCGAAGAAAATAGAGGGCCTAGTTTACATCCCTTTCAGATTGGAATCAATTTATTAAATTTTGATTTCTTTTAACTAAAAATAAATAATCGTTATTAATGAAATTATTGTTGATAAGAAAGAATAAAAGTTAGGGTTATTAAAAGCACAAGGCATTGGAACATTCAATGCTTTTTTTCTGGGGTATTTTAGCTCCGAGAACACTGTACAATTCACATAAATTTCCGATTTTCAACTTACACAGGGAGTTACCCTTCCACTGAGTATTTCGAAGATGAACATATTTCCATTACTTTTGAAGCCATAAAGATCCATACAACATGTTCACTTTACTACAGCAAAAACAAGAAGAAGCGCATAAAGGCGGAGGAGAAAATAGAATTGCAGCTCAACACAAAAGAGGAAAACTAACGGCAAGAGAGCGGCTTCATTTTTTATTAGATGAAGGGAGTTTTGAAGAGATTGGGATGTTAGTTACTCATCGATCGGTGGAATTTGGTTTAGACAAAGAAAAATATTTAGGCGATGGTGTAGTTACTGGCTATGGAAAAATTTCAGGTCGGTTAGTGTATGTTTTTGCGCAAGACTTCACTGTATTTGGCGGTTCCTTAGCGGAGGCACATGCTGGGAAAATTTGTCGCATCATGGATTTAGCGATGCAGAATGGAGCACCGCTTATTGGACTCAACGATTCGGGTGGCGCAAGAATTCAGGAAGGAGTAGTTTCCCTAGGAGGTTATGCCGATATCTTTTACAGAAATACGATGGCGTCGGGAGTGATTCCACAAATTAGTGCCATCATGGGACCATGTGCAGGTGGTGCAGTGTATTCACCAGCTATCACCGATTTCATTATGATGGTTGAAAATACTTCCTACATGTTTGTAACAGGACCCAATGTTGTGAAGACAGTAACCCATGAGGAAGTGAGCAGTGAAGATTTAGGTGGTGCTTCGGCACACAGTGTAAAATCAGGGGTGACGCATTTTTCTTGTGCCAACGAAATTGAATGCATCAACTCCATTAAAAGATTATTGAGTTATATTCCTTCTAACTGTGAAGATCAAGCGCCTCACTATGCGTATGCAATAAGCAATGAAAAGCGACTGGCATTAAATTCTATTATTCCCGATAATCCCAATCAACCCTATGATATTCGCGAAGTCATTGATCATTTAATTGACGATGATGGAGAAGGATTTTTTGAAGTACATAAAAATTTTGCAGAAAATATTGTAGTTGGATTTGCTCGGCTTGCTGGAAGATCCATCGGTATTGTTGCCAACCAACCTGCCTACTTAGCAGGCGTACTTGACATCCATTCCTCGACCAAGGCAGCTCGCTTTGTTCGTTTTTGCGATTGTTTCAATGTTCCATTATTAGTGTTGGAAGATGTTCCAGGATTTTTACCGGGGACTGATCAGGAGTGGAATGGAATCATCAGCAATGGTGCTAAATTATTATATGCATTTTGTGAAGCTACGGTTCCGAGAGTGACGGTAATCACTCGCAAGGCTTATGGTGGAGCTTACGATGTAATGAATTCAAAACATATTGGTGCGGACATGAATTATGCATGGCCAACAGCGGAGATTGCGGTGATGGGCGCTCGAGGAGCTGCAGAAATTATTTTCAAAGGAGAAATATCGAAAGCAAAAGATCCCGCAGCGAAATTGAAAGAAAAAGAAGAAGAGTATATCAATCATTTTGCAAATCCATATCGTGCTGCAGAGCGAGGTTATGTTGATGAAGTGATAAAACCGGAAGACACTCGTCAGAAATTAATTAATGCATTCGCCATGTTGGAGAATAAAGTGGTGAAGTTGCCGAAGAAGAAGCATGGGAATATTCCTTTGTAGAGGTTAGATTTTGGATGTTAGATATTGGATTTTTCTAGGTGCGAAGTGATTTCACTTCGAAAATTAATATTCAGAACCCCGCGACCGCTGCGCCTCTTAGCGTTCCTTGCGGTTAAACTGTCAGTATTATAGATGCTAGAATTTCAAAAACTAATTAAAAATTCAAAAGCCCCGCATTGCAGGGCTTTTTATTTGGATGCAGGGCTGATGCCAGCATTACGAAATAATATCTTTCAATTCGATGAGTCGGAGATAAGGATTCATTACAGATGTTGAATACGTGGCTCCAATTTTATTAATACGATTTTTCTTCACATGGTACCACAATTGAATGTAAAATCCATTCATATAATATAGATTAACTCTATACTGTAAGTTTTGTCGTACTATCATAAAAGTGGCGTGATGCCAAACATGCCATGCTTGTTCATCGAAGCTAAGGGAGTTAAATTGTTCTACGGAAGGGACGTCTTTTATCATATATATTGTGTTCTACTGATGCAAAATACCATCGTAATAGAGGTGATCAGTGAATCCTTTTGGTGAATAAGGGAGATTGTCGGGTGAAAATTGATGGAAGCGGTGGGAAAAGGGAGGTTAGATGTTAGATGTTAGACTTTAGACTTTAGATTTTCGCGAGGCTTTACGATTAGATGATTCCAGCTAGATTTAATAATCGGATTCTGTTAATTGGTAAGGAGTTTTGAAAAGGGCCATTCTTCAAAGGTCAATATGGTTTATTTGATTAATCAAAGGTATTTGCATTCACTCATCAAAAACATTGTTTTAATGATTGAATATCAATTATATACAACCATATACTTCAGATTAAATAATAGTGAAGTATGTCATTATTAGGGATTACTGCTCATTTATTCACTACTTTTGTGACAAATAATTAATAATTGAAAAATGAAAAAAATCTTTACTTTATTATTCATCATTGCGGCCGCGGCAAGTACAACGTTTGCTCAGTCAACTTTAGTAATTAACGAAGTTGATTATGATCAACCAAGTGTTGATAGTGCTGAATTTATTGAACTTTATAATGCGTCTCCTAATGGAATTAATTTAGGAGATTACACAGTTTTGCTATTTAACGGAAATGTCTCTAGTAACGTCTTTTATGATAGTTTCCCATTACCAAGTCAGGTATTAAATCCAGGTGATTACTTCGTTATTTGCGGTGGTGCTGGATATGTTCCTAACTGCGATATGGTACTCGCTAATAAATTTGCTAATATCATTCAAAATGGTTCACCAGACGCCATTGTCATTCGCGACAACAATACTTCGAACCTAATTGATGTAGTTAGTTACGAAGGAAATTGTATTGCTCCTTATGTTTCGGGTAATGGATGTCCATTAGCACAAAGTGATACGGCGCAAGCAGATAGTATTGCTAATAAATATTTGGGGATTTCTCGTTTTCCTGATGGAGCTGATACCAATGATGACTCTACAGATTTCAATCGTGTATGTATTACTCCTGGAGCTGCGAATACAAATTCAACGACTAACTGCGTAACTGGATTAAGTACTCCAAAATCTACTTTAGCGATTGAAGTTTATCCAAACCCATCAAGAGGTATTGTTACTATCAATTACAAAGCAACTCAAGGTAAAGCGGTGAATGTACGTGTGAGTGATATCCTCGGAAATGAATTGAAGTTTGTAACCTTGAAAGCAAATGCTTCAGTTGGACAAATTGATTTATCGGAATACCATAATGGTATTTATTTAATCAAAGTTCAATCGGGTGCTTCACAAACTGTGAAAAGAATTATTCTTAATAAATAAGATCATTTAAAATATATTAAACCTGCTATTCGAAAGAGTAGCAGGTTTTTTTATGAGAATTTCTAATTCTTAAATTGGCTTTCAATAGCAATTAATGCCAATTGATTTCGAATACGGTCATACGTCTTCTTTTCATGCAAACAAGCGTGGCATATAAATCGTTTTGCTTTATACACTCTTGACATAAGTTTGATGGATTTGTCGGTTGGATTTGCCTTGATGGGATCCATCACATTTCCACATTGCGGACATTTTACTTTTTTAGCGATTGCTTTCATGGAATTTAATTCTTCTGATGCAAAGTTGACACATCAAAACGAAGAAGGGGTTATGGAAATAAATAGAAATTATTAAGGATGAGGCTGCGCTACGATCGTTTTCTCTTCGCTAATTTTCTCTTCGCTAGTTTTCTCTTCGCCAGTTTTCTCTTCGCCAGTTTTCTCTTCGCCAGTTTTCTCTTCGCCAGTTTTCTCTTCGCCAGTTTTCTCTTCGCCAGTTTTCTCTTCGCCAGTTTTCTCTTCGCCAGTTTTCTCTTCGCCAGTTTTCTCTTCGCCAGTTTTCTCGCAAAGGCGCTAAGGCTGCGCTATGATTTTTTCTCTGCGCTACCCCTCGACAAGCTCAGGTTAAAAAGGCGCTAAGGCTGCGCTCTGATGTGCTTCTCTCGCTCCTCAAACTTCGCTCTCCCTCTCTTTCTCGCACTCACACTCCTTCTCCCCCGATAGCTATCCATCGGCCGCCAAAGGCTTGCCGACGGCGCTGCGGGACTCCGACTCTCCGTCCCGATAGCTATCGGGACTCCTACTCTCCTACTCTATGGGGTGGTTAAATCATAAACCGTTGATGCGTTCATCAACACCGGCAACTTCGACCAAGTTTCAATTCCATTTCTTGTTCGCACTACTAGATAATAACTATTGCCTAAAGCTCCCACTGGGAAGTTCGCTGATGCATATCCATTAATGTTTAGTAATGCATCTACAGAATATACAAGTGCAAAAGGAGTAGTTGTATTATGTAACTCAATAGTAATTGAATCACAATCCAACGGATTCGTGCTTTCTCCAGTATTATACAATACAGGCGTCATTACACCAGGGCCTGATTTCAATCCTTCAATAAAGGCTCGTAAGTTTAAACCTGAACCAGGTCCGCAAACGTTTACCATCACATTTACCGTTTGTGCAGAGGTACATCCATTCGGATCCGTAACGATTACATTAAAGTTCGTGGTTGAAGTTGGAGCTGCTTTGGGTGCAGAAATACCCGCATTGTTCATAGTAGCGGAAGGCGTCCATGCATAATTATAAGTCGAATACGGAGTAAATCGAACAGCATTATTATAAACAGTAAACACCGTTGCATTGCGTCCAGCAAACGTAGTAGCTAAAGTTCCGTTTGCATTTTCAACGCCTTGAGTAGTAACATTACCAGCTGGGCTTACAATACTATCGGCATGTATTTCGATGCTATTGTCATTTTCTAATAATACGATTTGACCTTTCATCGGATAGGCGGTACCGTTATAGTGATAGGTTTGATAATTTACAACTAATTTTTTGTTGGGCGTGGAACCTGTGGTGAAATAATTGACCACACTTGCATTTACTGATGGATTCAAATCATTAAAAGCAAGCGCAATTAAATTATTAGGATCCGATGGATTTGGAATATTTTGTCCTTGACAACATCCATTCACCATTCCAGGAGAGAAACCGATGAACCCATTGGAAGAAATATAAAAATTAGAATATATATTTCCATAAAAATTAAAATTAAAGCCGATAGGTAACGCTCCAGAAACTAAGTCATCTGTTAATGATACTGCAGTTCCTGAACCAATTGTTGGTGCATAAGTGATTCCTACCACATTATATCCTGAAACAACTAAAGGTCCATTGGGGAAAGCTGATAACTGCACACTGTCACCTGCGCAAATGGAGTTGGGCGTTGCTGATGTGGTTAAAGAAAAAGTTGTGACCGTAATATAATTGGTTTGCATTAACGAGTCGGTCCCAAGCGTATTTGTTACCACTAACTTCACATTATATGATCCTGGCTGACTGTATGCATGCAATGGATTTTGTTGCGTACTGGTTTGTCCATCTCCAAAATTCCACAACCACGATTGAGGAATATTCAATGAAGCATCGGTAAACTGAATGCTTGCAGGACATGCGGCAGTAGTTTGGTTCGATGTAAATGCAGCAATAGGTGGAAGTGTTGGATTCAAACAAAAAGTAGGATATGTAAAATCTACTGTTTCATCACCTACTGCATTTGAACTTCCTTGAGAGGCATTGTATCCCATTCCTCTTCGAGCAAACGCTTCCCAAATTTGACAACGATGCGCCGAGCTATAATAAATATCATCTGCTAAAAGAATTGCATTACGAGCGTCAATATAGCCAGGGCTACATGGTTGCAACGCCATTCCTTTCAACACTAAATTCAGCGCAATATTATTTCCAGCTGTTCCTGTTTGAATGTTCGCATCAAAACCAAAGTCCCGAATTAAAAACCAGGTCATATCCCAAATAGCATCACACCATATTTCACCTCGAGGATGTGGTCCAGAACTGGTAGCAAGATCTGCATACGTTTGTGGATTAATACTCATATTCGTTGAATAACGATAACGACGTATACCCAGACCGGTAGTAGCTTGCCCTAATGCATAAGTACCAATTCCACGACCCATAGTACCAACATCACCGGGCTCGATAGTAAGAATTAATCCGAGCCAATCGCTCCATCCTTCTCCTCCTTGTTCTGCATTTTGCAAGCAACTGGAAGCTGCGGGTCCGCCCGTTAAACGATTAGAAACACCATGACCATATTCATGAGCAACGATACCATTATCAAATGATCCATCCAATTGAGGAGGAGGAGTACAAATGATAATAGTAGCTGCAACATTAACCGAACTACTCAGTTGTGTTTTCATGGCATTACCATCTACCTGATTCACAGAAATAGTTGGAATTGTTATTGTCACTGTAGGTGTTCCGCTCATTGCGGGAGGCGTAGATCCAGAAACATTATTCGCAATAATAACACCTATGGCACCTGCTGCTTGAGCGAATTCTGTTTTAATATAAAAACTACAATTACCTCTATCAATAAGTGCAATTTTTCCAGCAATTGCAGCCCCATTTGTAAAGGCGGAGCATCCATCAGAAGTTGTTCCTACACCATCTAAAGCGAGCACTACATCTGCTGTAATATTAAATGCATTTGTCGGATTATATGTTGCCAATGCAATTGCTTTTAGACCAGCAATAGCAGGAGGTTCGTTTACAGTAAGTGAATTGGTACATGAGCCAGTATTTGGATTAGACCATAAATACATTTGCATGCGAGGATTTGTACCATCATCAGGAGTTGCAAAATTGGCATTATTTGTTCCGCCACCATCAAAACCTTCTGCGTTCACGTAATCATTTCCTAAACCGCCATTTCCATAATTATTACTTTGAAAATTTCCGGCTACTTCATTAAATCCATTTTGATACAATACATCATGGATTCTATTATTCATATAAAAAAGATTAGTGATAGATGCATTCCGCTGGTATGCATTTGATGAATCGGGATGGTATGGAAAATTAAAAGTTTGAAGCGCTCCACCATCGGGAGAATATCCAGGAAGGTTATCGTTGTTCGCATCTTCATAAGCGTACACATTATTTCCTCTTGTAATATTATACTCCACACCAACCGCTCCATTGGTATCATGCCATCCATAGGGAGATGGAATGGGTTCAGACGGATCATTTAAGAATGAAAATGCACCATGAATGGGACTTTCAACTGGCAATGGTAAAACATTGTATTGCGCAGTTCCAGATCCTGGTGTTGGCAATGGGAGTGGGGAGGGGTGAGCTGCTTGTGAAGCATGATCATGAGGATGATCAAAACCGCAAGACACGACCCAATCATTCTTTTCCAAGTATTGACCCGTAAGCGCATCCACACGAACATTCCACCAATGAGAACCCATTTTAAGATCAAGATTTACATTCCATGCAAGCTTTACTCCTTTAACAGTAGGAACATACATCAACTCTACGGTAACAGGTGAAGAAGCTATTGTTTGCATATTGAAAAAATGTTTTCTTCCCTCCTTCTCCACTTTCATTACTTGTCCTGCTGGTGATGCCGACAATTCCAAGTGTTGCAATGCGAATTGTATTGCTTGTTGTGGTGTGATAGAAGGTTGATCCGAATTTATTTTACCATTGAGGTCAGACACAAACGGTGGAGTTAACCCATAGGCCTTACCGTTACGAATTGCCAATGCAGCTATTGCATTAAAAACAGGAATTTTTTTATAGTGTTGTTGAATATATACATGTTGGATACCCATTCTAGTATCTAAATATTGGTCAGTAACCATCCAAGAAACTACATCCTTCTCTGTTAGCTTAAATGCTTTTTGATTTTCTTGGAGGTAAGATTGAACGATTGAATTAAGCTGTTGCGCATTTGCAGTTGACAACATTGAGCAGCATAGAATGCCAATGCTGAATAATTTTTTTGCCATTGGCTTTAGTAGTAAACACATTTTCATAAGAGGAACCGATCTATTCGTTTAACAAAAAAAAGTAGAAACTAGCTTCCGGCCATTTCTAACAAGTGGAAAGATAAGAAAAGTTTAAAAATCTGGCAACAATATTTGGTGAATCCCTTGAAATTAAGGGTTTTTGCTCAATAACTATTATTCTTGAGCAAATCTCATTCATAAAAACCTAGAGGTTTAGTCTTAGTCACGCTTCTCGATACATTGAAATCTTAACTCACATGCTCAATCATCAATTTGATTCTCCAGCCTCTACTAAAAATCTCTTTTCAATTTATGGCAGTATTTTGAAATTAATAAATTTACTCTTAGGGGAAAAATATGTTCTATATAATGGCGACTTCACTCTACTCAGAAACTTATTTTTATCTTAAATTCTTAATCCTTCTGCTGCTTTTTGCCTTTGACTTATTTCTAAATCATAGACAATTTATTTGATACTATGGAAAAATAACATTGCTTTCTATAAATCATAAATGCAATTATGGACCAATATCAGATATCTATTTGATTTATAATGTGCATATTACAAAAATTGACCGAGTTAACATTATATGTAAAACTTTAGAATTAGAAGCTCTTATGACATAAAACAGAAGGAAACGTTTAGCAATTAGATTTTTTTGAATTATGGTTTGATATATTAGTTACTTAGCTAAACCAAATAGGGGTATCATACGTGATGTACTTGTGTATACAAATATCAAATTAAACCAAAATGAAAAAATATCCTTTTAACCAAAATGTAAATAGTAAAATGGTACTCGTTCTATTTTTTATTTCTTCTTTATTTTTTTCGTGTAAAAAAGATGGAGATAGTCTTCATGAAATTATCGCACAGACCAATAAGCAAGTTGTTAAAATTGCCGGGAGAGTTGTTGATGAAAATAATACGCCTTTGCAGTTTTGTACTTTAAAATTAGGAGCTACCACTGTAACAGCTGATGTTAACGGAGTATTTTATTTTAATGATGTGACTGTTGATGGTACAAGAGCGTACGTATCTGCTACGAAGAATGGTTATTTCACCTCTGGAAAAGGTGTAATAGTTAAAAACGGAAGTGCTTATTCTCTAGAAATATGTTTACATAAAAAAATAACACCGTATGCCATTAATGCAACAAGCGGAGGAGTTGTCACTACAACCAATGGTTGTATTATTGAATTTCCTTCTAATTGTTTTGAAAACCAAAGCGGTCAACCTTTTTCAGGAATGGTGAATGTGTATGTAAAATACTTATCTACTGATGACGACAATTTTGCTTTACAGTATCCGGGAGGAGACATGGCTTTTAAAAGCAGTAATGGAGAATTGTTTTCTTCAACAGGATTCGGAATCACAGGAGTAATCATCGAGGACCAGTTAGGTGGATCATTAAATCTTTCAGCAGGAGCTAAGGCAACAATTAAGTTTCCGATATCCTCTTCACAACTAGGTACGGCACCTATTTCAACACTCCTGATGAGTTATAATGATGAACTAGGGGTTTGGGTTGAAGAAGGAACTGCAACAAAGATTTCGAATTATTATGTAGCTGAAGCAAGTCATTTTTCATGGTGGATGCCAGGCATGAGTGCAACATCATTCCCAACGATATCTGGATCTGTCGTTGATTGTAATAATGTTCCTATTTCTGGTGCTTGGGTTGATCTGAATGGTATTTATCTAGTACAAACTGATGCTAATGGTGCTTATACGACCCCGGCATATCCCGGTACTTATAATATGTCGGTTAGTTATCAGCTGGGAAGTCAACTTATCATTTCAAATGTAGTTTCTGTAACAGTACCAACTGGTACTACTTCGAATTTTCCTGCTCCGTTAATAACGGTTCCATGTCCTCCCTATATTACATGTCAGGCAGTGGATTGTGCGGGATTGCCTATAGGCGCGTATGCATATGCTTCATGGGGTGGAAGTAATACTTCCGTTCTATACTCTGCAACTGGTTATTTTCAGTTTGTGATTCCTCCAGGGGTGAATGCCACTGTGGTGGTGTTTAATACTTCTTCGACATCGTATAATGCAGCTACTGCTGGCCCAATAAATTCTTATACAAATATTGGTAATGTTACCTTGTGCTATTCGGGTACAGGAGGATGTGGTCCATTAACAACGATAACTGATCTCGATGGCAATGCATATAACGTTGTGACTATTGGAAATCAATGTTGGATGGCAGAGAATCTGAAAACTACAAAGTATAATAATGGAGATATTATAACATCTGGTTTGAATAATTCAAATTGGTCAACAGCAACTACTGGTGCTTGGGCGGCTTACAATACTTCTTTGCAGCATGATATTATTTTCGGGAAATTGTACAACTGGTATACGGTAATTGACTCCAGAGGTGTATGTCCAACAGGTTGGCATGTACCTGGTGAAGATGACTGGAATGAACTTACAAAGTTTCTTGATCCAACCTATGATACCAATATGACAAAGGTTAGTTTAACCGCTGGACTTATGATTCAAGATACAAGTACGAAAGTTTCTGGGTCTATTAGTATCGGATGGGGGAGTCCAAATCTTCCATGGTATGTGAGCAACCTAACTGGATTTACGGCATTACCTGCTGGAGAGCGTATTGATTATGGTACTTACCAATTTATCAACAATTATACTTGGTGGTGGAGTGTAAATGATAGTGCTGGAGCGTGGCCATGGTCGCGCAGGCTTTATTTTGCCCTACAAAAAGAAGCAAGGGATCCGAATAACGGAGTCTCTGTTCGATGTGTGAAGAATTAAAAATAAAATTTAATCTTTAATACAAAGTAGAAATTGACATCTTTTTGTTTCTACATGTCGCTGCCTTCGAGATATTCAAATACTTTCGAATTGAAACTATCAATTGCAACTCAACCCAAATTCGGTTACAAAAAAAAGAAAATCTGAAACATTTACTACTCCATCGTAATTCAAATCGTGTGGACAATTAGAACATGATAAATTAAATAATGCTACCATTGATAAGAAGTCGGAAACCGAAGTAATCCCACTTCTATCAAAATCAGAAAGACGAGTATTTAGGTGTATTAAAGTAGGTGCGGCAACAATTATACATGGTGAAGCATTGGTAATAGAAACGGAATAAATGCCTTCTGACTTAACATAAATACTCGATGTAACGGCTCCGGTAGACCATAGAAAAGAACTTCCTAAAGGCATTGAATCTACGAATAAGAGGATAGAATCATTCGGACAAAAATGAAATGATCCTGTCGAAGAATGTATATTTATCACGAACGAGGAAGTATCCACTGTCAATTCCAAAAAAGTAATAGAATCACAACCAACGGAATTTATTTCACTATGTTTGATAAATGCCGCTATTTATATAAATAGAATCATTCCAAAAATAACTTCCGCAAGTAGAGACAACTATAGTATCATACGAAGGACTCAAAACAGTGAGATTAATAGCAGCCAAAGAATCGCAGCCCAGGCTATTGGTAAAGGTTGTTGAATATAAACCGCTCAAAGAATAATTCGATCCATTCCAACTAAAAGGAGGACAAGAGTTAATGGGAACAGCAAGTACTCCTGAGAGCGAAACATCGTCTACTCTATATTGTGTAGTGGTTCCTATATTGATAAATCGAATATGAAGATTCTCTGTAGTTGGAATTGATCCCAGACAAGTTCTATAATTCCAGTTTGCTCCGCTTGATAAAGAAGGAAAGGCAAGATCAAAGAAATTAACTCCATCGATACTTACTTGCACTTTTAAATCAGCTCCCGAAGATGCGGTAGTACTTTTATAAATCCCAAAAGAAAGTACGGGTTGAAAAAGTTGAAGCGTGTTAATACCAGAAATAACAAAATACTTTCCAATAGTATTTGTTAAAAAAATATTGGATCCCCCACTAGCTTGAGCATAACCGGTTGATGGGAGAGTGATCCTAACATCACCTGTTCCACTCATTAAAAGTTGATTATTGTTAAACCCATTATTAAATTGATGTTGATCTATTGATGTAGTTCCAGAAACTATGCCCATATTTTCAATAAATAACAAGTCGTCCGTTGTGGATGGATTTGAATTAACAACAACCGAGTTAGCCGACAAAGTACAACCATTTTACACCGGTTACGGTAACTACATAAGTCCCTGGTGAATCCACTTGAATTGATGAATTAGTACTTCCTGTTGACCATAGATAACCTATTCCTCCACTTGCCGTAATCATCGTTGAATCACCATTACACAAGTGAACAGTTCCAGTAGGTAAAAGAGAAACTGAAGGGGGAGTTACCACAGAATAAAAAGAGATTGGAAGTGTATCATTTAATGAATTCACATCACTTCCATTAAGAGCGAGGAACGCATCTATTTGATAACTGCCTGGAAACAACATGGGAAAATCTGGAGTCATATTAATAATTAATTCATCTCCTGGAATTAATTGACCCAATGAAATACTTTTTAAAAAATGAGTACTATCTCCTTGTGGAGAAATGGCATCTACATACATTGTCAGTGAATTATTTGCGAATGAAACACTACTTGTTCCAAAATTTTTTACTTTCACTCGAATAGTATTTGTGGCCGGACAATTTGTTGAAAACGGCAAAACACTAACGATACCCATATCCGTAAAACCAGTAGAAGATAACTCAATACTAAATTTTGAGATGACTGGCAAATGATCAGAAGCGTTATGCAAAGCAGTAGCAATTACATTTCCAACTGCTGCATTCGGAGGATGATTGATAGAGTCGTTATAATGATTCCCGTCATTTCCATAAGCAGAAAGAGAACCATTCACATACTGCAAACCTCCACCTTCAGAAATACTCTTTGAAAAAAGGATCATATCAAATCGATCGTCCATACCTCCAGTAACTCCACCTCCAAAACTTCTTGTTCGCGTTGCCTGTGTATGATGTATAGAATAAGAACTATTATTCCACGACCCACTTAAATTGAGAGTGGATCAATGACATGACCTTCGTTGCCTGATTGCAACTGGAGTAACTTCTGGTAAGCAGGTTCATTACTATTATAGATATTAAAATCACCACAAATAATAAAATCAGAACCGTTGGGCAATGCATTCGTAATTGTTCCCATAGCTTCTACTTCGTCACTTCTTTGCAATTCATTGGCGCTTTCGGAACTTGCTTTCAGATGCACAGCATAAATACGAATGGTATCTCCTGTGGTAATATGAACTAACTTAAACTCATTAATATCTCTAAGAGTTGAGTAGTGATTGGAGTATTGCTGACAAAAATAAATTTTGAAGTTTTATAAAAAAGTCCACGATCGGAATCATTACTTGGAACATAAGTTGATTTACCATAATTAATACTGTTGGCATTCAATACTGCATTCAAAAAGCCAGTAAGTCCGCTTGAAGACATCAACTCGGCAACAACTAAAATATCTGGGTCTGCAGATTGCATGACTGTCCTAAAAAAAGGATTACGCAATGAAGTATCCGCCAACTCATCATTCACAATGGGATAGTGAAGTAAATTATAACTCATCAACTTTATCGTATCCTGAGATTGGGCTGATGTTTTTTGCCAAGGTAAAATCAAAAAAAGAGGAATTACAATTAAAATTGAAAGCGCTTGAAATATGTTTTTCATTTTACGCAACAATAAGAGAGTAAAGTGAATTCATCATTTTAATTTCTGGGCACAATTGAATTTAAACAAACGTAATATCTTTTACTTTATCGAACTCGAACCTAATTAATATCTTAAAAAAAGGGCAGGCTCTAATCAACCTGCCTTAAAAAGATAGAAATAAAATTCTTATTTACCTATTGACAACTCAATCCAAACTCAGAAACAAACATGAGAAAGTCATTCACATTCACAACACCATCGTTATTCATATCCTCTGGACATCAACACATGGTAAATTAAATACACCAACAATAGATAAGAAGTCGTTTACATTGGTGATACCATTATTA
>JADKFA010000046.1 GCA_016717725.1 Bacteroidota bacterium
TCTAATTTATTGATCGTATGAATATGTTTTACTTTTCCTGACTTTGTAATAATTCTAAAATAAGCATCGAATGTTTCTTTTCTGTTGGGAAGTAATTTCCAAAGATTATTAAAATAATCGCGATCACTAGGATGCACCATCTCTTCAAATTTAGAAGCATCAGGTATCGAATCCTCTTCGTCCCACTCATAAATTTGATAAGCTGACTTCGAATAAAAAACTTTATTCGTCACCAAATCTATTTCAAAATTCCCCATCTTAGCCAATTCCTGCGCTTCATTTAACCGAACTTCATTTAATTTCAGCTTCTCTTCGATCACCATTCGCTCAGAAATGTCAACATAAGAACCGACAATCGTAACAGCACCAGTTAAAGCAGCCTTAGAAAATTTGTTAAACACTTCAATATGCTTCAATTTACCAGATGCACTAATTAATCTAAATGTATAAGACCAAGGATCCGACCCAACCACCAAACTTTTATTTAACGCATCAATTTTATTCCTGTCCTCTGGATGTAAATGTTGATTAAACAAATCCCAAGTAGGTTTAATATTTCTGTCTACTTCATAAATTAAATACATTCCTTTGGACCAAAAAATTTCCTGCGTCTCTAAGTTATATTCAAAACTACCTGTTTTTGAAAGTTCTTGTGCTTCATTCAAGCGTATTTCATTCAAAACAATTTCCTCCTGAGCAAGAACTTGATCAGTAATATCAATGAGTGATCCAAAAATCGCCTTTACATTTCCATTTGAATCATGAATTGCTTTATTGAAACACTTAACATGTTTAATCAAATGATTTACTACCAAACGAAATTCACAGAGACCTTCATTTCCCTTTACTACTACCGATTTTAAGTGTTCCTTGACAACGTATTGATCTTCGGGATGGGTAATGTTCAATAAAGATTCAAAATTTAGAGGGTCGTCGCTTTTAGCTATGCCACAAATTGCATACATACCTATTGACCAACTCATGCTATAATCTTTCAAATGCAAATACCAGCTTCCCGACTTTGTCAATTGCTGAGCTTTATTTAACTGCCTTTCGCTCTCTCTCAATTGATCTTCACTTTTCTTTCTATCTGTTATATCAGTTGAAATACCGAGTACATTGACAGAACCATCTTCTTCAACAATAGGTACTTTTACTGTATCGAACCAAAATACGGTTCCATCCTTCTTCGTAAAAGTTTCCTCCACTCGCTTCAACTTTCGAGTTTTAATTACTTCCGCATCAACCTGCAAATATCGTGATGCTTCATTCGGATCAGAATGTATTTCTGCGTTATTCTTATTAATTAAATCTTCTGGTGTGGTGTCATATAAATTCGCAACAGCTTTATTTACTAGAATGAATTTCCCTTCGGAATCTTTAATAAAAATAGAATTCGGACTTTCATTTATAATAGCATCCGTTACTCGCTTATTCTCTTCTAACTGTCGTCGGATATTTTGACGCGCTGTAATTTCAATCCCGTGACCAATAAAATATAATATCTCTTTTGTTTCCTCACTAAAAACAGGTGAGACTCTCCTCAAATAATACTTTTCTTTCCCTTCACTATCTAAAAGGCTTTCTTCCCAGGCTACTTCACCTTTTGAAATGAGTGCAGCCTCTAATTTTCTTTGGCGATTGAAGCCAATTGATTCGTCTAGGCCTCTGTAATTACAATACTCAATATCCGTTTTGCCGATGATCCATTCGCGCAAATCTGCTCTTTTCATTGCGTATGGATTTATGTATAAATACCTGAAATCCTTATCTAAAATAGCAATATCTCCATGTAAGTTTTCCAACACAGATTTGTAGAACAAAGGATTTATTTTATTTTTCATATAAAATATTATTTTTTACAATTTCCCTTCTTTTAATAACCGATAAATAGTAGATTTTCCAATATCTAATTTCTTAGCCGTCTCTATCACGTTATTATCATAGCGATCCAAATAATATCTAATAATTTTACAATTAAATTCATCCAATGTACAATCTTGATCTAACAAATCAACGGGAGTTCGAGTGGCGGTAAAAGAAATATCATCAACATCGATTTGATCATTGATAGTCATTACTGCAGCCAATTCAACTACTGCCTTTAGCTCTCTTACATTTCCAGGGTATTGATAAGACAGCAACTTTTCCTTCGCGGCAACACTAAAAGACTTTCTAGATAATTTATTCAACGAACAAAAAGAATCAAGAAATTGTTTTGCTAAAAGTAAGATATCATTTCCTCTATCTTTTAATGGTGGCAAATGTATAGGTAATCCCAACAGACGATAAAATAAATCTTCACGAAACAGTCCCAAGCGAACTTCCTCCGATAAATTTTTATGCGTGGCAGTGATAATGCGAACATCAATTGGAATAATTTGATTGCTTCCTACCCTTGTAATTTCTCGTTCTTGCAATACACGAAGCAATTTAACTTGAATTGAAAAATCCAAATCGGCAATTTCATCTAGAAATAAAGTACCACCATTTGCCTCTTCAAACTTCCCAATTCGTGTATTAATCGCTCCTGTAAAAGATCCTTTCTCATGACCAAAAAGTTCACTTTCCATTAAATCGCGAGGTATCGCTGTAGCATTGACGGCAACAAATGGCTTATTCGCTCGGGAGGAATTAAGATGAATAGCTCTTGCTACCAACTCTTTTCCTGTTCCTGTTTCTCCAGTAAGAGAAACATTGATTGTTGTTGTTGTCGCTTTTGAAATTAAATTAAAAACATGATTCATTTGCTCGCTGTTTCCAACAATCATATTTCGAAGATCACTCTTATCTCCAATCTGCGATCGCAAATGCTTAACTTCCTCTTCTAAAGAAACTTTATTTCGAATATGATTTACAGCATTCCAAAGTCGTTCCTTTGTTTCTTCATTTTTAACAATATAATCATAAACACCAACCCGCATCATGGTTAATGCAGTATTAATATCTTCTTGTCCAGAAACAATTACAATTTCCGCATCGGGAACTTTGGACTTTATTATTTTCAATAATTTGTCTCCCTTAATATCAGGCAACGAATAATCCAAGGTAATAATGTGAGGATTTTCGTCAAGTGCATTCAACAGATCACTTCCTGACTCGAACCGTTTCACTTTATTTTCTGGATTCAACTGTAAATGATGAACCAAAAGCTCTCCATACCATAAATCATCTTCCACCACAAAAATAGTAAGTGGTTTTTCCGACGCATTCAACTTCATTGTATTCATAATTGTTCAAAGATAAAAAAGTATAGAGATACCGAGGGCAAAAGCTGAATTCCATTCAATTAATATAACTTTGCCAGATGCAGAAAAAACACGATCCTTTTGAGGCTCTTCGATATAGGGACTTTCGATTTTTTCTGAGCGGTAAACTTTTATTGACCATTGCCTTGCAGATGCAAGCCATTGTTGCTAGTTGGATGATTTATGATCAAACCAAAGACCCTTTTGCCCTGGGATTGATCGGATTGACGGAAGCCATTCCCGCTCTATCATTGGCCTTACCAGGAGGTTTTCTTGCTGATCGCTATAATCGCAAAAAATTGATGTTGGTCTCTGTTTTTTTGATGTTATTAGCCTCTATCGGGTTAGTATATTACACGGCATCCGATTTTCAAACTATTGGCACATGGCCAGCTTATATAGTAATATTCTTTATTGGTCTCGCTCGGGGATTTTTCAATCCTGCACAATCCGCCTTTTGGGCGCAGTTATTACCCAATGATAAATATATTAACGCATCTGTATGGAATAGCAGTTTATGGCAGGTGGGCGCAGTGACTGGTCCTGCGTTAGGAGGACTAGCCTACGCATGGTACGGACCTACATTCACAAGTGCTACCGTTTGTGTTTTAATGGTCGTTGTTTTTTTAAGTTATCTATTTATTCGTCATCAACCGATGCCGATCAACGATCGATCGGAATCGATGCGAACTTCATTAAAAACGGGCATTCAATTTTTCTTTAAACAACAACTTTTATTGTCGGCGGTAAGTTTAGATTTATTCGCTGTATTATTTGGTGGTGCCGTTGCATTATTACCAGCGTTTGCAGATCAAATTTTGCATACTGGACCTGAAGGACTTGGATTTTTACGGTCAGCGCCCGCTATTGGAGCTGTAATTATGGCTGCGAAAATGGCATTTCGACCACCTTCAAAAGGGGCAGGAAAACTAATGTTATGGTGTGTGGCTGGATTCGGCTTATGTATGATTGCATTTGCTTTATCGCACAGTTTCCTATTCTCCATGTTTGTATTAATCATAAGTGGCATGCTCGACAATGTAAGTGTAGTTATTCGCTCTACTATCTTACAAACTTATACACCCAATGAAATGAGGGGACGGGTATCCGCTGTAAACAGCATTTTTGTTGGATCCTCGAATGAAATTGGTGCTTTCGAATCGGGATTAGCTGCGAAATTTTTAGGATTGGTAAATTCGGTGGTACTTGGAGGATGTTTAACCTTAGGGGTGGTAGGTATCACGTGGAAAAAAGCAACAAAACTGAGAGATTTAGATTTATAAAATTGTTATTTCTTCACTTCAACATTTTTAAAAAGATTCCAACCATCATCCATATCACATGAACGATCAAACAAGGATATCCATGTCATAAACAAAGGTTGAAACTCTTCAATTTCATTTCTTAGCACTTCTAAATAAGAAGGATCTGCTAAATTCAATAAACTCAACCCTGCCTCCTGCGCTAACAAATTTTGCACTGCAACTTTTACTAATACCGCATTTTCCATTTTAGCAGAAAAATAATTTGCATCCTCTGCAGCCACTATTCCATTCCGCAGTTTTCTAACATTTGAAAACATTACTTCCTTATAATGTGATGAGATATCATCTGTATTCGAAAACGTTTCAACAATAGCATTTACCACATCAAAAATTTGATGCGCTTTTATCATCACGGGAAGATTAGAAATTCTTTCGTGCTCTCTTTTGATTTCATTCAATGCTTCACCACTTGCAGTGTCATCATTTAAAAAATCATCGTCGAATTCGCTGTTTGTATTCCAAAGCATATACCTAGCATCTTTTAAATATTACTTGAAAACCAAAGTTATGTTCCATAACAATACAAGTCAAGTGCCCTTTTCAAACAAAAAAACTATTTTACATATTGATCACATCTTCAGCTATAACCTTAAATCTCAAAATCCAAGAAAAATTGGAAATAATACAAGTTCATCTTATTCCATTAAGGAGACAAAACGGGGACATTCCTCTTCCATTTCTTCTGTAAGAATACACCATCCCAGTCGATTCAGAATCGTATACCTTTTGTTATCAATTTGGTTTAAATTCCAAGCGTTTCTTTTACAATATGTTAAATGACTGTACGTCCCATGAAGATGGGCAAAATTCTCCCTAATAAAACTTACCTTTGCACTTCTTATACCGATGCTACAATCTAAATAGTCCAATAGATTAAAATACTTCTTCGGCCTTAGCCTTCGAAGTACTAAGCAAGTAAATGTAGGTCGGCATCACACAAAAAAATTATTGGACTAAACTATAAATCCAATTGGCATTAGAATTATTACAAAAATGTTAGATTTTATAAATAAAGTACTTAAAGGCTTCTTAGGCAGTAAGTCGGATCGTGATTTCAAGGAAACACTTCCTTATGTGGAGAAGGTGAACAGTTCATTTTCAGGCTTAGCTCAGCTAAGTAATGATGAGCTTCGTGCCAAGACGGAATCCTTCAAGCAACATATTCAAAACCACATATCAGAAATTGGAATTGAATTAACTCAATTGACTGAGAGTGCTGAATCCAACTTAGAAATGGATTTACACGAAAAGGAAAAAATATTTACTCGTGTTGACGAATTAAAAAAAGAGCGCAACAAAAGAATCGAAGAAGCATTAATGGAAATTCATGCCGATGCTTTTGCCGTGGTAAAAGAAACCGCTCGTCGATTTACAGAGATAGGCGACTTACAAGTTACGGCAACACAACATGACCGAGACATTGCTGTAAAGCGTTCAGGTGTTGTGATCAATGGCGATCAAGCAACGTATAAAAAATCTTGGCTTGCTGCTGGAATCGAAGTGACATGGGACATGATTCATTATGATGTGCAGCTAATTGGTGGTACCGTTTTGCATCAAGGAAAAATTGCAGAGATGGCGACGGGAGAAGGAAAAACATTAGTTGCTACTTTGCCCATCTACCTAAATGCATTAGCAGGAAGAGGTGTTCATATTGTAACGGTGAATGATTATCTCGCTAAGCGTGACTCGGAGTGGAACGGACCTATCTTTGAATTTTTAGGATTGTCGGTAGACTGTATCGACAAACACCAACCCAATTCGCCCGAGCGTCGCAAAGCTTATTTAGCAGATATTACCTATGGTACTAACAACGAATTTGGTTTTGATTACCTGAGAGATAATATGGCACGAAGTCCGGAAGACATCGTGCAACGTGAACATCATTTTGCAATAGTGGACGAGGTCGATTCTGTGTTAATTGATGATGCACGTACACCATTAATTATTTCGGGTCCTACACCTAAAGGGAACGATCAGGAGTTTCATGCTCTCAAACCGAAAGTGGAGATCTTAGTGAATTCACAAAAAAATTATGTGAATACTTTAATTGCTGAAGCGAAAAAGAATTTTGATAATAAAGAAAAACAAGAAGATGTAGGTATCATGCTTTTACGTGCACATCGCGGAATGCCTCGTCATCGTGCATTAATTAAATTTTTGAGTGAACCTGGTGTGAAAGCATTGCTTTTAAAAACTGAAAATACATACATGGCCGATCAAGGTCGACAGATGCGATTAAAGATTGATCCGGAATTATATTTCGTGATTGATGAAAAAAATCACAGCATTGAACTTTCCGAAAAAGGGGTTGACTTGATCAGCACGAATTCAAGTGATGCACATTTCTTTGAGATGCCTGATGTAGGATCGATCATGGCCGACTTAGAAAAATCTACGTTGTCTGCTGAAGAAAAAGCACAAAAAAAGGAAACACTTATGCTCGACTTCTCCATTAAGAGCGAGCGTATTCATACCATCAATCAATTATTGCGTGCATATACACTCTATGAAAAGGATACAGAGTATATCATTCAAGAGGGTAAAATTAAAATCGTTGATGAACAAACAGGCCGTGTTTTAGATGGAAGAAGATACAGTGATGGATTACATCAAGCGATTGAAGCGAAAGAAAATGTAAAGGTAGAAGCTGCGACGCAAACATACGCAACGGTTACCTTACAAAATTATTTCCGAATGTATCACAAGCTTTCTGGAATGACAGGTACTGCAGAAACAGAAGCGGGTGAGTTTTGGGAAATCTATAAACTCGACGTAGTAGTTATTCCAACCAACCGAAATATTTCACGTAAGGACGAAGAAGATTTAGTTTATAAAACAACACGTGAAAAATACAATGCTGTTATTGATGAGATTGTAAAACTAACTGACGCTAAACGTCCAGTTTTAGTAGGAACTACATCGGTAGAAATTTCGGAATTGTTGAGTCGAATGCTTTCTCAACGTAAGATTGCACACAATGTATTGAATGCAAAAAAGCATCAATCCGAAGCGGAGATTGTAGCACAAGCTGGTTTTGCCGGAACAGTAACCATTGCAACCAACATGGCAGGTCGTGGTACGGATATTAAATTAGGACCAGGAGTAAAAGAGGCAGGTGGATTAGCCATCATTGGTACGGAGCGACATGAATCGCGACGTGTAGATAGACAGTTACGTGGTCGTGCTGGTCGACAAGGTGATCCAGGATCATCACAGTTTTTCGTTTCGTTAGAAGATAGTTTAATGCGTTTATTTGGATCGGAGCGTATAGCAGGACTCATGGATCGCATGGGATTGAAAGAAGGAGAAGTGATTCAGCACAGTATGATTTCGAAGAGCATAGAACGTGCTCAACGCAAAGTAGAAGAAAATCATTTTGGAACACGTAAACGTTTGTTAGAGTACGATGACGTGATGAATGCACAACGTGAAGTGATTTACAAAAAACGTCGTCATGCATTGTATGGAGAACGTTTAGCTCTCGATTTACAAAACATGTTATTCGATTTAAATGAGAACATGGTTATAGCACATCAAGAAGATCGTGATTTTACTGGATTCAATTTTGAGTTGATGCGAAATTTCGCTGTAGAAAGTCCAGTGGATGAACAAGAATTCATGGGAGGAAAAGCAGAAGATGTAGCTGATAAAATTTACCATTCACTAGATCATCATTACCGCACGAAGTCTTCCGCTATTTCAGAGCGTGCTTATCCAATTATTAAGCAAGTATACGAGCAACAAGGACAGCAGTTTGAAAATATTGTTGTTCCCTTTAGTGATGGTATTCGTACAGTTCAAGTATTAGCGAATTTGAAAAAATCGTATGAATCGCAAGGAAGTGAAATGATTCGTGCCTTTGAAAGAAGCATTGCATTAAGTTTCATTGACGATTCATGGAAAGAGCATTTGCGTGAGATGGATGATTTGAAGCAGAGTGTACAAAACGCCGTTTATGAGCAGAAAGATCCTTTGTTGATTTACAAATTCGAATCCTTTGAATTATTTAAGAAGATGTTGGATACGGTGAACCGTGATACCATGTCATTCTTGTTCAAAGGAAAAGTGGCTATTGATGAACCACAGCAAGTGAAACAAGCACCGCAACCGCAACGAAGCGACATGAGCAAGTTGAAAGCGACTCATGATGAGTTTCAACAAAATGTTTCTAGCAGTGCAGGACAAGGAAATACACCACCGCAAGGACCTCCTCCACCCGTGAAGCATGAACCCGTTCGTGTAGAGAAGCAAGTGGGAAGAAACGAACCGTGTCCGTGTGGATCGGGGAAGAAGTATAAGAGTTGCCATGGGGCGATGGTGGAAGGGTAGATGTTAGATGTTAGATGTTAGATGTTAGATGTTAGATGTTAGATGTTAGATGTTGGTCGCGAGGCTTCGCGATTGGAAGGTTGTAGTTGATAGAAAATTATTAATCTAATATTGATTTTCAACATTGGTCGAATAGCTTTGCGATAAGTTGCTAGGCGCATCAAGGAAGAACAGGCATTGAATTATAGACTTACTCCAATAAATATCATTTGTGGACTATTAATTATAGTTTCAATTTATGGTGCAATTTTTCCAGGACCAATGGGGTTCGGTTTTTTTGGCTTTTTTTTTCTTCTTCCGATTTCTTTAATCGGACTTTTACTTGATTTTTTTGGACAAAAGACAATCATAATTTATTCCAGATTATTTCTACTTGAGATAGGAGTAGTTTTGCTAATATCATTTGGTTTTGCATGGCAAGAGAGGACAAAGATTTTTATAATTCCCGACCAACGAAACTTTGAATTTATTGTTACTATTTACAATTTCGAAGACGCTGATAAACTTCCTGTTGAACTATTCACTTGGACATACGAAATAGAAATTCCAGAAAACGGGATTCTTCTTACTTCAAGTAAAATAAATTCGGATTTACCCAATACAAAAGTCTTTACAAAATCAAGGATTAGTTTACAGGATAGTAACGACAAGGTTGATTTATGTTTTGGGAATGCAAGTACTTCAAAAATCCAAGTTGGCTCAAAAATTTATGATTATCAAGCTTGGAAAATTGATAAAGGTGGAACTATTGGATATTCTACGAACGACATCGAAAAATTAGAAGAAGAATTAAGAAACTATTTAAGAAATAAAAATTCAAGCCGTAAATAAAGTTTAATGACTTAAAGTCTAGAAAATTTTATTTTTAACCTGCTAAATCTTTATCGATCATCACTTTTTGTCCGCGAATCAAATAAATTCGGTTGATGATAAGTTCATCCGGGATCAGAATTCCATTCATAATAAGTTGTTGTTTTTTAGTTAGTTATAAATTGGAGGACGCAAATTGCGTCCTCCAATTTATAAAAGATTGTATTTTAATTTGTTGTATTAATTAGTATTTGATTTTGAAATGATTAGAATCTAAAAAATCATTCCCTTATTTCTCTCACTTCCCCCAATTCGCGCGATCCATTGAGCGGTAATTGATCGCTTCGGCGAGGTGTTCATTGCGTATATATTTTTTTACCAATTTGGATTCGAAGAGTTCATGTTTCAATCCAATCGAACAAATAGCGATGCTGATGTTCAATTTCATATTTGTTTAATAGTAACATGAATTCATCCCTAAAGCTTTTTCTTTTATGATGCTCCTTTTGATTTAAAATGTATTTAACTACATTTCCCAAACTTGATTGACTGCATGAAAAAGCTCCATATCCACTTTGCCAATTGAAATTTTTCTTACTCAAATTATTTACTTTAATAAATTCATTGCTTGACCTCTTAATTTCTCGAACTAAATCCGACATTCGACATGTTGGTTTCATCCCTATTAAAATATGAATATGGTCAGGCATTCCGTTTATCGCTAACATTTTTTGATCTTGCTTTTGAACGATCCCAGTGATGTACTTGTACAGTTTTTCTTCCCATGATTGGTGAATTAGGCTGTCTCTTCCTTTTACAGCAAATACAATATGAATGAGAATTTGAGAATAGGTGTTTGGCATGTTATCGTTTCTGATTGAATAAATGGGCTGAATAAAATTTGCATTTTTCGTCGGTTTGTGCGACCCCGCTGGGGTCGGATGGTGGGGAGATGGTAATTCTTTTCTAATAAGGTTAAACCTCTCCGAGGTTTTTTTGCGAAATTTTTCACAAGTTATAGTGCGAATTAGTACACGTTTTGTGCGCATTTCTATAGGAAGATATTTAACCGCGTTTTAACTAAGAAAATTGAGAATCTCAGAGAGATTCAACCTTATTAGAATAATTAGATGGTAGAAAATCCCGACCCCAGCGGGGTCGCATATTATTGCATTATTTTTCGACAAACAAAAAATAATATTGAGATTATTAAATTAACCATTTTATAATTTTATTCTCACTTCCCCCAATTCGCGCGATCCATTGAGCGGTAATTGATCGCTTCGGCGAGATGTTCATTTCGTATATCCGCACTGTTAGAGAGGTCGGCGATGGTGCGTGCTACTTTTAAAATGCGGTCGTAGGCGCGGGCGCTGAGGTCGAGGCGTTCCATGGCTACCTTTAATAGTTGTTGTCCGGCTTCGTCAATTCGACAATGTGTTCGAATATGTTTACTGCTCATCATCGCATTGCTGTGCACACCTTGTTCATTCTTGAATCGTAGCGATTGAATATCGCGAGCCGCCATCACACGTTTACGAATGACAGAACTTGATTCGGATGATTGCAAGGTATTTAATTCGCGAAAAGGAACGGGCACCACTTCTATGTGTAAATCGATTCGATCTAATAACGGTCCGGATATACGTTGTAGGTAACGATCGACGATTCCGAAGCCGCAGGTGCAATCTTTTTCGGGATGATTTAAAAAACCACAAGGACACGGATTCATACTTGCCAAGAGCATAAAGCTGCTTGGGTATTCTACTGCGAATTTAGCTCGGGAGATGGTCACTTTACGATCTTCTAACGGTTGTCGCATTACTTCGAGCACAGTGCGTTTGAATTCGGGAAGCTCATCTAAAAAAAGTACACCATTGTGTGCTAGAGAAATTTCACCAGGCTTCGGAAAGCCACCTCCTCCTACCAACGCCACATCGCTGATGGTATGATGTGGTGAACGAAAGGGACGTTGGCGAATTAATCCAATATCACGACCGAGCTTTCCGGCCACCGAATGAATTTTTGTAGTCTCCAATGCCTCTTCTGCGCTTAGCTCTGGAAGGATCCCAGGCATACGGCGGGCAAGCATTGTTTTACCAGCTCCAGGTGGACCAATCAAAATCACATTATGACTTCCTGCTGCAGCAATTTCTAAAGCACGTTTAATATTTTCTTGTCCTTTCACATCTGAAAAATCCATCTCGGGATGATCCGGATATTTCAATGCATTGAGCAAATCAAATTTTACGGGCTCACGTTTTTTGAGTCCAATTAAAAAGCCAATTACATCCTTCAGCGTGTCCATTCCATACACTTCAAGCCCGTCTACCACGGCTGCCTCCATCTCATTGGCTTGAGGAACAATTATGCCTTTGAAGCCTTCATTTCGCGCTTGTATTGCTACGGGAAGGACACCCTTCACTGGAACTATTTTCCCATCTAAAGAAAGCTCACCCATCATCATAAACGAGGCAAACATACTCGACGAAACTTGACTCGATGCTGCTAAAATAGCAAGGGCGATGGGCAAGTCGTAGCCTGATCCTTCCTTTCTAATATCAGCAGGAGCGAGATTGATGACCATGCGCATTCCAGGCCAACGAAAGCCGTTTACTTTCAAGGCGGCTTCAATGCGCGATTGACTTTCGCGTACTGCAATATCGGGGAGTCCCGACCAAAATGTTTTGGGCAACCCTTGTGCGGCGTGCACCTCCACATGCACTGTAGTGGCATCTACTCCCATGATGGTAGCTGAATACGTCTTTACAAGTTTGGAAGGTAAGACTTCCTTTACTTCAAATTCTTCTTGAGTTTCTTCGTTGCTCATAGCGTTAAAATGATTGCGGACATATAAAAATGATCCAATAAGAGTGCAATAATCGCAAATAAAAAATGAAATAGCCGTAAATAAACATTTGTATCCGTTTAATAACGGCTACGGCATAACGAAAACCCACTCGACGCCAAAGTTACTCGCAAAGATTTCTATGGTTAACTTCAAATTTTATTTTATTTCTCCCTCTCCCCTGGAGAGGGCTGGGGAGAGGCTTGAACTTTAAATTGCTATAATCTGATTTCATTCGAGCATTAGTTTTAAACGAAACAATATTTCTAGTAAAGAGGAGCTAAGCCGTTCGGTTGTTTTTCTCGCTGCTAAATTTTCTCGCAAAGGCGCAGAGCCGCAAAGTTTTTCGCAGTCGCAATTCTACGCTAAATTTTCTCTCAAAAGGTAGAAGAGAAGTTGCGTTGGTAGACATTCTAATCGTGACATTTCGTAAATATCAACACCCCATAAAAAAGAATGCTGCCTCTATTAAAAGAGACAGCATCCATTCTAATTAATTTCAATCAGCGCTTAGTAAAAGAACTTTTGAGAAACTTTCTTCTCTTGGTTTTGCAAGATGATGAAGTAGATTCCTTGCGATAAGTTTTGATCTAATTGAATTTTATTTATTCCAGGTACTGCAGGAATTCCACCTTGATTGTAGATGACACGACCTGTAGCATCTGTTATGATAGCAGACAATGGTAATTCACTATCGTACACAAACTCAATTTGGAATTGACCATTGTTAAGTGAGTTGCCGTACACATTTGTAATTTCAAATGATTTCACGGAACCTACATACACTGGTTTCAAATCAGAGTAAGTAAACTCACCATCCATATCGGTTTGCTTCAAGCGATAGTACTGTAAACCTTGCAATGGACTTTCATCCCATGTTTCATAATTTAACATCACCGTACTGTTGTGCATGTATGAATTTACTTTCGCAATAAAATCAAATTTAGTTACGTCCTTATCAGCTCTTTCTACAGTGAAGAAATCGTTGTTGATTTCACTAGCCGTTGTCCATGATAATTTTACACGCTTTTCAACCAGCTTCGCATCAAAGTTTACTAACTCAACGGGAAGTGGTGTAGTATTGGCCGTTATTGCCCATGGATTACTATTACCAATTGGACCCGAAGGAGCGAAGAAAGGAGCTACTAACTGAGCTGGCAATGTAGGCCAATCCCAATTCACTACCCTAACGGAATCAAATGCGGGAGAAGCATTTATACCCCAACCTTGCGTATAAGTTGCAGAAGTATAAGGAGTAGTTAATCGAACCCATGCCCTGGTTTGACCTAGAGCCCACCATGGTTGTGCTTTCCCTTGATTAAAGGCACTTAAAGCTATTCCTGTCTTTTCAGTTGCAGTAAATCTATACACAATGTCTGCAACCGGATTTGCACCTGTCTTGCTTAACACCCAAAAACGATCCACTGTTCCTGCAGCATTACTAGCACCAGCTGTGTTATTAATATGAGAAACTGTAGGCGGCATCGGTAAATTTCCAGGAGCATTATAAGTAGAGATGTCCATATTTCCCATATCACCACTCTTATGTGTAATAGAAAAAGGGATATAAAGCGGAGCGGCTATTGCTCCACTTCCAAATGGTACCACACGATAACCAGTAATTGAATTAATATTTTCCAAATTACAGAAGCGGTTGCACTTTCTGAAATCAAGAATCCATTGGTTCTTTCAAAAGGTCCTTTGGGTGACAATAAATTTCCAGTTGCACTTACAACGGCAGGATTATTCATCGTCAAGGTATAGGTATTCATCCTTAATTGACCTTGAGAAAAAACTACAGAAGTATCCACCGTAATAGCTCTCATCATAGTAACAAATTGCGATGCGGCACCTTTATTTATTTCCAATTCATTAAAGGTAGTTGGCATTGTACCTGCAATAGTTTGCGCTACGGTACTGTCCATTTGAACGCGGCTATACCCTGCGTCGAAGAATCCATTGTTCAACCAATCTTCCTGCACTTTAATTAAAGCTTTACCATAAGGACGATTAATTAAGAAGGTGAAATTAGGACGGAAGGAATTTAATCCACTAAAGAAATTATCAGTTACACCTGCTCCTGGCACTAATGCACAACCTGCGGCAGCATTTGTGGTTGAAGAAAGAATCAGGGTCGATTTGATACCAGTCGTTTGTGTGATATTGATACGATCATCATTTGATCCTACGTTTGACGCGTTATCAAAACAATATTGAATTAATATATTATTCACTCCATCCCATACGATGGGTGTAGCTAAATTGATGGTATTTACTCCAGGGAATGAAGTTGTGAATGCTAAAGGACCATATACTGTAGTGAATGGACCTGCATAAGGTACATTACTTGCATGCTGTGAAAACGGCACTAAAGCATAGCTCACCGTAAATCCACCAAACGCTGCTGTACTTCCTTTAAAATTAAGAGTAAATTGCAAGCCTGTGATATTATCGTTTGGAACTAATCCCGCCAATGTTAATTCTGCTTGTGAATAAATAATTTGTGTTCGAGCGTCGGTACTTTGAGCTTTTAACGGAGTGTAAATATTATTTACTAAGGTACCATTACTATATACCACGTTATTCGAGAAAGAAGAAATTACTTTTATTCTTCCATTATTTATTAAATCTCTTCTCAACTTTAAAGAATTCGAACTTGGAGCTGGAGCATTAATAAGCACAGAATCCAATGTTGAAATCGTCAAATTATTTGCATTTGCCAATATATTAGACTTGATTGTAGGACGGAAATAAGCGCGAGTAGGTGTTCCAATTGGAGGGAAAACTTGAGCACGATCTACTACTGCATCATCCAAAATAGTTGGGATTCCACCGCACCAGTTACCAGGGTTATTCCAGTCATCAGTATTTCCTAACCATAATTTATATCCTGCTGGACAACTTGGAGAAATGATAATTGAGAAATCTTCAATTTCACCAAACGTTTGTTGAGAACAGGGGTCAATATTACTATTAGCATATACCTCTCTGACCCTCATTCTTGTTACACCAGTATATCCTGCGGCAGGAGTTAAAAAAGGAATATTACCAATTCCTAATCCTGGCAAATTCACTTGACCTAGTTTTTCACCAACATCAATAAAATCTCCATCGCGATTATAATCAATAAATACTGCTATATTATTACTAGAATTCCAAGTACCTGCTCGAACTTGAACCGAATAATTAGTACCTTGAGTTAATACAACGGTACGTCCAGAAACAGCAGGCCACAATTCATAATCGGGAGGATGAGACGTAAAATCACAACCAGGTCCAGAATTTGCAACCAAACAGGCTAGATTTGAAGGTAACCCTGTATTATTATTTTTTGCTCCAACTGTTGTATTAATTGCCGTACCTGAGGCACCATTTAAAATTACATGGGTGACATAATCATTATTGGTATATGAACCACTTAACCAAGAAGTACCCACGGTATATGTACCAACGCAATACGGTAAATCAATTTGACTTGAACCCGTTAAAGAGAAACCTCCCGGTCCTGGAATAACAGGTATACCTGTACCTCCTGGTGATGGACATGTCCCTGCAGTTCCACCTACAGCAGCGCTACGTAAATCGGCATCAACATAATTACTTCCTGTAGCTGCGGGTTTAATATCATACGTTAACCAGAAATAAGTGGTATCATACTCAAGATAAATACAAGAAGTTGCTCCATTTACAAAATCGAGGTTTGTACCAGGAACGGGAATGGTTTGCCCAAATCTGCGAGCTGGATAATCATCTGTTCCAGCAGTAACTGGAAAAGGACTTACGTAAGTTGTATCAAAAAGAGTACTTCCGCCAGTATAATAGATTTTAGCATCATCTATATCTAATACGTTTGTTGTTCCGTTTGTATTCATCAAAAGCGAGTCTAACTTAACTGCAGTAGAAAGTGCACCGTTCACAACACCACAACCGCTGGTACCTGCAATAATACAACGCATTCCAACAATCATGTGATTGTTTACGCCCACACCTACAGATGCACCATTTTGCAAAAATAAATTGATATTTACATCACTTGCCAACGTTGCAGAAGGGTAAGTATTAGTGGTAACACGATCCATGTACATATTATTACCATTCTTATAAACACCCATGATGATGAAATAATATCTCTTTCCTAAATAACTAGCAGCAGCTAAATCATACGTATACAAATTCCAAGTATTTGCTGTAGCTGCAGGAGCTGTATTATAGTAGCGAGACATTTTATTTGCTCCTAAAGTATTGGATAACAAAGTGGCTCCTGTCATATTTGGAGCAGTATTAACATACACCCGAATGTGATCATCCTGCGCTGCAAAACCATTATCACGATACATATAAAAACTAAACTGTGGATTCACTCCTGCATTATTACTAAAATCAAATGGTTTTGAAATAATGATTGAAGTGTCATTATTAATGCCAGTAAACGAATTAAACATCATTGCATTTAGACCTCCTCCTGGAGCAGCTCCTGGGGTCGGATTTGTTGCCGTGGCATAAGGCTGGAGCACGAATGCTCCGCTTACATTGGTCGCATACTTTTGTTGTCTCCAACCTGGGGCTGGGAAAATAGTTGCGCTTTCAAACGATTCAATTTGTTGAACCACTTGAGCATTTGAAATATCGGGTGTAATGAGCGCTAGTAGTGCCAGTACCGATGTAAAAATACCTCTCATTAATCCTTGGTTTTGGTAGTTGTTTTTCATGTGTTTATTTGTTTGGCGAATTGTTTGGCGAATTAAATGCTTGAATTTATTTTAATGATTTGTTACTGTGTCGAATTGATAAAACTTCTTAAGTTCAATTAACTCATCTCTAATAAGATCTGCAATTAAAGGAATACTTTTCAATGATCAACTTCAACTTGTAAAGCTCAATTGCTAGGCTCAGCTATACCTTCTTCACACAAATTTAATTGTAAATGTAGAATTTTAATAACGAAAAAGAAAGGTTTTCATAAAAAAAACCAATTTTCTATTATCAGACGACCTTTTAAAATGCTGAAAATTCAGGGTGAATGTTCTTTTTGAATAAGCAGAAAGTAGATTAATTGAAAGAAAACGGTTATAAATGAAAATAAATTCATTGATTTTGAGGCAAATACAAAATTTGGCGTTATTAAGCCCTAATTAAAAAAGGAGCCTCGGATTTAACTCCGAAGCTCCTAATCATTCATTTGGATGAAGCAAGATTATTTAGTGTTTGTCCATAATGTCCGATTTCGTCGTTACTCTTGTCTTGAAAACAGTCATTTACAGTAGTAAACTCCTTGGTTTTCAAGACTTCGAAAGCCTCGAACTCGAACATTATGATCCAAACACTGACTTTATAGACAGACTCTATTAGTGTCTGTCCATAATGTCCGATTTCGTCATTACTCTTGTCTTGAAAACAGTCATTTATTGTAATAAACTCCTTGGTTTTCAAGACTGCGAAAGCCTCGAACTCGAACATTATGATCCAAACACTAACTTTATAGACAGACTCTATTTGAAGAATTTATAGGATATTTTCTGTTCTTGATTTTGAAGGATGATAAAATACAATCCCTGAGCAAGACCTTGATCGATAACCATTTTATTCAATCCAGGAACAGCCTCACTCACTAATTTCTGGTACACCACTCTTCCGGTTGCATCGGTTATTATTGAAGTTAAAGGCAATTCACTATCGTAAATAAACTCCACTTGAAGTTGTTCACTGCTTTGCGTATGTCCGTAAACGTTAGTAATTTCAAATGTTTTCGAAGTACCTACAAAGACAGGTTTTAGCTCTGAATAAGTAAACTCACCATCCAAATCTGTTTGTTTCAAACGATAGTATTGCATTCCTTGAAGCGGGAATTCGTCCCAAGCTTCATAATTTAAAAGAACATTACTATTATTCATGTAGGAATTCACCTTCTCAATGAAACTAAAATCTGTTGCGTTCTTATCGCTTCTTTCTACTGTGAAATAATCGTTATTTACTTCAGATGCTGTAGTCCATGAAAGTTTTACTTTCTTATTAATAAGTTGAGCATTGAACTCCACTAAATCAATGGGCAACGGCGTATTGTTTAAACTGATTGCCCATGGATTTGAGTTTCCAATTGGTGCTGATGGAGAGAAAAAAGGAGCTGGACCGATTGGCAATACTGGCCAATCCCAACTTGAAACCCTCACAGAATCATAAGCAGGACTCGCATTGGTACCATAGCTTTGCGTATAAGTTAATGTTGTATATGGATTGAGTAATCGAATCCAAGCATTATTTTGTGCTGACGTTCTCCATGGTTGAGCTTTTCCTTGATTGAAAGCAGACATACCTGCTGGTCTTTCAGCTACTGTGAATCTGAAAACAACATTCACATTCGGATTAGCACCCGTTTTACTCAATACCCAAAAACGATCGGCAGCAGCGGCTGCATTGTTACCTGCGCCAGTTGCAGGATTAAAATGCGTCACTGTTGGAGGCCAAGGCAAGTTCCCTACTGCATTATACGTGGAGATGGATAAGTCACCCAAGCTTCCACTATTATGGGTAAACGAGAATGGAATATAAAGTGGAGAAGCCACGGCTGCATTTCCAAAAGGAACCACACGATATCCAGTACTGCTTATATTTTTCCAGATCACAGCAGCACTCGCATTTTCACTAATTAAAAATCCAGTAGCTGTTCTTGAAAATGGGCCTGCAGGAGTAATTAAGTTACCTGTATTCACAGAGGGATTATTCATGGTCAAAGTAAATGCATTCATCAACATGGATCCAGTAGTTAAGATTAAAGAAGAATCGACAGTGATACTTCTTTGCATAGTTACTGTTTGATTCACGGCACCCTTACTCATGTTTAGTTCGTTAAACAAAGTTGGTTGAGAACCGGTGATACTTTGAGCTAAGGTACCATCCATCAACACTTGACTATATCCTGCATCAAAAAATCCATTATTAATCCAATCTCTTTGCAAGGCGAAGATGGCTTTTGTATAAGGACGATCAACGAGGAAGGTAAAGTTAGGTCGGAATGAATTCAAACCGCTAAAGAAGTTATCAGTTATACCAGCACCTGGTACAAGCGAACAGCCACTTCCTGCATTTGTGGTGGTAGATAAAATCAATGTAGACTTAATACCTGTTGTTTGTGTGATATAAATACGATCATCATTGGATCCAATGTTTGATGCATTATCATAACAATATTGAATCAACAAATTACTCGATCCATCCCAAACAATAGGCGTAGTTAAATTAAGAGTATTTACTCCTAAGTTAGTAGTAAGTGCTGTTGGTCCATAAACCGTAGTAAGTGCACCTGCATAAGGAACATTACTTGCGTGTTGTGTAAATGGGACTAATGCATAACTCACTGTTAAATTATTGTAGGCTGCAGAACTTCCTTTAAACCATAAGCTGAATTCAATTCCATTAATTCGATCACCACTAACTAAACTATTCAGTGTTAATTCCGCTGCTGAATAAATTATTTGTGAGCGAGCATCGGTACTTTGCGCTTTAAATGGAGTGTAAATATTGTTGGGTAAAGTTCCGTTACTATACGTTAAATTAGTTGTAAACGAACTCACCACAGAAATACGTCCATTATTTACTAAATCCTGTGCCAAACGCAATGCATTTGCACTTGGAACTGGAGCATTAATGATTAACGAATCCAAATTTGAAATAGTAAGAATTTTTGCTGTTGCAGAAATATTTGATTTAATGGTTGGCTTAAAATAAGGACGCGTTGGGGTACCTGTAGGAGGGAAAACTTGAACTCGACTTACTTGTGCATCGTCAGCGATAGTAGGAACGCCACCACACCAGTTACCAGGATTATTCCAATCGTCAGTATTTCCTAACCATAATTTATATGCTGCTGGGCAACTTGGAGAGATTACTATTGAAAAATCTTCTATTTCACCATAGGTAAATTGAGTACATGGAGTAACATTCGAAGTAGCATATACTTCACGCACACGCATACGAGTAACTCCTGTATATCCTGCAGCAGGAATTGGAATTGAAATATTTGCATTTCCTAAACCAGGTAAGGTTACTTGGCCAAGTTTTTCACCGACATCTACAAAATCTCCATCACGATTGAAGTCGATGAAAATCGCAATATTGTTATTTGAGTTCCAAGTACCAGCTCTCACATTTGCCGAGTACGTTACACCTTGAGTTAGCACCACAGTTCTACCAGGAACAGAAGGCCAATATTCATAATCGGGAGGAGGCGAAGTAAAGTCACAACCAGAACCACCATTTGTAACCAAACAAGCGAGATTAGAAGGAAGACCTGTATTATTATTTTTTGCACCAACCGTGGTATTGATGGCAGTACCTGATGCACCATTTAAAATAACATGAGTAATGTAATCATTATTAGTATACGATCCATTTAACCATGAAGTACCTACAGTATATGTTCCCACGCAATAAGGCAAATCGATTTGACTTGCACCTGCTAAAGAGAATCCTCCTGCGCTAGGAGTAACAGGAAGACCTGTTCCACCTGGAGAAGGGCATGTACCGGCAGTACCGCCAACGGCTGCACCACGCAAATCCGCATCTACAAAATTTCCTCCTGTAGCCGTAGCTTTTACGTCATAGGTTAACCAGAAATACGTTGTGTCATATTCTAAATAAATACATGAAGTGGCACCATTAACAAAATCTAAGTTGGTACCTGGTACGGCAATCGTTTGACCAAATCTACGAGATGGGTAATCATCTGAACCAGCAGTTGCTGGAAAAGGAGAAACATAAGTAGTATCGAACTGAACACTACCGCCTGTATAATAAATTTTAGCATCGTCAATATTTAAAACATTGGTGGTACCATTGGTATTCATCAATAAAGAATCGAGTTTAACAGCTGTTGAGAGTGCACCATTTACGACTCCACAACCGCTGGTTCCGCCTACAATACAACGCACACCTACAATCATGTGATTATTTACCCCTGTACCCACAGATGCTCCATTCTGCAAAAACAAATTGAAACTTACATCAGATGCATTGGTTGCACTCGGATAAGTATTTGTAGTTACGCGATCCATGTAGATGTTATTTCCATCCTTACAAACACCCATTATAATAAAATAATAACGCTTTGCAGTATATGTTGCAGCTGCCAAATCATACGTATACAAATTCCAAGTATTAGAACCAGAAGCTGGTGCAGTATTATAGTATCTCGACATTTTATTTGCTCCCAATGTATTCGACAACAAAGTAGCACCCGTCATATTTGGAGCGGTATTGATATAAACTCGAATATGATCATCGTTACCTGCAAAACCATTATCACGATACATGTAAAAACTAAACTGTGGATTTGTTCCTGCATTATTACTAAAATCAAATGGTTTTGTAATGATAATTGAGGTATCGTTGTTTGTACCCACAAAAGAATTAAACATCATTAAATTCAAACCACCACCGGGAGCAGCTCCTGGAGTTGGATTTGTTGCACCCGCTACTGGCTGAAGCACGAATGCTCCATTCACATTGGTTGCATACTTTTGCTGTCTCCAACCTGGTGCTGGGAAAAGAGATGCGCTTTCAAATGACTCCACTTGTTGAACCACTTGAGCGGTTCCAGTAGAAGGCCATAAGGCACTTAAAGCAATCAATAATGCAAAAGTTGCTTTACTTAGCTTTTGAAATAGTTTGTAGTTTTTCATCATCCTCATTCTTTTTTTGTGTTTTACTTAGTGGTTTTTGGAGCATTAAATCCGCATTCAAAAAACCTTTTGATGGAGACAAACTGATTGAATCAAGATTTGTCTTCCTACTAATATCTATCATTTACATAATACACTGAAAAATCTTTATATTAACCTCCTAAAATCAAGGGTAAACAGAGGGAAATAATTGGTAAAAAATTAAACGCTTACATTGAATTAGTTTTATACTTTGGAAACTTCAAAACCCACTTGCCAAAGATGCATAACACACTTAATAACAATAGTTTAATCAACTATGCTTTACAAGAAATAAAAAAGTATGAACATGCCATAATTCTTCACACGGGATCATACCGAGTTCCTGGCCCTTCTCATTTTCAGGCTCTTACTGGTTGGAACGCATTGGATATGATGGATTTAGAGATGCAATTTTCAATGTCGCAAATTGATGAATTCATAGAAAAACATCGCGGCAAATGGATCTTTAGTCATCTCTCCTATGACCTAAAAAACAACCTTGAAAAAAGATTAAAAAGTGACCATCCCGATCCCATTGGATTTCCATTAATGACCTTGTTTGTTCCGGAATTTGTTGGAGTTATTAAAGACGGAAAAAATAAATTATATCAGCAACAACTCACAAAAAATACCATTATTGAAATTCCAATTCCTGATTTATCACATCAAGAAAAGTCCAATGTTAAATCCACCACAACAAATTTAACTTTTCAAGATGATTTTATTTTTCAAGATCAGTATCATACTGCATTAAACCGTATTCATCAACATTTACAGCAAGGTGATATTTATGAAATCAACTATTGTTTACCCTTCCAAGGCACAGGAAAAATTGCTGATCCTGCTGAATTTTGGTGGTCGATGCAAAGCCAAAATCAGGCTCCTTTTTCTACACTTTATCGTCACAAAAATTCATGGTTGATGTGTTGTAGTCCTGAAAGATTTATTTGCAAGGAAAACGATAAAATTATTTCACAACCCATCAAGGGAACCAGTAAAAGAGATTCAGATACTACTCGTGATTTAATACTAAAAGAACAACTTCAAAACAACAAAAAAGAGCAAGCCGAAAATGTGATGATAGTTGATTTAGTTCGGAATGATTTAGGCAAAATTGCTCAAACTGGTTCCGTTCAAGTGGATGAACTTTTTGGAGCGTACTCCTTAAAATCCGTTCATCAATTAATTTCAACTGTTAGTGCTACGTTAAAAAACAATACAACCTTTTCAACAATTTTGAAAGCTTGCTTTCCGATGGGTTCTATGACGGGAGCACCCAAAATTAGAGCCATGGAAATTATTGAAGAGTTAGAATTCTTTCAACGAGGTCTTTACTCTGGTTCGGTAGGTTATATTTCTCCAGAAGGAAACTTCGATTTCAACGTGGTGATTCGTAGCATACTTTACAATAGTTCAAGCGAAATTTTCCTTTATCCTGCAGGAGGAGCAATTACGGCTAACAGCAGTATTGAAATGGAATTTGAGGAGTGCTTGTTGAAAGCTCAATCCATGAAAGCAGCACTAACCGACATTTAAAAAAATTAGATCCGATTCCCTTTTAAGGTTGAAGGAGGCACAAAAAAACCTAACTTTGTAGAGTGACGCATACCAAATTCGAACAGCAATTTCTAAACTATTGTCGCAAGAAATTAGGTCTCACTACGGAGACTTCACTTTTACTTGCGGTAAGCGGTGGCGTGGATTCCATGGTGATGTTACATCTTTTTCATCGTCTTCACTTCAACATTTCCGTTGCTCATTGCAATTTCAATTTACGCGGGAATGCATCAGAAGAAGATGAAAAATTATGTGAAAGAGTATGCAAATCATTCGATGTGCCTTTTTACCATCAACAATTTGAAACAAAATTGTATGCAGAAGAAAATGGAATATCCATACAAATGGCTGCTCGAAGACTTCGTTATGACTGGTTTTATGAATTAACAGAAAAAAATAATTTCGATTTTATAGCAACCGTTCATCACAGTAATGACCAAGCAGAAACTATTTTAATGAATCTTATTTCTGGAAAAGGGGTTGAAAGTTTGCGTGGGATTCCATCAATAAATAAAAACATAATTCGTCCCCTCCTTTCATTTTCCAAAGAGGAAATCTTATCCTATGCAACAGAAAAAAATGTTGAATGGAGAGATGATGAAAGCAATGCAAGCACCGACTACAATCGAAACTATATTCGACACAAAGTTCTTCCTGACTTGCAAGCATTAAATCCATCTATACAAGAAAATTTAGTTCGTTTGGGAAATAGAATTGAAGAAATGAATTTTTTGGTAGATGAATATTCCAAAAAGATTCTTGAACCATGTACACAAAAGTATAATGATTTCATTGAAATAAATTTCAGCTCTTTCGTTCATCATCCTTCTAAAAATTATTTAATTTGGTTAGCCTTAAAAGAATTTGGATTTGAAGGAAGCAGTATTGATGATATTAGTACTGCTCTCCAAGAGTCTGGAAAAACTTTTTATTCCAATCAATATATTTTGAGGATTGATCGTGCGTCTTTCATTCTGGAAAAAACAAATGCTGATTTTTCCTTTGAAGCCATGATTCCCTCTCTAGAACAAAAAATCAATTTGCCAGGAGGGGAATTAATTTTTCAATCGACTTCAACTATTGAATTTTTCTGAATCGGCAATGAAGAAAACACAGCCTTTATTGATGCTTCACTTATACAATTTCCCTTAGGTATAAGAACCTGGAAAAAAGGAGATAGTTTCTTTCCTTTAGGGATGAATCAAAAGAAAAAACTGAGTGATTATTTTATTGATAAAAAATTGCCCATCCATCAAAAAAACAAAAAACTATTATTGATGAATGGAGAGGATATCGTTTGGATTCTAGGTGATCGGCTTGATCATCGTTATCGGATTACCCCAAATACTACTTCAGTCTTAAAAATGAAATGGGAAGTTTATGAATAATGAAATAAAATTTAAGGAAGTGCATTACCTTGGACGAAATCGCTATGGATTATCGAGAAGAATGGTGATGATGATCTTTTGTTTCATCGCACATTTTTACAGTGAAGAAAAAGGAAGTATCGATGGTGTATTTTTTATTGTAGGAAATATTATCTTACTATTAAGCGTTGTGCTTTGGTTTCATCCCCTATTATACTATCGAGTTAAAGAACCATGCCATCCATCTTATTTCATCCAGAAAGAAAGAAGTAAGTCTTCCACTAAATGCCATCACGCATGCAGAAATTGGAATTTACAATCGCTATCATTTAAACAATCCTGTTTTTAATGTTCTAAATAAAGAAGAATATCGATTTTACTCAGAAGGGCGTAAAGCATTGCTTCTCAAGCTTGAGGGAGGAAACATGTTTAGGATTGGTATGAAGAGTCCCGAAATCTTATTCACAGAAATCAAAAAATCTATTCCCTAAACAAGAAGTGCATTCTGAGTTTCGTTTACTTTTGCCAAACCACTAATCCCAAAATAAAAAGAATACATGCAAAGAGGTCCCATTTCAGAATTCATGATAAAACATTATCGCCATTTTAATGCTGCGGCGATGGTGGATGCAGCGAAAGGATATGAGCAACATTTGCTCGAAGGTGGAAAGATGATGATCACATTAGCAGGGGCTATGAGCACTGCTGAACTTGGAATTTCACTTGCAGAAATGATTCGTCAAGGTAAAGTAGATATTATTTCTTGCACTGGAGCGAATTTGGAAGAAGACATTATGAATTTGGTGGCGCATTCACATTACAAACGCGTTCCAAATTATCGAGACTTGAGTCCACAAGATGAATGGGATTTATTAGAGGGAGGATTCAATCGTGTCACCGATACTTGCATTCCTGAAGAAGAAGCATTTCGTCGAATCCAAAAGCACATCTTTAAACAATGGAAAGGTGCTCAAGATAAAGGCGAGCGATATTTTCCGCATGAGTACATGTACAAAATGTTGTTGAGTAAAGAGATGGAGCAGTACTATGAAATTGATCCGAAGAACAGTTGGATGATTGCTGCTGCAGAGCGTAATTTACCGATTATTGTTCCAGGCTGGGAAGATTCTACGATGGGAAATATTTTCGCATCCTATTGTATCAAAAAAGAATTAAATCCATCCACCATGAAAAGTGGAATTGAATACATGACTTGGTTAGCTGATTATTATATTCAAAATTCGGGTGGTAAAGGTATCGGCTTCTTCCAAGTGGGCGGAGGTATTGCAGGAGATTTTCCAATTTGTGTGGTGCCGATGTTATACCAAGATATGGAGATGCACGACATTCCTTTTGGTCATACTTTTGTCAGATCAGTGATTCAACAACAAGTTATGGTTCGTATAGTGGTGCTGTTCCCAATGAAAAAATACTTGGGAAAACTAGACATCAAAACGCCAAAGTTCATTATTGAATCAGATGCGAGCATTGTTGCGCCATTAGTGTTTGCGTGGCTGCTGAAATGGTAAATCTGACAACAAGAAATAAAAATTAAAATAGTAAAACACATCAGCCCTTGTCAGATTCTTTAGTTATCATACCTACTTACAACGAGAAGGAGAACATCGGCAAAATGATCCGAACGGTGATGCAATTGCCTCATCCGTTTCATTTGTTGATCATTGATGATAACTCAAAAGATGGTACAGCACAAATTGTAAAGGGATTACAAGTAGATTATCCTGATCGATTATTTATTGAAGAAAGAAGTGGGAAATTAGGGCTTGGCACTGCTTACATTCATGGATTTCATTGGGCATTGAAAAAAAGCTATGCATATATTTTTGAGATGGATGCTGACTTTTCACATAATCCAGAAGATTTAGTTCGATTGTATCGAGCGTGTACTGAAGAGGGAAATGATGTGAGCATTGGCTCACGATACATCACCGGAGTGAATGTTGTGAATTGGCCGATGGGAAGAGTGATGATGTCGTACTTTGCGTCTATGTATGTTCGAATTATAACGGGTATGCCTATCCGTGATACCACTGCTGGATTCAAATGCTATTCAAGAAAAGTATTAGAATTAATTGATCTAAACAAAATCAAATTCACAGGATATGCTTTCCAAATTGAAATGAAATTTGCAGCATGGCGTCTTGGTTTTAAATTAAAAGAAGTACCCATCATCTTCACCGACCGAAGTGAAGGACAAAGTAAGATGAGTGGAAGTATTTTTAGTGAAGCTATTTTTGGTGTGTTAGCCATGAAAATAAAAAGTTATTTTCATGACTATCGTAACCTATAACTCTTATACGTACTTCTCCCCTTTCTGCAACTTTACGTCATTAACAAATTGACGAATCATTTGTTCATCTACTTTTTTACAGACCAATAAAATATTATCCGATTCGACTACGATATAATCATCGAGTCCTTGCAAAACCACGAGTTTGTCCTTCGGCATATTCACAACGCAATTCGTGGTATCGTACAACATCACATTCTTACCCACAATTGCATTTGCATTTTCGTCGTGCTTCACATGCTCATACATGGAGCCCCAAGTTCCCAAATCACTCCATCCAAATTCAGAACTCATCACATGTACATTCTTCGCTTTTTCCATCAATCCGAAATCGATAGAAATATTAGTACATTGTTCGTAGGCAGATTTAATAAATTCGTCTTCAGCGGGAGTATCATAAACATCGACACCTTCTTTAAAGATAGCCGACATTTCGGGTAAGTGCTCATTGAACGCCGACAAGATTGACTTTGCATTCCAAATAAAGATTCCTGCATTCCATAAAAATTCACCTGTTTGCAAAAAAAACTTAGCCATTTCCAGGTTTGGTTTTTCGGTGAACGTTTTCACTTTTGAAATCTTATTCTTTTTCTCCTTCTTATCATCAATAAACTGGATATATCCATAGCCAGTATCGGGCCGTGAAGGTTTAATTCCGATCGTTAATAGCACATCATCATCTTTTGTAAACTTCAAACAACTAGATACGGCTTCTGTAAACGCTGCTTCATTTAAAATTACATGATCACTTGGTGCGACCACGATATTTGCATTTTGATTTCGCTTATAGATTTTACTTGCTGCATAAATGACACAAGGAGCAGTATTACGACGCAAAGGCTCGCCCAAGACTTGATCGGGATTGAGATAAGGCAATTGCTCCAATACCTTCTTCTTATGATCGGCACTCGTTACGATGATGATATTTTCCTTTGGACAAATTTTCAAAAAACGATCACAAGTTTGCTGTATAAGTGATTTACCAGTACCTAGAACATCGAGAAATTGTTTGGGAGTTTCGTTACGACTCATTGGCCAAAAGCGACTTCCTACGCCGCCTGCCATGATTACACAATAATTATTATTCATAGAGAAACAATTTAATGAGATTAAACAATACTAATCTTGCCGCAAAACAAGTAAAAAAATGCATGCTGTCCTTCGATAAATCGACAAGAAGGGCGAATAGCATGAGTAATAGGCTTATTTTAATGCTGAAAGAGCGGAACGAAGCAATGAAAACACTTCTGGAATCCCTTCTTTCTTACAAGTTCCCACAGATAATCGGTACCAAGAATTATTTTGATCGGCACCAAAAGCTGTGAAAGGCACAATGGCTAACTTGGCTTTATCGAGCAAATAGGTGGCAACATCCTGATTCGTTTTTAACAAATTTCCATCTTCGGATTTCTTTCCTACCAAATCGAATTGTAAGGTAAGATAAATAGCACCACGAGGTTCGATGCACTGTACGTCAAATCCATCTTTCTGCAATTCACAAAATCCTTGATATAAAGGATTGTAATCGTTGATGAATTTCCGATTTAAAATCAACTAAATAATTATCTACTGCTTTCTTATTATCCAAAAATTTTGCGGTAGCCATTTGTTCAGGTTTTGGCGACCAGGCACCAATATGACTTAAAATCGCTTTCATTTTATCCATTAAAAAAGCAGGTCCCATGGCCCATCCTACTCTCACACCTGTCGCTGCAAAAGACTTTGAAATTCCATCTACATAAATCGTAAACGGTCTCATTTCTGGTCGCAAAGAAACTGGATCGACATGTTTATTTTCACCGTACAACAAGGCTCCATAAATTTGATCATACATGACATACAATGGTTTTTCATTTTCCCCACGTCGAGCGTTTTCTTCCAACACACAATCGCAAATTTCTTCCAATTGCTTTTTTGTAAACACGGTTCCTGTGGGATTCTGAGGAGAGCAAAGTGCTAACAAGGAAGCTCCTTTTACATGAGGCAAGATTTCATGGCTGTGGGCATGAAATTATTTTCATATGAACAATTCACTTGAATTCCTTCTGCGCCAAGTAGGTGACAATAGTGATTATTATTCCAAGAGGGAATCGGATAAATTACTTTATCACCTTTATCGAGAATGGTAGTATAAATACCATAGATGATTGGACGGGCACCACCAGCAATAAGAACTTCCGGCAGGAGAATAATCCAAATTATAAAGTCTCTTATTCCATGAAGAAACCGCAGCACGTAAATCGGGCATTCCATTCGCCATTGGGTAATTGGTGAGATGATTTTTATAGGCAGCGATGATTTCATCTTGCAATCCTTGAGGTATAGGAAAGATAGAAGGATCGAAATCTCCAATTGTAAAATTGAAAACTTTTTCGCCATTCTTAATTCTTTCATTTACTTCATTTCCCAATTTGATAATTTCGGAACCAATTAAATTTTCCGCCATGTGCGAAACGGGGAATTTTTCTGCTTTTTGCAAGGTGTCTGACATGAGTTTTTTACTGATGTACAAACCTACTAAAAAGCAGATATAAAATTCTGATCAAAAGCAGCAATATTCATAAGTTCTGTTGACTGTTAATAAGCCCTCCTTCATCGTGGAAAAGTCATGACACTTGCGCGTCAAAAGCAAGAAAAAATACCATTACTTTGACTTCTATGAGGTCTATTTTATCCATTTCAATTGTTTTAGTACTAACTGCTTGTTTCAGAGTAGATGCGCAATCGACAGTCATGAGCGATAGTAGCATGAAAGAAACACTTACGAGGGCCGTTCAGTGCTGGAAAGAAGGCAAGGCAAAAGATGCATTTATTTCATTGGATAGCATTAACGAACAAATGGTAAGTGCTGAAAATGCCAATACGAAAATTAAAGCATCGGTTTGGACAGCCAATTATTTAATGGCTCAACATAAGAATAAACCAGCTTCTCCATTTTTAGATAGTGCTTTAAGATGGGCGGAAAATACGCATCAATCGGATGAATTAATTAAAGTCTATGAAACCTATTCGGACTGGCATCTTGCAGTTGGAAATCCAAAAACTGCATTTGTAGCAAAAGAAGCCGCCTGGACAATCAAGGATAGTTTATCCAAAAGTGCTTTGTTGTTGCAGATGGATTCACTACAAAACATTTTAAATTCCATCGACCAAGAAAAAAAGTCTGCTAAAGAAAATAGCGATGCGAATGATACCGTGATCAGTCAGAAAAATGAACAACTAAACAATTTAGTTTACATCTTAGGAGGTGTTATTGCCGTTTTGGTGATTATCATTTTCATGATGAATGGGAATCTTCAGCGCTTGAGAAATCTTCCGCCGAGCCCACTCCCCGACGCTACACTTTCACAACCAAGAACGAAGCAAACGGTAAATACAAGAGTAAAGATTGAAGAGGTTGAAACCGTTCAAGAACAAAAGAAAGAAATAATCATTCCACCACCTGTTGCGGAAGTAAAACCGGAAGCACCGAGCAAAGCAGAAAAGAAAGAGCTGCAAATATCGAATGCGATCAAGGATACCACTTCTAAACTTGCTGAAGTGGAGTTAGTGTTAATTAAAGCCGATGTATTAGCCAATTATAAAAATGGTGAATCGAAGCCCATTCGAAATTTACTGAATGAATACATGGCGCAATTGCCCTTTATCATGAAGACGTTGGATGATGCGATTACATTGAATGAGAAAGAATCGATTTTAAATTCATTAGAGCATCTTAAAACTTATTTGGTTTCGTTTGGCATGCAGAGCACAATGAATTTAATAGATGAAATTGAAAAAGAAGCAGAGACGCAGAAAGTAGCGAAGTTGTTATCGAGAGTTTTTCAGGTAAGAAATCATTGTCGGAGAGCAGCAGATGAAGCGAAATCGTTGCTCGAGAAAGTTAGTTAGTTTTAGATGTTAGATGTTGGATGTTAGACATTCAGTTTTTAGTTTTTAGTTTTTAGTTGTTCAGCTTTTTTAATCACTAGAGACACAAGAGCACACAAAAATTCACTTGAGAAAAGTTTGTTTTATTAAATGCTAGTTTTACATTATCTAAACAGACTTGTGTTCTCTGTGAAAAAAACTTTGTGCCCTTTGTGGTTAAAGGCAGACTTATTCTAATCGACAAATTGAAAAAGGATAGTATTTAAAACTCTTGCTAATTGAGATTTTTAGTATAGTTAAAATTATTCTTCACAACAAAAAGCATTAATACTTCTGTTAGCGTATTTGCGCTTTCGTAAGATTAGTTCCCGATAGCTATCGGGATCGTACATTCGTATTGATTCGTAATTCGTACCAAACATTCGATAATAATACACTAAGACAATCTCTACCCATTTAATAACTCAAGCATTAAATTTTCTACTTCTTCTGAGTCCCATTTTGACTCGATGTTATCGAGGGCCATTACTTTTTTCATAATTGATTCTTGGCGTTGACCTTCGCGCAGAGCTTCGCTGTAGCGGATATCGGGAGAGAAAGTAACCATGGTATAAAGTGGAATCCACTTTTCGGGATACTTGGTACTGAACCATGCTTCGATTTTTTTCTGAAGAAGAAATTCTTTCTGCCCTACCTTATCGCGCATTTCGATAAAATTCGCTACTGCTAAATCTGCTATGGCATCACTATCTGGTTTACGCGACACTTCAAATTCGTGGAAGATAGTTTTCCAATCTTCACCATGTGCATCCATGAGTTGATCGAGTACTACACAATCTTCAAATCCGCAATTCATTCCTTGTCCGTAGAAGGGAACGATAGCATGTGCTGCATCACCCACCAACAATAATTTATCTTCATAACTCCAAGGAAAACAACGAATGATACCGAGTGAACAAGCAGGATTTTCAAAATAATCTGTTTTTAAGGTAGGCATCAACGACACAGCATCGGGAAACATTTTAGTGAAGAATGTCATCATTTTTTCCTCGGTGTCGAGTGCGTTAAAAGAATTTTCGCCATCGAAAGGAAAAAACAAAGTGCAAGTAAATGACTTATCCATATTCGGCAATGCAATTAACATAAACGAACCGCGTGGCCAGATATGTAATGCTGTTGGATCCATCGCAAAATCACCATCTGGTGTTGGCGGAATGGAGAGTTCTTTATAACCGTGTTCTAAGTATTGCTGTGAATATTGAAATCGATCGGTAGATAATTGTAATTGCAATCGGGCAGCGGAACCCGCACCATCGGTTGCAAAAAGATAATCGGCATGAACTTCAGTTTTCTTTTGCGTTTCGAAATTTTCGAAAATCGCATTTCCTTTTTTCAAGTCGACGCCATCACATCTTTCGTTGAAGAAAATTTCTACACCTTGCTTTTCTGCTAAATCCATCAACACACAATTTAGTCCACCTCGAGAAACGGAATAAATAGCTTGCCCTTCTTTTCCATAAGGCTGATAACTTAACTGACTATTGATGTCGTGCATGATGCGACCTTTCATCGGTAAAGCCACTTTACGTATTTCATCAGCTATACCGACTTTCTCTAATCCTCTCCAGCCTCTATCGCTCAATGCTAAATTGATAGAACGACCTGCGCTGATTCGATTCGTACGTAAGTCGGGGCGACGTTCGTACATAGAAACTTTATATCCGCGTTTTGATAGATAGATGGATAGAAGTGATCCTACTAATCCGGAGCCGATGAGAGTGAATTTTTTCATAGTGATGGTAGGAGGTAAAAATAATCAATTTGGGAAGGAAAAGAGGTATTCTAATTAAAATCTTTCTTTAAACTATACTAACTAGGCCGCTGATTTATTATGATTATTAAGATTTATTATGATCAACCATCGTAAAATCAAGCTGCTAATTTTGAACGCTGATAAAACGGATTAATCGGATTATCGCGGATTTATAAGTAGTATATTATAAACCTCGAATTTAACTAGCGCAAGCCTTTCGCAATAGTTTCGCTTTTCGTGTTCATTCGCTCCCGATAGCAATCGGGATCGTATCCCCTGTAAGTGTTTTTCAAACTACAATTTCTTCACCGATACTTATCATTCAAACTCTTCCCAACCAAAATCATCTCGATGGCTTTTTCGATTCTGCTTATTCGAGTTGTGTCTTGTTTAGCAGCAGAGATCCATTCCGAGATTTCTTTTTGTTTGTAGAAGGTGTACCCTTCGAACTTGAGTCGGAGTTTTGCTTTATTTAGTGCTTTTACAAAATCATCGTGAAGAGTTATAGTTTTATCCTTGGGAGGTAAAATTCTTAAACCCTCCTCATTGTTTTTCATGGCTACTTTAATGTAAGCCTTCAAAACAGTAGCATTGATTTCCTTTGGAGAAGTGAATTTGATATGACGAATTTGAATATTGGAACTGTTGGCGTCTAATATTTTTTGTGGATCACTGAGTGAAGCTCCATAAAAAAACACAAGGGTGCAGTGATTTTTAAATGCGCCGAATCCACAAATCATTCCTTCGTAATAATAGTTAGGACCCCATTTCCAGTCCTCAACAATTTTAGTCGAAGTGGATAAAATAATTTTTCTGAGCTTATTACAAATTTCTTTAGACCAAAGGGGAAGTTCTTGGATATATCCATCGATTCTCAATCCGGCATCCGCTCTATGAATCACTTTTGCCATAATCTTTTAGATTGCCGATTTCAATATCTCTCCAAATCGCCATACATCCATAAAAGAATTATATAACGGTACCGGAGCTACGCGAATTACGCCTTCTGTTCTACCTTCTTGATCGGGTTCGCGCCAATCGGAAATTACACCTTGCGCTGTGAGTTGATCAAAAATAGCCTTACCATCATTCATAAACTTAAGTGATAATTGACATCCCTGTAATTGCTCTTCGAAGGGGGTGATGATTTGCACTAAATCACTTTTTCCTTTTTCTTTCAAAACATCTTTAATTACAAACAGTAAAAAGGACGTAAGATCTTTTCCTTTTGCTGTAAGTCGAGACATGCCCGCTTCGTCAAATAATTCTAAGGAAGCACGTAATGCTGCCATCTCTAAAATGGGTGCGTTGCTTAGCTGCCACGAATCGGCAGTGGGAACGGGAACAAATCGATGAGGCATTTTAAAACGTTGATTGGGATCATTACCCCACCAGCCTGCAAAACGAGGAAGGTGCAAATTTTTTACATGTCGATCGTTTACGAAAGCACCACCAACTGTTCCAGGACCTCCATTCAAATATTTATACGAGCACCAGGCTGCGAAATCTACATTCCATTCGTGCAATTTTAATTCAAGATTTCCAGTTGCGTGTGCTAAATCAAATCCTGCGTATGCTTCCACTTCATGTGCTGCTTCCGTAATGGCTTTCATGTTGAGCACTTGTCCAGTAAAGTAATGCACGCCGCCAAGCATTACTAACGCTAAGGCATCACCGCAATCGTTAATGGCTTCAATAATATCTTCATGACGCACTAACTCTTCTCCTTTACGTGGTTGCAATTCGATGAGGGCATCGGCGGCATCAAAGCCATGCCATTCCACTTGTGATTGCAAGGCATAACGGTCGGAAGGAAATGCACCTCCTTCACAAATAATTTTATAGCGATCGGCTGTGGGACGATAAAAAGAAACTAATAGTAAGTGAAGGTTTACAGTTAAATGATTCATCACCACCACTTCGTTCGGTTGTGCTCCTACTAATCGTGCTGTGGCATCTCTTAAAAGTTCATGGTATCCAAACCAACCTGTATGGGGTTTAAAATGTCCTTCTACACCGAGCGTTGCCCAGTCTTGCAACTCTTGCAACACATAGTGACTTGTTTGTTTGGGTTGAAGTCCTAAGGAGTTTCCACAAAAATATACGGTCTCTTGTCCGTGATGCAAAGGAATATGAAACCGTTTACGAAAAGAAGCCAACTCATCTTGTTCATCCTTTTGCTTCGCCCAAGCGGCAGTATTTTCGAAGTTCATCATCATACAAAAATACGGTTTTTTTCAGCGTGTTAAATAAAACCTGAATCACACAAAAAAAGCCTGTAGGGTTTAAACCTAGGCTTTAGAATTTTTAATGTTTATGATCATCGGGTGTATTACTCTCTGGTGTTTCGGAGTAAGGAACCGTTTGCGGAATAAAATCCTCAGGGGATCCGGGCTTACTGTAATCGTAAGGCCAACGGTGAACGGTTGGAAGTTCGCCTGGCCAGTTACCGTGAAGTTGTTCAACGGGAGCTGTCCACTCGAGGGTATTCGCTTTCCATGGATTCTGAACTGATTTTTTACCTCTGAAAATGCTATAGAAGAAGTTAAATGCAAAGACCAACTGAGCAACTCCAGCAAGAATTGCAAAAACGGTAATGATCACATTAATATCTACAAATGCATTGAAAGCTTCATAACCTGTGTTCGCATAATAACGACGAGGCACGCCACCTAATCCTAAGAAATGCATCGGGAAGAATACCCCATACACTCCGAACAAGGTCAACCAAAAATGTACATAACCCAATTTACGATTCATCATTCGACCATACATTCTCGGGAACCAATGATACACACCGGCGAACATTCCGAAGATGGCAGAAGAACCCATTACAATGTGAAAGTGAGCTACCACGAAATACGTATCATGCACATTAATATCCAGCGTTGAATCTCCTAAAATAATTCCAGTTAATCCACCTGTGATAAATGTTGAAACCAATCCCATCGCAAACATCATTTGCGGAGTAAACTGAATATTTCCCTTCCATAGTGTCGTTAAATAGTTGAAGACTTTAACAGCGGATGGAATAGCTACTAGCAGCGTTGTGAAAACGAACACAGAGCCAAGGAATGGATTCATTCCTGTAACAAACATATGATGTCCCCATACGATAAAAGAAAGAAAGGCAATCACCAACATAGAACCGATCATGGCTTTATAACCGAAGATAGGTTTACGAGAATTCACAGAAATCACTTCAGAAGCAAGTCCAAGTGCAGGAAGTAAAACGATGTATACTTCAGGATGACCAAGGAACCAGAATAGATGTTGGAATAAAATTGGTGAACCTCCTGCATAATCTAAAGGAGCACCATCAATAAAGATATCGCTCAAATAGAAACTTGTTCCGAAGCTTCGATCAAAGATCAACAACAATGCTGCAGCTAATAATACTGGGAAAGAAAGAACCCCAAGAATAGCCGTGATGAAGAGAGCCCAAACGGTTAAAGGCAATTTCGTCATGTTCATTCCTTTCGTACGAAGATTCAGAACTGTAGTAATATAATTAATACCACCTAATAACGACGATGCGATGAATAATGCCATTGAAATTAACCATAATGTCATTCCTAAACCTGAGCCTGAAATGGCTTGTGGCAATGCACTCAATGGTGGATAAATTGTCCATCCACCAGAAGCAGGACCTGCTTCAATAAACAGAGAAGAACACATTACAAGTGTTGAGACGAAAAAGAACCAGAATGAAAGTGCGTTTAGGAATCCAGAAGCCATATCGCGCGCTCCCACTTGAAGTGGAATGAGTAAGTTGGCAAAGGTTCCAGATAATCCACCTGTAAGTACGAAGAAAACCATGATTGTACCATGCAAAGTAACCAATGCTAAATAAAAACCTGGATCTAATTTTCCGTCTTTAGCCCAACGACCTAAGACATCTTCTAAAAAAGGGAATTTCACATCTGGCCAAGCCAATTGCAAACGGAAAATCATAGACATAGCCATTGCTAAGAATGCCATTACAATTGCAGTTATCAAAAACTGCTTAGAGATCATTTTATGATCCGTAGTAAAAACGTATTTCGCAAAGAAGTTATTACTTTCTTCATGTTCGTGATGATCATCATGCCCGTGATGACTGTGGTCATCATGATGCGTGCTCACTTCGTTATGTTGATTCACTTCCATTGGTGATTATTTTCTCTTTGTAAATTTATTCGTTCAATTATTTCGCACTTACACTTGTTGTATCCGCAGTTACTTTTGTAGAGTCAACAGCTGCCGCTGCATTGAGTGATTCACGTGTAAACACTCTTTTTTGCTCTCTCAACCACTTCGTAAATTCATCCTTCTCAACAACACGCACGGGCATCTTCATATTATAATGAGCCACACCACAAATTTTATTACACAACAAGATGTATTCAAACTTAGGATCACCTGTGATCTCTTTCATTTTAGCAGTAGAGATGGTAGGTTTAAAATGAAAACGTGTTGCCATACCAGGAACAGCATTCATCTGTGCACGGAAATGGGGGAGGTAAACCGAGTGAATTACATCTCTTGAATTAATAACCAATTCAATTTCTTCTCCTACTGGCATTACAAGTTCAGAGGCAAACTTATCATCAGCTGCATTCGCATCTGAAGAATCTACGCCCAACGGATTTGCATCGGTAATATTTCTAAAAAAAGAGGCACCAAGCATATTATCTTTTCCAGCATATCGAGCGGTGAAATCAAATTGCTTTGCATAAATCTGAACCTTCATTCCTTGGTTCGATTTCGTCAAATCAGTGATCTTATTCCACTCCATTAATCCCGTCACAATTAATCCTGAAAGAACGATGGTTGGAACCACGGTCCATATCATTTCCAATTTCATGTTATCGTGGAAATAATAAGATCTTCTGTTTTTATTGTAGCGATATTTATAGGCAAACCAAAAAAGTAAAATAGAAGTAATAAAGAAAGTGACAATAAGAACCATCCAGTTAATATCCATGAGTTTATCCACGCCAACACCATGCTCTGATGCTGCTACTGGTAACATCAACGGTCTCCATTTAATGGTGCAATACACCAACAAGGGCAGACCAATCACCATAAACAGAAGAAACCCGAGGCTATTCCATTTATTTGCTTTTTCCTCTTCTTCTTCATCGGTTTCTCCAGAGAGCTCTGCTGCCATTTGGGCAACATTAGCAATTCGGACAAGCACCAGAATACCAAAGACAACTGCTAGGGTTAACAACAAGTTCATAGCTTTTCGAAATATTTAATTTAAGTAGATTCTAGATTTAATAATTATATTGCATGATGTAAACTTTCTTCCATCATTGGGTGATTCTTCACCACCAATGGAGCTTTACTCATGTAATGTTGTGTGATGTATGCAAACAGACCAATAAAGCCGATGGTTGTACCTACTTCCATCCAACCAATACTACCAATCAACAATTCATGATGAGCTGCAGCTCCATGAGCTGCTTCTGCGCCGTGAGCTGCAAGAGCGTGCGTTGCTGTTACCATTGAACCTGGTATAACCATGATGTAAAAATCCAACCAGTGACCAACAAAGATCACGATCGACATAAACATCAACAGAAACTTTTTACGTTTAGCATCACGTGTCATCAAAATTAAAAACGGTGCAATGAAGTTAATAAAGAAGGCAGCTAGCCAGATACCACGATAATGATCTTGACGTAACATAAAATAAGTTACCTCTTCACCAATATTTGAATACCAGATCAACATAAACTGTGAGAACCATAGGTAGGTCCAGAAAATACTGAAGGCAAACATGAATTTACCGATATCGTGTAAGTGATGTTCTGTAACTTCTTCTAAGTATCCACGGTGTTTTAAATAAGCAACGATGAAAGCTAATACGGCTAATGTAGTTACGAACAATCCGGCGAACGTATACCATCCAAACAAAGTAGAATACCAATGTGACTCGATAGACATAATAAAATCCCAAGACATCAAAGATTCTGTTACAGCAAACAATACTAAGAATGCAGCACCAGAACGACGGTTTCTCAAATACGCACCTACACTATCACTTCCCTCATCCATTTTCAAAGAATTCGATCTGAACAAACGTGCGAATAAACTCCAAATAACGAAGTAAAGAATTACTCTCACCCAAAAGAAACCAGGATTCAAGAATGCTGATTTTCCTGCAATAATTTTATCATAATTTGCAGAGTTAGGATCAGTAAGTCCATCGCCCATCCAATGATAAATTTGTTGGCCACCGAGTGCAATAATGATGATCATAATGATTCCAGCAATTGGTAAACTTTGACCCATTGCTTCAAGCGGGCGATAGATAACAGCGCTCCAACCTACTTCAGCCACATATTGTAGTGCCAGAAAAAAGGTAGCTCCAAGAGCGAGTGCCATAAATATAAAATTGTTCCATAATAAGTTTGCCCATGTTTGTTCATGATGTGTCATAAACTGAGCAGCGATGGAAACAATACCAATCGCAATCATTACGATGGCATACATCTTATTCTTAGATGTAAAATCGTAAGGTTGAGTGGTGGTAACTTCGATAGGTCCGTGATGTCCCATATATTCTAATTTCTGTTTAATTATTTTGCCATTGCAGTGGCATTCGAAGAGTCTTTAGTTGCTGTTGAATCTGCGCCTACAGGAGCAGAAGCATTTCCTTGTAATTGGTGAACATACATGGTAATTTTCCATCTTTCCTCAGGGTTAAGTTGAGAAGCATGTGGTCCCATTAGATTCACACCATATGTAATGGTATGGAATATTTTTCCATCGCTAAGATCCTTAACGAGACCTCCACGACTTGAATTTCCTGCAGAATAACTTGGTGGCGGCGGGAATTTTCCGATGGCTACTAAATTTCCATCACCTTGACCTGTTTCGCCATGACAATGCGTACAAAAATTGCATAGAGACGTTGCCCTTCTGCGACATTGGCTTCAGTAAAAAGCAATGGATTTTTTACATCACGACCTGCGGCCTCATAGCCTTCTAAAGAAGAAGGGTAAGAGAAGAAAGTATATCCTCTTGGAATAGTTCCTTTAACAGGAGTTTGCATTGTCAAACTATCTGTAAAGTTTGGATTAGAAGAATATACTGCATAGGCAGGTGAACGGTACATGTCGGGCATGAATTCCGTTCCTGGATCATTTGCATCTCTACCACAAGAAGTCAAGAGGACAATGGCGAGACATGCAAGCGAAGAAAGGAACACAACTGGCTTATTCATAGCAATGGGTTCTCTGTTTTTTATTTTTTAGTTTCAATAGCTCCAGCTGCACGAAGTTGTGACTCCACATTTGCAATTTCGCTATCATCATTAATTTGCACTGCCATCACGAATTGATCATCGGACATGCGAGGGTGAATTACATGAGGTTCTACTCCTGGTAATAATTTACTTCTCAATAAAAAAGTAATTACCATTCCATGAGCAGCACACAATACCGTACTTTCAAACGTTACTGGAATGAAGGCAGGCAAGTTTTTATAGAATGCAAAACTTGGCTTTCCTCCAATATCCATTGGCCAATCGAAGATGTTCATGTAACCAGTCATCAGTAAGGCTAATCCGCAGCCTGTCATTCCAAAAAGGAAACAAGCGATAGAGATACGAGTACGCTCTAATCCCAATACGTCATCCAATCCGTGAATAGGAAATGGAGAAATTACATCCTTTACTTTCAAACCCTTACTTCTAAGGGCAGGAATTGCATTTAGAACAACTTGATCGTCGTTGAAAATGCCATAAACGAATTTTTTATTCTTTGCGCTCATTAGTGTGTCTCTTGTTTAGCGGTTGCAGCCTGTTTCTTTTTAGCACCTTCTGAAGATGATTTTACAATCGTTTTCAATTCCGACATAGCAATCACGGGGAACACTCGAACGAAAATCAAGAAGCAAGTGAAGAATAATCCGATCGAACCAATGAAAATTCCCGCTTCAACCCAAGTTGGACTGTACATTGTCCAGCTACTTGGAAGATAATCACGGTGAAGAGAAGTCACGATAATAACAAAACGCTCAAACCACATTCCTACGTTAACGAAGATGGAAATGATAAATGTAGCGAATACACTTTCGCGTAATTTCTTTGACCAGAATAACTGTGGCGTGATTACGTTACATGTCATCATACTCCAATATGCCCACCAGTAAGGACCAGTTGCTCGATTGATGAATGCGTATTGTTCATATTCTACACCTGAGTACCAAGCGATGAAGAACTCAGTGATATAAGCCACACCCACGATAGAACCCGTAATCAAGATTACTCGATTCATCATATCGATATGGTAAATGGTGATATAATCTTCAAGTGTTAATACTTTACGAACGATGATCAAGAGCGTTTGCACCATGGCAAATCCAGAGAAAATGGCACCCGCTACGAAGTAGGGCGGGAAGATAGTGGTATGCCAACCAGGAACGATCGACGTAGCGAAGTCCATGGATACTACGGAGTGAACCGAAAGTACAAGCGGTGTTGAAAGTCCAGCAAGTACGAGAGAAACCTCTTCAAAACGTTGCCAATTTTTTGCTGATCCCACCCATCCAAAACTTAAGATGGTATAAATACGCTTGCGCCATTTTGTGTTTGCACGATCACGAATAACAGCGAAGTCAGGAATCAAACCAGTGTACCAGAATGCTAACGATACACTAAAATAAGTAGATATCGCAAATACGTCCCAAACAAGAGGAGAGTTAAAGTTCACCCATAACGAACCGAATTGGTTAGGAAGAGGTAATGGCCAGTAAGCTACCCATGGACGACCCATGTGAGAAACGATAAAACTTGCTGCACAAATTACCGCGAAGATGGTCATCGCCTCTGCAGAACGGTTGATTGACAAACGCCATTTCTGACGGAACAATAATAGGATGGCAGAGATCAAGGTTCCTGCGTGACCGATACCTACCCACCAAACGAAGTTTGTGATATCCCACGCCCAACCTACGGTTTTATTCAAACCCCAGACGCCAAGGCCGGTTCCAACTGTGTATGATACTGCAATCACCCACCATATAAATGCGGCTAATGATACAGAGAAGGCAAGCCACCACCATTTGTTGGCTTTTGATTCCACCGGGCGGCAAACATCTTCTGTGATGTCGTGCCAGGTTTTGTCACCTAGGATGAGTGGAGGACGAAGTTCCGATTCTTTATGCATAAGAGAAGAATACTATACTCGAGATTAATTTCTTTTTATGAATGATGATTTTTTACTGGCTCTTCCGTACGATTCCAAACTTTCGTTTGATAGAATACAGAAGGACGTGTTCCTACAGAAGCAAGCAAATGATAACTACGCTCGTCTTTGAAGAGTTCACTTATTTGAGAATTTGGATCATTGAAATCACCAAATACAATTGCATTTGTAGGGCAACCCTGTGCACATGCTGTTTTAATTTCACCATCCTTTGGACGACGACCTTCTTTCTTAGCATCTAAGCGACCATATTGAATCCGCTGAATACACATTGAACATTTTTCCATTACTCCACGTGATCGAACGGTAACATCTGGATTTAATACCATCTTACCTAAACCATCATTCATATTATAAGGGAACTGCTCATTATCGCTATACTTAAACCAGTTATAACGACGTACTTTATAAGGACAGTTATTTGCGCAATAACGAGTACCTACACAACGGTTATAAGCCATCATGTTTAATCCGTCAGAACTATGTGTTGTTGCTGCAACTGGACAAACTGTTTCACACGGTGCGTGATTACAGTGTTGACACATGACAGGCTGGAACATGATTTGTGGATTGTCGGAAGCTGGCTTTTCCATTTCACCATACATATCCAATTTACCAAGTCCTTTTTCTTCGGCGTTTTCTTTTGTAGTATCACTAGTATAGTAACGATCGATACGGATCCAATGCATCTCACGAGCACGACCAATTTCATCCTTACCAACAACAGGTACATTATTTTCAGCGTTACAAGCAATGACGCAAGCACCGCAACCAATACAACTATTTAAATCGATACCTAAACCCCAAGCGTGATTAATACGATCGAAACCAGGTTCATCTTTTGTTTTCCATAAGTCCAACTCCTCTGGAGATTTTGGACCTTCGGGAGATGCGATTAACTCAGGAGCATTTCCCGCTTTAGGATCTTTCAACCACGCAGCCAAACTTGTTTCCTTCACGATATCACGACCCATCATGGTATGATGAGTTTGTGTTAGCGCAAAAGTATAATAATCTTCAACGGTTTTATTTACAGCAACACCTGAAGCATAATATTTTTGCACTCCGCCAGTCATACTTACCAATGGGTAAGCATTAAATCCAACATTATTTCCAGCCTTACCACAATTTGTACGTCCGTAACCTAAAGCAACGGCGATGGTTTCATCGGACATTGCAGGTTGCAGCAACACGGGACCTTTCACTGTTGAGTTTCCAACTTTCACTTCGATCACAGTTCCTTGACGCCATCCCATCTTCTCAGCATAAGCAGGAAGAACAGCAAAATAATTATCCCAACAAACTTTGGTGATAGGATCAGGCAATTCATGTAACCAAGGATTATTTCCTCCAGCTCCATTTCCTAATCCCGCTTTTTCATAAATCGTTAATTCAATTCCTGCCGTGGGCTTTCCTAATAATTCGGCTGCAGCAGCCACATTACCAGTGAAAGAGGTTGCCCCACCAATGATAAAAGAAGCTTCAAAAATTCCATCTCTTAAAGATTGATTCCAGAAAGCATCAAAAGAACTCATTCCATTTTGCATTGGGAATACAGATGCATTCCAAGTATTACGGACATACGAATAATAATCTGACTCAGCACTTCCACTCCACTTTAACAAACTTTCGCCAGCTTGACGAGTATTAAATAATGGACGAATAGTGGGTTGCATTAAACTGAAACTCCCTTTGTATGCTTCTGCATCGCCCCATGACTCGAGGTAATGATGATCAGGACAAACGTAATCACATGCTTGTGCAGTTTCATCTTCACGATCGGACAATGAAATTTTCACAGGTACTTTCGCAAGAGTTGATGCAAATGCTTTTGCATTTGATGCTGTATATGCAGGATTTGTGTTCCAGAAAATAACGGCTCCTACGCTTCCTCCATCAATATCAGATAAAAGTTGTGCGTAAGCTGCATCATTACTATTCTTTAAATTACAAGTGCGATCCAGGTTAATTGTAGAACCATAGTTTCCAAGAATGAAATTGATGGCATTCACCATTACTTGTTCATTCGGATCATTCGATCCACTCATTACTACTGACTTTCCTTTTGCTGCAACTAATTCCTTTGCGATACCATCTAAAGATTTATCTAACGGAGTAGAAGTTGCATTTACGGAGGTGCCACCTGTTAGTGCTGCAACTTTATTGTATAAAGAAGCGACAACTGCAGATTGTTGACTTGGTTTTATTTTGTGACGTTGATCGGCATTTGCGCCTGAAAGAGAAAGCATACTTTCAAACTGATGATGCTTTGACAACGTTCTTTTTCCATTACGAAGCTTACGAGTTTCTCCATACTGACGAGCGAACTCGATGGGAGATAACCAGTTTTGCAAGAAGTCGGCGTTAAAACTTACGATCACTTCTGCCTTATCGATACTATAAGATGGGATCACGGATTTTCCGAAAGAAAGTTCGTTTCCTTTTAACATTCCATAGTACGAAACCGCATCATACACTACATGAGAAGCCGTTGGATACTTTGCAATAAAATCGCTCAAAGCTCTTTTACCTGATGGGCTATACATTGAACTTGTTACGACTGCGATCTTTTTTCCTGCAGCAGCTTGCTCTGTTAATTTAGCAGTGATTTCTGTATCGATCGTACTCCATTCTGTACGTTTCTTCTTCGCCATTGGCTGTTGAAGACGCGCGTTATCGTACAAACTCAAAACCGATGCTTGAACACGAGCGTTCGTTGCACCCTTAGTAACAGAAGACATTTCATTTCCTTCTATTTTGATAGGACGACCTTCGCGTGTTTTAATTAATACACTGCAATAGTCAGAACCATCTGCAAAAGTAGAAGCGTAATAATTTGGCACACCCAATGTAATTTCCTCAGGCTTCACTACATAAGGAATGGCCTTTTTTACAGGTGCATCACAAGCAGCTAATGAAGCTGCAGCAACACTAAAGCCTAAGAACTTTAAGAAATCTCTACGTGATGTAGAAGAATCACTTTCTGCTTTCTTCTGTAATGTTTCATTCAGCGGAAGGTGCTCAAAGAATTCATTATTGCGAAGTCTTACAAATTCAGGATCATTGTTGAGTTCATCAACACCTTTCCAATATCGTTTTTCCATAACGGTCTTGGTGATTATACCAGGGTTATATATTCAACACACCATTTGGTGATGTTGTTTATTGATTCAATTATTAATAATGACAACGAGCACATTCTGTTCCGCCTAGTTTTTCAACTGTAAGCTTCGCATCAGGACCGTATTTTTCTTTATATTTTCGTGGACGGCATTATAATATCCGTTTCCTTCCATTTTTACTGGAGTATCGCGGTGACATTGAATACACCATCCCATGGTTAAAGGAGAGAACTGCTTCATTACTTCCATTTCTCCAACAGGTCCGTGGCAAGTTTCACAAGCTACTCCACCTACTGTCACGTGTTGACTGTGATTGAAGTATGCTAATTCAGGTAGATTATGAACTCGCACCCACTTGATTGGTTTTGTTTTACCAGTATATTGTTGAGCGTCTACATCCCAACCAATAGCCTCATAAATTTTTGAAATTTCTTCGGTACCATATTTAGGACCCTTCTTCACGTACTTATGACAATTCATACAAAGGTTTGGTGAAGGGATACCTGCATTTTTTGACTTCTCGGCACCAGAGTGACAATAGCGACAATCGATTTTATTTTGACCTACGTGCAATTGATGTGAAAACTTGATCGGTTGATCTGGAGCATAATTTTGATTTATTCCAATTCCAGCCAAAGCTTTCCATCCTGCTACCGATCCAACCACAGAAACTACAATAAATAAAAATGCAATCAACTTTTTATTGCCTCGGATCCACACCTTCACCCCAGCTTTCCCTTTCAACTTTACAGGTTCTGGAATTCCATTACGGTCATTAATAACTCTTTGAAGTCCTTTTTGAACACGATTTAGAATAACAAAAAGAATAATAAGAGTAAGTGTTACTAAAATAAGTGTTAAAGAAGATCCGCCATCTTTGGCTTCACTTCCAGCGGCAACTTCAGGGGTTGTAGCAACAGCGGGTGCTGCTTCACTTGTGGTTTTGATGTATCCAATAATGCTTTTAATCTCATCATCCGATAGATTAAAAGAAGTCATGGCAACTTTATTAAATTGCTCATACACTTTTACGGCTTGCGGGTCGCCAGCCTTCACCATTGCTTGAGAATTCTTAATCCACTTGATCAACCAGTCTTCCTTGTACTTTGTGTGTACATTTTTCAACCCCGGACCAACGACAACGTCATCACCTACTACGTGACAAGCTGTACAATTAGCTTTAAACAAGGCTTCTCCATTTGGTTGGGCCTGTGCTGAAGTTTGGAAGATTACGATCAGGGATAGTACTAACGCATTAATTGTCAGAATCCTGTATACGTAACGTAGCATATGCTCGAAATAATTTTAAGTTAATTTATTGAAATATTTTTACCGATAAGTGACAATACCGTGTATTTTTCCAAGCGCCAAATTTAGTGGAAACTATAATTCAACCGTTTTTTTAGAGTAAAAAAAGAAGTTATTTGTATGCATTCTAATTAAGCATCAAAAAATCAACGGATTCGTTTGACTTCCACCACTAAGTGAAAATAAATTCGGAATGTCGGTAATTTAAAAATGATTGGATAAAATAATTTAATGCTATAAATCAAGTATTTGTAATTTATTATGATCTAAAATGTTAATAAATTTTTAATGATGAATATTCATTTTTACTAAAACGATTTTATGATCCTCTAAAATAAATTTATCTATTTGATTTAGATTAATTTAACGAAAATATGTTACTAATTCTAAATTACGATCTTTGTCGGATGCGTTTAATCATTCTACTCTTTCTTGCGATGCCTTGCTTTTCCCAAGCACAAAAACTGGATAATGATAGTTTAGCTTTCATCTTAACCCAACGTCATAAAAAGGTAAATGCATCTAAAATGACCATGCCAGGGTATCGGATTCAAATCTATTTTGGAAACGAGCGGATCAAAGCTCAAGAAATCAAAAGCATTTTTTTACAAAACCATTCAAAAATTTCAGCCTATATGGTATATCACCAACCTAATTTCAAAGTAAGGGTAGGTGATTTTAGAACCCGATTAGAGGCCGTTGGTTTTTTGAAAAAGATTGAATCCGAATTTAAAACTTCCTTTATTGTTCCTGATGATGTAAAATTGCCAGAATTATAGTCAACCCTTCCATTTTCAAATTATATCCCATCTAAATTGATTTAGCCTTATAAACAGGCATTTAGTTGAAAACAATTTTAGGAGGGAATGAAGGGCTCTTCCCTTACCAATACATTTGAAACATCTAAAAAAAATGTTCAAATGAAAAAGGCTTTCATCATACTCAGCTTCCTAATTCCTATTTCAACATGTTTGATAGGTCAGGTGGGATGGAAATTTTCTACGTCAGATAATACGACTTTAAAACGAAATTATATTGAGAGTCTATCAAACGGATCATTTTTCCGGTTAAGTACTGCTGATACATTATCGCCAAGCTGTTATTCGCTCGTTTTAATCGATTCTAGCGGGACTACACTAAATCAAATTGAACTTTGCATTGCAGATAGCAATCCTAAAGTTATCGCATTTACCTTAGACTCCATTACACAACGTTTATGTGTTACCGAACAATCAGAAAGTAATAGTGCTTATTATATGCATTTAAAAGTTTTTGATTACAACTTGAATTACATGGATTCACTTACTTGGGGTGTTACCAAGACTAGTAGTTTAGGGGTTGATGTTTTTGCAGGAGGCATCGATACGGCCAACAATAAATTCATTGTGTATCGATCAAAAGATATGTTTGATCAAATGTGGAACCGAAGCATTTGTAGAAAGAATGCTGCAGGTGTTATCAAAAATAATATTGTAAAAATTGGTCAGGCAGCTAATGATGGATTTTACATTAACGATGTTGTCATCGCTCCCACAGGTAATATTTACATTGCCGGAACTAGAAAGGAAAGTTTATATGGAAACTTCTTTTATTTAGAAAAAGTAAATGCCAACTTCACGACCATATTTGAAGTGAAAGAACAATATGTTTTAAATAGTATAGATAATAACCATGTGTCCTCCATACATCTTTCCAATTCATATGCGAACAGCCCGATCATTGTGGGGGGAACTATGTTTGGATTGGCTCCAGGCGATACGATGTATCGTTGCCATGGTATTATTCGTTCTTATTCTTCCAATGGGATGTTGAGATGGAACTTTCAAAACTATGAAGTTCGAGATTACAAAAAAGTAATGGTTCGTCACGCTTATGTATATGCAGTAGGAACAAACAATAAAGTTGTCACGGGTTTAGACACTAAAATTTCGCGGTTATTCCATAAAGATGGTGTGGTAGATTGGCATCGTTACTACGGAAATAAATCAACGCCACTTTGCATACAAGTGGAAGCTGACAAATCATTTCTAATTGGAGGAGAAAAGCAATCAAATATCACTTTACCTAGTGGAAGTATTTTAACAATTCGATCTTATATGCTTTTACGTTATAGTAAAACAGGAAAACGCTTATATGATTATGATCACGTATGGGACGTATCAAATGAAACTAGTTCGATACAAGGTGCCATCACTGACATTGCAACAGGATATAATCAGTACTATTACGCTGCTGGAACGAATCGAATTGTACAAAATAATAGTGGTGTTATCAGTACTTTCGATAGTACTACGGTTTTACAATTCACGAATGGATCCTTGCGTACAGGAGAATATATTGCAGCAGAGGTATCATTAAACCTTCGACCTAATCCTGCCAAAAACTCTATCCTTTTCACTTGTGAAAACCAAGTGACGGACTTGGTCATTTTTAGTATGACTGGCCATAAGATGAAAACGGAAAGTATCAATCAAGAGGGAACAAATTATTCTTGTGATATTGCACATTTAAGTCCGGGCACTTATGTATTAAGGGTGAAGGCGAATAATACATGGTATACTACAAAGTTTATTAAAGAGTAGATTTTTCGCTACAAATTATCGTATTCAAAAATAGGATGATCTAAATGAGAACCTGGAGGCATATGCACTTGAGGGCGTAAAATTCCATCATGTAAATCATATACCCATCCATGTAAATGCGGAGCCTTCTCGTGGATCCATGCTTTTTGAATGATGGAAGTTTTTGCAAGATTCATGACTTGCTCTACTACATTTAATTCTGTAAGTCGATTCAATTTAAGGTCCTCTTCTTTGAGCAATTCAATTTCATCTTGATGATAGCGATATACATCTTTAATATTACGCAGCCACTTATTGATGAGTCCCATGCTATGATTCGTCATTGCGGCCTTTACTCCACCACAACCATAGTGTCCGCATACAATGACATGTTTCACTTTTAATACCTCAACCGCATACTGCAAAACACTAAGCATATTGAGATCGGTATGCACTACCATGTTGGCAATGTTTCGATGGATAAAAATTTCACCGGGTCTGGTTTGCGTAATTACATCGGGAGGTACTCGACTATCAGAACAGCCGATCCACAAAAAATCAGGCGTTTGCACACCTAATAATTTACTAAAAAAATCAGGTTCTTTCTCCATCATTTTTTTAGCCCAAGATTTATTATCCTTCAATAAACGATTATGAGTATCCATCATACAAATTCATTTTAATGGTATTCCATTTATATTTTTAAATAATGAAATCAATTTCATTTGCTCAAATATAAATAAAACTGTCGAAGGAAATACTAGCGTTCAATCATCAAAAAAGCCCCATCTTTCGAAAAAGATGGGGCTTAACATTCAATTATTACTGATGAACAGTTTTTACTTTCTTAACGAATAATTTTCATTTCTTTCAACAGATGGCTTGCACCTCCAAATTTATCGAGGATAAATAAAGAGTAACGAATATCCACACAGATCGTACGTTGAAATTCTGGTTCAAAAGCAAAATCACTTGCAATTGCTTCCCAGTTACCATCAAAAGCAGTTCCGATAAGTTCACCATTACCATTGATAACAGGACTACCGGAGTTTCCTCCTGTGATGTCGTTATCGGTTAAAAAACAAATATGCAACTCTCCATCTTTATCCGCATACTGACCAAAATCCTTTTTCTTCATCATATCGATCAATCGTGCAGGAGCATCAAACTCAACATCACCTGGAGTATATTTTTCAATTACACCTCGAGAAGTAGTAAATTCTTTAAAGAAAGTTGCATCTTTTCCGCTGTATGGAAGCACTCGACCATAAGTCATACGCATGGTTCCATTCGCATCAGGATTATTAAGTGCATTTGGACTCATCTCCAAAACACCTGCTTGATACAAACGATTCGCTTTTCCAAGCTGACCATTTAACTTCATCATTTGAGGTTGCATTTTCTTCGTCACCTCTGTTAAATAGCCATTCGCTACTGCATAGATTGGATCTTTCTGCAATTTCTTTAAAGAAGGTGACTTTAAAAATTTAGCCATTTTCTCTTGGCTTACAAATACAGATTTCTTCCACATGGCATCCGCCATTGCATTATAATCCTTGTTATGTTTTGCAGCCAAATCAGTTAAGCTTTTTGGTAATGAAGCATTGTCTAAATCCTCTACTAAATGCATCAACACAGAGGCTAATACTTTTTGCTCGATGGGATCATAAAATTCCTTGAAGTCTTTATCAAGATCCGCAGCCATTTCAGCTGCCGCTTTCTTTACCTCATCTTTCTTCGTTTTATCCATCATCAAAGGCTCAAGAGCAGCAGCAGCCATGGCAAAATTCATTGGTTGCGAATTACTAATTCCGTCTTGAAGATACACACCAAACATCCCTACTTTAGCTACTGACGCATAAGCCTCATTGTAATTATTTATTACATCAGCATACTTAGCATTGTTGGTATTTTTCACCCAAGCAGCAAACTTATTTTCTTCAGCTTTTCTACGATCGTAAATATTCAATTTCTTCAGTGCACTTGCTTCGCCCATGAATTTTTTCCAATAATTACTTAGTCCAGCATACTTATCAGCATACATCAATTTAATTTTTGGATCCTTATGCATATAAGATTCATAGATATCAAGAATATCTCGACGCACTTTCACGCGCATTGGACGTTCCGTTTCCGAATAGAATTTAATTCCTTCGCTAAAAGTACTACGTTGAGTACGTCCTGGATAACCCAAGATCATTGCATAACTTTTTTCTTGCGGTCCTTGAATATTGATTGGGAAAAAATACTTTGGAGCATAAGGCTTATTCTCTTTATCAAATTTTGCAGGTTTATTATTCGCACCTGCATAAATTCTAAAAATACTGATGTCGCAAGTATGACGAGGCCATTCCCAGTTATCGGTTTCACCACCGAACTTTCCGATATTCTCAGGAGGTGTACCTACTAGACGAATATCCGTAAAAACCTGGTAATACATCGCCATATAACGATTGCCGCTCCAGAAAGGAACTACTTCAATCACATACATGTCTTTATCATCACCGAGAGCTTCTTTTAATTTAGCAGCCACTGATTTCACCATTGCAGCAGCTGCTTTAGAACGCGCTGATTCATCGTCACCAGTGGGAAGACTATCAATAATCATTGAAGTAACATCTTCAATTTTAGATAGTAATCCGATATTAAAATTGGCTGGACGTTCTTCTGCGTGGGACTTCGCCCAAAATCCATTACTCAAAATATTATCTTCATTGGTACTTAGCTCTTGAATAGCTCCGTAACCGCAGTGATGATTTGTCAGAAACAATCCTTCTTGAGAAATGATTTCGCCGGTACAGAACATCCGATTTTGCTTATTCATCAAACGCACTACGGCATCTTTGATACAAGCTTTGTTGATACTGTAAATATCTTCAGCTGTAAGCTTTAAACCACGAGCTTGCATTGAATCCTGCAACTGTGAAATCAAGAACAGAGGCCACATACCTTCATCTGCTCTTGCCTGTTGTCCGAAACCAATCGCTAGTACCAGCAACAGACCCATTAATTTTTTCTTCATTTTCATTTTTATTTATACTCCTTGCAAAGTAAAGGATTTAACTCTAGCGACGCACTGCGGTTGGTCGAGGAAATTGGGGGGTTGGTCTAAAAGGAATTAAGAATGCAGTCCCGATAGCTATCGGGATCAGAATGCAGAATTAGAGTTTACACGAAATGCGAATGAACACGATCCCGATAACTATCGGGAGCGAAAAAAAGCTTAACTCATCTAAATAGCTAAATACACGAAATGCAAATAAACACTATCCCGATAGCTATCGGGAGCGAAAAAAGAGTGAAATGATTGCCTAGAACCTCGACAAATGGACTAAATATGTGATCTCGGCGCTATTTGGGAAAAAAAATTTCGAGCCTCAACGATAAAAATCCACCAATCCACCATCCCGATAGCTATCGGGACACTAATCCACCAATTCATTACACGATGATGCCGGCTATGGTGGCGCTTAGGTACGAGGCTAGGGTTCCGCAAAAGAGAGCTTTGAGTCCGAGGCGGGCTAAGTCGCCTCGACGGCCGGGAGCTAATTCACCGATGCCACCAATCTGCATTCCTACACTTGAAAAATTTGCGAAACCACAAATGGCAATGGATACAATGAGTAATCCTTTCTCAGTGATGATGGGTACTGATTTATTTGCCAAATTTTGGAAAGCAACAAACTCATTAATCGTTAACTTTTGTCCGAGTAAGGTGGCTACATTATTGACATCTGCAAGCGGAACGCCCATCGCCCATGCCATCGGATAAAATATTTTTCCGAAGATCCAGTTCAGTGATAAATCAAAATCGGGATTGAAGATATGTGCAATTTTTATCAAGGACCAATCGATCAAAGAAATCAATGCAATAAATCCAATCAACATGGCAATTACATTCATCGCAATTTTAAATCCATCTCCAGCGCCGTGTGAAATTGCATCTATAATATTGATGTATGGACTTTTTACCTCGAGTTTTACATCACCCATGGTTTCACTTTCTTTAGTTTCCGGAAAAACAATTTTAGAAATAATAAGTGCGCCCGGTGCAGCCATCAAACTTGCTGCAATTAATTTTGGAGCGAGATCAAGTCCGGCAGCTGCTCCCATGTTTACATACACCACCAAAATTCCTCCTGCAATACATGCTAAACTACCACTCATACTTGCGAGCAATTCACTTTGTGTCATTCCAGCGAGGTACGGACGAATCATCACTTGCGCTTCTACTTGTCCAACGAAGGCACTGGCTACATTACTCAACGCTTCAGCACCACTTACACGCATTATAAAATTCATTGCCTTTGCAATCACAGAAATTACTTTTTGCATAATGCCTGCGTGATATAAAATCGCAACCAGCACACAAACTAAAATTATGGTCGCGGTAACGTTAAGTGCGAAAACAAATCCACCAGCAGCATAATTCGCAACCGTACCATCAAATTGAACAGCGGCTAATCCACCATAAACAAATGCGGCTCCGTTGCGAGCAAACATTTCGATTTTCTCCATACCATGACCAATCGTTTGGAAAAAAGCAGTGACCGGAGGAATTTTCAACACCAGGATAGCAATAAAAAGCTGGAGCATTAATCCGCTTAACACTAAACGAATATTTATTGCCTTTCGATTATTGCTGGCTAATACAGCTAGACCGAGTATTAATACGATTCCAATTAAACCTGTGAAACGTTCCATGGGGGATGTTGGATTTTAGTTGTTAGATGTTAGATTTTTGCAATTTTCTGATAAAAGGGTATTAACGCTTTGCGATTTGCTCTTGCCAATCCCCTACGAAAATAGTAATTCGGAGATACAAACTTCGATCATTCAAGAATTATCTTCGAAGGGAGAAACCTTGCCTATTTAAAATGTGTTATAATGCGACTGCTTTACTTGTCTTTAAGTTTAATGTCAATTATTTTTACTTGTTGCTCGTCATTAGTGTAGTTTATCGTCAAAACATCATTTTTCAAGTTCATTTCATTAAATTGTCTAGCTGGGATCACATCATAAGTTAATTGTTCTTTAAATGGATGTCTTTGTATATGATTTGAGTTAATAAAATAAATAATTAATTCAGCAGTTTCAACATTCAGATAAACTACAAAATCAAATTTATATTCATGAGCATTTTCAAATTGAATATCCGTGTCGATACAAATAAGTTGTCCGAAATCCATTATATGTTTGCCAGTCGTTTTGTCTAAAAGGCTATAATCACATGGTCCAGTAGCGGGACATCCATGTCTGAAAAGTAATGATTCTGAAAACTCTTTTATCAAATGATAACCTACTCTATATGTATACCCATATAGTTCTAAAGGAACTTGATTAATAACCGTTTTAGAATTATATCTATTTTCTAAAGTCAACCAAACACTGTCACAGTTAAACTGCCAATAAATTTTAGAATCGTTCTTAAAAACTAGGGTATCACAATTAACCTCTGATGAATTCATAACAGGAAATTCATCACAAAAACAAATGCTGCTTTGTCCTAAGCTTAAATTACTGAGTGAAATTAATATAATGGTTAAGAATCTCTTCATAATAATGACTTTAACGTTTCTCGACTTCGTGCAGTTGAGACTACTTTAATTATCAGTTGTTATATATGTAAATTTACGGCTTTATATTTTCTGGTTAAGAAAATCGATACTAGTCATTTTTTGTGCAAGTCCGCTATTAAAAGTGGTTACATTTTTCTAATATAAAATTGCTTATAAAAACCATTTCTCGTTAATTCTCCAATAATCTCTTGAAAATTAATTTTATCAAGTTCCTTACTATTGGTAAAACCAATTATAGTTGGAATTGCTTTAGTTGTACTAGGTATAAAATTAGGCATCGGATTTCCACTGCTAAATAGTTGATAAATAATTCCCTTGCGGTATGCTTCTGGATGTGTTTCCTTTAGCTTTTTTATGACATGAATAATAAATTTCAAAACATATTCCCCATACTCGATTGCTTCTGAAGTTGAAGGTATATAACCTTGATGAATCACATTATTTCTAAAATTTGTTTTTTTTTCATCAAGTAGAAAAGTTACTTCTTTCCATTCACAAGATTGAGCGAAGTAAAAAGAACCCAATTGCCTTTCTGATTGCCTTGCTAATAATTTCCAAGTTTTTACAAAATTTTCGAAAGTAACACTGTGATGAATTGTAATTATTTTTAAAAAATATTCAATAAATCTTTCTAAAGAACTTGAAAAACTAGAAACACTTTCTTTTGAATATCCATCAATAATAGCTAATGCACCTTGATCAAATAACAATTCATACTTATGGGCTTGAATTTTAGTGTGACAAAGATGACCTTTAACACAAGTTAAAGTATACCAATTTTCATCGTTAAATTCAACGATTCCATCTATTCCAAAAATCTCATCATTTTCAGAATCTTTTTTACATTCGTTACAAAATGCACTTACTTTTATCTTCATGATTTTTGTTAATCACTCACAACTGCTCGATTCGGATATCTAAAAATCCAAAAAAAATCTAACATCAAATCGCGAAGCCTCACGACCAACATCTAACCTCTAACAACCAACAACTAAGCAAGCGTACGCTTCACCGCAACATTCTCGTATCCTTCGATATTATCACCGACACGAACATCATTGTAGTTCGAAATACTTAATCCGCATTCCATACCTGCTTGAACATCTTTCGCATCGTCTTTGAAACGTTTCAATGATGACAATTCACCAGAGTGTACAACGATACCATCACGGATGATTCGGATTTTGGTATTGCGATTGACTTTACCATCGGTAACCATACAACCTGCAACAGTTCCAACTTTCGGGATCTTGAATACTTCACGTACTTCAATGTTACAAATAATCTTCTCTTCGAAGTCAGGCGCTAACATACCTTCCATAGCAGCTTTCACTTCGTTGATGGCATTGTAAATAATGGAATACAAGCGTACATCAATCTCTTCTTGTTCTGCTAAACGACGTGCAGATACACTTGGTCGAACTTGGAAGCCGATGATGATTGCATTCGATGCGCTCGCTAACATCACATCAGACTCAGAAATTTGTCCAACACCTTTCAAAAGTACATTCACTTGAATTTCTCCAGTAGAAAGTTTCAATAATGAATCAGCTAATGCTTCTACAGATCCATCCACGTCACCTTTTACGATTACGTTTAATTCTTTAAAGTTACCAATCGCCAAACGACGACCGATCTCATCCAGGGTAATATGTTTATGTGTACGGATTCCTTGCTCACGTTGTAATTGCAAACGTTTGTTGGCGATTTCACGTGCTTCACGTTCATCTTCCATCACGTTAAATTGATCACCTGCTTGAACAGCTCCTGACATTCCTAAAATCATAGTAGGCGCCGATGGTCCTGCTTCTTTGATACGTTGTCCACGCTCATTGAACATCGCTTTTACACGACCACTGTGCGTTCCTGCTAACACCACATCGCCTGTTCTCAGTGTTCCGGTTTGAACCAATATTGTAGTGACATAACCGCGGCCTTTATCGAGAGAAGATTCAATTACTGTACCTTTCGCTAATCGATCTGGATTCGCTTTTAAATCTAATAATTCAGCTTCTAATAAAACGCGATCTAATAATTTATCGATATTCAATCCTTTCTTCGCAGAGATATCTTGGCTTTGGTATTTACCACCCCAATCTTCTACCAAGAAATTCATGGCGGCTAATTGCTCTTTAATTTTTTCTGGATTCGCATCAGGCTTATCCACTTTATTGATGGCAAAAACGATGGGGACACCAGCTGCTTGCGCATGATTGATTGCTTCTTTTGTTTGAGGCATCACACTATCATCTGCAGAAATTACGATGATGGCAACGTCCGTTACTTTTGCTCCACGAGCACGCATGGCAGTAAACGCTTCATGACCTGGAGTATCTAAGAAAGTAATTTTTCTTCCATCTTCCAACGTCACTTCATACGCACCGATATGCTGTGTAATTCCTCCTGCTTCACCGGCGATTACATTGGCTTTACGCACATAATCCAACAACGATGTTTTTCCGTGATCGACATGACCCATTACGGTAACGATCGGTGCACGAGGTTGTAAATCTTCAACAGCATCCACTTCATCAACAATAGAATCTTGCACATCAGCAGAAACAAATTCCACTGTAAAACCAAATTCTTCTGCTACTACTGTAATAGTTTCTGCATCGAGACGTTGATTAATCGACACAAACAATCCAAGGCTCATGCAAGTAGAAATAACTTGATTCACCTGAATATTCATCAACTTAGCTAACTCATTCGCAGATACGAATTCCGTTACCTTAATTACTTTATCTGATTCTTGTTCAGCGAGTGCTTCTTGACGTTGTGCGTGAAGGTCACGTTTTTCACGACGCATTTTTGAAGACTTCGACTTACCACTTCCACTCAAACGAGCAAGAGTAGCTTTAATCTGATCTTGAATTTCTTTATCGGTTGGTTCAACTTTAGGAGCTGCTGGACCTGTACCTCTACGGCCAGGACCACCTGGTCCACCAGGGCGACGAGGGCCACCTGCTTGTTGTGGTCCACCAGGTCCACGACGCGGACTGCCTTGACCACCGGGGCCACCACCTTGTCCGGGAGGACGTGCCTGCCCAGGAGTACGAGGACCGCCAGCATTAGCACCTGTTCCGCCTTTGTCTTTACGTTTGCGTTTGCGTTTATCGCCATCCACATTCGAAGAAGAAGCTACTGGCTTTTTCTTTGGAGGATCAACGGGAAGTTGAATTTTTCCTAAAATATTTGGACCCGTTAATTTTTCAAATTTTACGCTGATATGCTCTGGTGGTGCAGTTGGAGTTGGAGGTGTATCCTCTTTCTTCGCAACAACATCTACTTTCTTCTCTTCAACTTTATTTTCTTTCTTCCCTACGTGCTTCTCTTCTCTCTTCTCTTCTTTCTTCTCAACTTTCTTCTCGCTTTTCTTTTCTTCAGGAGCTTTAGCTGATGGAGCTTCTACTACTTTTTTCACATCAGTAGATTTCTTCTCTACGATGGGCTCAACAGCTTCAACTTTTGTTTCTTTCTTTTCCTTTGCTGCTTTAGCTTCCTTCTCCGCTTTTACTTTTGCTGCTTCCGCTAAATCATCTTCTTTCTTCTTAGCTTCTTTTTTCTTCGCATCCTCTAGAGCCAATGCTTCTGCTTCTTCCTTCTTCTTCGCAGTTTTCTTTTTAGCTCCTGCATCGAGATCAATTTTTCCTAAAATTTTTGGAGAATCGATTCCAGATTTTGCTTTTATCACTTCGGGCTCAGCAGGTGTATCTTCCACCTTTTTAACCTTTGTTGTTTTCTTCGCCGTTTTAGAAGCTGATTCCTTAATTGCTTCGAGGCTTGCTTTTAAACTATCATCATTATCCGGCTCCACATCAGCAACACGCGAATCCTCTCGAGCTGTTTTTGTCTCGATGGTAATAGTGTCACGCTTTAATTTCTCACGCGTAATTTCCTGCGCTTCCGATTTCGCCAATTTATCTGGTGCGTACTTCTCTTGCAACATGCCATAGACTTGCACAGAAATCTTAGTGTTGGGGCTGCTATCAACCACCACACCTTTCGATTCAAGGAATTCTACCACGTGTTGCAAGCCAACGTTTAACTCTTTGGCTACTTTAATGAGGCGCAATGTTTTTTCTTCGGGCATCTACGGTTTTTATCTGGTTTCCGGTTAGGATTAGGTAATACTATTTCAACAATTCATGCTTTCCATTTTTAATTGATCATCCTTTTTCGATTTCAATAGTTGACTAAACATTCATTATCGCGAGTGAAATAATTCCACTTCAATTTATTATTATTCAAACTCAGTGCGAAGAATTCTCACCACTTCGCGGATGGTTTCTTCTTCTAAGTCGGTACGCTTCACTAAATCATCTACTGTCACCGCCAACACTGACTTTGCCGTATCGCAACCAATCGACTTCAACTCTTCGATGATCCATGCATCAATTTCATCTGCAAATTCATCTAAATCTACATCTTCGTCTTCGTCTTCAGAATCACGATACACATCAATTTCATAGCCTGATAATTTACCAGCCAATTTAATATTATGTCCGCCTTTACCGATAGCCAATGACACTTGATCGGGCTTCATGAATACCGATGCACGACGCGTTTCTTCGTCTAACTTGATTGAAGTGATTTTCGCTGGACTTAAAGCACGTGTGATGTACAACTGAATATTGTTGGTGTAATTAATTACATCAATATTTTCATTGCGCAATTCTCTCACGATTCCATGAATACGTGATCCTTTCATTCCCACACAAGCGCCAACAGGATCGATACGATCGTCGTAACTTTCTACTGCCACTTTTGCACGCTCTCCAGGTTCACGAACAATATTTTTGATGGTGATTAATCCATCAAACACCTCTGGAACTTCCTGTTCAAACAAACGCTCCAGGAACACTGGAGAGGTACGAGAAAGAATAATTTTAGGACTTGCATTTAACATTTCTACACGCAACACAACGGCACGTACGGTATCACCTTTCTTGAAAAAATCGGCAGGAATCGTTTCGCTTTTCAACAACACCAATTCATTGCCTTCATCATCCAACACCAATATTTCTTTTTTCCAGATTTGATACACTTCCCCGGTGATGATCTCCCCTACTCTGTCTTTATACTTGCGGTAGATACCATCTTTCTCCAATTCAGAAATTCGAGAAACTAAATTTTGACGCAATGCTAAAACGGCACGACGACCAAAATCTCCTAAGCGAACAGTCTCTGTTAATTCTTCACCTACTTCAAAATCGGGCTCGATCTTAATAGCATCTGAATAAGCGATCTCGAGTGCGTCATCTTCTACCATTCCATCTTCCACAATCATTCGATTGCGATAGATTTCAAGATCTCCTTTGTCGAGGTTGATGATCACGTCAAAGTTATCAGCTGTGCCGTATTTTTTTCTCATCGTAGACTTAATAACATCTTCGAGGATACTCATCATCGTAGCCTTGTCAATATTTTTTACTTCTTTAAACTCTGAGAAGGATTCAATTAATACCTGATGGTCCATTGGACTTATTTGAATTTATAGTTAATAATCAATTTTGCTTCTTTGATGTCGGCAAACGCAATCTTATGCTCGACTTCGGTAATTATTTTCTTTTTATTTTCTTTTCTCGATTTGGTTTCAAGCAGCTCAATCCCCTCTTCCCCTACACGTTGCAAGATACCCTTTAACTCAATTCCGTCAACCTTCACCACACGAAGTTCTTTACCGATACGACGGTGATATTGTTGCGGAACCAAGAGCGGAGAATCCATCCCTGGGCTACCCACTTCCACCTCATGCTTTTCCAAAAAACCACTTTCTTCAAAATGATTTAAGATAAATCGCGTTAAGGCAGAACACTCATCTAAGGTTACTCCTTCCATCTTATCAATAGAGACAGACAGTTTATTCGTAGATAATTTCACATCCACCAAGAAACAATCCGACTCCTGTAAGTACGTCTGAACTAATCCTCTTATGTCTTCTTTCACAACCATTTGATAATAAAAGAGGGGACTCAGGTCCCCTCATTCTACTGCTGCAAATATAGGAAATTTCATTGGAACCACAAAATACCTCCCTCAGAATCATTAACATTGCGCCCGTGGAAAAGTCGATGACCGCAAAGAAATGGCTGGATAGAGGGGTATACCTTTCTTCGATGTTGATTTCCTCCTTTATCAACCGAGGAAAAGATGCTAAAGCACTGAATTTCAAAAATATTCTGTGTATTAAGGAGGATGAGATTGGCGACTTTATCTATACCCTTCCGGTTTATAGTATGCTTCGAAAGCAGTTTCCAAATGCGAAAATCACGGTGCTTTGTCGGCCTTTTGGAGTTCATCTTTTGTCCCATTGTCCGGATATTGACAGAGCCCTAAGCGATTATAAATTGCTTGAAAATCAATATGATTTATTGATTGATTTGCGTGGAACGGTGGCTTCTACCCAACTTGCCTTTACAAAAAAGCCCATTTATCGCCTCGACCGTGGAACACAACGGATTAAAAATCGAAAATTGGGGGTTCATCCTCATGAAATGGAGATTAATTGGTCGATCATTCAACCGTTGATCGATGAAAACAACAAGTACTTGGAACCTAAAATTCATCTTTCTTCTAAGGAAATTGGACTGGCAGATGAATTTATAAAGAGCAACCAGATTGGTCGTTTTGCTCTTTTTCATACAGGAGCGAGAAGGATACTGAAGAAATGGCCTTTGGATCGCGTGGTTCGCATCATGAAATGGATTCACCAAGATTTTGGTTACGATTGTGTTTTAGTGGGTGATGCGTTCGACGCAAAAGATGCAGAAGAAATTCAATCACAACTGGATTTTAAACTTCATGTAGCAGCAGGAAAAATAAATTTATTAGGCTTTGCAGCGCTTTGTCAAAAGGCGGAATTGTTTATGGGAAATGATAGTGGTCCGCTGCATATTGCTACTGCGATGGGAACGGCGTCATTAGGATTGTACGGACCAGGTGATCCCATCTTCCATCCAAGAAAAGCAAATGCTACCTTCATCCATCATATTCTAGAGTGTAATCCATGCGATCAAGTTCATTGCAAATACAAATCGAATCCTTGTATTCAACGCATCACCGAAGACGAAGTAAAAAATAAAATTAAATTTTTATGGAATTTGTAAATTTCGAAAACAGATAGAAATGAAAAAACTTCAGCAGTTATTACTCGTGTTAGAAGAAAAAATTCCACATCACGAAAAATTGAACACTACGGTTTCCGCATCATCTGTAGGTTGGCAAATTGAACATATACTTCTCACCATAAAAATAATTTTAGAAGGATTAAAAAATTCCAATCCGGAAGATTACAAATGGAAATTTAATATCCTGAGAGCTGTAGTTTATACTACTAAAAAAATACCCCGTGGTAAAGCGAAAGCACCATCTATTGTAAGACCTGAAAAATACGATGAAGCAACGATCCGACATCATCTACAAAAAGTAAAAGATGCTTTACAAAACACAGAGGACTTGCATGAGCAACAATTCATCAAACATCCATTTTTTGGACATTTACGAATGAAAAAGACGATTACATTTTTAGAGATTCATACGATGCATCATTTGAAGATTATTGATGATATAATATCTAATTAAGAATTAAGTCCCGATAGCTATCGGGATCAGAATTCAGAATTAGAAGATTTGAGACGACTTTTTCTCGAAAAGACTTAAGTTATTCTGTCGCTTTTTTCTCTTCGCTAAAGTTTCTCGAAAAGATTCTGCGTTAAACTCCAAATTAAATTTTAACATTTTTTTTAGCTCCCTCTCCTTTGGAGAGGTCGCGAAGCCTCGCGAAGGGAGAGGCTTGAACTATATGCTTGATAGAATCTAATTGAATTCGAATACATCTTTTCTCTTCGGCAATTTCTCTTCGCTAAAATTTCTCGCAAAGGCGCAGAGCCCTGCCTACCGGCAGGCAGGCGCAAAAATTCTTGGTCGATAATTTTCTCGCAAAGATTTTAGTGAGACAATTTGCGAACAGCAAAAAAACGAATTAATTATTTTCTACAATAGAATTATCAGTTGGATTTTTTACTTCATCCGTTGAAGTTTTGTTTTCTTCCGGATAAATTTTCTTTTGGAATAAAATCCATACAATGACGCCGCCGGTGATGGATGCATCGGCGATATTAAAGACAGGACGGAAGAACAAAAAATGCTCTCCACCCCAAATCGGTAACCATTCTGGAAAGTTTCCACTTAAGAGCGGAAAATAAAACATGTCGACCACTTTACCATGTAAGACGGATGCATAGCCACCTTCTGGTGGAAAGAGCGTTGCAATCGTTCCAAAATCGCTGGAAGAAAACAACATTCCATAAAAAACAGAATCAATAATATTTCCAACGGCTCCAGCAAACACGAGCGCAATAACCGTTATATAATAGGAACTTGCTTTTTCTTTGGTGAGCTTCCACAGATAGTAGCCCAATCCAGAAACAAACAAAATGCGGAAGACACTTAAAAATAGTTTTCCGTAATCACCACCAAACTCCAAACCGAAAGCCATTCCATTGTTTTCGGTAAAGTGAATAATGAACCAGGGAGCAATTTCAAATTCTTGCCCGAGGTACATATTCGTCTTTATCCAAATCTTTAGAAGTTGGTCGGCCAATAAAATAGCAAAGATGATTAACAGGGGTCTTTTCAATCTTCTTTTCTCTATGAAACAATCGAAGCTTGCGGCGAATGGCTACAAGCTTCGATGTTTATTTTTAAGGATTCATTTGAACTCGATTCATTCAATCTCTAACAGTGAGGTCTATACGAACTTACTGTAAAAGTTAAAACTAGTCGCGATATTGTTTTAATTTCGCCTCCATACTTTGCGTAGTATGAGGAACTGCACGTAAACGCTCCTTAGCAATTAACTTTCCAGTGATGCGACAAATACCGTATGTTTTGTTTTCAATGCGAATCAACGCCATTTCCAATTGCTCAATAAACTTCTTTTGACGAGCGGCTAAGTTAGCTGCTTCTTCTTTCGCTAATGTTTCAGAACCATCTTCTAACATTTTGAATGAAGCACCTGTATCATCGGTACCATTCTCATTGGTATTAATAATTTGTGCTTGAAGATTTATTAATTCTGCGCGTGCATCAACTAATTTTTTTATAATTAGACCTTTGAATTCCTGAAGATCTGCATCATTGTAACGTGCTGTTACGGTTGGTTTTACTTTTTCAATCATAGTCTTTTTCACAATCTTTACGGGAGGAGCCACAGCAATTTTTTGTATTATAGGCTTCGCTGGTTCAACTTTAACTGCGTTTGCTTTTACAGGTGCTATCGCTTTCGTTATTACTTTTTTCTCTTGAACTTTAGCTACCACTTTCTTTGCAGGAGCTTTTGCTACTACCTTTTTTACGGGAGCTACTTTCTTTGCTGCTGGTTTAGCCAATGCTTTTTTAGCAGGAGCTTTTTTAGCAGGAGCTACTTTTTTTGCTACCTTCTTTACAGGTGCAGATTTTTTTGCAGGTGCTGCTTTTTTAACAGCTTTCTTTGCAGGTGCTGCTTTCTTAACCACCTTTTTTGCTGGAGCTGCTTTTTTAACAACTTTTTTTGCCGGAGCTTTTTTAACTGGCTTCTTCACCGCAGCTTTTTTTGTTTTCGAAATTGGTTTTTTAGTGGCCATTTTAATTTTTGTTTACTGATGTTAATACTTGAAGCGCTTCATCCATCTCCAGAGAAATCACATCGGATCCCTCTAACTGCTCCACGAGCTCCAGTTGAATTGCTAAAATTTCGCTGCGAATATAGTCGAAATTGTTGTTTATTGAGCGCTGAACCTCTTCGGGTCCTTTAATTTTCACGTTAATTCGGTCTGTAATCTCAAATCCTTTGTCTTTGCGGATATTCTGAATGCGATTCACCAATTCACGAGCTAATCCTTTCTCTTTCAAAGCATCCGAAAGTGTAATGTCCAAGGCAACGGTTAATTTTCCTTGATTCGCAACTTGCCATCCCGGAATGTCTTCGCTTAGAATTTCAACGTCTTCCAGCAATAGGTCGAAGATGACAGCTCCTAAATTCAAGGGCAACATCCCATTCTTCTCCAAATAAGCGATTTGCTCTTGATTGATATCGGATATGCTCGTTGATAATTGTTTCATCAAGCCGCCCACCTTGGGTCCCAATGCTTTAAAGTTCGGTTTGATTTTTTTCACCAATACCGTTGTCGCATCATCTAAAAATTCAATCTCCTCCACATTTACTTCGGCAATAATCAAATCTTGAACGGAAAGTACTTGCTCTTTGAATTTTGCATCCACCACAGGCAATAATATTTTCTGCAAGGGCTGACGAACTTTGATATTCACTTTTTTACGCAGACTCAATGTCATCGAACTGATATCTTGAGCCAATTGCATGCGTTCTTCTAAATCCTTATTGATCAATGCATCGTTCACTTTTGGAAACTGAGCCAAATGCACTGAAATATTTTTATCTTTCTTGCTGATGGAATTCAAATCGGTAAATAGATGATCAGCAAAGAATGGAGCAATGGGCGCCATCAAACGCGAAAGTGTATCCAAACAAGTGTACAACGTTTGGTAAGCTACTTTTTTATCGTCTGTATATTCTCCTTTCCAAAATCTTCTTCTACTCAATCGCACATACCAATTGCTCAAATGCTCGGTTACAAATTCTTGAATGGCACGAGCGGCTTTGGTAGGTTCATAATCGGCATAACTTGCATCTACTTCCTTGATGAGTGAATGCAAGAGGGAAAGAATCCATCGATCCAATTCCGTTCTTTTCTCCATGGGGATTTCATCTCCTTCAAAAGTGAATCCATCTATGTTTGCATAGAGCGCAAAGAAATTATAGGTATTGTAAAGTGTGCCGAAGAATTTTCGTTGCACTTCTCCAATTCCATCTAAATTAAATTTTAAATTATCCCAAGGCTGCGCATTGCTGATCATGTACCAGCGTGTTGCATCAGCACCATAAGTATCGAGCGTAGTAAACGGATCGGCAGCATTGCCCAATCGCTTCGACATTTTATTTCCGTTTTTGTCGAGTACTAATCCGTTCGACACAACATTTTTAAATGCTACTTGATCAAACAACATGACAGAGATGGCGTGCAAGGTAAAAAACCATCCGCGTGTTTGGTCTACTCCTTCCGCAATGAAATCGGCAGGATATAAATTTTCTAAACTCTTTGTGGAAAAAGGATAATTCCATTGTGCATACGGCATTGCACCTGAATCAAACCAAACATCAATCAAATCCAATTCGCGTGTCATCGGTTTTCCCGTTGACGAAACTAAGATGGCGTGATCAACATAAGGTCGATGCAAATCGAAATCATTTTTAGTGGGATCCAAGTGTTCCATTTTGGTAGGATCCATGAATCCTGCTGCTGCTGATTTTTTTAACTCTTCATTCAATTCTGCAACGGAGCCGATGCATTTCTCTTCACCGTCTTCACTTCTCCAAATGGGCAAAGGAATTCCCCAATAGCGAGAGCGACTTAAATTCCAATCCACTAAATTCTCGAGCCAATTACCAAATCGACCGGTACCTGTACTTTCGGGTTTCCAGTTGATGGTTTTATTGAGTTCAATCATTCGCTCCTTGTAAGCCGTGGTTCGAATAAACCATGAATCGAGTGGGTAATACAAGATGGGTTTATCGGTTCTCCAACAATGCGGATAACTATGCTCGTATTTTTCTACTTTAAAGGCAAGATTATTCGTTTTGAGTTGAATGGCGATGCGTTCATCAACATTCAAATATTTATCTCTTCCTTGCTTAACTCGTAATGCTTCTTTATCTGTTTCATTAATGTATTCTTCTTTCACGTACTCATGCGCGAAATCGGTTACTTCCTTTACAAATCGACCTTGACGATCTACTAACGGCATGGGCTTACCGCTTTCATCATTCACCATGATGGGCGGAACGTCGTGTTGCTTGGCTACGCGAAAGTCATCAGCACCAAAGGTGGGTGCGATGTGTACAATTCCAGTTCCATCTTCTGTACTCACAAAATCACCTACAATCACTCGAAAGGCATTTCCGTCAGGCTGCACATAAGGCATCAACTGCTCGAAACGCATATCTTGCAAGTCGGAACCTTTAATCTCCTTCTCTACTCGAAATGGAATATTTTTACTTCCTTCTTGAAATTCTTCAATTTTCAACTCCGCATTCTTCGGATTAAAATGTTTTGCAAAAAGATCTTTTGCAACCAACACGCTGATGGGTTGAAACGTGTAAGCATTAAAAGTACGCACCAATAGGTAAGTAATATTTGCACCCACTGCTAATGCTGCATTAGAGGGTAATGTCCAAGGTGTGGTGGTCCAGGCGAGAAAATAAACGGGAGCATCGGTCGAGGTAAAAAGCACTTCCGACTTCGCATCACGAATGGCTTTAAACTGCGCTACAATGGTAGTATCTTTTACTAATTTGTAAGTGCCCGGTTGATTCAATTCATGCGAACTTAAACCCGTTCCGGCAGCTGGTGAGAAAGGTTGAATCGTATACCCTTTGTAGAGCATATTCTTCTTGTGCAATTCCTTCAACAAATACCAACACGTTTCAATATAATTATTTTCAAAAGTGATGTACGGATGTTCAAGATCGACCCAATAGCCCATCTTCCGAGTAAGATCATCCCATACCGACTTATACTTCATCACCTCGTGGCGACAAGCTTTATTATAATCTTCGATCGAAATTTTACTTCCGATATCTTCCTTCGTAATGCCTAATGTTTTTTCAACGCTGATTTCGATGGGGAGTCCGTGCGTATCCCATCCGCCTTTACGTTTTACTTGAAAACCTTTTTGTGTTTTATAGCGACAAAAAATATCTTTAATAGCACGTGCCATCACGTGATGAATTCCAGGCAATCCATTTGCTGAAGGTGGACCTTCATAAAAAACATAAGCGGGTGCGCCTTCACGTTCTTCGACAGAACGTTCAAAGACTTTATTCTCCTCCCAACGCTGCAGAACAGTCTCGGCGATGTTGGGGAGATTCAATGATTTATATTCGTTGTATTGCGACATAATAAGTGTGCGAAGATACGGATTAAATTGCTTTTTTGAACTGAAAAACGGGTTCTTCCACTCTATAGAATGTGGTTTAACTATGTGATAATTAGTGAATAAGAAAATGGAAGTTGACCTTCGAGATCGTCCAGTTGCCATTGAGAGCCAGATGCGGGGAAGAGGGTGAGAGTGGGAGTTGAGGGGCCACATGGGAGCGAAAAGTGGGGAGTTGGCCTAGAGCAAGGGACAGAGGGAGAAAGAGGTGAGAGAGGAGAGTGGGCCCCCGAGGTGCTGCCCTCGAGAGCCTCAGGCAGCGAGGACAGAGGGAGAAAGAATGTGAGAGAGGAGAATTCTACAAATCAGAAAAAACCTCAATTCAACTTCTTAATCACTTTAGGCGATGTAATCAAATTCAAAACAATACCGACTACCACCAACAACATCCCTATGAATTCCATGAACACATGGGTTTCGTGGAAGAACATCCAACCAAATAAAATCGCATAGCCTACACCTAAATAATTTAAGATGGTCACCTTTGCCATGTTTTCCAATTGCAGTGAACGCGTTAAATTTTCTTGTCCGAGTTGTGTTAAGATTCCCAATAAAATTATCCAGATCCAATCCATGCCAACCGGTTGCTTCCAATTGAAAACCGAAACGATTCCTCCTACGATAGCGCCTAATAATTGAAAATGCAAAACCACAACTAATGGATGTTCTTTTTCTCTCATAGTACGAACCATGTTATAAGCTAATGCAGAAAAAACGGCAGAGAAGATTCCAACACCGAGTAACTCCCAACTAATACCACTATCCACTCCTTTGATCACTAAGATTCCACAAAATGAAATGGCAAACCAAAGCCATTGTATTGGTCGAACATGCTCATTTAAGAGGAAGATCGCGAAGATGGTTGTGAAGATGGGCGACAAATATTGCAAGGTCACCGCGGTTCCCAGCGGCATATGTTGTACTGTATAGAAAAAAGCATACAAGGCAATGGTTCCAAAGAGTCCACGCAACAAAAGCAAGGTTCTATTACTCCCTAACCAATCTACTTTTGCTCGATGCAAAGCTATGAATCCAATACACGTAGCAACACCACATCTAAAAAAAACTAATTCGCTCGTGGGGAGATGTGCCAGATTCTTCACCATTACATTCATCAATGCAAACCAAAAAGTAGCCAACAACATATGTAGCACACCAGGTGAAATAGCCTTACGTATTTGCTCTTTCAACGGTGGGTAAATCGTTCAAGACTAAGCATAATATAAAGATCACTTTAAAGCTGGGGTGTCCATTATTAATCGTACAGAAAAAGCATTCGCTCTTCGGTAATAGATATCCGTAATAACACTTGAGTTTGCGCTAAACATACGTGCAAATGCGGTTTGATCACCCTTTACGGTGGAGCTCCAATAAAAACCTTGTTCGCCCTTTTTACCAAACAAATCATTGGAACTATTTCCACTACGGTATCCGGGCAATGGTAAATTTAATCCCGAGGCTCCTCCTTCCATCAATGCTTTTCCCGCTTGATCATTGCCACCGAAACGATCAATCAACACTTGCCATTCTTCATCAGTAGGAATATGAAATCCTTTTGGACAAGAATTTAGTGCTGCGCTAAAAAAATACAATCGACCATTATGATGATTATTGAGGGAATCACGTTCGTACCAAAAGCTATTTGGTAGATTAATGGAAGTGTTGTGTTTCATCCACACTTGATCACCGATATGAATAGTATCTAATGAATGAAACTTCGCATCACCAACGGGAGCAGGTCCGCAAAAGATAAAACTAGCTGAACATAATAATACGAAGAGAGTCGCTTTTACTTTATAATTCATCAGATTAATAATTTGGGATTCGAGAAAGAAAGCATAAAAATACGGAGATTTTACATTCCTGTAAAGCGATCGAACTTTTTCTTCATTGAAGCTACACTCAATACTACTTTAAATGCCTCATCGTGATTCAACTCTTCAAAAAACAGTTGAAATCAGCATACACAATAAAAAATAAGAGTATGTTTGACGATGCAAATTAAGGTGGTTTTACTTCTACTCTTGTGTGTTGTTGTGAACAGCTTTGGACAACCTGTTTTTGATGTGATGAGTTTACAATATCAACATATTCCTTCCAGTAATTTCCTAAGTAATCAAAACGATGGAAAAAGTGATATCAATTATTTTCAATCTCAACTTAACATTCCTTGGAAATGGAATCGAAAAAATACCTTGGTATTTAATCCACAATACGAAACCAGGAATGTAACTTACAAACCAACTGCGGACCCATCTTCCTCCACTACACTTCATTTACAAGCCTTTTCGTTGATGCTTTCCAATCAATATGTATTTAATGACACCAATCAACAATTACTTTTCGCAGCGGGCATTCGACATTACGCTTCGACTGAATTAACAGCGAGTGAAAATACCATGACGCCTGCTTTTGCTGCCATGTATGCAAAACGAGAAAGCTCATCGTTTGCATGGAAACTTGGGGGCTATTACAGTAAAGAGATGTTTGGAAATTTTTGGTTGCCGCTGATTGGATTTGATTGGAGAATAAGTGATCGATTTTGGTGTTGGGGAATCTTACCACGCTATGCCGTATTTGATTATACCATCACTCCCAATTGGCATAGTTGCATCATGTATAAGGGTGTAACCGATACGTATCGATTGCCTGATGAAGATTGGTTTCTGATTGGAGAAGGACAATTCCGATGGGCGAATGATTTTTACCTGACTAAACTTCCCTTTTTTATAACGCTGGACATTGGACATTCTGTTTCTCGTCAATTTCAATTTTACGATGCGAACCGTTTTGCAAAACTCAAACAAACACCCACCAATGGTCTCATTTTAAAATTAGGACTTACTTATCGTGTAGCTACTGATAAAAGATTTAGAACATCAAAAATTTAAATCCTCTTTATTTTAATTTATAAATAGTTTTATTTTGCAATCCCGATTTAGAAAAGAGATTCAATTCCACTCCCTTTATTAAATCTCTGCTTGCTGTTGCAGAAGAGATGGTTTTGAAGACAGCCATATAATCCAATCTTGTAAATTCGCTCATCCCGATTTGAATAAAATATTCCAATCGTTGCTCACTACTCATTGTTTTGTTTTTAAAGCCAAGAACTTCTTTTAGTGTTTTATCCAAAACGGTTAACATATATTCGATAAATAGAGTTGAGTTTCCGGCATTATCACTTTGTGAAAGTGCTTTGTAATATTCCTTTTGAGAAGAGTGAATGATCGATTCAAACGGCAGAAATTCAAAAACAGGATATTCATGAAGTAAAATTAGTGTTTGCCATAGCCTACCCATCCTTCCATTACCATCCATAAAGGGATGAATAAATTCCAGTTCATAATGAAAAACACAACTTTTGATGAGGACTAAATCTTCATCCTTCTTTAAGTAGGCAAACAAATCATTCATTAAGCCTGGCACATTTTTATAAGTTGGTGCAAGATGAGCGACCTTAGATCCCTTCACAATTCCTACTCCTTTATTTCTGTACTTTCCGGGTTGATCAATGAGTCCCGACATCAACATTTTATGCGCACTTAAAAACGATTTTATAGAATTCGGTTTGAAACTCTGAATAGCGTCATACACTTGAATTGCATTCTTCACTTCTAATATATCTTTCGCGGGTCCAATAACTTTTTTGTTGTTGACGATCGCTTCTATTTGATCCTCAGAAAGTGTATTGCCTTCAATCTGAAGCGATGAAAAGATGGTTTTTATTCTATTCTGTTTTCTTAATTTTGGTTCTTGCTTATCCAAATAAAGCGCATTCATCTCCCCCAATTTGATTGAAATTGAGCTAATTAGTTCAATAATTTTAGGGGATATGGTATAAGGAGGCTTCATTTGATAGTATCATATGATACTATCAAAATTACGAAAAAGAAGTAAATAGGGCTTACTGGATAATTAAACCATCTCGAGGTATCGCAATTTATTTGTTTATGATCTTGTTGAGACAAGGCATGCCTTGTCTCAACAAGATTTTCTCTCTATAAATATCACGTCGTCGTAGAGGCTGGTATGACCAACCTCTACGACGACGTGATTGAAAATTTAATAGATTAATTTCAATAATATCCTTTAAAAAAATGAATTATGGTTCATGGAATTATTTTAAACTCGACTATTTTGATTGCATTTGTATCCCTGAAAGTAATATCTAAGTTATAATAAATCAAATTCCTATTACTTATTCAGTAGACCCTAAATAAATCTATTATTAAAGTGAAAAAGAGATTAAAAAGGAATCGAATGATAAAATACTACGTAGTTTGTAATTCTTTCTTCGTAGAAAATTTCAAATCCTTTATATTTAATTGAAGAGAAGTTCGTCCGTTGTAGGTATTTTCTTCCACGTGACAAACGATATCAAAACTTTGCTTTTGCTCCACTTGTGGGTGATGATGGCCTAATTGAAATGCGATACCATCAAACATTCCCGACTGAATTTCTCGTTGCTCTAAACTTAATTTAAGATGATTGTTTCCAACCACTTTTCCTCGTCCATTATCACGCACACCACACACTTTAAAGATTGGCGACATATTACCAGGACCAAAGGGCGCGAACTGATTTAAGATGCGATAAAACTGCGGAGTGATGTCCTGTAAATTTAACACCGCATCAATTTCAATTTCACGAATAAGCATTCGATCTTCAATCGTATTTTGCACAACCTCTTCAAAACGTTGAATGAATGCAGGAACATTTTCTTCTTTCATGGTTAATCCGGCAGCGTACATATGTCCACCAAATTGATCCAATAAATCGGCGCAACTTTCAATGGCATTATACACATCAAAATCTTTTACAGATCGAGCAGAACCACTCACGTGACCATTACTTTTCGTCAACACGATGGTTGGACGGTAATACTTATCCGTAAGTCGGGACCCTACAATTCCAATCACACCTTTATGCCATTCAGGATTATATACCACCGTTGATTTTCGAGAATGAAAATCCTTATCATCTACAATTTGTTGCAATGCTTGATCGGTGATGAGTGCATCAAGTCCTTTGCGAGTAGTATTTTGTTCATCGATTCCATCTCCTAAAAAGTTAGCGAGATCTTCTTGCTTTTGAATCATCAGTTCCACGGCTTTTGCACCATGTTCAATTCTGCCAGCAGCGTTGATACGAGGAGCAATTCCAAAAACGATATCGTTAATCACCAATTCCTTTTTCATTCCGCTCAGCTCAAGAATTGCTTTGATACCTGGTCGAGGATCTCTGTTCAATTGTTGCAAACCAAAAAATGCTAATACACGATTCTCTCCTGTGATGGGGACAATATCCGCGGCAATACTGATTGCCACTAAATCGAGATATTGTTCTAACTGTGAGAACGGCATTTCATTTAACTGAGCGAATGCTTGAATCAATTTAAATCCAACACCGCAACCCGATAACTCTTTATATGGATAATTACAATCGCTTCGTTTCGGATCTAAAACGGCTACTGCTTTGGGTAATTCATTTCCTGGACGATGGTGATCACAAATAATAAAATCAACACCTTTTTCATTGGCATAATCTATTTTATCAATGCTTTTAATTCCGCAATCGAGAGCGATGATTAATGAATAGCCATTCTCTTTCGCCCAATCAATTCCCTGCGTAGAAATTCCATACCCTTCTTTATAACGATCAGGAATATAGTAATGAATATTTCCAGATAGTGATTTCAAAAAAGTATAAACTAAAGAGACGGCTGTTGTGCCGTCTACATCATAATCTCCATAAACCAGAATATGTTCTTTCTTTTTCAACGCCTCTCCTATTCTTTCAATCGCAACGTCCATATCTTTCATCAAAAATGGATCGTGAAGATCATCTAGTGAAGGGCGAAAAAAACGTTTTGCTTCGTCGTATGTTGAAATGCCTCTTTGAAGCAAAAGATTTATTAAAATTGGATTAATACGCAAATCAGTAGCCAATCGACTCGCAACTTCCGGATCACCCTGAGATTTAATTACCCATCTCTTTTCCATATTCAATTGGCTGTTAAAAAACTTAAGCAAATATACAGGCAACTCAAGATGCCTGTTTAAGCAATTTACGTAAGTTATTGACATCAAAGAAGCAAAAATTGACTAAAACCTTCCAGTATTTGACTTTTAATTACAAAGCACTGATTTTTAATAGATTAGAATTTTTAATTTTTCTATTTAGCTTCTTCTTTTAGAATTTGCCGCAAATCGGGGCGCAATCTAGAACGATAAACCGACAAAGTATCGGCCTTTTTTCGGCCTTTTCGGAGTTTACGTTGGTCTTCAATGGGTAAATTATAGATCTGCTGACAATCGAGGGTACAACATCCTTGCATCTTTTCAGCGCAATCATCACACTGAATAAAGAGCAAATGACAATCGTCGTTTTTACAATTCACATGGTTATCGCATTTCGCTCCACACTGATGACATTCACTGATCACATCTTCTGTAATGCGTTCACCTAAACGTTCATCAAACACAAAATTTTTACCTACAAATTTGGCTGGCAATCCTTGTTCTTTTATTTCTCTTGCGTACTGAATAATTCCACCGTGCAATTGATTCACATCTTCAAAACCATGATGCTTAAACCAAGCGCTTGCTTTTTCACATCGAATACCACCAGTGCAATAAAGTAAAATCTTTTTATCTTTTTTATCAGCGACCATCTCCACTGACTTTTCTAATTCCTCTCTGAATGTATCTACTTCAGGACGCAGCGCACCTTCAAAATGTCCGACTTCACTCTCATAATGATTGCGCATATCAATCACTACGGTATCGGGTAAATCTAATGCATCATTAAATTCTTTTGCATTGAGATGCTTACCTACATTAGTCACATCAAATGTATCATCGGCTAATCCATCTGCAACAATCTTTTTTCGAATGCGCACAATTAATTTAATAAAAGATTTTCCATCATCCTCCACTGCAATTTTCAAAGGCATTGACTTTAGATGCTCATCCGTCTCCAATAAGTTTTTAAATGCTTCAAAATTATTTTCGGGAACATTAATTTGTGCATTAATTCCTTCACGCGCTACATACACGCGACCTAAGATTCCTAAATTATCGAGACGTAAATATAAATCGTCGCGATACGTTTCAACATTTTCAATAATCACATAGCGATAAAAAGAAAGGGTGATCCTATTAAACGTTTCCGCTTCGAGCTTTTTACGCAGTGTTTCCTTATCGTACTTATTGTGCAGAATCATGGAGCGCAAAGATACAACGTATCATAGGTACTAAGCAAGATGAATTGCGATGAATCCTACTTAATGTAGTATTTGCTCTCTGATTTTAAACGGTTTATGGGTAGATGGTCGCAACTGATCTTTATCAGTCATCGCTCAATAAAAAATCACAGGTACTTAGATGCTTCTTTTATGCTCAACGGACTCAGCTTTTGCTTTTGAATGAATTCCTCCACTGCTTTCGGATTATATTTACTGTATTGACGCAAGGCCCATCCGATGGCTTTTCGAATAAAAAATTCTTTTTCCATTGCATACTTCGTGCATAATTCAAACAACAACTTTTGATCGGTATTAACTCCATATTTAAGTTGAAAAATGATGCAAGTACGGTGTAGCCAAAAATTCTCAGTTTTTGTCCACTGTTTAATTGCAGCTGGAATTTTTTCTGGATACTTTTTAAAATACGCTCCCATTAAATTACTCGCCACTGTATCGACAGAATCCCACCACGATTTTTCGGTAATCATTTTTTCTAAAAAAGGAAAATGTTCAGGTTGCAAATCCTTAATTTTCCTATCTGTAAATACTAACGCTGCATATTGGAATTCTCTAAATTTTTGATTCCATAATTGATCCACTACTTTCATCCATTCCTTCGTTTCCAACTCTTTCAATTCAGAAAAAAATGGTTTTAAAATTTCATTGCGAACTGGACTTTTTATTCCTAAATAATCAAAGTGGCCTTTCATATAGGCTTTCATTCCGATAGCTAACTCATCATCTAAATGGGCATTAAACGCTTTTATTATTTTTGAAGTAAGGGGGTGAAAATTCATATGCAAAATTATCAATTTATCTATAAAAAGTTAATTTTCTTTTTATTTCAACTTTCGATGTTCTTTAATCGAAATAATTTGACTATTTTTAGTCTGTACTTTTAATTCTTATAATTATGGATTTAGCCCATTTACATTTACTTATCAATCATTTCCCAATTGTTGGGACAATCATTGGAACTTTCATTATGTTATTTGCATTAATGAAGAAGGAAAGAAATTTACAACGCGCTGTGCTTGTACTCTGGGTAATTCTAGCAGCGCTATCGCCTCTTGTTATGAGCACTGGTGAAGAAGCCGAACATAAAGTAGAAGAGATGGCTGGCATCAGTGAAGATTCGATACATGAACACGAAGAAGCAGCTGAATATGCTTATTGGCTGATGATCGGTTTGGGCGTGATTTCACTTGCTGCTTTATCCTTACACAAAATGGGAAGCGAAATATTGATGGCTACAAAAATCAGTTTTGTGATTTCATTATTTGCAGCCACAGCCATGGTAAGAACAGGATATTTAGGTGGATTAATTCGTCATATAGAGGTTCCAATCACCACATCGCCTACACAAGCGGATGCAGGTGTTCAAGAATCATCGCAGGAAGAAACGGATTAAAACAATTTCTTTAATTTTTTAGTACCTACGTTATTAAAGAGTCTTATCACTTAAGTATACAGATTTGCTCACAACCTATGTAGTGCTTACTGAACAAGTAAACCATCGCGAGGTTACGTGATTTAATTGCTAATGATCTTGAAGTACGGGAATCATAAGCAGTATAATTCTTGTAGAAGATAATTGCACTTGTTGAGACAAGGCATGCCTTGTCTCAACAAGTTTTCCTCCCTCTTTAAATATCACTTCGTCGTAGAGGCAGGTAATACCTGCCTCTACGACGAAGTGATTGAAAATTTAATGTATTAATTTCAATAATATCCTCGCAAAGAATAAATTATGGTGCACTGAATTATTTTAAACTTGACAATTTTGATTGCATATATCCCTGAAAGTGACATCTAAGTTATAATAAATCAAAATCTTATTACCTATTCAGTAGACCCTACACAGTACAAAGTATGTCATTCTAGGTCGGCATTATACAATAAATTTATTGAGATAGAATATTATTGTATTTGGTATAAATTGGATTAACCTTTCTTCTTATTACTCTTCCACCACATATAACAAGCTACACCGCCCATCAAATAGGGCACCGACATGAGGTACAAAATACCAGTGTTGAGCCCAAGTCCTTTTTTCTCACCCGACTCTAAATTTGATTCCGCTACACGTCGACACATTGAACACTGTGCATTCACGGCATCGTGTGTCAACACCAAAGCAATAACAAAAAGAAGTATTCTTAATTTTTTCATGGGTGATCATTAATAGAATAACAAAGATACAAATTTGTGGAATTTGAGAGCCCTTTAAAAATTATAATAAGGCGAAATCATCAGATAAACCACTACGCCTGTAATAGTTACATATAGCCAGATGGGGAAAGTAAATCGAACTAATTTGCGATGTTTCGTTACTTGGTTGCTGAGTCCGTACCAAAAAGATAACAAAATCATCGGAAGAACGATGGCAGCCAAAATAATATGTGATATTAAGATTCCAAGATAAAATGGACGCATGGGATTGTCCACTGGAAATTTTGTTTCCTCACTCAACCAATGATAAGTGACATAACTCAACAAGAAAATAGTAGAGAGTACAAAAGTTAGAATATTTATTTTTTTATGGCGCTGTACATTCTTTGCTAAAATTGCTTTTAGGGAAAGCAACAACAATATAGCACAGGTACCATTGATGATAGCATTTAACAAAGGCAAATATTTAGCGAAAGAAGGCATGGGTTGAGGGCGCGGAAGTATTTTGCTATCCAATATCAACACCAATAAAAAAACAACACTAGAGAGCGTTACAATGATTCTAAAAACGAATTTTTCCTTGCTTTGCAATTGTACTGACATAATTACTTCTCTTCATTTTTTTCATTCGCATACGCCACTTTCAGCGTAGCAATATCTTCAATTAATTTCTTCACTTCAAAAATATCGGTGCCATCATAAAATCCACGAATGCGTTTTTCTTTATCTACCAATACCATTTGTTCAGAGTGTAAAAACCCTTCCTCCATAGCTGAATCTTCCATAGCCGTTAAAAAATAACTTTCCTTGGCGATGGAATAAATTTTTACTTTGTCGCCTGTAAGAAAATACCATTTACCAGGAATGGCTTTATGCTTTTGGGCATATTTTTTTAATTGAGAGGGTGAATCGTTTAAGGGATCAACGGTAAACGATAAAATTTTTACATCATTATCGTCCTTGAAATTATGTTGAACGCGCATGAGTTGGTTCGACATTTTTGGGCAGATGGTTTTACAGGTAGAGAAGAAAAAGTCGACCACATAAATACTTCCTTCAGTCACTTTCTCTGTTACGAGCACGCTATCTTGATCATAAAAAGAAAAACCACCAACAGTATGATAAAGTGTATCGATCACTTCCTTACCATTGATGGTTTTTTTGATGGGCTCCTTTGGCCCTAATATTTCCAGTTGTTTGTAATCATTTTTTCCAGTACGCAGTACCATATAGGCAGCTATTGGAACCACAAAAAACAAAATGAGAACAATCTTTTTTTTCAAGATGATTTACTTGAAGATACCACCCATCATACTAATATAATTTCCCTCTGTAATTAGCATACCGATGAAATATACAATTAGAATAAATGGAAGAATGATAGTGTACCCAAAACTTTTTTCCTCATGCTTAAGATGCATAAAGAAAGCGATAATGAAATACGCTTTCACAATAGTAAGTACTATGAATATAGCCACTAAGATATCGTGAGCGATTGGGGCAAACGCAATCCCTACTTCGAAGATTGTAATCATAAGTAGAATCCAGAATGTTTTCCAAATTACTTTCTTACTCTTAGGATCGTGATGTTCAACAACGAATTGGTTGTGGATGTCGCCCGTGTAATATCCGTGCGGTTCATTTTTGTGATCTGCCATAATGCTTATCAGACGCTAATAATTATACTAGATAGAAGAATGTAAAGACGAATACCCATACTAAATCTACGAAATGCCAATAGAGACCCGTTTTTTCAATATGCTCATAATGTCCACGGCGTTTATAAACTCCAGCAATGACATTTAAGAAGATGATAATATTAATAATCACTCCAGAGAATACGTGGAATCCGTGGAATCCGGTGATAAAGAAGAAGAAATCGGCGAAGAGCGGATGTCCATACTCATTACGAGTGAGGTTGGCTCCGTGAATATGTTCTGCTTTCGATTTAATATCAGCAATAACCGCTTTGTCACTCACCACCTGATGCAGCGGAGAAACCAAGGCGTCGTGTGGTGGATTTAAATGATGCAGATGGTAAGCATTTTCAGCTACTTTATATACTTCACCATTAGGCATTACATAAGCACCTGCTGGTGTTCCATGAATGAAATGATACCACTCCCAGGCTTGAGATCCCAAGAACATGAATCCGCCTACAATAGTTAAGATCATCCATAAAGCAACGCCTTTGTTATCACGGCGATGACCCGCATCTACCGCTAAAACCATCGTCACCGAACTCATGATGAGGATAAAGGTCATTAAAGCTACGTACGCCAATGGAATATGTCCATCATAAAATGGAAAATGCGTAAACACATCATTTGCTTTAGGCCAAACTTCGGCAAAGCGATGACGCATGGTGCCATAAGCAAGGATTAAAGTGGAGAATGTAAATGCATCGGACACAAGGAAAAACCACATCATCATTTTTCCCCAACTCACGTTGAACGGAGATTTACCCCCATTCCACATATTTGCGGAATGGGTTTCTTGTTTCACTGTAGCTTCTGCAGCCATACTTTAAATCAGAATTAAGATTGTTTGATTATCTATAGATGGCCAAAAATACAAATAAATATATCCAAAGGCCTCCGAGAAAGTGCCAATATATAGCACAAAGTGAAATTCCCAGATAATTTTGGGAACTGTAACGTTCACGAATTGATTTTGAGCCTGTAATGATTAATCCCAAAAGGCCAAAAGCAAGATGAGCTAGGTGCAATCCAGTAATTACATAGAAAAAAGAACCCGATGGAGTCAATTTATCCGCGAAGTAAACATCATTTTTTACCAATTCATTCCATCCTAAAAACTGGGTAAACACAAATGCTAATCCCAATCCCAACGTTATGAGGAGAAATGTTTTGACCTGCGATAGATCATCCCTTTTCACCGCCCGGATCGACATCTGAATGGTGAAACTGCTAATAAGGATGATGATAGAAGAAATATAAAATACCGACGGCACCTCAAAAAACTTCCAATTTCCTTCTGCTTGTCGAACGATATACCCTGAGGTTAATCCCGCGAAGAGCATTATAATACTGCCTATTCCAATTGCAAGCAACACCTTTTCGGTTGCTATTTTTGGTTTCTCTTGAGGCTGATTTTCAATTGCCATTTCCATAATTATCAAACTTTATCAATCACCAATGCAATTTGCACGATGGGTAAATAAATAAACGAACCGAACATTAATCTTCTCGCCGACACTAAATCGCAGCGATCGTACAAGCGATAAGCGAGAAATAAAAAGTAAATACTCACTACCGCCATGATCACGACCGCAACCCAGGAAGTAATTCCAAAGATGTAGGGCATAAAGGCCAGAGGAAGCAATGAAATTGTATACAATAAAGCTTGTCGAGCTGAGTCACGATCACGTTCTCCACTTGGAAGCATTTTAAATCCTGCCTTTTTATAATCTTCATCGAGCACCCAAGCAATGGCCCAAAAATGCGGGAACTGCCATAAAAACTGAATGCTAAATAATAACCAGGCACCAATACCGAATTCACCAGTAGCAGCCACCCATCCTAAAAGTGGAGGAATAGCACCAGGAATTGCACCAACAAAAACCGCAAAGGGAGAACGACGCTTCATGGGCGTATATGCTAACGTGTAAAGGATGATAGACAACAACCCCAAAACACCGCAAGTGATATTCAAATAATAAGTTAAGGTGAACACACCCAACAGACCAAAAATAGTAGCGGCAATCCATCCTTCCTGAACCGACATTCGACCTTCGGGAATAGGACGAGTAGCAGTACGAGACATCAATTTATCTAAATCGCGCTCAATGACTTGATTAAATCCGTTGGCCGAAGCGGTAGTAAATACTCCACCTACAATTAACATGATAAACGACATCCAATTGATAGACCCTGGAGCTGTTAAAAAAGCCATTGCAGCCGAAAAAACCACTAAGGAAGCCAAGCGCATTTTTCCGAAGGTAGCGTAATCTGAAATCTTGGTAGTCAGCGTATTAGGGCGTTCAAGAAGTATGTGCTGGTCCATGGAGGCGCAAAAGTAGAAGATACAGAGGCAAGGATCAAGGAAAAGGGGAGGAAATATGCTGTAGGTATGATAGAAATTATAGTTTCATATTATTTGTTGGGCTGATCCAGATGGAATTGGTGAATTGGTGGATTGGTGGATTGGCAAGTTATATAATATTTATTCTGCAATTATTAATTTTACTTCGGATGCAATTTTCAAGCTGCAAGCTAGGTTACAAGGGTGTTTTCGAGTAGTGTAAAAATTTCGCTTATTTTCGCATTTAGTGTTCATTCGCATTTCGTGTATCAGTAAATTCGTATAGATTCGTAATTCGTACATTCGTATCGATTCGTAACCTGCTTGCTGCAGGCAAGTTCGTAACCTTCCTAGAATTTCATTATTTTACTTTGAACTTTATCCTTCTCGGTCGTTAAAGAAACTATATAAACCCCAGCTGCAATTCCATTCATCGCAATCTCCCCGTAAAATACCCACCTTGTTCACCTCCATTTTCCTCACCACTCTCCCTCACACAACAACCTTAACACCCCGCTCTTCCCTTTTAGCTTCGACGCATTCACATGAATCATATTCCACTCGGGGTTGTACCAAGCTTGGAAGAATACATCATTTTTCTCATCATTTTCGGTTATGCTTACCGTTAGTGTATCGCATGGTGAACCAACTAACGGATCCATGCCGTAATTTGGGTTATGAGGTAATCCTCTATAGGTACGATGGCCTGCTAATGGGAAAGAGAGCAGTTGAAAATCGCAGGATAGTCCGGCACTGTCAGGGTAATTAATTACTGACAAATGCGTATTGACGTGGTTATAATAATTTGCTGGATAAGGATACCCACCTCCAGGAATATCTGATAGTGCACTAATGTAGATCCTGTTGTCGGGCGCAAGCTTCATCATCACAGCAGATGCCGAATCTTGAATCATGCCTATAGTTATCTTTGAATTTGAAATATTCCCCGATATCAAGTCATACTGAAAAATTCTTGCATCATCGAATCCATTTAAATTACCTAAGACATATAAAACAAATTATTAGAGAACATGTACTTACATAATTTTAGCCAGTGGTACTGATTCATTCACCGAAGTCCAGCACTGTCCCACTGAATTAATACATCGCCACCATTTGAAGTCCTCATCGTCCCAACATTTTGTATGGGTTGAGGATAGATGCCGGTTGAGTCAACAAAGTATAAGTAAAATGCATTATCATAAGCTGCATTTGGATAATCCCATTTCCTTGTCACTAGCCAATCTTTCCGTTTCCAGTTTAGGCCGCTTTTGGGCAACCTCAAATACACCAAAGGCCCGTTACACCTGCTAAAAATATAAAATGACTATCCAATACAGATTTAGGGACAAAAGTATCTGGTACCAACCTAAACATATTAACGAGTCACCATTCATCCTTTGATGGTTTCGACTAATTAACCTTTTCAAGGAACTATAGGCGCATTGGTTGCCATAAAATAGCAAAGGCATCTGCTAGTTACGAGCTGTTAAATGATTCTAATTGAGTAACTGGATTAAACACCCCTGTTGAGTTTGGCATCTCCCAACAAAGGAGGGGGTGTTTCATGATATAAAGGTAGGGATAATATTGATTTGGGTTTAATAATAACTGGGCTTTAAATCGAGCAGCTTCTGGCCGTTATCCCACAGCACTACGATGCTATAAAATTCGATTTATAAAATTTGCAACTCAAAAAGATTAAAGGGGAGGGGAATTCTGAATTCTGAATTCTTAATTCTGCATTCTTAATTACTCCCCCGTGTGCTTCCCCGAAATAACTTGCCATGCTGTAATAATCACAATTTTCATATCCAATAACGGCGACCAATTTTCTAAATACCAAACATCAAACTCTACCCTCTTTTCCATGAGCGTATTATCGCGTGTATCGCCACGGAGTCCGTGCACTTGCGCCCATCCTGTTACACCTGGTTTTACGAGTTGGCGCACCATGAATTTGTCGACTAGTTTTGAATATTCTTCTGTATGCTTTAGCATGTGTGGACGTGGACCTACTACCGACATATTTCCAATGAGTGCATTATAGAACTGTGGCAATTCGTCCAGACTGGTTTTACGCAGGAACGCACCAATTTTAGTGATTCGCGCATCTCCCTTTTGTGCTTGCAACGAATCGGCTTCATCGTTCACATGCATCGTACGAAATTTGTAACAATAAAATTCTTCGTTGTTTCGACCCGACCGTAACTGCTTAAAAAACACAGGACCTTTCGAGCTTAATTTTATTAGCGGAGTAAAAATAAGAAATGCAATAGGTGATATTAAAATTAAAACGATAGCAGAAAAAACAATGTCGAAAGCTCTCTTGATAATTCGATTGAAAGTATTTTGCAAGGGTTCGTTACGCATACTCAACACTGGAACCAAATCATAGAAATCAATTTTAATGCGTCGGTTTAAGAATCCTCTGAAGTCGGGAATTACTTTAAAACGAATCATATTATTATCGGCAAAATTCATTAGATCGGTTACTTGCTCAATTTTTAATCCGGAGAGCGAACAATATATTTCATCAATTTTATTTTCTAATGAATAAGCCTTTGCATCTTGAATTCCTCCTGTAATTTGACTCGACTCTAACAAACTAGTTGGGTCGCAAAAAACACCTTTTAGATGGTAACCAATCTCGGGGTGATTCTCAAAAAATTTCATCATTTCCCTTGCAGGATGACCATTCCCTACAATGATTACCTTGCGATAGTTCATCCCTCTTCTTCTCAAGAAATTGATTAAGAATGACATGAGTGATCTCCAAAGAAGGAAGACAACACCCCAAACCGCAATTTTTAATTCAACATGGAATACAGGAATAAAAAACTCATCTAAAAAATAAAGAAAAACAATGAGCAGAATACTAAATAAACCATAAGCTCGTAAGTACTGAGTAAATAATTGTTCGAATCGTAATCCCCGATCAATTTCATGTACTCGAATGAATGTAATGGTGACAGACCAAAACAAATTGATGTATAAAAATTGTGCTAAGAAATTAGGATCTGCGTTAAGGTTAGGCCATTTATAATAGAAGCTGATTCCACAGAAAACTACGTTCAGCAGAACAAAATCTATAAGCAAATAGATCGCTTTTAAGTAACGCGAGTAGCCTATGGCCATTTAAAAGAATATTATTGTTTTGTAGGTAATCGTAATTGTGTAAGCAAATCTACGTACTATACAGAGGAAAAGATTCAAACCTTATTCAAATCAGGTAGATTTCTTGGTAAATACTCGATAATAGTGGACAAATGGCGAAATTCAAGGGTAGATCCATCTACCTAAACCCTTAAAAATCGACCAATAAATTACATCCTCGGGCCTCTGAATCGTCAAAACGACCCAATATTTCGAAACTTCCGTTGGGGTATAATCGGCCTAAATCCTGGGTAGCGATAAAGGCGCAGGAGTTCTGGTTGGCGAGATCAGTAACGCATACACCACCCGTTTTTTGGTGATCCACAAAATGGAAGGGATCATTCATTTCACGAATGCGCACTTTCATCCACGGTGGACAATGGAAAATTCCATCACCTCTTGAATAAGCTTGCGAAAGTAATTCCGTCATGCCGTACTCTGAGTGAATTTTTTCTACTCCAAAACCCGATTTTAAAATAGCATGCAATTCTTCTTTCACTAATTCTTTTCTTCTTCCTTTCATTCCGCCAGTTTCTAGGATGATGAGTTCGGGGAATTGCATGGGAAACTTTTCTGATAAATCGAGTAAGGCATAGCTCACTCCTAATAAAATTGTTTTGTGCCGATGGACTTTCAGCGTGCTTAATGCTTTCGCTAAAGAAGCATAGTCGTCGAGGTAAAATCCGCTGAACGCATTTTTACTTGCTTGAATGAGATGATCCGTCATGTAGACCAATGACGAATCGCCTTTCTGTAAGTACGAAGGTAGCAAGGCGAGCAGAGCATACTTATCAATGTTTCCGTAGTGCATCTTAAAGCCGCGCATAAAACTTTCGATGTACCATGCGGTATCGGAAATAAAATGCTTGGAGGATTGTGTTGATGTGCTTCCACTACTCTGAAAAATTACTTCTGCGTTTAATCCTTCTTTGATGACTTCCCGAGTTCGAAAAAACTCGATGGGTAAGTAAGGGATATCTTCCCATCTGCCTACCGTTAGTGGATCTACTTGAATGGCTTCTAAATATTCACGGTACACTTTTACATGCTTCGATTGTTCTCTGAAAACCTGCAAAGCAACTTCTTGAAATGAGGATTCATCGGCAATGGAAAAACAAGGGTATGTGCTCATCATTTCTATTTCTTCGAATTCGAATCTACCAAATCCGAATTGTAATGAAGTCCTCTGTTTTCGGTTCGCGCCATAGCTGCTTTCACTACGAGGTACGACAAATTAATCATGTTACGCAACTCACACAATGCGGGCGACACAATGGTGCGCTCATACAATGCTTCGGTTTCTCCATAGATAATTCGAAGTCGGTCGAGGGCACGCTTGAGTCGAGTATTATTACGTACAATCCCCACGTAATTGGTCATGAGTGATTGGAGTTCTCTTCGGTTCTCGGTAATTAAAATCATTTCCTTTGGGGCCGAAGTTCCTTCGGCGTTCCAGTCGGGAATATTATCTTTAAAATTAATTTCAGTGAAAGCACTAACGCCATGCCTATACGCACGATGCGAAAACACCAAGGCTTCCAACAATGAATTTGAAGCCAATCTATTTCCTCCATGCAATCCAGTGCGAGCGCATTCACCTGCGGCATATACATTTTTTATATCACTACATCCATTTTCATCAACGCTTATTCCTCCACATAAATAATGTGCAGCAGGTGCTACGGGAATAAAATCCTTCATGGGATCAATTCCCATTCTTAAACATTTTTTCAGGATGGTAGGAAAATGCGTTTCAAAGTGTGTTTTGTCGATCATAGTGCAATCGAGGAAAACAAATTCAGCACCGCTCTTTTTTATTTCATTGTCGATGGCGCGCGCAACAATATCGCGAGGTGCTAAGGATGCACGATCGTCGTAATGCTGCATGAATTCTTCTCCATCCTTTGTACGTAGTATGGCTCCCGCTCCTCTCACAGCTTCTGAAATTAAGAAGCATGGGCTCTCTGTTGGATGATACAACCCTGTAGGATGAAATTGAATGAATTCCATGTCGCGCACAGTACCCTTCGCTCGGTACACCATCGCCACACCATCGCCCGTTGCAATTTTTGGATTGGTGGTGGTACGATATAATTGTCCAGCTCCTCCAGTTGCTACTAGCGTAATTTTCGATTGAATGGTTTCTACTTTATTCGTTTTCAAATTCAGGGCGTACACTCCGTAACATTCAATTCCTCCAGAGCTACGTGATACTTCTTGTCCTAAATGATGTTGTGTAATCAGATCCAATGCAAAAAGGTGAGTATGTAATTCAATGTTTGGATGCTTATTGATTTGTTCAAGTAAAGTTCGCTCAATCTCTGCTCCAGTACGGTCTTTATGATGTAAGATGCGATTTTCGCTATGTCCACCCTCACGAGCTAGATCAAAAGTACCTTCTTCATTCTTATCGAAATCGGTTCCCCAAAGAATTAACTCTTCAATTCGCTCTATACCTTCTGTAATCACCATTCGAACTATCTTTTCATCACAAATTCCATCCCCTGCATCAAGCGTATCGGCAATATGCTTTTCGATGGAATCGGGAGCATACGTAACGGCGGCAATTCCACCTTGCGCATACTTAGTATTGGTTTCATCGCGGTTTGCCTTCGTGATTACCAAGACCTTACCATGATTCGCCACTTTAAGGGCATAGCTGAGTCCTGCTATTCCTGACCCGATTATAAGGAAATCTATTTTTTGTTGCATACTATTCAGCTACAATTAGAATCGTAAGCTGGAGGCAAAAATACAATTTACAACTTTAAAATTGAATCTTATTCTGAACCTGATGCCGTATCTTTGCAAAACATGAATACCACTCGACCTATCAACGTATATGCGGAGTTAACTCCCAATCCCAATAGCTTAAAATTTGTAGCGGATGTGATGCTATTAGAAGGCGGAAGTGTTGAATACAATCACCCCGATGAAACAACAAATTGTCCGTTAGCGGCGCAATTATTTGCTTTTAGTGGTGTGAATAAAGTTTTTATCAATACCAATTTTGTGACCATCAACAAAGACAGTGAAGTAGATTGGTTCGACATCAGCAATATTCTACGCGAATTCATTCGTGGATTTTTAATGTCGGATGAAAAATTATTTTTGAATTCACCTTTTGAAGAAAATCATATCCCAAACAAAAAACCAAAAGCGGTAACGCTTGAAGTAAAAGCGGAAGAAAAACCCGCGCGACCACAAATCGACACCGAACCTGATCCAGAAGCGGAAAAGAAAATTATGGAATTGTTGGATGAATATATTCGTCCTGCAGTAGAAGGTGATGGTGGTGCAATACATTTTCGTTCGTACAAAAATGGTGTGGTGAGTGTGGTGTTGAAAGGAGCATGCAGTGGATGTCCGAGTTCGACCATTACATTAAAATCAGGAATAGAAAATTTGTTGAAACAGATGGTGCCTGGGGTGGAAGAAGTGGTGGCGGTTTCGGAGTGATTTAATTTGAAAATTTGAAGATGAGTTAATTTGAAAATGGGAAGAAATTCTTCACTCCTTTGAATATTACTTCTAAAATGTATTTTTAGTACCTTTCGACTACGCTCAGGGTGCAATGTTAACCATGGGCGTCACAAAGAAACTTTTCAATTGAATCTCCACACTACTATACATAGTTTCGCATTTACCAATTCACCAATTTGCCTATTTACCAATTTTCACAGCTCAAGCAAAATCTTCATCGGATCTTTTCCGGCGGTCATCAGTTTGATGGGTTCTTCGAGCATTTGCTTTACGCGAACTAAAAATCCTACTGAATCTTTTCCATCGATGATTCGATGATCGTAGGAAAGTGCTAAATACATCATCGGTCGAATTTCCACTTTACCATGAATGGCCATGGGACGTTCAATGATATTATGCATTCCTAAAATGGCACTTTGTGGCGGGTTAATGATGGGCGTCGACATCATTGAACCGAAGACGCCACCGTTGGTAATGGTAAATGTTCCGCCCGTCATTTCATCGATAGATAATTTTCCATCGCGTGCTTTCGTTGCTAATTCAATGATTGTCGATTCAATTTTGGCTAAACTCAAACTTTCTGCATTGCGAATAACGGGCACCATTAGTCCTTTAGGTGCGCTCACAGCAATTCCGATATCGCAGTATTCATGCAAGATCATTTCATCACCGTTGATTTGTGCATTCACATACGGAAATTCTTTCAACGCTTCACAAACAGCCTTCGTGAAAAAACTCATGAAGCCTAATCCTACTCCATGCTTCTCTTTGAATTTATCTTTATACAACTTGCGCACTTCCATGATGGCTGACATATCCACTTCATTAAAAGTAGTAAGCATAGCGGTCTCTTGCTTCACGGCTACTAATCGTTGAGCAACCTTTTTGCGCAACATACTCATCTTTTCCTTGCGCATTTCACGACTCACTACACCACTCTTTTCAGCGATGGTTTGTTCCGATGGGTTTACAGAAGTAACAGGACCTTTACTTATGGTTTCAAGTACATCTCCTTTCGTAATGCGACCATCTTTTCCGGTGGCGGTTACTTGTTTAGCAGCGATAGCATTTTCGTCCATCAATTTTTTTGCTGCCACGCTAGGATGTCCGGCTGCGTAACTTTCGTTCTCGGATTTTTGAGCCACTGGTTCAGTCGTTTTTTTCTCGGGAGCAGTTTTTTCTACAACAACTTTTTCTGAAGGAGCTTTCTCCTCTACCACTTTTTTATCAGGAGCAGTTGCGCTTGTATCAATGCTGGCTACTACGGATCCAACGGCGACCATCTCCCCTTCCTTTACCAATATTTTTAAAATACCGCTTGCTTCCGCTACCAAACTTAGTGTTGCTTTATCGGAATCTATTTCAGCTACTTCTTCATCACGTTCCACATAATCACCATCGGCTTTCAACCATTGTGCTATTTGCACTTCTGTAATGGATTCTCCTGGAGAGGGTACTTTTAATTCAACGGCCATAATCTTTCAAATTGAGAATAAATAATAAATTAATTAGTAGGAACCAATTGCGAAGAAAACACTTCATCAAGAATTGCTTTTTGTTCCTTATCATGTTGTTTATGCGAACCTGTTGCTGGACTTGCACTTTCTTCTCGTCCGATGTATCGCAAATTATGTTGACGCATTACTCGTAAAATATACGACCAAGCACCACTATTCTCAGGTTCTTCTTGAACCCATAAATACGAAGTGGCTTGAGCATATTTTTTTAGAATTACTTCCACTTGCTTTTTAGGGAAAGGATATAATTGTTCGAGGCGAACGATAGCTAGGTCTGTGTTATTTTCTTTCTCCTTACGATCAATTAAATCATAATATACTTTTCCTGTGCAGAATGCAATTCGATTCACTTTTTCGGGCTGAGCCGATACATCATCGATTACTTCTGCAAATCCGTTTTTAGTAAAATCCTGAATCGAAGAAACACAACGCGGATGACGCAACAAACTCTTTGGAGTAAACACGATGAGTGGTTTTCTGAAATCACGTTTTAACTGTCGACGCAACGCATGAAAGAAATTCGCAGGTGTTGTACAATTTGTAACTTGCATATTATACTCTCCACATAAACTCAAGAAACGCTCTATGCGGGCACTGCTATGCTCTGCTCCTTGTCCTTCGTAACCATGAGGCAATAACATCACAATTCCATTCATGCGTTTCCATTTATCTTCGGCGCTACTGAGGTACTGATCGATAATAATTTGAGCACCATTTCCGAAATCACCAAACTGCGCTTCCCATACCACGAGCGAATTAGGAGCAGTAAAGCTGTATCCGTAATCGAATCCAAGCACACCATATTCACTTAACAAGGAATTATAAATAGTAAACTTCGCCTGTTGATCGCTCAGATTACTCAGTGGAACATACACCTCTTCCTTATCTTCTAAACGTATAACGGCATGCCTATGCGAAAACGTTCCGCGTTCAACATCTTGCCCGCTGATACGCACGGGATGACCTTCTTCCAACAACGTTGCATACGCCATCAATTCACCCATCGCCCAATCTAGACGACCATCTCCTTCCAACATCTTCAATCGATCGTCGAAGAGTCGAACAATCTTACTAAAAAAAGCTGTGTCTGTAGGGAGCGTAGAAATCTTCTGTGCAAGAGCAACAAAATTTTTCTTAGGGATCGATGTATTCGGTGAAGCATCAAAATCGGCAGGAGTAGAAAATCGAATTCCTTTCCAATTTCCTTCCTTGAAGGCATCCACCTTTGTATTCTTTTGAAGTTTTGACAAATCCAGACTTCGTTGCAGCAAATCTTTAAACTGCTTCTCCATCGACTTCGCCAAGTTCGCTTCTACGATTCCTTGAGAGAGTAATTTTTGATTATACACTTCACGAGGATTCGGATGCTTCGCAATTGCTTTATACAACAACGGCTGCGTGAAACGAGGTTCATCACCTTCATTGTGTCCATACTTGCGATAACACAACATATCAATAAACACATCGCGATGAAAACGCTGACGATATTCCATGGCTAAACGAATGGTGTACACTAATGCTTCAACATCATCACCATTCACATGAAACACGGGCGACAAAGTTACTTTACCAACATCGGTACAATAAGTGGATGAACGCGCATCAATATAATTGGTAGTAAATCCAACTTGATTATTTATGACCAAATGAATAGTTCCACCTGTAGCGTATCCCTTCAACAACGACATTTGAATCACTTCATAAACGATTCCTTGAGCGGCTACGGCGGCATCACCATGAATGAGAATGGGTGCAATTTGATCGAAGTTTCCGCCGGGTGTATTTTCAATTTTCGCTCTTACAATTCCTTGAACGATGGGATCTACTGCTTCAAGGTGAGATGGGTTAGGCGTTAAACCGAGATGTACTTTTTTATTATTTTGTGTAATTACATCACTGGAAAAACCAAGGTGATATTTTACATCACCATCAAAAGCATTGTCATCAAATTCTTTTCCTTCAAATTCTGTAAAAATATCTTCGTAGCTCTTACCCAAAATATTTGCTAGAACATTGAGTCGGCCGCGATGAGCCATTCCAATCACAAATTCTTTTATACCCAATTCTGCACCTGAATCAATAACAGCATCCAAAGCTGGAATTAACGTTTCGGCACCTTCCAATGAAAATCTTTTTTGACCTGTGAACTTCGTGTGAATGAAATTCTCAAATGCAACCGCTTCATTCAACTTCTCGAGCATTCTTTTTTTCTCGCGGATACTAAATGGATAACTATTCTTTGAGCTTTCCATTTTTTGCTCCAACCATTTCTTTACATCCTCATTACGGATGTACTTAAATTCGGCACCTACACTTTGGCAATAGGTCTCATCGAGGTGACGAATGATCGTCTTCAATTTTGCAGGACCGATTCCAATAAGTTGACCTGCTTGAAAAACGGTATCCAAATCAGAAGAGTTCAATCCAAAATTCTCGATCGATAAATCGGGAGTATATTTTCGTCTTTCACGAACAGGATTCGTCTTTGTAAAAAGATGCCCTCGAGCGCGGTATCCGTTATTAATGAGGTTGATTACTTTAAATTCCCTGTCGACCTGCTCTGGAACGGTCCCGTTTCCACCACCATTTTCACCATATTGCAGCCTTGCGAACTCAAATCCGGAAAAAAACTGTTGCCAGCTAGAATCCACACTCGATGGATTATCAAGGAATTGCCTGTATAGACCTTCCATTGCTGCTGGACTCATACTACCAATATAACTGTGCTGATCCATTTATTATTTGCCTTAAAACAGGCGCTTATTTATCAAGGCAAAGATACCTATTTCGAAGGCCTTGATGGGATAATCTATTCAAAAAATTTATCTTCATCATAGAACAAGTGAGAGAGGAAATTGTTTTTCAGCGATAAAAACATCAAAGATGATTTCATGAACTTTGACTTTAATTACATATAAAATTTAAGAAAATAATATAGCCCCTTGAGGAATATCAAGAGGCTATATTTTATTCATGTAAATTAATTCAATTATTGTTTCACCATTTTCTTAGACGCTATAACTTTACCATCGCAAACCAATGTGTAGTTATATAATCCTTTACTTAACTCTGATGAATAAACTTCCAACTCACCAGCACCTCTTTCATTTATGATTGCAGTATTGATAATCGAACCCGTTAATGATGTAAAAATAATTCTTGCATCCTTCACCTCATCTGGGATTTGGAATGTAATTCTTGTACTCTCTGTAAATGGATTCGGGTCGTTTTGATTTAATATAATACTAGAAACATTGGATAAAGAAATCTTCTGGGAATTTTGTGGATTAATGTTTGGCTGTGGTGTTGGATTTTGCAACGATATAACTTGAATAAGAGAGTCGATTGTTTGTTGTTGCTCTTTAAAACCCTGAATCAAAATTGGAATAAATTCTGTATAATTGACTGCTTTATAGCTAAATTCTGGATAAGTAATATTATTTATTGAATCAAAAACTTCCGGGGCAATTGCTGTCTTAACAAAGTTTGGTAAAATCAACTCAACATCTTGAGCGATTAATCCAAAGTGATTACCTTGTGGAAGGTTGATGTTACCGAAAGCTCCCGAATTATAGTTGAATGATTTAACATTGCAAGAGTTAAGTAGATTTTTTGCATTATTCACAGATTGAATATTTGTTTTAAACATTGCATCTGAAGTTAAATATGTTCCATTTGTAACAAAAACATCACCATCAAAGTATCCTGCTGCATTAGTACAGGAGGAACCATTTGTACATCCACTCGCTGTAGTAGTTGCATGAACCGCATAGTTCATGTTACTTCCTCCTCCTGCATATGCTTTAATTCCATAGTTATTACTTCCTGTTATTGCAGTATAAAAAAATCCACCGTAAGCATTTGTTGAGCTACTTCCAGCCATATAAGTATATATTCCATGTTTATTCACTGCTTTGTTATAATCATCACTGTAAGCATAATAATTATATGAATTTCCAACATTACTAGTATTAGTGTGCCTGCAACTAGTATAAACTCCATACATAGATACATTGCTATTGCTAGACGTATTATCGACTACAGAAACATCCGAGTGTTTGGTGTCCATTCTCGGCATTAATTTGAGCACCAATGGCTCTATGGGCAGAATTTAAGCATTTAATGACTCGCCTGCCTTTATACAAATGTCATCTCCAGAACCAGTAGTTAAGTCGGTGGCATCCGCTACGTCAAGTTGTGCTCCTGCAGTACCTGAGCCAATTCCCACTCGTCCATAATTTGCACCATTATTAATTACCAAACGTTCACTTAGTGAACCGCCGCTAGTATTTCCAGTTCCAAATGCTATATCACTGGCTTCCCAATTGTATACAGTAGCTCGACCAGAGTTATTCATAATAATTCTTAAACCATCTGCACTACCCGTTCCAGAGGCAGCATTAGTCATTTGAATTCCAAAGTCACTTGTTGTACGACCATGAATATGCAAATCTACATTCGGATTAAAATCATCCCAATCTCCAATTCCAACCCATCCTCTGTCAGCCCCAGTGCCACCAACAATTTCAAATGCCTCTGATAAAGTACCGGTTGTATTTCCAGATGCAATTCTGAAAGCTCCACGAACAGCATTTAAATTCAACGAATTTGCAGAGCCTTCAAACCAAAAATCAGCCATTTCCTGTGAACCTCGAAACATTCTCCAGTTGTCGGCCGTACTGGTACTTGAAGAAACTGTTCTGAAAGATTGCGTAGTACCAGATGGTGCAACATGGAGCCATGAAGAGGGACTAGTTGTGCCAAGACCAAGTGCGCCGGTGTTTTTTAATGTCATTCTTTGTGCATTATTGGTATAGAACTCCATGTCCTGGTTAGCCACATGTTTGATGACAAGGGGATTTCCAGTCATAGAACCATCCCAGCCAACATATTCACCTGAATAGCCTCCAATATTATTATTTGGTGTTGAAACTTGTGCATTGATTTGTAATAGTGATAGGGCTAACCCTACAGTTAAAATAAGATGCTTTTTCATTTGGTTTTGTTTTTAGAATTTTAAGAACTTATAAACTGAAATTGCTTTCTTTTCTAAACAAGGCAAAATAAATACCCTCGGAAATAATTCCAAGATTAATTTTCCCCCTCTCGAATTAACCTGTTCACTTATTATAAATTTTCCTCTGCTATCATATATAATTATCTCGTCTATCTTCTGTTTGGATTCATACTGAAAATAATCCAGTACTGGATTAGGCCAAATTTTCACGACATTCAATTCATCGTCGTGAAGCCCTGTCCAAGTCTCATTATAAATGGAGTCTGTGGTGACACATACATCATCTATATAGCTATATGCACACTGAGGAAAAGTTGTATATACCAAAGTGTCAGTATTTAAATAATCAAAGAAATTTCCAATTGATACATATTGATAATTAGAATCTGCTATGAAAGACCCCCTTATTTTAAGCCAATTCACTGTATCAGTTAACAAAGTATCCAATTTTATATGTGCGAAATTATCTAATGGAGCAGGGTTTGTTTTACTGTATGAGTTTGTAAAAAATCTTAATCCTATATTATTGCTAAAATAACCAATCGAATTATTTTGTGCTGATACAACATAAAATGAAAAATAATACTTAGTTCCAACCTGCAATGAATTCACTAATTGGACACCAATAAACTCTCTATAATTATTAGTTAAAACCGAATTTCCTTTCCAATAATTAATTACACCGCAATACGCATTGCCAGAATGAGATGATTGAAAACCAAAGGGAGTATTTGGTACATTCATTGAAATACTACATCCATTAAAATAGTCAGCACTATTTCCAAAAGAAGTCCATCCAAGTACTTCCTGCATATTGTCTAATCCAATTGGACATGAAACAGTATCCTCAAAGCTCGGATTTGGCACTAAATTTATCTGAGCCTCTGCCAGAGGCAAATTGAAAAAAACTAATAAAAAAGTAATGAAAGGTCTCATAAGAGAATAATTAGGAATACAAATCAAATGTAAATAAAGATTTGAATTCCGCAACAATTAAAATTAAAAATCTTCCAAAGCATTGTAATTCAAGTCTATAGTTTCTAAGACTTTTACACCATTGGATAGATATTTTGCTTAAAAGGATTAGTACCAAATACAACTATATTTTAACCCTTTCTGTTTGTCCTTTTCACATATACTTCTTAAAAAAATAGTTTCGTAGGCTGAGGCTATGCAACGATTTTTTTAGATTGTCTTGGCAAAAAAAATACGTCGCAGCTTTGAACTAAAATATTTTCGTAATAGGTAAACAGAAAAGATGAATCAATTGAAATGGAGTTGTAAATCAACTCCAATTAGCCAATAAAACTTTTGATCTCTCAAACTATTTTTAACCTCATTCATTTTAATTAATTCTGCTTGTTTCTCATTCTAGTTGTCGAATAAGACCATCAACAAAAATCGACTTAAACAGAAGAACAGTCAAGGCCAATAAATCAGGGATTCAACACTCCGGTTGATGCGTTCACATCAACTGGAGGCAAATTACTTCCATACTTAGCATTTATTGAGCGGATAAATTCATTTGCAATTATCGCATAGCCGCGACCGTTAGGATGAACTCCATCTAAAGAAAACACACTGCTTTTTAAATAGGTAGATGAGTAATGAGCGCCATTAAAAACATATCCTTTAGTTAATGATTTAAAAAATGCATTCATGTCAGAATACGCCAATCCTTTTGCAATGGCAACCGAACGCAACTTTGCATTATAAGATTGAATGGCATTGCGAATATTCAACACTTCGACACTATCGAGTACTCTAAATGATTCAATAGGTTGTTGTGGTGTCCCTTTTCCAAAACACAAAAGAGAATCGCGATTTATTGATAACAATAACAATTCACCTTTTTTCATTTGACGAATGGTACCACCGCCTTGATTACTGACAACGTAAGGATTTGCACCAGCTTGAAATGAAATTCCAGGAGGAGAGAGCAAGTTAAGCGAGTCGGCTTGCGACTGTGTTAAAATTAATCCGTTGTAGGGTATTGTACTAAAAAACGGGAAGTCTTCAATATCCGGAATGTTTGCAACTAATCCCTTTGTATTGTTAGAAGTAAGTTCAGAAATGATAGTATCAATAGCAGCATCAAATTGAGATGTAGGAGTGATTGTATTAAATTGATTTCCGTTAGACTCACCACCAGCGAGAGCATACCAAAGCACATCAGATCCACCAATCCACAGTGTAAAAAAAGTAGGATCAAGCATAGCAGCATCACCGAGTACGGTAGAGCTTAATCCGGAACTAGCTCCTGTATCAGACGCTACACGATAGAAAAAAGGATTTCCAGTAGTACCTCCTTTTCCAAAAAGCTGACTATACAAATTAAAACTCTTCGCACCAGGGAAACCCATATTATTAAATGGACCTTGATTTCCAATCCAAGTTTTATCATCGTCATTTACTGACAATGTTTTTAAATCAACATCATTTTGATTCGCACAATTTATTGCATTTACCAACACTAATTTTCCTGATGATAATTGTGTGATAAAATCATAACCAAAACCATTGCCCGCATTCACCAAAGGTTGTTTAAATGGTCCACCGTTGGCTAGTTTAAATTGATTCGCCAATAAATTAGGAAAAGATTGTAGTTGTCCTTCAAGGGTCAATGCATTATCCATATAACCTGCGGTAAAACCATTTCCAATCGCCAAATAGGACGTAAAATCTGCTTCACCCGATGTATATTTGGGCTCATCCAATGCAGGTTTACATCCTGCAAAAAAATGCAGAGTGCAAGAAACATTCCGATGCCACTTTTAGAATTGATATTGCAATCCAAGCCCCAACACATAGATATATGATTTATAAGTTCCGTTAATATTCTCTTGCTTATTTCTTTCTTTCTTTCGTTCACGCAAATCTTCAAAAGTAAAAGATCCTTCTAGTGACCAGCCTTTCTTTAATTTATAAGTACAGCCTGCACCCAATATTACTTTATCAGCGTCTGGTAATTCTGGATTTACATACCCATCGGGAACTGGACTTTGATCGTATCCTATTCCACCACGCAGTTGCATTCTTTCTGAATATTGATACTTTGCACCAATTCGAATTGCAAAACTATTTTTAAATTTTCGTGCTGAACTTGTGTTTAAAGCAGGATAATCAGCATAAGAAAACACTAAAGAATCATTTACATTCCAGCTGGTAAAATTAACATCTAAATTCGCAGTTAGTTTCTCATTCAAAACTCGACCAACACCAACAGAAATTACGGATGGTAATGTAATCGAAGAATTATATTTTGCATTAGTTGGATACGTTCCATTCGAAATAAGTGAAACGGGAATATTTGAAAACACAGCATCACCATTTTCTATATCTAATTTCACCTCTGAGCGATAAGAAATACCAACTGATGTTTTGCCCAATCGAGCAAATACTCCAGCATTAAATCCAAATCCATTTCCAGCTCCTTTGAGTTCAAGTTGACCATCCGTACCATCCTGATTTAACACATTCAAAGCCTTTCGAAATTTAGTATTAGCTGTAACAATAACAGGCCCTACTCCCACTGAAAAACGATCATTCAATTTATACGCAAGGGTAGGTTGAATAAACAAGGTAGTTATACGAGCTTCTTGAATAACGTACCTACCGCTCCACTTGTTGTCCCATTTCGTTCCCAAACCAAAGGGAGTATTCACGCTTAATCCCAAGGTCAACTTACTATTTAAAATATAATTGCCATAAAGGTAAAACGCGGAAAAAGATTTTGTCGACAATTGCTCAGTACCCCCATAAGGCCCCAAAAAAGCAGTTTTAGGCATTAATAGGCTAGCTCCAATATTAAAATAATTTGAATCGAGGGCGCTTAATCCGGCGGGATTATAGAATGTCACCGATGCATCCATTGCCAGTCCAGTAACAGATCCACCCATGCTCGCACCTTTTTGACTTTGCGTATTTATCTGATAACCACCAGCTTTAACAAGCAATGGAAACAGAATCAAACAGCTAAACAACACTTTCTTCATACATTCTCGATTAAAACAAATGTAAAGGAGCCATCAAATGCAGGTCAATAGATAGGAGTGATACTTATTAACAAAGTATTGCACGCTTTTGTCTGCTAATAAATTAATTAGAAATTAATTTATTTTACTAAAGATTTGATGTTATTCAACAACTTCCTCTAAGGTAATAAATAAAGCTTAAAATTATTTAAAAAGGAGAAAAAATGGGATTCTTCCCTATTCTTCATGTTGATTTATCATAAAAAAACTCATCCATTTCAAAGGAAAAATATCCCACCAAAAGAGAAGGAAAGAAGTACTTTTGCGGAATGGAACAAACACAATTTGACATTTTAATCATTGGAGGTGGAATAGTAGGATTATCTACAGCCTACAAATTAAATCTTCATCACCCTCAATTAAAGATTTGTGTGTTAGAAAAAGAAGAAAAAGTTTCGATGCATCAAACTGGACGAAATTCAGGGGTTTTGCATAGTGGCATCTATTACAAGCCCGGAAGTTATAAAGCAAAAAACTGTGTAGAAGGACGGAGGGAGATGGTTGCCTTTGCAAAAGAGCATAAGATAGGACATGAAATTTGCGGAAAATTAATTGTAGCCACACATGAAAAGGAGTTAGCACATCTCAACAAAGTTTTCGATCACGGAATTCAAAATGGTGTTGAAGATATTCGCTTGGTGGATGCTGATGTAATAAAAGAGATCGAACCATTTTGTGTAGGTATTAAAGCCATTCATGTTGGATGTACGGGCATCATCGATTTTGTGGGTGTATGTGAAGTATTAGAAAAAATAATTACCGAAAAATTTGCAGGAAGCGAAGTAAAACTTCAACATGAGGTATTGAGTTTCGAAAAATCACAAGACTATACAACGGTAGTAACGAACAGAGGAAAAATTACTGCAAAATATATTGTGAATTGTTCCGGTTTACAAAGTGATCGCATTGCAAAAAAAGATTTAGTAGATCCCGACATGAAAATTGTAGGATTCCGTGGGGATTATTACGAGTTAACACCAGCTTCAACACATAAAGTAAAGCATTTAATTTATCCAGTACCGGATCCACAATTTCCGTTTTTAGGTGTTCATTTTACACGTATGATCAACCATCCAACCGAGTGTGGACCCAATGCCGTTTTTGTTTTCAAGAGAGAAGGGTATGGAAAAACTGATTTCAGTTGGAGAGATACTTCAGATGCCCTTTCATACGGAGGTACGTGGAAACTATTTTTTAAACATTGGCAATTTGGACTAGACGAATACAGAAGAGCATTCAGCAAAAGATTATTTCTAGAAAGATTGCGACGAATGATTCCGAGTTTAACAATGGAAGACATTGTTCCAGGAAGAGCTGGAGTACGGGCAATGGCTTTAGATCGTGATGGGAATATGATTGACGATTTTAAGATTGTACATAGTCATAATGCATTGCATGTGTTGAATGCACCTTCACCAGCTGCAACAGCAGGACTAGCGATTGGAAAAGCAGTGAATGATATGGCGGAGAAGCATTTTAAATTGAATGGGTAATCGCGAAGCCTCGCGAGGAGAGTCGGAGAGTCGGAGATTAGGAGAGTCGGAGATTAGGAGTGCTCCCTGAGCTTGCCGAGGGGAGAGTCGGAGAATGCTTTTTTATTCTGCATCAATATTAAATCACTTCATTTTATCACCAAAAACTTTTTTAAACTTGTCGAGTTTAGGTCGGATAACGAGCGAGCAGTAGGGTTGATTACCATTTTCGTTGAAATAATTTTGATGGTAATTTTCTGCTACATAAAATGATTTTAGAGGAGAGATCTCGGTAACTACAGGTTGAGGAAATGCACCACTTGCATTTAATTTGGCTTTATATTCTTCAGCCCATTTTTTTTGATTGTCGTTAGTATAAAATATGACTGAGCGATATTGTGTCCCTACGTCAGCACCTTGCCGGTTTAATGTTGTTGGATCATGAACACCCCAGAATACTTCTAACAATTCCACAAAAGAAATTTTTGCAGGGTCATAAGTCACTTGAATCACTTCAGCATGTCCAGTAGCTCCTGAACAAACTTGATCATAGGTGGGATTTTCTCTTGCTCCACCGGAATAGCCACTCGCCACTTTTTCTACTCCATCGAGTTGTTGGAAAATTGCTTCCACGCACCAAAAACATCCAGCACCGAAGACGGCGGTATCTAGTTCTCCATTTGTATTTTTTTCCGTTGCTGATTCCATAGTATTCATTTCAGAAGAAATTGCAGTTCCATTTACCTGAGGGTTTCCGCAAGACATTAAAAAAATGCTTGAGAAGGAAATAAATATCGATGCCATTGTTTTCAAATTAATTTCGTTTATAAAACCCTTCAAGATTAATTAATCTATTTTTGTTTTTACAGTTTTCACTTTTGCTACAAACTCCTTTAAATAATACGGTTCGAAACCAGAAATATTTTCAAAAGTTTGTTGGCGCCATGCTTCTAATCCGGGGTATAACAATCCTAACGCTGAAAGTTTATAATCCGTATCTACTTTAACTAAACTTTGACATTTATATACTTCTTTGCATTTAAAAGCGGCATCTCCAAAAACAAAATAATTTGCTTCTTGAGACGCTAAAAAACTAGTAGAATGAAGAATTTCAGCACGGATGGGTTCAACATATTGCATTTCTTGATTAATAGTGGCTCCGTACACTTCCATTCTACGTGCATCAATTACAGGAACCAAGAAATAGTTATTTGGCAAAACATCTTTATGTTGATGAACGTACTCGTAAGCCATAGCGAGTGGTGTATCAATAGCTATTAGAGGTTTATCCAATGAAAAACAAATTCCTTTGGCGGTTGCCACACCAATACGCAAGCCAGTATAACTCCCAGGGCCCTTACTAATCACAATGGCATCCAACTCTGTTAAACTTTTTCCTGCCTCATCCATCACTTGTTGAATATATATGGTCAACATAGAAGCGTGCTCCCTTTCTTCAGCGCTAGTACGCAATACATAAGATTTTATCCCCTTCGGCAAGAGCAATGGAGCAAACGCTAGTTGCAGTTTCCAATAACAGAAGAAGAGGGTTCGCTTTCATGTGGAGAGGCAAAGATAATTCTATATTGCTAAACGTATAAAATCGAGTAGGAAGTAAAGATAAAATAATCTATCGGTTAGTTTTAAACTTTAGAGGGAAAGTTTGAAAATTATTTTGTCTTTTGCCATTTCAAAAGTTTATTAATATCTTTCACTAAGTGACAATCTCTTTGTTCATGTTGTGCTGTTTTGGACCTTTTTGAACTGACCAGTCTTTTATTTTTTATTTTAATATTTGTTGTGAGAAAAATTATAGTAAGAAGTGAAGATATGTGTATTATAAAAAAATTATATATATTTTGTTAGTAAGTGTATTAACAAATGTAAAGTAAATTTTTGTTTAAGGTTGTTTGAAATTTTTAAGAAGGGATTTTTGTTAGGGGGTTTTGAAGGAAAATTTTTAAATTTGTTTTTGGCGATTAATTTTAAAAAGGTTGTTAATTTTTGGTTTGTCATAATATGGAAATTGAAATGTTTGTTGAAAAAAAATTTTAAAAATAGATTGTTTTTGTCAAATCTCTTAACTGAAAACACCTGAAATTTCCATTAAATTCTGTTACTTCTTTTCATTTTCAAAAAGTTTCTCCTTTGGAACCACATTTACAGTTGCTCCTTCTTTCAATGTCTTCGAAATGGCAATATAAGGTCCGCTCACTATCATCTCGCCAGCTTTTAATCCTTCGGTAATTTGAATATACTGACTATCTTGAATTCCGGTTTTAACAACACGCAATTTCGCTTTTCCATCTTCCACAACAAAAACCACTTCTTGTTCCTTCTTATCAGATTCCTTCGTTTCAGTTTCCGATTCTGTTTCCGTGTCCTCCTTTTCATCAGAAGATATTTTCACTCTTGCTTTCTTAGTTGTATCGCGGGTGGTTACGGACTGAATAGGAACCGTAAGTACATTCGTAGTTCTCTTGGTTCTAATTTCTACAGTAGCTGACATTCCAGGGCGGAAGGGACTATAATTCGATGCCTTTCCTTCCAGCAAATTCTGGTACGACTCACGTAAAATCCGAACCTTCACGGTATAACTTGTTACTTGATCTGTAGCACTGACACCGCTAAGATTTGAAGAGTTGGCAACTTCAGTAACAATACCACTAAATATTTTTCCCAACCATGCATCCACTTCAACATCGGCGGTATCGCCTACACTCACTCGTACAATATCTGTTTCACTAACATCCACACTTACTTCCATTTCATTCAGATTTGCCAATCGCAAAATCTCAGTTCCTTCCATCATATTTGTTCCAACCACACGTTCACCTTTCTCCTTACTTAACTTCGAAACGGTTCCATCAACAGCAGCATAAATACTAGTTCGATTTAAGTTCTCCTTAGCTTCCTTCAAGCTTGCCTGAGCACTATTCACTCCGTAACTTGCTGCCGAAACACTTTGACGAGCGGCTTCAACTTCTGCCTTTGACACTTCATAAGACGATTTAATATTTTCAAATTCAGAAGGTGAAATAACTTTATCGTCAAACAATTTTTTATTTCTATTATAACTCAATTCCACTTGTTCAAACTGAGCTAAGGCTTGTGTTAATCTTGATTTACTAGACTGAAAATTTGATTTCGATGTATTTACAGCTGCTTCTGATCGCTCGCTACTTGACAAATACAGATCAGGGTTAATCCTACAAAGCAATGTTCCTTTTTTCACAACATCACCTTCTGCAACATAAAGTTCTGTTATTTCTCCGCTCACATCGGCACTAATCTTCAACTCCACTTCGGGTTGAATTTTTCCATTTGCAGAAACCGTTTCAATAATGTCGCGTGCCTGTACTTTTTCAACACTTACTTTTGTAGAATTGCTATCTCCTAACCATCCTGCCTTTTTAGCAACTACTAAAACAAGAATAAGTGCTACTGCACCTATTCCAATCCAAAACCATATCGAATGTTTCTTTTTCATATTAATTAATCTTCAATAATAATATTAAAATGTAAGCGGATTACCGGCATAGAAATCCAATACCTTCAATCGGAAAATATAATCATATTTCGCCTGTAACAGCTCAACCTTAGTACGTGTCAAATTATTATTTGCGGTTAAAAATTCAAGAGAATTAATTAATCCAGCATTAAATCTTTTTTCTGAATATTGATACGCTTCTTCAAATGCACTTAAACTTTTATTAGTAGCATCGTATCGCTTTTTTGCAGCGATAGCATCTGAATGTGCTTGTTGGATACTTTGATATACCTGATTCCGGGTTTGCTGCGCAGCGTATTTTGAATTTTCCAAATTCAGTTTTGCACGCTTTACATTACTTTGAGAACTGAGTCCATTAAAAATCGGAATCGACAGACTCAACCCAAAAGCCTTATTATAATTTTCATCCAATTGATCTTTGTATGGATTATCTTCTATGCGTGTAGTATAATCAGGACTCAACACGGTATCTCCGCTTGATGTAATACTTCCATTCGGTAAAAAACCATTAAAATCACCACCAACGAATTTTTTCGAGCTGGACGAATAAAACGAACTTAACTGACCAAAAGCGGTGAGTCGGGGATAATAACTTGCTTTTGCAATACTTACTCCTTTCTCAGCACTTTGCACTCGTGTATCAGCAGCTTTAATTTCAGGAAGTGATTTTAATCCCAAATCATAAATTTGTGCGGGTTGTAATTCTGTGATAGAGGATGTTGGAACTTGCACTGCTGGATCTTCTACATCAAAGCCATCTGGCGTTGGCAATTGAAGCAATTGCGTCAACGTTAATTTTGCTGTCATCAATTGATTCTCGGCGGTAATTTTTGATAGCTCTTCATTAGACAATTGCGAAGTAGCATCCAATAAATTCCCTCGCACCATCAAACCGCTTTCCACCATTCTATTGACACGATCGCGTTGTTGAGTAGCTTGTAAAACGCGACCATCAGCAACATTCAACTGTTCTTTTGCATAAAGCACTTGCAGATAGCTAGTAATCACGTTCAAAGAAATATCATTTTTTACCTTTTGTAAATCCGATTTTCCAGCGAGGTAATTAAGTTGACTTTGCTTGAGGGTATTCTGCAATGAAAAACCATTGAACAAAGTCACATTACTACTGAGCGACCAATTATCAGACTCTACTTGCTGGGTGGTAAATTGATTTGTAAAGGGGTCGATTGTTCTTCCGAAATTATAATTTCTGCCTACCGAAGCATTCAAGTTAGGCAACAACGACATTTTATTTTGGAGCGTAATAATTTCATTCAGCTCCGAATTAATTTCATTTTGCTTCACGGTAATATTATTCTCGAGGGCATAATCTATACACTCTCGAAGAGTCCAGGCTTTTTGCCCATACACATCAACGTTAGAGAATGCCATCAAAACAAGGACAAGGCAATAAGGTACGATTTTAATATTCTTCATCATAAATAAAATTCAAGACTTCCAAAAATAATAAAGGGAATGACATGAAGCCAAAACTAACGATAAAGTGAGTAGAAAAAGGGATGAAGCGTGATCTATTCCAATCTAAATGATTGGTTAGTTCATCACTTTCACCATAAAGACGAAATCTTTCACCTTCTTAACTTGACTGGCCCGATCGGATCCCATTGTTGATTTCTTAGATGAGAGGCTAATTTTCTCTTCGGAATGTGCCTTAATATCTTCTGAAATCCATTTTGATTTTACGGCAAAAGAAGCACCTTCTGCAGAAGAATTTCTACCAGAGACAATACCGATGAGATTTCCTTGAGAATCAAAGAGCGGACCACCTGAGTTACCTGGATTGACAGGAATGCTAATTTGATATGCAGCTGTATCGCCTTCATAGCCGGTGTAGGAACTCACAGAACCTTCGCCAAACACCATTTCTTCACGAGGAAAACCCAATGTGTATACTTTTTCTCCGGGATCAGCAACTGATTTTCTAATTGAATATGGAATGTCTTTAAATCCATGAAATGATTCATCATCCACTTTCAGCACCGCCATATCCAAACTAGGGTTTGTATAAATCACCTTCATTTTTAATTGGGCATACTTCTCATTCGAAATATAGATTAAGGTAGCATCTGAAACAACGTGAAAACTGGTTAGCACATATCCTTCTTTATTTAAAGCAAATCCTGAACCTGTAAAAGCACCTTCAGTTATGACAGCATCTCTTGCTTTTCATTAATATCTTTTATCAAAGCTTTTTGACTACGCTTAATTCTTTCTACTTCACGGCGCAATTCCTGATAGGCACTTTGTTGTTTATTTCCACTCACGCCACTCACACTAAAAGTAATTACTGATGCTGAAATGGCAACAACACTTACCATGGCGGCAATAGCTACTAACTTATGCTTTCTCCATAATATTTTAACCTTACTAACCGGCGGAGTTACTACTTTCATGGGTGCTTGGAAACGATACTGCTCGCTTTCCATGTCGTCATGAATTTTAGCTAATTTCTTTTTTATAGAACTACGTTCTGCATACACTAAAAATGCATCCGTAATTAAACGATGATCATCGATGGCTTGTGACAAATCAGCATCACTTTCACGCCATTCTTCAAAGATGCGTAATTCTTCCGGCGTCAATTGACCCATGCAATAGCGCTCGATCAATTCTTCTGTTTCACGTTTGTTCATCATAATTTAATCCTCCATCATTGCCATAACTATCGAAGAAAACTTTCTTCAGCCGTTTCAGGCATTTGTACTTTTGATTTTTGGCATTGTCTGCGTTGGTATAGCCAAACTTTTCAGAAATTTCTTCCATGCTTTGACTGTGCATATAGAAATCCTTCAAGATGGATCGGCAAGGCTCGCCCAAACTTTCCAACGCTGTATGCATGGCTTGGTATTGGTCTTCTTTTTTACCTGCTTCTTCCCAGGGAATCTCGAGATACTCTTCGGAATCACTGATGCTATTCGTGAAACGCTTTTTATGTTGAAGCTGTTTCAACCAAAGGTTTCTGCTGATTGAATACAAGTATGTTTTCAACTTGCAATTCAATTCGAAGTTTTCATCCCTTACCTTTTCATAAAATATGATTAAGGTTTCTTGATAAATATCCTTCGCTTCTTGTAAGCTTCCGTTATTATTCATCACCAGATTTACTATCGTTTGATAATACTGTCGATAAATAACTTGAAGAATTCGATCGTCACCGTTACTTAGTAAACGTATTTGCTCTTCTTCGGTAGCTACTTGAACTGGCTTCATGCCCATTGGTTAATTCTTAAACTGGGGAAAGGTAACCCAGTATTTTGCAAAGTTCTGCTTTCTTTTGCCTCCATTTATCATCAATTCAATATTTTATTGTGTGATTATCAACACTTTAGAATATTTTTATAAAATTTGTCATCTTTTGAAGGTTACCTTTTAATAGTTCCAGGCATCAAGGGGTAAGTTTATAAACTTAATAACCAATCAAACAAAATGAAAAAATTCACTTCAATCCTTGCTGTTGCAACTGTAGTTGTTGCTTTAGCTTCTTGCGGTTCTAAAACTGCTGAAACAACTGAAACATCTGTAGATAGCACTACTACTACAACTACTGAAATGACTGAAACAGTTGTTGAAACAGTTGATACTGCTGCTGCTGCTGTAGTTGATACTGCTGCTGCTGCTGGTGAAGCTGCTCACTAAGCTTTAGTGTAGTAAAAAAATAAAAAAAGTCGTCCTATTGGGCGACTTTTTTTATGAATACAATTTTTTTTGATTCCTATTTCTCTGCCTCAATTCCAGCTGGAATTTTTATCTCATCATTTTTATTCAATCCTTCGAGCACTTCAATATTAATTCCATCAGAAATACCTGTTTTGATAATTTGCTTTTTATATTCTGTTGCCGATGTTTTTACTTCAACCCACGTAGTATCCTTTGAAAATTGTAAAACACTTTCGGGAACTCCCAACACACTATCTCTTCTGTCAAGAATAATATCAGCATTGGCACTGTATCCTGCTCTCAAGAAATAACGGTATCAATATCAACCGCCGCTCGAATTTGAAATTGGATGGCTCCGTTCTCAGCCACTCCTTTGGGTGCGATGTATTCCAACTTCGCATTAAACTTATAATTTTCGATTGCCCCAACGGTGAGAATAAGATCCATTCCTTGATGAATTTTTCCCACTTCCGATTCATCCACTTTTCCTTCAAAAATCATCTCGCCCATATCAGCAATAGAGGCTACTGTTGTTCCTTCATTAAAAGTATTGGCTTCAATTACAGAGAAACCTTCTTTCACTGGAACGTCGAGCACCATACCACTTAAGGTAGAACGGATCAATGTATTTGTAGTTTTACCAGTACTCTTCGCCACTCCTTCTTTGATAAGATCAAGATTATCTTGTGCTGTATTTATTTCTTCACGCGCTTGACGCAAACGAATTTCATACTGTTGAAATTCGGAAGGACTAATAATTTTATCCTTAAACAAACTCTGATAGCGATCAAAATCAGCTTGATCGAGGTTTATTTTAGATCGGTTTGCTCTACTTTCTGCTTCGTTTAAGCAGATCATATTGGGGATGATTCTAATTTTTGCAATGACATCTCCTTTTTTAATCATTTTCCCAGCTACAATATAAATAGCTTCTACAATTCCGGAAACCTGTGGCTTGATGAATACCTCACGGCGAGGGATTACCGAACCTGTAGCCACCGTTTTGCGAATGATGCTCAGTGTTGTTGCTTTTTCCGTTTTAAATTCTTGCGGTGGCTTTTGAGATTTCGCGTAGAGGAACCAAAGGGTCCAAACAAATGTTCCAATTAAAATCACAACAAGCAGAATTTTAAAAATTCGTTTCATACTCTTTATTTTATTTCTAAATTTAGATTTATTTTATCTTCAACAATTAATTATCATATCTCAATGCTTCCACTGGTGGAATTGGCAATTGCTTTTTTGCAGGAATAAATCCTGCGATGGCACCTGCAACAATTAGAATTCCTAGTGCAATCAAAGCAACATCAAGGTCGATGGTGGGATTAGTAAACATACCACCCTCATCTTTTGGAATTGAAGAGGCAATGGCTTCTGTAAGTCCGATGGACAATACGAGACCAATATATCCTGCAATGGTTGTTAAGAAAACCGACTCCAAAATTAATTGTCGAACAATATGCATGGGTGGTGCGCCCAATGCACGACGAATTCCAATTTCTTTTGTACGTTCCTTCACCACGATTAACATAATATTACTTACACCAATAATTCCTGCCAACAAGGTTCCGATCCCTACAATCCATACGAGTCCACTAATTCCTGCAAAGAGTCCACTCATTTTTTTATACTCTGTTTCCATGTTCCAATGCCCAATAGCATTGGCATCATCGGGTGAAACTTTATGTCGCTCTCGTAAAATCGCTAAGGTTTTCTCTTCCGCAACACTTGCAGAAATATTTTTTGAAGCCATCACCGCATACCAGCCAACAATATCTCCATAATTAAACGCTTGCTGAAAAGTAGAGAAAGGAATATGCACTTCATTGCGTTGTTCTTCCCCTCGCCCACCGGAAGCTGTAGGAACTGTTGTCCCAATCACCTGAAAATACACTCCGTTAATGCTGATGTATTCTCCAATCGGATTCTCCTCTTTCGCAAATAAAGTTTCCACTGCTCCTTGTCCGATAATCGCCACCTTTCTTTTACCAGATATATCATTCTGATTTAAAAAACGACCTGTTTTCACATTGATATCATCAATCAAAGTCAATTCAGGATAAACACCCGAGACAGAAAATCCACCTGTTTTTAATCCACGAACAACATTATTAGTTCCGTTATAATTTCCCAATTGATTCATGGGTGCTACAACCGCTAATTCAGGAAGTACTTTTAATGCTTTTGTATCTTCATTGTTAAAATTAAAATTCCGACCGGGCTTCATTCCTTTGTATGGTTTGGAAGTTTTTTGAGCCCAACAAAAAAAACTATTCGTTGCCGTTCCCGCAAAATCCTGCATGATCCCATTGCTCAACCCATTTCCTGAACCAATCATAACGACTAACATAAAGATGCCCCAAAACACACCAAAGCAAGTGAGGAAGGTGCGCATTTTATTCTTCTTGATGGTGGCGAAGATTTCTTGCCAGGAGTCGGAGTCGAACATCGTCTTTAATCTATGATTTTATGGAACACTGATTTTTTATGATGGTTATGATCACTTATGATTTATTCCTTCTAAACTTAAATATTACTCGCAATAATCAAACTCTAATTCTGATCCCGATAGCTATCGGGACTTAATTAATTTATTCATCGCGGAGGGCGGCAATGGGTTCTATTCTTGCGGCTCTTAAGGCGGGGATAAGTCCGGCGATGGCTCCTGCGATGACGAGCAAGATCACTGCCGAAACCGCAACACCCAAATCCACTTCTGGATTACGGAAGAAGTCGCTGGGTGGCATGAATTTCCTTGCTCCTTCCAAGACAAGTACACCGAACATTAATCCAATGTAACCTGCCACTGCAGTAATCAATACACTTTCTTGAATAATCATGGAGATGATGGAATTGGGGTTGGCTCCAATCGCTTTCCTCACTCCTATTTCCTTTGTTCTTTCTTTTACAGCAATCATCATAATATTACTAACGCCTACGATCCCCGCAATGAGCGTTCCGATGCCAATTACCCAAATGAAAATTCGGATATTGCTTAGCATTTCCATGACACGAATGTATTCTACACTATTGTTCCAAATGCTGGCTGCTTGTCGGTCTTCAGGATCGAAATTGTATTTCGTAGATAATAATTTTCGGATATCGCCCACCATTTTTTCACTTTCATCCACTGTCATATTTCCAGTACTCAGCCAAATCACACTTAACTTATCTTGTCCATTGAAGGCACGTTGAGCCGTACTAACGGGTATGTATATCCGCTCATTGTCACCTCTGCCGGGATCGGTAAATTGACCAATCACTTTAAATGGAATCCCATCCACGTTGATGTATTTACCAATTGGATTCTCCTTATTAAACAAAGCTTCTTCCACGGGTTTCCCTATAGCACATACTTTACGATAGGAGGTAATATCATTGTTATTGATGAATCTTCCTTGTTCTAATTTGCAATTTTCTAAATAATCGTGATCGGGCATACAGGAGCGAACAGTAAAAGCTCCAGTTGCATTTTTGTAACTAAGCGTTCTTATATTTCTTCCATCATAGCTAGCGGTCATTTCAGAACCGGTTGTATTCTGCCGTTCGATCATTGCAAAATCTTCGTTACGCAATTGCACGGTTCTACCGGGCTGAAATCCATTATGCACTTTGGATGTTACACCGCCATTGATCCAAATCGAATTCACAGCATCGGATTGAAATTGATTTTCGGCACCATTACGTAATCCTTGTCCGGAACCTAACAAAACAATCAACATAAAAATTCCCCAAGCCACACTAAAAGCAGTGAGGAATGTCCGCAAACGATTAGCGCGGATGGTGGAGAGGATTTCAGACCAGACTTCTTTGTTGAACATTTCTACAATTGGTGGATTGGTGAGTTGGTGGATTGGTGAATTGTGAATTAGATTCGGAGATCGCGAAGTTTCGCGAGGAGATCGGAGAATGGGAGTGTTCCCTGAGCTTGTCGAAGGGAGATCGCGAAGTTTCGCGAGGAGATGGGAGTGTTCCCCTGCGCTTGCAGATGGGAGATAGCGCAAGCTCATCTTCAAATTTTCAAATTAGAAAATTTTCAAATTAATCCACGATTAACCCATCCTTAATCCGGATGGTGCGTTGGGTTCTTTCGGCTACTTCGGATTCATGCGTTACGATGATGACGGTGACACCTGACTGATTTACTTCGGTAAGAAGATTCATAACTTCTTCTCCCGTGGCGGAGTCGAGTGCTCCGGTAGGTTCATCAGCAAGAATTATTTTTGGTTTAGTTATTAAGGCGCGTGCAATGGCTACACGTTGTTTTTGTCCTCCGGAAAGTTCATTGGGACCGTGATGAGCCCAATCTTTTAATCCTACTCGATCGAGGTATTCTAATGCGATTTTATTTCTTTCTTTTCGCTTTACATTTTGATAGTACAAGGGTAGTGCAACATTTTCCATCGCATTTTTAAAGCTGAGGAGGTTGAAAGATTGAAATACAAATCCGATGAGGTGATTTCGAAAATGGGCAGCCTTGGTCGGATTCAAATCCTTAATCAAAGTATTATCCAGGGTATAAGAACCACTATCATAATTATCCAGAATTCCCAAAATATTGAGCAAGGTAGATTTCCCTGAACCCGAAGAGCCCATGATGGAAACCATTTCGCCAGCTGCGATATTTAAATCGATACCTTTTAAAACATGTAAACTCCCTTTTCCCATGGGATAAGACTTGTTCACGGATTGTAATTGAATCATACTTAACAAAGGTAAAAGGATGATTTGAATTAGGGATCGCGTATCGACAAAACCTCTCCAAAAAGGGACGAAACGAAGTTTTAAGACAATAGGACGTTTATAAATGCAAAATAATGCTATTGATTACGCTAATTAAAGTTCAGTTTGTCTAGATGCTGAACATTCTTGAAGTGTCGGCGCTATGTTAATTTTTCTCGCACCTTTCGGCAAGCTCAGGGTGAAAAGGAAATTTTCTCGCGCAGGCGAAAAGTTTAATCGCTAAAGTTTAATCGCTAAAGTTTCTCGCGAAGGCGCAGAGCCGCAAAGTTTTCAAGATTCTAAATTTTCTGGTAAAGACCGAACTAGGCGAAAAATTTTTAAGACGCTAGACTTCTAGCAATGGTGCAAATGATTGATTTTTTCTTTTAGAAACGCGAATATTAAAAAACAAAACATTTACAACCTACTCCACCATCACCTTCTTGGTAACAATACTGCTTTTAAATTGCATGACGATGGTGTACATGCCTGCGGAGTAGCTTAGTAAATTTAAACTGATTGGGTTTTCAGTTTGGTTTTCTTTGGTTTCTAATTTGCGGCCTTGTGCATCATACACGCGAATGGTCCATGGCACATTGGACTCGTTGGGATATTGAAAAATTCCTTTGCTTGGGTTCGGGTAAAAATTGATGAGACTTTCGTCTGTCATCATGGGATTTTCTTTTACAGGCAAATACAGACAAGCATCAAACACAAACAAGGGCACGTATGGAGTGTCTACTACCAGATATGCTGGTTTTTGTGTATGAATATTATTCACCTCTGTCATGGTCACTAAACTATCTGTTACGGGCAAGCTACCCGTTAATACTACTCCCTGCATTTGGTGGCATAAAGAAATGCCGTCGGGTGGTAAGCGGTACAAATAGGCAAGGTACTGCCATACCCCGCCATAATAATATCCCTTTAGTAATAAATCGCCATTCTTGAGTACAGCTGTTTTAGGATAGCACGACCAAGTAGGTGCATAACCCATAAATCTAGTCCATAATGTATCCCCATTTAAATCTGTTTTTATTAGTAAAGTAGCATCATTATTTTGTGCGGCACCCATACAAGTCATCACCAATTGGTGATCATGAGTTAAACGTAAACTTGCTGAATATATCGCTACTCCCTTTCCGACGGGCGTATCATACGTTTTGCACCAAACTACGGTTCCAGAAGTATCGAGCTTCATTAAATACATAGCAGGATCGAACCATTGAGGAAAAGAACCGCCTAGGGAAATGTTGAGGCTATCAGTAAAGCCTACTACATACAAACTTCCATCCACCATTAACCCTTCGTGCATCCATCCCCGAGGACGGATATAAGATTTAATCCAATCCACCTGCCCGTTTTCACGAAACGACATAATGCAAGAACCTACTGTCGTTAAATTTAAACCAGCATAAAAACGATCACTATTTGTCTCTACTACAAATTCTGCAGCACCCAAAAACCCATATAAAACTTTTGAGTTTATTATATTAAGGCTAGTGTCGACAGTAAAAATGATGGGTGCTTTATTGGATGAACTTGTATTATTAATAAACCCTCGACTTCCGGATGCCATTAAATTATTGGATCTAGTGGCCATTAAATGACGCCCCCCGTAATTATTATACATCTCTCCATCGAATGTATATTTTTTACCGTCTATAGGTAAAAAGTTGGTATCACATTTATAAATAGAATGGCAAATTGCACCTTGATTTAAAATTGAATCTATACTAGTGCAGAAATAATAATTGTGATTATTCAAATTACAATACGAGGATATTGAAAAAAAATCGCCCTCATAAAAAAATTGCTCGTACTTTGGATGACTTGAATTGAAATTAAGCGATGAATCCATTTGAAAAACGATATTAAAACTAGGAAGTGAAATGTCTCCATTTGAGTGTTCTATGGGATAAAATGAATTATATATTTCGAAATCCCATAGCTTACCCTTGTAATTTTGAGCGAAAATCACATTTACTGTAAACAAAAAAATTACTACAATTTTACAAATCTTTTTGATATTGTCCATGCTGACGTTTTTAAAACTAATGAATACATTCCTTCACTTAACAGTGGTAAATCCATGCTCCCATTTAACTCACCATTCCACTTCATGCTTTTAATAATTCTACCAAATAAATCAATTATAACCAACTACGCATTTTCATCTACATACGAAGATATCGATTATTCATCCATTTATAACAAGGAAAGTCAAAAAACTTCAAAGACCATTATCAATTTGAAAAGCACTAAAACTTACTCTGCTAAAACTTTCAGAGAATAAGATTAAAATTCAATTTAATTCTAAACCACCACCGGCTCATACCCAAGAGCAGGACTCAACCAACGTTCGGTTTCGTCGATTGACATTCCTTTACGTTGAGCATATTCTTCAACTTGATCGCGTTGAATTTTTCCTAAGCCGAAATATTGTGAGGTGGGATGTGAGAAATAGAGACCGCTTACGGCAGCGGTGGGAACCATCGCTAAACTTTCGGTGAGTGTGATACCGGCATTTTTTTCGACATCGAATAAATCCCATATGGTATTTTTTTCGGTGTGATCGGGTTGGGCGGGATAACCTGGTGCTGGACGAATGCCAGCATATTCTTCCTTGATGAGTTCATCGTTTGCAAAATGCTCATCGGCTGCATAACCCCAAAATTCTTTTCGCACACGTTGATGCAATCGCTCTGCAAAAGCTTCTGCTAAACGATCCGCCAATGCTTTTAACATGATGGCGCTATAGTCGTCGTGGTTGGCTTCGAATGCTGCAACATGCTTATCAATTCCTTCTCCGCATGCTACAGCAAATGTTCCGATATAATCTTTTACATTGGATGAAATGGGTGCAATAAAATCAGACAACGCCATGTTGTATTGCCCTGCTGGTTTTTTAGTTTGTTGACGTAACGTATGAAATACTGCTCGCTTCGTTTTTCGTTCTTCATTTGAGAAAACGATGATATCATCACCGTCGGCATTTGCTGGAAAAAGTCCGATAACACCATTTGCTTGCATCCATTTCTCATCGATAATTTGTTTCAGCATCTGCTGTGCATCATCGAAAAGTTTTTTTGCTTCTACTCCTCTTTCTGGATCTGAAAATATTTTTGGATACGATCCTTTCATCTCCCAAGAGTGAAAGAAGGGAGTCCAGTCGATGTATTCAGCTAACTCTGCAATTGAATAATCCTTCAACACCGTAACTCCTGGTTTCAAGGGTGTACATTCTCCACTCTTCGACCAATCACTTGGCCAAGCATTTTTACGGGCCTCTTCAATCGAAATAAATTTATTGGCAGCTTGTGCTCCTGCATGTTGTTTACGCAAGCGATCGTATTCTACATTGGTGCGATCGACAAGTTCTTGCTTTTGATCCTTTGACAAAAGCGAACTTACAACAGGTACGGAGCGAGATGCATCATTCACATGAATAACAGGATGCGAATAATGTGGTGCAATTTTCACTGCGGTATGAACTTTAGATGTAGTTGCTCCACCAATCAGCAAAGGAATATCAAATTTTTGTCTTTCCATTTCTTTGGCAACATGTACCATTTCATCGAGAGAAGGAGTAATCAGTCCACTGAGACCAATTACATCTACTTCATGTTCTTTGCAGCGGCTAAAATTTTATCGGCGGAAACCATCACGCCTAAATCAATCACATCATAATTATTACAAGCCAGAACAACACCAACAATATTTTTCCAATATCATGCACATCGCCCTTCACGGTTGCCATTAAAATTTTACCTTTCTTGCTAGCGCCTACTTCTTTTTCTGCTTCGAGATATGGCAACAAATAGGCTACTGCTTTCTTCATCACACGAGCTGATTTTACTACTTGCGGTAAAAACATTTTTCCAGCTCCAAACAAATCTCCTACTACATTCATTCCATCCATCAATGGACCTTCGATAAGATGCAATGCTTTCGGATATAATTTTCGAGCTTCTTCAACATCAACTTCGATATATTCTACAATTCCTTTTACCAAGGCATGTGTCAATCTCTCTTGCACGGTACCTTCACGCCATGCTTCATCACGCTCTTGCTTTTTTCCTGCACCTTTTACTTGTTCGGCGTAGGCAATTAATTTTTCAGTAGCGTCATCGTTGCGATCTAAAAGTACATCTTCAATGATGGTTAATAAATCTTTTGGGATTTCATCATACACTTGCAATTGTCCTGGATTCACAATGCCCATATCCATTCCTGCTTTTACAGCATGATATAAAAATGCAGCGTGGATGGCTTCACGAACGTGATCATTCCCTCTGAAAGAAAACGAAACGTTACTTACTCCACCACTCACTTTCGCATGCGGAAGATTTTTTTTGATCCATGCAGTTGCTTCAAAGAAATCGAGCGCATTGCGACGATGTTCTTCCATTCCGGTTGCTACAGGAAAAATATTAGGATCGAAAATAATATCTTGAGGAGGGAAATTAATTTTTTGAGTTAACAAATTATAGGCGCGTTCACAAATTTCAATACGACGCTGGTACGAATCCGCTTGACCTTGCTCATCAAAGGCCATTACAATAACTGCCGCGCCGTACTTACGAATAATATTTGCTTGACGTAAAAATTCAGCTTCTCCTTCCTTCATGGAAATGGAGTTCACAATACTTTTTCCTTGGGTACATTTTAATCCCGCTTCAATCACAAAAAACTTAGAAGAATCAATCATGATGGGCAGCTTAGCAATATCGGGTTCAGACGCAATCAAGTGAAGAAACTTCACCATGGCCGCTTCTGCGTCGAGCATTCCTTCATCCATATTGATGTCGATCGCTTGCGCACCGCCTTCTACTTGATTGCGGGCGATGGCCAATGCTTCTTCATAATTACCATCAATAATCAACTTCGCAAATTTTCGGCTACCCGTCACGTTAGTACGTTCCCCGACATTCATAAAATTGCTATCAGGTCGCATGGTAACAGCTTCTAGTCCGCTCAAATGCATAAGCGTATCGGCTTGGGGGACTTTACGAGGCGGACATTGCTTCGCTAACTTTGCAATTTCAGCAATATGTTCAGGCGTAGTACCGCAACATCCTCCTACAATATTTAAAAATCCACTCGTTAAAAAATCTTTTATTTGATGCCCCATGTGATGCGGCGTTTCATCGTATTCACCAAACTGATTGGGAAGTCCGGCATTTGGATAAGCACTAATAAAAAACGGAGCTTTCTCACTCAATTCTTCAAGGTGAGGACGCATTTCTGCTGCTCCTAGTGCGCAATTCAATCCAACACTAAGGAGATCCACATGAGAAATAGAATTCAAAAATGCTTCCACGGTTTGACCACTTAACGTACGTCCGCTGGCATCGGTAATAGTTCCCGAAACCATAACGGGCATTTTGATATCTCTACTTTCTAATTCTGTTTGAATGGCAAACAATGCTGCCTTTGCATTCAGTGTATCAAAAATGGTTTCAATCAATAATACATCTACCCCACCATCTAATAACCCTTTTATTTGTTCTGTGTATGCTTCCACTAGATCATCAAAACTCACAGCACGAAAACCAGGATCATTTACATCGGGACTTAAAGAGGCGGTTCGGTTGGTTGGTCCTAGTGCACCGGCAATAAACTTGGGTCCTCCAGTAGGATTTTTCACCATCCATTCCTGCACAGCTTGTTTTGCAATTTTCGCTGATTCCAAATTCATTTCATACGCCAATGATTCCATCTTATAATCGGCAAGAGAAATACGTTGTGCATTAAAAGTGTTGGTCTCAATGATATCTGCACCTGAATCCAAATACGCTTTATGAATATCTCTAATAATTTGATTCTGGGTGAGAGAAAGCAAATCATTATTTCCTTTAAGGTCTTGGGGCCAATCGGCAAAACGTGTTCCCCGATAATCTGCTTCTTGCAAATCATAGCGTTGAATCATAGTTCCCATAGCACCATCAATCACAAGGATGTGCTTTTCTAATTGTTCACGAATTGGATGTTTTGTCATATTTATTTTATCAGAGCGACCGAAAAAGAAAAAATCTCCCCGGTAGCCAGAAGAGATTTTACGTTATTTTTAAGAAATGGTTTAGATCCTCTGGTACTTATCTATTCTCATCAATAATGACAAGACTGGATGTGGCACCTTCTGAGAATTAATCGAATGAAATCATAGAGGATTACTCATTGATCTAAATTGTATGGTATTGATATACAATCCATTGTTAAAATCCAAGGGTTGCCAAGGCTTCGTAGGGCACAGTCCCTCCACCTTTCTTGATAAGTGATAATTAAGAACGAGTTACAAATTTAGAGAATTTCATCAATAAATTAACATCAAATTAAAAATAAAGATGGGTAAAGACCTCTCAAATTTAATCTATCAAGTTACCTTTGCAGTCCCTTATCTAAAAGGGTACAAACAACATTATGAAAAAAATTCTTATTCCCTTTATTCTACTTATTGTTTTACCTAGCATGTTGCTGGCACAAAACGCAGATCGAAAATTTGCATTGGGGCTATGGGGCGGACTTACACAATACAATGGTGATTTAGGTCAAGGATTTTACCATAACAAAGATCAAGATAATTATATGCATATTGGCTTATCTGCTTCATGGTATGTAAATCCACATTTTGATTTTTCTATGAACACTACAGTAGGTACTATTGGATATCGCGAAGATGCACTTAATAATTTCGATGCGGATCAATTTCAATGGAACGCCCATATGCGCGTGAGTTTATTTAAAGAAGAACGTTTTAAAGTTAATCCTTTTGCATTGGCGGGAGTTGGTATTAGTTCCTTGAATAAATTAAAAACTCCAGGAGTAGATTTATTTTTTCCTTACGGTGCTGGTTTAAAAATAAGTATCACACCTCAATTAAATTTATTAATTCAGGAGACGTTTGCATACACCGATCATGATACTCGTGATCGCGAGGCGAAAGATAATAACGATGCATTTTTGATGCATAGCCTTGGACTCACTTGGAATTTTGGCTCTGTGAAAGATGCAGACAAAGACGGAGTATCGGATAAGAAAGATGAATGTCCGAATACGCCTGCAGGTGTTGCTGTTGATGCGAAAGGTTGTCCGTTGGATCGTGATGGAGATGGAATTGCAGATTTCTTAGATGCTTGTCCAGATGTGAAAGGAGTAGCGAGTGCAAAAGGTTGTCCTGATAAAGATGGCGATTCAGTTGTTGATTCATTGGATCGTTGTATTGATGTTGCGGGATTAGCTACAGAAGATCCAGCGACAAATGGTTGTCCTGATAAAGATGGTGATGGTGTAACGGATGCGGATGACCGTTGTCCAGAAGTGAAAGGAACCCTGGCATTACAAGGTTGTGTGGATAGTGATAATGATAGTATTATTGATCCTGATGATGCTTGTCCTGAAGTTGCGGGAACTGTGGCTAACAAAGGATGTCCAGAAGTAGTTGATACAGTACCTGCTGTTATGGCTTTACAAAATGTTTATTTCGAAACATCGAGTGCGAAAATTTCGGAAGGGTATCAAGCCGTGTTAGATGAAGCTGCTAAGAACTTGAAAGAAAATTCGGAAGTTACTATTGAAATCGTTGGACATACAGATAGTACTGGTCCAGAGAGTTTCAATAAATCGTTATCTAAAAATCGTGCGAATGCAGTCAAGGCATACTTAGTGAGAAAAGGTATTTCTTCGAAGCGCATGACTACAACTGGAGTTTCATCTACGCAACCTGCTGGTGATAACAATACCGAAGAAGGAAGAGCGAAGAATAGAAGAGTGGAATTAAGAATTAAGTCCCGATAGCTATCGGGATAAGAATTAAGTCCCGATAGCTATCGGGATAAGAATTAAGTCCCGATAGCTATCGGGATAAGAATTAAGTCGCAAGGCTTCTCGATAAGAATCAAGAAAAAAAATTAAACTGATTTTTCAGTACATCCAATGCGACGCTCTTTGCGTTTCTTCAAAGAATCGTAAACTGCGTCGCATTATTAATTAAAAAAGCATGGACTATTACATCATCTATAAACCTTTTGGCGTACACAGCCAATTTCAACCGGTGGGCGAACAATTAGGATTGGGCTCACTGCATGAATTTCCAAAAGATGTATATCCAGTGGGAAGATTAGATGCCGACAGTGAAGGATTACTTTTACTGACGAATGATCCACGCGTCAACAAAAAATTATTAGATCCTACTTTTAAACATTACCGAACCTATTATGTTCAAGTGGAAGGAACCATTACGCAAGAGGCAATTGATCGACTTTGCAAAGGCGTTACTATTAGCATTGACGGCAAAGAGTATCGCACTGCACCTGCTAAAGCGAGAATGATTGAAAGTCCGGAATTACCTGAACGTAATCCGCCCATTCGTTTTCGAAAAACAGTTCCCGATTCGTGGTTAGAATTATCCATCACAGAAGGAAAAAACCGACAAGTAAAAAGAATGACGGCGGCGGTTGGTTTTCCCACTTTGCGTTTAGTAAGATGGAAAATTGAAGATTTGTTCATGGAACATCCGGAGAGTGGAAAGGTGGTACAGATGGAAAAATCGGAAGTTTATAAGAAGCTGAAACTTTAATTTTTTAAAATTCACTTTATTTTTCTTTTTTTTATAAGTCTGTTGAGTAGTAAAATACTAGATTTTAGATTGCATATTGCTCTAGCCTCTCCTCCAATGTCATTAAGTTAAGGACTAAGATGCCGAAGGCATCATATGTTTATAGATAAAAAAGACCGCATAAATATACGACCCCGACGGGGTCGAACAACAACAAGCCACATTTTCTCTATAAACATAAGACCCATTCTGGGTCAAAATTCCTTAACTTAATGACATTGGCCTCTCCTCCTAGCCTCCTCTCCAGAAGAGAGGAGGAACTTGATATTAGGTAAATAGAGATTTTAAATTTCTTATTATTCAAGCCTCTCCTCCCTCGCGAGGCTTCGCGACTCCTCTCCTGAAGGCGAGGACAAAGATGGAGAGGAGGAATTTGTTAAATTTATATTTTAAATCACCTTTTGATTTTGAAGTTTTTATGTTTCACCATCTGTGGTGTACAAAACATATCAAATAATCCACTACATTTGAATTGATAAAAACCATCCTTATGAGAATCATCTGTTCACTCTTCTTTATTCTTTTCAGCAGTGTTGCTGGAACTTCACAAACATTAACTCCCGAGTTACTTTGGAAATTAGGTAGACTTTCCGATCCGCGCATTTCCCCTGATGGAAAGACGGTTATTTACAATGTTAAAAATTATGATTTAGCTGCGAATAAAGGGCAAGCAGACATTTTTAGTGTTGCTTATTATGGTGGTGAGCCAGTTGCTCTAGCCACTTCTCCTGCCGAAGAGAATTCAGCTAGGTGGAGACTGGATGGGAAAAAGATTGGGTACATGGCAGCTGATAAAGACGGTGCGATGCAGATGTGGGAGATGAATCCTGATGGAAGTAACAAAACACAAATCTCGAAAGTAGTTGGTGGAATTAATTGTTATGGATATGCTGGTTCTCTATCTCACATTTGGTATGCAGCCGATGTGACAATGGATAAAAAGCCGAGTGAGATTTATCCTGACTTACCGAAGACAGATGGTGCTAGAATCATTGATGGACTTATGTTCAAACATTGGAATGCTTGGGAAGATTATGCATACAGTCACATTTTTGTTGCAACGTATGCAGATGGAAGTATTGGCGCCGGTGTTGACATTATGCCGAATGAAAAATGGGATAGTCCAACATCACCTTTTGGTGGCGACGAGCAAATTTCATTTTCTCCTGACGGAAAAAAATTAGCATACACGTGTAAAAAATTAAATGGTACCGACGCAGCAGTAAGCACAAACACTGATATTTATATTTATGATTTAAACAGCGGAAAAACTTCCAACATCACAGAGGGGATGAATGGTTATGACAATGATCCATGTTGGTCTCCTGATGGAAAAAAACTTTTGTGGTTGAGTATGGAAATGCCAGGTTATGAAAGCGATCGCAACCGTTTATTCCAATACAATTTTGATTCAAAAACAAAAGGAGAAGTACTTTCTAATTTTGATTATCCTGTGAACCATATGAGCTGGACAGCGGATGGGAAATCAATTGTATTCACGGCTTCAAAATATGCTACTAAACAAATTTTCATGTTTGATACGCAAGCAAAAGCGGGCACTGAATTAAGACAAATCACCAACGAACAAGTTGACTATAATGATTTGTGTGTTTGGGGAAGTGCTAAAACTTTAATGATTATTGCAAGTCGAACGGACATGATCAATCCTCAAGATTTATATAACGTAGATGTGAAAGCAGGAACTGCAAAGATGATCACCAATGTAAATGAGAAATTATTAGCTCCTGTTAAAAAATGTACAGTCGCAAAACGAATGGTGAAGACGAGCGATGGAAAAGACATGTTGGTGTGGGTGATTTATCCTCCCGATTTTGATGCGAATAAAAAGTATCCAACATTATTGTATTGTCAGGGTGGACCACAAAGTGTGGTGAGTCAGTTTTATAGTTTTAGATGGAATTTTAGTTTAATGGCTTCACAAGGTTATATTATTGTGGCACCTAACCGTCGCGGCTTACCGTCGTTTGGTGAAGAGTGGAATGATCAGATTGGTGGTGATTGGGGCGGACAAGTAATGACGGATTTATTATCGGCTATAGATGATGTAAGTAAGGAACCCTATGTAGATAAAGACAAATTAGGAGCTGTTGGTGCAAGCTTCGGAGGGTATTCCGTGTATTGGTTAGCGGGTCATCATAACAAACGTTTTAAAACTTTTATTTCGCATTGTGGAGTATTTAATTTAGAATCAGAATATTTAGCGACAGAAGAAATATTTTTTGCACATAAAGACATGGGTGGAAATCCGTGGGATAGTCCAAGACCGAAAAGTTTCGATGAGTTCTCTCCAAACAAATACATTAAAAATTGGGACACTCCAATTCTAGTAATTCACAATGAAAAAGATTTTCGTGTTCCGTTGAACCAAGGAATGGAAGCCTTTACGGCAGCGCAATTGAGAAATATTCCAAGTCGATTTTTATACTTCCCTGACGAAGGTCACCATGTTTTAAAACCGCAAAATGGGGTATTATGGAATAGAGTATTTTTTGAGTGGTTGGCGAGAACTTTAAAATAAAAGAAATAAATTAGTTTACGAATTGAATGGGATGAGATAAATATTTCATCCCATTTTTTATTTTCGTAGCTAATGCAACTCTAATAAAATTCAAAAACAAATAATGTATGAATTTATGTTGAGCTAATGCTAATCGTTCAGGTTTTTTTAAGGAGACAATTCTTCTCGATATGGCGCTAAGCTTCGTGCAAAATTTCTTCGCTAATTTTTCTCGCAAAGGCGCAAAGTCGCAAAATTTTGCCGAAAAAAAATTTCTAGCAATGGCGCAAAGATTTTAGGACGATTTTTATCGTGCAAGGGCGCAAAGTCCAAACGTTGCAAAATTTACTTGCTAAAGGTTATAAAGATTAAAAACTAAATATGAGATAAAATCTCCTCGCTTTATTTTTTAACCGGCATAGGTTTCACAACTGAGTCCTTAACCGGCATTGGTTTCACCACTGAATCTTTAACAACTCTTTCGATTCGAGGAGGAGTAAGTGGTAAGGGACTGTACTTGGCTTGATCTTCACTGAGGTGAGTGATCACTTCATCGTACATGGCATGAAAATAGGCGGGTTCGCTACGGTAAAAATCAAAACTCTTTTTGAAAAGTTCTTGCGTGATATTGTGCTTTGAAAATATATAATTATAAAATCCAAAAGAAACTGCTTTGAGGGAATCTTTCACCTCCACATTCAACACCTGAATGGAGGCTTCTGCTAAATGTATCTCGGCCAATACTACAATCATGGTATCACGCGGAATCACATCTGCAGGAACTTCTACTTGCTTCTTTGAGCAACCAAAGAAAAGCGATAACATTAAAACGATTCCGATTTTTTTCATTTTATCCTTTTCTATTAAATTTCAAACGCATTCCTTTCTGCGATTCATCGAATACACCATCATTGTAAACTAAATGTCCATTCACAAAAGTTTTAAGAATGCTTGCACTAAATTCATGTCCTTCGAAAGGTGACCATCCACATTTATACAAAATATTAGAAGGATTCACAGTGAATGGTCGCTTCGGATCCACCAATACTAAATCAGCAAAATATCCTTCGCGTATAAAACCTCGATCTGGAATGGCAAATAGAGTGGCAGGTGCATGAGCCATTTTTTCGACTACTTTCTCGAGCGTAATCCATCCTTCTTGTACAGCATCCAACATCGCTAAATAAGCATGTTGCACTAAAGGCCCGCCTGAAGGGCAGTTAAAATAACTTCTCTCTTTCTCTTCCTTTGTATGTGGTGCATGATCCGTTGCAATAACGTCGATACGACCATCCACCACCGCTTTTCTTATTTCATCTCGATCACTTTCCTTCTTAACCGCTGGATTCCATTTAATCCAATTCCCTTTTGACAAATAGTCTTTATCGGTGAACCACAAATGATGAATACAGGCTTCGGCAGTAATCATCTTTTTCTCTAATGGAATATTGTTGTCGAAAAGATGAGTTTCTTTTGCTGAAGAAATATGCAATACATGTAAACGAGTTCCATGCTTCTTCGCCAATTCAACTGCAAAAGAAGACGATTTGTAACAGGCTTCATCATTTCGGATGATGGGATGTTGAGAGGGAGGAACCAAATCGCCATACATAGCGCGTGCTGCTTCCAAATTCGCTTTAATCATTTGTTCGTCCTCACAATGTGTCGCTATTAAAAGAGGAGAACGTGAAAAAACTGATTCAAGGATACGTGCATCATCCACTAACATATCGCCAGTACTGGAGCCCATAAATATTTTAATTCCGCAAACATTCTCTGCGTTCGTCTTCAACACTTCTTCCAAATTACTATTGGTTGTTCCCATGAAAAAAGAATAATTTCCTAATGAACATTCTGAAGCACGTTGATATTTTTCTTCCAACAACTTTTGCGTGGTGGCTTGCGGAACAGTATTGGGCATTTCCATGAAAGAAGTAATTCCACCGGCAACGGCAGCTCTTGCTTCTGTATAAATTTCACCTTTATGTGTAAGGCCTGGCTCTCGAAAATGTACTTGATCGTCGATGGCTCCAGGGACTAATAATTTCCCTTCTGCATCAATTTCCTTTACTGCACCGTGGGTGGTAATCTCCCCTCCTACTCTTTCAATTCGTTGCCCTTTAATTAAAATATCTCCTTCGAAAGTTTTTCCTTCGTTTACGATGCGTGCATTTCTTATGATGGTAGTTGACATAGTGCGATTACTAAATAATGATCATGTTTTTACTTTGGAAGATCTCCAACCATATCCAATGGATTCACCCATTCATCAAATTGCTCGGATGTAAGGTATCCTAATTTAATGGCGGTTGCTTTTAACGTTGAACCATCGCGATGTGCAGTTTGAGCAATCTCAGCGGCTTTATAATATCCGATATGTGGATTGAGTGCTGTCACTAACATTAACGAATCATTTAAGTTGCGATCAATATTTTCCTTGATGGGCGCAATCCCTTTCGCACATTTTTCATTGAATGAATTACATACATCACCAATCAATCGGGCTGAATGCAGAAAATTATAAATCATCATCGGTTTAAAAACATTTAATTCAAAATGTCCACTAGCACCACCAATATTAATGGCGACATCATTCCCCAACACTTGAGCAGCGACCATAGTCATAGCTTCGCATTGCGTAGGATTCACTTTACCGGGCATAATTGAAGAGCCGGGTTCGTTGTCGGGAATAAATAATTCGCCAATACCACAACGCGGACCAGAAGCAAGCAAACGAATATCATTTGCAATTTTCATTAAACTCACCGCTACCGTTTTTAAAGCGCCATGTGCTTCTACGATGGCATCGTGTGCTGCTAATGCTTCAAATTTATTTTCAGCAGTGATGAAGGGAAGACCTGTCAACTTCGCAATATTTTTCGCTACATTTTCTGAATATCCCTTGGGAGTATTAATTCCAGTTCCAACAGCGGTTCCGCCTAAAGCTAACTCCGACAAATGAGGAAGGATGTGATTGATGGCACGTAAGCCATGATCGAGTTGAGAAACGTATCCGCTGATCTCTTGTCCGAGGGTAAGAGGTGTTGCATCCATTAAATGTGTACGACCAATTTTTACAATTTGCATATACTCCTTGGCTTTCGCATCTAAGGTGTCGCGCAAACTTCGTATAGCCGGAACAGTTAGCTCCATTAAAATTTGATACGCTGAAATGTGCATCGCTGTTGGAAAAGTATCATTAGACGATTGCGATTTATTTACATCGTCGTTGGGATGCACAGCTTTCTTCTCGTCGAGCAAAGCGCCTCCACTTAATACATGCGCGCGGTAAGCAATTACTTCATTCACATTCATGTTGCTTTGCGTACCGGAACCGGTTTGCCAAACCACGAGGGGGAATTGGTCGGCCCATTGACCCGCTAATATTTCATCACAAACCTTTGAGATGAGATCACATTTTTCGGGAGTTAAAATTCCTGCTTCCATATTGGTGATGGCAGCGGCTTTCTTCAAATATACAAATGCACGAATGATTTCTTTCGGCATTTGGTTGATGTCTTGAGCGATTTTAAAGTTCTCGATGGAGCGTTGTGTTTGTGCACCCCAGTATACGTTAGCAGGTACTTCTACTGTACCCATTGTATCTTTTTCAATTCTATAGTTTGACATAATAATCTTGGTTTTTGAACCACGGAGGCACAGAGGCACGGAGGTTCACTGAGTTTAATGTTTTGGTTTTTTCACCACGGAGGCACTGAGTTACGGAGAAACACGGAGAGATTCTTCTGGCGATTTAATCATCCTTACTTTTAATAATTTATATTACTTGTCTATTTTACTTTCATTACGGAGGCACGAAGGTTCACTAAGTTTAATGTTTTGGTTTTTTCACCACGGAGGCACTGAGTTACGGAGAAACACGGAGAGATTCTTCTGGCGATTTAATCATCCTTACTTTTAATAATTTATATTACTTGTCTATTTTACTTTCATTACGGAGGCACGGAGGTTCACTGAGTTAATGTTTTGGAATTCTAGAGTATTCTTCTGTTACAAGTGAAATTACGGAGCTTGCAATGTTTTCGACATGAAAATTAATTAATAATCCTTTGGGCATTTTACTTAACTTCAGATAGCTTAACAATTGTGCTTTACAAACCGGATGCATAATTTCAACCGCTTTTAACTCTACTACAATTGCATTTTCAATTAACAAGTCAATCTCAAGTAAGTCGCCTAATTCTTTTCCTTTATAATTTACAGGTAATTTTACTCTTGACTGCACCCATAATCCTGCATTTTCTAACTCATCAAACAAACAGGAATGGTAAACTGATTCAAGCAATCCTGGCCCTAAATGTTTGTGTACTTCAATTGCACACCCTATGATTTTGAAAGAAAGATCACCTAATTCTTTCTGAGTAAAATTCGAATTAAATTTTATCTCCGTGGGTCTCCGTGCCTCTGTGTCTCCGTGGTTCATTTTCCAATTATGGTTTATATTGGTTCTTTTACTTCGCTACTATACTCCATCAAATAGGCTTTAATGAATTCATCAATTTCGCCATCGAGGACGGCTTGGGTATCGGAGGTTTCGTAGTCGGTGCGATTATCTTTCACGAGTTTATAGGGGTGCAAAACATAAGAACGAATTTGACTTCCCCACTCAATTTTTTTCTTGGAAGATTCGGTCGCTGCTTTTGCTTCATCGCGTTTACGCACTTCTAATTCATATAGCTGCGACTTCAACATTTTCATGGCGCGCTCTTTATTTCCACCTTGTGTACGTTCTACTTGACATACCACCACGATTCCAGTGGGGTGATGTGTTAGTTGAACTTTCGTTTCTACTTTATTTACATTTTGTCCACCTGCTCCACCTGAACGTGAAGTTTGAATACTGATATCGGCATCTTTAATTTCGATATTGATGTCATCATCAATCATGGGGTATGCAAATACGGATGCGAACGAAGTATGTCGACGTGCGTTTGAATCGAAGGGAGAGATGCGCACTAAACGATGCACACCATTTTCACTTTTCAAATAACCGTATGCATAATCACCTTCAATTTCGTAGGTAGCAGATTTAATACCTGCACCATCGCCATCTAAATAATCGATTTCTGTAATTTTATAATTGTGACGTTCGGCCCATCTCAAGTACATACGTAACAACATCGAAGCCCAATCTTGACTTTCTGTTCCTCCTGCACCTGAGTTCACAGTAAGCACAGCGCTAAAGCGATCTTCTTCTCCACTGAGCATATTTTTAAACTCTAGATCTTCAATTTTCTTTCCCGTTTCAGCATAGAGAGCATCCACTTCTTGTTCGGTTGCTTCACCTGCTTTTTGAAAATCAAAAAGAACAGAAAGATCATCTACAGCACTTTGAACCTCGGTAAAGGCGTTTGTCCAGTATTTCTTTTGATTAATCTTTTTAAGGATTTTCTCGGCTCGCTTTGGGTCATCCCAGAAATCGGGTGCGTGCGTAAGTTGCTCTTCTTGAGCTATTTGTTGCAATCGACGATCGACGTCAAAGATGCCTCCTCAGAGCATCGACACGATCGGAAAGTTCTTTTAATTGCTCTATAAACATAATGGTGCAAAGATAGTAAGCAAAATGGGAATAGGATGTAATTTGATTGGAAATCGATTCATCATGGTTAAAAATCAGCTTCTTCAAATGAAAAATTATAAAGGAAGAATACGCTTAAATCCTTACTCTGCCTTTAAAATTTCCCAAACCAAATCAGATTCAAAGCCACGTGAGATTGCATATTGAGCGAGTTTATACATACGTTTCATCGGATTCTTTTCCTTCTCTTCGCGCGAACGTTTTGTAATTACTTTTTCCAACTTAGAACAGTATTCATTTTCGTTGATGGAAGAAAGTGCCTTTCGCATACAATACTCCGAAACTCTTTTCTGCTTAAGTGCAGCTTTAATTTTGATTTTGCCCCAGCCCAATTGTCGAAACTTCCCGCCAGCAAATGCAATGGCAAAACGTTCTTCGTTTAAAAAATTATCGCCAATCAATCTTGAAATTAAAAGTTCAACATCTTTAGAATACAAACCGTACTCATACAATTTATCGCGAACTTCTTGTTGACTTCTTTCTTGATATGCACACCAGCGCGCAATTTTCAACCATGCAATTTCGGGAGTATAATTCTTCTTTCTTTTTTCAATATCATCCATCTTACAACGGAATTGCTTCTATCAATTTACGAGTGTATTCTGATTTTGGGTTATTATACACTTCGTTAGCATCACCCATTTCTTCGATACGTCCTTTGTTCATCACCAACATCCGATCACTCATAAATCGAACAACGGACAAATCATGTGAAATAAAAATATAAGTTAATCCTTTTTCCTCCTTTAATTCATTCAACAAATTTAGCACCTGCGCTTGTACTGAAACATCCAGCGCCGAAACGGATTCATCACAAATAATAAAATCTGGATTCAAGGAAAGCGCTCGAGCGATACAAATTCGCTGACGTTGCCCTCCTGAAAATTGATGTGGGTATCGATGATAATGTTCTTCCTTCAATCCCACTTTCGTTAACAACTGGAGCACCATTTCTTTTCGTTCTTTATCATTCGAATAAAGTTGGTGAACTTTCATGGGTTCCTGAATAGCGGTGCCAGCAGTGAGTCGGGGGTTTAAGGAGGAATAAGGATCCTGAAAAATGAGTTGCATTTGTTTTCTGAACAACCTTAGCTTTGTTGCATCCAAAGAGCGGATATCCGTACCGTTATATATTAATTCTCCCCCTGTTGGTTCTACTAATCGGAGAATACTTCTACCGAGAGTTGTTTTACCACAGCCTGATTCACCCACAAGTCCGAGTGTTTCTCCTTTATACACATCAAAGCTAACTTCGTCAACAGCCTTTACTTCACCGGTTACTTTTCCAAAGAGTCCCTTTTTGATGGGAAAATAGGTTTGTAAATTGCGAATACTCAACAAAGGAGTTTTAGATTTTAGCTCTTGAACCCGATAGCTATCGGTTTTCGATTCACGGTCGCCATCCTCCACTTTTAACCGAGCTAACACTTCCTTTACTGATTCTCCTGTTTCGTGGTAGTTACCTGTTGCATCAATACTCATAAAATCGCCAATAACTGGAAGACGTTTCATTGAAATATTTTTTGCGGGTCGGCATGCCAGTAATCCTTTAGTATATGGATGTTTTGGGTTTTCAAAAATTTCAGCAACGCTTCCTTGTTCAACGGCCTTCCCTTTATACATCACCAACACTTTATTTGCGATACGAGAAATGACACCAAGATCGTGGGTAATAAAAATCATTCCCATCCCTGTTTCCTGTTGCAACTCCTTGAGTAATTCCAATATGGTGGCTTGTACGGTTACATCTAAGGCTGTGGTAGGTTCATCAGCAATTAATATTTTAGGCTCACAGGAAATGGCCATGGCAATAACGACGCGCTGTTTTTGTCCACCACTCAGTTGATGCGGATACGAATCATACATAGATTCGGCTCTTGGCAACTTCACCTTATTAAAAAGTTTTATTGTTTCGATACGCGCTTCCTTGCGCGACATTTTTTTATGAAGTCGTAATGCTTCTGCAACTTGATCGCCGCAAGTAAACACGGGATTAAGAGAGGTCATTGGTTCTTGAAAAATCATAGCAATATCATTCCCTCTGTATTTACGAATTTCCTTGTCGGAGAGTGATAAGAGATTAAGGATTCCGTTTGACTTTGTATGCAATGAAGCGGATCCACTATCAATATTTCCGGCTGGCTGGGCTATTAATTTCATCAATGATAAAGAGGTCACTGATTTTCCTGATCCAGATTCACCAACTATTCCTATTGTTTCTCCTGGTTGGATGGTAAATGAAATATCATCAACTGCTTTAAAAACGGTTTTTTCATTTCGAAAAGAAACAGAGAGGTTTTTTACTTCAAGCAAATAATGTGGGGTACTGTTTTGCATGGGGTGAAATTAGTAATCTATTAGGACTCCATAAAATGTAATGGTTCAACATGTCATACTCAATAAATTATAGACCATAATGAGGGTCTTCTGAACAAGTAAACCATCTTGCGGGATCGAAATTTATTTGCCAATGACCTTGTTGAGACAAGGCATGCCTTGTCTCAACAAGGATTCTCTCTCTATAAATATCACGTCGTCGTATAGGCAGGTACTACCTGCCCATACGACGACGTGATCAAAAATTTAATGGATTAATTATTATAATATCCCTATAAAATATAAAGTATGGTATACAGAACTACTTTAAACTAAACTATTTTAATTGCACCTGTGTCTCTAAAAGTAATATCTAAGTTATAATAAATCTAAATCTTATTACTTATTTACGTAGACCTTAATTACTTTAAAAGACCAATGCCCCCCTGAATCAGAGTAAACACGATTCAGGGTTGGCAGAGCAAACACCCTACTGGGGGTAGCAGAGTAAACACGCTACTGGGGGTAGCAGAGTAAACACGATTCAGGGGAAGCAGAGCAAACACCCTACTGGATAAGGATGTTTATTTAAAAGACCAATGCCCCAAAGCAGTGTAAACACGCTTTGGGGCATTGGAAAATTATTAATATCCAGTAGCAGAGTAAACTCGCTACAGGGTAATGGATGATTATTTATTCAACCACTACACGAATACTTTGAACTGAATCAGAAGTTCTAAATTGCATAGTATAGATACCAGCAGCCATTCCTTTCACTGACATTTCAAATTTGTTTGCACCTTCATCCGCATTACGGTTTTCGCTGATTACAAGTCGACCAGCAGCATCCATCATGGTTACAAGCACATCTTGATTAGCATTGCTATCGAAGCTAATGTTAAGAAGATCGCTTGTTGGATTTGGATAAGCAACAATATTCATTGCAGAAGCATCACCGATACGTGGGCAATTCGTAATGCTAATTCCATTCTTCACACGCGATGGACCGTTTCCGCATGCGTTAGATGCACGAACAGTTATGGTAAGACCACTTGCTGAAACAGGACCTGCTTTAACATCAATTGTTTTTGTTCCTTGACCTGAATTAATAACAAATCCAGAAGGAACAGTCCAAGTATAGGTTACAGCACCAGCTATTGTAGGCACATCATAAATATAATTTTGACCTGCGCATAATAGGGTTGCACCAACGATTGGAGCCGCTTGAGCAGGAGTTCCCGTTACGGTTAAGCTACGAGCAGCACCATTACCACAACCATTTTGAGCAACTACAGAAATAGCACCACTACCAAATGCTCCTGAGAAATCAACATCAATAGATGCCGTTCCTTGACCATTCATGATAGTAGCTCCTACAGGAACTGTCCACAAATAAGATGCGGCTCCAACAACACCAGTTGCTGTGTAATTTACAGCTAAAGATCCACAAACTCCTGAAGCTTGACCTGCAATAGCTACAGAAGCTGGAAGGACATTAAGAGTTACGTTTCTTGAACGAACAGGACTTGTTCCGCAAGCATTTGATGCAGTTACAGTCATAGATCCACCAACGAAAGATGGGCCATATGATACAGTAATGATACTAGTACCTTGTCCGTTTGTAATAGTTGCTCCAGCAGGAACCACCCAATTATAAGAATCGGCACGATGAACATTTGCGATAGAATAAATCACGACATCACCAGAACAAGCTTTAGCAGCACCGGAGATAGAAGGAGGAGTAACAGGAGTAGCTAATTGAACAGAAATCCCAAGACAACTTGGATTACTGCTACCACAGCTATTACTATTATTTGCAGTTACGCAGATATTACCCACTACGCCAGCATGAATTGCTGAGAACGGCCATCTCACAGAAATGCTTGTAGTACCTTGTCCAAACAAAATAATTGTTGCGCCAGGAACAGACCAAGTATATGAAGTAGCGCCTGGTACTGGAGCAATGCTATAGGTGATCACTAAATTATTAGGATTACATAATGTTGCAGGACCTGAAATCGCACCTGGAGAAGGTGGATTTGAACTAATTGAAATTGTTGTATTACTTGTTGCAGGTGTGCAATTAAGTGGAGCATCGGTAGTAAGCGTTAACACAACAGAACCAGCTAAAATATCAAGAGGACCTGGAGTATAATCTGCATTTAGTACGGTATTACTTGGAGAGAAGGTTCCATCTCCTGCAGTAGACCAAGTACCATTTGTAGCACCACCACCAATAGAACCATTAAGAGTAGCGGTTCCATTTTGACAAATTGTTTGACCTGATCCAGCATTTGCAGTTGGAGGATTTAAACAACCACATCCTTCGTCGATATTACCATCACAGTTATCATCAATTGAGTTAGCACATATTTCAGCGGCACCAGGATTGATAGAAACATTATTATCATCACAATCTGTAGCATCTGAAACATATCCAATAGGTGCAGAACAAGCTTGTGTAGATGAATTTACATTACCATAGCTATCACCGTCAACATCTGCATAGAAAGTCAATTGAACACCTTCATCAACTAATCCATCGCAATCATCATCGATAGAGTTACAAACTTCAGTTGCACCAGGATTAACCGCTGCATTTGCATCATTACAATCAGTTGCATCCGAAACATATCCTACAGGAGCAGAACAAGCTAAAGTAGAAGAAGAAGCATCTCCGTAACCGTCACCGTCTGTATCAGCATAGAATGTAGAAAGCACACCTTCGTCGATTAAACCATCACAATCGTTATCGATTAAGTCACAAACCTCAGTAGCACCAGGATTAACCGCTGCATTTGCATCGTTACAATCAGTAGCATCTGAAACATATCCTACAGGAGCAGAGCAAGCTTGGGTAGAAGAAGAAGCATCTCCATAACCGTCACCATCAACATCTGCATAGAAAGTAAGAGTTACACCTTCGTCTACTAATCCGTCGCAATCATCATCAATTGAGTTACAAACTTCAGTAGCACCTGGATTAACAGCTGCGTTAGCATCATTACAATCTGTTGCATCAAGAACATAACCTACAGGTTGAGAGCAAGAAGATTGAGAAACTGCAGCATTACCATAAGTATCACCATCAGCATCAGCATACCAAGTAGAGAAGACAACACCATTATCAATTAAACCATCACAGTTATCATCAATTCCGTTGCATTGCTCAGGAGCGCCTGGATTAACTATAGCAGAAGCATCATTACAATCACCGTTATTCGTTACTGAACCTGCGATTGGATTACAAGAAGAAACTCCTGTAGCAGAAGCATCACCATAACCATCATTGTCAGCATCCACATAATAAGTTAAGAAAGTAAGACCATCATCGGTTAAACCGTTACAATCATCATCGATGCCATTACAAACTTCAGTAGCACCTGGGATTAACAGCAGCGTTTGCATCGTTACAATCTGTAGCGTCTGTTACATATCCAACAGGAGCTCCGTTACAAGTAGATTGAGAAATGGTTGCATCACCATATCCGTCACCATCTGCATCAGCATAATAAGTTACGAAAGTAAGTGCGTCATCAGTTAGACCATTACAGTCATTATCGATACCGTCACACACTTCTTGTGCAGCTGGATTAATAGCAGCGTTATTATCATCACAGTCATTATTATTCGTTACAGAACCAACAATTGGGTTACAAGAAGAAACTCCTGCAGCATTAGCATCACCATAACCATCACCATCAAAATCTACATAATAGGTTAAGTATGTTAAACCTTCATCAGTAAGACCATTACAGTTATCATCGATACCGTTACAAACCTCAGCAGCAGCTGGGTTTACGGCAGCATTATTATCATCGCAATCAGTAGCATCAATTACATATCCAACCGGAGCTCCGTTACAAGTTGATTGAGCAACTGTAGCATCACCGTATCCGTCAACGTCTGCATCTGCATAATAAGTTACAAAAGTAAGACCGTCATCAGAAAGACCATTACAGTCATCATCGATACCATTACATACTTCAACAGCAGCTGGATTAATAGCAGCATTTGCCATCATTACAATCCGTTGCATCTAGTTACTGAACCTACGAAGGAGCGCCATTACAAGAAGAAACCTGGAAGCATCACCATAACCATCATTATCAGCATCTACATAATAAATTAAGAAAGTTAAACCTTCGTCAGTTGAACCATCGCAATCATTATCGATACCATCACAAACCCTCACTAGCACTTGGATTGATAGCAGCATTTGCATCATTACAATCAGTAGCATCAGTTACGTATCCAACTGGAGCACCGCTACAAGTTGTTTGTGAGATTGCAGGGTTACCGAAACCATCACCATCTGCATCCGCATAATAAGTTGTTGGTGTTAAACCTTCATCAGTTAATCCATCACAATCATCATCGATACCATTACAAACTTCGGTTGCACCTGGATTAATAGAAGCAACAGCATCATTACAATCCGTAGCATCTGTTACATATCCAACAGGAGCACCACTACAAGTAGATTGAGAAACTAAAGCGTCACCATAAGTATCGCCATCAGCATCTGCATAATAAGTAGTTTGAGATAAACCTTCGTCAGTTAAACCATCGCAATCATCATCGATAGAGTTACAAACTTCAGTTGCACCAGGATTAACTGCTGCATTTGCATCATTACAATCAGTAGCATCCGTAACATATCCTACAGGAGCAGAACAAGCTTGAGTAGATGAAGAAGCATCTCCATAACTGTCACCATCTGTATCAGCATAGAATGTAGAAAGAACACCTTCGTCGGTTAAACCATCACAATCGTTATCGATTAAATCACAAACTTCGGTTGCACCTGGATTAACTGCGGCAGCTGCATCATTACAGTCACCATCAACCAATACAGATCCAACGATTGGAGAACAGGAAGAAGTTCCAGCACCAGCACCGTATCCGTCGCCGTCACCGTCAACATAATAAGTTAAGAAAGTTAAACCTTCGTCCGTATTTCCGTCACAGTTATCATCAATACCATTACATACTTCGGTAGCACCTGGATTAACTGCTGCATTATTATCATTACAATCCGTATTATTTGTTACAGATCCAACGATTGGAGAACAAGAAAGAGTACCTGTACCTGCACCGTATCCGTCGCCGTCGCCGTCAACATAATACATTAGAGAAACAACGCCATCATCTATTAAACCATTACAATCATCATCAACACCATTACAAGCTTCAACAGCACCGGGGTTGATGGTAGCAACTGCATCATTACAGTCACCATCTACTAAAACAGAACCAACGATTGGAGAACAAGAAAGTGTACCTGTACCAGCACCGTATCCGTCGCCGTCACCATCAACATAATAGGTTAAGAAAGTTAAACCTTCGTCCGTATTTCCGTCACAGTTATCATCAATACCATACACTTCGTAGCCAGATTAACTGCGCATTATTATCATTACAATCCGTATATTTGTTACGGTCCAACGATTGGAGAACAAGAAAGAGTACCAACCTGCACCGTATCCGTCGCCGTCGCCGTCAACATAATACATTAGAGAAACAACGCCATCATCTATTAAACCATTACAATCATCATCAACACCATTACAAGCTTCAACAGCTCCTGGGTTGATGGCTGCATTATTATCATTACAATCAGTATTATTAGTTACTGAACCAACGATTGGAGAACAAGAAGAAGTTCCAGAGCCAGCACCGTATCCGTCGCCGTCACCGTCAACATAATAAGTTAAGAAAAGTTAAACCTTCGTCCGTATTTCCGTCGCAGTTATCATCAATACCATTACAAACTTCAGCTGTACCAGGATTCACAGCAGCGTTACCGTCGTTACAATCTGTTGCATCAGACACAAAACCAACTGGAGCACCAGTACAAGAAACCGAAGTCACATTTATATTACCATAAGTATCACCGTCAACGTCTGCATAATAAGTAACATTGGCAGCACCTGGATCAACGGTATAAGTAGCCGTTGCAGAGCATCCTCCTGTTTGAGTTGTTACAGTTACAGTATACGTACCAGCAGTTAATCCGCTAAGATCTTCTGTAGAACCACCGTTACTCCATGCATAAGTGAATGGAGTTGGTGTACCACCTTGAGTTGTTAAATCGATAGAACCATTTGCATCACCGGCACAAGTTGGCGCAACAGAAGTTGCAGACAAAGTTGGAGCGGAGCAAGTAGGAGCGTTTAGGACAGGATTACTAACAGTAACAACGTAAGTATTTAAACATCCTGTTGGGTTAACAACAGGAGTACAAAGCAAGGTACTTAAACAAGTAGAATTATCATAAGCAGAAATCTGAGTTCTTGTATTAGCTCCACCTGTCACAAAGTTAATTCCTAAGTTCGGTTGCAAACTCGCAAAGGGAATAGAATTCGTCATACGCAAGGTCCCAACACGTGTTCCAGGTAAACCTGCAATAAGAGAACCACCTCCACAACCTGGAGCAGGCGGTGGATTAATTCGAATTTGGTTTGGGTTTGTAGAAGTATTAAATGCTGATGGAATTTGACTCGCCGTACTCAACTGCGAACTACCACCTACCCAAGCAGTAAGTGTTCCACCATTTTTAATAGCACCATTGTATGTAATACCATACTGGTGTCCTGACAATTGAAAATTACCACCGCTCATATTGATCAAATAAATATCAAAATCATATTGAGTAGGTGATATTTGAACATCATTCGTGATTAACACTTGGATGCTACTTGGCGTCTGTGCGAAGCCAATTTTGCTAAAGACAGCACAACAGAGTACAATCAACAGCATTTTAAGTTGAGTAACTTTCATTTTCATAATTTATTTTCAGTTTTGATTTTATTTTTTTAATATTTTCACTCTACCCTTTTTTTTCTTGAAAGTTATCATTTTGAAAGTTTAGAAGGGCGATTCAATTTTCTTTTTGCTATCGCACACGCATACTTAATATTTACTTTTAACTCATTTAATCCTCAGATGTATATTTAAAAGACGCAAATAGAAAAGAAAATGAAAAAGAACGCAGTCAATTTTCAGGGCTTTGTGGTTATTTTCGTTTAAAATCTAACTTACATAAGTAAAGGAATGTATTAAAGGCAATACCGCAATAGTTTTCACAAAAAAATTTTAAATGGTAAATCAAAGGGTGTTTTTCGTAGATTTTTACAAAAGCAACTTTATCCAATAAATTAATAAGTTTTCTTAATCGATATTTAATGCAAAGTATTATATAAAAAAGGTGGAAATTATTCACGAAAACACCTTTAATGAACAAAGGTAATTGATGAAATTACCTTTTCGAAAATTAAAATCATATTAAAATAGATATCTGAATCGCAAAAATTCATTAACAAATTTACCTTTCTTAAATTAAATTGAATCCAAAAGAGCCCATTAAAACTAAAAAAATCAGTATGCGTTTTCTTAATCTAAGAATTTCACAATTTTTATTATAACATAGTAGTTTAAATTCAGCGCTCTAATCATGCTGAATATTATTTCCTCTTAACTATTTTCCATTACAAGAATCGTGATAGTAAAATTAATATTAACTGCATTTATTAATCGATAAATAATCTGGAAGTGAATCAAATTACTACATTTCAAAAAAATGAAAGTGTGACTTTACAATACCTCCAAAGTAAATTAGCACAATTCTTTTCAAAAAATATATTGTTGTAAGAAGAAATGCACTAATGAAGAGCAATTATAGCTTAAACATCTTCTTCAAGGGAATAGGATAATGCTTTAATTTGCAACACCTATATTCTGCATATCGGAATAAATATTCGAGAACCTTTTTCAAATCAAATTCCTATTAATGGATCAAATAAATTTTCTTCTCCTCAATGGTAAAAATGAAATTTGATGATTGACAAACTCTCAGTTTTACTATGAATTTCACTGTAAAGTTTAGCTTCATTTCATAAAAAATAAATAGATAACTTCAACTCTAATTTCTAAAAAAAAATTGCTGGGATTTATACCCCTATGAAAAAAAATAATATGATATAAGAGTCTGATATTCATCAATTCCATAACAGTCTTCTCGAAACAATAAAAATAAATTTAACTGTGTTAATTAAGCTCTTTAGAGTTATTAAATTTCGATATAGAATTTTGAATTAGGACGCAAAAAAAATAATTCCTCCAACTAATTTGATTTTTGACTACATTTTTTGAAAATGGTGATGAAATAATTTTGATTGAAAGTTCTCACTGAGCCCTCCCCATCCAAGATCAGAAATAATTTATTGTATAGAAGAGTAACCATTCCAACTTGTAACCAACAAAACGTATTTAGTCTTTTGGTAGAATAATCTAATTATGATTGAGAGGTTACTAGCATTACATTGTTAATGTCAACCTTTATTCGAATGTAATAACATTAAAGACAAAACTATTTTCTGAAAACAATAAATTCAGGGAGCTCCTTTGCAAATGGAAAAGACCACTCATAATAATCATAAGACAAATATGGTTAAACAATACCAATGAAAAACAAAGTTTAAAGTTTATCTATTTGCGAATGGAATATTTGTTTTGTTACTAATAAGGATGGTGGCAATTCAGATCATTACGATTTAACTACATTTTGTCAATAAATAGTTTCAATGTTAAAATCTCAGGTTTTCATAAAATTTATTTATTCAAAGGATTTCATTTGCAAAAAAAATGCACAATATCCTTCTTCAAGATAAGAGTCAAAAATTAAATTAAATTACATTTAGAAGTGTCGACTTTTTGATTTGAGCGATGCGGCGCGCAAAAAGAAAAAACTTCACTCTCAAAATAGTGTTCAAGTGCTTCAGAGCTTTAAAAAATTAGAGTGCTCCCAGCTCATGATTTGAAATAACCTATAGTACACTTAGAAGCTGGACGGTATAATAAAAAATCCTATTGGACCAAAAGTTCAATTCGGTTTGTCTAATTCAGCTGCCATTACTGAATTCTGCAAACGTTTTACATTTTTAAACATGGCCAACACTAAATCTCAATAAAAAACCAAAACCCCGAAGCAATGCTTCGGGGTTTTGGAATAAATATGTTTCGTTAAAAACCTCAGCAGAGATTATTCAACTACGACACGAACTTTTTGTACTGTATCAGAAGTACGTAACTGCATAGTATAAATACCAGAAGCCATACCTTTTACTGATACTTCAAACTTGTTAACCCCTTCATCAGCGTTACGGTTATCGTTAAGAACAACGCGACCGGCAGCATCCATCATAGTAACAAGAACATCTTGATTCTTATCGCTTGTGAAGCTTACGTTTAGAAGATCATTAACTGGATTTGGATAAGCAACGATATTCATTGCACCTTCCTCACCAATACGAGGGCAAAGAGTAATGCTAATTCCATTAATTGAACGGATAGGACCTGTTCCACATGCATTAGATGCACGAACAGAGATTGTAAGTCCGCTTGCAGGGTTAGCACCCGCTTTCACATTAATAGTTTTAGTTCCTTGACCAGAATTGATTACGAATCCAGATGGAACAGTCCAAGTATAAGTAGATGCACCAGCAATTGTATTTACATCATAAATGTAATTCTGATTAGCACATAGACCTACAGAACCAGTGATTGGAGAAGCTTGACCTGGAGCACCAGTAACTGTGAAGCTACGAGCAGCACCATTTCCACAACCATTTTGAGCAACAACTGATATTGCACCACCACCATAAGAACCAGAGAAGTCAACCATGATTGTTCCTGTACCTTGACCACTTGCGATCGTAGCACCTGTTGGAACAGACCAGAAGTAACTTGCAGCTCCTACAACAGGAGTAACAGTATAACTTACACCAGTAGCATTACATACTCCAGAATTCTGACCTGAGATAGAAGCAGAAGCAGGAAGGATGTTAAGAGAGATGTTACGAGAACGAACAGGACTAGATCCACAACCATTCACTGCAGAAACTGTGATAGGTCCACCAGTGAAACCAGCACTAAATTCTACAGATACAATGTTAGTTCCTTGACCAGCAACTACAGCAGCACCAGCAGGCACTGTCCATAAATATGAGCTAGCACGAGCAACGGTTGCGATAGAATAAGTCACCACATCTGTTGGGCAAGCTTTAGCAGCACCAGAGATAGATGGAGGAGTTACAGGAGTAGACAACTGAACAGAGATACCAAGACAACTTGGAGTTCCGCTACCACAGCTATTGCTATTGTTAGCAGTTACACAAACGTTACCAACCACACCAGCATGGATAGCTGCGAAAGGCCAGTTAACAGTGATACTAGTAGTACCTTGACCAAACAATAGAACAGTACCATTTGGAACTGACCAAGTGTAAGAAGTAGCACCAGCTACTGGAGCAATGCTATAAGTTACAGTTGTATTGAAAGGATTACATAATTGAGTAGGACCGCTAATTGCACCTGGAGAAGCTGGGTTCTCTTGGATTGTAATGATCATTGAGCTCGTTGCTGGAGTACAGTTTAGAGGAGCATCAGTAGTTAAAGTTAAAGTTACAGTACCTGCAAGGATATCAGCAGCACCTGGGATATAATCAGCATTCAATACTGAAGCACTTGGAGAGAATGAACCATCACCTGAAGTAGACCAAGTTCCGTTAGTTGCACCACCACCGATAGAACCAGCAAGTGTTACATTAGAACCTGAGCAGATAACTGCATCACTTCCTGCATTAGCAGTAGGAGGATTTACACAAGTACAACCTTCATCAACAGTACCATTACAGTTGTCATCGATCAAGTTACCACAAACCTCAGCAGAACCTGGGTTAACAGAAATATTATTGTCATCACAATCTGTGTTGTCAGCAACATATCCTACAGGAGCAGAACAAGCTTGGATAGTAGAAGCAGCGTTACCATAAGCATCACCATCTACGTCAGCATAGAAAGTAAGAGTTACACCTTCGTCAACTAATCCATCGCAATCATCATCGATTGAGTTACAAACTTCAATAGCACCTGGGTTAACAGCAGCATTTGCATCGTTACAATCTGTAGCATCGATTACATAACCTACTGGAGCACCGTTACAAGTTGATTGAGAAACTGCAGCGTTACCATAAGTATCACCGTCAGCATCTGCATAATAAGTTACGAAAGTAAGACCGTCATCAGAAAGACCGTTACAGTCATCATCGATACCGTTACAAACTTCAGTTGCACCTGGGTTAACAGCAGCGTTGTTATCGTCACAGTCACCACTAATACAGATCCTGGGATTGGGTTACAAGAAGAAACTCCTGTACCAGCACCGAATCCGTCAACGTCAGCATCAACATAGTAAGTTAAGAAAACTAAACCTTCGTCAGTTGAACCATCGCAATCATCATCGATACCATTACAAACTTCAGTTGCACCTGGATTAACAGCAGCATTTGCATCATTACAATCAGTAGCATCAGCAACATAACCTACAGGCATATTACAAGCTAAAACTGAAGAGGCAGCATTACCATAAGTATCACCATCAGCATCAGCATACCAAGTAGACTGACCAGAAATTGAAGGGTCGGCATCATCTGTTAAACCATCGCAATCATCATCGATACCATTACAAACTTCAGAAGCAACTGGATTAACAGCAGCATTTGCATCATTACAATCAGTAGCATCTAGTACATAACCTACTGGCTGAGAGCAAGCAGATTGAGAAACTGCAGCGTTACCATAAGTATCACCATCAGCATCAGCATACCAAGTAGAGAACACGACACCGTTATCGATTAAACCATCACAGTTATCATCAACACCGTTACACTGCTCAGTTGCACCTGGATTAATTAAAGGAGCAGCATCATTACAGTCACCGTTATTAGTTACTGAACCTACGATTGGGTTACAAGAAGAAACTCCTGTAGCAGAAGCATCACCATAACCGTCACCGTCAGCATCAACATAATAAGTTAAGAAAGTTAAACCTTCGTCAGTTGAACCATCGCAATCATCATCGATACCATTACAAACTTCAGTAGCACCTGGATTAACAGAAGCATTAGCATCATTACAATCAGTAGCGTCGATTACATAACCAACTGGAGCACCATTACAAGTTGATTGAGAAGCTAAAGCGTCACCATAAGTATCACCGTCAGCATCTGCATAATATGTTACGAAAGTAAGACCGTCATCAGAAAGACCGTTACAATCATCATCGATTCCGTTACATACTTCAAGAGCAGCTGGATTAACAGCAGCGTTGTTATCGCTACAGTCACCATTATTAGTTACTGAACCTACGATTGGGTTACAAGAAGAAACTCCTGTAGCAGAAGCATCACCATAACCGTCAACGTCAGCGTCAACATAATAAGTTAAGAAAGTTAAACCTTCGTCAGTAGAACCATTACAATTATTATCAATACCATCACAAACCTCAGTAGCACTTGGGTTGATAGCAGCGTTTGCATCATTACAGTCACCATTATTAGTTACTGAACCTACGATTGGGTTACAAGAAGAAACTCCTGTAGCAGAAGCATCACCATAACTGTCATTATCAGCATCAACATAATAAGTTAAGAAAGTTAAACCTTCGTCAGTTGAACCATCGCAATCATCATCGATACCGTTACAAACTTCAGTTGCAGCTGGGTTAACAGCAGCATTTGCATCATTACAATCAGTAGCATCAATTACATATCCTACTGGAGCACCGTTACAAGTAGATTGAGAAACTAAAGCGTTACCATAAGTATCAGCATCAGCATCTGCATAATAAGTTACGAAAGTAAGACCGTCATCAGACAAACCATTACAGTTATCATCGATACCGTTACAAACTTCTAAAGCAGCTGGATTAATAGCAGCATTGTTATCATTACAGTCACCGTTATTAGTTACTGAACCTACGATTGGGTTACAAGAAGAAACTCCTGTAGCAGAAGCATCACCATAACCGTCATTATCAGCATCAACATAATAAGTTAAGAAAGTTAAACCTTCGTCAGTTGAACCATCGCAATCATTATCGATACCATCACAAACCTCATTAGCACTTGGGTTAATAGCAGCATTTGCATCATTACAATCAGTAGCATCAATTACATATCCAACAGGAGCACCGTTACAAGTTGATTGAGAAACTGCAGCATTACCATAAGTATCAGCATCAGCATCTGCATAATAAGTTACGAAAGTTAAACCGTCATCAGCAAGACCATCACAGTCATCATCGATACCGTTACAAACTTCAGTTGCACCTGGGTTAATAGCTAAGTTATTATCGTCACAGTCACCAGCAACTAATACAGATCCTGGGATTGGGTTACAAGAAGAAACTCCTGTACCAGCAGCGCACGTCAACATTATTACCTTCTTCCTGGTCTCCGGTTGGTACCAGCACCGTATCCGTCAACGTCAGCGTCAACATAATAAGTTAAGAAAGTTAAACCTTCGTCAATTGAACCATCGCAATCATTATCGATACCATCACAAACCTCAGTAGCACTTGGGTTGATAGCAGCGTTTGCATCATTACAGTCACCATTATTAGTTACTGAACCTACGATTGGGTTACAAGAAGAAACTCCTGTAGAAGGATCACCATAAATATCATCATCAGCATCAGCATAGAAAGTTAAGAAAGTTAAACCTTCGTCAGTTGAACCATCGCAATCATTATCGATACCATCACAAACCTCATTAGCACTTGGGTTAATAGCGGCATTTCCGTCATTACAATCCAAATCATTGGCTACATATCCCAATGGAACAGTACAAGCCTGAGTTGTTACTGCAATATCACCATAAGTATCACCATCAGCATCAAAATAGAAAGTTAAAGAACTCCTTCGTCGATTGAACCATCGCAATCGTCATCGATAGAATTACAAACTTCGCAACTCCTGGGTTAATATATTATTATCGTCACAGTCATTGTTAGCATATCCGGGGCGCACACGGTTTAAGCAGACAAGCGCACCGCGTTTATCTACCACACAATTCACAGCCCGGAAAATAGCATTGTTAGTTCGTCACAATCAGTATCGTTAGTAACAAATCCTACTGGAGCACCAGTACAAGAAACCATAGAAACTAAAGCATTTCCAAAACTATCACCATCAGCATCTGCATAATAAGTAACATTTGGAGCACCATCAGCAACAGTATAAGAAGCAGAAACAGAACAACCACCTATAGTAGTAGAAACAGTTACTGTATAAGTACCAGCAACAACGCCATTTAAATCTTCAGTGATTGCACCATTACTCCAAAGGAAATCGAATGGAGTTGGGTTACCACCCGTTGTTGTTAAATCAATAGAACCATTTGCATCACCAGCACAAGAAGCCGCTACCGTTGTAGCAGATAAGGTTGGAGCCGTACAAAGAGGAGGATTTAATTGAGCATTTGTTACAGAAACAACATATTGATTTGTACATCCTGTTGGATTAACCACTGGCGTACATAATAAAGTACTTAAACAAGTTGTACCATCATACGCCGAAATTTGCGTTCTAGTATTAGCACCACCTGTAACGAAGTTAATTCCCAAATTTGGGGTTAAACTAGCAAAAGTTACAGAATTTGTTAAACGTAAACGTCCTACACGAGTACCGGGCAAACTTTGGATAATAGAACCTCCACCGCAACCAGGTGCAGGTGGTGGATTAATTCGAATTTGGTTCGTGTTTGTAGCTGTGGTAAACGCAGAAGGCAACTGAGAAGGTGTTGACAATTGTGAAGAACCAGCAACCCACGAAGCAGTTATTGTACCACCATTTTTAATTAAACCATTGTAGGTAATACCATATTGGTGTCCCGACAATTGGAATGGATTAGCTCCCATGTTAATGAGATAGACGTCTACCTCATACACATTCGGAGCCGTTTGTGCGTCGTTCGTAATTAGCAACTGGATCGGATTAGGAACCTGTGCTAACCCAACGTGGCTGAGCAAGGTACAGCATAGTACCATGAACAGCGTTTTGAGCAGTGTAACTTTTGTTTTCATTGTTTATTTATTTTATTTAGTTAATTTCTTCTTTAGTTGGATACCTCTTTTGTTCGCTTTCACACTATTGGTTGGATTCATTATTCTATTACTATTAACTGGAGTAATAGAAGAAATGAAATTTGCCAAATTGTTATCCAAGATAGCCTGATCAGTGATATCTACTACAGAATCTCCGTTAAGGTCAGTTAAAACATAGCCAAAGGCGAAATTTGATAGGTCATTGTCCAAAACCACTTGGTCAAAAATGTCTATAACTCCATCCTGATTGATATCTCCAGAATAGATCGCCCAGACTCCAGGCTCTACTTCCTTTTGATTATCCCCATACGCATTATTTTGTGCATTGACTGCTATCAAGCACGAATATCAGCATAAAAGTAAGAATTGTTTTTTCATATTAATTTTATAGTGCCTTAATATAAAGGGGCGGATTTACCCCATACCCATATTGTTATTAGAATGGATGAATCGATCCAACGAAGTTGGTGATGTTATTATCAACGATCGCTTGGTCGGTGATATCTACTACGCCATCACCGGAAAGGTCAGTCACTACATATCCTGAGTTAAAGTTGAAGATATCATTATCCATCATATCTGATCGAAGATATCGATTACCTCATCTTGGTTGACATCCCTCGTAGAAACCAAACACACCAGGAGCTACTTGAATTTGATTGGAAGTATGCTTGCGTTGCCGCTGTGGTGAAGTCATAGTTGGTCACACCAGAGAATGATACTGGTAAGTCACTCCATGTTTGCACTGCGTTACGATGGAAGATCGCGATATAATAACTGTTACCAATCACACTTCCTGGTAAAGTAACCATAGCACTATCATTCGTGTTAAGCACTACTGTCGCACTTTGTACCATAGTAGATGGACTTAACGCATCACGTAATTCTACTACGATGGTATCAACTTCGGTTGAACTCAATCCAACTCCTGCATTTAGAAGAGCTGGTACCATTCCTCCTAAGCCATCATAATATCCTTCGATAATCATTTTCACATTCAACGTTGCACTAGAAATCACATCTACACGAATACTATCAGCAGTTACAGTTACGCTATTATCACAAGAGTTTACATCCGTAACCAGACCATAATACAATCCTGCTGCTAAACCAGTAAGTGGGTTTCCACTACCTGCTGGCGAGAAGAATTCATCTGCCCACTGAACTGTATACGGACCTGTACCACCTGCAGGAATTGCAGTTACTGTACCATCCAATGCACCTGGGAATGATTCTGGAGTTGAAGTAAATGTTACTGATACAGGAGCTGGCTCTACGATCGTAAAGTTAACCGTATCAGCACATCCTGACAAGTCAGAAACAATCACACTGTAGTTTCCAGCCACTGAAACACTACGTGGAGTTGTATTCGCAAAGTTTGCATCACTCCATGTAATTGAGAATGGAGCGTTACCACCTGTCCAGGTTACATCAGCATTACCGTTTGAGCTACCGAAACATGTAATATCCGTTGGAGTAACAGAAGCAACAATTGGATTTGATCCACTTAACTACATACGTTAACACACCTGAATTACAACTAGCAGGAGTTCCAGCTTCGTCATACACTTGCAAGTAGTATGTACCTGCAGTAAGGTTTGCCAATGTATCGCGATTAGATGATAAAGTAACATTACGTACAATATTAGTTTGTGCTAAATCTGTAGACCAAACATAATTGTAATTAGCGATACCGCTTGTCACTTCTACTTCAATTGAACCACCACCACTACAAGTAGCGTTATTGATTACATCGACAACAGCCACTGATTTAGTTAATACCGTAATAGTATCAGAAGTAGCAGAACATCCGCTAGGTAATGTAACAATTACAGAATAGCTAGAACCATTACCTGAGCTGCTGATAGAATCCAGATCAGGAATTGGAACTCCGATGGCACTCCATGTGAATGTAGTACCAGAAGGATAACCTCCACTGTATGCGCCCGTATCCTGAACGTGTACATAAATGAATTCAGGGTTACATAAGGTAGTATCGTTCTCAACAATTTGTGGAGAAGGAGAAACATTAAAGTTAACTGCCACTGAATCCACTTTAGTACATCCTGTTAAAGGATTGGTAACTGTACATGTATAATATCCAGAAGTACTTGGAACTGCCTGAATGCTTGTACCAGTAGTTGAGCCAATAATATTTTGACCTGACCATTGGATAGTAGCAGCTTGAATAGGAGCAAAACGGAACGCCTGATTAGTAGCAGACCATGTTCCAGCATTAAATCCTGGAGCAGCCCATCCTGCTGTACCAGTTTCAAGACCAACCGCACGAACATTTAAACTGATCGTATTAACACTAGTTAAGAATACATCAACAATGTTACTTGTTTCGTTAAGTTCAATTTGATAAGTAACGTCCTGGATCAAATTGCCAGAAATCAACTGCATTGAACTTCACTACCAATTTTCTGTTTGGTGCAGAACCAACGATATCATAAGTAATAGTACTTGCCACTGAGTTATTCAAGTCACCCCAGAAACCAACCCAGTCATTTGGAGCCGCAGCATCGAATACAGAAGGTGGAGTATAAGCAAATTGAGCTGAAAGGTTATTAGCACCCATCAAGATTTGACCGTTTGCATGAATAGTAACATCCGTATAATTGTACTCCTCCGAAGTTGAAAGTAAATGGAAGCGCAACGTTTTGGTTCCCTTCATCACCTAAGTGCAGGAGCACTTTGAGTCAAAGTAGCTGCGCTTGGCGTATGAGGAATACTAACCACAGAATAGTTTCCACTTACTGGTGCAGTCACCACTACAGAGATAGCTGCAGTATCACCGTTACACAAATTTTGTGAAGATGGGGACAGAGTAAACACCGGAGCAGGATTCACAGTAATAACTGCGGTATCAGAAGTTACACAACCATCAATATTTCCTGTTGCAGTAACGATATATGACGTAGTAACCGAAGGACTAGCAACAACAGCTGTACCAGATGTTACATCTAAGCCTGCGGCAGGAGCCCAATCGAAGTTTGTATAATCACTTAAGCCAGCTGTTACATTTATATTTACCGAACTGCCTTCACAAATAGTTGCAGCAGTTGGTGAAACAGTAACAGGAGGAGCAGGATTCACAACAGCAATTACAGGGACACGAGCACTTACGCAATTAGGAACAGCATAAATCAATGAACCGTTCCAGATACGAGTACTGGTAGGAATACCTCCAAATAAACCAGAACCGAATGTTCCACCTTGAACCGAACCTGCAAGATTCAAGATTTGCATCAGAGGAAACAACACCACCTAAGTTAGTACCATTCGTATAAGTCATACCACCTGCAGGAAGGAAGACGAAGAATGATGTTACACCACTACTTAAAGGAAGGTTAAGTCCCTCTACATATCCTTGTGCAGCAGCAACAGGTCCATTAAAGATCTGTGTCCAACCGGCACTTGAGCCTTCAAAACCAACGTGAGTTCCACTTCTATACCAAACTTCACATATAGCTCCAGCAGTACCATTATTTATACGCATTCCAGTTAAGGAAACAGGACTAACAACATTTACATCGAAGAAGTTACCACTAGAACCATTACCACCAGCGAATGTTGTAGTAAGTGTATCACCACCTGATCCAACAAGCGTATCAACAAGTGCAGCTACCCAGAAGGTATCTGTTTGTGTAACGAATGTTTGAATAAGGACTACCATTCGCAAGGTAGTTACCAGACAATGTACTATCAGCATACCAACGGATGAAATAACCTGGGTTTGCAGTAGCTTCTAATGTAACATTACCTTGTCCGCAAACCGTGTCATTCACAGTAGAAACAATTTGAGGATTATTTACCTTAACATATTTAACATTTGAATATGCTGAATCAGCGCAGAACGCTTTCAAACGAATGTAAGTATCTGAAGATAACAATCCAGTTGTTAACGTACTTCCAGTTTCACCAATGATATCAAAGAAGGACACATTATCAGAAGATGATTGCCATTGCAATGAACCATCCACAAAGATGGAAGAGAATGATACCGTTCCAGAGATACAAATAGTTGTATCCAAACCAGTAAACTCAATTGAAGGAGTAACTGGAGTTGGACTTACATAGAAGTTAGCTGTATCCGTTGCAGTACATCCTGAAACAGGATCAGTCACTGTCAACACATATTGACGACTACCTGACCCAATGATTGAGTGAATAACGGGTTTGAGATCGCTGCATTATCCAATTCAGTTGCAGGAGCCCAAGAATAGTTCACTGAACCACCTTGGAAACGCAGATTCGGACGGAAATCAGTCAATGCACCGGTAGCGGCACCACAAGCTGCAGCATTCAATGCATTTGTACTAGTACATCCAAGAGTCTGTGATGTATAAACGATATCGAACAAGGAGTTTGTAGCGTTTGTGAAACAGGTTTGAATCACAATATCACTAACACCATCCCATGCATAAGGAGTTTGGAAAACAATATCATTCCAACCAACAGAAGTAGAATAGTTACCAGTGTACACAGTGTTTCCACCTGGGATTGCAATATAAGTTGTACTTGCAAAACACCCACCTACCACTTCATCGATATCTACCGTGAAGTTGGTATATGGCTGGTTACTTAGTTTAGAAACCACATTGAAACCAACGCTATTTATGAAGGATGGTCCGAAGACGCCCGCTGCATTTAATTCAGCTGCGCTTACAAACAATTGCATACGTTGCGCTGCATTTGCACCATTGAATGGCCATCCTGCAGTTTGTCCTAAGTTTTCAGTAGTTCCAACATATTTATAGCTAGCTGATCCACCTGATCCATTGAATTGATAAGGAGCAGTAGTACAAATAGTATCAGGTACAACACCAGCATCTGCGAAAGGAGCAGTGTTTACAGTTATTGTAATAGTAGCTGAATTCGCACAACCACCTACAATTCCGTCATCAGCAGTTACTGTATAAGTAGTAGTAGTACTCACGCTGGCAGTAACAATACCACCTGTAGTAGTATTTAAGCCTGTTGCAGGAGACCAGTTAAAGTTCACATAAGATGGGTCTGTAGGTAATGCAGATGCATCTAATGATACAGAACCATTTCCACAGAATGTAGTTGGGCCACCAGCTGTAATTGATAAAGCAGGAGCTGGATTTACTACATAATCAGCAATACAAGATGATCCAAAGCAACCATGCATTACCTGCCAGTTATAGAACATACCAAACGTAGTAGCACCGAAGTATGAAGCAAGAGGAGGCATATTACCATAAGCAATGATGGTCATTTCACCAGCAATTACCCAAGGAGAGGTACCTGAAACTGTTGCATTCTGATGAACGGCTAAGTTTGGACTAGATGTAGGACGCATTGCATAAGGAATCGTGCTATAAGGAACGAAAATATTTATTTCAATTGTCTCATAGTTAGGCAATGTAACGGTAGTTACTCCACTCACAGAACCAATTGTATTTCCTAAAGAATCGATGATTTCAATACCATAAGGTGTTCCGATAGGTCCGTTAGGATAAATATCTACACTCTTAATAATAGTACCACTTGCATTATCAACTCTAAACCACATACCTTGAGCTGTGGTTGGGAAATAACCAGCAGGAGCAGAAGGGTATAGAATAGGATCATAACCAACAGCAGTAGTATCCAAATTATTTGGAAACTCACGAACTTGGAATGAACCAGATGCAGATACGTTTTGAACTAAAGTATCATTAACAGCAAGAATATTTCCACCATTACCTTCTGTCCAGAACAATTCATTTAAAGAACCAGTAGCCGTTAAAGTAACATCACCTTGACCGCAAATTGTATCTCCAGCGCAAACCGGAGCTGCAGGAACTGGATCTACATAAATAGTACGATTTGCTGTATTTGAACAACCACTTACAGTATCCAAAATAGTTACTGTAATCACATTTGCACCAACACTTGATCCAATGTAGGATGTGTTAGCAGCAGAAGGATCACTAAAATCACCAGCAGGAGACCAGCTATATGTTAAAGTTGGAACGAAGCTAGAAACATTAACTAAGTAATCTTCTGTTTCACCGTAGCCATAAGTACCTGTTGAAGTAGGAATCAAAGAACCCTCCGTATTAACAACACGCATTCTAGTCACACCGGCAACAGCAGTTAATGGAACAGTAATAGAACCATTCACAATATGAGGACCATTAATAGTAATGTTGTTAGTATAAGCTAACTCATTAACATCAAGGAAATCACCGTCTCTATTATAGTCGATGTAAACAGCTGTTCCAGCAGAGAAGAATCCTGATAATTCACAATCCGTAATACTAATAGATATAGGATAAGTACTACCTGCGGTAAGATCTGTTGCAGGAAGTGAAGTGAAATCTGTATAAGTAGCGCAGTTAGGAGCTGTTTGTGTATTATTTAAAGTTGCAAACGTAACTCCATTAATATCTTCATCAATTGTATTTGTAGCATTAGAAGCTAAATACCCTGAAGGAGGAGTTTGAGGACCCGTAGTTACAGAAGAAGGAATAGCGTTAACTACAACACTCGTTGCTTGACCTTGACAAAGCGTAGTATCAGCAATATTAATTGATATTACTGTTGGCAAATTAAACACTTCCACTTCTACGGTATCAGAAGTAACACAACCCAAGTTTGGACCTGTTCCACCACTTACAGTTACAATATAATTATAACTGCCAGCAGAAGTTGGTGTTGCGTTCACATTTTGAGTATTATTCGTCAATAAGTTTCCATTACCATTAACGCTCCATGCAAAATCAGTATAACCGTTTGCAGTAGATGATAAAGCAATTGTTGAACCCAAACAAACGGTGCTATCATCAGCAGAAGCAATAATTGCTGGAGGCGTAGAAACAGTAATAGTGATAGCAGCACGACTACTATAACATGAACCATCAAATGCAGCAACATACATCGTTGTTGTTGTTCCTACAGAAGAAAGGAATGTTAAAGATGGATCTGCTTGAAGGATATTTCCACCTACTGCAGCATCATACCAGTAATAAGCAGTTGCACCAGCAACAGGATCTACAGAAGCCGTAGGAATCTGATTTCCGCAATGTGCACTGTTGTTCGTTGTAGGAGTATTTGGAACTGGCAATACATCTATTTGAACGTTTGCAGTGGTAGAGCAACCAGTAGCTGTTTTTTCAACTGTTAATACATAAGTCGTAGTAACAGCAGGGGTTGCCATAGGATTCGAAATATTTGGATCACTTAATCCAGCAGCAGGTGCCCAAGAATAAGTAAGACCTGATTGACTAGCTACTAAGATCGAGTAATCTTCAGTTTCTCCCCAAGTATAAGTTCCAGTAGGAGAAATAACAGTAGATTCTACTAAAACCACTCTCAAACGAGTGCTTCCACCCAAAGCAGTCAATGGCACTAAAATATTGCCAGTATATGCAGTACCTGTTAATGCAGCAGCTCCATAAGGTTTAGCAAAAGCCAATTCATCAAGATCAAGGAAGTCTCCATCCTGGTTCCAGTCAATATAAATATTCATCGTATTACTATAAGCAGTTAATCCACAATAACCCACGGTTACAGAGAATGGAACTGATTGACCAGGTGCAACTATTGCAGGAGCAATATCGGTATAGTTTGAATACATATTCAACACCGAGCCTGGACCACTACCAGTAGTAGCGCAAGTTGAGGATTGATTAATTGAACCAAAAGTAACATTCAGAATTTCTTCATCGTCTACATCGGTTGCGGTAGAAGGCAAGTATGTAGGAGGAGTTCCTGTAGCACCTTCTACAACATAAGCAGAAGATGAAAGTGCAATAGAATCGCCTAAACATAATATAGCAGATGAAATATTAGTAGAAACAACAGGATTGTTATTTACTGTCAATATTAAAGTATCTGTAATTACACAACCAGCAGCTGCATCGTCACCTAAAACAACGAAGGTATAAACACCTCCAACAATTGGTGTAGAAATAACTTGAGCACCGGAGTTCACATTTAAAGTTCCAACTCCATCACCTGACCAAGTATATAGATAAGTATTTGTAGAACCAGTTTGAACAACGTCTAATGTATCCACTTCACCTAAGCAAATAGAACTACCTAATGCAGATACGATATCAATAGGATCTGGTTGAACAACAGTTTCAGTAACCGCTACGCGAGGTCCATCACAAACACCGTCAAAAGCTGCAACATAGAATGTAGTTGTTGTAGCAACGTTGATCAATAAATTTGTATCTATAGTATTTTGAACTGGAGTTCCACCAGTTGGAGTTGTATACCAACGATAAGCAGTAGCACCTGGAACTGAATATATATCGCACTTAGCTTGTTGATTTCCACAATGCATAGAATCCACTCCAACAGGAGCAGGCAATGTAGTAAACCAGTTAACATTTACTGTATCAGTTGCTGTACAAACACCATCATTTAAAGTAACAACATATTCTGTTGGGGATGCAACTGGAGTTACATTCTCAATACTCCCGGTACCACCAGAAGACCAAGAAATGTTAGCTACCAAGATATTTCCTAAGCCTACGTTAAATGTACCCCAGTTAGTTAAGTTACCAGCACTAGCGACTGTCCAATCTGCAGCTGTATTACTATCACTGAAAGCTGTACGACGAATACCCGCAGTACTTACAGAACTAGTAACTGTTCCAGACCACATTGCTGCAGTAACAGCAGGTGTTCCTGAACCTACAGGATTAAATGGTGTTCCACCATTTATAGCTGCAACGTCAGAAATATTTCCACCGAGGTCACTAATGATATAACCTTGAGAAGTTCCAGAGCCAATTGATAATAAAGTTGAATTAACATAATAACCTGGAATTGCTACACCACCACCGGTACGTGCAAGCGTAAATGTACCACCAGCAGGAACTGTATTACCTGCAGGTATAATATAAACACCAGGAGTAGTACCAGTTACTTCAAGTCTCCAACCGCTAATATCAACTGGTTGATTTCCGATATTGGTTAATTCGATATAGTCAAATCCAGTAATACCAGGAGCAGGAACTCCTGCACCAGCACTTCCTGATTCAAAACCTGAGATTTCAGAGAACACAATTGAATTTAAGTAAGGTGATGCCACACTTAAATTTGTAGATGTTCCAGGACAAATTGTTTGATCTACACCGGCAGATAAACCAGCAAATAGATACTCATCTCTGTATGATTGAGAAGCGCTAGTTGTAGCATTTAAATTTACACTATTGTCAGTAGCGGTAGCTGAAAAACTTACTAGTGCATTACCACTAGCAGGAATTGTACCTTCCCATAAGTTAGTACCTCCGTTAAATACCATTACAATTGCTGTTTGAGCAACACCATTTAATGACCAATTTAAATCTACACCTAAAATGCCACTAGCATCAGAAGCATCCACAGAAACTAATCTTGAAGCAGCAACACAAGCAGAACCTGCAGGAGAAGCTACTACAGAAATAATTGTTGGGCTTAAAAAGTCTCCAGAAGCAACAAAATCACCAGCATCAGCACCAATATCTATTGGAGTAAATCCAGCACGAGCTTGACCGTCGAAATCATCTGCAGGACCAGAGATTGCAAGTCCAGCACTTTCTACAGGAGTTACTGCAGGAGAAGGTTGAATATGTAAATCTGGAGTAGAAGCAGCAGGAGCAATATAATTTGGATCTTCAGAAATAGAATTCAAATCAAGGCCTGTTAATGTTCTCCAGTCTGTTAAACTTGAAGCAACCGTTAAATTACGAATTCCAGTACGACCACCATTTGCGAAATCAGCAAAGAGGACGTTTTTAGAAGAAGTTACATTGATGTTAGAATCTAACGCAATTGCATATTGCAATCCACCCACGGCAGAAGTTCTAGCATTATAAAATATATTATTAATAATTTCATCATTTCCTGTAGTTGGACGATTCACTCGACGGAAACCGTAGGTATTACCTTGAAGTACCCCTGAAGCAACTGAAGCATCGCCACCCACGTAAACTGAGTTATGATAAATTCTATTAATGTTTGTATTAGCTTTATAAATACCATAGTAATCTTGAGATCTGGTATTACCAAGACCAACTTGAATCATATTATTTTGAACGGTTGGTAAACCACCATATAATCCAATACCAATAAACACGTGTTTAGCAGTATCAGAAGCTGTGGTTAAATCGTTCAAATCATAAATCAAATTCTTTTGGATGAGTTGATTAAATCCAACTGTGGTAGTTCCAGTATAAGCAATACCATTAACCACAACTCTACCTGTATCGGCACTCATCTTCAAATCAAAGATGGTATTTCCAGATATGTTCACCTCTGTACCAGCAACGGGTACTGTAGTTGATGTATGATTTATACCATTCAAATGAGCTGTAGTCGCAGCGGCCACATTCTTCGCATTTGAAGAAAGAACTTTAATGGTATTACCACTGATTGTATTGATACCGGTTGTTGTACTGATACCATAAACAACACCTGCAGAGCTACGAGTAGGTACTCTTAAGTTCTGTACAGTATTATTACTGATGGTCATACGAGTAGAACCGGTATTTAATATACCAATTACCGAGAAGTTAGCGGTAGTAGTAAACCCTGCATTCAGAGCATTACCGCTTCTCATACTATTAGCAATTCCAGTTCCACCTATTGTGTTACCACTAATAGTTCGGTTACTAGTTGCAACTGTTAAAGTCGTTGCACCTTGATTGAAGATACCACAAACGGTACCACCAATAGCAGCTGCATTTGCAAATGCAGCAGTAATACCATTGAAACCAAGTCCTCCGATATTATTGTTGGATATACTAATTGAAGAAGCAGAAGCCGCTCCTTGAGCAATACCAATTACATTCGCAGTAGTAGCAGATCCACCAGTTGCGGTTCCACGAACAAGGATATTATCCGTACCCGTCATTGAACCCACAGTGTTCCCAGTAATATTAGCACCACCAGCATTTAACCAGATTCCGCAGAAAGGAGCTCCTGATCCAGTACCTGTGCTGTTGGTTGCAATATTAAAACTAGCTATTTCATTTCCGCTAATGGTACTCACAGGGCTTATCGCCACATTCAAATCCATACCAAAGAAACGGTTGGCAATAGCTGTCGCAGCCCAGGCCATAGAATAGGTACCTGTTCCGCTAGATGAAGCATAACCGATAATATTATTAGTAATCGTAAATGAGCTTAACGTATTATTAGCAACAATACCTTTATGAATGTTACCTGTTGTATAATTACGTGATGCATCTTGATAGATACGATTGCCAGTGATAGTCATACTAACATTGCCTGCACCAACATTTATTCCTACAGTTGCTAAAGTGGCACTATAGAAATTATAAATTCGGCAATTTGAAATAGTATTATTATCATTTGAGGCACTAGCAGTGCCTGTAGAAATGAAACAGTTTACTGGGAATAGAGTACCCGCTTCATGAATATCGCAATTATCAAATGTATTGTTATCATTTCCGGATCCGCCTACAATTGTTGATCCCCCCATAAAGACAACACCATTGGCAACTGTATTAGAAGAACCGCGGAAATTAATATAACTAAAGTTATTATTTGAAGATTCCTGCAATATGCGCATTGCACTTCCAGTAAGGACTGTATTCTGAGTCGTTAATTCAGATACAACGCCTGCTCCACCTGGACGACCATCAATAGTAAGGTATTCTGTTAAAGAGTCTAAAACAGTTGTCCAAGAATTAGCGCTTGTAATACTTAAAGCAACTGCTCCAAGTTCAGGGCGAATTGTAACTGTTTTACTTGCAACAGTACCTAAACCACCAGTCCAGATTGGAAAAGTTTCTCCACCACTAGTATAAGCAGCTTGAAGTTCGAGAATAGCAGAACAACTTAACCCATTCGTTCGAATATCATTTAATGCGGCCGTAATTGTAGCATATGTACCTGTAGGACCTACAGAAAAAGTACCACATACAATACCTGCAGCGGTTGCTTGATTACCATTTAATGCGGGGTCACTCATTTGACCTTCGCTTAAACTACGTACATTCCAGTAATAAGTTTGACTTGCGGTTAATCCAGATGCAGTATATGATATTGCATTGGCACCTAATACAGCCACTCGAGTATATGTTATACCATCTAAAGAACGTTCAACTACATATCCAATTTCACCGGTTGCATCTGCCCAATCTAATGTCATACTATTAACCGTAACTGCAGAAAAACTCAAACTAGTAGGAGAAGCAGGAGCAGCGGGAGGAGTAAATGTAATTTTATCTCCTGCAACAAATGCTGTAGTATTTGCATTATTCGCTAAAACATAACTTGCAGTAGTAGAAGTTATGGGTTGAGCACAAGTTAAACTTGCAAACTGACCAACTCCAGCAATTGTATCTCTCACACCGACAGAATAATTTGCTAAAGCATCTGTATGTCCACCATAAACAAATTCTATTTGACCAGTACTTTCAAACAAGGACATTTGAATTCTAGAATTTGCAGGACCACCTGTATTACGTGGTATCGTAACAAACCAATCAAAAATCGCTATTCTGTTAGGAGCAACTCCTGACAGTTTATATTTAGCATATCCATCGGTACCCGTAGCCAAATCATCCCAATAAGCGGCGATGATCGGAACATTGGTATTCGAAGTAAGATCGTTTGTAAACTGTCCGATCCCTGCGCTTCCTAAGCGAATGAAGCCATCAGGACTAACAGAGAATCCAGTGTAAAACCTACCAGCGAACTGGAAGGTAAAACCAGATCCAAATGAAATAAGACCAGATGGCGTGTCGTCATTACTGCTGAATAGTACAGCAGTGCCACCAGTGCTATCCTGAAAGGAAGCTCCAGTTGACGAAGTCATCGGGTAAGTAGTTCCGTTGATGGCAGCTGTTTGAGCACTGGCAATCGATGACCACAACATCGTTACGAGCATCAAGCTCATAACACCCATCCACCACGAACCTAAGTTGCGTCGGGAACAGATTCCGAATTTGTAATTGTTTTTCATAGAATTTATATTGATTAGATTTTTCTTTTTTGATTCCACCAAAAATGAGAATTCCCCACGCATAGACATCAAAGTGCGCAGAAACAGAGGAAGGAAATAATTGTAGTAGAAGTTTTTCACTAAGCTTATTTTTTATACCGGTTTCCAGAGTACAACTATTACTTTTTGAGGGTAAGACTTTGGTCATTTCGCGAGAATGACTAAAGTGTTCGCAATAACTCAATGGATTTTCCTTTTCAGGATTTGTTACCGCAATTTACTTGGTTGAGCGATACAATGCAAGTTTTCTGTAAAATTTCACCCAGTATTTGAGATAGTTGGCAAATTTAATATTGAAAATCAATGGTTAAAAGATTTAAACAATTCAAAATTTTCTTGTTCATAGAATTAATTTCTTGTAAGAATTCAAAAACGAGAATTAAAAAAAAGATGAAAAACTTGCATTTCAATTCTCATTACCCTACATTACGAGATGCTGAAAAATGGGTCTATTTATTCTCATTTTGAGTTCTTTTAATGCGATTTTTTCCATTCCAACATAAATAGCTGAAAAAAAATAGATTACGATTAATTTTGAATGTAAAATTTTCGATGAGATTGAAATGGTTTAAAAAGCAAATTGAAAAATAGAAATGTCAATTGTTGGCATTTTCAATTTGAGAAATCGAGATAAAATTTCAACCCATTCACTCGCAAAAAAATTATCTAATTTTAGCAGCTAAATTTACTAACGTTCATGCACATACGAAAATTTAAGATTTTAGAAAAAAACACATCTCAAAAATAGTCTATTTACGATCAAAATTCCACCCCGACTTTTCCAATTCGGCTAAAACAGATTGAATCCCTTCTTTTAAATCCAAACGATGTTGCCAACCCAAATTATGAATTTTTGAAACATCCAATAATTTGCGTGGTGTGCCATCCGGTTTGTCGATATTAAATAAAAGTTGACCCTTAAAACCGACTAACTCTTTTACCAATTCAGCCAATTCTTTAATACTTACATCAACCCCAGTACCTACATTTACGTGTTGTTCGTCACTATAATTTTCCATCAAAAAAACACAAGCATCAGCCAAATCATCCACATGTAAAAACTCACGCTTTGGGGAACCAGTCCCCCAAATTTCAACAGAAGCTAGGTTTTTAGTTTTGGCATCATGAAACTTTCTGATCAAAGCTGGTAAGACATGAGAATTATTTAGATCATAATTATCATTGGGACCATACAGATTGGTTGGCATGGCTGAGATCATCTCCACTCCATATTGCTTTCGATATGACTCACACATCTTTAGACCAGCAATTTTAGCAATTGCATAAGGTTCATTGGTCGCTTCTAAATACCCACTTAATAAGTACTCCTCTTTAATAGGTTGAGGACACATCTTAGGATAGATACATGAGGATCCCAAAAACAATAGTTTCTTCACTCCATACTTATAGGCATAGTGAATCACGTTATTTTGAATCATCAAATTCTCATAAATGAATTCACCACGATATGTATTATTGGCAACGATCCCTCCTACTTTAGCTGCGCTCAAAAAAACATAGTGCGGTTGATTTTCTGCAAAAAAACTTTCTACCGCCATTTGATTTCTTAAATCCAATTCGGATGATGTTTTAAGAATTAAATTATTAAATCCTCGTTTATGAAGATTTCGAACAATAGCAGATCCCACCATTCCACGATGGCCTGCGATGTATATTTTTTCGTCTATTAGCATTCTTAGTAACTTCTAACTTTTCGTTTAAATCAAACTTTTTAATTTGAAAATTTGAAGATGAGTTAATTTGAAAATGTCTGATTTGAATATGGATTAGTTGATTAAAGATGAATTATTAGATGTGATTATTCATATCCAATCTAGTTTTGTTGTGAGCTTAAACTCCTTAAGAAAGAACAATTGCCATAATAATAAGTTAAATTCAAAATAATCTTCTTAAATCATGCTGTTTATTAGACAAGTTTGATTTTTCTTTATTGCGAAGCTAAACGATAACTCATTTTCAAATTTTCAAATTATTAAATTTTCAAATTATTTATTCGTGATAATTCATAACCGTATGTCCGCCTTCTTTTAAGTAACGATCGCGTTTAAAGATTTCCATGTCTGCGGCAACCATTTCCTTAACAATCATTGGAAGATCGTATTTAGGTCTCCAATTTAATTGCGTTTTCGCTTTAGTAGGATCACCAATCAATAATTCAACTTCTGCTGGACGATAGTATCTTTTATCAATACTTACTACTTCTTGTCCGATGGGTCGAGCATATTCAGGGTTTGTGCATGCCTTAATTTTGCAACTTCATTTTCAGCTTCTCCACTCCACTCCAACTCAATTCCCAATTTCACGGAATGCCATAATAATAAAATCGCGAACAGAGGTTGTGATTCCAGTAGCAATAACATAATCTTCTGGCTTATCTTGTTGCAACATTAAATACATGGCTTCCACATAATCTTTAGCATGACCCCAATCACGTTTGGCATCCAGGTTACCCATGAACACTTTATCTTGAAGTCCGAGGCCAATCCGTGTAACCGCACGTGTAATTTTACGGGTAACGAAAGTCTCGCCTCTCAGAGGTGATTCGTGATTAAATAAAATACCATCTACGGCATACATATTATACGACTCACGATAATTCACGAAAATCCAATATGCATACAGTTTCGCAACAGCGTAGGGTGATCGCGGATAAAAAGGAGTAGATTCTCTTTGTGGAATTTCTTGTACCAAACCATAAAGCTCAGAAGTTGAAGCTTGATAAATTCTGCAACGATCCGTCATATTTAACATACGCACTGCTTCCAATATTCTCAATGCGCCCAGTCCATCGGCATTGGCCGTATATTCAGGAGAATTAAAACTCACATGTACATGCGACATCGCTCCGAGGTTATAAATTTCATCGGGCTGTACTTCGCTAATAATTCGAATGATATTAACAGAGTCGGTAAGATCTCCATAATGCAATTTAAAACGGATGCCTTTTTCGTGTGGATCTTCATAAAGATGATCTACTCTTTGCGTATTAAACATGGAGCTTCGGCGTTTAATACCGTGAACTTCGTACCCTTTATCGAGCAATAATTCAGCTAAATAGGCGCCATCTTGTCCTGTAATTCCTGTGATAAGTGCTTTTTTCATGGTTTTTGAAAATATTGGATGAATAATATAAATATTAAATATTGGCAATGGATTATAATTATTCCTTTTTTTCTAACATAAACAGCTGACAATCAAACTCAAAGAGCTGATTATACTGTTATTGGCTGAAAAAAAGACATAATCTCTTACTCGTTTTTAACGCAAATTAAGCAAAGTATGTTACAGAGAGTAAAAATAGCATTTCTTGCTTTTAAAATGTCTTTTTTTCAACCAATTTGATTTCAACTCCCCTAATGCAGTTAAATGCATACAAGGCGAAGAAATGGAAGTGAATATCAAAGACTAAAGATGGAGAATAATCCTAATTTTGTGACGTTAAACCGACGCTACATATGAAATAGCCTGATAGATTAAACGTAAGCCTATGTAGGTCGGCATAATACAAAAAAAATATTGGCATAAATTATTAATCCAATTAGTATTACAGTCGCAAATAATTTTAGAAGTTCTTAAAATTTAAAAGAACCTATTTAGCTCTATCATCGTACAAAAACGGAATAAATATTTCACATTTATTATTATCAATATGGAAAACAAACTGATTGGAAGCAACAGTCTCATCGACCAAAAAGACATTAAACGAACCTTATCTACCATAGGAAAAAACTGGATGTGGTTTGTTTTATTTTTAGGCTTGGGGGTCTCTGGAGCTATTTTTTACCTTTACAAAGCCACCAAATTTTACGGGGCAACCACTCAAATTTTGATTAAGCCACCAAAAGATCCATTTAAAGATGCATTGAGTGAGTCGTTACCTGTTGTTCCAGAGAGCGAAGAGGTGACCAATGAAATAATGGTATTAAAATCGACTCGTTTTATTGATGAGACCATTAAAAAGCTTGGATTAGATATCTCCTATTATATTGAAGGAAGAATAAAGACAGGCGAAGTTTATAAGGGTACTCCTTTTGAAGTAACGGGGAAAATGATTGATGCTACTTTATATGAGGTACCCATCTCACTGAAAATTATAAATAAAAATCGTTTCCGCTGGGATATCGTAACTGAGAACTATACAAAGGAGGAGAATCGGATTTTGGGGATCCTGTGATTACCTCTAAATTTTCATTTTTAGTAATGCCCGACTCTACCATTATTAGTAAAAATCCAAAGATTGGAGAGGTAGCCTATCAATTCAGATTTCACAATCATAACAATTTAATTAATAAATATAAAACACTTTTAAAAATTGAGCCTGTTCAAGAGGCTTCAGTAATTACAATATCTGTTGAAGATGAAGTAACCGAAAAAGCAATTGACTTTTTAAATACGATGATGGAGATATACATTGAAAACAGTATTTCTCTTAGCAAAAAAGTAAATGACAATACACTTCAGTTCATTGATGGACAATTGAACGAAGTAGAAGGACAATTGAATGGTGTTGAAAGTAACCTCGAACAATTTCAACGAGAAAAAACAACCTTCAATTTAGGTAGTGAGCAAAGTGTATTATTCCAGCGTGTAGTAGAGTTTGAGTCGGAGAAAGATAGAATTGGAATTAAGTTAAAGTCAATTGACATGCTTTATGAATACCTGACTTCTAACGATGCCGACATGGCCATTTCTCCTGCAATACTAGCAGAGCAAAATGATCCATCCTTATCAAGTGCATTTAATGAACTCTTTGCTTTACAACAGAAAAAAACCAACTTGTTATTTAGTAGTACGGCGAGTAGTCCGTTAGTAAAACAAACTGACGAACAAATCAATATTCTCCGTCAAAACATCATGGGAATAGTTTTGAACGTTCGTAAAAAATTGACCAATGATATCAATAGCATTAGTGGACAATTGAACCAGTATCAATCAACGATGCGACAAATGCCAACTACACAACGAGGCATTGTAAATATTAGTCGTAACGTTGAAATTTATGCGAAAATTTATGAATTTCTTCTCGAGACCAGAGCACAAACTGTCATTGCTAAGGCTGGAATTGTAGCTGATAAAACAGTATTAGAACCTGCATATAGTAATGGATCCGTACGACCTGTTTTAGTACAAACATTGGCCGTAGGAATTGGAATTGGTTTGGCGCTTTCCATGCTTGTGATCTTTATAAAGAGCATGTTTTACAATTTTGTTAATACAAAAGATGAACTTAAAGAAATAACGAATCTGCCCATCATTGGTGTGATTGGATCTACCAAAGAAGCGGAGAATGAATACTTGGTAGTAGACAAGTTCCCACAGTCGCAAGTAGCAGAAGCGTTTCGGGTGATACGAACAAATCTCAGTTATTTTGCTCCTAAGGTCAAGAATAAAGTTTTATTAGTGACATCATCCGTTGCCAGTGAAGGAAAAACTTTTTGCGCCGTAAATGTTGCCATCACGTTAGCTAAAGCCAGAAGAAAGGTGATATTAGTTGACCTTGACTTACACAAACCAAAGCAAGCCAATGCATTCAATTTACAAAATGATATTGGTGTTACTTCCTATGTAGTTGGGAAAGCGAACATGAATCAAATAATAAAAGATACTCCCATTGATAATTTACAAGTAATTCTTACAGGGCCGCGAACACCGAATGCCTCGGAATTAATTGTAGATCCGATGATGGAACAATTGATAGAAGAATTGAGATTACATTATGAATACATCATCATCGATACGCCTCCAGTTGGATTACTCTCTGATGCTTTAGTGTTTATGAAACATGCTGATTTAAATTTATATGTTGTTAAAGCGGGATACACCAAACGAGATTTTATCGACATAGCTCATCAGATCGTAGAAAAAAATCAGATCAAACATTTAAGCTTTATTCTAAACAATGTAAATACAAAAAATATTCCTGCAGGGTATGGCGGTGGTTACTATGCTTAATTTTTAAAAAAACAACATGAGTTCGAAATTAAAAAACAACTTGGATAAACAAAATTTAGCAGATGCCTCTACGAAAGAAAAGAATCTACTTCATTTGGTAATAAGGAGTTTTAAAATGCATTTAGATGGCCCTATGAGAAAGAAGGCGGCGATCCTAATCATTTTAATTTTTTCCTCTGCGATCCTAGATGTTTTTGGAATTGCTTCCATACTGCCGTTAATTAAATTGGCTACAGACACTACCATCATTCACTCCAATGAATATTTAAATGCCATTTACAATTATTTTCATTTTGAGTCGGAAAAACAATTTCTTCTCATCATGATTTTAAGTGTCCTTGCGTTTTTCATACTAAAAAGTATTTATGGAATTTTTGTCAATTACTTAGAAACTCGATTTACAGCTACACTTGCTTATAAAATCACACGTAAGCAATTCAATAAATATTTCAACCTTGAATTTCATCAATTCACCGGAATGAAAAGCAGTGTGATTACACATCACATTTTAAACAATCCATTATCGTATGTTACATGGGTGGTGATGCCAACTATAATGTTAATTTCAGAATTTTCAATTCTACTATTAATAATAAGCGGAATTGCATGGTATGACATCAAACTTTTTCTATTCATTACCATTATTATTGGGCCTTCTACATGGTTAATTTATGCTTTATTGAGAAGCAGAGTAACGCGTATTGGTGAAGAAATGAATCGATTATTTCCGCTCTCTTTAGGGTCTATTTCACAGACAATAGGTGGTTATGCAGATATCAAACTTGCGAATAAAGAAGCGCATTATAGAGATGAATTCTTAAAGACTCAAAAAAAATACCATCAATTAAATATGGCATCACATCTGCCTAATTTAATTCCTCTTCGTGCCAATGAGCTAGTTGCCTTATTAGGAGTTGTTCTCATTTTCATTTATGCAATATTTCTTACTGACAATAGCGAAAAAGCAATTGTGATGATTAGTTTATTTGCGGCTGCAGCCTATCGATTAATGCCCTCATTAAACCGGATCATTTCATCCTTCATGTACATCCGAAAAAATATGACTGCCATGCAAAACATTTCCATTTACCCCGAATTATCACATGAAATCATCTCCAACCAAGATGATAGCAAAATGGCATTTGAAAATGTTATCGAGATAAAAAATTTATTTTTCCGTTTCCCAAACGAACAAAATGATATGTTAAAAGACATTTCAATGACTGTAAAACGCGGTGAAAAAATTGGAATTGTAGGAGTATCTGGATCAGGAAAAACCACTTTGATGAATATTTTACTACGATTTTATAGTGAACAAAAAGGTGGAATTTTTGTTGATCAAATTAAAATTGAAGGTAGCAATCAACAATCCTGGAGAAATTTATTAGGTTACGTTAAACAGGATATATTCCTTATGGATGCCTCCATAAGTGACAACATCACTTTCGGCGATGAAAATCCTGACCCCATACGTTTAAAACAAGCGATCAAGCAAGCATCGTTAGAAGACTTAATCAAGTCACTACCTAATGGTCTCCAAACTATAATTGGAGAACGTGGCTCACGATTATCAGGGGGACAAAAACAAAGGATCAGCATAGCACGATCTTTATATCGCAATGCAGAAATCCTAATATTCGACGAAGCTACATCTGCATTAGACAACCAGACAGAACAAGAGGTTAGTGAGGCTATTGACTCATTATCTGAAGTTAATAAAACAATATTTATAATAGCCCATCGTGTGACGACATTAAAGAACTGTAATCGAATATATGAGCTAACTGATGGTAAAATATCAGGGGTATATAAATATCATGAGCTACTAGAAAAGGTGGTATAAATTACAATTTCATCAGTTAGTTATTAATTTACAAGCTTAAAAAAACACAACCAAATCTTGGTTTTTTCGTAGAAAAGGGTATAAAAGTTATGCTATTTAATTCGTTCGAATTTCTGTTATTCTTCCCCATAGTTACGATTCTTTTTTTCGTAATGCCACATCGTTTTCGTTGGTCACTACTATTAACAGCCAGTTGTTTTTTCTATATGTACTTTATCCCAGTATATATATTAATATTATTTGGTACCATAATCATTGATTACTTTGCTGGAATTTATTTAGAAAAAACAGTTGATCCGAAAAGAAAAAAACTTTATTTGATCTGTAGTTTAATCGCTAACATTGGAGTACTTGCTGTTTTTAAATATTACAATTTCTTTTTAGATAATATCAATGAAGTTTCACTTGAGCTATTCGATAAAACTACGGCACTTCGTTATTTGAGTATTGCATTACCTATTGGATTATCCTTTCACACTTTTCAAGCCATGAGTTACACCTTTGAGGTGTATTACGGCCGTCACAAAGCAGAAAAACATTTTGGAATTTATGCCCTTTATGTAATGTTTTATCCTCAGTTGGTAGCAGGTCCCATTGAGCGTCCACAAAATATATTGCATCAATTTCATCAAAAACAAAGTTTCAATTACCAACGATTGAGTAGTGGTTTACAAATGATGGTTTGGGGTTTATTTAAGAAAATAGTCATTGCCGACAACTTAGCGGGGTTAGTAAATACCGCGTATACAAATCCGGAAGAACATACAGGAATGACATTATTACTTACCTCCTATTTCTTTGCTTTCCAAATTTACTGTGATTTTTCAGGATATAGTGATATGGCCATTGGTGCTGCTCGTGTGATGGGTTATGATTTGATGGAAAATTTTAGAACGCCTTACTTAGCAGCAAGCATCAAAGAATTTTGGAGTCGTTGGCATATTTCATTGAGTACATGGTTCCGCGATTACCTTTACATTCCGCTGGGAGGAAACCGTGTAGGAAAGTCAAGATGGATGCTCAATTTATTCTTGGTATTTCTAATCAGTGGGATTTGGCATGGTGCCAACTGGACCTATGTAGTATGGGGTGCATTGCATGGTATTTTTTTAATGGTTGCCATTATGAAAGATGATTTCATTGAAAAGAATAATCTAAAAAAGACCAATAATAAATTTATTCAAGCATTAAATGTGTTTATAACCTTTCAACTGGTTTGTTTCGCTTGGATTTTTTTCGAGCCAACAGTATACAAGATGCTTTAACCATCATACAAAAAATTGGACATGGCGAGTACTCTGTTCAAAGTTTTATAGCTTCTGTAAGTGCACTTGCTGATAACCCCAAAAATTTTAGCAGAACTATATTTATCATGATCCTGATGGGATTGTTATATATTATTGATCCATTCGTGGACAAAATCATTAAAGGAAGAATTCTCTTGCCTAAACCTTATATGAAATATGCTGTTTATTCATTTATGGTCGCCTCGATAATCTTATTTGGATTCTTTGGTGAAGTATCCTTTATCTACTTTCAATTCTAAGGGATGAAAAAATTACTCGCCAAAGGACTTCTATTCATTGCATCATTCATCGTGATGTACTTGGTAATATTTGCCACATTATTTTTTATTCAGCCGGGCGGGATCCCTTTTATTTATCGTGCTACGCAAGGCAATGTATGGGAAGGGGGAGGAACACATCTTAAATTTCACCAATTTGATAAAACAAAAAAATGGGATGTAGTTATTTTAGGTTCCTCACATGCCTACAGAGGATATGATCCACTCGTTTTCTCCTCTCATAAATTGGAAACGTATAATTTAGGTTCAAGTAATCAGCACATGATGTGCTCCTATCAAATTATAAAAACTCATATTTCTAAAGATAATTGCAAACTATTAGTTTTAGATCTATTTGACAAAGTTTTTGCAAATAATGATATAGAATCCAAATCAGACGTTATACAGAATGTTGACGATGATAAAACAGCTCTTGCAATTGCAATATCGTCCAACGATATTAGAGCATTAAACATGATTACTTTGCGCTATTTCAACAAAACTTTGAATCCATTAAACACTGATACCAATAATTATCGAAATGGTTATTTAAAGGTGCACAAGCATTTGGATCCCAAGAAAAAGGATATTACTAAATTGAATTGGAAATATAAAGGTGAGCGAAGTCAAAAAAGATATTTGAACCTTTTACTCGAATATTGCCGTAAAGAAGGAATTAATATTGTGGCCGTTTCACATCCTGTTCCCGAACTTTATCCAATGAGAGACCATGATAAATTTTTAGCAGATGTAAATCCTCTATTGAAAAAATATAAAGTACCCTATTACGACTACACAAATTATAAAGATATGGGGAAAATTATTTTTTATTCAGATCCTACTCATTTAAATCAAATTGGTACTATTAAATTCAATAAAATGTTAATTAATGATTTAAAAAGAGATCGCATTCTTTCAAATTAGAAACGAAAAGTAAAACAGAATATCATGAATAACAAAATACTTATTGTAGTAGGCACTCGACCGAATTTTATCAAAGTAACTCGATTCAAAAAAGTAAATGAAGAAATGGGTCGACCATTTGATATTAAGATAGTTCATACTGGCCAACATTACGATGATAAAATGGCGGATGTATTTTTTCGTCAATTTGAATTGGAGCCTGATTTCTATTTAAATATTCCTCCCGATACTGCGAACAAACAGATGGCTGAAATCATGATTCGAATTGAGTCGGTTATGAATGATTTTGATCCTGCATTAGTAGTAGTAGTTGGAGACGTGAATTCTACTTTTGCGGCGGCTTTTACTGCTTACAAAACGGGGCGCAAAGTAGCGCATTTGGAAAGTGGGCTTCGCAGTTCAGACAGAGGAATGCCAGAAGAAATAAATCGCCTGTTAACTGATGAAATTAGTGATTACTTTTTTGTTACTGAACAAAGTGGAATTGACAATTTATTGAGAGAAGGGAAACCCAAACACAAAATTCACTTTGTTGGCAATACCATGATCGATACATTAGTTGGTTTTGAAAATAAAATCCAACAAAGCAATGTATTAGAGCAGTATCACTTAACCTCTAAAGAATATGTATTAATGACCATGCATCGTCCTGCTACGGTTGACTATCAAGATGGTTTAGAAAAACTCATCGATATTATTGATTATATTACTCAAAAATACGATTTAGTTTTCCCGATACATCCAAGAACATTAAGTAAAATTGAACATTTTGGACTTCTAGATCGAGTAAAAAACAACAAACGATTAATCCTTACAGAACCTTTAGATTACTTTGCTTTTCAACGACTTACTTCTGAATGTAAATTTGTAATCACAGATAGTGGGGGAATACAGGAAGAAACAACATTCCGAAGAGTTTCGTGTCTTACGCTTCGACCCAATACAGAGAGGCCTTCAACCGTTACCATTGGAACCAATGAATTAGTCCCATTTGACAAAAAAATAGTTCAAAGCAAGATCAATGAGATCATAGAAGGTAAGTATAAAACGGGTGCTGTTCCGCCACTTTGGGATGGACATTCCACTGAAAGAATTCTCGAAATTTGCAAAAAATTATTATCCGTAGTAAATGAAACAATACAATGATGGAAATATATAGCTATACAGACAGAAATTACTCCTTACCACCCTCTGAAATAAATGGAGAGTTGTGGCCCGTACAATTTTTATCCGGATTTTCAGAATTTTACAAAAATCATTACCATAAGAATATTCTATTGGTAAGAGATACCAAACTGAATGCCTGGTTGCCTATTGCAATTGAGTCGAAAATGTTTATTCGTGAATCTCAGTTCTTAAATGCTCCCATAAGAAATGGAATAGAACTAGATTCAACTGAGCAATTACTATTTTTCAATAAACTGATTCAAACGTTGACAAAAAAACATATTGCTCACCGTATCATACAGCCACATCCAGCAGGAATTATTTCTGCTGTGCCACAAAATGCAAAATGGATTCCGTTTGGAACCTATATTACACAATTGGCATTATTCGCTACTGATGAAGAATTACTTAATTCCTACGATCCAAAATACAAAAAAGCGATTCAACACAGTATTAAAAATGGGGCAGTTGTCAAATTTGGTAAAGAAGTATACAACGATTTTTATTCTTTGTATTGCATGACAACAAAGCGTGCTGGAATTCATCAAGACACAGAAAAATATTTTGATGACTGCAGAAAATATCTCAGCGATGACAATACCTTGACCGCAGTTGTTTATGATGGAGATCAACCCATTGGAGGAATATTTATTAATTACAGTAAACACACTTCCTTATGTACACATGCAGGATCTGGAGGAACGTCAAAACTTTATGGTGGAGTAAAATATTTGCATTATGAAACCATGAAAAAACTCCGTGATTTAGGAGTTCAAAAATATGACTTAGTAGGTGTGCGCATCGGAAGTCAGAATGAAGCTTTAGAAGGAGTCTTTCGATTTAAAAAAGGTTTTGGCGGAATTCTTAAAGAGGGTTACTTATGGAAAATAGATTTAGCCAATACTCCAGTTAAAATTTATGATTTAATACAAAAAATTAAAAATCGAGATATAAAAGGAGATATAATTGATCAAGAATTAATGGCTGCATAGATGATTTCGAAAATATTTTTTTCCTTAACTAATAATATTTTGATGAATAATATTTTCATCCGCTTCGGCGTGGATTCAATATTGACATCACGTTTCGGAATTTACAAACGCATAAAGATCAATACGAGTTTAAGTCCGCAGCAGATGGCAGGATTTTCGGAAAAACCAACCGTACAAGAAGCTATTAATAAAATACATGATCAACTAGAAACACTCGTCCAACAAAATCTTAAAGAGGGGGATCGTATTCTCGACATTGGTTGTGGCCCTGGAGCTTATTTAAAAAAATGGGAAGGAAAATACGATTTAACAGGAATTGACATCAACGAGGAGATGGTAAATGCGGCAAAAAAGTACATTCCGACGGCTACATTCCTTTTAGATAACTTTCTAAACCATGATTTTGATCACAAATTCAAATTAATTTATAGTGTTTCTGTACTTGAGTTTATACCTCCTAGCCGTTTGATGGCCTTTTTCAGAAAAGTTCATTTACTTTTAGAGCCAGACGGGAAATTACTGATACAATATCCACATGCCTTAAATTTTAAAGACACCTTATACCCTGATTTATACTATGTTGAATATAGTCCAAGAAAAATTGAACACGAACTTCGAAAAAACTATCAAATAATCACTCACGAACATTGTTTTGATCGTCGAATAATTGACCTTTATGATCCGAAACCTTATGAACCAGGAATTCGTACATTCAAAAACGGATACCTATTGATTGCCGAACCAACAATAAAACCAAACAATTAACAACTTTTATGAGCACAAAAAACTTACTCATCACTTTTGACTATGAACTATTTCTTGGAAAAAGGAGTGGTCGTCCCATAGACTGTATTCTACAGCCTACTCAACTTTTGTTAGATAAATTAAAACTCTATGGTGCAAAAGCTGTTTTTTTTGTTGATTCAACCTATTTAACACGATTAAAGGAGCAAGGAAAAACTAATCCAGAATGTTTAGACGATCTTAAAGAAATAGGAAATCAATTGATCGAAATGGTGAAAGCGGGTCATTATGTTGAACCACATATTCACCCACATTGGTTAGATGCGGTATATGATACTACCACACGTGAATTTGATTTATCGGATATTACCCGGTATCGTTTCCATCAGTTAACAGATACTGACAAAAAAGAAGTCTTCACTTCTTCAGTACAAATACTAAACCATATTATTCTTCCTCATTTTCCGAACTATAAAGTAAATGCATTTCGTGCAGGTGGATGGTCTATTCAACCTTTCAGTGATTTTAAGCAGCAATTTATTGAACATGGAATTCGATATGACTTAACTGTTGTAAATAGACTTTATCAATTCTCAAATGCCCAACTATTTGACTATTCGGATGCACCAAAGAATCATGTTTATTATTTTGATAATAGAGTTGAAGAAGAGAATCCAAATGGAAAATTTATTCAAATTGGAAGTTCTGTTATTCCGATTACTAAAAACCTAGATTTAGCAGATAGAATTTATAAGAAATTACTTAATATATTCAAATTAGACAAAGATTATGGCAAAGGGGAAGGGCAAGCATCTTATCCCATTGAAGGGCATCAACCACGATCAAAAAATGGAATTAATATTTTTAGTCGAACTCATGAAGTTGCATCATTCGAAAACTTAAGTTTAATTAAACTCTTCGTTTATAAAAAACATTTAAATCAAACGAATTTTTTGCATCTCGTTTCACATCCAAAAATGTTAGGTCGCCATAATCTTTTTATATTTGATCAATTTTTAAAATCAGTTTATAAAAAGGACAAAATTGAAACAGACTATATTAAAATTGCAGAAAATTATTTAAAACTAAAAGCAGTTCAGAAATAATGATTTCTATCTCCGTCATAATTCCCTGTTATAATGTAGAGAAATACATTGAGGAAGGTTTATTATCTGTTCTCAATCAAACTCATCCTGCAAAAGAAATTATCTGTATTGATGATAGTTCAACAGATGATACTATTAAAATAATACGAAATCTTCAAGAGAAATTTCCCAACAAAATATTCCTTTATCTAAATGAAAAAAACAGAGGCGCCACTTATACTCGAAATAGAGGGTTAGCCATTGCGAAAGGAGATTTTATACAATTCTTTGATGCGGATGATATTTTACTGCCAGAAAAATTCGAACATCAAATTAAAATTATTTCTGAGTGTAATTATACACCCGATATTATTGTGAATGATTTTCAACGCAAAAACTTAGACGGCTCATTTGAGACCATTAGTTTCCCAGCCGAGGATGCTTGGTGTGGCTTATTAGAAGGAAGGTTAGGAGTTACTACATCCAATTTATACCGAAGAGAAAATGTAATTGCAGTGAGGGGGTGGACCGAAGAACTATTGAGTAGCCAAGAATATGATTTGATGTTTAGGATGCTTGTTGCAGGAAGTTTAGTTTTGTATGACACAAAAATTATAAGTTATAATAGGGAACGTCTCAGTGGATCCATTACTAAATCTGATCCCGCTGGAAAGTGGATTCGGTTTATCAACTTAAGAGAAAGGATTTACAACTACCTATTGACAAATTCCATGCTCAATCAAGAGCGATTGGAATCTTTTAAAAAAATCATGTTTGATAGTATTCGAATTCTTTACAAATACAATAAAAAAGAAGCTATTAATTTACACCATAAATATATCCAACTAATCAAAATTAACGAGCCGACACTTTCGACATCAAAAAAATATTTATCGGTATATAATATTTTCGGGTTTAGGATTGCGGAATTTGCGAGTAGAATTGTAAACCCACCAAACGACACTATTCATTAAAAATAATTAATTCTCAATGAAATTTTACTTAACATATGCAGAACCACCATCTGGAGTATTCTCTAGTCAGGTTGCTGATGTTATTTCATTTTTAAATTTAAAACTTAACGCGAACATTCGACTTGTTGCCTTTATTTCGCTGCACGATTTTAACAAAAACAGAAGAAAAATAAAGAAAGAATTACCGCCAAAGCCACCTATTGGAGATTAAATGTTATTCAATTGTGGATACTTTGTTTTTTACTTAGACCCACCAGTATTATTGCACGAAATGTAATCGCGGCCAACATGGCTCTTAAAATAAGGAATTCCACATTTGTAAAGAACGTATGTTTTGATGGTCGAGGAGCAATTGCTGCTGAATGGAAAGAATACGAAGTAAATGTTGTGGATCAATGGAAAAAAGAAATAGATTATCTCGAGCAACGAGCGGTAATTGAAAGTGATTATCGAATTGCTGTAACAGAAAAACTCGTCGATTATTGGCACAAACAATATAGCTATGCATCGGGAAAGCATGTTGTTATTCCATGCACTTTAAACAGCAGCTTTTCACCTAAAATACCCAGTGATGTTGAGAAAACGGAAGCTCGGAAAAACATAGGACTTCAGACACAAGACATTGTTTTGGCTTATTCTGGTTCAACAGCAGGTTGGCAGTCGTTTTCTACATTATACAATTATCTTGCTCCATTCTTAAAGCAAAAACCAGAGAACAAAGTTCTTTTTCTTTCTAAGCAAGAAGATAATATTCTGCAATTAGAAAAAGAATTCCCGGGTCAAATCATACGAAAATGGGTGGATCATCACGAAGTCCCTATTGTTTTATCGGCATGTGATATGGGGATTTTAATCAGAGACGATAGTATTACAAATCAAGTGGCATCGCCTACAAAATTTGCAGAATACCTTAGTGCTGGTCTGCAAGTAATTATCACGGATAATATTGGAGATTATAGTGACTTTGTAAAAGTGCACCAATGTGGAATCATTGCTAACGGTAAACCCTTACCGAATATTCACAACGTCGACTTTACTACTCGATCCAAGATGATCAATCTAGTGAATTTACACTTTACAAAAAATGCACAATTAAATAATTACAGTGAATTAATGAAAAATCTTAATTGATCTAAATTAAGGATACATTAAAACACAGTAAAACAATATGAAAACACTCATCACGGGGGGCAGGGATTTATCGGCAGCGCTGTGATCAGCAAGCCGCAAAAGAAAATCATGAAATATTTGTGATTGATAATTTATCATTCGGCAAAAGAGAATTTATTTCAGTTCCCGATAGTCATTTCTTCCATATTGATATTCGAGACAAAGAAAAATTGATGCTGCCTTTTCTGAATCCAACCTGATATTGTGATCCACCTGGCGGCGGTTCATTTTATCCCTTATTGCAATCAACATCCTTATGAATCGAGCGATATTAATATTCGAGGTACCACTCATATTCTTCAAGCCTGTCAAACACAAAAAATAAAAATTATTTTTGCTTCCACAGCAGCGGTTTATCCTATTTACGATGATGCGGTAACGGAAAAACACCAAACGGGGCCTTTAGATATCTATGGATTATCAAATTGACAGGAGAACATCTATGCAATGAATTTCATTTAATGACAGGGACACCTACTATTATTTGTAGATTCTTCAATGCTTTTGGCCCCAACGAAACCAATCCACATTTAATTCCTGAGATCCAAAATCAAGTCAACAGTGGATTACGAAAGATTAACTTAGGAAACTTAACTCCAAAGCGTGATTTTATTCATACTTCCGATATGGCAAATGCTGTATCTACATTATTACAAAAGGTAAATTCGGGGATTGACACCTTCAATTTAGGAAGAGGTATTGAATATGCGGTTACTGAAATCGTAGATGCTTTTTCAGAAGAATTAGGAGAGAAAATAGAAATTGTAGTAGATCCAACTCGTGTACGGAAAGTAGAGCGCATGCATTTGTTGGCTGATGTTAGCAAATTGAAGTCCATTGGATGGGAACCTCTCATTGGAATTAACGAAGGAATTAGAACGCTAATCGAAAAATAAAAATCGTGCGCAAACAACTTTTATTCATTACGGATGGGATTTTTCCTCATGCGGTAGGTGGAATGCAACGTCATTCTTTCCTTCTCCTTGAAGAGCTTGCAAAAACAAATCAAATTGATTTAATAGTTGTTCATCCTCATTCAAAAGTAGTTTTCGCCTGAACTAGGTATAAAAGAAATTAGCATTCCTTTTAAGTTCGATGGATTCTACATTAAAAATGCTGGGAATATTCAAAACTTACTTATGAAATCATCAAACAATATCCCAATGCAATTGTGTATGCACAAGGGCTCAGTGTATTAAAAGGCTTACCAAAATCGGCAATAGAACGATTGTAAATCCACATGGCTTAGAGCCTTTTCAAAGTTTGACATTAAATGATCGAATAAAACGTTTCCTTACGTTTATTAGAAAAATATCAATTTGAGCATGCTGCAAAAATCATTTCCCTCGGGGGGAAACTAACTCAAATTTTACACAAGGAAATAGCTAACGAAAAAAGCAAAGTAGTAATTCTGCCAAATGCCGTAAACCCTGGACCTCAACTTGAGCGAAAATTTACAGATGAAAAAATTTCTTTACTCTTTGTAGGTCGATTCGCCTTTAACAAAGGAATTAACATATTAATGGAAGCTGTTCGACAACTCAATAGAGAGGGGTACATAAATCGTCTCCAATTTAATATAGTTGGGAAAGGGCCTTTGTATGAGCAGTACATTAAAGATTATAATTTTCCGAACGTAAATTTCGTTGGATTTGCTGATGATGAACTTTTAATTTCGCTATACCAAAGCAATGATTTATTTGTATTCCCAACCCTTTTTGAGGGAATGCCTACTGTGGTTTTAGAGGCTATGGCTGCTTCCATGCCAATCATTGTAACGGATACAGGAGCTACAGCTGAGTTAGTGGATTCTGACAATGGGTATTTAATCGAAACAGCCAATGTTAGAGCCCTAAAATGGGCTATTCAAAAATATTACCAATTAAAACCAGAAGAAAAGAAGGCATTATCCGATAAATCATACCAAAAAGTGGTCGAAAAATTCACTTGGAAAAAAGTTGCGCGCTTACATCTCGATTTATTTAATAATTTCATGGCCTAAGGATGCTTACCTACGCAAAAGAAAACTACCAATTCATCGTCATCTCCCTCATCTGGGTGTTTGTTGGAATAATGGTTGATGTTACTGCCATGGCATTGGTTCCAGCTGCTTTTTTAATTTATCGTCAAAGAGGATATTATACAGAAATTGTATTATCAATTGCATTAATTTGTTATTTATCTGACAATCGACATTGGGAGTTTAGTTTTGCTACCAAAGGAAAAGACATCGCATTATTAACAGCATGCGCCTTCTTTTTCCTCAACTCTAAAAATTTTCCGCTTCGCAGTAAAATTTATTATGCATTCATACCATTTTTCATTTTAGCATTTTTTCTATGTACAAAACATCCAACACCCGCTTTATCCTTTCAGAAAACACTATCTTTCTTTTTAATGGTTGCAGTAATTCCCAATTACTTCCTTCGTCAATTGCAAGTGGAAGGTCAAGATTTTTTGAGAAAAACCATTTGGATGGGAACCATATTATACATGATTGCGTTTGTCATGATTGTTATTTTACCAGTAGATTGGACTTATTTAGAAGGACGTTACAATGGTCTTTTAGGAAATCCAAATGGCATAGGGACGTTTAGTACTTTATTTTTCATTGTTGTTTACATTTCCATTGAAATGTATCCCAAAATATTTACTCTTCCTGAAAAGGCAATCGTTTTTGGATCTATTATCTTATCCATCCTATTAGCCAGCTCTAGAAATTCTATTTTTTCGATTTTGATTTTCCTGATGTTTGCACGCTTCTATAAACTTTCACCGTGGATAGGATTTGTGATTGTGATTGTGGTTGCACTTTTATTTCAAATCATCAATGAAAACTTGCCTTACATCATTACCAGTTTAGGTTTGGGAGCTTACATGCGAGTTGAACATTTGAATGATGGTTCAGGTCGATTGATTGCCTGGACATTTGCTATGGAGCAAATTCAAAAATATTACTTCTTCTTAGGTAGAGGATTTGCCTTTGAGGAATGGCTTTTCGAAAAAAACAAGGATTGGTTAAACATACTTGGACATCAAGGAGGTGTTCACAATACTTACTTAGCTGTTTGGCTAAACACGGGTATTGTTGGTTTATGCTTTTATCTTTATGGATTCTTTTCAAATTTTATAAAAGCGTCAAGAAGCAATCACCTTGCATTTCCTACTATGTTTGCCATCATGTTTTCCATTTCATTTGAAGCATGGTTTCAAGCATCATTAAATCCATTTACCATTATTGCACTTTAGCCATTACTTTATTACAGTATAATACAAATGAATCCACCGCGAAAGAAAGCACTCTTCCTGTACTTTGAGTTAGCCGGATATGTGCAAGCTTGTATGGAACAGTTAGCAGCTTCACACGAAGTTGAAGTACATCTTATGCGATATCCAATAGTAGCTGTGGCTCCTTTTCAATTTAATTTAAAAGAAAATATTAAATTGTATGAGCGTAAAGATTATAATAATTCTTCTCTCATAGATTTAGTTAAGCATATTAATCCTGATTTTGTTTTTATCTGTGGATGGGCTGACAAAGGGTATTTAGGCGTTGCGAAATATTTAAAAAAGAAAATTCCAGTAGTATTAAGTTTAGATAATCCTTGGCTCGGTACATTAAAACAAAGAGTCGCAAGTTTAATGGGACCACTATACCTCCCTTCTTTGTTTACTCATTGTTGGGTACCCGGTGAGCCCAACGCCAAGTATGCACGCAAACTTGGTTTTAAAAATGAGCGATTATTAATGGGAATGTATTCTGCCGATACTCCTTTGTTTGCGAGCTATGAGCAACAAAACAGAGAAAGTAAAAAACTTTCTTTTCCGCACCGTTTTATTTTTATGGGTCGTTACACAGAATTGAAAGGAATTCGTGAATTATGGGCTGCTTTCTCCTCACTAACTAATGAGGAAAGGAAAGATTGGGAACTATGGTGTATCGGAAAAGGGGAATTAGATGCTGAATTTCCTGAGCATCCATCCATTAAAAAGATAGGGTTTATTCAACCAGAAGAGTTAGCTCCTTATTTAGCTCAAACAGGTGTATTTATTCTACCGGCTCACTATGAGCATTGGGGTGTTGTTGTTCATGAATTTGCTGCTGCTGGATTTCCTCTTATTTGCAGTTCAACAACTAGTGCAGCCACCACTTTTCTCCATGAAGGAAAAAATGGTTTTTTCACTCAACCAAAAAACATTTCATCCGTAAGGGAAGCCATTATAAAAACCATTCGGTTAAATGATAATGATTTGCGTGCCATGGGAGAAGAAAGTAAAAAACTAGCACAAAAAATAACACCCAAAATATGGGCAGACACCGTTTGGAATATAATGGAACAATAATACTATGTGTGGCATAAGTGGAATATATGGATTGAAAAGCACAGACGAAGCGTATCGTTATGTTTCAGCCATGAATGATGCAATAGCACATCGTGGACCAGATGACCATGGCTTATTTGTAGAAGAAAATATTGCCTTAGGGCATCGTCGATTAGCAATATTAGATTTAAGTCCAGCTGGTCACCAACCCATGTTTGATCAGTATGATCAGCTTTGTATTGTTTTCAACGGAGAAATTTATAATTTTAAGGAAATCAGAAAAGAACTTCCGAATTATCTTTTCAAAACACAAAATGATACTGAAGTAATTCTTGCCGCCTATTTAACATGGGGTAAGGAGTGTTTACACAAGTTCAATGGCATGTTTGCATTTGCTATTTGGAATAAACATACCAAAGAATTATTTATTGCGCGTGATCGATTGGGCATCAAACCACTTTACTATTCGATGCAAAATGATGTTTTCTTATTTAGCTCTGAAGTGCGTGGACTATTAGCGTCTGGACTTGTGCCTCGCAAAATTAATAAAAGTGTACTGCAAGAATATTTCAGTTACCAAACGGTACATGCTCCCAATACTCTCATCAAAGAAGTCTTTATGCTCTTACCTGGGCATCATCTCAGCTTGAAAGAGGGAAAAATGGATATTCAACGTTGGTGGTCTCCTCGCGAGAATTATTCAACTGCTTCTGAAGGAAAAAAATATAGTGAAGTATGCAATGATGTACATTCACTATTATATAATGCTGTTGAAAGAAGATTAATAAGTGATGTACCTTTTGGTGCATTTCTAAGTGGGGGAATAGATTCTAGTGCTGTTGTTGGATTAATGAGTCAAATTCAAACACAAAAAGTAAAAACATTTACTATTGTTTTTGATGAAGAAGAATTTAGTGAAGCTAAATTTGCGCGATTAGTGGCAAATAAATTTGGAACAGACCATCATGAATTTAGACTTACTCCAGATGATTTCCTACGTGAATTACCAGAAGCGCTCGCGTCACTAGACCATCCGAGCGGGGATGGACCTAACTCATATACCGTCTCTAAGATTACCCGTCAAGCTGGTATCACGATGGCCTTGTCAGGTTTAGGTGGAGATGAGATCTTTGCAGGTTATCCTGTATTCAATCGCAGTTTAAAATTACATGAACAAGCATGGCTTTATCACTTCCCGCAGCCTTTACGGCAATTGGCAGGTTCCATTTATGCTGGTATGAAGAAAGATACTTCTTCCGCTAAAATGGCTCAAGTATTAGGATTAAAGGATGCTAGTTTAAGAAATACATTTCCACTCTCCCGACAAGTGGGATTACCTTCCTATGTAAAATCCATTCTGGGCATTAAAACATTTTCTAATGATGCGATGCAACGTGTTTTAGATATTGAACTAGACCATAACGGTAAGGCATTACCGCTATTAAGTCAAGTCAGCATTGCTGAAATTACCAGTTACATGCAAAATGTATTACTGAGAGACACGGATCAAATGAGCATGGCGGTAGCTTTAGAGGTTAGAGTACCTTTTCTTGATTATCAATTGGTAGAATATGTATTGGGGATCTCTGATGAATTCAAAAAACCAATCATTCCCAAAAAATTATTAGTAGATAGTTTAGGAACTTTACTACCACCTGAAGTAGTTCATCGACCCAAGATGGGATTTGTATTCCCTTGGGAAGTATGGTTACGAAAAGAACTAAAACCGTTATGTGAGCAATCGATCCAAAATTTGGCAAAGCGAGATTTCATCCAGGGCGACTATTTATTAGACACCTGGAGTCGCTTTCAAAGAGGAGACAAGCAAGTGCGTTGGCTCGACATGTGGTTATGTACCGTATTAGAAAACTGGATGGAAAAGAATCAGATCAATTCCTGATCTTTGCAGAGGTGAATCAAAAGAAAAAAATATTAATTTTCGTAGACTGGTATTTACCTGGCTACAAAGCGGGTGGACCCATTCGATCTATTGCGAATATGTACAGTCAATTAAAAAATGATTATGACTTTCGCATTGTCACTTCTGATTTGGATTTGCACGAAACTACGCCCTATTCAACTGTTATAAGTGATCGCTGGACAAAGGGTCCAGATGGGTGCGACGTAATTTATTTATCTCAAGCAAAACGGAATTACAAAGAGATTGTTAAAATAATAAAAGAAGAGCGTGCCGATTTCATTTACTTGAATTCGGTATTCTCAAAAGTCTTTACTATTTTTCCTTTACTCGCACGAAAGCGACATTTTCCTGTTCGCAAAGTGATCTTAGCACCTCGCGGAATGTTAGGGCAAGGAGCTTTGCAAATAAAATCGGCAAAGAAAAAAATCTTCTTAGCGTGGATGAAAGTGACTGGACTCTGTTCAACAATTAGGTGGCATGCTTCCTCAACTTCTGAAGAGGAAGAAATAAAAAAGGTTTTTGGAAAAAATGCATCTACAAAAGTAGCTTTGAATTTAAGTGAAGGAAGAGAAATCAAGCCTGTCAAAAAAATAAAGAAACAAGGAGAAATGAAAATTGCATTTCTCTCCAGAATATCCTTCAAAAAAAACTTGGAAGGAACTTTACACTTACTTGCAAAAACATCATCACATCATCAAATTCAATTTGACATTTATGGACCTATAGAAGATGCAATGTATTGGTCGAAGTGCGAAGCCATCATATCGACCTTACCACAGCATGTAAAAGTAAATTATAGGGGTGCTATTGCTAATGAGAAGGTAGCTGAAACTCTTAAAAACTATCATTTTAGTATTTTACTTACTTTTAATGAAAATTTCGGGCATTCCATCATTGAAAGTATGGCTGCAGGATGTCCAGTTATCATCAGCGATCAAACGCCATGGAGAAACCTTGAAAAAAGTTTAGCAGGATGGGATGTATCGTTGCAAGACGAAAATAAAATACTCAAGGTATTACAAGATGCCGCAGAAATGAATGATGAAACCTATAATAGCTGGAATCAATCGGCACAACGTTTCGCAAGCAACATCATATTTCATCCAGAATCCATTCAACAACATAAAGAACTCTTTTCCTAAAAAAGATAAAAAATGTCAATAGGAAAAACAGATTTATCAACCTACAATAATAGCTGGTATCAGCCTGGTGGAAATATTATTTCTAGGACATGCTGGTATTTTATCAATATTTTATTCTTTATGAATCCCTTAAATCCTTTGAGTGGATTAAAAGTTTTTTTACTTCGATTATTCGGTGCAAAGGTGGGACGTGGCGTTGTGATAAAACCTGGAGTAAATATTAAATATCCTTGGTTACTTTCCATTGGAGATCATACTTGGATTGGAGAGCGTGTTTGGATTGACAATTTAGCGAAAGTTACCATTGGGAGTCATTGCTGCTTGAGTCAAGGAGCCTTTATACTCTGTGGCAATCACAACTATAAAAAGACCGCATTTGACCTGATTGTCAAGCCGGTTACTCTTGAAGATGGGGCTTGGGTAGGTGCTATGTCGGTTGTTTGCCCAGGAGTAACATTAAAAACACACTCTGTTTTAACGGTAGACTCTGTAGCAACAGAAACCTTAGAGCCATATTCACTGTATAAAGGAAACCCGGCATTAAAAATTCGGGATCGAAACATTTCAGTTCAATAATTTAGTCATTCGCATGAAGATATCCATCATAACCATAACGTATAATAGTGCTGCAACGGTAGAAGATACTATCAAATCGGTAGTAATGCAAGACTATCCGAATGTTGAATATTTGATCATTGATGGAAAATCGAAAGACGCCACTTTACAAATTGCAGAAAAGTACAAAGACAAAATTTCTAAAATTGTTTCCGAAAAAGACAAAGGTTTATATGATGCATTAAACAAGGGTATAAAACATGCGACTGGTGATATCATTGGCATGTTGCACTCTGATGATTTATATTCGAATCCACAAGTACTTAGTAATATCGTTAAAACTTTTCAAAACAATCCGGACGCGGAAGGGGTTTATGCCGATTTAGTATTTGTAAATCGCAACGACACGGACAAGGTGATGCGCACTTGGGAGTCGGGGACCTATCAAGAAGGAGATTTCTTAAAAGGATGGATGCCACCGCACCCTACCTTCTTTGTAAAAAAAGAGACCTATGAAAAACATGGTGGATTCAACACCGAATTGAAACTATCTGCCGATTATGAATTGATGCTACGTTTGATTCATAAGAATCAAATTAAATTAGCTTATTTAAACGAGGTAATAGTAAAGATGAGAATGGGTGGTGTTAGCAATGTGAGTTTCTTTGTAAAATTAAAAGCCAATTTAGAAGACAAGATGGCTTGGAAAATAAACGGAATGAAACCAAAAATGACAACCATGATTATGAAGCCTCTTAGAAAGCTAGGGCAATATTTTAAAAGAGCTTATCATATGTTTTTCTATTGAGAATCTAATAAAAAAAATTAAAATATTATTTAATCATAAAATAAGGGTGGTTGTATATCTATACAACCACCCTTATTATTTTTCCAGAAAATACATTTCCATGTATCACTAATAAAAAAACAATAGTATCAATCTCTAATGATTTACATTCTTCTTCCTAAATTCCTTTGGTGTAGAAATGGTAAACACTCTCGAAATATTAAATCCGAAATGGATATCGCCTTTATCCCAACTACCATTTGTATCGGTAATTAAAGAACGTTCATTCATACCGAGGGCATTTGTGAAATGCAGTTGGAACACGTGACCTCCGGTTTCAATATCAAAACCGACTGAAAGAGGATTTGTACTCGTCAATGCTAACTGGTTTGGCAAATTGTAAAAATACTCAGCGTTGAAAGAAAGTCGGCGAGTAAGTTTAATACGGGCTCCTACTCCTATTGAATAAATATCATGTTCATCAATTGTTTTAGCAACCAAATTACGATGCACCATGGTAGGCATTATTTGCATACTGAATGAATCCGAAAACTTTCTTCCTATTAACGCTTGACCAAAATAAGAAAAACGAGAAGTATAATAATTTTCCCTCTCCGGATTTGCCCATTCAAGCCCATCTTTAGAGAAACCTGAAAGAAGGATCATCGAAAAAGGAATCGATCCTTTTCCTTTACTTTGCCAGATCATTCGATACTTAACAAATCCATCTATTTCCTTTTTATTACTTGATCTACCCAAACCAATCATAATTCGATTACTAATACCATAATCCAATCCGAGACGAATAGTTGCATTATCTAAACCATAAGCTTCACGAGAGCCGCTATTGACTCTTCCGAATCGATGTAAGATTCTAAAATCAAGTACGCCTGCACCAACATGCTCTAATGATTGAGCACTGATGACGCGCGTCGCTTTAAATGCGTTCTTAACAAATTCCTTTTTCGGCTCTTCTTCACCAAGCATATCCAATAGATCATCTTGTGCAAAAACCTGGGATGAATTTATCAAGAGACAAACACCAAAAATAAAATAGAATACTTTACATTTTAGCATAATTGGCATCGACAACAATTTTAACTTCATTCGAAACTTTCTCCTTAACCAAACTTGGAATTTCAATTTTATAATCGCTCAGAAGAATAACAAAATCACTGTGTGCAACAATTTTTCCATCTTTCACAGTAAATACTCCCTTGCCTTCCATTTCCTTTGTTACACCGTGCATCATTAATGTACCTTTATACATTACGGGGTAAACTCCGTCTTTTGTACAATCTACTTTGGCAATATTAGAGATAACACCCTTAAATACAGCTTTAGGATACTTATCTGACTCCACATAATTTTCATGAAAATGTTCCATCATCAAAGCTTTTTCAAATTCGAAAGCTTTCATCAATATTGCGAATTCAAACTGACCTGAGGTTGCATCAAATACACTTGTAGCTTGAGAGTTTTTGGCATCAATTTTTTCAAGTGGAGCATCCGAAAGAAAATACACTTTTCCGGTGCGGGTAAAATATCTGTTTTGTGCATCAGCATGTGCAGAAAACAGAACGAACATTACTATAATACTTAAATAGGTTTTCATGTTTTTATAAAATTTAAGGGATAAATATTTTTGAACTTAATTTGTGATTATTTGATAAAATAGAAACAATGTAATTTCCGCTCTTTAATTCAGATGGAATAGAAACACTTGATTTCACTTCACCAATAGAGTAAGAATCGAGAAGTTGAGAACTAATCATGCGACCTTCCATATCATATAAGTTTACACGTGGTTGATCGGCAGTTGTTGATTGAAATTCGATGGCAATTCTGCCTTCACTGTTTATATATGATTTAAATTCTGAAATGCTATTACTCTGTTCAAGGATACCCGTTGCACTTGCTGGTGTAACAACTTTTGAACTATGGTAAGCATAGTCGTTATTTTCACTACCATTATTATTAGCAGCAATTCCTGCAAAATAAAATGTGATATTTCCAATGTTAGTTGAAGGGGCAACCCAATTAAAAGTAAAGATGGCGGAATCAGCATGCATACCACCATTCATTTGATGAACCACATTATTTCTTGTTACGCCACTTACTGTTTTTGTTTTAATTTGAGTTTTAGCAGAATTGGTAATCACCAATGAACCTGCATTTGCATTGGTTGAAGTAAGTGCTTCAAACCCCACTCCAAAAAGAGGTCTTCCACTTTGCTTTACTATTACATTCACCGTGTAAGTTTGGCCAGGAACATACTGCCAATTATTCATAGTAGAAGTAACATAAATAGAACCTGTACCAGAATTTGAATTTCCGAAAGAATTGTGACAGTCATCACAGTTCAATTCACTTGGAGAGCCAGTATATCCAGCCTTTCCATTTTCACTTAATATACCGAAGGCGGTAGACATTACAATTGCAACAATTGCTATTGCCATTAAACGAGCTTTATTCATTTTTTTATGTTTTGTGTTTTATAATTTGTTTTATTTTTTAGTTAATTACTTTCCTTCACACATCGAATTAAAATCACATCCATCAAATAGCCTGTGCATAATCCTTTAACTTTCACTGTTTGTCCTTCTGAATATTGAGAAATATCTAAATCTGTTTGATCCATTTTACAGGTAACGCCAAATAATCCAGAACTGGTTTGCAAAGTAATTGCGACTCCGCTTGTATCAGATAGTACATTTTGAATTTTTCCAGAAACAGAAATTACCTTATTCAAATAAAGTTCATTAGATTTAACTTCATTTTGCTCATACAGTTGAAAGATAGAATCAGCTGATAAGACTGCGGAAGGTTTTACGTTTTCCAAACTGTCAATTGGTTTATTATACAAATAATATCCTAACACACTAGCAATACTTAAGAGTATTAATAATGTCCATCCTAGTTTTTTCATATTCATTTAATTCGGTGCTCCTTTATCAATCCACATTTTCAATTTGAGTAAAGTGCAATCGTCTAATTTATTTCCACCTTGAGGCATTTGTGACCAATTGGGATCATGGCTCATAGATCCATAGAGGGAACCATCATCAACATACAATTTTACATTTGCATAATTACTCAGATCAATATTTCCACTTGGAGCGGAGCCACTATGACAAGAGTTGCAACTACTATTCATCATAGGAGCAATCGTTAAAGCATACGTAATATTACTCGTATCACAAACTCCATTATTGGGATACAACTCCTCTTCAACATCATAATAACAACCTGAAAAAAGGAGTGTTAACAGGGTTACAAGAATTAAAGAATTGGGAAGACGTTTTAATAGTTCCACTTTTGTATTAATTTATAGATAAGAAATAGTAAGCAACACATTTTACTAATTATTAGGAGCACCAGCATTCACCCAAATTCTAATTTTTGCGATATCGCAATCGGGTAATTTGGTTGTGTTTTTAGGCATGGCATTCCATCCGGCTGCATGTTCAACAGTACCTAATAAAGAACCATCGATGGCAGAACCCTGAATTCCTAAGTAATTCGAGAGATTTACACCGCCTCCAGGGTTCGTGCCTTGATGGCAACCTTGACATTTGTTTTGCATGATGGGTTTAATAACTGCATTAAACGTTACGTTTGATGTGTCACAACCTCCATCACAATTTAAGTTTTGGGCTCCTTGTGCAATCCAAGTCTGTATTAATTGAATTTGTTGAGTTGTTAAAAGAGATGCTGGTGGTGGGGGCATTCTATCATTCGGATCTGAAGTAGTGATCACATCCATAAAATCACCATCATTGGGGTCGCCAGGAACAATAATACCTGAGTTCATCAATGTTTGATAAGAGGTGATAATAATACCTTCTTCATGAGATGCCACATCATGGCAACCACTTTGAGCGCAGTTTGCAACTAAGAATGGTAATATCTGCATATTAAAATAGACAGAATCACTATCGCATGGTAATGTATTCCCGTTTCCATTGTCAATAGGGATAGTTGCTACAATAGGTTGCGGAATTTCATGCTTACATGAAGCAAAAAGAAATGCTACAATTCCGATGACTATTTTAAGGTCATTTTTGCTGACACCAATTTTTCTTATTCCAATCATAGTACGAATTTACATTCGCAACTTTCCAAATAAAATTGAAATGTTCTGAACAAGGCAAAAAAAACACTGAACGGGAAAAGAGGGCATTATGAGTTCGGTCTAGCCATTTCCTGTCAGCCAACCCTTAAAATGGGGTGAGCGCTCAGTACTAACGATGGTATCCTCCTTACTTGGAGGTCTTAAAACCACTTTGACTCTAGACTTAGACCAAGCTAACATCTTATCAATAGCATGAATATTTACAATGAATTGTCGATTTATCCTAAAAAAAACGCTTGGGTCTAACATATGTTCCAACTCATCCAAATTATGATCAACAGGATAACGTAAATCCGCATGGGTGCATAGATAATTTATTTTCTCTTGTGTATAAAAGTAAGCAACATCACTTACCTCCACCATTTTTATTGTATCGCCATAGCGAATTACTATTCTCTTTTGAAACTCACGTGAATGAAGAGCGAATTTCTTCAACAACGCTTCCATTTGTCTTGCATTTTCCTCATTAAAAGAATGCAACTTATCAAAAGCACGTTTTAGTTCATCCATTTTGATGGGCTTCAACAAATAGTCGATACTACTTACTTTAAAAGCATCCAACGCATGTTCATCATAAGCTGTAGTAAAAATAACTGGTGTTTTTACTTCTACAAGAGAGAATATTTCAAAGCTTTGTCCATCTGCCAAATTGATATCCATCATGATGACATTAGGTGCTGGATGTGTTTTTAACCATTCAACCGACGACTTTACACTTACAAATGTACCTACTATTTCCGCGGTGGGTTCGAGTTCCAAAATCATTTTAGTCAAACGATCGGAAGCTAATTTTTCATCTTCAATGATTAATACTTTCATTATTCATTTTTATTAGGGGGATTTGAACGACGAATTCATCGTGAATAAAACTCACGATCACTTTTTCTCCAGAAACAATATGGAATCTTGAAATAATATTTTGCAATCCGATTCCTGCGCTTGGCTCTGGATGCATTTTTGGACTTAATGTATTTCGAATAATCAAACTACCATTCTCCTTTACATTCACATAAACGGTAAGAGGAGTTTCATGCGAAACGGCATTGTGTTTAACTGCATTTTCTATTAACAATTGCAAGGACAAAGGAGGTACACCATACTTAAACCTCCATTCATTAGGAATGTCAATAATCAACTGAAGAGCATCACCAAATCTTTTCTGCTGAAGATAATAATAGGTATTTACCATATCCAATTCTTCCTGTAGAGTCACCAAATCTTTATCGCGATGATGAACTAAATTTCTAAAATAGTCAGATAATTTTTCTACATAATCAATAGCTGTTTCCTTATCAATCTCAATAATTGCAATAAGAGTATTAAAACTATTAAACAAGAAATGTGGATTTACTTGACTCTTCAATGTGGCGAATTGATATTCGATTTTTTCCTTCTTCAAACTTTCCATCTTCCTCAAACGAACATCACGATCACGAATTATAAGAATGATAGAAATGGCCACTACTAAAAAAACACCAATAATAAACCAATTTTCTTTCCATGTAGGCTTCATGATTCTAAAACCATAGCTTAACACCTTTTGACTTTTAAACTGCCCTGCAATTCCAGCTATCACTTCAAACTTATATGAACCTGGAGGTAAATTAGGAAAAGTAACAATTCGATCTCGAGTCGGAATCCAGGTATTACTGAAACCAACCAATCGATAACGATACGACACTAAATCGGGGTTTGTATACCAGAGACCGATATAATCAAATGAAATATTATTCTGATTATACTCAAAAATAGAATCTTTAATATCTACGCTTTGTTTCATAAAAGTATACACAGCATTCAGGATTAGATGCGGTTGATAAGATCGTTCTTTAATATAACTATAATAGCGAATTAATTTATTTCGAGAGCCAATCCATACACCACCTCTACCATCTCTTGTTACGGTATTCAAATCTGCATCAATCGAATTAATTCCCGACTCCGAACTAATTTTTTCAATTTCGAACGTTTTTGAATTGATAATATCCAATCCCTTTGAATGAATCACGACAATATTTCCAATATTATCGGATTCGATTCCTGAAATATCCAATGCAGACAATCCATTGCTTAAATTAAAATTTCGAAAAGATTTACCATCGTATCTAATCAACCCTTGGTGTTGTGTACTAAACCAAATATTTCCAAAGTGATCTTCCGCGATAGAATAAATTACTTTTCCATTATTCAAATTTGGAAATTCTTGAATTTTATTATTAGCATACATCACAATTCCTTTCCCATCGGTGCCAAACCACACTCGACCTTTTCTATCCATAAAAATTTTATATACAAAACCATTAAACGGCAGCTCAAAATCTTGTTTATTACTAAAGGTATAATTAGGTTCAATTTGATTCAAAGCAGAACTACCAATATCACATTTCACAATTCCTTCTAAAGTAGCTAACCAAAATGTATTATTATTCCCAGCGATAGAAATAATGTTTGCATTTATCAATCCATCTTTAGTTGTATATTTTTTTACTCTTCCAGTTATTGGCTCGAGTCGATACAACGCATCATCAAAAGTCCCTACCCAAATAAAACCAAATCTATCTTCATACAACGAGACGATATGCAATTTTTTCTTACTAGCATCTAGTGGATACTTCCTTATTCTTTGTTGATCATTTGCCAAATAATCAAAACGAAACAAACCAGAGGGTTTACTAATCCAGATATAACCATCTTTGCTTGAAGTAACGGCTTGAATACTGTCAATAGTAAAATCACCGACATCACTTACGAATTCCACTTTTTCACCTGGGGAATAGATCAGTTTATTATCTCCAATAATCCAAACATTTCCTTCGCGATCACGCATCTGTGCTGTTACTTTTTTATAAGGAAATCCTTTGGACGAATTAAAATTCCGGAGACGTCTATCTCCACTAAATTCATATTCCACCATACCAAAACCATCTGTACCCAACCAAAACTCATTTTGCAAAGAAACAATTGAATTCAAAGCACCATAATTCCATGTTTTATTAATTTCTATATTTTTAAAAGATTTATCCTGCATATTAAAATGAAACAAACCTTGTTCTTGTAAACCAAGCAACACCTTTCCATCTGGAAGAATACCAATTGTTTTAACAATATTATCAGGCAATCCATTTTTTGAATTATATACTTTGAAACTGATGGGGTTAGAAGCTGGATTAATTACGATTAGACCTGCATCAGTACCAGCAAGAATATATCCGGAAGGATGTTTTACAATCTGATAAATATAGGGATCTGGAATTCCAGAAAGGCGATGCCAATCCAAACCAATTTTATAAAATATTCCTTCACCATAAGTTGAAACCCAAACTGTTTTATTTTCTAACTCAATAATGGAAGACACGGCGCTTTTAATTGGCGATTTTATTATTCTACTTTTCTCTTTTGAATATGCGATGATTGAACCATCTGCCATACAAACCCAAAGTTCATTATTTACATTTTTTATAAATTTTACTTCTTTAGATAAAATTTTTTCTGGAAAATTAATAAGAGTAAAATCAAATCCATCATATTTAAATAAACCCATATCTGTGCCTACGTAAATAATTTCATCTTTATCCTGATAAATTGCGGTTGCTTTTACATTATCATTTTGCGGGTCGATATTTAACTCTTTAAAAAAAGGTTGTTGTGCTTTTGTTCCATTCGGGAAAAGCCAAAGAATAATTATCAAATAAAAATAACGATTCTTCATTTTTGAACTTTCATCTTTGCGGTTAATGACACTTCAATTTCAGGGGCAATTTTTTGCTGGACAATACGAGGGATACGAATATCATGATCACTTAAACTCACTAAAAACTCGGAAGTGAGAAACAATTCAGCACCTTTTATATAAATGACTCCTTTTATTATCCTTTCCTGACTTATCCCTTTAATATTAAGCACTCCTTTTGCACGAACTGGGTATTTGCCATCCTTATTAAAATCCACTTCATCAATTATTTTTCCTGAGAATGTACAGTTCGAGAATAAATCCGCTTCCATATAATTTTCATTAAAATGGTCGCGTTGCAATTGGCTATTAAACCCTAAAAATGAATTATTTGCAACACGAAATGCCACAGAATGTGTTGCTGGATCAATCAAACCTTTCAACTCTTTTGAACTGGCTTTAATGGTCTCCAAGCTTGCCATGGAAGTAAATTCAATGGTGCCATTAACGATTGAATATTTTCCAACAACTTGACTATTAGCAGTTAACGAAGTAAATAAATAAAATAAAGAGAACAACCAAAATCGCATTATTTTAAAAAAAGGATAGAAATTAAGCTCTTTCATTAAACCAAATTTGGAGTTAGATATGCATCTAAAATAGTCAAATATGTTTAGAATCAATTTGAATTACTTTCTCTACGAGGAGTTCGAGTAGTTGAACTAGTAAAATAAAGGGTTAAAAGAGTATGAAAATAAAACAAATTTCCTATTTCTTCCCAAGATACATTAGTACTTTCGCAGTCGAGCAATTCTCGATATCAAGAACAAAATTGCTTTTCCTACGTATTATAGGTTATTAAATTTATGAGCTCCAGATTACCTAATCTAATTATCGGTGGTGTACACAAAGCAGGCACTACGTCCTTGTTTGTTTATCTATCTAAACACCCTGAGGTAGGGGCATCGCATATTAAAGAAATTGGGTATTTTATGCCTTTACGTGAAGGTAATCCGTTACCTCCTATTGAAAGTTACATGTCCTATTTTTCCCATTGTACGAATGAGAGCTATGTGATGGAGGCAAGTCCGAGTTATATTTATGGCAAGGAAAAAATTGCAGAAGCTATTCAACAACAGTGTGGCCAAGCCAAAATCATTATGATTTTACGAGAGCCAATTGATCGCTTAGGCTCTTTTTACAATCATATTCGTTCTAAGGCGATGCTAGAAGAAAATGTGGATATGTATTCCTTTATTCAACAATCATTAGCGGGGATAAAAGATCATAGTAAACAAGATTATTTTACAAGGGGAGTAAGAGAAGGATTTTATTGCGATTATCTTGGTCCTTGGTTTGAAAAATATGGTAATGATTTAAAGATTGTCTTTTTTGATGATCTAAAGACTCGTCCGATGGAATTAACTCAAGAAATTTGTGAATGGCTAGGGCTTTCTACGGAGGTTTTTAAAGAAAGTGATTTCACCGTTGAAAATAAAACGGTTTATTATAAAAACAAAACGATGCACAAAATGATTCTTGCAGTCAATAAAAAACTGGAAGCTTTTTGGAGACGAAACCACAGCTTAAAGAAAAAGCTACGCTCCATTTATTATATTTTTAATGCGAACGCTTCATCGGGTGAAACCATCGATTCTCGCACACAAAAATTACTAGATGAAATTTATACGCCCTATAATTATCAGTTATTAAAAATGCTTCAACAGCAGGGATACAAGCAACTCCCCTCTTGGCTAACTGAATCGGAAAGCAAAAACAAGAAGATGTTAACGGAGGCTCAACACTAAATTACGATGGATACACAAATTCTCATTGTTACTTGTGTTGTGCTTGGCATGGTCATCGCACTTTACAAAGAAATCATTAAACCGGTAATGGTTTTTGTGGTTGCTATTACATTATTAATGGCCACCAACATTATCAATCCGAAAGAAGCGCTTGGTGGATTTGCGAATGAACAAATTGCGGTAATTTTTCTATTATTAATTATAAGCGATGTTATTAAAAGATCAACTGCACTCGACTTTTCCATTTCTAGATTGTTTAGACCGAATTTGAGTTATGGAGCTTTTATTTTTAGAATGACAACATCTGTATCGAGCATTTCGGCCTTTGTCAATAACACACCACTAGTTGCCTTAATGATGCCTTATGTTTACGATTGGGCAAAAAAGAAAAAAATAAATCCATCCAAAGTATTAATGCCACTATCAATGGCTGCAATCATAGGTGGTACTGTTACTTTAATAGGTACTTCCACGAATTTAGTTGTAAGTGGTTTAGCGACCGACGCAGGACTACCTCCATTAAAAATGTTTGATTTCACCCCTATTGGATTTCCGATCATGATTTTAATAATTATTTACATGATTGTTTTCAGTAAAAAGCTGTTACCTGATAGAACGGATGCATTGATGGATTTTAATGCACATGCAAGACAGTATTTAATTGAAACAAAAGTTCCTCCTACATCCATTTACGTGGGGAAATCATTAGATGACAATAAGCTTCGTCAACTTAGAGGATTATATGTAGTAGAAATTATTCGTGAAAGCAAAACGATAGCTCCTGTTTCTCCCAAGGAAATTATTCGAGAAAATGATGTCCTAATATTTGCTGGTGAAACGGATACCGTAATTGACTTATTAAACAATCAAACCGATTTAGTTACAGCGGATTATTCTGACTATCCTTTAACTGGTAAGGTCGAAGTTGTAGAGACCATTATTTCACCAAATTCATCTTTAATTAATAAACCCATCAACAAAACCAATTTTCGTGAGATGTATGATGCTGGTATTATTGCTGTGAATCGTGATGGTGAAAAAATTAGTGGAAAAGTTGGAGATATAGAATTAAAAAATGGCGATTTACTTTTAGTGGTTGCAGGAAAAGAATTTCGAAAACGTGCTGAACAAAATCGTGACTTGATACTTGTTTCTAAAAAACGTGAAATCAATAATTCACACAAGAGCAGAATTAAATGGATTCTATTAGCCATTGCGGCTTCTTTCATTTTAGAAGCGACGGATACAATGAGTTTATTTATGTCATTATTTATTATCACTGGAAGCTTAGCTTTGGCCGGTTTTATAAATGTTGATGATGTTAAAAAATCATTGGATCTTGAATTGTTAGTAATGCTAGCTCTATCTATTGGTATTGGAAAAGCAATTTCAAATTCAGGAGCCGATCAAATTTTTGCAAAGGAAGTAATTGGAATCACGAATAGCTTGCATCCAACGCTGGGAGTAATCTTAGGACTTTACTTAGTGACAAATATCTTAACCATGTTCGTCACCAATGCGGCAGCTGTAGCCATTACATTTCCCATTGCGGTAGCAACAGGGCTTCAAATTGGAATGCATGACGTAACACCGTTATTACTTACCATTGCATTTGCCAGCTCTGCAGATTTCATTACTCCTTTTGGTTATCAAACCAACTTGATGGTTTTTGGACCAGGAGGGTATCGATTTTCTGATTATGTACGATACGGTTTTATCCCCACTTTAATCTATATGACAATGACCATTTTTGGAATTGCATATTGGTATGATCTTATTTAAATTAAACATTGAAATTCGACAAATGAAAAATTTAGATATTATAAGACAAGATTATAAAATTAGTAAGGCCGACAGAGAAAAATTGTTACAACAAAAGCCTGTTCTATTATGGCTCACAGGACTTAGCGGATCTGGAAAATCTACTATTGCAGATCGAGTTGAACAAGTATTGCATGAAGAAGGTTATAAGACGTATTTACTTGATGGTGACAACATCCGCCATGGTCTCAACAACAATATTGATTTCAGTGAAAGTGGCAGAAAAGAAAATATTAGAAGAATTGGCGAAGTTGCCAAGCTCTTTTTAGATGCTGGAATCATCGTTATCAGCGCATTTATCTCCCCTTTTCGTGAAGATCGAGAAGCGGTAAGAAGACTGTTAAAAGAGGGCGAATTTATTGAGATCCACGTCGATTGCCCACTCGAAATTTGCGAGCAAAGGGATGTAAAAGGACTTTATGCTAAGGCTCGTAGGGGAGAAATCGCTAACTTTACCGGGATTTCGTCCCCCTTCGAAATTCCTACACACCCCGAAATTACCGTTCACACCGACCAGGAAAAACTGGACGAAAGTGTGAACAAAATTCTATCCTATACGTACAATTGCATTAAACCCTTAAAAGGATGATCCTTTATCATTTAAATCACCTCCGTGAACTTGAAGCTGAGGCTATTTACATTATTCGTGAAACGGCTTCTCAATTTGAAAGACCTGCTATGTTATTCTCGGGTGGAAAAGATTCCATCGTTATGACTCACTTGGCTCGCAAAGCATTTTATCCTGCTCGCATCCCTTTCCCACTCTTACATATTGATACGGGGCATAATTTTCCTGAGACTATTGAGTTTCGAGATAAAATGGTAGAAGAAATTGGTGCCAATCTAATTGTTCGCCATGTTCAAGACTCCATAGATTCGGGTCGTGCTAAAGAAGAGAAAGGTCCTAATGCAAGTAGAAATATGTTGCAAACGATTACACTTTTGGATGCATTAGAAGAATTAAAAATAGATGCCGCTATGGGTGGTGCACGAAGAGACGAAGAAAAAGCAAGAGCCAAAGAAAGATTCTTTTCACACCGTGATGAATTTGGACAATGGGATCCAAAAAATCAACGTCCAGAGTTATGGATGTTGTTGAATGGACGTAAACATCAAGGCGAACATTTCCGTGTGTTTCCATTAAGCAATTGGACAGAAATGGATGTATGGATGTATATTGCCATGGAAAAAATTGATATTCCCAATATTTATTTTACACATCAACGTGAAATTGTAAAGCGAGATGGAATGTTACTCGCCAACTCCGAATATATTTCCATTCGCACAACTGAAAAAGTAGAAATGATGACGGTTCGTTTCCGTACCATTGGTGACATGACTTGCACGGGAGCTGTTCTCTCTCCTGCAAACAGCTTACAACAAATCATTGAAGAAGTGGCAGCGAGTAAGACAACTGAACGCGGAACTCGTTCAGACGACAAGCGAAGTGAAACCGCCATGGAAGACAGAAAAAAAGCAGGTTATTTTTAGTAGATTAAATTCTACGACAATTAAAATAATATTTGACAATTCAATAAGAAGAAGATGAGTGATTTTAGTAAAGACGGATATTTAAACATGGAGTTACTCCGCTTCACCACAGCAGGAAGTGTGGATGATGGAAAGAGCACATTAATCGGTCGATTATTATATGACAGTAAACAAATTTTTGAAGATCAACTCGAAGCTATCGAACAACGTAGTTCCCAAAGAGGATTTGAGCATGTAGATTTAAGTTTACTTACAGATGGACTAAAGGCTGAAAGAGAGCAAGGAATTACCATTGATGTAGCTTACCGATATTTTGCAACGCCAAAGCGTAAATTTATCATCGCGGATACTCCTGGACATATTCAATACACTCGAAACATGGTGACGGGTGCTTCTACTGCGAATGCAGCATTAATATTAGTAGATGCACGCAAAGGAGTATTAGAACAAACCATTCGACATTCATTCATTGCTTCACTACTTCAAATTCCTCACTTGATCATTTGCATCAATAAGATGGACTTAGTGAATTACGAAGAGGCCGCTTTTGAAAAAGTGGTTGATGAGTTTAAACAACTTTCATCCAAACTGGATATTAAAGATGTAAGTTTTTTACCGATCAGTGCATTGTTGGGTGACAACGTTGTTGACAAATCAAAAAACATGTCTTGGTACAACGGACCTACGTTAATGTATTTATTGGAACATCTACATATTAGCAGCGATGAGAATCATATTGATTGCCGCTTCCCTGTGCAATATGTAATACGACCTCAACAAACCGAATATCACGATTACAGAGGCTATGCAGGAAGAGTTTCCAGTGGAATATTTAAGCCTGGCGACAAAATTAAAGTTTTGCCAAGTGACGAAGTAGCCATTGTAAAAACCATTGAACTTTTTGGAGATGAAATTCCAGAAGCATATTCTCCGATGTCGGTTACAATAACATTAGACAGAGATGTTGACATCAGTCGTGGCGACATGATTGTTCGTGAAAACAATGTACCTAATGCCATGCAAGAATTTGATGTGATGGTATGTTGGTTAAACACCACTCCATTGCAAGTAGGAGGCAAATATGCTATTCGTCACACTACAAAAGATGCACGCTGTATCATTAAAGACATTCGATATAAAGTTGATATTAATACGTTACATCGCAACGAAGAAGATAAGAATATTGGCATGAATGATATTGCTCGTATTTCTATTAAAACTACTGTTCCCATCTTTTTTGATAGCTATCGAAAAAATCGACATACTGGAAGTATCATAATTATTGATGAGGCGACGAATGAAACCATAGGTGCCGGAATGATCGTTTAATATTATTTTATTATTTATTCAATAGTTCAAATGGAAAACTACAATCAACTTTTATCAATCGCAATTAAGGCGGCAGTACTTGCTGGAAAAGAAATTAAAGACGTTTACGCTCGTGAATTCAGTGTAGAGTTGAAAGACGATAAAAGTCCATTGACAGAAGCTGATAAAAAATCACATCATAAGATTGTAGACATCCTGAATGAAACTGGATTGCCTTTGTTAAGCGAAGAAGGTAGAGAAATTCCATTCGAAGAAAGAAGTAAGTGGGGAATATTTTGGTTGATTGATCCATTAGATGGTACTAAAGAATTTATTAAGAGGAATGGAGAATTCACGGTGAACATTGCACTCATTAAAAATGGTGTTGCCATCCTGGGTGTTATCTATGCTCCTATCATCGACTCACTTTATTTTGGTGCTGAAGGAACAGGATCCTATAAAGCAGAAGCCGACTTAGAATATTTAACGCATATTATTCAAACCCCTCATATTGCAGATCGTTTAATTACGGCAAGCAGACGATTACCCATCAAAAATGAAAATCGTCCTTTCACTGTTGTCGCATCGCGTTCCCATTTGAGTGAAGAGACTACTGTTTTCATTGATGAACTCAAACAGAGCCATTCCGATTTACAAATGATTTCTAAAGGAAGTTCATTAAAACTTTGTTTAGTAGCAGAAGGCGCTGCGGATGTATATCCACGCTTTGCTCCCACCATGGAATGGGATACAGCGGCAGGACAAGCCATCGCGCATTCGGCAGGGTTTACCGTGATCAATGCAAAAGATCAAAGCCCAGTCGTATATAATAAAACGGATTTATTGAATCCTTGGTTTATTGTACAGTAAAACCACACTTTAAATTCTTTAAAACCGATCTTCGAAGTTTAAAAATTCCTGTTTGTGATTTGTTCTACCTTTCACTGAATAATCTATTTGGTAATTGTAAAGCTTACAACCTGTTAGTTCAAAATCGTGTTCACTTTAAGCATGTGCTTAATTAATATACGGAAAGTACTTAATTCAGAGGGAAACTACAAGTAGCAACTATTCCTTCAAAATTTTGATATTGCTTATTCCTTTTGACGTATGAACTCGAATAAAGTAAATACCTGTAGAAATGTTAGTTAAATCTATTAACGTTTCTTCTGCATTCAATTTATCTTTAGAATTTAATATATTACCTTCGGTTGAGTATAATGCAAACGAGTTAATTTTTTCGCCCTGGGTTTCTGTTTTTAAGTTTAAGATGGCAGATGTTGGATTTGGATAGACCTTTACAGTACTTGATCTTGGATTATATTCCAAAACACTCACATTTGGAAAATGTGTGCGTGCAATTCCATGAAGTGCGCTATCATTTATCATTTTGAAATATCCTCCAACATAAAGTTCATCTTGATAAACACATAAAGATTGGATTTCCCCTCCATCCATAGTATCACAAACAGGATTCCAGTTTTGCCCATCAAACCACGCCATTTGAAATACCATTTGACCCATTGAATTTAATCCCTTAGTCACTCCACCAGCGAATAATTTTCCTTTATACATTATCATAGTCTTAGGGTCGAGTTCTATTGGCTCAGTTCCTACTGCAGACCAATTATTACCATCCCATTTAGCAACACCACAAGGAGTAGGAATTTCACCAGCACTTCCAATTGCACCACCTACATATAAAACATCATTTATGGAGTCAACTAACATACTAAAGATAAAGCCCGAAACTCCAGCGTTCAATGAATCCCAAGATACACCATCAAATCTGCTAATATTTTGAGAAGGAAAGCCGTTTATTGAACTGAAGTTGCCTCCCACATAAAGCTCACCATTATATTTAGCCATCGCATATAAACTTGGCAATCCACCAGTAACTCCCGTTCCTATTGCATGCCATTGGTTTCCGTCCCATCTTGCAATTCGATTTGCGTTAATGGTACTATCAACTGTTGTAAAATTTCCACCAACATACAATTCACCATTATACTCTTGCAAACATCGCACTTGACCGTTTTGAATACCATTGCCAAAGGGATAAACTATGCCTCCACTAATTCTTCTTATTCGAGAAAAATGTGGCTGAAATGGATTGGTACCGTCACTCCCTATAACTAATTCACTTTGATAAGTCCCAATACATAAGGAAGATTGAAATATTTGTGTACCGCTCCTACATTGATAATTTGATGAATCCCAAACAGCAAAGCCAGAGCAATATTGTAAGGGGGAGTAAAGTGAATCAAATATACCAACTACATACAAGGAATCATTGAAAACAATCATATCATTTACTGATCTAGCATTTTGATAACCGTGATTTATTCCACCACCCACATCCCGCCAGACTTGTCCTTCCATTTGAAGAACAAGTAACATTAAAGAAAGGAAAAAGTATAATCTCATCATCTAGCAACCATAAATTTTCCCACTTTAATATTATGATTTTGATCAACTATTTTAACAAAATAGCTACCTGAATTAAATTTAGATACATTAATTTTTATCATTCCATTTATACTTTGTATATTCTCCACATAAACTGTTTTACCCAGTATATCTCGTATTTCTAATCTGTTAATGGAATTTAAATAACCAGAGACAATTATTTCATTATTTGCAGGATTTGGTGCAATTTTCAATAGTTCAAATTTAGAATTATTACTTGTTCCGTAGCTTGAACCATTCAATCTATTTCCATTTTCCTCTGGCAGGGAATATTCAAAATCTACCCAAGTTAATAAAGTTAAAATACTTTCTGCATTAGCATTAGAAGGTGATTCCTCTTCTTGGAATGCAATTTCTTCAATATTACTTAGTTGAATAGAATCTATCTCAAATATAGACTTTTCTTGATTATTAAGATCTAACAACATTCCGTTTAAAACTAATTATTGCAATTAATCCACTAAATTTTCAATCACGTCGTCGTAGAGGCAGGTATGACCTGCCTCTACGACGACGTGATATTTATAGAGATAGTAAACTAGTTGAGACAAGGCATGCCTTGTCTCAACTAAGAAAGCCTTGTCTCAACTAAGAAAGCCTTGTCTCAACTAAGAAAGCCTTGTCTCAACTAGATCATTTGCAAATAAATTGCGATCCCTCAAGATTGTTTAATTATTAAGTAAGGACTAACAAGCAATAGAATTACAAACCTTGCTTTTTCCATTCCCATTAATTATTAACAATCTTGTAACTCCTTGTTAATAAAACTCTAACATTGTGCGCGTAATATTGTATCGTGAAAAATAAAGTGATACAAGCATTTTTAAACAAAATAAGCTGGGCTTTTATAGAGCGCTTTACTATTTTAAAAATAACTACTATTTGGAATAAAAATTTTCACTACGATCGGCTTTCGGTAGACTTTAAAAACCCCACTACGTCTTGAAGACTACTGCGAAGATAAAGAAAGAAAGGCGAGAAGTTGAAGTAGTAGTTATTTCCGATGTTCATTTAGGCACTTATGGTTGCCATGCTAAAGAGCTTTGTCAATATTTAAAATCCATAAAACCTGGAAGACTTATTTTAAATGGTGATATTGTTGATATGTGGCAATTCAGCAAAAACTACTTTCCAAAAGATCACATGCAGGTGGTAAAAGAAATCATTTCTTTAGCGACGAGCGGAGTTCCTGTACATTACATCACGGGGAATCATGATGAACTGCTTCGAAAATTTTCTGGATTTCAATTAGGCAATTTATCCATCGACAACAAGCTTGTATTGGAAATGGATGGTAAGCGTGCATGGGTATTTCATGGAGATGTGTTTGACGTAACCATGCAACACGCAAAGTGGCTCACAAAATTAGGTGCGATTGGCTACGATCTATTAATTTTAATTAACGCTTGTACCAATAGTATATTGAAGAAAATGGGTAAAGAGAAAATTTCTTTATCCAAAAAAATAAAGAATGGAGTGAAAAGTGCTGTGAAGTACATCAACAATTTTGAAGTGATTTGTGCTGATATTGCCATTAGCAATGGATATGATTATGTGGTATGTGGACATATCCATCAACCCGAGATAAGAACCATTAAAAATGAGCATGGAGAAGTGGGCTATTTAAATAGTGGCGATTGGGTAGAGAACCTTACTGCTTTGGAATATCATGAAAACAACTGGTCACTCTATCATCACCAAGAACAAGCACAATTTGAAAATGATCCCGAACAAGAAATAGTAAACAACTTTGTATATTTAAACAACAAGGAATTGTTTAATATCCTTCTCGGCGAAATATATTCCAGCAATAACGAATCCTCCACTAAAATTATTAAAAAGAATGAAAATACTGTATGCCATACAGGGCACGGGTAACGGACATATCAGCAGAGCGCTTGAAATCATTCCGATATTAAAGAAAAAAGCGAATGTTGATGTTCTCATCAGTGCTTCGCAGTGGGATTTAAAGGTTCCGTTTCCAGTGGAATACAATTACAAAGGAATGGGATTTGTTTTTGGAAAGCAAGGAGGTGTAGATATCTTACGCACTTATATGAATTTAGATTCCATACAACTTTTAAAAGAAATAAAAAGCTTACCTGTAGAAAAATACGATTTAGTCATTAGTGATTTCGAACCTGTATCGGCATGGGCTTGTCATTTGAAAAATAAAGTTTGTGTGGGATTAAGTAATCAAGTGGCCAGTTTACATCCTTTAGCTCCAAAGCCTAAAACGAAAGATCCTTTCGGTAAGATGATACTTAATCACTATGCGCCAGGAACTTTTAATTATGGTTTTCACTTTAAAAAATTTGATTCGAGCATTCATACGCCTATTATTCGAAAAGAAATTCGAAATGCAAAAGTTGAGACCAAGCCGTATGTTACGGTTTATCTTCCCAGCTTTGATGATGAGAAAGTGATTAAGAAATTGAAAACTTACTCTGACATCGATTTTCAGCTCTTTAGTAAAAAATCAAAAATCACTTATCGCCATCGAAACTTCCGTGTGATTCCCATTAACCAAGATACTTTTGTAAAAAGCATGGCGGAATCATCTGGAGTAATTTGCAATGCAGGCTTTGGCACTACGGCAGAAGCACTCTACTTGGGAAAATCATTATTGGCTATTCCCATGAAAACGCAATATGAACAACATTGCAATGCTGCTGTGTTAAAATCAATGGGTGTAGAAATTTTACCGAACTTAAAAGAAAAACAACTTCCTAAACTTGACAGTTGGTTTCAACAATTAAATACAATCTCCGTTGACTATCCGGATGAAACTTCAGATTTACTAGATCAGATTATTGAAAGACATGCAGGGCAAGAATTAGATGAAAACAATTTTTATTCTGATCAGTCTTTTTTACAAAGATTAACGCGTCCCTCTAAAGTAAAACTAGCTTAAGTAACCCGTGAAGGACGTTAAAAAACCTTTTCATTGGGGCATTGCGACTTCGGCATTACAAACTGAGGGTGCTGCTTATTTAGATGGAAAAGGACCCAGCATTTGGGATGAATTTTCTTTGCGCAAAGGAAAAATTGCAGGTGGACATACTCCAGAAATTGCAAATTCTTTTTACTATCGCTACGAAGAAGATTTAGATATTGTACAATCCTTACATATTCCCAATTTCCGTTTCTCCATTTCGTGGCCTCGAGTTTTACCACAAGGAACAAGAAACATTAATCAAAAAGGTATTGATTATTACGATCGACTCATCGATTCATGTTTAGAACGAGACATCACTCCGTGGGTAACCTTATATCACTGGGATTTACCTTTACAACTTGAATTAAATGGAGGCTGGAATAATAGAGATATTCTTTCCTGGTTTAGTGAGTATGTTGAATTGATGTTGAAAAAATTTGGTGATCAGGTTTCCAATTGGATGGTATTAAATGAGCCCTTAGTATTTACAGGGCAGGATATTTTCTAGGGATTCATGCACCAGGTAAAAAGGAATGAACAATTTTCTTTCTGCAGCTCACCATGCATCCTTAGCACAAGCTGCCGGAATCAGGCAAATAAAAGAGCACAGTACATCATTTAATGTTGGAACTACCTATTCATGTTCTTGGATCACTCCATTCAGTGATTCAACTAATGATCAACAAGCAGCGGTTCGTGTAGATGCATTAATGAACCGATTTTTTGTAGAACCCCTATTGGGTTATGGTTATCCGACTAAAGATTTGCCCTTCTTAAAAGAAATAGAAAAGTTTTATCAAAAAGATGATGAAACATTATTAAAAGCAAGTCCCGACTTCATCGGAATACAAAACTACACACGAGAGGTAGTGAAGCATTCGTGGTTTACTCCATACATCAATGCCAAACTCATCGATGCAAAAACGAGACAAGTTCCGCACACCTTACTCAATTGGGAAATTTATCCTGAAGGAATCCATTCACTCATTCACAAATACGCTGCTTATCCAGAAGTAAAAAATATTATTGTTAGTGAGAATGGCGCTGCTTTTCCAGATCATATTACCGGGAATGAAATTAAAGATACTCAGCGATTGAGTTATTTAAAGAATTACATGCTTCATATTAACAGAGCAAGAATGGACTGTTCAAAATTATCTGGATACTTTGTTTGGTCCTTACACGACAATTTCGAATGGGCTGAGGGATATTATCCTCGCTTTGGTTTAGTACATATTGATTATACCAATCAAAAGCGCACGATTAAAGAATCGGGTTATTGGTACAAGAATCACATCCTCAACCAAAAATATGAGGACAAAATTCAACATGAACATCAATTATTCAGTAGCAAAGAAGAAAGATAATTCATATTCCTTTTGTTTAATTAGGGTCTACTGAATAAGTAATAAGAATTTGATTTATTAAAAATTAGGTATTGCTTTTAGGGATACACATGCAATCAAAATAGTCAAGTTTAAAATAATTCTGCACACAATCTTTATATTTTGAAAGGAGATAATTGAAATTAATCCAATAAATTTTCAATCACGTCGTCGTAGAGGCAGGTATGACCTGCCTCTACGACGACGTGATATTTGTAGAGAGAGAGCAACGTTGTTGAGACAAGGCATGCCTTGTCTCAACTAAGCATACCTTGTCTCAACTAATCATGCCTTGTCTTAACAAGAGCAATTATTTTCTACAAGGATAAAACTGCAAATAAATTGCGATCCCTCAAGATGGTTTAAATATTCAGAAAGCCCTATTTAAACTGATTATTTTGCAATTACAATCTTCTGAGAAAAAATACTTCCTTCACTGATCACTCGAACCAAGTATATACCATTTTGAAGATCTTGTAAATTCAATGTATTTATTCCTTGAAATGATAAATTGATATTCGACATCACCAATTTTCCATCGAGAGAGAGTACTTGTAGATTCGCATCACGATTAATTTTAATATTCAATTCGCTACTTGTTGGTACTGGAAAAAGGGTTAAGCCCCATTCAGCAGCTAAATTATCGTTTAAGCCAACAGTAGTCGGAGGAATAATCACTTCGGAACAAGCGTCACCATTTAAATAACTTTTTAAGGTGAACAAATCGGTTGAATCTAACAGGGGAGTAGTTCCCCCAACAAAATCAAAATGGATCAAGGCAATAGGGACACCATTCGGGATTGACACAAGATGACTGGATGTAAATCGAACGGTTGAATCGTTGGTATTATAGTGGAAAAAAGCTAATAATGGTTGTCCGGCAGGCTCCATCGAAATCGTGTCAAATACAAGTCGATTCTGATTGAATTTGAAAGAATAATCGAAAGAATAAATTAGATCATCCGAATCAAAATAAATTGGAAAAGAAACATGAGTCCCGTTATAGGTAGCATTATTCATACTAAAAAAAACAGAATCAGCAGAATCGATAGATACGGTGCCGAGCATCATATCATTAGCAAGTTCTACAACATTGATACCCTCAAAGTTATTACAACTTTCAGTGTATCCACTAGCACTAACTACTAAAGACTTTGCTGAGATGGGTTGCGTACATAGGATCATAAGTATCCAGGCACTTCCTATAATTTTTAAACTTTTCATGATATCCATTTCTATCTTACAAATTTACTACTGCAAAATGAAATTGATGTAAACTGCGAATTATACTTGTGTAAGGGAATTGTTAACTAAAATAATCAAGAAAATTCTAATCCCACAATTGTCATTAGAAATGACAATTGTGCCCGAAGGGCGACGAATTCATTGATCAATCAATGAATTGTCGGGATTAGCCCTGACATTGATTTTAAAGCAATTATTACAATCGTTTAACAATATTATTTGAATTATTGCTTCAAAATCAATTGTCAGCCCGTTGGGCAAAAAAGTCTAATGACTTTTTTGGGCTAATTACAAGTTTTAAAAATATCGGCTACCCAAATCAGATAATCTCGGGTATCGACAAAACCATCGGGATAAAAATCTTGCGGACAACCGGGGCATGGGGTTAAATATTCTCCTAAAAAGATGATATAATCCAACACATCTACTACCCCATTCGCATTTAAGTCTGTATTTAAGGTATGGCTACCAATCGTAATTGGATTGGCAACATACGTTCCATAATAGCACTTGTAGCAATTCAATGTTAAGCCATAGGTACCTGGTTGGGTTATGGTGATCGACTGTGTAGTTTGTCCGGTTGTCCATAGATAAGAGCATCCTTTTTGTCCATTTCCAGTTAACACAACAGATTGACCAGGGCAGATGGAGGAGGGACCAGAAGAAGAAATAATGGCCATAAAACTACTACGAGATGGAGCATTAAAAGATGAATCATTTTGTTCCATTGAAAAGGATTTCTTCATTTCCATTTCCTGAAATGACTCCAAATAAAAATATTCATTTAGAGGGTATGTTAAAGCATATCTTTCATTTTGAGCATAGCACTCCATACCAAAAACGAATGATAACAAAAAAGACAATATAAATTTACTAATTTTCATTTTGAATTCTGCACACTAAAATATCTAGCAAATCTAAAAAATTGCATCATTCCTCTTGTTAAGTCAATATTAACAAACTAGAATTTTATCAAACATTACTTCTTCGGTCTTGACCTACGAAGTACACTCTTCTGCTTCGGTCAAAGCACATAAAGTACAATTGAATCCACAAAAAAAGGCTTCGGGAAAAATCCCGAAGCCTTTGTCAAAACCCCAATTCAATTAGTGTTTCACTACTACTTTGCTGGTAGAGATAAATCCAGCATTCCAAACTTTCAACATGTAAACACCATTTGATAATGTTTTCACATCCATTTCAATTTTCTCACCTGCTAATACATTAGCAACTGAAAGAACTACACGACCGTTCATGTCAGATAATTCAACTTGAGCATCTTCAGATGTTAATACATTCAACATGCTATTTACTGGATTTGGATAAACAGATACATTCAACTTTTCAGCAGAAAGTGTACGTTCAGTGTTCACATCTAATTGTACGTGCTCTCCATTCAAGTAAGCAGTTAAATCAGATAAATCACTTGCTGTCATTTCATTTCCATTGATAGCAAAACGAATGTTTAATACTTGCGTATTTTTCTCGATTGCATCCATGCTATTCGATGTAAAACGGATTGTTTGATCGTTGGTGTTAAAATGAGACATGATCATCATTTTACCAGTTAAATCTTCAACACCATCAAAGCTTAGTTTAGCGCTATTCATTTTCAAAGAGAAGTCAATTGCGTTTACTGATTCCGTTGATTGGAAAGAAACAGGAATCGTTACAAAACCATTTGCAATAATTGCATTTGACAAATTGAAGCTCACTTTATCAGTAGAACCTACTCTGAAAGGACTAGGTGCTCCGTTATTAGAAGAATAGTTACCATTCACATCACCAACTAAAATTCCTTTGTATGACTCAGTACCGATAATTGGACAACCAGAATAATCAAGAACTGGGATATTGCTACAGAAAGCAACTACTGGAACTTTATTCTTACTATATCCGATACCATCATTAGATGGGTAAGAAGTAGAAATGTAATAAGCTGGAGTAGAACTTACCGTAGTAACATCAACAAATGACCAGTCACGTGAAGCACGTATTGGAAGGATTGGATTACCACTTGCATCATAGTTCCAAGCTTGTTGGAATTCAGGAATGAACAATACAGCACGTTGGTTAATTTGGGTAAGGTCACCAGAAGAAACCACACCATCCATATTCACATCCATAGCTATCATTTGATAAACTGAAGGAGTGAAGCTAGCATCAAGAATTAACACACGACGTGTTAAGAACGCATCGAAACCATTTACTACAGGTTGTACGTCTGTTGCAGCAGCGATATCTTTAATCACTTCCAACTTTGGACCGTTGTTGATATTGTACGAGAAATCACCATTCAAATCAGGTTGAACTGCAACCAATGATTGGTTATTACAAGCAATACTATTTCCATAGATATTAGTGATTAAATAATCACCAGTATTTATTGCATCATAACGGATTGGGCTATTATCTTCCCAGAAACGCAAAGAGCTATTGAAGATACTATCCTTATACGTTGAGAACAAACCAGAATCAACAGGTTGCAATTGAACACCAGTAATACGGCTTTCTAATAAAGTATCCGCTTTGAAAACTGCAGTATCTACATTCAAGAAACCAGAAGTCTTAGCAAATTCAACACAGATAATTTCACCAGTACCAGAGAAACGAGCAGCAGCAGGAGCTCCAGAATTGAAGTACACAGCGATACGCATTTTACCATTAACAGCATCAATAGAATGTGCAGTACTAACTTGATTGTAGTTGTAAGTTGGAGCTAACAAATCATTGCTTCTTACGATAGCACCAGTAGGAGTAACTTTAGTTACATCATAATCAAGAACGATATCATAACCGATCACGTTCGAAACTGGACTTAATGTAGACGCTTTAATTGGCAAACAGAAGTTACTTGGAACACAAGTACTCACGATATTACCTATTAAATATGGAGCACCAGCAGGATTCAAAATAAATATTGTTCTTGAAGCAGAAGTTGTTTGAGCACCGAAGTTATCTGTTGCACGAGCAGTAATCACACGGTTACCGAAAGGAGCAGCACTTGTCCAGCTAACAGAATAAGGAGATGTAGCATCTACACCTACAGAAACACCATCAACAAAAAATTCAACATTAGCAACAGTACCATCAGCATCTGCAGCATTTGCATCGATATTTACAGCAGTTCCACCTACTATGTTTGCACCATTAGCAGGAGCTGTAAGACTCACTGTTGGAGCAACGTTTACACCTACTGTGATGTTCACAGCAGCTGAAGTAGTTTGAGCACCTAAGTTATCAGTAACTTTAGCAGTTAACGCTTTGTTACCAGCAGTAGCATTCCATGTTGTAGAATAAGGAGCTGTATTATCAACACCGATAGAAACACCATTTACAAAAAACTCAACAGAAGCAACAGAACCATCTGCATCAGCAGCAGCAGCATCAATAGTAACAACATCATTCACAAAGAATGAAGCACCATTTAATGGATTCGTGATACTAATTGTTGGGCTGATGTTTGCTACGTTAAATGTTCCAGCTAAGCTTGGCATTAAAATTTCTGCGCCTGTAGCATTTGAAGAAACGTAATTTTCAATTGCAAATGTAGTATTGTTTCTAAGTTGAATATTTAATTCAAAGTGAAACACACCATCAGAAGTGAACTGACCTAACAACACACGGTTAGTTCCAGTAGGAAATGCTCCTACTTGCTCACCTAATACTCCCCAAGAAGTATTTGTACTTGTGTAATTATTACCAACTACAGAACCATCAGTAAACATGTTTACCATTGGGCTTGCAGCATCTCCTAACATCGTTAAAGAAAGCAATGCAGGAGATCCAGAAGTGTTATACATACCATCAGCAGTTGTAATTGCTGGAGCAGCACTTGGATCATTATTAGCAAGAACTGTAACTGGGTTAAAAACTAAATTAGCTCCACCTGCCACAGCATCTTCTGCTTTTAATACTCCGAAACGTCCAGGAGCAATAGCACCACAAGACAAATAAGAATCTAAGAACGTAGTTCCTGAACCAATGATAGCAGAACTAGAACTAGAGAAATTTCCTCCAGTAGTATTACCGTTTGTATGGTTATAGAAATTAGTTGTAGTTGTTAAAACCAATGGATGAGAAGGAACTCCGTAAACGGATTGAATTCCCCATCCTGGTAATAAATCTGCATACACACGGAATGTTACAGATCCAACAGGTAGAGTACCTGTTGTGTAACCTGCCCCTGATAAATCAGCATTGGCAGCAGCAGCATCCGCTGCATTTGATACGTAGTACTTCTCCACGATAATATTCTCCAATCCTTGAGAATTCGCAGCGGTTCCTACTAGCAAGAAAGCAAGTCCTGCTAATATATTTTTAATTTTCATAATTTTTTTAGTTGATGATTTATTGAGTTGATTTATTTTAATTACAAGAAAGGTTAAATTGAGCAACGAAGATTAAGAAGTCAGAAGTGTTAGTTTGTCCGTCAGAGTTTAGATCGGTAGGACATGGAGTTAAACCAGGAATTACATTGATTACAGAAGTGTAAGCCCATTTGTTTAACCAAGGCTTTTTACCAGCTTCGAATGCACCGCGGTAAGCAGCAGGAGTAAAGAAACCATCATTTGGAGCTGAACAAGTAGTAGCAAGATTGCTAGTTGGAACTACGTCAATATTGTCAGAAACTACGTTTGTTGTACCATTGATGTTAAATAGATAATCGAAACCAGGAACAGTATTTGTGTTTACGTTATTCTCACTAAAGAATTTAGTAGAATCAGCACCAGTGAACTGAACATTTGTGTTAGAAGCAGGGAAAGTACAAGCTACCCAATGGTTACATTGAACTTTAACAAGATTGTTTACCCAGTTAACATAAGAAGAATCAGAACCACCTTGTAAATTCATTCCACCACGGAAACCTGTGAAAATTGAGTTGTAAATTTCACCTTCTGCATCAGCTTTGAAGCTAATACCGAAAGGATTTCCAGTTGTTGTACCTGTACCACCCGCACCAACGTTAGAACCATTACCAATGATTGTTGCATTGTAAACTACAGGATGAGATTTAATAGTAGAAACAGCAGAAGTATAACCACCGAACCATGTAGAAGAACCTTCGTCACCATCCCACTCAAATCCACTTTCTCCACCTGGAGCAACAGCAGCAGGAGCTTTCACACCAAAAAGGAATTGTAACTTTCCGTCATAATCCATATCGATATCATAACCATCATCGTTAAGGAACATGAAGTTGATGTACTTACAATTTACAGTACCACCCCACCATTCGATAGCATCATCATCGTTTGAAAGAACTTCAATATTTTCAATTGTTGTTCCGCTACCTACAGCACCCAATGATAAACCGTTTAACTCAACATTTGCAGCCGTTGCACCACCCGCATGACGGATAGAAATATAACGAAGAACACCTGAATTGTCATTGTTGTTTGGAGTTGAACCACCACCAAATATAGAACGAGCATCGGCATTTAATCCTTCCATTAACCACTCTCCGTTAGCAGTTGTTCCACCACCTGTAATAGCAACACCACCAAGACGTGCTAATTGAGCACTACCTAATACTTGGATTCCACCCCACTCAGCACGGTTGCCAATTGGATAAGTTCCATTTACTGGATCATTTGTTGATGTAAATACAATTGGACATGTGTTAGTACCAGAAGCATAAATTTTACCACCACGCATGATAACAAGAGAATTTTGTTGAACACCGACACCAGTTGGTGTACCTTTAATAACAGTACCAGGAGCAATAGTGATTGACTTTCCAGCGCCTACCCAAACTTTGTCGTTAAGAATGTAAGTAGTGTCGCATGACAAATAAAGATTAGCAAGTAGATTTCCATCTACATCAACATAAGAACTGAAGTTCTTAGTAGGACGGCTAGAAACAGAAGGACATCCACAATCAGCGCCTAAGTTGTTTTGAGCAGAACCTGTAGTTCCCACTGCAACCACCATCCCGGCAGCAACAGCAAATTTTGTAATTAGTTTTTTCATTTTTTTAAATTGATTTTTATTTGGTTTTAAATAATACATGTACTCTTTAGCTGGGTCAAAAGTAGAGGGGGTATTTTATCTGGAAATATCCAGAAACTTACTAAATCATTATTTGTATTTCACCTGTATGTTAACGTGAAATGGGTGATCCCGATAGCTATCGGGAGGTAAATTGGTAAATTAATATACTGAAAATTAATAATTCCCATAGCTATCGGGAGGTGAATTGAAAAATTGGTAATTCCGATAGCTATCGTAAAGTAAATTAAAAATTGTTATTTCTCTGCAATCTACAATACCAACCAGCAAATTTTAAAAACAATAAAACCAAAAAAATATTAATATTTGATATGAAAACTCAATTGTTTTTAACACAACGCACACTCATTCCGTATTCCTTTTGAACATACTGTCTAAATACTTCTGATGTTTTATAATCCAAGTAACGATACCAAGCTTTTGTGTTATCAGAAGTACTTTCAGAAGCAGTCCACCAAAAGCCAGTATACAAACGACTTGGGTATCCAAACTTACCATCGTACAAACGACAAGAGCCAGACAATGCAGAAAATCCACTGCTATTAGTAGCCCAAACAGGATCAAATCGATTCCAGTTATCAGTACCTTCCGCTTTTAACGCATCCCCTTCGACAGATCCTCTCCAACCTGTTTTCACAATTTCTGAGGATTCCATTCCAACAGCACCTTCCAATTGTTTCCAATCATCGTCTGTTGCTATATGCCAACCATCGGGAGCAAGACCTGCAGAATTAGAAACGGCAGCCCAGTTATAAAGATATCCCATTGCAGAGTTTGCATCTGGGTGAACCGAATAGCCAGGATTACCCTGACTCCAAGAAGTAGCATCTACCAATTCATTCACATCTTGTCCATCACGATAATGCTTTACTTTCAAATTCTCGGCCATCCACCACTTTCCGCCTACCAATACTGTTTTGTAAATATTTCCATCTACATCAATCATAGTTCCTGTTTCTACAATAGGAGTTGCTTCATCATCATCTTTACATGCACTTAATCCAAAAAACAAATACACTAAGAAAAACACGAGAAATCGTAATGATGAATGATGTTTAACAAATCGAATAGAATTATTCATAACAGTTCCTATTTAGTATTATTTTTCTTAACAATGCGAATACTTTCATTTAATTGATCAGCCACTACTCTTACAAAATAAACACCGTCTTGTAAAAAGTTAATATCATGATTAGATAGAGTTACATCCTCACTTAATACAATTACGTCAGCGTAAACTAAGGCACCCATCGTATTATAAACCTCCATAGTTGCTTTCTGCTTTACTTTAGAAAATAATTCAACGGTAAGAGGTCCATAACTAGGATTCGGATATACCAACACGTTAGAAGATGCAAATCTTCCTAGATTCAACGAAGGACAAACCAGAGCAATATCAAGATCATTACAGTAACCAGGATAACAACAAAGTGAACTCATATTAAAATTAGCTTCTGGCTTATAATTACACGCTAAAGTATCCATACAACCAAAAACGATTAATGTTTTACATGAATCTGATTCCAAGCAAGTAAAAGAACCACTGTATTCCAAATACCTTGGGTCAGTACATCCACAAGCCAAAGGATACGAAAGAAAAGGACTTACCACCTCTCCGGGTCGGAGTGTATCATCAGTAGCTACATAGTCAATCAAAATAACATTCCCATTAATATCGGTTTGTTCCAATGTCAAATTTATTTCAAACTTCAATTCACCACCAGTAGTCAATTGAGCCACTAAAACTCTATTGCTATCTTGACTAGGACCTTCAATTCCCAATGTTTGTTGCAATGCACAACCATAACACTTAAATTCATTTCCTAAACTATCTGCACCAAAGATGGTGGTATCATTTCCAAAAGCATCTTTAAACCCTACATCAATCCAGCTACCAAGTACTCCTGTGTTAGGTACTATTCCATCATCAGTAGTTAATGGTATTCCCATTGATGGATCATTGTTCACTAATAATCCACCAGGGATGGATGCTGTTCCACCCAAATTATTTATTCCAGCAATAATATCACCATCCGTATCCTTGGATTTCATAATCCCCTTATGCGTTTTAGTGGCAAGTCCCAATGTAAACCAACTATCGAGTGCGAGTGTAGGATTATCCTCATACCAAGATGCTTGAATTTCATAACCAAATTCATTGGACGGGCGATCATTATTATTATAAAAAACAGAATCACTATAGATAGAAAGTGGATGCAATGAATCACCATAAATTTTACGCAATTTACTTCCAGACTCAAGCTCTACATAAATTCTATACGTTTTTGCTCCAAGCGACAAACTGCGACCGCCTGTATTATCAGTAATATCATTAACATCGGCGATATAATAAGTTTCAACCGATAATCCCTTAATCTGTGCTGTTGCTGAACAAGCACTGACGATTAAAATAGTTAACGTCAGTAAAATGGATTCAACAATATTTGTACATCTATTTGATTTCATTTTTTATTACAATCTATACGTTAAACCTAAATTGACACTAGTACCCCAGCGAAAACTATCATAATCTAATTTCTCTTCCGTTTCCAATTCAAATCTTCGCTGTACAGGTTGATTTAAAATATCACGAACGGTAAGTGAAGTGGTAAAGTGTTTGCCTAATTGTTTTGCAACTTTAAAATCAATTACATTTCTAGGCATTTCATAAACATCGGGGACATTCTCAGTAGCAGCAATCACCAATCGTTTTCCTTGAATGTTATAAGAAACGGAGATATTTACTCTACTCTTTTCAAAATTATAATTGACAATAGCATTAATAATAAAAGGTGCTTGTCCGTACATGGGACGAACTAGTGTATCGTAGGGTGTAAGGACAACTACTCCATCAACATCTTTTCGACTTTTCATCACCACATTCGTTTCCGATTTTATTGCTGCAACATTCGCACGGATCTCCAAATTTTTTGTCAATTTTTTTACACCTTCCACTTCCAATCCCACCACATAAGAGTCGTCTACATTGGTCCATGTATTAGCGTCATTAAAATTCAACAATTCTATATGATTCTTAAACTTCTTATAAAAAGCACTTACTGAAATACTGCTGGAATTTTTAAAATAACCTTCCCAACGCAAGTCGAAATTATCAACGTCAGCGGGTTTTAATGTTGAGTTTCCAAATACGGTTGATCTCAATTCAAAATCAAGAATATTATTCTCGGTGATTTCGCGAATACTGGGGTAGGCTGTGGTTCGACTATAATTAGCTCGAATATTAATCGATTTAGAATCATCATCACGATACTTGTAAACAACATTGAGGCTAGGTAATAATTTAGTTACATTAATAATTCCAGGATTCGCTAAGAAATTATCACCTTCCGCTTTCCTGCGGATATCACCAGCTGCATATCCCAATCTATCATACTCATAAATATCAGCAAAGATGTCGGCATGCTCCACACGAAGTCCGCCTGAAGCTCGCCAATTAAAGGAGAGATTATAATCGATCATAGCATAATATGCAATCACTTCACTATAACCAATGGTACGATTACCTGGCACATCATTTTCGATGTAAATAATATTAGATCTTCGTTTAGGCAATCCTTGAAAGTCATAAGACTGAACACCGAAATTTGAAGGATCTAAAAATGCTTCTGTATCATTATTCGGAATCAGATAAGAACCTGATTGAATATTTCCGCTACTATCTGTTCCGCCCAAAACATATTCGAACTGATTAAACTCGCGATCTAGATAAGTATATGCACCTCCTACTTTTATCTTTCTACTTTTACCAGGCTTTTCAGCAAGTGGAAATTCAATTGAGAAACGGGAGTCAAATAAATCTTCACCTAAATAACGATAGTCGCGAGTATTCGGTAAATTACCAATTCCGCTAAGCATTTGACCATTCAACAAAAATGTACTCAGACTTCGATAATCCGGAATATCACTACTTCCGTCGGTATAAGAAGCATCCATATGAATTCTTGCTTTTGCAAAAGGGAAATAATGATCAGACTGCACCTGATAAATCAATTGCTTTCTCTCTTCGTAAAATTGATCATTCGAATAATAAATAGCATCGGGCTGATCTTCAAAAATACCAGTACCCACAATCGTTCTCAAATTATTGGATCCTCCTACGTTTGGCATAAACAAAAAACCAACACTATGATTAGGATTAAACTTATACGACAGTTTCATCAACGCACTCCAGTTATTTGTTTCCTTCGTAAATTCTTGTGTTGAATAAAAAGTATTTCCTTCTAACCTAAAACGATTCAATTTCGCATCACTGTCATATTGCACACTGTTACCATACCTCAAACCAAAAAGAAAACCAAGCGCGCTTTGTTTTCCTGTTTTAATTTGATTTGCAATACCAAATGACTGACTAAAATTCAACGGTGCTTTACGTCTACCGATTATCCATGAATTTGAGAATTTCTTATTTTGCTCTGCGGCGGGAGTATTAATTGTACTGAAAGCATCCAGTGCAGGACCAGATTGATAAGTACTCACGGCTTGATTAAATGCAGCGGGATCGTTAATCAATGCGGGAGCTAACAAACCTAATTCTACGAGACCTAATTTAAACAAATCTATACCGGCTTGTGAAGTAGGATCCCAGCTTTGTGTGATGCCAAGACCTAAATAAAAATTACCCAAACCAAGTGCAACCATCTCCTGAAACTGAGAAGGTCGAGCAACATAATCAATAAATCCACCATGCTTACGATCACGAAATCCATCATCATAACCCAGCCAATCCGAAGAACTTCTTTCTCCTCCTAAAACATTTTGAAAAGTACTTTGTGTATTATATCCAATTTGCGTTTCAGCAGCAATAGTTAATTGTTCAGGATAGTCTTTCGTTTCAATAGAAACATAGGCACCGGCCCAACTCCCTGGCAAATCAGGAGAAGCAGTTTTTGTAATAATGATATTATCGACCAGATTAGCAGGGATAAAGTCAAGTTTAATATTATTTGTAAAAGGATCCAACGTAGGAATCATTGCACCATTAACTGACGTCTTCAAATATCGATCACCTATACCCCTCACCGTTATAAAACCAGCTGATGTATTAGAAACACCTGTTACACGTGAAATGGCAGAACTCACACTATTATCACCAGTTTTACGAATCGTTTCAGATGATACATAATCGATGGTAGTAGAAGATTGCTTCTTCATATTCTCCATATAATAATCGGCAGCTTTCACAGCCTTTGCAGAAATTTCCACTTCCTTCACTTCCACCGAAGAAGATTGCATGGTAAAATTTCTTACGATTACTTCATTCTTAGAAAGTGTAATACTTTCTTCTAACGTATTAAAACCAATATAGGAAACTACTAAAACAAATGGAGTATTGTCCTTAATAGAAATGCTGAAATTACCATCTAGATCAGTAGCTGCACCGATACTTGTATTTCCTTTAACAACGAGTGTCACTCCGATAAGCGATTCACCATTCTTATCAGTCACTTTTCCACGAACAGTACCTTGTCCAAAGGAATTACTAAGTGAAAGTGTCAACAATAAGAACAATATAAATTTCTGCATAATCTTGGCAATAGGTGATGAGAATTAAACTATGGCAAACAAATAAATATTTTTATACCAAAATTTAAAATTCAATAGTTAGAATCTACTCTTTTCTTAAACTCAATAATTAATTTTTACTACTCTACGAGAAGTAGTTTGACCATTCAAAGAAAGTTCAACTAAATAAACACCTGGAGCGCAGGAGGTCAAATCAATCTTTTCCATGAAGTCAAGTTGTTGTACCCCTAAATCCTTACTCATCATTTGTTTTCCATCTACAGAATAAACTTTGTAACTGTAATGGCCCGATTTCCGCGAAGCAAAAATCCACATACTGAACAAGTCAGAAGAAGGATTAGGATACATACTAAAGGCAGGATCCTCTACATCAAATTCAGGATTACCAGTGGTAGAACAATAATTCAATCCTTGAAAAAGAATTTCAGAACCTGTTGGATTCATTGCGACATAATTCTCAACAATACCAGGTGTAGGAGTTCTTAACTGAATATTCAGCTGAAAACAAAAAGTACCATCAGTGGTTATCTGTGCTATCAATACTTTATTCTCGATAGTATCAGGACCATAAGAACCATTCAATGCCACCCATGATCCATTAAATGTTGAAAATAGTGGACCATTTGTACCATCATTCTGGTTATCAAAAACCATAAGTTCATTCGTAATTCCCAATTCAGTAAATGCTTCTGGTATCCCCGCGATAAATCCATCTTGTAAAGTAAGGGGAATACCTGCATTAGGATCTGCATTCTGCAATACTTGCGGTGTATAATTATTCACAATATTTCCGACACCATTATCATCTCCCTTCAAAATTCCCAAATAACCGTTACATGCAGCACCCACTGTTAACCAAGAATCAAGCATCACTGTATTCTTGGCGGCGTTCACAAAAGAGAAATTTGGAGAAGTGGATCCGCGATCTTCATTATTAAAAAACAAAGTGGATGTTTCTATTCTTAATTCATGTCCAGGCACACCATAACACACTTGGAACTTATACCCAGGTAACATATCTACATAAACACGGTAGGTAACCGAACCTACAGGCAGAACACCACCATCAAGATTAGCAAGAGTATCATTTCCTTCTGAAATATAATATTTTTCGACAATGATACCTTCCAATCCTTGGGCATTCAGACTTAGGCTGCAAATGAGCAGACCAAATACTAAAACTAAATTTTTCATTACTTCTTATTTTTACGTTATGTTAATATTACAGATGCTTCTTTCATGAATACCATACATAGATAGTACATGAAATTACGAAGAGCAAAATTGAATAAATGCGCTGGGAAAAAGGGTTTATGTACGTTATGTTTGAATTAACAATATGTTATTGAAAAGTCTAGAACCAAAACTTAACATTCTCATAACATTTTAGAAAAACAAATCTTCAATCCCCTTGCTTCTTCATTGCAGGAATAATGAAATCTTCTGATCTGGCTCTTGCTCCGCCTGCATCGACAGCTGTAGCTGAAACTTTAACACTTTGACCTACATAATTGTATTTAAAGATATATGGAGCATCCGTATCCGTTGCAACTAACTTATCATTGATGTAAAAATCAACTGTAATTATTCCATTATCAGAATCGCTTGCCATAGCGGAAAATTCCAATATTTGAGGACTAGTTAACTTCTTCAGTTCAGGTCCTATTAGGCTTACTATTGGAGCTTTATTATTTGGTGAACTAGAGTAACGCAATTCTGAAAATTCAACTTCACCTTCTCTAGGATTCTTCGCTACAAACTTTTCCACTCCACCATTAGGAACTGCCAGCTGCATATTTAATTCAAAATTTAATACTCCATCTGTGGTTAATTGAGCAATAAGAATACGATTTTCAGGTTGTGGTCCAACGGAGCCACCGTAACTTGCCCAAGCACCATCTCTGGTTGAAAACAACCCTTTCACAGAATCCTTATGTTGATACTCAAAAATTTTAAGATCATTCTCTAAATTATAATATTGAGTGGCGGGTTGATATCGTAAATACTTCATCCCATCTTTTTCAGTAAGGGGGATTCCAATTTGTGGATCATTATTTTTTAATATTCCTTGAATATTATTTGCGCCATAACTTTTCACAGAATCATCGTCTGCTTTTAAAACACCAAGGTAATCTACAGCAGCGGCACCTACAGTCACCCAACTATCTAATAAGAGGGCACCTTTCACTAACTGCAAAGGCTGAACATCATTAGCAGATCGACCATCTCCAATTGCCGCATTAAAAAAACGTGTTGTCGTTTCAATTCTTAATTCATGCTCGGGCACTCCATACACTGCTTGGAGGCGATATACAGGTTGTAAATCGGCAAAAATCCGATACGTAACAGAGCCAATAGGTAAATAGCCCATTGAATCTGCTCCCACTGTATCCTTTGCTGTTGAGATATAATACTTTTCAACAATTATTTTTTCCAACCCCTTTTGTGCATTTGCATTTGTATTCAATATGAAACAAAACAACAAATAACACCAACCTAATTTCTTCATTACCAATTTTTATTTTACTATTCGAAATTTAACTTCAAACACGCTGAATTAATCAACCAAGAATTTGTTGGTAATACTCTTTCCACTATAATTTATGGAGACAAAATACATCCCTTTCATTAACGGGCTCACCAATGAAAGTTCCTTGTTGAATACTCCATCTGCAATTTCAATTTCTTCAGTGTAGATCACTCTTCCTAATACATCTACTACTACAAGTTGTGCATCAGTAGAAATTAAATCATTGTTATAATAATTTATTGTGCATGGACCAGTTGTTGGATTTGGGAAGGTAGAAAGGCTTTCATTTCTCTCTGAAATTCCAAAGGCATCCCCTTCACGACAATTTACTGTTGTTGAAACAGCAGATGAGTTTTTCGTACAGCCGTTTGCGTTCGTAACAGTAACCTTATATGAAGCTTGAGTTTTAGCTGAATAATTAATTGACGTTTGTCCTGCAATAGGATTAACGCCCTTAATCCATTGATAAGTTAATCCAGCGCCGCTATTTGCTTTTAACACTACGCTATCTCCACTACAAAAAGTAGTAGGACCTTGTGGAGTAACTGTGGCCGTTGGAAGTGAGTTTGCAGTAATTGCAACAGAAGAAGAAGTTTTAGAACAACCATTCGCGTTAGTAACCACAACCTTATATGCAGTGCTTGTCGCATTTGGCTGATAGGTTATACCAGTAGCACCTGCCACATTATTACTTCCCTTTTTCCATTGATAAGTATAACCAGCGCCGCTATTTGCTGTTAATGTACAGGCATTTGAGCCTTTACAAAATGTAGTCGGTCCAGTTACTGATACACTTGAAGCAGGCAAAGCATTTACCGTTATGCTCTTCGTGCTAGAAGTTTTACTACATCCTCCGGTATTTGTCACTTTTACTTTATAAGTATTAGTACTTGTGGGAACATAAGTGGGACTATTAGAATTTGCGATAGCTGCAGCACCTTTGTACCATACATATGTTTCACCGAAATTCGAAGTAGTAGAAAGCGTACATGCATTAGCACCAGAGCAGAAAGTTAAGGGTCCAGTTGAAATTATGTCGCCAATTGGTTTAGCAATAATTTGCGCGACAATAGTATTCGAAGTTGCAGGATTGTTCAATGCACCGACAATACTGGATGTCATAACACATTTAACTTGATCATTATTTTTTAATCCAGACAAAGTATAAGTAGCACTATTTGTACCCACATTTGCATTATTCTTTTTCCACTGATAAGTTGGTGTTGCTCCTCCATTAACTGGATTAGCAGTAAAGGTCACACTTGTCCCATCACAAACAGGGAATGTTGCATTGCTTGCAATCGAAACCTGAGCAGTAGGATTAGCAGGAGCTGGATAAATTAAAGCAGGGAAAAGAATTTCACTTCCCGTTGCATTTTCAGCGACAAAATTCTGAGAAACGCCTGGTGTTGGTGTTCCGATTTGAATATTTAACTTAAAAGAAAAAGTACCATTCGTTGTAAACTGTGCAATTAGAATTTTATTTACAGATGGAATTGGTCCTGTTGAACCACCTAAAACTGCCCATGATGCATTATACGTAGAAATTAGATTTCCAACATTACTGGTGGCATCAATAACATTTAATTCAGATGGAGTAAATCCAAGAACGGTAACCGAAGGAGTTGTTCCTGCATAAATTCCATCTTGAGTAGTAAGTGGAATTCCTGCAATTGGGTCGTTGTTTGCCAATATTCCATTAGCATTAATAACATTCGTTCCGCCTGCTACACCATCTTCTGTTTTTAAAATACCATAATTACTACCACAAGAAGCACCACCACTCAACCAAGAATCTAGCATTACTGTATTATTTCTTGCATTTGTTTTACTAAAAGTAGGTGTAGTTGCACCATAGTCTTCGTTGTTAAAGAAAGAGGTTGTAGTTTGGAATCGAAGTTCATGATTAGCTACACCGTATGCAGCTTGAAAAGTATAACCCGGTAACAAATCAATAAAAATACGATAAGTTGTAGAACCAGAAGGCAATACTCCTGAACTTCCTGCTGCGTCGGCAGCATTGGAAACATAATATTTTTCTACAATGATTCCTTCCAAACCATTTTGGCTACTTCCCAATTGGTACATTAATATGAAGGACAAGAATAAGATGGTAAATTTTTTCATAATTTCAACTGCGATGAGATGTTAGAATTTTATTGATGCAAAAGTAGAAACCAGAAATTCGAAATGAATCCTTTTCAAATTATCATTCCATTATCAAATTGTAAAAACGACTGAATAATTAAACATACTTTTAATTTAATGTTAACAATCAATTTCAATATGAACAGCACATCCAAAAATTTATTTCAATTTAATAGTAACATAAGCTAAAGTTCACTTTGCATCCTCTTCTTTGTAAAAATTAATAAATCAGAAAACCGCGTATCATTTCGTTGATAAAATCTTTCAAATACCTATTAAGACCAATTCATTTAGCTGAGAAGCAAATCATTGTTCTCCTTAAAAACACCTAGATCTTTAATTACTCTGTCAAAGCATCATGTAAAATTTGTTATTAACTTATTGCTTCACAGTAATTTGAACAAATTATTTTGGCTCAAATCATTACACTTCCATAATCGGAATATCTCATCAAATTTTTTTATACTTTTCATTAGTTCCAAGGAGGTCGGCAAAACCGGCCTCTTTTTTTCTTTTCAAATAGTTGAAATCTTGTAATAGATTCCACTCTTCTGCTCTCTAAAAAGCAGAATAATGGTCATCTTTGCGCAAGAACAAGATGCGTAAAAAAGAAGAACAAAAGGATACTTTCTTTATGCTAAAAAAAAGCGGCATAGCACTGACTGTAAAAGGCGGTGGCATGATAACGCAATACCTTTTCATTTTTACGGTCGCGCACCTATTAGGTCCGGGGATGCTTGGTACGTTCACACTTTCGTTTACGGTAATGCAACTCATATCGATTTTAGCATTACTCGGTCTCGACAATTTACTCATTAGAAAAGTTGCTGCTGCCAAGGCATCGAATGATTTGATTGCTTTAAAAAGTGCGTATCAAACATCCTTGAAAACAACAGCTGTTTCGTCCCTACTCTTTGGACTTCTGATGTATTTATTATCTCCATTCATTGCAGAAAGCATTTTCCATAAACCCTTACTCACTGATCATTTAAAAGTGATGAGTTTAGCATTACCACCCTTTGTTTGGATCACCCTACATGCGGGTGCATTCCGTGGTTCGAAAAACATGTTGGGCTTCACGCTATTCAAAACCATCATTCCATTATTAAATGCGCTACTTATATTCATTTCTTTTCAATTAAAAGTTGACTTTACTCCCGTGATGGGTTTTACAAGTTCAACGATACTAGTAGCCATCTTTTATTTTTTGAGCTGGAGAAAGTATTCAAATATATCTAGTATTCAATCTACACCATCACTTGATTGGAAGACCATGGTAAAAGAATCATTACCCATGATGATGACAGGTTCCATATTCTTTATTCTCAATTGGGTGGATAATATTGCAATTGGCATTTATTGGTCGGAGGCCCATGTTGGTTTCTATGACACGGCATTTAAAATATCATCTGCATCAGCTGCCATTTTAATGGCAGTTAATGCCATTCAAGCTCCTACTTTTGCGGAGATAAAAAGTTCCAACGATCAGAACCGATTAAAAACATATGTTTACAACTCAACACGACTTTTATTTTATGCAACAGCACCCATTACGCTAATCATTTTATTATTCCCAGAATTTCTTTTGTCGTTATTTGGAAAAGAATTTTCTATAGCTGGATCAAGTTTACAAATCTTAGCAGCTGGTAATTTCATCAACTGCATTACAGGTTCAGTAGGTATATTGCTTATGATGACTGGGCATCAAGTACAATACAATCGAATCATCATTATTGCTGCATTGCTAGGAATTAGCTTGAATTTCATTCTTGTTCCCTTTATGGGTATTGAAGGGGCTGCTATTTCATCAACGGTTTCCAAAATATTTTGGAATTTAGCTGCAGTATATTATGCCTATAAAAAACTAGGATTAATTTCCATCTACTTCCCAGGATTAAAACGACCACGCCCAACGAATTAACACATAAAATTGAATATCGCAAAACCAAATTTCTTTATTGTAGGGGCAGCAAAAAGCGGAACCACCTCTCTTTATGCTTATTTAAATCAGCATCCGGAAGTATACATGAGTCCGATTAAAGAGCCCAATTATTTTGCTAGTGATATCAATCAAGACGAAATTAGAGAAGAAGTGAAAGCACGTTTAAAATTGCTTCAAATAGATGAATATATCAAAAGCGATATGAGTAAAACCATGCATCGTGCATTCATCACTTCCTTCGATCAATATTTAGCTTTATTCCGTTTTGCAAAAGATGAAAAAGCCATTGGTGAAGCCAGTGCATCTTACTTATTTTCGAAAACTGCAGCAAAAAATATCTATCAATACAATTCCAATGCAAAAATAATCATGGTCCTGCGACAGCCCGTTCAAAGAGCTTATTCACATTACCTGATGGATCAACGCATGGCACTCACCAACCTTTCCTTTGAAGATGCACTCATTGAAGAAAAAAAGCATCCTATTCGAAATTGGGGTGCCACTTCTCTTTATCTTGAGCTAGGATTATACAGTGAGCAGGTTAAACGATATTTAGATCTTTTTCCTAAACAACAAATATTAATTCTACTCAATGAAGAGTTACGTCATTCGACTGAATCCACCATGAAAAAGGTTTATGCTTTTTTAAATGTGAACTCCAATTTCGAAGTCTCCCTTGAGCAAGAATTTAATACTGCAGCGGTACCTCGAAATCCGATAGTAAGAAAATTAATAACTATAAATACCTTTCGTGTTAAAATACGTCGTGCACTAAAACATAGTTTTCTTAAAGGCATAATCAAAAGTGTACTTTTTACAAAGCCCGAAAAAGGAGAAATGCTTCCTGAAACCAAAGCTCAATTACAAAAATATTACGATGACGATATAAAATCACTTGAGCAATTAATAGATAAAGATTTAAGCACATGGCAGAAGAAAATATAACTTACTTTCCTAATTTTTTAGTAGCGGGTGCTGCAAAGTGTGGGACTACTACACTCTATCATTACCTTCGTCAGCATCCTGATGTATACATGAGTCCCATAAAAGAGCCTAACCATTTTTCAACCGACATTCAACCCATACATTTCAGTCCAGAGTATAAAAAGTATGAAAGAAGTAAAAATTTAGATATTGAAAAATATGTATCAGGTGATATGCAAGAAGAGCAATGGGGAGCTTATGTATTAAATCGGGACCATTATCTTCAACTCTTTAAATTTGCAAAAGGTAAACAGTGCATTGGAGAGATTAGTAACTCCTATATGTTTTCGAAGGAAGCAGCAATAAATATAAAAAAAGAATTTCCTAACATGAAAATAGTAATGATTTTGCGACAACCTGCAGAACGTGCCTATTCTCATTACTTAGCTAATCTAAGAGATGGTAGAACAACTCGAAACTTTCGCGAAGAGGTTGAATATGATGATGCTAAAATCTTACATGGTTGGAGTATCTCACATCTCTACTACGAATTAGGCTTATATGCAGAACAAATAAAAAGATTTCAGGACTTATTTCCCGCAGAACAAATAAAGATCTTTCTATTTGATGATTTGAAAACAGACAATCAAAAATTAGGGAGAGATCTATTTAACTTTTTAGGACTTAAAACTGATGTTTCCATTGATTACAATGAACGGCACAATGAAGCACGCATCCCTAAAAATCCAGGATTGATCAAATTCGTAACTCAACTTGGCATTAAACGGAAACTCTTTAGAGTGCTACCAAAAGCTTGGCAAAAAAAAGCGAAAGATTCCTTTTTCAAAGAAGGAAAAATTCCAAAGATGTCAGACGAAGACAAAGCGTGGATGACTTCACGATATGTAAAACAAATTGAGCAATTAGAAAAACTTATTCAACGAGATTTAAAATCTTGGAAATAAATAAAATGAAATCCATTCGACCTCCTTTCTTTATCGTTGGAGCTCCAAAAGCGGGCACCACAGCACTTCACCTTTTCCTTGATAAACATCCAGAAGTTTGCATGAGTACGGACAAAGAGCCCAACTATTTTAGTCATAAAGAAATCAAAGAGCAATTATTATATTATAAAAAAACTAATAGCACTACTGAATCAGAGTATCTAAGTTTATTTCATCCAACCCCTAAAACAAAAATTGCGGGAGAAGGGAGTGTTTCCTATCTTTTCTATCCGATGGTACCAGAACGAATTAAAAATTTCTCACCTGACGCTAAAATTATTATTTCATTGAGGAATCCTGTACAAAGAGCTTTTTCACATTACCAAATGGATTACAGTTTAGGATACGTAAACGAAACCTTCGAACAAATTTTTCGAAATGGGCAATCACATCCAAAAACAGGAAATCACTTTCAACAATATTTCTTACTTGGCAACTACGGAACACAAGTTGAGCGCTATCTAAAAACATTTGGAGATACGAATGTATTAATTATATTACATCAAGATATTATTCAATCACCTAAGCAGGTAATTCAAAAACTTTGTCACTTTCTCGGAATTGATGACTCCCTACTTCCAGCAGAAATCGAACAACACAATGTAACCATGGCTGGCAAGAACAAAATAATTCAATGGCTTTACAAACAAAAACTCTTTCGAAAAACAATTGGAGTACTTGTCAGCGAACAAAGCAAAGCCAAAGTAAAGAGTTTACTATTTAGCAAACAGGATTTGCCACAACTAGATCAAAAACTAGCGGTCGAACTTCAACAATACTATAGAGACGAAATGTTATTACTACAACGAATAAGTACATTAGACATTAAAAACTGGATCCATGATTAATAACTAAATTTGTTAACTCTATGGAAACCGCACGTCTACTTTCCCTATTCTACAAAAAACTACTTACTCCATTCATATGGTTCCTCTTTTTCCTATTGAGTTTTCGTGTGCTTGCACGATTTCCCTCAGGAATATTTGAAGCTTTTTTCATTTTAGTAGTGATTTTGACCAGCATCATTTCCATCAGAGATATCATTCTACAATGGCTTGCTGGAAAAGCAAACTATTTTCATATGATACTTGCTCCTCTTTTCATTCTTCCCTTCATCACCGCATATCAGGCGAATGTTGAATTTCATCAACCTTATTTAATTGGATTACTTGCCCAAAGACAACACTTCATTATTTTCGCTGGTTATTTTTTAGTGCTTGGATTAAAAAACAAGAGTTTTGACATTGACAGTTTCAGAAAACACTTTATTCGATCACTGTTTATAATTATGGGGATTATGTTGTTTTTTAGTGTGCTTATAAATCCACTTGTATTTAACAATACTGACTTTGTTGAATTCAGTTTAAACAAAGGTTGGCATTATGAATTTCCCAGTGATGTGATTGCTACGGTAATTCTTTACTCTATGTTTAAACTTTTAAAAGAAAACAAAAAACGTTTTATCCTACCTTTATTATTTGGAGGACTATACTTCTTGGTATATATCCAAGATCGATCGCAACTACTAATGATTGCTATCACAGTGTTCATATTTTTCATTCGAAATATTGATATTTATCGGAAATTTATTTATATTTTATGGGGAATTACAGGGGCTAGTGCCCTTTTATTAATTATTTATATTGTTGATCCCGGATTGATAGACCATTACATTACAATTTTTGGAAACGCTTCTACAATTGTTACTGGAAACACTACTACTGAATACTCAACTGCCATGCGTATTTCAGAAGCCGCAATAGCAATAAAGGGTATCGCAATACATCCATTATTTGGAAATGGTTTTATAAGTTCGCAATTCAAGGGTGGATTTTCAGGTTTCTTTGGGTATTTCTTTGCATCAGATGTTGGAATTTTAGGTAATCTTTTTGTTTACGGAATAATCGGAACACTTATATTTTACATTCCATTTTTCGTTACACTAAGTTGGACGAAACAACTTCGAAAAAATACCGACATCCTTTTAACTACATGCCAGTATGGGATGGTTTTTATCTTTTTAGATATGATAACAGCTGCTTCCAATATTAAATACATGGGCTTGCCATCCATCTTCTTTGGAATCATTTATTACTATCGGTACTTTGTAGTTAATGAGAATAATGAAAAGGCTCAAACCTATCAAATAAAGTCAAAATAAAATAGTTAACTCAATCATATTTTACCTCGACCAACAACGTAATTACATTTATGATAAATAGAAACCAAAAATTGATTTTTGTTGTCGGTAATAGTCGATCAGGAACAACTATGCTTGGTCGAATGTTGGGACGCAACTCTCGTGTTTATAAATTTCCAGAACTTCATCTATTTGGTCCCTGCATCCCTCATGGTGAAGAACTGACGCCAATGAGTGAAGCTGAAGTCACTAAAGCCTTTTGTTGGTTATTAGATGTGGCGGATCGAAAACTTCATGCAACAAGATTGCCGAATAAATATATTAATGCTGCAACGGCACTTTGCAAAGAACACTTTCACCCCTCTATTCATGCATGGGAAGTATATTATCATTTTGTATTAGATGAAGTAAAGAAGAGAGGGAAAGAAATTCCAAGTGAAGATTTGCCAGGGAATGTTTTTAAGATTGATCAAATACTTGAAGTATTTCCGGAAGCTGTATTCATCAACATGATTCGTGATCCTAGAGATGTTCTTCTCTCACAAAAAAACCGACATCAACGTAGAAAGCATGGTGGTGGTTATGTAAAGCGGAGAGAAATGTTACGATTTTGGGCCAATTATCATCCTCAATTGATTTGTCGTTTATGGAAAAATGCCATCAAGGCAGGGTGTACCCCTCCTCGGGAAAAAGTATTAAATGTCTACTTTGAAAAATTAATTATTAATCCGGAAGCAACCCTTCAAGAAATTTGTAAGCATTGTGGAATAGAATACCAGAATGACATGTTAAATGTTCCGCAAGTGGGATCATCCATGCGAAAAGATGAGCCGGGAAAAGCAGGAATTGATTCCTCTCGTACGGGAACTTGGAATTCGGGGGGATTAAACGCCGCTGAAATTGAAATATGTGAAAGAATTAACGGAGAATGGATGGACACCTTAGGGTATTCAAAATCAAATCTGAAGGGAAATCTTGCTCAAAAATTAAGATTATCCTTACTTCTTCCAATCAAACTAATTTTAGCACTTCTTTTGAATTGGAATCGGACAAAAGGGCGTCTTCATTATTTACTTAGTCGATTTTTCAAATAAAATCATAAAATTAGCTTACTTTGTAATTCTAAAATTCATATCATGAAAACTCTAATTCATTCTACTTTCTTAATTGCTCTACTCTTCTTGTTCTTTGCTTCCTGCTCTCAGAATAAAGGCAGTAAAAAATCTGTAGAAGTAAATTCAAGAAGTAATCAAACTTCATCTTCTGGAAATAATAATGCTCCAAACAGTGTTGATGCATCCTCTGATGCACCTATTGTTTCTAACATAGAAAAAGAAACAGTAAATGTTGTTAAAAGTGGAACAAAAAATGAGCTTCCAAAAAACTGGCCTTGGAGAGGAATCAATTTTCAATCGGAAAATTCGGATGCTTCTGATGTCGCTTACTTAGCAAGCATAGGAGTTGACTTTCTTCGCATTCAGATGAAACCTGCTATTCGTTCAAGAAGAAAAAAACTAGATCCTACAAAATGCTTCTACGATGAATTATACTGGGCAGATAGTATATTGACCGAATGTAAAAAATATGGTATGACAAGTGTAATAGCTTTCAATCATTTGGTATTAGACCCCAAAATAAATATTACAGAAAAATCACAAGAATTTTGGGACGAAAGAAAATATATCGATAGTACTTTAAATATGATTACTATTATAGCTAATAAATTTAAAACCCGTGGTGATGAATTATCCGCTTACGAAGTAATGGGTGAGCCTGTTATACGAAAAGGTCAACAAGAAAATGGAAAAACACCACCACAACTTGAAAAATTTTTTAAGGATGTTTTACAGACAATTCGTAAAGTAGATAGTGAAAGATGGTTCTTGCTCACACCTGGTCCATGGGGTAAGCCAACAAACTTCAATGGATTCGCTGGATTTAATATAAAGGATAACCGAATCATCTATAATGCACACATGTACTTGCCAGATCAATTTACACATCAAGGGATTCACAATCGCCCGAGAGGTGTTCAGTATCCAGGAAAAATAAAAGGAGAGTTTTGGGATCGAAAGATGTTGGAGGAAAAACTGTCACAACTGAAAAAATTTCAAGTGAAGCAAAATTGCTTAGTCTATATGGGAGAATTTCAAGCAACTCGTTGGTCAAAAGGAGCTGATATTTGGGTTAAAGATGTAATTGAGTTGATGGATGCCTACCAATGGAGCTGGAGCTTGTTTGCTTTCGAAGCTGGAACGGTCTGCTGGGATCCCTACTATGACGTAGTTAATAAAAATATTCCAATTGCTGATTGGGAGATTCAATATGTTGGACCCACAACCCCACATTGGAAATATATGCTCACTGAATACGCTAAAAATAAAAAATGATTTTAAATATATTGTGTCTACTCGCCAAGTAAATATTTCGATGATTGATCCAGTAGGTATTAAGGCTGGCATGGATCATTATGATTTATTACTGCTTTCAGGGGTGCAAAATAATTCATATCACGTTGAACTCTATTCTAATTTCACTTCCGATTCTTCTACTGTAAAAGTACATCAGGTTTTTTTTAATACAGGAGTTTCGAAAGTAAAAGCAATAGTTAGCAATTTCTTTGGATTTTTTAAAGCACTACGCCGAAGTAAAAAAAACAATGTCGACTGGATTATTGTACATGTTTTTAGAGCTGGTCTTTTTGATTTGGCAACTTTTTCCCTTGCTCGTCTCATGGGATTTCGACTTTGTGCGATTGTTCATGACATTGAAAGTTTAGATACCATTACGCTACCTATTGTTCGAAAAACAGTAATTGAAAAACTACCACATCTACGCATTGTCCACAATGAATTTTGCAAAACAGAATTAATAAATTCACTACATGTGTCGATCGAAAATTCTACGCATGTTATTCCTCATGTGCACTTCCGACATTTGTTTCGTCCTTATCATGAAGTGCCTGGATTGTTGGATCAATTAAAATCAAGCGCTCATCTTCCTGGAAAAATTCATGCGATGCTACCTGGATGTTTACGAGAACAAACTCCACTTTTACTATTCTTTGGACAAATTAAAAAAGCGAAAGGATTGGATGTATTATTGGAAGCCATCTCGCAAACAAAAACTGATTTCAAAGTAATCATTGCAGGAAAATTACGAGATGATTCTTGGGATAGATACCATGATATTATTACTGTTTTGAATTTAAAAGATCGAGTGATCCCCGTCATTCGACATATTACAGATGAAGAACGTGATTATCTATTTTCCATTTCCAATGCCATTGTACTTCCTTACACTCGAATCTATCAAAGCGGTGTATTATTGATGGCCATGAGTTTTCCAAAATTAGTTATCGCTTCCGATTTACCTCCCAACGCGGAGTTAATTACACATGGTAAAAATGGAATTTTATTTCAGTCGGAACACGCCGATTCTTTAGCTAAAGAAATTGATGCTTTCATTAATGGAACCTATAATTCCAACTCTTTACAGCAAAAGGCTTTTGAAGACATTGCACAACATTACAGTCCCGAAAAAATTGGGGAACTATACAGAAAAATTCTCGTGAAATAATTTGTTTTTCGGTACTACTCCACCGTTACACTCTTCGCCAAATTTCGAGGCTGATCTACATTACATCCGCGTAATACCGCAATATGGTAAGCTAACAGTTGCAATGGAACAACGCTCACCAAGGGAACGAGAATTTCATCCGTCTCTGGAATTTCAATTACATAATCTGCAAGTTCTTTTACTTGCGTATCCCCTTCGGTAACGATGGCGATAATTTTTCCTTTACGTGCTCTCACTTCCTGAATATTGCTTACCACCTTCTCATAAGATCCATGCTTGGTTGCAATGACTACAACTGGCATTTCTGCATCAATTAAAGCGATGGGACCATGCTTCATCTCTGCTGCGGGATATCCTTCTGCATGGATGTATGAAATTTCTTTCAACTTCAAAGCGCCTTCTAACGCAACTGGAAAACCATATCCTCTACCTAAGTACAAAAAGTTTCTAGCGTTTTTATACTCCTGCGCGATGGCTAAAATTTTATCATTCGACTGCAAAGCTTTTTCTACTTTTTGCGGAATCGATTCGAGCTCATTTAAAATTTGACGGAAACGGGATTCAGAAATGGATCCTCTTTTATGTGCAATTTGCAAGGCCAACAAAGTAAGTACGGTTACTTGCGCCGTAAACGCTTTCGTTGAAGCGACACCAATTTCAGGTCCTGCGTGTGTATAAGTTCCTGCATGTGTTGCTCGTGGAATACTTGATCCCACTACATTACAAACTCCAAAAATGGTAGCGCCCTTCGACTTCGCCATTTCGATTGCTGCCAACGTATCGGCCGTTTCTCCACTTTGTGAAATCGCGATGACCACATCATCTTCGTAAATAACGGGGTTGCGGTAACGAAATTCGGAAGCATATTCTACCTCCACGGGGATACGTGCTAAATCTTCAATCAAATATTCGGCAACCATCCCTGCATGCCATGATGTACCACAAGCCGCAATGATGATTCGTTTCGCATTTACAATTTTCGTCTCAAACTCACGTAAACCGCCTAACTTCAACGTGCCATTGCGACTATCAAAACGACCACGCATACTATCGGCGATAGAGCGAGGTTGCTCATAAATTTCTTTCAGCATGAAATGTTCGTAGCCACCTTTTTCCAATGCCTCGAGTTTCATTTCTAATTCCTGAACAAAAGGAATTTTTATTTCATTACCGATCGTTTTCACAGTGAGTTTTCCATCGGAGATAACCGCTACTTCACCGTCATTTAAATATGCAACGTTCTTCGTGTACTCTACGATGGGTGTTGCATCGGAAGCAACAAAAAATTCATCCTTACCAATTCCAACAACAATAGGAGAGCCCTTACGAGCAGCAATTAATTTATTGGGATCATTCTTAGATAAAATAACAATAGCATAAGCCCCTACCACTTCACCTAATGCTAAACGCACGGCTTCTTCGAGTGGAACATTCACCTTGGTATAAATTTCTTCAATCAAATGCACCAACACTTCCGTGTCGGTATCGCTTTCAAATGTATGACCTTGTTTCATTAACTCTGCTTTGATAGAAGCATAGTTCTCAATAATTCCGTTGTGGATGATTGCAAAATCTTTTGACTGCGAAAAATGAGGATGTGCATTTCTATCGTTTGGCTCACCATGGGTAGCCCAACGGGTATGTCCCATGCCTACTACACCTGATAAATTTTTATCTTTTACGAAAGCCGCAAGATCACTTACCTTACCTGCTTTCTTGTATACATTTAAACTTCCATTTAACAAAGCGACACCGGCACTATCATATCCTCTGTACTCGAGGCGCTGAAGTCCTTTAATGATGATGGGATAAGCATCTTGCTTACCAATATAGGCAACAATTCCACACATGGTTTAAGGGTTGAATTTTGTTTTAGTAACGATTAGTTTAATAGCATGTCTGCCTTTCACAACACTTCGGCGCGCATTGCTAGTACTTCCTCCAGCAACAAGGAAAAGACCGTAATCTGTCCCTCCGTTTTGTACGACTTTCTTCAATGTTTGTTGCACGTAACGCGCAACATTAAAGGTATACTTATTCTGGGTTTCATCATACAATCCACCAAAATAACTTGACGTTTCATTGGCATCTGCAGTAGTGATATTATTTCCCAGTGAATCACTTCCAAATACCAACAAGTTAGTATGCGCTTTAAATTTATTAGGGGCAGAGCCATCTTTCAGTTCAAAAATTAATCGAGCTGAACTTATGGATACCGGACCATCATCATAGAGCGAAGTCATATCTTTTATAACCAAACTATCTTTTAATCCAGCCATCGAAGAAACCACCAAATCATCATCCGGAAAAGAATCTGAATTTACTGAAAGATACTGATGACTGAAGAAACTGGTGCGAAAGGCACCTGCATCAATCAGAAATTGATAACTCTTGTTACCTGAGAAATAAATGGTAAGCAGATGAATACTTGAAGTAGATGTAAGTGTGACAATACTTCCTACACCATCGGCACTATCCACCATGACGATCCCTTTAAAATAATCGGTGAATGCTGTATTACTCGCGAAGGTTGATGGGTTACTAATATATTCTCTCATCAATCTTCCACCAAAGGCAGTATCCATTGGAATACGCAACTGCGGCACTACGGTATCATTGTTAATTACCAAACTATCGAATATAGAAGGAATTAAATCGGCGTGACCAATGGTAGTAGCAGAATGGGCATAAGTTCGTGACGAATAATAGGTGCTGTCGACGTACACCTTTTCATTCAACTCATAAACGCTAATATAATGCATAGAAGTTGAGTCTCCATTTAGATCCTTGTACAAAAAACTTAGCACTACTGAATCGGGAGTGGTGGCTCCAGCGAAGGTGGAGGATGTAATTGTGTTTCCTAAACGAATTTGAGCCACTGTTCCTGCTTGTGTTTTCCCTAAATAAGGATCGTCGTAACTACCGATAAACAGCGTTGGTGACTCAATCAGGTTTTTTAGTGGACTCCACATAATGAGTGAATCCTCCATCACCACAAAACTTTCTACTTCCAGTGTATCAATACTCACCCCTGGAGTTTCCGAAACTGGCTGTAAATCAAGACCAATCAAATCGGGTTCATTACAAGATGGGAGCAGAAATAATAGGGCTACACTTGCAATTTGCAAGGAACGGCGAACATTCTTCAACATGGGAGCGAAGGTAAAGGAATTTATAAAAGATACAGGTACTATACGAAAAGAATAAAAATGCTGATTACTCTGCAAGAACAGAATCTTCAAGCATGGCCTCATCATAGAAATTATCGTAGGCTTCAATGTATTCTTCAGGTGATTTATAGTCTAAGGTTGGCTTACTCAAGCTCTTAAATGTAGTTTCAATCTCATCATGCAACGTGGTTGAACTTTTCATCACCGCATCTGAATAATGCATTGCCAATTTGGTAAGGTTCACATAATTAGGATCTTCCAACCCCTTTACATCCTCCGAACTCAAGCCATCCATTAAGATTTTCTTGCCAAAGTCCTTGTTAAACGACTCTGTGAACGAATCATTGTACAATGAATAAACTACTTTGCTATTACGAAACATCGGATCTTCCTTGTAGCTGGTTTTAATCAACAACGGAATTAGAGCAGTCATCCAACCGTGGCAATGAATAATATCGGGCGACCAACCTAATTTCTTCACGGTTTCCAATACGCCACGCCCGAAGAAAATGGTACGATCGTCGTTATCGGCGAAGAAAGTTTCGTCGGTATCGCGGATGGTACATTTGCGTTGAAAATATTCTTCATTATCAATAAAATATACTTGCATACGAGCAGCTTGAATAGAAGCTACCTTAATAATCAATGGATGATCGGTATCATCAATGATCAAATTCATTCCTGAAAGACGAATTACTTCATGTAATTGATTGCGGCGCTCGTTAATATTTCCAAATCGAGGCATAAAAGTTCGTATTTCTTTACCACGTTCCTGAATACCCTGTGGGAGGTTTCGAGCGATTTCACTTTGCTCTGATAAATCAAGGTAAGGATGAATCTCAGAAGAGATAAATAGAACACGTGCTTTTCTCATAGCTTTCTTCACGATATAGATAATTTTATGCAAAGATACGGAATATAGAGGGAATTTTCACAAAAACAATAAGGCACAGGCTATTGGTTATTAAAAAAGATTTTCGTATAGGATAGAGTCGGAGATGGGAGAGTCGGAGAATCGGAGATGGGAGAGTCGGAGAGTCGTAGATGGGAGAGTCGGAGATGGGAGAGTCGGAGAGTCGGAGATGGGAGAGTCGGAGATGGGAGAGTCGGAGATGGGAGAGTCGGAGATGGGAGAGTCGGAGAAGGGAGAGTCGGAGAAGGGAGAGTCGGAGTCCCGATAGCTATTGGGAGGAGATGGGAGATCGGAGTCCCGATAGCTATCGCATAGGCGTCAGGCTAAGAAGTAATTTTTAGGGAAAATTAACAGTCGTTTCACTCTTAAAAAGCATAGTTTTTCTTTTAAAAATATTTACCTTGTCATGCATCTAAAATAATTTATTGATTAGCTGATGGCGCCTTCCATAAAATTGGATGAAATCCAATTTTATGGAAGGCGGGCTCTATTAAGGGGGGTGAATTCCTGTAGAGACGCCATTAATGGCGTCTCTACATATTGGGTTTAGCGATTGCTATTTACAAATTGTTGCTAAACCTTTAAATTAGCCTGACGCCTATGCGATAGCTATCGGGAGGCAAATTGGTGTCCCGATAGCTATCGGGATGGCAAATTGCTACTCAAAGAAGTCGCTAGCTGCCATCGACAAGCTCAGGCAGCAAGGTTGGCTGAGGCACTCGAGGCCAACCAGAAGCTAATCGGGGGGGGGGGGGGGGGGGGAGGTCAGATCAGCATCATCTCATTTGGCTATAATCAAATATCTCCCACAATCAAGTTTCCTACTAAACACATTTTCATCGCGAAGCTTTGCGATTTCAAACTGAAAAATTTTCAAATTATTTCGTGTCCCATTGTTTTTTCAACCACCACAAGATTGCCCAGGTTAAGAAGACGGAAGCGGCTAAAATTCCTTCTTGGCCCGGTTGGATGCCGATGGTATCGGGATTAAAATTTATTATTCCTCTTTCCATATACCAAGTGAGAATAACGGCCATGGCGTTGTTGATGAAATGCGCTGTGATGGATACCCACAACGATCCACTCCAAATATATAAAAATCCGAGCATGACACCCAGAGCAAATCTTGGAAAGAATCCAAAGAATTGCATGTGTAAGGCGGAAAATAAAATGGCGGTGAATATTACAGCAAACCCCTTGCTGTTGGCGAGTTCGGTAAATAGCTTTTGGATGACTCCTCTAAAAAGTAATTCTTCCCCAATGGCTGGAATAATGGCAATCACAATCAAATTTATTAGCAAATCACTCACTCCTGTATTTCCTAAAAGTAGTTTGGTGATTTTTGACGCTTGCGCCTCTGTCGTTTCTATCCAATCTTGCAATCCTTTGAGGCCAGCCGGCAGATGCATTCCTCCGTTAATTTGCATCATCCAATTTATAAAGGGGATGGCAACAATCAATAAAATAAAGACAGCAAAGAGGTGAATTCCCTTTGATTTTTTTTCTAGTCCTAGGAATTCGGATGATTGGTTTGAAAAAAGATACGCAGCTCCTAAAGCAGGCAAAATGAAGGTGCCAATGGCAGCAAGCCCTTGAAATAAACGGAAGGCGTTTACTAAGTTGGGATTTCCAGTTTGGTCTAAGATGGAAGCATCGCCCGTTAAATTTATTCCGAATATTAATTGGCTGAGTAGCGTGCCTATGGCCGTGAATAGCACAGCACCTATCAAGGTTAAGCCAACAACAATCAAGAATTTACGGTAAGGGGTTCGGTCGGAAAGACTAGCGCGGAGTTGCATTGTTTCGTATTTTTGCGGGCTCAAAGATAGTTTTCTTCCTCTGGCTTCTGTTCATTGGGTTTGGGGAAGATGGTTTTACAATAAACTAGTACAACCATCTAAAGAAGAAAAAGAGGTGCACAAATGAACGCATATCACTAATCAACAAGCAATTACTTTAAATCAACTAATTCCATCTTGGTAAAAATTGGCAATATAGAATTAGGCGATTTTCCGCTTTTACTCGCTCCCATGGAGGATGTGAGTGATCCGCCGTTCCGTTATGTGTGCAAGGAGAATGGTGCCGATTTGATGTATACTGAGTTTATTTCGAGTGAAGGACTCATCCGTGCCGCCCGAAAAAGTACCATGAAGTTGGATATTTTTGAGTACGAGCGACCCATCGGCATTCAACTTTTTGGCTCCGACATCGACTCCATGCGCGAAGCTGGACGTATTGCCGATGAAGCAAAGCCCGAACTTATTGATATCAATTATGGTTGTCCGGTGAAAGCTGTTGCGTGTAAAGGTGCTGGGGCTGCGCTCTTACAAGATATTCCCAAGATGGTGCAAATGACGAGCGAAATCGTGAAGATTGCCACCCGACCTGTGACCGTTAAAACGCGTTTAGGATGGGACGATAGCACAAAAAATATTATTGAAGTAGCAGAGCGTTTGCAAGATATTGGTATCGCCGCTTTGACCGTTCATGGTCGAACGAGAGCACAACTTTATAAAGGTCCGGCCGACTGGACACTCATTGGCAAACTTAAAGAAAATCCGCGCATTACCATACCAATTTTCGGTAACGGCGACATCGATTCACCCGAGAAAGCCATTGCTATGAAGGAGCGTTATGGTGTGGATGGGGTGATGATTGGAAGGGCGAGTATTGGATACCCCTGGATTTTTAATGAGATAAAACACTTCATGAAAACGGGGATGCACTTGGCTCCTCCTACTATTTCACAGCGAGTAGCAACCTGCAAAATGCACCTCGATTTTTCGATAAAATGGAAAGGTGATTATGTGGGCATTGTGGAGATGCGCAGACATTATACCAACTATTTCAAGGGCCTAGATCATTTCAAAGAGCATCGTATGAAGCTGGTTACCAGTAATAATTATGATGAGATTGTGGATACTTTGAATTTTATTGAGACAAGGTATAAAGAAGTTTTAGCTTAGATTAGCTCAAATTTGATTTCGATAAGAGAGTTTTTCGTTCTGAATAATTATTCAGTTTTAACACTAGAGAAAAAAAGAACACTAGAGATCACTAGAGAAATTTTAGTTTACTAAAGCCCCTCGCCTCTGGAGAGGGTCGCGAAGCCTCGCGAGGGGAGAGGCTTGAACTTTAATGTGGTAGACTTCTGTTTTAATTCGTGCATTTAGTTATTAAAGATTGAATGACATCTAAAAAAAGAGCACTAGAGAACACTAGAGAAATTTTAGTTTACTAAAGCCCCTTGCCTGCCTGCCGGCAGGCAGGTCATTGGAGAAGTCCCGATATCAATCGGCATGGAAGAGGCTAGAAGCACTAATTTTGAAAGATTTAGGTAATTCACAATCCACTGTTCATAATTTTTATTTATTTCCTATATTTGCGCAACACAATTCAAAACCACAAAACTCCCTATGTCTATGTTCCAGCAATTAAAAAACAAAGGTGTAATTACACGTCCGGCCGATACAAACGGAGCCATCAACATTATTGGTGCGGGCACCGTGATTGAAGGTGAAATTAAATCGAATGGTGATGTTAGGATAGATGGAACTATTCGCGGATCGGTAACCTCCAAGGCGAAAGTGGTGGTAGGATCAACGGGTGTGGTGGAAGGAGATGTGTTTTGCCAGAGTGCTGATATTTCAGGTGCTATTAAGGGGAAAACAACAGTTTCCGAAATGTTATTTTTAAAATCGAATGCACGCATCAACGGCGATATACACACTGGAAAATTAGTGGTGGAAGTAGGTGCCAGCTTTACAGGAAATTGTAGCATGGGTTCAGTAATTAAAGACATGAAACATGGCGACCGATCCAACGAAAAACTCGCCGAAAAAACAGCTTAACAACTATCTGCGATATTCGTCGATGGGCTTGCAAATGGGCATGACCATTTTTTTCATGGCTTGGGCGGGCGTAAAATTAGACGAATATTTAAAACTTACTTTTCCAATCTTCACCCTCGTGCTCACATTAGCATCGGTAGCAGGCGTGATGTATTATTTTATTAAACAAGTTTCGAAGAAATAAACCCCTTTCGTAAGTGCAACATTAACCTGAATTTTTCAAAATACTTATTACCTAACTTTGCGCATCATGATTCTACTGAATAATTTAAACTTGATGCAAAAATTCATCATCAAATTAATTGTTATCACTTTACTAACGGCAGGCATATACGCTATGTTAGGAAATGTAGTTCCTCAAAAATGGTATTACACAAACTTTTATTGGCTTCCAATTTTTATTGCCTTCATCACTTTAATTCTCCATCACGGATTATATACCCGCAGAAACGATGGAAAAAAATTCATTCGATATTACATGGGCTCCACCGGGCTCAAACTTTTTATTTACCTAACCACCATCATCATTTTTGCATTCATCAATAAACCGATGGTTATTCCCTTCGCGCTCTGTTTCTTTTTCTTTTACTTCTGCTTCACCATTTTCGAAGTACTTGAATCGTATGGGGGGTTTAGGGAGAAATATAAGTAACGTTGGATATTATTTATTCTGTAATTATTAATTTCGCTCCGGATCGGGAGAAGCTTCTAGCCTCTAGCTGCTGGCTTCTAGATTTTTTTAGTAGCAAAAGAATTTCGTAAAAATTTCGCATTTCGTGTTCATTCGTATTTCGCGTCCTAGTAAGTTTATAACGAAGCTAAAATTTTAAAACCTTCCCTTGCACTTTATCCTGTTCAGTCTTAAGAGAAACTATATATACCCCGGCTGCAACATCATTCATCCCAATTTCACCCGTAAAATACCCTCCCGCTATCACATCCACTTTCCTCTCATAAACCACTCTCCCCTCCACATCAAACAACCTCAACACCCCACTCTTCCCTTTTAGCTTCGACGCATTCACATGAATCATATTCCACTCGTGATTGTACCAAGCTTGAAAGAAAACATCATTCTTTTCATCATTTTCGGCTTGGCCTACCGTTAGTGTATCGCACGGACTCCCAACCCATGCGCCGAGTTCGTAATCGGGATTGTTGGGTAAGCCGTAATACGTTCTAGCTCCTCCTAAGTAAAAACTAAACGGTTGAAAATCGCAAGCGAGACCGAGTGAATCGGGTTGGTTGATGACGCTGAGGTTTTGATTTATATAAGTGTAAAAAGTATCTGGATATAGAAAAGCAATTTCATCATGACAACCTAAATAAATTTTACTGTCGGGTGCAAGTTTTAAATCACCAACTCCAATACTTGGATCTAGAAATTGGTAAATAGTTGTTTTACTTGCTGAAATAACAGGAGCGGTTAAATCATATTGCAATAAGCGTGAAGGATTACTAGTCGTTGAATATTCCGAAACATATAATTTACTTACATCACTTGAAAATGCAGTTGACATATAATAATAGTTAATAGGTGGGAGGTTTTCAACTTGTACGGTTTCCCATAGTGAAATCAATCCAGTACAACGATCGAAATTGTAAAGCTGTATTAGGCCTTTTAATGATACATTTGCAAAATGCGCCCCCTCTGGACTAAAAATTAAATGGCCCCCATTTGTAGAATGATTTTGCCCCACAAACTGCTCAGAATATAAATTAATACCTGAACTATCAATTAAATACACGAAAAAATTATTGTAACCAGTTGTAAAATTTGACCCACTCCATCTTTGATATAATAACCACCAATCTCTTCCATTTCCATGTTGTACCGCCATTAATCCATCAAATGCTGGTGCACTATTTAAAGGAACGTTTTTTTGCACTATAGCGCCTGAATCATTATTAGCCGTTAAGTCAATTAGAGTATAATATAATCCAAAAGGACAACTAGATGTGACACAACAGCTAAAGAGATACAACAAACTATCCGAGCCAGGAACGGGAAGAAATAACCGCTCATGGTACCAACCACTTCCGTATATATAATCTCCATTCTGCATTTGCTGGTGGTATTTATTCCAAACTTTACTATTTAAAGTTATAAAAAAATCACTTCTTGAAGAATATGCTGATAAACCAATAGCATTACTTATAGAAGCAGAGCCTCGCAAAATTTTCATGGATGACCTGAAATTATTTAATGAGCCATTGTTGAATTCAATACCACAACTATCTCCGAACACCCAAAAATTATTGTTGTATTGAGCCTCCATCTTCCCAAAACCAGAAAGGAAAAAAAACAAAAGGAGGGTGCGTTTCATGAGATAAAGGTAGGAATAATATTGATTTGAGATGCATAAAATTGGGCTTCGGATTGGAAAGCTTCTGGCTTCTAGAATATTCGGCTCATATAAATTTATCAAACCATTTATACTTTATGGCACGCAGATTTATTATGATAGTGATGATTTATTATGATTTTTCGCTGCGCCCGTTGCGTGAACGTTGCGCCCGTTGCGTTTAAATAAGAATTTGATGAAACCAAATTTTCCTCATCTTCAAATTTTCAAACTAAGAAGCCGCCTCAATTTTAAATAACATCAACCTCGCAATATTAGCCGCTCTAATTTTTGCTTCGTTAGCTTTTTCGCCTTCGAATAAATCATCAACTGTAGTATTAAATAATTCAATCCACTCCGAAAATTCCAATGCGGTGAGTGGTATGCTTTTGCTTAGTGCAATATGAGTAGCCATTGGATTTCCAGTAAAAGATTGTTCGCCCAATAATAAACTACTCCAAAAGGAATACATCTTGGGTAAATGCGTTTCCCAATTTATGTTAGCACTCACATTAAAGATAGGACCTAATAAGTTGTGAACTTTAATTCCATCGTAAAAAGTATTTACTAATAATTCTACATCTTCTCTGCTTTCAATATCTTTCTTCATTCAGTAAATTTCTTTAAAAATCAATATACTTTTTTTCCTTCTTACAATAAAGCACAAACACATTACTGAATTCAAAGATACATAATTCCAAGCATAGAATTAATTATTCATTCAAATGAGCAAAATTATATTTAAAAGAAGAGAGCATTCCCTATAAAATAATACAATGCTAATAAGTCCAAAATTCAATTCCGGAAAAAATCAATTTGGATTTGAGTAATTAGGATTGTTAACAAAACCAGTATCGGTTAGCGCTTTTAAAAAATCCACTAAGCATTGTTTTTCATATATTGTCAACTGCAAGCCAAACTGCTTTGCAGCTTTGGTCATGATAGGATCGATATTAGGAGAGTTTTGATGCACACCACTGTTGTAAAACTCAACTACTTCTTCCAGTGTTTTATACCTACCATCGTGCATATAAGGTGCTGTGAGGGCTACATTTCGGAGAGAAGGAATAGAAAATCGACCATCATCTAATGGGTTCCCAGTGAAATTATACAAGCCTCTATTTTGTCCCGTTGGCATACTGTCTAATCCATTATTTGATATGGCATTGCTCGTCATCAAACTTCCTCCATGGCAATGAAAGCAATCGCCCTGTTCTGTAAAAAAGAGTGCCAAACCATTCAGTTCAGTGGCACTTAAATTTTCAGTATGATTTAAATAACGATCATATTTAGAATTTGCGCTTACAAAGGTTCTAATAAATTGTCCAATGGCAGAAACAATTTTCGTTTTCAATTCAAAATCCGACATGCTTGCAAAATCATTTTTTGCAAATGCTCTATAAAACATATTCCTATATTTCGTACTTGCCTGCAGCCGGGCTACTAGTGAATCCATATTTGTATTAAAAAATGGCGGGGTGAAATCCTCTATACAAACCGATTCTGTTGTTGGAAAAAAACCTGCCCAAGTAAAATCGGAATTGAAAGCTAAATTCATAATAGGTAATACAGAAATTGAATCACCACTAGGTGCTATGTAAAAAGGTACTGAATATGCGAATATTGAATTATGACAAGAAGAACAACTTAAACCATTGGAAGATAAAATTGGATCATAGAACAGATGCCTACCTAATTCTACACCTTCAATAGTAAGAGGATTGTTTGTTGGAATAATTGGAAGAGGAAATCCGTTTGGCACAGTTAACTCATAGGGTGTTGTTGTAACCCCACTCACTTTTTCTTCGTCCTTTTTGCATGCATGAATAGCAACAATAAAAAAAGCAATTAAGATCAGGATTTTCGATTTCATTGCAGCGTGAATATGTCTGTACCGTTTTGAGATAGTTTTAATAAATCATTCAAATCTCCCATAGAGGAATTTCCATCTATATTAAAATCGTAAATATGCGGATTTGCAAACCACTCATTCAAGTCCATCACCAAATTCATTTTATTATTTCCATTTACCAGATCGAACGAATGACTAATTACACAATTTGCCACATAGGCATTTCTACCTAAGTGCATGGCGAAACCAGGAAAACTTAAAACGTCTACATAATGTCCCTCAAATTTCATAAAATGATAACCACCTCCCATCATATCTGGCCATGACATATTAATGTTTTCAGCGATTGCAGGAAGGAAATTCGATTTGTTATGCGCCGTATCTAGTCCAAGTTGCAACTTCATCCCAATAAAGTGTCCGCTTTCAGGAAGAGAATGTTTTTGGGTAAGTGTAGAAGGTACTCGAGCATCTACATAATTGTACTCGGAAATATTTACGAGCGAGGAATCCGATTTAATTAACTGAATATTGGAAATATAAAATTGCAATCGCGTAACGCTATACTCATTACCCGCGGCATTTGTATAAATGATTGTATCAAATTGTAATGGAGAACTTCCCGAAACAAAAGAAAGATCTAACTCCAATTTTTTTTCAGTAATGGGTGTAGGTTCATCATCTTTCGAGCATGCTACGAAAGAAAGAATAAATAGAGAGAATAATAACTTTTTCATGTGATCTCGATTTTATGCAAAAGTATTTACTATACGATGTGAAATCCAATGACAAATGTCAGTTAACAATGAAATTTATAGAATTAAATGCTAAAATAAATATGATTTAGAACCACTATTCTCCTTTTGAAAATGAATTATGATTCAGATCATAAATTTTGAAAAGTTAATCGGTTAAAATGTTTTAATGGAAACAATAAAAAACAATGAAATTCGTTTTAACCTATGTGTACTCAGAAATAACCTCAAGAGAAAATATTACTCCTGCGAAATTTAATTCCGTAGTAATTATTTCTGTGTTTGTACTTTTTGCTACATGGCTCGTTTTCGCCATCGACAAAGAAACGCATCAATTCAGTGACTTACTAACCCCTGGAAATTTAGCGGCGTTGGTGGTTTACTTCATTCCCACATTTTTAATTTGCATGCTTTTTCATCATGTTTTGAGCATGAAAATATCGAATACAAAAAGTATGTTTTTATCACTGCTAATGGGTGTTCCCGTTAGTTTTGCAGGAATCATTTATGCATTGTTGTGAAAATTTTGTTGTCTATTTTCATCTTACAAAAACATCGACTTCACAAAAACCCATCGCTTCGATCCAAAAAGTCCCTCGTGGGGCGCCTCGCCTAAACGGTAGCCACATTCTTCATATTCTAAAACAACGGGGTGATGTGATGCATAATAAAATTTTGATTTGACGCCCATCATGTAATACATCAAATGTACATTGACTCCTGATAATATCGACCCACCCAACATTCCTAAAAAAGCACTTTCTCCTCGAGTCATGGCAAATACAGCTCCCATCAATGCAAACGATATTTTTAGACTGCGACCCACTTTATGATACCAAAAAACGATATCGGAACGAGGAAGCAAAACAGCGCGTTGATGGATAATTGTTTTTCGATACACCGTATTGCTGGTCACTTGCATTCGATGCATCATCACTTTTAATGGATTGTTTCCTGCCTTTTCGCCTGACTTAAAATAACAGGTATTGTCCTCCACAAAAACTTGGATTGATTCGGAAGTAACAGGTACATGATGAAAATAAATTTGTGCTGCAGGAATAGTTTGCTCTCCAGTTCTCATCGCACAAACCGTATAATGCAAAACCGTTTCACGAATGGAATGTCCATCCACTAAAACATATCGATGATCGACAGTAGGTCCGGCAGTGATTTCCCATCCATACAAAACAGGCTTTTTGAAAAAGCGTCCTTCGCCGGGAAACGAAAAAGTTAATTCAACTTCTTCATTGAGTTTTACTTTTTTTACATCTACTTCCGCCTTTAAATATTCGGGAGTGATGACTGCGCTTGTAAATACATAACTACTAAATCCAGCATCATAATTTGCACGCTTGATGGAATCACTTAAAACTTTATACGCTTCCGCAATTTGTTTAAAACGATCGGCTGCCATCGCATCATTCGGATTTTTGTCGGGATGATGCAAAAGTGCTTGTCGATGATATCCCTTTTTTATTTCCACGGGATTAGCATCGCGTGAAAGACCGAGAAGTTGATAATAATCGGGACTCGACATAGTCTACAAACGTAGTAATGATTTAAATAGTACCGTATAAAAGTTGGGGCTGAATCACTTTTCTCTAATTTCGATTTTCGTGCCTGCATCGCTTTCGCGTAGCTTCAGCAGAGCAAAGCCTACCGACTTGCCTTTGCTTTGCTTCGGCGAAGCAAGGAGCTTTAGCGTAGGTAGGCTTTTCGCATTTTCGCGTCCCAGTAGAACTGCGAAGCTAAATTTATAGACGACAATTCACCCCTCTCCGTAGAAGCAAATTCGTATTACGTACAAAAGCTTTCATACCTTCGCAGCATCAACATGAAAAGAATCGCCATTCTCGGATCAACGGGATCCATCGGAACACAAGCCCTCGACGTGATTGAGGCACATCCTGATCAATTCAGTGTGGAAGTGCTCACTGCCAATAGCAATGTAGATTTGCTCATTGAACAAGCTAAAAAGTTTAAACCAAATACAGTAGTTATTTGTGATACCACAAAATTAGCTCTATTAAAATCGGCTCTAGAAAACGATAACATTAAAGTGTTTGGTGGTGCCGAATCCATTGCGCAGTTGATGAGTATGGATTCCATCGATTTAGTATTGACGGCAATGGTTGGTTTTGCTGGACTCGAACCTACCTTGGCAGCCATCGAAAACAAAAAAAACATTGCACTTGCCAATAAAGAAACGTTGGTGGTGGCTGGCGATTTAGTAACGAAATTGGCTTTGGAGAATAAAGTCAGCATTTATCCTGTCGACTCTGAGCACAGTGCTATTTTTCAGTGTTTGGCTGGAGAGATGCACAATCCGATTGAAAAAATAATTTTGACAGCTTCAGGCGGACCTTTTCGCGGAAAGAAAAAACCTGAATTAGCCAACATCACTAAGGCCCAGGCATTAAAACATCCGAACTGGACCATGGGCGCTAAAATTACCATCGATTCGGCTACTTTAATGAACAAAGGCTTGGAAATGATTGAGGCCAAATGGTTATTCGATTTACAAGCTTCTGAAATTGAAGTTATTGTACATCCACAGTCCATCATCCACAGCATCGTTCAATTTCAAGATGGAAGCATGAAAGCCCAGATGGGATTGCCAGATATGAAATTGCCTATTCAATATGCGATGGGGTATCCAAACCGATTGCTATCCGATTTTCCTCGTTTCGACTTCACCAAATTTCCGCAACTGACCTTCGAAGCGCCTGATGAAGAGACATTTAGATGCTTAGGTCTAGCTAGATGGGCAATGGAAAAAGGAGGGAATTTACCTTGCATCATGAATGCGGCCAACGAAATTGCAGTTGCGGCCTTTTTACGAGATGAGCTTGGATTCCTTCAAATTGTAGAAATTATAGAAGCGACTATGAATCAAGTCAATTTTGAGTCTCAACCTGATCTAAAAACGTATCAGGAAAGCGATGAGGTGGCTCGTAAAATATCGTCACAACTTATTCAAAAAAGCAGCGTTAAAATTTAAGTTAAAGGTAAACGTCAAAACCTTAACTCGCTGAAAAGATTAAAATGTATCGATGCTATCAATAGATACGTCCAATAGTTTAGTCACAAGTTAGTATGTGTCGGTATTATACAAAAAATGAACTAAACTATTAATCCAATTAGTGTTAGAGAAGAGAGGAGAAGAGCTTTCGGTAAGACCCGCTCCTTATTCGTACATTCGCAACCTGAAACAATTTCAAATAATTAAATAGATCAATGCAAGGACTTATTATGGCCGGCCAATTAATTTTAGGCCTCTCAATATTAGTAACACTTCACGAGTTAGGACATTTTTTAGCAGCTCGTGCATTCGGAATCAAAGTAGAAAAATTTTATTTATTTTTTGATGCCTGGGGCTTTAAACTTTTCAGTTTTAAAGTAGGCGATACAGAGTATGGCATGGGATGGTTACCTTTTGGTGGCTATGTAAAAATTTCGGGGATGATCGACGAAAGTTTAGACACCGACCAATTAGCTGCTGAGCCTGAGCCGTGGGAATTTAGAGCCAAACCGGCTTGGCAACGATTGATTGTGATGGTTGGTGGAGTAACGATGAATGTAATTTTAGGAATTGTTATTTTCAGCGGAACCTTATTGCATTTCAAAAAAGAATATTTACCAAATCAAGAAGTAATTCAAGGAAAGGGAATTTATGCTTACAAGTTGGGTAAGGAGATTGGTTTACAAGACGGCGATAAAATTTTAACCATCAATGGTAAATCTTTTGAGCGTTTTGAAGATGTTCTTTCTTCGCGTGTTTTATTTGGCGCAACATTATCCATTGAGCGCGATAATAGAACCATGGAAGTGGTGGTTCCCGATAATTTTTATCGTAAAGTAGGTGTTGCTGGTCGATGGAGTTTCATTGGTTATGGTCCACTACATCACTATCAAATTGGTAGAGTGGTGGATGATGGGCCAGCACAAAAGGCAGGAGTACAAGCTGGAGATAAAATAACCTCCATCAATGGTGAAATCATTGCCAGCAGTGAAGATTTAGTAAGCAAAATTGGCGCTTTAAAAAACAAGACGGTTACATTAAATATACTTCGTGATAATAAACCCCTCACCTTAGTAAGTACAGTAACCAATAAGGGTACTATTGGCATTTCATACGATGCTACGCCAGAAAAAAACTCTTCTTATAAGATGGAACCTTATACGGTTTCTAACGCAGTTTCTTTTGGTACATCAGATGCAGTGGAAGCACTTGTTTCCAATGCGAAAGGATTAGGAAAAATATTTACTGGAGAAGAAAAAGCAAGTGAATCGGTGCAAGGTCCAATTGGTATTGCTACTATTTACGGTGGCGTTTGGGATTGGTCGAGGTTTTGGGCTATCACTGGACTTTTATCGATGGTTTTAGCCTTCATGAATATGCTTCCTATTCCAGCTTTAGACGGTGGACATGTTATCTTCCTTTTAATTGAAAGCATCTTCAAAGTGAAATTTAGTGACAAAATAATGGAGCGTGCACAAGTAGTTGGTATGGTGATTCTCTTTAGCTTGTTGATTTTTGCGGTGGGGAATGATATTTGGAAACACATAATTAATTAGATGTTCGTTTCGCAGGGATTTTTTTTGTAAATATTGTTTATAGTACGCTATTGAGGTTTAGCTGCTAGCTTCTGGCTGCTAGCTGCTAGTTTTTTATAGGTAAATCATATTCATAGTATTGATAAAAAAGAATTTAACACTAGGCACTTGAGGTCACAAAAGATCACAAAAGAATAAAAGCGATTAGACTTTAGTGCACTTAGTGTCCTCCATTTTCTCTAGTGTTGAAAAAGCGCCGCTACTTGTAAGTTTCTTTCGCTATTTCAAATCAAAGAATGAGAGTCGAAGATTGATTTTACTCATTCGAAAGACCACTTGAAGCTTGAAGCCTGCAGCTTAATTTCAATTCGAAGCAACATTTAATTTCACCTTGTTAATATCTCTCGACACCACACATGTGAATTCATTAATTGACTTCATATTTTTGAAGTATGAGAATTCACATTATCCTCCTTGCCTTTCTTTTTTTGCAGATGGGTGCATTGGCGCAAGATTCAATAAAAAACACTTCCATCTTATTAGTTCCCTTTCAGCTTGAATATTATTTAAGCGATGCAGAGCGCGACATCATGGCGCAAACGAAACGGAGTCCGGAGGAGTATAGAGATTATTTTCGCAAAACTTTAGATTTAAAAATTCAGGGAGAGTTAGAAGTACTCGGTCCTTGTGTTAGTCTATTGCAAGATACCACAACTCGAGGTCGAAATCTTTTAGAAATGTTTTACGGAAAAGCGGGATACAGTTATGCAGATCCTGTGGGTGGAAGAACTGCATCCAAGAGTGAAATCAAAAAACAAAAAAAGAGATTAGAGCTCCATCCCGACGCACAAACGGCACCGCAAACCATTACCACACGTGGCGATTCGAAGTTTATGCAAATGGAGATGGGCGACACTTCTTTCTTAAATTATTTATTTCAATTATATCAATCAGACTATATAGTAAGTATTAATCAATTTGAAATAAAAACGAATTACAATTCATGCATCGACATAGCCAATAAAATTTACCGTAGAGAATTGTTGATTCACTACTCCATTTTAAAAGCGAACGGAAAACAAGTACGTGGAAATTTCTGCATGGAATTTTTTCCATCCTCCACCAATAGTGATCGGGAAATTGTGGAACGAACGTTTCCAGGTATTGCGGCTTCTATTCAAAAGGAGATTGCAGAAGAGGTTGAATGATAGTTTTTCATCACGCAGGGATTTTTTAAAAAATATTGCTAGCTTCTGGCTGCTAGATTTTAGTTTTCTATTGGTATATAGTATTCATTGAATTATTCAAATCTTTTTTAACACTAAAGGCACTAGAGGCCACAAAAGATCACAAAAGAATAAAAGCGATTAAACTTTAGTGCACTTAGTGACCTCTAGTGCCTCATGTGTTTGAATCGCGGCTTCGCGATTAGATTAAAGTTTAATCAATGAAGGTTTATTGATCGTCATGAAAACAGATTATTGCCACATTAAAGTTTTAGCCTCTCCCCAATGTCATTAAGTTAAGGAATATTGACCCAGAATGGGTCTTATGTTTATAGAGAAAATGTGGCTTGTTGTTGTTCGACCCCGTCGGGGTCGTATATTTATGCGGTCTTTTTTATCTATAAACATATGATGCCTTCGGCATCTTAGTCCTTAACTTAATGACATTGGCCTCTCCCCCTCGCGAGGCTTCGCGACCCTCTCCAGGGGCGAGGGGCTATAATAAATCAAATTTCTCAAGTGCTCTCTAGTGTCCTCTAGTGCCTTAGTGTTGAAAAAAGCGCCGCTACATGTAAGTTTCTTTCCTGCACAAAAAAATCTAGCACCAATAATCAAGCATCACGCTGAAGCTAAAAACTCGAACATTAATGGGTTGAAGTCAAAATGTCCAATCGAGAAGCCTCGCGACTAATCCCGATAGTTATCGGAACTAACATCTAACATCATCTACCGGTCTGAACCTACGAAAACGGTCTTTTGATACTATTTTGAATGAAAAAATGACCGAAATCAGCCAAAAATCATCGAATTTACAACACTTAAAGAAATCACAATGCACTTATAAACAGTTCATTGTTCAATAACAATCCCTAGTATTTGGAATAGTTAAAAAAATGACAATAAATTTGCACCCAACCTTAACTATAAAAGCAATGAAAAAGAGCTTACTAATCTTAGCAATGTTTATCGGTGGCGCAGTTACTGCACAAGATAACATGACATCAAAAAAAGGAACTCCAATTTTACCAGAAGCTGGTGACTGGAGTATTGGTATTGGTGCAAACTCTACCTTAGAGTATTTCGGAAATCTTATGAATGGTAACAACAGTGCGCCTTCATTCGACTGGCAAAGTTCTCCAAACGTAATTCGTTTTAAAATGATGAAGGACGAAAACACAGCTTATCGTGCAGGTGTTCGTATTGGATATGGTTCTGACAAAGAAACTTATGAGGCACCAAATGTTGGGGATCAAAAAGATGAGAAAACTTCTCAAATGGCCATCGACTTAGCAGGAGGTATTCAAAAGTACCGTGGAAAAGGTCGTTTACGTGGTTACTACGGTGGTGAGGCTGGAATCGGTTTTGGTTCTATGAAAACTACTAACACTTATAATGGAAATGCTGCTGCTGGAGAAACACTAGAAGACAAGCAAGGTGGAACATTTAGCTTTGCTCTTCGTGGATTCATTGGTGCTGAGTATTTCTTCGCTCCAAAAATGTCAGTTTCTGGTGAATTCGGATGGGGACTTGATTTGTCTACTCAAGGTGCAAGCGACACTAAAACTGCTGATGGTAATGGTGGTTCGACTTCAACAAAAGGAGGAAAATCTAGTTCATTTAGTTTTGACACAGATAACGCTAGTGGCGCAATCGTGTTAAACTTATATTTCTAATATCTAGTTATAAAATATCAGAAAAGGCTGTCCTTCGGGATGGCCTTTTTTGTTTCCTATAAGTTTCAATTGCTTCATTCAGCTTTTGTCAGATGATCGATGACCTACTGATCTTTAGTCGTCTTAATCAATAGAATGAGATTAACCCAAAAAAGTCATTAGACTTTTTTGGCTACCAATGCTGTTGATTGGTATCTGCCAACATACGTGCTGACGATTGATTTGAAGCAAATTGGATACTGTTGCTTAAACGAAAGAGAGAATTGCTTCAAAATCAATGTCAGGGTTATCCCAACAATTCATTGAATTATCAATGAATTCGTCGCCCTGAGGGTATAATTCTCATTAGAAATGACAATTGTGGGATTAATTTAGGCTGATCGTTGTTTTAGAGCTGAAAAAGGCTGAAATTTGATACTTCAAATACCAAAAAGAGCATTGTGAGCGAAAGTTTCGAAATTAAATTACCCCAGTTTGAAGGTCCTTTCGACCTTCTTCTTTTCTTTATTGAAAGGGATGAATTGGATATTCATGATATTCCTATCGCAAAAATCACCAACGATTTTTTGACGTATATGCATGATATGCAAACCATGGACATCGAATTGGCAAGTGAGTTCATTCTTGTTGCATCTACCCTAATGCGTATCAAAGCAAAACTGTTGCTTCCTCGTTATGAAAAAGACGAAGAAGGAAATGAGATTGATCCGCGTCACGACCTCGTTCGACAACTGCTCGATTACACACAATTTAAAGCCGCTTCAGAAGAGTTAAGAGCCATGGAAGACGAACGCATGATGCGTTTTCATAGAGGCAACTTAGAACAAGAGCTTGCAAAATATAATGCTACTTCAGATGCAACCTATGCCGGCGAACTAAATCAATTAACTTTATATCGACTCATCGCAACTTTCGAAAAGGTGATGTCGCGTTTTGAAGACAATCAAAATAAAGTTACGCATACCGTTGTTCAATATCCATTTTCAATCGATAGCCAGAAAGAATACATCTCAAAAACTTTGCTGAAAAAACCGCAGGTAAATTTCATCGAACTCTTCGAAGAATGCACCAGTAAGTTACATGCTGTATTCACGTTTCTTGCATTACTAGATCTTATTCAGAATAGATCCTTACTCATCTTCATGGGTGAAGGCTTTAATAATTTTGTGGTGAGTACGCTCGAAGCGGCACCCGAAGTTACAGCGCCAAGGGAAGAGGATGCAAACTGATCCTCGCGAAATTCTAAAAGTATTCTCTCCCAAAAAAATTATTTGGCCAATATTGATTGGTCTTTGCGTAACTGCATTTTTGTTTTTAAAAGATTTTGACAAAGAAGCTTTTTCCGCGGTAAAATGGAATTTGAATTCTTCATTCTGGTTTTTTCTTGCCATCGTTTCCGTCGTCATTCGTGATTGGGCTTACATGATTCGTATTCGAGTGCTCACCGATCAATACCTGGATTGGAAACGCGCTTTCATCGTAATTATGCTTTGGGAATTTAGGTCAGCACTTGCTCCCGGAATGATTGGAGGTGGATTTATTTTCGCCATTTTATTTTAAATCGAGAAGGACTACATATGGGAAAAAGCATAACAGCTATTCTCAACTCTTCTTTTTTAGATGGGATTTTCTTGGCTGTGATGGCTCCCTTCGTTTATTTTATGGCAAGCAAGGATGCACTTTTTTCTGGAATCCATCTTAATACTAGCTTTGGAAATAGTGTCTTCTATACTTTTTGGACTGTCTATTTTTTAATCCTCGCCTATAAATTATTTGTGGCTTATGCGCTGTTTGTAAATCCACAATTTATAAAAAAAATATTATTGTATATGTTCTCTGCTCCTCTAGTAAGGAGATGGAAAAAGCAAGCGCGAGAAACTGGTGATCAATTAGTAATTGCATCCAATGGATTAAAAGATAAAAGTAGAAAATATTGGATGTGGTGTTTAGGAGCCACCTTTGTTTCGTGGACTGCCCGTTACTCGATCGTGAATTGCATCTTACATGCGTTTCATGGAACCACCGCATTAAATGATTTTGTAATTTATGGGAAACAAGTCATCATGGGTATCATCATTTTACTAAGTCCAACACCTGGTGGAAGTGGATTAGCTGAATTTATGTTCACCGATTTTTTAGGAGAATTTATTTCAAAAGGTCTCGCTCCTACTTTAAGTATTTTGTGGAGGATGTTAAGCTACTATCCTTATTTATTGATTGGCGCTATTCTTCTCCCTCGATGGATTCGCGAACACATCAAGCTTGAAAAATTAAAATTGTAATCTAGAAATTCTTAAGCAACAGGTTGTGGAGCCTCCATTACCGTACCGCACTCTTTGCAAGTACAAAGATCTTTAGATGCATAAAAATTACTCATCACAGCAGGCAACTGATTCACGATGTCTTCTAAACTAAAAGATTCTTCGTACAATTTCGCATTGCACTTTTCACAAAACCACATGCACTTATCTTTTTCCTTTTGATCGCGGTATCGCTCAATAACTAATCCGATGGTATTAGGTCCGCGCTGTGGAGAATGAGGAACACATCGTGGTAGCAAAAACATCTCACCTTCTTTGATATGAATATCACGTTGTTTCCCTTCATCAATAATTTTCACCACGATGTCGCCTTCAATTTGATAAAACAATTCTTCCGCTTCCTCCCAATGATAGTCTTTCCTTGAGTTCGGTCCGCCTACAATCATCACGATAAAATCGTCGTTGGCTTTATAGACCTGTTGATTTCCAACAGGAGGTTTTAATAAATGACGATTTTCATCGATCCACTTCTTCAGATTGAAAGCTTGGGCTACGGCCATAATTATTTCTTTTTTGGACTACTAAATTAGAAAAAATAAAACAATAATGGGCTTTTCATACTTCACCTATTATATAAGATTCACAAATTAAATAGTCCAATCGCATAATAGCTTTGCTTTGGCCACAATCTATGAAGCATATTCATAACTCCGAAAAAAGTTCAAATTTTTACCACGGAGGATCGGAGAAAGCACGGAGAAACACGGAGAATTTTTCGAACTTTATGAATCACTATTTTCAAGTGATTTGGATATATACCACAACTTTTAATCTAATTATCAAGTTATACCGTCTGTACATATAAAATTTGGGGGTTAGAATAGTATTCAATTGGTATTACACACACTCCGTGAACCTCTGTGTAATCTGTGACTCTATGGTAAAAAATGAAAAATTTGTTTTTAATACAAATTCGTTTCATCTGAAAAATCGAATGATCTTGAATCTAATCATAACTTTTAAACTTACAATCAAGATATACCGTCTGTACATTTAAAATAATTAGGCTAGCATCCAATTGTTATGGGTATTATTCTCCCCAAATAATAATATCTTCGCAATATGATGGATCTAAACTTACAAGGTAAAACGGCATTGGTTTGTGGTAGTACACAAGGGATTGGTTTTGCGGCTGCCACACAACTCGCGTTATTGGGTGCTCATGTGATTTTATTGGCTCGAAATGAAGAGAAATTGAAAGAAGCCGTAGCAACGCTTCATAAAGTCGAAAATCAGCATCACTCCTATCTAGTTGCTGATTTTGCAAATCCCAATCAATTGAAATCAATTTTAGATGGATATGTGAAAGCAAATAATCCTATTCATATCCTAGTTAATAATACAGGCGGACCTCCTGCTGGTCCTATTGCCCAAGCGAAAACGGAAGAATTTGTTTCTGCTTTTTCTAATCATTTACTTTGCAATCACATTTTAGCTCAGGCTTTGTTAGATGGGATGAAGAAAGAAAAATATGGACGCATTATTAATGTTATAAGCACATCGGTAAAACAACCTTTAAAAGGTCTTGGTGTATCTAATACCATCAGAGCCGCTGTTGCCAATTGGTCGAAGACATTGGCCAGTGAAGTAGCCTCTTTTGGAATAACAGTGAACAATGTTTTACCGGGTGCTACCTCAACACAACGTTTACAAAGTATCATTTCCAATAAATCAAAAAATTCAGGGAATACAGAAGATACTATCACCCATGAAATGGAAAGTGAAATTCCGATGGGTCGTTTTGCGGATCCATCAGAAATTGCGAATGCCATTGCTTTTTTAGCATCTCCCTCGGCTTCTTACATTACTGGAATTAATCTTCCCGTTGATGGAGGAAGAACGTCTTGTTTGTAGTTTCTGTGTGAAGGGGAAGATGGGTGTATCGAAGAAAAAATATCTTGGATCCTTAATCCTTTTAGGAATTTTAGTTGTTCTCTATTTTTTTTTATACTTCAAAGGTTGCAACCGAAGTAATATTGAGTTCAAAAAACCAGTAACCGAAACCACCTCTTATAGAAACCAACGCGACCATCGTGAATCTGCTTTTCGACATCAGCGCATTTACTATACCAAGCACGCGCAATGTAGAATGGATTGCCGGAGTATTGATGACTCCGAAGTAAAAGAAATTTTACAAGATGGAGAAATCAATTATTCAAAAAGTGATATGAAATCTAAACCTTGCCCTAAGTATGCTGTAGAAGGAACGACGCATGACGGACAACATGTACGCATCATCGTTGGAAATTGCAGTTCACAAGCGAGCATTGTTACTGTAATTGATTTAGAAAGTGAAACTGAATGTGATTGTCAATAGTATTAGGGAGCAGAAAAATCAAAATTGATATTTGTTCCGCTCATCAACACTGGCCACTTACTCCAGGTTTCAATTCCATTCATCTGTCGTAAAACAATAAAATACGATTGATTTAACAAGCCCGTTGGAATTGGAAGTGTAATATTTCCAAAAACATCCATCACTTCTTGAACAGATCCCATTAAAATAAAGGGTGAAACAGTATTACGCCATTCTACAATCACCGAATCACAGTCCAATGTATTTGAAGAAATCCCTCCATTAAATAATCGAGGTGTCATTTCATTTCCTCCTATGTAAAGTCCTTCAATAAAATACTTCAAATGCAATTGAGAAGCACTTACACAATTTTGAATAATTTTTGTTGTTGATAAAATACAATCGACCGAAACATAATACGAACCCGCTTGATGAATATAAATACTTTGTGTGGTAGCACCCGTGCTCCACAAGTAATTATTCCCCAAAGAAGCAGATAGTAAAACCGAATCACCGGGACAAACCATAGAATCAGCAGGAGTAATAGTACTTGTTGGTATATAATTAACCACGATATCATCCACCCTAAACTGCACACTTGTTGATGTTTGGTAAAACCGCAATCGCAAATTACTAGACTGAGGAATAACGCCCGATGCTGTACGTAAGTACCAGCCACTACCACCAGAAATACTTGTAAAAGATAAGTCAGTAAATATTACTCCGTCATCACTTACCTGTACTTTTAATTCTGATCCGCTGCTTGCCGTAGTGCTTTTGAAAATTCCAAAATCGATGGACATAGAAGACAATCCCATGGTGTTAATTCCAGAAATGGTTAAATGCCGACCTACTACATTCGTAAAAAAAACATTCGCTCCAGCACTCGCTCCAACATACCCACCCGAAATTTGAGTGACGCGCACATCTGCAGTCCCCGACATTGTAAAATTCATATTTTGAAATCCGTTTGCGCTTTCATGCGATGCGATAGAGGTAGTGGTTGAAACTGATCCCATATTCTCAGAAAACAAGATGGCACTGGATGCGCTAGAAACAGTATTAATGACAACAATATTTGATTGAGAGGTACAACCTCCCGAAAAAGCGACAGTAACCTGATAATTTCCAGATGCATTTACCACAATAGCATTCGATGTTTCTCCTGTTGACCACAAATAACTAATACCATTATTTGCAGTTAGCGTTACTGAATTACCGGGACAGATTTGAATGGGTCCAGCCGGAGTAATAATTGCAGATGCACCATTTAACACAGTAAAATTACTTACTGGCATTGCATTATTAGACGAGTTGATATCATTCATCATTGTCGTATAGGCGCTAACGTTATAACTTCCAGGGGTCGTCATTACAAAACTATTAGTTAAAGTTACTACTGTATCTTGCCCTGCATTTATTTGTCCAGAAGTTAAGGTAACACTAAAATTCTGTGAAGAACTTGATGGATTCATCACCGTCGCATTCACTACAACATTACTGTTTGCAAAATTAATAGCTGATGAACTGTAATTTCGAACGGCAACTTTAATTTGACCATTAGTAGAAGGACAATAACTACCATTTGTAACTAAAGAATGAACACCAACATCCATACTTAATGGTGCAGTACTTTGATAAACAAATTTGATTGTTATTGGAAGATGATCAGAGGCTAGATGCAATGCATTCACAACAGCAACACTAGCAGCAGTATTCGGTTGGCTATTTATTGAATCATTATAATGATTTCCATCGTTACCGAATGGTACTAAAGAATTAGGAATTACTTCCATCCCACCTGCTTCTGCTATTCCTTTTGAATATAAAATCATATCAAAGCGATCATCAACTCCGCCTGTGGATCCACTACCAAAACTTCTTGTTCTGGTGGATTGAGTATGATGTGAGGAGTATAAACTATTATTCCAAATCCCAGGCAAATTAATCATATCAACAAAATGCCCTTCCACTCCAGGTTGAACTTGCAATAATTTAACATATGCTGGTTCTTGAGAACCATAAATATTAAAATCTCCCATGACCATAAAATTAGATCCGGGAGGTAAAGCATTGGTAACTTTTCGTAAGCTATCTACTTCCACTAATCTTTGTTGCTCTTCTGCCGAACCTACTGAAGCTTTCAGGTGCACTGCATATACGCGCAGTGTATCACCACTGGCCAAATGCAATAATTTAAATTCATAAATATTTCTTAGGTCAGTGATAATGGTTGTTGTATTGATAAATTGAAATTTACTAGATCTAAAAAACAAACCAGCATCCATATCGGGCCCATTAATAAAGGTAGCCGCGCCATAAATATTTTGATTGGCATTCATCACTCCATTCAAAAACCATGTAAATCCAGCAGCAGATTGAACTTCTTCTACCACTAAAATATCTGGATTAATACTAGAAATAATAGTTCTATAAAAAGGATGGCGAAAAGCAGTATCGGCAACAGAGGCTGCCCCGGAACTTATATCGGGATAATGCAATAAATTATATGATGCCACTTTGATGGTATCAGAAGACTGAGAAAAAGAATGATGGCTACAAAAAACCAAACCCAACACAAGAACAAATCGACTTGTATAATTTATTAGAGTCGGCACTAACGATTGTCTAAACAACAAACTTCTCAATTTGTTGGGGGGAATACTAGCATGCAAGGGAGGAATGCTTAATTTGATGCAAGATACGTAGAATAATTTGATCCTACAACCCCCTAAACACCCTCAAAATTCATACTTTTGACCTCAGTATCAAGAGGGTCTGATTTTAATACCCTTTAATAATATATTATCAAAGGAATTACAAGTTTGAAAATCAATGCAAAAAATAAAGAATTACATCAATGGAGTTTTAGTTGAGCCTATCTCTGAAAATTATTTAGACAACTACAATCCTTCAACTGGAAAGGTTTATAGTTTGATTCCGGATAGTGATGAACAAGATGTTGAGCTCGCAGTAAAAGCAGCACAAGAGGCTTTTCCATTGTGGAGTTCATTACCAACACAAAAACGTTCGGCGATATTAATTCGATTAAGTGAACTCATCGAAAAAAATTTAGAAAAATTTGCAATCGCCGAATCAGTTGATAACGGTAAGCCTGTATGGTTAGCAAGAACGGTAGATATTCCAAGAGCGGTTGACAACTTTCATTTTTATGCAACGGCTGCAATGCATCAAAGTACAGAAACGCATTCGATGGGTGATGTCGCGCTGAATTATACCCTGAGAACTCCTATTGGAATTGCAGGCTGTATCTCTCCATGGAATCTGCCTTTGTATTTATTTTCTTGGAAAATTGCTCCTGCATTAGCTTCTGGAAATTGTGTGGTAGCAAAGCCAAGTGAAATTACGCCCATGACTGCTTATCTACTTTCGGAATTGGCTATTGAAGCAGGAATTCCTGCAGGCGTATTAAACATTGTTCATGGACTTGGAACAAAAGTAGGTTCTGCCATTGTTGCTCATCCAAAAATTCAAGCGATATCATTTACCGGCGGAACTAAAACCGGAGAACATATTGCTCGAGTTGCTGCGCCCATGTTTAAAAAACTTTCCTTAGAGTTAGGAGGAAAAAATCCCAATATTATTTTCGCTGATTGTGACTTTGAAAAAGCGGTAAAAACAACAGTACGTTCTTCCTTTGCCAACCAAGGCGAAATATGTTTATGCGGTTCGCGAATATTTATTGAACGACCGTTGTATGAAAAATTTAAACTTGCGTTTTTAGAAGAAGTAAAAAAATTAAAAGTGGGAGATCCTTCAGATGACAAAAATTGGTTGGGAGCTATTGTTTCTAAGCCGCACATGGAAAAAATACTATCGTATATTGAGTTAGCACAACAAGAAGGTGGAAAAATAGTACATGGAGGAAAACGAGTACAATTAGAGGGTGAGTTTGAAGAGGGATATTTCATAGCACCCACCATTATTGAAGGTCTTACATATGATTGCAGAACCAATCAAGAAGAAATTTTTGGTCCGGTGGTTACACTTCAACCTTTCGATACCGAAGAAGAAGTCTTAACCTATGCAAATAGCACCAAATACGGCTTAGCAGCCTCGGTATGGACACAACACCTTACCAAGGCACATCATGTAGCATCTAAATTACATAGTGGAATTGTGTGGATTAATTGCTGGCTCTTGCGCGACCTTCGTACTCCCTTTGGAGGCGTAAAATCATCAGGTGTAGGAAGAGAAGGTGGCTTTGAAGCTTTAAATTTCTTTACGGAGGAAAAAAACGTTTGCATAAAATTGTAGGTTACGATCCCGATAGCTATCGGGAACGAATAATCGAATTCGCTAATTCACGAATAATCAGATTTGCGAATTAAATCCGCGCTAATCGTATTTACCATCCAATGCTTAAGCTACGGATGGTTTATCTGTGTCATCCGTGTTCTACTTTTGTAACTATATGCTAAAACAATCAATCTTAAAAAATCATAACGATCTTAATAAATCCGCGGCCAATCAGAAAATATAGTTGGTACCATAATTTACTTAGCAATGGAAAGTAAAAAAGTATTTTTAGAGAACGAAAAAGTAAAAATTGCAGTGTTGCCATTAGGTGCAGAGCTTAGTAGTTTGTATCATAAGGAACATCGACTCCAATATTTATGGCAAGCGGGAGATGTATGGCCAAAACATTCTCCTGTATTATTTCCTATTGTTGGTCAGTTGAAAAATAATAGTTACACCCATCAGCAAAAAGAATATTCATTACCTCGACATGGATTTGCTAGAGAAAAAATGTTTTCGGTATTGGAACAACAGGACCATCAAATTACTTTTCGCTTATCGGATGATGAACATACTCGAAAAAATTATCCATTCACCTTTCATTTCGATATTCAATATCTATTAATAGAATCTGAAATAATTATTACCTATTCCGTGACAAATACTGGATCTGAAAAAATGTATTTTTCGGTGGGTGCACATCCAGCGTTTCGAGTGCCTTTAGATCTGAGAGATAAATATGATGACTATTATTTAGAATTTGATAAAGAAGAACATTCGGGTCGTTGGCCATTAAAAGAAGGATTGATTGACGTTGCTCCTACTCCATTTTTTGATTCACAAAAAATTTATCTTACAAAAGAACTTTTCTCAAACGATGCGTTAGTATTTAAAAAAATTAACTCCAATAAAATTCATTTACATTCCAACAAACATCAACACGGATTAAGTGTAACTGTAAATCAATGTCCATTTTTAGGATTGTGGGCAGCAAAAGGTGCTGACTTTTTATGCATTGAACCTTGGCAAGGAATTGCTGATGGGGTTCAATCAACAGGAGAAATAGCGAACAAAGAAGGAATACATCGTTTAGATGCTGGTGAAAATTACCAATATCGATGGGCAATTAAACTTTTTTAAATTTTCGAAAATCGAATTAACGTACAATAGAAACTCGACCAGTATAAGTATGCGGGTTACCTAAATCATCTTTAATATCCACTTTGTACACGTACACATCTTGCTTCGCTTCTTCCCCTTGATGGGTTCCATCCCATCCTTTAATTACCTCATTACTCGTAAAAATAAGTGCGCCCCATCGATTAAATATCTGCATGGTGTAATGACTAAAACCAAATCCTTTTACAGTAAATATTTCATTATAACCATCACCATTAGGTGTAAATGCATTCGGAATCCAGATGGCATAATCCTTTTTGATATCAATCACATCCCATGCAGTATCCAGACAACCAAATTCACTTTCAACAATTAACTGAACAGAATAGATCCCTGGGTTCTTATACTTATGCGTTGGATCTTGATCGGAAGAAAAAGTAGTATCACCAAAATTCCAATGCCAAACGGTAGCCAATACACTTTGATCATAGAAATAAACTAAAGGAACAAAAACACTCGGTTCACTGGGATCATAACGGAATGAAGCTATTGGCAAGGGATGTACTAAAATATATTCTGAATATATTGTATCATTGATGCATCCAAGCGAAGAAACTACATTCAGTTGAATATCGTACAATCCATCTTCAGTATATATTGTTCCTGGATGTTGCAAAGAACTGGTATCTCCATTTCCAAAATCCCAATTCCAATTCACAACAGATCCATCTTGTGAAGTAGATAAATCCACAAATGAAACTGGCAACGGCTCGCAACCTTCTACAACATCAGCTTGCAACTGTGGTTGTGGTGGCCACCATACTCTTACCGGTTGAATGATTGAATCGATACATCCTCGATCGCTAATAGCTAACAATGTAGAGAGATGAATTCCTCCAGATGGATAAATGTGTTTAGGATGCGTTTGGGAAGAAGTGGTTAGATCACCAAAATTCCATTCATAATCAACAATACTTCCATTCACAATAGTGGACGTGTTGTTCAATGAAGTTAAATTTCCCTCGCAAACAGTATCGGAAGAGAAAGAAACATTTGGCAATGGATAAACGGTAATGGAATCCAATATAGTATCTCTACAACCTCTGTCACTTTCCGCGGTGTAAGAGATCAAATAATTTCCTGCAGATTGAAAAATATGACTTGGGTGATAATTCGTATCTAACGGTGAACCATCTCCGAAATTCCAAAACGAATTGGTTATAGAATATCCAGTGGGAATGGTAGAAGTATTTTGAAATGCAAAAGCAGCGCCTACACACTCATTTGATGTAGTAAACTGAGGAGATGGTTTAGGAAAAATAATAATATTTAACGTTGTATCTTTCCTACATCCGTTTGCATCTTCTACTTGATGCATTACTTGATACGTTCCATCATTTGAATAAACATGTGTTGGATGTTGTAATGAAGAAGAATCTCCATCTCCAAAAGTCCAACTCCAAGTAGTAATGGGTGATAATGAAACGCTCTGATCTAAGAAAAGGGAATTATCGAGTTCACATACATTCTGCAAAGTCATATCAGCAGTTGGCAAATTATGAACAAATACACTTCTACTCGTTGAATCAACACATCCATTTGTTCCTGTAACCATTAAATTAATTAAATGATTTCCGGCTTGTGTAAAAACAACTTGAGGACTCTGGCTGGTATACATTCCAAAAATTGAATTTGTCCACTGCTGACTTTGAATAGCCCCACCATTTAATGTTGAGGTATTTGTTAATGAAAAATAAGTACCGACACAATATGGTCCCATTGTACTAAATGATGGAATAGGCAATTCCTTTACAACAATAGGTTTTTGTATTGTATCAAAACAACCTGCACTATTCATTACAACTAAGCCAACCGAAAAAGAACCAACAGAGGTATAAGTATGGCTGGTTTGCGGCACGCCAAACAATACCGGCGATCCATCACCATAAGTCCATTGCCAATCCAAAATACTTCCTTGACTATTTAAACTTAGGTCAGTAAAACTGGCAGAATCACCATAACAAATATCGCTCACTGAAAAATTGGCTTGAGGAGATCCACCACGATCACTTCATGCACAATAGAATCTCTACAACCCAAATCACTAATAGCCACCAAGGAAACAAAATAGGATCCTCCAAGAGAATAAACATGGGTTGGACTTGATTGAATAAGCACAGGCGAGCCATCATCGAAATTCCATTCACAAGAAATGATGCTTCCTATTGGTATATTACTTAAGTTAGGAAAAAACAAAGGAGCATCGACACAACCAGTAGGAATAAAATAACCAACATTTGGCAATGGATTTGTAAGTATAGGAATAGTTGTCGTATCTACGCAACCGTTAGTACTTTCTACTACTAAAGATACATCATACGCTCCTCCAGCTGTAAAAACATGTTGTGGATTGACTACATTGGTAAGTGGAGATCCGTCTCCAAAATTCCATTCCCATGAATTAATAACTCCAGCTCCACTCAATGATAAATCACTAAAGGTGGAAGAACTTCCAGGACAAACAGGAGTAGAACTAAAGTTTGCAGTAGGTCCTGCCAACACATTTACATTTTGAATATAGGTATCCGTACAACCGTTAGAACCTGTTACAATTAATTGAACATTATAATTACCTGGAGGAAATGCATGTGCTGGATTTTGTGTGAGTTCTACTGGACTTCCATCACCAAAACTCCATTGCCAAGCAATGATGGTACCAACATTCGTTACGGATGCATCCGAAAATTGAGCGAGTTGATTTGCACAAGCAATGGTATTGTTAAATGATGCAACAGGTACTGATTGAACATCCACGGGTTCAACGATGGTATCTTTACATCCATTTGCCGTGGTAACGATTAATGAAGTATTATACGTCCCAGGTCCAGGATAAAAATGACTAGGATTAGAAACACCCGATACTAACGGACTCGCATCACCGAAGTTCCATTCCCAATTAGAAATTAGGGTACCAGCCACTGTAGAAACATCCGTAAAATTAATTTGACTACTCACACAAGCGGAGAGATAACTAAAATCACTTACGGGCCCAGGTAATGTAGAAATATTTTGAATGAGTGTGTCCTTACATCCTAATGAATCAGTAACTATTAAATTTACTGGATAGGTTCCTGACAAACTAAACGTATGCACAGGATTTTGAATTGTATCTGTTGCACCATCACCGAAATTCCAACTCCAACTTTCAATAGGACCATTGGTACTTCCACTTAAATCGAAAAAACTAGAAACATCATTCGGACAAACGGGGGGAGAATTAAAATTAACTTGAGGAATCGGAATAGTGGTAATTACATATTCCACCGTATCGGCACACCCTCCCATATTCGTTACAATTAATGAAACGTTATAATTTCCAGGAGCTACATAACTGTGTGTTGGATGTTGCAAATTAGATGATTGTCCATCTCCAAAATCCCATTTCCATACGTTGATGGGCGTACCTACTGTGACTAATGAAGAATCCTGAAACCGAGTTTGATTTTGACAATTTGTAATTTGACCAAAGTGTGGAGCCAAAATAGTTGGGGTTATAATAGTAGTCAATGTAATTGTACATCCTGTCACGGATGTCATGGTGCATTGATATTGCGTTCCAATTACCACATTATTTATTGCAATCGACTGTGTTGTTTCCCCTGTACTCCAACTGTAAGAATCAAAACCAATAGGAGCTGTTAATATGGTAGAATTAGCTCCTGAACATAGATCACTCAAAATAATAAGTGGACTACAATAACAATCCACATAAGCGTATCCATAATGTCCACCTAGCGCACAATCACCAGTAGAAAACTCGATGGTTACATTTTGACCTATGTATGGTGACAAATCAATTCCCACTGTGGTCCAATCTTTATAATGTACAGTACTGCCTGATGAATTCACAACCGAAACGAATCCAGGAATTCCAGAGGAGGCCACTACATTATACGAACCACATCCTACCGCTAATCCATTTTGATCATACACTCTAATTTCAAAACGAGGTTGTTCTGTTATTGTATGACTTGGATCTTCCAAAACCACTGCATAGCGATAAATAAAAAGTGCGTTAGATGCATCAACTGCTATTTGATAACTTAATTGTTCTGCTTCTGCCCCCACATCATCATTACCTAGACGAGCAGAAAACTGTCCACCAGGAGCAACTATAGTAATCGCTCCATTTGTATTAGGATCCGTTCCTGGACCTGTCATGATGGTATGACGTCCGGTTACAATTCCTGGGGTAATAGAATTTATTGGACAACAAGAACCTGTAGTCCCTGTCCAATTTGCAAAGCTATTCAGCTCAAAATCGGCATTGGCACAACTGCTCAATTGAGCTCTTGCATCATTCTCTGCAAAAAATAAAAGCAATAGCAATAACTGAAATAAATTTCTTTTCACTAGCAACATTCTACGTAAAAATTTAAAAAATTATTGGGGAAATAAAGGTAATACATTTCAAAGAGAATAAATGCAGTCTTAACGGGCAAAATGACAATTTAGACTTGAAATAGAGGGAAATAGGGTGAAATAGGGGAATTCTTGTAGAAAATAAATTTTAATAGCTAGGATGATCACCTCAATATTTGAATGGAACTGGAAACCCTTACCTTTTAATTGTATAAGTCCAACGCCTTTCGATGTGCCTCCCTCATAGCATTTTTATATTCAATTGGCTTGATAACCTTTAGGTCATTTCCATAACTTAACAGCATTGACATTAGTTCATTGTTAGGTATAACACTTATCATAAAAGTTATCGAACTTTTTGAATCCTTCAACACCACTTGTGAATCATGAAGGGGTTTCGATTTTACATATTGCGCCCTGGGTTTAGATAGTTGGAAATGCAAATCAATCTTACTGATTCCTTCCATCCGAGTTACTCCAATTATATCTCGAAAAAATTCTGCAGCTTTAAATGAAGTATTATCGATATACTTTTCAGTTGAACACTCAATTTCAATTATCCTATCAATCGCTAAAGTTCGCATTTTACTGTCTTCCGATTGAACACCAAAGACAAACCAACGGTTATTATATTCCTTTAATAAATAGGCCGAAAATACCATTCTGACTTTTGGCTCAGAATATGGCTTATAATCAACAACTAAAGCTTTTTCCTGGATAATACTCTCATAAATTTGACTTAAATACTCTAATCCGGTAAGTTGCTCAACTCTCTCAAAATCTACTACACTTGGCCTAGCCTGTCCCTTTATTGAAGCTTTCTGATCTAATTTAATAATTATCTCCTCAATATCCTTAAACTGTGGCAATCCTTCAAATTGCTTTAAAATAGATAACGCACCCTGAAGCTTTTCAGCATCCTCTGATGACAAAGGACTATTGGTGATTGAAGCATTGGGATCGGAATACTTATAGTAACCATCTTTACAAATTATCTCCAACCCATACAATTCCATAATATGCCTAAAATCGGATCTTATAGTCCGATCGCTAATACTTTTTATTCCGAATTCGACAAGATACTCTTCGAGTTTCTCCTTTAAATTATTAAAAGTTACCCCATATCGGTTGTTTCGAACCAATACCTCATCAATTTTTTTAAACCTAAAAAAGTGCATTTTTATTAACAGGCATTTGGACAAATGGATTTAAACATTAATTTTACTCCACGGAACATTTCTTATAAAATGCAAATAGGTTGCATTTAGCGAAAGTACCTTTGTAAAAATATAAAATTTATGAGTAAGAAGCTCAAAACCCTTTTGGTCGTTTTTGATAACGAAATTAAGGCATATGAAATTCCGGCATTTAGAGGAGCCATCATTAAAAAAGTGGGGTTTGAGAATATGCTATTTCATAATCACAAAGAAGATGGTTCAGTGATTTATCAATATCCATTTATTCAATATAAAGAAATATATGGAAAACCAGCTATATATTGTATTGACGATGGAGTAGACGAAATTCACAAGGTTTTTAGTCAAAGGGATTGGTCTATGGGAGTTGGTGATAGAAGATTAAATTTGAAAATTGACAAACTAGATTTGAGACAAATCGATGTGCAGGTTTGGCAAAAACAGTTCAAATACAAAATCAGACAATGGGTTGCATTAAATACCGAAAATTTTTCCAAATATCGGCTACTTGAAAGTGCCGAGCAAAAGAAACTCTTTCTAGCTCAAATTTTAAAAGGGAACATTTTGTCAATGGCAAAGGGTATTGAATGGACAATTGATAAACCAATGAATTTAGAAATTGAAAAAATTACTCGAGAAGGAAACGCTATCCTAAAAAAGGTGCGGGTTTCCACCTTTGACTTAGTTTTTAATTCCAACGTTTTCCTTCCCGATCATATTGGATTAGGAAAAAGTGTAACGTTAGGTTACGGATGTGTAAGACCTTACAGAGATAAAATTATTGAAAATGAAGATGTCGAAAGAGCGTAATATAATATACTTAGCAGGCCTTTTACATGATATAGGCAAATTTTACCAGCTGGCTGATAAGAATGGGCATAAAAAGTTAGAACAACTAAATTCTAATATTAAAATGCTTGAAGCAAAACTATGTCCGTTAGACAATGGTGTAAACTTCAATGAGCATATTTTATGGACAGCACAGTTTTTAGATGAGCATAAAATCGTTTTCACAAAGCTATTTGGTGAAAGCACGGATGAGTTTATTAATGTAGCTATCTCCTATCGAAAGCCCGAAAATAATATTCTACATCAAATCATACACAAAGCTTTTTTATTTTCATCTTCATTTGACAGCACATCATCTGGTGCAAGAAAAACGAATAAACTTGTTCCTCTATTGGGAACTATAGGTAAAAATAGTAATGAATGCAATGAACACATTCCTATAGAAGAAGCAAGCCTAAGCAAATCAAACTTTCCAACAGCAAATTCAAAATCTGATAGTGGAGAGTATATGAAATTATGGGAGAATTTTGTTCTGAATTTAAAACATTACCCTTTTCGTCTTTCGACTCATTTACAATTTCGCTCACTTCACTTTTATTAAGATACACCTCTTGTATCCCGTCTGGTACAAATTTGCAAAATGACATCTCGCTTTATGATCACCTGAATAGTACTGCTGCTTACGCAATCTGTCTCTATGATTATGTAAAAGGAGAGAACAAAGACATATTATCGTTGACCGACAATGACGATGTCTTTCTATTGATTGGAGGAGATGTATCTGGCATTCAAAATTTTATTTATGATATAATTAGTAAAGGTGCTGCAAAAAACTTGAAGGGTCGATCCTTTTATTTGCAATTATTGGTAGATACCATAATTCATGATTTATTAGTAGAATTAGCATTGCCAAATAATTGTGTCGTCTATGCTTCTGGGGGAGGATTCTATATTCTTGCACCCAATTTGGGTCATACAATAAATAAGATAAAAGAGTTAAGACATAAAATTTCTAAGGGACTTTTTGAACAACATGGAACAGCGTTAGCCATTTCAATGGCAACACAAACTATCAAAATAAACGACCTAAAACAAAATAACCTACCAACAGTGTGGAGAGAGTTATCATTAAGTCTTGGAATTGGTAAAAGCACTAAGTTTTTTGACCTTATTGCTGAAAATCCCGCACTATTCTTTAATCCAGCTGCATTTGATAATTCGCTAAAACGAGACGCTATTTCTGGAACAACCATTCAAGGAACATTTGTAAATCTTGAAGAAACGGAAAGTAAGGACGACAAGAGCAATCAAATTTTTCTTGATGAAAGCAATAATGTACTCCTAGAATTAGGGAAAAAATTAAAAACTGCGGATTATTTAATATTAAGCAACAATGTTATTCCAGAATGGAAGGACCTTGAAATTTTCCGAATTAATCCTCTAAAAAATAATACTACATGGTATCTTTTAAGTGAAGAAAAATTATTAAAATTTAAAGACAAGATAAAAAAGTACATCCCAACCTATTATTGTGTCGCGACTCAATGATTTTTCAGGTACACATATGAAATATTTTGGAGCAGATTCGGCCTATAGAAATACTTTGTACGGCGGCAATCAATATCCATCCAAATCGAATGGAGAACCTAAAACATTCGACGAGCTCTGTGGAGATACAACCGGAAGCCTACGCAGACTTGGCGTTTTAAGAATGGATGTTGATAATTTGGGTAAACTTTTTATTAATGGATTTACACAGGGCAATAGTAGTTTGTCAAGGTATAGTTCCCTGAGTCGAAATCTTGACTTTTTCTTTAAAGGTTACTTGAACAAAATTTGGGAAGGCGACCAACGTTTAAATGAAAAAACATCGATCATTTATGCAGGAGGAGACGATTTGTTTATTGTTGGCCACTGGAATGAGACAATTCGATTTGCCAAATTAATTCGTGAGGAATTTAAAAAATGGACTTGCAACAATCCGAATTTAAGTATATCAGGGGGCGTTGCTATAGTAAGTAAAAAATTCCCAATTGCTAAAGGGGCACTATTGGCTGGAGACGCAGAGGATATGGCCAAAGATCATACTTACCAAACTCACTCGAAAAACACCTTTACATTTATGGATATTCCGCTTCATTGGGAATATGAATTACCTTATGTAGAAAAACTAAAAGACGAGTTGATTTCTAAAATTGGAACTCAAAAAGAAATTAGCAAAGGCTTTATTAATAAAATAGCAACGCTTCATTTTTTATCAACTGAACAAGAAAAAAAAGGAGCTAATCAAAGTTGGAAATGGATGATGGCTTACGATTTTGCGCGGGCAATTAAAGAGCTAAAAAATGATGACGTGAAGGATTTTCTTCAGACCTTAAAAGTTGATACATTCGCTAATACTATTGATGGAAAGAAAAATTTATCAAAACACTCTACGCTTAGTTTGTACAATCTTGCTGCCCGATGGGCAGAATTAATAATACGTGAATAACTATAAAAATAATTAAAATGGATTTTAAAAAAGAATGGATTACACATCGCCTCGACAATGATGCCATTTCCTTCACTAATGAATTTGGACAAATACTGGTAGATAAGAAATTTACCACTTCTCAAATTCGCAATTATTTTGGTGAGGTACGTCGTATTCAGATGAAAGGGCTAAGCGATTCCTTGCAAGAATTTCATTTGTTGAAACCAAAACTTGCTTACGCTGCGAAAAGAGCTAAAGACAAATCGGGCAACAGAAATGAAGAAACCGGGGCCGAAAAATTTAAACACGTAATGGATTCTGCTCACTCTGCAGTTGATTGTGACAAAGAAAATGCTGGAAATAGATTTAAAAACTTCTGCGATTTTTTAGAATCGATTTTAGCTTATCATAAATTTCACGGAGGAAGAGATAATTAATCAAAAACAGAAAAAATGAAAAAACTCGAAAAGAAAATATTGATCACCGGAACCATTGAGGCAGTATCCGGTATTATGATTGGAGGTTCCAATAATTCTATGTCTATTGGTTTACCGGACAAAATGGTCATTAGGAACCCAATGGATAATAAGCCCTATATTCCAGGAAGTACCATTAAAGGAAAAATGAGATCATTACTTGAACTTAGTTATGGTTATGTAAAAGCTGTAAATATGGGAAAAGTAAAAAATGGACCAGCTGATGATCCCAACTTTATTACCACCGTTTTATTTGGAAATTCAATTGGAGACACACAACAACAACCTTCAAGAATAATCTGCAGAGATGCTAAACTCTTGAATGGAGATGAAATCGTAAATACAGACCTCCCCTTTACTGAAGCGAAAACAGAAGTAGTTATTGATCGTATTACTTCGGCTGCTATGCCACGCACCATGGAACGTGTGCCCGCCGGTGCTATTTTTAATCTTGAATTAGTTCTAAATGTTTTTACTGAAGATAAATTCAATTCAAAAGAATTGTTAGATCTTATCTATAAAGGGATGAGTCTGATTCAAGATGACTATTTAGGCGGAGGAGGCTCTCGTGGTAATGGCAGGGTGTCTTTAAGATCAATAAAATTGTTGAACGACAATACGGCGAACAAGCCGGGGAGAAACAAATCACTGAAATTCCAGCTCATCTAAAATAAACACCTGTGGAAAAAGAGTTTTCAGTATTTAAATTTCATTTTAATTCCCCGCTTCATTTAAGCAGAGGAAGGGGTGACTATGACAGTAGCGAAAGTATATTGCATTCCGATACCATCATCGCTGCACTCATGGTTGCATATAAAAATATATATCAAGATGACGAAAAGGAGTTTTTCGAAACTTTGATAATTTCATCTGCTTTTCCATTTTTTGACAATGAATACTTTTTTCCGAAGCCCTTTCTAAAAATGCCTGCTTTTGAAAATGAAGACTCATTATCTATAGCAAAAAAATATAAGAAGATTAACTGGTTATCTCAATCACACTTTGAAAATGTGATTAATAATACAGGGCTACTATGGAAGGAAAATGATATCGTCTTTAATTCATCATTTATTTCTGCGAATGCGAACAGCTTACGCAAAGCGCAGTTTTGGATGAATGAAATTCAGCAACGCGTTCAAATTCCTAATTCGGGTGATGGCACTAAGCCATATTACATTGAAAGAATTCGCTTTCACGAAAATGGGGGATTGTATTTCTTGATTGACGGAAATACAGAAGCTATTCAAAAAATTAATTCATGCATGGAATGGTTGGGCGACCAAGGAATAGGTACTGACAAATCAGTTGGAAATGGTCAGTTTAACCCATCGCTTGAAAAAATGAAATTGAAACTCCCAGCATCTGATTCTGGAATACTACTTTCTCTTTATTGCCCAAATGAAGAAGAACGAAATGATGGGTTTCTTGAAAATGCTAAATATAACATCATCAAACGTGGTGGGTACATAGCTAGTGCTAGTGATGAAAGCAATATTACACTTCAAAAAAAATCTATATTTATGTTTACCGAAGGCTCGGTCTTTCCTCAATTCCTTAAACGCAAAGGATCTATTGTAGATTTAAATCCTGATGCAAATATTGTGAAACATCCTGTGTGGAGAGATGGGCGTTCGTTTTTTATTCCTATAAACCTTTAACGATTTAGTCATGAAATTATTAGTTATAGAAACCTTAAGTCCGGTTCATATTGGCAGTGGTCGTCAACTTATGGGAGGCATTGAATATCTTTATATGAGTAAAGAAGATTCTATTGCTGTTCTTGACGATAAAAAAATACTGAATCTATTGGGCAAAGAACGATTAGATAAATGGATTGCAATTATTAATCAAAATGGAAGTGTTTTGGAATTGTTAAATAATGTAGATCCTGCTTTGAACTCTTCAAAAATTGCATTACGAAATGTGGGATGTGGAATAAATCGTCCGCAACAACAAAACTCCATTCGTGAACACCTCTTGGCTGGAAACATGAAGCCTACCATTCCAGGCTCTTCTCTTAAAGGATGTATACGCACTGCTTGGTTTAGAAAAGAAGTTTTAAAAATTGCTAAAATTGACAAAACGAAGATGGGTAAAACCAGCTTCAACTCGAAAATACGAAAAGAGGATTTTAAATGGAACCAGAAACAACTGAACGAAGAATTAATCGGAAAGATCCTAACCATGATGTGTTCGACTTTTACGATTGGACGACTATATGTTTGAAGAAACTATATGTTTAAAAGCTGGAAACGCTCAATCAAAAAGGGAGCAAGTGGGAAATGAAAGAATCGGTTAGCCAATTTATCGAATGCATTCCTCAAGGATCAGTTAGTACAGGGAGATTAAATATTGCAGAAGATCTAAAGAAAAATATTATCAAATCTCAAAACCGTTTACCTGGCGACATTACTTTCACCTTGGAAGCTCTTTTTGAAGCAGTGAATAAACAAACGCTCGCTCTTCTTGAAAAAGAAATTAAATTATGGAGTCCGAGGGAAACTGATTTGCCTAAAGAGTCTCAATATTTTCTTGAAGAACTTAAAAGACTAAGAGAGGAAGCAATTGAAGCGAGTGGTGAAAAGCATACCGCAATTGCTCGACTCGGATTTGCAACCGGTTTTGATTCTATTACCGGTGGATGGCAATCAGAAAAATTAAGCACGGCATCTATGAATGAGCTCGCCAATGCAGTACGTCGCAAGGATTATGGAGATATGCCCTTTCCAAAATCCAGACGCATTGTTATAATGGCACTCCAGTAGGATTTATTCGACTAACCTTAATGGATGCTGAAGAAGCAAAATCATATCAATTAAAATTAAATGAAAAAATATTAGAAAAACAGAAATTAGCTCTCGAAGAAAAAACTCAAAAAGAAGCTGAAGAGTTAAAAAGAAAAGAAGAAGCAAGAAAGCCTATTCCATTTATTGGTATTTTAAATACAAAAAAAACTATTTTGGAAGGAGAAGTCATGGATGTAAAAAATGGAAAAGGAATTGTTCGTTTTGTTGTGAATGACCAGAGCATAGACGCCTTGATGAACGGATTAAATAATCCAGATATTGGCTCCATTGTTATTTGTACTATTCCTCAATTATCTGGAGGAAAAATTAAAGAAGTGAATTTCAAAGGATATAAAAAATGAAAAAAGCTGGACTCTTTCTTACCATTGGAACCCGAGACTTACAGCTAAAAGAAAAAAATGAAGCACTCGATCTACAGTATCACGAAGAAACCGATAGTTATAGTTTAAAAAATCCGAGGAGTATAGGATCTTTTTTAAATAAATCAGATCAACCGAAAGCACTATTAGATTTTCTTCAATATCCCATAATTAAACCAGCTATCGATTATGTGATTAAACAAGGTTTTCAAATTAATTGGATTGTATTCGTAGTAACGAATCAGGTAGACGCTCCTGAAAAATTCAACAAATTCGATACATTTTTTTATGGTATATTATTGGAGCAATTAATTAAAAGAGATTATTCAACTTATCTTAGTGCCAATAGTGAATTTGTAAATTTGCCAGTGGAGCGTAGTATTGTTTACCTCGATAGCATGTATGATTTTTTTAATGATTATTTTAAAAAGGATAATCATTTCAAAGCCTTTCAGGATACCGACAAGATTTTTTACCTTGGACAAGGAGGAGTGGATGCATTAAACACTGGACTTCTCTTAAATCTCATTGAATATTTCCCCAATTTAGTTCAACTACAAAAAAGTTCTGGTTCTGAGTTAGCCATCCCATTGGTATTTACAGATAAATTTAGAAAGGGGCTACGCATTAAACAATATATAAACAGCATATCACAAGCTTTAAAACAATACGATTATAGCCTGTCTAAAACCATAGTAAACAAAGGAAGCGTGGAATTTTATTTGAGCGTATTCGCACTTTCACGTATCCATCTCGATTTTAGTTCAGCCATAAATCATTTACAACAGCTTTATATTCTTGATCTCAATAACCGCGATAAACTTATGGAGTGGGAACAAGAAATAACCAGTACAAATGCGGGTTTCAATATCCAAAAGGAGTTGTTCATGTCGGCCATGATTCAATTTAAGCAAGGAGCTTATTCCGACTATTTGTGGCGACTGTTTACTTTAGAAGAAAACCTTCTCAAGCCTCAACTCGAGCAGAAACTCAATGGTAAAATAGAGTATAACACCAAAACAAATCATGCTTCTTGGGCAATGCTTATTGAGAAAAATGAGGAACTAAAGAAATATTTAACCGATTTACACATAGGACCTGGCTTTAAGCTGAACTATAGTACGCCAAATAGAGTTGTATTCCGTCAAATCTATAACTATTATTTTCCGGAGAACTCAGCTGATAGGCCAGAGAATATGACTCGAATTTTAGACTCTTTATCTGCATTAAGCGGCCTAAGAAATGACATTGCACATAGCATGAAAGGCATCGCTTTAGATGAAATTAATAAGAAGCTTTTGGGAAAGGCAGAAGACCTTAATTCTTTACTTTATGATTATTTCGAATTGGAAAACGAAAAACTTCCGCCCTATGATTCAATCAATGAAATGATTCGAAACGAAGTGATTAAATAATATTATTAGCTCTTTCTAACTATTTTTTCCATTTTTTTTTCCATTGCAAATAGGTTGCAATGTGGGGCGGTTCTTTTGCATCATAATTCTGATGTCTAACCTTAAAACTCTGCAACCATGACGACTTTCAACAATCCCATCCGCACCTTATTCTCAAAGAAGAATACTGCACCAACCACCGAAAAGGAACTTCTCCTTGCAACGGTAAGTTATCATGCCACCCCTACAGCGAATAGAGAGCCTATACGCATTTTATTAAGTGAGCATGCTTATGTAGAGGCAGGAATAAGTGAAGGAAGGCCCGAAGCACTTAAAAACGGGCTTCACCATATTACATCAGGTCATTATATAGATAGTCACATGAACGAAGCTCAACACGATTCTCAAATCGAACAACTTCGACTTCAACGCGAGGACATCCGCAGTAAAAAAAATGAACCTGAAGGGATCCTTACGAATTTACTCCACAATATTATTCCCGCTCTTATCCAAAAATAAAAAGGGAAGAAAGAAGAAATTGCCCAATCCAGTTTTCAGGCTGAGGAGCAGGTGCATCAATCAGGTTATAGTGCTTTAAGATTTTGGATTTTATCACTCACTTTCGCCGGTTTGTCATGTTTCATCTATTTGTTTTATTCCTCAGCCATTTATTCTGCTTTTTTTAGAGATGTTACCACCGAAATAAACCAAGCTACCGAAAGCAATGACTTTAGTGCTCTTTTCAATACCGTTTTAAATCCCTATGCACTTTTAAGCGGAATACCTGCTGTTTACCTTGGTCCCTTCCTGTTTTTTGCATTTGCGATCGGATGGTCATTGCTCTATGCGAAACTAAAAGGGAAAAAAGGAATAGAATGGTTAAAGCATGCGTCCATTTTTACGCTCTTTCTTGGCTTGGCTATAGCAGCTGATTTTTTAATCGCCTGGAAAATAGAATCCTTTAATCACGAATTGAAAACCATGAACGGATTAGCCTCTCCCGACTGGAAATTCTATACTGAATTTATGTTTTGGGGTGTCTTTATTCTCGGCTTAGGGAGCTATGTAGTTTGGAAAATGTTAACCGAAGCTATCATTATCGAAAAAGATAAAGTGAATCCAAAACGCCTTGCACATTTGTTACGCGAAAAGCTTCAGCTAGAAATTACATTGCTTGAAGAAGAGTTGTTGAAACATAAGGAAGAAGAGCAAAAGCTTTTAACTATCCTTAAAAATTTAAACAATGAACTAAACAAGATTGATATAAAACTAGAGAACATTTACAAGGGCGTTCCCGATTTAGTACATAGCCAAGATGCCTACTACCGCGGATGGATCAAATACGTATCAAGTCATCCGAATAAAGAATCATTAATTGAAGCATGCGAACAGGTATATCATGAATTTAAATTAGCAATGACCCCGCGCGAGCATATAGAATTTATTCCAAGGTCGCTCAACTAATCATACACGCACTACCTCCTTCATTTTAACCCTTAAAAAAATAAAAACCATGACGACACATCCAACATTTATCCGCCTCCTATTCCTCATTGTAGTTTCACTATTAATAACTGCAACCGGTTTTGCAGCTAACAAAAAGCCACAAAACACTGTGATCCTTTTGGATTTATCAGATCGCATCATTCAACCTGGTCAACTTTCAAAAAGACACTGCAATTCTATTATCACAATTCCGATTTTTGAAAGAATGCAATGCAACAACTCATCATGACATGTAGAAATCGTTTTAGCGTTGTGATCGCCTCCAGAAAGCAACAGTTTACAAACCAATGAAAGTCAAAATTTACTCACCTTAGACCTCTCGTCCTATGCTGCTGCCGAACGGCTAAAAGCTCTTCGAAATTTTTCGCAAGCCTTTCCTCTTGCCATTAAAAATTTATACGCAGAAGCTTCAAAGTTCAATAAAAATAAAAACTACAGTGGCAGCGATCTTTGGCGGTATTTTAACGAACAATTGGCGTTTGATTTAAAAAATGGATTTGACAATAAATTAATAGTACTTACCGATGGCTATTTTGACTTTGAAAATAGCGGGAATAAAATGCGTATTAATAACAGAAGCACTACTACTTACTTCTTGAGTGAATTGAAAGGACCTTTTTGGAAAGAAACTGCCATAAAAAACAATTATGGATTGTTAAAAGTCAAAAGCAAGTTTCCGGGGCTGGCAACGTATGTAGTTGGCTTTTCGCCTAAAAAACAAGATCAACTAGAAATTGACAAATTGGTTTATTTTTGGGAAGAGTGGCTTAAGAGCATGGAGATAAATACCATCCATTCCATTCCGTCAAGCACGCCCAACAAAACATTAGCAGCGTTAAATCATTCACCTTAATTCACTTAAACGAAAATGCAAGAACACAATTGTTGGCTACAGAACACAATTCCTTTGGTTGCACATTTCCAATAAAATTTGAATAGTGCAGGCACCTCTTTTTTTACAATATTTGTACTGGCATTACCTAATAGTAAATACTCCATAAAAACAAGGATTATGGTAGTGCACTTCACAGATTTGGACTACACTAATGTGATATCCGAAAAATTCCATCATAACAAGGAATAGTCAATTTTCTATTAGAAAAACTTATGCATATTTTAAAAAATTTATTTTTCATCATCCAACAAAACAAGGATTAAGACATTGTTTCTTTCATGGGTTAATTTTTTCTTTTAAGTCTCGAAAATCACCTTCCAAGAAAACAAGGATTAAGACTCACTCGGCAACTCTGAGGCTTGGGAGCGGTATTCCTCGAAAATCATCTTCCAACAAAACAAGGATTAAGACGGCATCTCACTCGGCAATGGCTTCAACTCTTGGGTTTTTGAAAATCATCTTCCAACAAAACAAGGATTAAGACAGTTGGTCTATTAGGTCGGGGCGGGTCATAGTTAGTCCTCGAAAATCATCTTCCAACAAAACAAGGATTAAGACAGATTGTCGAATGTTGCTGGTTCACTGATTTCGATCTCGAAAATCATCTTCCAACAAAACAAGGATTATGACGCAAATTTCTTGAGTTCAAACATTCCAACTTTACCTACTCGAAAATCATCTTCCAACAAAACAAGGATTAAGACACGCTCGGAAGTTCTTTCTTTGGTTGAGTGCCGTATGTCTCTAAAATCATCTTCCAACAAAACAAGGATTAAGACTTGCTGATCAATTGTGCCGTGGTCTTGAACCATACTCTCGAAAATCATCTTCCAACAAAACAAGTTGAGACACTTGCTGACGAGTAGTATCAATTCACTTCTTAGCCCGAAAATCATCTTCCAACAAAACAAGGATTAAGACATGTTGATAATGGTCACAACATGTTGACCTTCTTCTACTCGAAAATCAACTTCCAACAAAACAAGGATTAAAACTTAGTACGCTTCACTTTAGTACCACCTGACGCAGACTTTAAAATCATCCTCCAACAAAACAAGGATTAAGATATAATAACTGCATCTTCAAAAGTAACTTGTGCTTGGTCTCGAAAATCATCTTCCAACAAAACAAGGATTAAGACGTTTCTACCTCAGTAGCTCCGTAATGTACGGGTACATCTCGAAAATCATCTTCCAACTAAACAAGGATTAAGACTTGGTTGCATTAAATGCCATAGTTCTGAGGTTTAAATCTCGAAAATCATCTTCCAACAAAACAAGGATTAAGACAATATTAGACCACATTCAGTGATCGGATTGTTTAGTCTCGAAAATCATCTTCCATCAAAACAAGGATTAAGACTTGAAGGGCTTGGTTTCTCCGTGTATCACGATACACTCGAAAATCATCTTCCAACAAAACAAGGATTAAAACTTAGAGATCATAAACTCAGATCTGAAATCAGGTAGAAGCTCGAAAATCAACTTCCAACAAGACAAGGATTATGACGCAAATTTCTTGAGTTCAAACATTCAACTTACCTACTCGCAAATCATCTTCCAACAAAACAAGGATTAAGACTCTTCATTTTGAGCCATTGTAATTTCAACTTTTTCTCGAAAATCATCTTCCAACAAAACAAGGATTAAGACTTGTCACGACGTACAGCATAGAATTCATCCGCATTCTCGAAAATCATCTTCCAACAAAACAAGGATTAAGACACGCTCGGAAGTTCTTTCTTTGGTTGAGTGCCGTATGTTTCTAAAATCATCTTCCAACAAAACAAGGATTAAGACACGTCATTGAATGTGGTTGTAGAAAGATTGTTGTCCTTCTCGAAAATCATCTTCCAACAAAACAAGGATTAAGACGTTTCTACCTCAGTAGCTCCGTAATGTACGGGTACATCTCGAAAATCATCTTCCAACAAAACAAGGATTAAGACATCATATCCTTAGCATTGTCGCCTAACTCAATGATTACTCGAAAATCATCTTCCAACAAAACAAGGATTAAGACTTCAAGTTGTTTTATTAGGTCGGTGCAGTTGGTCATGTCCCGAAAATCATCTTCCAACAAAACAAGGATTAAGACCATCCGTGATAATCCCGTATATTCGTCCAATGGTCAACTCAAAAATCACTTCCAACAAAACAAGGATTAAGACGCAGTAGCACCTGTAATTACGAACTTTTTCATAATACTCGAAAATCATCTTCCAACAAAACAAGGATTAAGACGCGACATTGGTGTCCTTCAGTTGCTCGTTATACTCTCGAAAATCATCTTCCAATAAAACAAGGATTTAATTGCAAAGCGTTTTTCGCTGTTTACATTTGATTATATTTGATTAACCAACGAGAAAAATGAGAACAATATTGATTTCTTTATTGAGTGAGTTTAATTTAAATCTCCTGTTAGCAGCGCAGCATTGTAGTAGAGGAATTGATCCCATAAAACGCTTACTGCTGCTTCAGAGAAATGGTCTGCGCACAGTATCACTAAACTTGAAGCTGCAGGAGTTCATTGCCATGAACCACTATTGATTCGTTCGCTTCATGAAAATTCAATTACAGATGTTTCCAATATTGTTTTCCAATTGTAAAAAAACACCTGCTCAATAAAGAACTTGTCATCATCAATTTAGGAAATGGAAGTCGGATGCATATTTTGGGTTTATGGCATATTCAATCCTTGCTGATTAGCAATAATATCCCTATCCATAATTTGTATTATGCCGCAGCAGATGTGCAACGTTTTCAATTTTTAACCTATCAGTGGGACAAGAATGGAAATTGCAATGAAAAAATTGCTACCATGAATGTGCGTGTTTCATTCGAAGACTTAATCGGTTTGAAAGGATATTCCATCTTAAACAAAGCCGCTGCCTCTCTTCCTGATATTACCTCCGTTGAAAATAAAGTGAATGAAATTTGTGTTGGCGAATCAGGTGCAATTTATGAATGTAAAATAAATAAGTTTATATTAAAGCCGTTGCTTAATTTAAAAGAGCCTCTCCCTTTTGAAATTTATACTGGCGTTAAAATAACACATACAAATAATCCCAAGAGCACATTCGCCGAATATGACTTGCTTCTATTCACCAAAGATTTACGTATTTACATTGTAGAGGCAAAGTCAGGTAAAAGTGTTATGTTGAAGCAAATTGAAAGCCAACAAAAATTAGCTACCAATTGGGGTGGACGCTTCTGCGATTTTTCTGCGGTTATTCCCGTATTAAACAAAGAAACATTAATCAATTCCATTGAGCGATATAAAAACAAGGGTATAGATTTATTTGCTGGGCCAGGCAGCGCAAAACAAGATTTAATCCCACTTATAAAAAATTACCTTTTAGAAAAGGAGTTGATTCCAGAAATATAATACCTTGTTCCTTATTAACGGAAGTAGGCCATTTCTGTAATGTGATCCTAGGAGCTAACTTTCAAGTCCTACTTCTAGACCATTGTCCTCTTACATTCAGTAAATGATGTGGATTTTATAAAACAACAACAGATCCATTGGGCCATTGCAAATAGGCTGCATTAACGCATCTTTTCTTTGTGGAAATTTAAAACCACACTCCTATGACTACGACTCAAAAATCACTTCATGAATACTGTACTCTTCAACCAGGAAAGGACCAATTAAATGCGTTGCAGTTAATGGAAAAATTTATTCAAGGCACAGAAAGTGAAGACGTCTTTATACTTCGTGGCTCCGCCGGCACTGGAAAAACCACTTTAACACAAGCGCTTTCGGCTTGGCTATCGGATCTCTCTGTTCCTTGCTATTTGGCTGCCCCTACAGGTAGAGCAGCAAAAATAATTAGCAGCAAAACAGGTCGTATAGCGAAAACCATACATAGCTTAATCTATATTCCTGAACAAGGAGCGAATGGTATAAGCGTAGTATTAAAAAGAAAAATGAATCCAAATCAAAAAGCTTGCGTTTTTATAATTGATGAAGCTTCCATGATATCAGACCTCGCTGGGGGGAATGATAAATTCATTGCGAGTAAATCTCTTTTGGATGATCTAATATCTTATGTTAAAGAAGGAAATAAAGAAAGCAAAATAATATTTATTGGCGATCGCTTTCAATTACCACCCATTCATTCCACATTTAGTCCTGCGCTTGATCCTGAGTACTTAAGAAAAAAACACAAACTGAAGGTGGCTTTTACAGAATTAACAGAAGTTGTACGCCACCAGCAAGATAGTTATATTTTAAAAAACGCATGCAACTTGCGAAGCCACATGGAGGGAAAATATAATTTTTATGGTTTAGAATTGCCGAGATTAAGTAATTCCACTCAAGCACTTCAAACATTTCAACAATATGAAATTGAAAATAAACATGATCAAGTTGCACTAATAGCATTCACGAACCGTGATGTAAATTGGTTTAATAGTGCCTATCGAATTTTAAAATACAAAAAACCAAATATACTTATGCCGGGCGATTCAGTTTTTTTAAATCAAAATTGGTCTGGCAATGGAAATTTCTTTTAAAAGGGGAGGCCGCAACGATTAACAAAGTTTTTGAAAATAGCATAGAAAGAATAACAGGCTTAAATTTTATAGATGTAGAAATAATTGTACAGGGCGAAAACAATGAAGAACTAATTGTACAAAGCAAAGTGTTACTGGAGGTACTAAGTTCTGAAAGAGGAGAAATACCCTATGAAATGGAAAAAAATCTATATCATGATCGCCTAAAAAGAAATAAAATATATAGAGAATCACTTCGTATTGCAGATGACCCGTATTTAGGTGCGTTAAGACTCCGCTATAGCTACGCTATGACTTGTCACAAAGCTCAAGGCGGAGAATGGGAAAATATTATTCTACATCCTTATTACAAAAAGGACGATTATCAATGGCAATATACCGCCATAACACGAGGAAAAACACAAGTATTAACCTATTAAGAATTAATTGATGTTATGCTGATAATCAAAAAGGTTAGTTGATTGAATTCACATAAAAATGGTAATTATGATGCATATTTGCGCTTTTGTTGTACTTTATCCCTCCAACCTACCTATCTTTGCGAATTCCACAGAACCGAATGAAGACAGAAAGTAGTATTGAAGTACAAGAGCAGTTGATTGGTAAACAGCTTTATGATTATCAGCATAAAGCAATTGAAGATATTTTGTTTCGACTGAAAGATCATCCAGTTCGTTACAATTTGTTGTATCAACTTCCAACCGGTGGTGGAAAAACAGTCATTTTTTCGGAAATAGCTCGACGTTATATTGAGGCTACAGGTAAAAAAGTTTTAATTCTCACGCATCGACTTGAACTTTGTGCGCAAACAGCAAAGATGTTACAAGAGTTTGGCGTGAATAATATGGTCATCAACAGTGCCGTGAAAGAGTTGCCTGTACCTAATGATTATATGTGTTACGTATCAATGGTTGAAACATTGAACAATCGTTTGAGAGATAAAATTCTGAATTTAGATTCGATTGGATTGATGATTGTGGATGAGGCACATTATAATTCTTTCGGAAAATTGTTTCGCTTTTATGAGAAGGGTGTGGTGCTCGGTGTAACTGCAACACCGTTGAGTTCGAATGTTAATATTCGCATGAAGGACAATTACGATGAACTCATCGTGGGTGAATCCATTTCTAAATTAATTGGTTCAGGATTTTTAGCAAAGGCAACAACTTATCATTATCATGTTGGATTAAATTCTTTGAAAGTAGGTCGTAGTGGAGATTATACGGTTAGTTCATCCGAACGACTGTATAATAATCATGCGATGCAAGATAAGTTATTAAGCGCGTATCGAGAGAAATGCGTTGGCAAAAAAACATTGATCTTTAATAATGGGATTGCCACATCACAATATGTTTATGCTACTTTTCAGGAGGCAGGATATGAAATTAAACACCTTGATCACACACATTCCACAAAAGAAAGAAGGGAGATCTTGCAATGGTTCAAAGAAAAGCCTGATGCCATACTAACGTCGGTGAGTATCCTAACCACTGGTTTTGATGAACCAACTGTGGATTGTATCATTTTAAATCGCGCCACGAAATCGCTTACTTTATATTTTCAGATGATTGGGCGTGGCTCTCGTGTGTTGCCTAATAAAGTGATTTTATTAGTTTGATTTAGGAAATAATTTAAATCGATTTGGTTTATGGGATGAGCCTGTCGACTGGAATTCCATCTTCCAAAATCCAGAATTGTATTTGGAGAGTATTCCGAATGATGAACTCATCGAAAGGAATTACAAATACATTATGCCGGAAGAATTACGAGAGCACTTTCGCAAATCGGAAGACATTTTTATGGACATCGAATATGAACATCGACAAGCAATTAATACAAATCAGCGTCCACGTATTGTTGTTGAAAAGTCTTTACTACAACATGTGCGAATGTGTGTCGAAAATAGCAAGGATGTAGATGGAGCTTTAGCCTTATCTGATTTGCTTCAAGAAGAAATTGAATACCGTATTCGTTGCTTTACACGATGCTTGAGTAAAACTTCAGAGAGTTATGTAAAATGGTTGCAGGAAGATTACAAACGCAAATTGAAAGTAAATGTGATTCGAAGTGTTCATCACGGTGAATAAATAAAAGATATTTCGCAACAAATTTTTAACTACTTCCTGTTCCTCATTGTACTTAAACATGTTACCATTAAAACAGCATATTGATAGGAGCTATTTCAAGGAGGAAATATTCTATTTTCCATTGAATTAATCTGTCTATCAATAAATTAAGCTTGCATTGTATTGCATACTTAAGTCATTAGCAAACCCCTCTCATTCTTCGTGTCTTTGCACTCTCAAATTGAGATTCATATGAAAAACGAAACGATTGCGGCCAACGACTTTAAGGTCGAAGAAATGTTAAAAGCATTAGGCATTGACAAAATGAATTACGGTGCAAGTACGGGCACCAAATGGATAAAAACGAATGGCGAGGTCATCGAATCTTTTTCTCCTGCAGATGGGCAACTCATTGCTTCTGTACAACAGGCTACGACAGACGATTACGAAAATATTATAAAAACATCTCCAAGAAGCGTTTGCTACATGGAGAATGATTCCAGCACCGAAGCGTGGAGAAATTGTTCGACAGATGGGTGATGCTTTGCGTGAATATAAAGAGCCTTCGGGTCCCGATTGGTTTCCTTTGAAATGGGAAGATTTACCAAGAAGGATTGGGTGAAGTACAAGAGATGATTGATATCTGCGAGTTTTGCAGTGGGATTGTCACGCGTCAGTTATATGGATTAACGATGCATAGTGAGCGCTACGTCATCGCATGTACGAACAATATCATCCACTCCGGAACGATCGTGTCATTTCTGCTTTTAATTTTCCAGTAGCCGTACGGGCTTGGATTGCGATGTTAGCCATGGTTTTGTGGTGATGTGGACGTTTTTGGAGCCGTGGGTACTGCAGGTCAACGATGCACCAGCACCCGCCGACTCATCATACACGAAAGCATATACGATCAATTTACACAAAAGGTGAAAGCGGCTTACGAACATATTCGTATAGGCCACCCGTTAGATAGTAAAACTTTAGTAGGTCCGCTCATTGACTGGTGCGGTAAAGATTTTACCAATACCAGTGAGGCAGCACGCAAAGAAGGTGGCAAAGTTTTGTTGGCGGTGAAGTGTTAAGTGGAGATGGATTTGAGAGAGGAAATATATGTAGTTCCCTGTATCATTGAATCGAAAAATCACTATCACATTGTGCAGGAAGAAACCTTTGCTCCCATTTTATACTTGATGAAATATGCAACTGATGGAAGAAGCCATCGCGCAACAAAATGATGTACCACAAGGATTATCATCGTCTATCTTCACAAGGGATTTACAAAGAGGCGGAAGCGTTCTTGTCGCATGAAGGATCAAATTGCGGAATAGCGAATGTAAACATTGGTACATCAGGAGCGAAATTGGTGGTGCGTTTGGTGGAAGAAAGACACTGGCGGTAGGCGTGAATCAGGAAGTGATGCATGGAAAGTGTACATGCGACGACAAACCAATACCATCAACTACTCCAAAGAATTACCACTGGCACAAGGCATCCAGTTCGATATTTAAGCAAACGTTTGTATTCGTTTATAACCGAATAAATTTATCGACCTATATTATATTTGTGGGCCGCAGATTTATTATGATTTTTTAAGATGAACGCTGATACACATGTCTAATTACTTACATACTGAAATTACTGAAAAAATACTAAAGCATTTTTATAGGGTTTATAATACTCTCAGGTTTGAGTTTCTGGAAAAGTATATTCCAGATCGTTAATGATAGAACTTAGAAAGAAGGTCAGAAGTAGTAAAGAACATCCAATCGACGTTTATTATGATGATTATAAGTAGGGCTTAATATTTTGCAGACTTAATGTGGGGGAAATAAGGTAATCGTTGAAATAAAAGCTGCAGAAGGACTTTGTCCAGAACATGACAGCTCAATTAATCAATTATTTAAAAGCAGCGGAGCGTGCTCGAAGTAGGATTATTACTTAACTTTGGTAAACCTCCTGAAAAACGGCGCAAAGTTTTAAGTGCTTCCTATAAGAATCATAACAAATCATAATAATCATAATTAATCTGCGGCCATAGGGTCATTATTGATTCCAATGTTAAAAATAGATATACACACTCATATCATTCCAGAAAACCTGCCGAAGTTTAAAGAAAAATTTGGGTATGGGGGATTTATTTCTTTAGATCATCATAAGCCGTGTTGCGCGAAGATGATGATCGACGATCGTTTTTTAAGCTTGAGATCGGAGACAACTGTTGGGATCCCACCAGCCGCATCAAGGAGTGTGACCTCCAACACATCAAGGTACAAGTGTTGAGCACCCTTCCTGTTATGTTTTCATATTGGGCAAAACCAACAGATGATTTAGAAGTAAGTATGTTTTTAAATGATCATATCCGCTACTATCGTTCACGCCTATCCGAAAAGATTTATCGGCTTAAGAACAATTCCACTTACAAGCTCCCGACCTCGCGATGAAATTAGAACGATGCATGAAGATGGGATTGTATGGAGTACAGAGTAGTTCACGTGAATGATTGGAATTTAAATGCACCTGAATTATTTTCTGTGTTTGAAGCAGCACAAGAGTTAGGCGCAGCGATCTTTGTACATCCTTGGGATATGATGGCGAAGAGAAGATGAGTAAATGCTGGCTTCCTGAGTCGTCAGGTGCCTGCGAAACTTCACGCGCCATTTTGCTCTATGATCTTCGGTGGGATGAAGCTTGAAAGACTTCTAAACTAAAGTTGCTTTCGCACATGGAGGTGAATCCGAACATCTTCCATCGGTCATATCGAGCATGGATTTCATGTGCGTCCCGACTTAGTGGCGGTCGACAATAACATCAACCCCAGAGGTATTTAGACAAATTTACATTTTTGGATACGTTGGTAAACGATCCTTTGATGCTCCGACTTCCTCATGAATTTGATGGGACCGAATC
>JADKFA010000047.1 GCA_016717725.1 Bacteroidota bacterium
CATTGCCCTATATTCGATTTGTTCATCAAGTAAATATTTCATTTTTGTGCGACGGATATGGATCACTTCAGTTGCCAGGAGTAACCCATGCCAACACTCTTCGCACGAAGCAAACAGAAACATCTATAGATAGTTTGCTTGCCGATACTGCAGGGAATGGAAATTATTTTTCATTTTCTCCTCCTACGATAGAGCAAAGTACACTCTACCGCTGGTTTAAAGCTTCGCAACCAACCATCGTTTTAACATTAGAGGCAGATAGCGCAGGAACACAATGCAGTCGAAGCTCCTACATGTATAATTGGTTCACCACATCGGTAGGCGAAAATCCTTCAACCACACCAACAGTTAATGTATTCCCCAACCCAACATCCAATTTGGTAAATGTTTTGTTACCACAAGAAGGAACGAAGGACGATATGTTCCAGCTTTGTGATATTAACGGTAAGGTGATACGTGAAACATCGTTGAAAGGAATAAAGCAATATTCGTTTTACGTGAATAATTTGCAAAGCGGTGTTTATTTGTGGACAGTGAAAAGTTTAAGCGCAAGCGGAAAGCTGGTGGTGGAGTAAAAGAAAAAGATTTTGTTTTTAAATTACCTTCAACTTTAAAACTGTTCGGATAAAAAAAGTACGCATTATTATTCGGATTTATAAAAGCATAACGGAGTAAACAATAAATTTTTTTATAAATCCCTTCTTTTGAATATTTTTAGAAAAGTATAAACATGAAGCTATTAATTAGTATTATCTTAATTTGTCCCTTTTTTTGTCTCTCACAAAATCTTATTCCAAATGGTAGTTTTGAAGTATATTCAAGTTGCCCTAGCTTTTATAGTCAGATTGATTCAGCTTTATATTGGTTTAGTCCGACGGTCGGTACACCAGATTATTATAATTCTTGCGCTACAAATTTTGCAGTAAGTATTCCAAACAATTATTCGGGTTATCAAAACGCAATTGGGTCGGGCTTCACTGGAATAATATTACTTCATACACAAGCAGTTAATACTAGAGAGTATATAGAAACACAACTCTCTAGTCCTCTATTAGCAAATCAATCTTATTATTTTAAAATGTATGTGAATATCGCGGATAAAAGTGAAAAAAGAACTGATGCAATTGGAGTGTATTTTTCTGACACGCTAATTGCTGGATTTGCACCCGCAACGGTGCTACCGTTTATACCAAACATAAGCAATACTTCAGGTCTTTTTTTGGATAGTATAAACTGGAGGATGGTCTCTGGAATTTACTCAGCACATGGAGGAGAACAGTTTGTAGTGATTGGCAATTTTAAAACAGACACTATGACATCAACATTACCTAATAATAATTTTATAGATCAAGTTCCTGTTGTATATGCGTTTATTGATAGTGTAACATTGACATCGGTAACATCTATTGAAGATCAATTGGAAAATGAAAAAGTGCAGATCTATCCAAATCCGTTCAACGACAACATCTTCATTCGTTTACGGGGTGTCCAGGGTTCAGAAATAATTATTTATGAAATTACATCCAGAGTTGTATTAAAGCAGAACCTTTCTGCAGAAACAACTCTATACACAACACACCTTGAGAGCGGTACATATTTTTATCAAATACGAAAAGGGATCCAATTATATAGTCATGGTAGATTGATAAAAAACTAATATGACAAAGCGAAGGTTGTGCAGTTTCTAGGAATTAGAATATTATTTAAATAGAGTCTGAGTAAAATATCAATCAAAAGGAAGACTGCGCTAATAATTAAATTATTCTTAGTCAGAATTAAACCCTCAATCCACCAGCAAGCTCTCTGCAAATCTTTTGCTCACGGTTGTTTTAATTTCTTTTCCAATTTGAAGTAACATCGAATTATCAAATGGAACAATATCCAGCACTTTAATTTTAGTTCCAATATTGACCGAGAGTTGTTCTAAGTATTGAAGGAAAACAGATGAAGTATCTTTTACAGCAACCACACGGCAACTTTTTCCAATTTCAATTTCCGAAAGAAGCGTTTTAACGGTGGTTGGAATATCACCGTTGGACTTTGGGATGGGATCACCATGAGGATCGTATTCGGGATGACCTAAAAACGCATCCAAACGATCGGCCAATTCAGGATGTTTCACGTGTTCGAGCTGTTCGGCGATATCGTGAATTTCGTCCCAAGAGTAATTGAGTTTTTCAAGTAAGAACACCTCCCACAATCGATGATTTCGAATGATAGCTACGGCTTCTTTTTGTCCGCGTTCTAAAAGTTTTGCTCCTTTTACTTTATCGTATGAAATCAGCTTTTTCACTGAGCTTCTTGATCATATCAATAACAGAAGCCGCACTAACGCCCATCTCATCCGCAATAGCGGTGGGCGAAATCTTCAGTTTTTTGTTCAGGGATAAACGATAAATGGCTTTTAGATAATTTTCTTCTGTTAAAGATCGCATGGTTTCATGTGGAATAGGCATCAAAAGTAATAAAAATTAAATTTATTTTATTAGACAAGTCTAATTTTGTATATTTGTCTAGTCAAATTTTATAGAATTTGATTAATGTGAAAGGTAGAATGAACAAAAAACAATTAGTCTTATTGATTCTTATAGTAGGATCGATGGTTTCCTTAAATTCTTGTGAGAAGTTTGCTCCAGAAGCACCATCCGAAGATGAAATATTGGATGGACCGGTGGAGGGATTAACTCATAGTCAAACCGCTCAATTTTTGCTCGGAGATAATGCATTTAATGCGCGCATTTTTACAGCTGAAACGGGCTTGGGATCTATTTTCGTTGCGTCGAGCTGTGGTTCGTGCCATGCGGGAGATGGAAAGGGACATCCTTTTACAACATTAACTCGATTTGGTCAGGTAGATAGTTCCGGAAATCAATATTTGCATTTAGGTGGACCCCAATTACAAAATAGAGCACTTCCAGGCTTTACACCAGAACAAATACCAGCAGGTGCCACCTTTACCCGAATAACGCCACCAGGAACTACAGGACTTGGTTTTATTGAACTCGTTTCGGATGCAGACATCTTGGCCTTGTCTGATCCCAATGATGTTAATGGAGATGGAATTTCGGGAGTTCCTAACTGGATTAACATCCCTGCATACGTTCAACCTCCAGCGAATGCGATTCAACAAAATGGAAAATACATTGGTCGATTTGGAAAGAAAGCTGGCGTTTTTAATTTGTTGCAGCAAATTGCGAATGCCTACAATCAAGACATGGGAATCACCTCCATATTTGAACCCTATGATGTATATTCTTTACAAGAAATTGATCCGGAAGTTTCCACTCAAGAAGTGTTGAATGTGGTTTTTTATGTTCAAACATTGAAAGCGCCCATCCAACGAAACCAAGAAGACGCAACCGTTAATTTAGGTCGACAACTTTTTAGTAATGCAGATTGTGATAAATGCCATACACCCACCTTAACGACGGGAATTTCATCTATTGATGCTTTATCCAACAAAACGATACATCCTTACACTGATTTACTTTTACACGATATGGGAGTAGGATTAGATGATGGGTATACAGAGGGAAATGCAAAAACATACGAATGGAAAACACCTGCACTTTGGGGATTGGGACTTTCGCCGAAATCGCAAGGCGGTCAATTTTTCTTGATGCATGATGGAAGAGCATCAAGTATTGAAGGTGCTATTTTAATGCATGGTGGAGAGGCGTCAAATAGCAAAACGAAATTTCAGAACCTTTCATCGTCTGACAAATCAGCATTGCTTGCATTTTTGAATTCGTTATAATTTTATTTTGATAGATTTTCTACCCGTTTTCGGACGGTAAAGACCCCATCTACTTTTGCTGTAAAAATGAACTAATTCAGGTTAATTTTATCCCACAATTGTCATTAGAAATGCAATTGTGCCCCGACGCTTTGGTCGGGATCGAAAACCCGAAGGGGTCGGGATTAACCCTGACATTGATTTTGAAGCAATTCTTACTTTCGTTTTAACAACATTATTTGAATTATTGCTTCAAAATCAATCGTCAGCTCGTAGAGCAAAAAAGTCTAATGACTTTTTTGGGTTTATGATAAAAGCCATATTCACGATTCTTCCATGGTTTGAATTAATCAGCACAATAAACACTTTATTGTGTTTAAATGAAGAAGTATAAAAAATGACAAATAATTTTATTAAGTTTGTTATTCAACCAAGTAAACCGGATCAGATGAAAAAAAATCTACTCGTATTTCTACTTTTATTAGTAGGAAATCAAATCATGGCTCAAAACTTTATTCAAATGCCTCTTCCTCCACAATTCACTACATTCTCAGGTAATGTGAGAGGTTATTGGTTCACTTCTCCTACGTGTTTCACGATTACAGGGTTAGAAGTGCCAACGGATGCATCATCTGGGCTACAAAATATTGCGGTGGTTCGATTGGATTCATTTCCCTTGACGTATCCCGCGACAACCAATTCATTCTCCCTGTTATTTCTAACACAAAATGATACTGCAACAGGAATGATTCCTGTAAGTATTGAAGTTAATGTGGGGAGCGAATGGAATTTTAGGAAATCAGGCGAACAACAATTCTTATAGTGACTCTACTGGCCATTCTTTTATCAATGGGTTTCCGGTAGATTTATTTCGCTTTGGTATGCAGTTTAATTTAAGTAACAATATTCCACATGATTTATGGTCGCTTCCTTCAGGAAGCATAAGCAGAGTATGGATGTATTATGATGCAGTAACTACAGCCAACTTAGCATATTCATGGCAAGGCGGAACCAGTTATTCTTTTAGTAATGGTTTTTCTGCATCTGCCACATCAGTATGGGATTACGGGGATGGATCACCGTTAGACACTGTATTTAATCCTACACATACTTATACTACACCAGGAACGTACACGGTTTGTACCTACGTTACTGGAAATTGTAGCAGCGATACCGCTTGCACTACATTAATTATTTGCCCAGCACCAGCTTTAGCTAGTTATAGTTATGTGACTACATATCCCACTGTAGATTTTACCGACGCATCGCAAAATGCAGCAAGCTATTCATGGGACTTCGGTGATGGGTCGCCGTTAGACAATACCGCCAATCCATCGCATACATACTCCCCTCTTGGAACGTATCAAGTGTGTTTATCGGTTACGGATACTTGTGGAGGAACGCATGTACATTGTAAAAGCATTTCTGTTTGTCCAGCGCTTATTCCCGTAAGTTTAGGAAGCGATGTTACGGCTTGTGGTAGCACAATATTGTCACCTCAATTTCCCAATGCAACGTATTTATGGAATACGTCAGCAACCACCGCACAGATTTCAACGACGCAAAGTGGAAGTTATCATGTTATTGTAACGGATGTTAATGGATGTTCAGGAGCGGATACGGTGGATGTAGTGATTAACCCATTACCCGTAGTAAATTTAGGACCCGATTTAGGGTACTGCGGTACTTCGGCAACGTTAGATGCGCAGAATCTAGGAATGACTTATTTGTGGAGCAACGCAGCCACCACGCAATCCATTGCCGTTACAACTAATGGTACATATTCGGTTGTGGTTACCGATGGATTAGGCTGTAGCAGCAGTGATACGATAGAGGTTGCTTTACTCACTGTGCCCATAGCTAACCTTGGAAATGATATTACGATGTGTCAGGGCTTTGCTCCTCTCAGTACTCAAAACGGAACAGGATATACTTATTTATGGAATACAGGATCTACCATTGGTTCAATCGGCGTCATTATGGGTGGCACTTATTGGGTACTCGTAACGGCCAGCAATGGTTGTACAGCAAGCGATACCGTACAGGTGACGATGAACGCCCCTGCGGTTAGTTATGTTGAAACACAAACACTGCTTTGTGTGAACGCTAGTCCAATTACACTAACTCCAGGAATACCCTCCGGTGGCGTTTATTCGGGTTTAGGCGTAACAGGAAATATGTTTAATCCCACCACAGCAGGAGTAGGTAATAAAAATGTTATCTATTCTTTTACGGATACTGCAGGTTGCGTGGGTCATGATACAAGTGTGATTGTCGTTGATCCTTGCTCAGGTGTGGCAGAGTTAAATGAGATTGGCTTGCAACTTTATCCAAATCCGAGCAATGGAGTTTTTACTGTTAAATTTACAAAGCTTGTTGACGAAATAATAATTACGGATGCCATAGGAAAAGTGATTGAGACTATCATCCCATCCGGACAGCAACTAGAGTTTGATTTAAGTAAGAAAGCTTCAGGAGTGTATTTTATAAATGTTACCAGTGTCGATAAAAAATATTCGTTACCTTTTATGATAAGAAAATAGAAAATTGAATTTAAATTGAGCCCTCTGGTGAAATAACAGAGGGCTCTTTTATAAATCGATTCATTCTGAAAAAACATACGAGTCTCTAGTGGTTTTGTAAAAAAGAAGGAACAAGTGTTTTGATATTCAAGTTATATTACCTTCGATAAAAAGACAACATTATGCATAAAATTGCTTTGACTCTCTATTTGGTTTTTTCATCAGTTCTTCTGATTGCCCAATCTGGAAATTATAATCGATTGATGACAACAGCGGGGTCAGCGAGTGTTGCCTCAATCGTTAAGGATGACAGTACTAATTATTATTTGTGCGGAGATATTAATTATCAAGCGGGGTTATTCATGAAGACAGACTCTTTATCTAATATTATATGGTCGAAAAAGTATGATATTGGCAGTATGTTTTCAACTGAGATAAAGTTTCGACATCTCCTTGCTTTAGCCGACAGTTCATATTTATTGTGCGGTAGTGTATTTAACCCGTCAACAAATAGAGAGGATGGCCTTGTAGTAAAAGTGAATCAATACGGCGATACGATTTGGTCTCGAAGAACCGAAATCCCTAATTCCAGTTTAATTTTTAATTCGGTCAGCATTTCAAAGGAACACGGGTTTTATTTATATGGAAATGTGATAACCATTGCAATTCCAAGTCAACATTTTGCCTTAAAAATGGATAGCATTGGAAATGCGATTTGGTCAAATATTTACAGTACAAATTTTCAAACGAATACAGCAAGATGTATTTATGCGACTCCTGATAGCGGAGCCATTCTAGTTGGAACCTCTATTAATTCACTGGGAAATTTGGGAGGAGCTTCGTTAATTAAATTGGAAAAGACGGGCCAAGTTGAATGGTCAAATTATTATAGTAACGGCACCTTTGAAACCGGGGAAGATCTTGCATTGTTGTCTGATGGATACCTCTGTCTTTTCAATAGTTTATTTGGAACAACACTAGCGAAAATCGATCAAAGTGGGTTCATAACCAAAGACACCTCGATTGATCATTTCTCCAATAATCAAACGGGTGGCGAGAAAACTAGTAGATTAATTTTACTAGCCGATAGCAGTGTTGTTTTGTTGACTGGAACTGACATGGAAGGAAATATTTCCATGTTGGATCCTTCGTGGAATTTAATATGGTCTAGGTATGTAAGGATGCGTTGTTATGATGTGTTGGAATCGAATGAAAAGGAACTTCATATTATTGGAGGAGGGCCACTCTTTGGAGTTTCTCAACCAATTCCCGATATTCATTATTTAGATCAAGAGATTGGAATTGTTCACACAGATTCATTAGGAACAACAGTAAATTGCCTGTTCAATAAAAACGCTTTTATGTTTTCCGACTCAATTTCAACCAGTGCTTTGAGCACAACGGTTGTTCCTTCTGGACAAACCAATTCTGTGGTTGTTTTAAGCTCAATGATAGGCGGTTTGTCAACTAATAATTGTGTAACTGTTTATGGCGGTATTGGTGAGCACAATTCTATTCATACATTAAAGGTTTCCCCAAATCCAACGAGTGGATCTTTTGTAATTGAAAATATATTTAGCGAAAAGGTGTCCGTTGCTTTGTATACTATTTTATTTGATAAAATAGTAAGCACGGAATCCTCAGAGGAAAATATTAAAATAGATTTATCAAATTACCCTGCGGGAATTTACTTAGCCCAGTTGATAAGTTCTAACGGGAAATCAGGATTTTCTAAAGTGATAAAAGAGTAATTAATTACAACACATTAAATTAATTTACGAGAAGGCGAGTGTAATAAATATTTTTATCTAGTAAATCTGTGATCTTAATGAAATAAGTTCCGCTAGATAAAGACTCACGTTGAAGCAGGTACGAAGTTCCTTTAAAAGTGATATTGGGAACGACTGTTCGCCCACTAATATCCATCAACTCGAGCTGGTGTGTATGATCTTTGATTCCATCAAAATGTAGCAGCGAACTTTCATTCATTGGATGGGGACTTAATTGAATCGTTCCCGCTTCTTTTCCGCTGATTGGAGCGATTCCCACAGTTGAATTGCTAAAGGTGGTTAATGTTGTATTCGTAATGACTGGCGGATTAAAATCAAAATAAATATTAGCAGAATTTGTCACAACGGTAGGGTCGGGATTGGTTTGATTTCCTTTAATTCGGAAATAAATATAACCATGACTTGCAGGCTCATTCACGTTGCTATCTGGCAGTAGAATATCATCAAAATGAAAGCGCATTAATTCCCCGCCAATTTTTTCAATCCAGCATAAATGGGAAGTAGCAATCACAAATAAACTATTAATATTTAATTTAGGTGAAATGGTGTCGGTGACAATAATATTGAATGCAGTATCATTTCCCGTATTTTGAAAACGGATAAGATAACGTAGCTCTTCATCCATGTATACTTGATGATTAGCTCCAACTCCCATAGGTGTAACTTCTTTGTCGTTCGGGTCATAAGAACAACGGACGAGGAAAGCCACATAACTTGTATCTGTACTTAAAACATTTCCTGCGCCATCAACCGTCGCTGTTGTTGTTGAAGTATTTAACGTTATTCCATTTCCAGGAAGCATAAAGAAAGATGTAAATGTTCGTGTTTCAAATGGCATAAGATTCGAAAATGAAAAAGAAATGCTGTTTCCTGCAATGGTACCAGAGGGGGTTGATGAAGTATATGCCATCAAAGGGTCGAAATTAAAAGTGACACTTCCCGAATCAATGTAAGTACCCTGATTTGTGATGCTTGTTTGAAATCCAACATTTGTGAAACACCGAGGTAAAAATGAAAACGTGGACGTAGAAATGGAGTGAAACATTGAATCTGGAGCAAGAGCAAAGTTGAGGCCTGAAATATTAGAGGATCCAACGGTGACAGCGTGGGAAGTGATACCGTCACTCACAGAAAATCCAGTAGTTGAAAGGTGCGTAACTGAAATCGTAGCTCCAGTGGAATCTCCCAACACATAATCACCGTTTTGATCAGTATAGAAAACCTGTCCTGAGGGTTGTTTTTCTATTTGTTGATGAGCTAAGGGGATATCATTCACACCGTATACACTATCGTTATCAACGTCAAAAAAAGCTTTTCCAGAAACAGAATAAATATTCACTCCACCATAACTTAAAATGACAGTGTCGATGCTGCCACAACCCAACGTATCATAAACTGTAAGCACATACATACCCGCACCAAGTCCGTTTAAATTGGATGTATTAGCTCCATTATTCCATTGAAAATAATATGGGGCGAATCCGCCGGTCACCATGGCCAGAATGGATCCGTCGGTGCATGTAGGACAGGTAGGATTAATAGTATTAAAATTAACTTGTAATGGACTACCCCATGAATTAACAATAATATTTGCAGCACCCGTGCAGACAGTACCCATATTATCAGTTACACTAAAGGAGTAATTTCCTGCCGCTAAATTGTTTATTGTAAGCGGAGCTCCATTCGAACTTCCAAAAGGAGTCCCATTGAAATTCACATAAAAAGGAGGATTGTTTCCTCCAAATACTAACGTTACGCTTCCGTTGTTTAGTCCACAACTAGCATTAGAAATGGTAGTAGCATTCACCGAACATTGTGCTCCAACATTAAGTGATATGAACATAGAAACGATGAATAGGTAGAATCGACGCATGATAATAAATTTAAATTTGGATATGTAATTATAAGGAAAATATGATAAACAACAAGCATCTATAAGGTTGAAAATCAAATTCCGATGTGTTAGAAGCCCCATAAAACAGATTCTAATATTACGAAGAAGGGGAATTTTAAACGAATCACATCTTCTTAAACCACAGTTTATCAATTAAATACGCGCAACCCAAACTAGGGAGTAGAGAAGAAAAGAGTCAACGAATAAATAAAATAAATTTACTCTATAACTAAACATCGCAGTCCTATTTCACCATCGAACTTGTTTTTTCAGAGCTTATGAGTAATTAAAACCATCTAGGATTTCCTTGTTTAAAGAAATTCTCCAGTTTGAATTGAATAAAAATAGCACAATGAAAAAAGATTGTTATAATATACTGCTCGCCAATGAGCTATTAAATTAATGATAAAAATGTAGGATCGTGTTTTCCTTTCCCATAAATTTACTTGCTTTTGTAAACTGAATAAACATTACTACAACAGTAGGATCTAAATGACAGAAAGAAGGATTTTATATTTAATTGTATTATTTATGGTTTCTTTTCAGAGTATCTCTGTTGCTCAGGTTACTGGGCAGGATTACTTTAATTTATCATATTCTGCCTCAGAACAACAGAAATATGATTCTGCAATGTATTTTATTTCTAGAGCCATCGCATTAGATACAACCATGTCAAATGCATATTATGATCGCGGCTTATTAAGGCTTTCAAGGCAGGATCTCTTAGGTGCAATTGATGATTTTTCGAAGTGTATTTCAATGGATATTGGACACGGACAAGCCTATAATAACAGAGGATATGTTTACATCATGTTAGGTATGCAAACGAAGGGATGTAAGGATTTTCGTGTAGGCCGAGATTTGGGAATTCAGCAATCCGTTGGAAATCTTGAAATTTATTGTAAAGAATATAAAGAGTAAAAAGGAAGTGGTTATGAAGAAAATTATTTTAAGCCTTTTGATTTTATTTTGTGGGATACTACAAAAATCAACAGCTCAAACTCCAGAGAACATAAACTATCAAGCTATAGCTCGAGACACTTCTGGAAATCCTTTATCGAATCAGTCACTAACGATTCGATTATCGATTCTTAGTGGGACGATTTTAGGCCCCATTACATGGCAAGAGACACATGCCATTATCAGTAATGCTTTTGGTCAATACCGATTGCAATTAGGATTGGGTACGAGCACAGGCGTTGGTAGTTCACCATCGTTTTCTTCAATTGCTTGGGGAGATACCAGTTATTTCCTTAAAACAGAAATCAATAATGGAAGTGGATTTGTAGTAATGGGCAACGACCCGTTGAGTTCTGTTCCCTATGCACTTTATTCTAAAAAAACAGAAGCACTTCCGAATGGAACAGCTAATGGTCAAATTTTATCTTGGGATGGAACCAATTGGGTTCCCGCAACAATTTGTTCCCTCTTAACACAATATTATCGAGATGCAGATGGAGATCAATTTGGTAATGCGGCCGTAAGTGCAGCTTCCTGTTTTCAGCCAGCTGGCTATGTGTTGAATAGTTCAGATTGTGATGATAATAATGCCAATGTTAATCCATCTATTTCTGAATTGTGTAATGCTATTGACGACAACTGCGATGCATTAATAGATAATGGAGCACCCGTACTTTCTGATCCTAATAATTGTGGTTCCTGTGGGAATGTTTGCCCTTCATTAGCAAATTCAACTCCAGCATGCTTTTCAGGATTGTGTTCTTTTGTTTGTAATGTAGGATTTGCTGATTGCAATAATTTGTCGTTAGATGGTTGCGAAATTAATCTGCTTTCTAACGCGAATAACTGTGGTACTTGTGGCACCATATGTCCGGTAAAACCAAATTCCTCTCCTACCTGTTTATCTGGTATTTGTTCAATAATTTGTAATCCTAATTTTGGTGATTGCAATGCGAATATGACCGATGGTTGCGAGTTGAACTTGTTAAATAATGTAAACAATTGTGGGTCGTGTGGATTAGTCTGTGCCCCTGTTGCCAACGCTACTTCCGTTTGTGTTTCGGGATTGTGTTCGCTGATTTGTAATGCTAATTTTGGTAATTGCAATGCGAATATTGTAGATGGTTGTGAAATTCATTTGAAAACGAATGTAAATAATTGTGGTGCCTGTGGAAACGCTTGTCCTAGTTTACCCAATGCTACAGTCGGATGTTCTAATGGTGTGTGTAGTATTCTCTCTTGTAACTCAGGCTTCTTTGATTGTAATGGTCTTGCAGCAGACGGCTGTGAAGTGAATGTATTAACGAATGCTAACAAGTGTGGCAACTGTACTACCGTATGTCCTACACGACCTAACTCCGCTCCTGTTTGTGTTTCGGGCACGTGTTCGATCGTGTGTAATTCGGGCTTCGCAAATTGTAATGCAAATAACACGGATGGTTGTGAAATTAATTTATTGACCAATAACAACAATTGCGGCGCGTGTGGAATTATTTGTACGGGTGGTCAAGTTTGTGTTAATGGTGTTTGTAATTAGTCATATGAGAAAGATATTTATTTTTTGCGTGATTCTGAGTTTTACAAGTATGGCACATGGACAAAATGTATTGTCCAGCGCAGGAAGTAATCAACAGTCTGCGATGCTTCAACAAAGCTATACTTTAGGAGAACCATTTATTAGTGAAAGTATTATTGGAGCAAATACATTTTCTAAAGGATTTCAGCAACCTGAAATTCCTATTTTCAATTTGAGAATGTTTATTGAAGGAACTTATTTGGGTGGAGGATTTTTGCAATCGGTTATCGATCCCATTAATTTGCCGTTGCTTGCTGATACGGTTACCATTTCATTTATAGATAGCGACCTAAATAGCACTCCTGTATTTGAAAAGAAAATCTTATTGCAAACAGATGGATGGATCTCAGCGCCATTACCCGTAATGTTATTCGGGCATCCGTATTATTTGAAAATAAATCATCGCAATAGCATAGAAACATGGAGCAAGTTTCCAATTTCAATATCTACCGCTAATAAATTTGATTTAACAACGCCATAAGGAATCTCATTTTGCATACCACAATTTAGCTAATGATCCTCTTTCTTTTTAGAAGATCACGGTTTTACGAAACTAAATTGACCATGTGCAAACTTAATTTTTTCACGCGCCAATGTTTTTTGTCCTTGTTGCAGAAAAACTTCCAATTGATCATCGTTTTCTAATCCCCCCATCGGAACTTCCATCCATAAAATTCCACCATCAACTAGGGTATACGGAATGGTTAATCGGATTTGTGGACCGTTTGGAATTTGCAAACTCAAGTATGTACTATCCGAAGAAAATAAGGCTTTGTTGTTGCCTAGTAAAAGCTCGAAGGCAATGACGTAGTTTTGCGGATTTATTTTAGAATAGGAATGAATTTGAAGTCTAACGGTATCTAGATACGAAGTGCCCGACTCGTTTAATGATAAATAACTTTCCGTAGGAAGTTTGAAGTAGTTGTCGTTGAGTTCCGAGAGCGGTAAGATCACCTCCGTCCACTTCACCCACTCATTCGCCCGAACGGAATGCTTTTGTTGGGCGATTCGTTCCACGTGTTCATGTTGGAGAATTACGCTAACGCAGGAGTCGGGGCCCTTTAATGCGGAGAGTAAAAGCGTTTCTATCGGATAACTCCATCCACTCATGGCAAAAGAATTTTGATCCAATAAAGTTTCATCTACAATCGCTTTTTGTATGCCGATCTTCCTCGACATGTTCGTTAACGATTCAATTTGTTCAACGCGCAAAGTATAAGGTTTCGCCGTGATTCGTAGCACATCAAGATGCAATAATAATACAAGTAGAAGTCCAACAAACGACATCAGTTTTGGAACGAACACTCGCGATAATGAAATAATTCCAGCGGCCGCCATGGCTATCATAAAGGGAATGGGCAGTAACATACGTTCAGAATAATTACTTATGCCTCCAAAGCGATGGGTGGCAGCAATGATGATTAAATAGCCCAAAACAGAAGCAATGAGTAGTACGCTTGATTTCAATCTTCTTTGCATGGCGTAAATAGCGATAGTAACTACGAAGAGTAAAGTGGTAATCGTGTAGTTGGCTGCAATCACTTTCATCAAATCAAAAACAGTTTCAACCGAAAGGGATTTTAAAAATCCATAATCGTTGTAGACCACAGGATAAAATGTTTTATCGTGGTCGTAGCTATCCAACAAGAAAAACTTCAAGGCCATAAGAATAATCAGAGCAGGCCAAAGAATTTTTGGGAGTCTGCTTTTTTCACTGTTGATGGACTTTGCTCCTTCCGCTCTCATCAACGACCACCAAGCAAACGTAAATGCTAATGGGTAAAATAATAATGGATGTGAAAAAATGATGATCGCCATGAGGGTAATTAATATCGGAAAACGAAAGCGAAAAGAACGACCTAACATACACAACCACACAGGAAGTAATGTTAATCCTTGCAATAATTCCGTCACTGGACAGAAAAAACTATAGCGAATGGTGAGCGAGAGAATCAATAATAAGCAAATAATGCCACGCCGCGTTTCGAGTTTATACGCCATCAAAAGAAAAAGTAAATAATACCAAATAATATCGCCCAAACTATATAAAACGGCAATGGCTTTCAAGGGGAGATGTAGCCAAACGCCGATCAGTGGCAATACTTGTGAAACGATGCCGATGGGGCGTTGATGGGCAACATAGAAAAATTTTCGATCGATGATTTCGAATAAATAATGAGCTGCATCAAATGCTTGACGTTCTTTCCAGAAATAGATAGAAAGCAACGTTAAGCAAAGAAAAAATAATTGTCCTGCCACTTGCAAAACAATCAAATCATTTTTTATGTCTGGGTGTTTTCGCTCCAAAAGGATAAATAATACCAATTACAATAATATACTATTCCAATAATCATTTTGTATTATGCCGACCTACATAATTTTTCTATAGGGTACAGGACTATATTATTCTATGTAGCGTCGGTATAATTTGGATGAAAAATAGTGAAAAAATTAGACTCGGTAGATATAATACCAATTACTAGTATATTTTAGGTGGCGGGATGCGATTGTTTTTTCATTTCACCAGAGAAATAAAGCTGCTTAGCGAAATGTCATGCACCTCATCATGAGAGAGGAATGTCATGGCCTCTTCTATTTTGAAATCGAACGAGGGTTTGGCTGAAATGAGGTCTGATGGCATGTAGATCTTACCCGAAGACAAGTCATTAATCTACTGTAAAGCAATCTATTGCGCTTGACGACAAGTAAGAAATGACAAAGCAAATCACACCAGCCACCTTTACCTTTTCAGCCAGCATTACACTAATGCTGGTGGAGGATGGTTTCCGATAGTGGATAGGATTCCAACCGAAAATTATATATTTTTGAAATCCATTAACAAGTGTTCCTCTTTCTAAATTTTAATATTCGATAATTAGCTTTCAAACTTTTATTTATGGTGGTGGACATTGCGATTCGAAATTCAAATTTAATGCGAGTAAATGAATTTTATGTGTTAAATGTTGGTACTTGTTGTGGGATGAATGTAGCTGCATGCTCTTCACAAACCTTCTCTTATGCAACCAAGGATATGCAGATTGGCGAAACGAGGGAAGGGTTATATCGCATATGCGCACGTTACCATAATGCGGCAACGCCATGGACCAGACTACTCGGGAAATGCTAGCTGCAGAAACCAACCAGCTATATTCTTTTTGAGGTAATTCCATCATGTGTTTGTTTTGACTCGCAGTATTCCCATGCAAGACGAATGTTCTGCGCCAAAAATCCCTAGTTTTCTTCCGCGCGCAAGAAACAGCGCGCAAGAAATTTCTTTAGTAATGCTGGCCGATACAATTACTTCGCTTCGTGTATTTTTCCAAAAAGCGGAATTGAGGTTTCAGATATTGCCGGTAGATATTTTCTCTCAAGACAACGCTGGTACATCAGGCTGGACAAAGAGAAGGGGCTCTAAAACCGTAGAGGCTTGGGAAAGGGGACTGCTGCCTTTCTCAACGCAACAGCGCCTTGCGCCCGGGGGGCATTGATATATAGAAATTTTAATGGGTAGATTAAAACTCTCAATAAAAGAAACACGCGGCGTGTCCGCCCGGGTGGCAAAGCCGCGGGACGTAGCAGTAATGCGGGCGGACGGCCCAACGAACAGACGAATAATGAAATTTAACTTTAAAACACCAACACTTATTTTCGCAATCGTTGGACTATTAATTCCGGGTTTTACGGCACCTCGACTTTTAGGGACTTCAAAAGCTATTAAGCCGCGTAAGTGCGGTTTTTTGGTATCGAGTGTTCTTTTTTGGCGACAGCTTGGACAACTATTTGGGGCGACAACAACTATCTCAGGACTCATTCTACCATATTTTTATCGACACAAAACTGTTTTAACAGTAGACAAATTGCAATCATTAAAAGCACGACTGACATTTTTTAATTTGTTAGAGTATATTTTTATTCAATCAAGCCTGATACCATTATTTACAAGCGGATGGACACTATGTTATGTTTCTGACGGACAAAATGGACTTGAATTAGTATTTACAGCTTGGTTGGCTTTACCAATTTTAATAGTGTTTAGTTATATATTTAACCAAACAATTAAAGCGACCAACAATTAGACAAAGCAATGGACAGACAAGAAAGCACTACTGCTAACAGCTAAGGATTCGTTGCGTCCGAAGGACGACCAATGAATCCTATGTTGCACGGAAGCTTTGGTAGTTTTTAAGCTTATGGGGATTTCGATATTAGAGCAGGATAATTTCAAAAACTCTCATCCGATATTTTTATTTTTAAAAGTGTTTGAAAACGAATTTTATACTTTTACTTTAGTTTGCTGATATATTTTAATGCTTTTTGAATGAATATTTTCAATTTTATTTACCAATGGACATAGCAACTTCAGTCCGCCTATTGCAGATTTTTTTTTAAGCTTTGATTTCTTTGTTTGGATTCCCCCATAAAAGACGGGGCAGGCAGTTGGTGGTCCGCGAAGCCAAACTTCAATAGTAACCATTGTCTGGGTTTTGCAGCAGGAACATGTTAATGGATCGTATGCTATGGCAGACGCTGTTTTTTTCAGGAAGATACACCGCTGGTAGCTGCGCTCGTATTTGCGCTATGGCATTTAACTTGCACGTGCTGCTTAGTATTCCATAATGGCGGATGCGAGTAAATCCCTTTGGAAGTATATGCATTGCAAAGCGGCGTATAAATTCCATTCCATTTAGCTCCATCACTTTTTTGTAGCTCCTTCCTCGATAGTCTTTGTACTCAAAGCTTACGTTGCCATTTTCAATTGATTTTATTCTGTGGTTAGAGATAGCCACTTTATGTGTGTACCTCTCAAATATTCTATCACACTGCCGGCATGACTAAAGGGACGCTTGGCATATACGACCCAATCTTTCTTGAATAAATTGTTGATGAGTTTTTTGCTAAGCGTTGGCATTTTCTCTTTAACGCTTCCATGTATTTTGCTCTAAAGACTTTGCTCATGGCTTTCACCGGAAACAAGTACTTTCCTTTTGATTTTGCCTTTCCAATTACCTGCTTTGGTAAGTCCATCACCAGGCACCACGCAGTGCAAATGCGGGTGTAGTGTCACGGTTTGACCCCAGGTGTGCAGTATGCAAATCATACCAGTATCTGCTCCTAGATGCTTCGGATCATTCCCAAATGTTTTTAGTGTTGACCATGCTGCTTCAAAAAGTGAATTGTAAACATGCGTAGGTTGATGCATCGCTAGTTCATTTAGCAAATCGGGAAGAGTAAACACCACATGAAAATACGGAACAGGCAAAAGTTCACTTTCTCTTTTGGCGATCCATTCTTCACGATTTTTCCCTTGGCACTTTGGGCAATGCCGATTTCTACAACTGTTATAGCTCACACGAATACTACCACAAGATGAACACGCATCCACATGTCCTCCCAATGCCGATGTGCGACAACGCATGAGTGCTCCGAGTGTGCGTAGTTGCCATCCATTGATGTTTGATGCAATTCCACCAATGGCCAATGCGCTTTCAGCACATGAGCCACCTCAAATTCAGCTTTCAACTTATTGGATGTTGTACAAAGTATCCAATGGACTAAAAGGCTTTTATGTCCCGATTGTGCGCCACGCAAATACACCATCGTCGTCTCAATGTTTGCATGACCTAGCAGCTCTTTTATCGTAACAATATCCAATCCATCTTCGAGCAGGTGTAGCATAACTATGACGCAAGGTATGCACGTTCACATCCTTTGTGATGCCTGCTTTTTTTGCTCAACATTTTGATCACCCATTGTAACCCCTAGTGAGAATGATGCATTAGATAACTCTGCTGGACGAGGGACCCCCATAAACAAATACGTTTGCGGTTGTTCCGATTCCAAATAGGCCTTTATTCCTTCACCAATAATTTTCCGAGTGGAACATACTGATCCTTATTTCCTTTGCCTTTACCACCAGAAGTGTTCCTCGCTCTAAATCGAAGATTTTTTTATCAGAGTGTTCTGGCTTCGCCGCATGAAGTCCACATCCGTAAAGTAAGCTAACCATCAAGCGGTGCTTTAACAGTGCGGCCAATTTGAATCATGGCTTTTACCCAGTCTACTCAACACCACAGGCAACTTCTTTTCCCTTTTTAATTGATGGAATGCAACATGCTTATCATTCAAACCTTCGGGCCTAAATAGAAAACGAAGGCCATAAACCGTAGGCTTAAAATAGCTCTTGTGGAAGGTGTGGTCACTTTCAACAATCCGTGCAGATAACTTCTATCTGATCATCCTCCAACAGAGTGGGAACACAATTAAAAATGCAAGGCAATTTTAGAACATATCGGCTTATAATTTTGCAGCGTGCTCTCGGGACTCCTTCCAGAAGTCTCCATCCGCTTCTCAAATCGCTTATAGAGCGTATTAAATCCATCAATGGTGGCACAAGCCTGAGTTACCAGCGGTTTTCCGTTGGTGCTTTGTTTTAGGTGTAGGTGATTTTTCTCATAAGAAGTTCTTTTATTCTAAACTTCCTGGAATTATCTTTACACAATTACGTACTAACTAAAAATAAAACTACCAAAGGTTTAGTGCAACAGATCCTTTGGTTCCGTGAAACCTCGGGAGGCGGGCATTTAAGTCACATAAACTAATTGGTAATTTTAATATCTCAATAAATAGAAATCACGCTCCTTGTCCCGAAGTGTCGGAGTAAACCAGCAATCGTCAAAGATTCGCAATGAATTTCCGGTCAGAATAGCAATAAAAAGAAATAACTATGGGATTTTCTGATGTAAAAAAGAATTAAAAAACTTCGACAAGGACAAACTCATTGACCTCATATCCGACTTTATATAGAAAGAACAAATCAGTAAAAGAGTTTTTCGACTTATGTAAACCCCAACGAGAGAGAACTTTTTGAGAAATATCGTGACAAAATTTTTAAAGGTTTTATCCAAAGCGAGGTTATCAATGTTATAAACTCAAAGATGGAAAGCAAGCAATCAGCGACCTCTGGAAAACTGGGAGCTTGGCAGACCTATTAGCAGACCTAATGCTTTTTACGTGGAGACAGGTAAAATTTACCAATGACTATGGAAGGGACATTAAACGAACCGTTTTACAAAAGTTTGGCGACAACCTTTGTTGGACAGTTTGACCTTAATGAACAAGGGAAAATCTATTAGAGCAAATCGAAGACCGAGTTAAAAAGGCTGTTGATGACACAAGCGGAAATTGGCTAAAGCTTCTACGACTATTTAGTTCAAGTTTGGGCTGACTTTACCCCACTCAAGACGATGGTTATTTTGAAGACGACCAAAATGAAACAGAAGAAAAGGGAAAATTATTAAACTTGGCGCAGGATAACGAATAGTACCAATGGGCTGGCAATCAGCGCCATGCTAAACGAATACATGATAATAATTTAACCTATTAAAAGTAAATAAAGTGCGGAAAACATACATCGAAGAAACATCTCGATAATCCGACAAATATTCAATCGGAAAATTCTCATGATGAAATTATTCCTACCGCTGACACAGAGACAATTAACCCAAATCAAGAAACTGAAAATATGGAAGTACATCATCATGCCCATCACGAAGGAAAGAAAAATTGGAAATCCCTATTTCTGGAATTTATAATGTTATTTTTTAGTTGTTTTCTGTGGCTCTTTTAGCGAAGAATATCAACTCGTTACAAACAGAAAGAGACAGAGTAGTGGTTTACGGAAAAAATATGTTAGAAGATTTAAAAAGATACTGCAAGTATAAATATCCCTGTAACAGGAAATCGTTTTTTTGTGATGGGAATAGATACATTATTGAATTTACTTTCAAATCCTCAAAATGACACATATGCCTATCAGCGTAGGTTGTTTCTATCTCTCTTTGATAAATAACCTATTACTACATGCCTATACAGTTTTCAGAACTTACCATGTCGCAATTAAAGTACAGTGGTACTTCCCGCTTAATAAGAAAACATTAAATGTTGCAAATGCCTTACCAAACATGAACAAGGTGTGCATGCATTAAAACAAATTATGACCTTCTTCCAAACTATTTTCATATATAAGTGAGAACACCAATAAAGAACCTTTTAACATGACACTTGCTCGAAGGGCGTTTGGGCTGATAGAGCAAGATTTTAACACTCGTATTTCTTGCATCATCAGAAATAGAAAATTTAGTTGCTAAAGGAAAACACTTAGACAAAAAAATGACTCTAACACCTTTCTCAAAATATCATGACGATGTTTTGTATTATCAAACCACTTAATAATGTAACAAACATCACTGCAAAACAAAAACTATCAGCAGATTCTCTTATAAAATTAATTAGGAAAGAGCAGAATATGTAAATTATGATGGAATTTTCGTGTTTAAATATAATTGGAAAAAGCAGATACGCATGAACAGCACCTAGAGAGGTTTTTTCGACTATACGAGGCAATTTCGTACGAACTTCCCTTGCTATGCGTCACTCAATGTCGGGTTCACCTTCCTAGAAATAATCAGAAAGTCATTATTCGGTGAGAAATGATTTTCAGGTGTTGAATACCGCTTGAATTTTCTATCAGTCAACAACAAACACCTGATTCTTCGTTGGTGAGGTCAATCGGTGTTGACGTTCCGTATTTTTTGTTTTCA
>JADKFA010000048.1 GCA_016717725.1 Bacteroidota bacterium
GATCGTGTAATTCGGGCTTCGCAAATTGTATTCGCAAATAACACGGATGGTTGTGAAATTAATTTATTGACCAATAACAAATGTGGCGCGTGTGGAATTATTTGTACGGGTGGTCAAGTTTGTGTTAATGGTGTTTGTAATTAGTCATATGAGAAAGATATTTATTTTTTGCGTGATTCTGAGTTTACAAGTATGGGCATGGTTGCAATATTATTGTCCAGCGCAGGAAGTAATCACTAGTCTGCGATGCTTCAACAAAGCTATACTTTAGGAGAACCATTTATTAGTGAAAGTATTATTGGAGCTTATATGTTTTCTAAAGGATTTCAGCAACCTGGAAATTCCTATTTTCAATTGAGAATGTTTATTGAAGGAACTTATTTGGGTGGAGGATTTTTGCAATCGGTTATCGATCCCATTAATTTGCCGTTTCTAAACGATACTGTTAAGATTTCATTTATAGATAGCGACCTGAATAGCACTCCTGTATTTGAAAAGAAAATCTTATTGCAAACAGATGGATGGATCTCAGCGCCATTACCCGTAATGTTATTCAATAGGAATGAATTTGAAGTCTAACGGTATCTGGATACGGAAGTGCCGACCCGTTTAATGATAAATAACTTTCCGTAGGTAGTTTGAAGTGTTGTCGTTGAGTTCCGAGAGCGGTAAGATCACCTCCGTCCACTTACCCACCTCATTCGCCCGAACGGAATGCTTTTTTGATGGGCGATCCGTCCCACGTGTTCATGTTGGAGAAATTACGCTAACGCAGGAGTCGGGGCCCCTTTAATGCGGAGAGTAAAAGCGTTTCTATCGGATAACTAATACTCATGGCAAAAGAATTTTGATCCAATAAAGTTTCATCTACAATCGCTTTTGTATGCCGATCTTCCTCTCGACATGTTGTTAACGATTCAATTTGTTCAACGCGCAAAGTACAAGGTTTCGCCGTCTGATTCGTAGTACATCAAGATGCAATAATAATACAAGTAGAAGTCCAACAAACGACATCTGTTTTGGAACGAACACTCGCGATAAAGAAATACTCCAGGACGCCATGGCTATCATAAAGGGAATGGGCAGTAACATACGTTCAGAATAATTACTTATGCCTCCAAAGCGATGGGTGGCAGCAATGATGATTAAATAGCCCAAAACAGAAGCAATGAGTAGTACGCTTGATTTCAATCTTCTTTGCATGGCGTAAATAGCGATAGTAACTACGAAGAGTAAAGTGGTAATCGTGTAGTTGGCTGCAATCACTTTCATCAAATCAAAAACAGTTTCAACCGAAAGGGATTTTAAAAATCCATAATCGTTATGGACCACAGGATAAAATGTTTTATCGTGGTCGTAGCTATCCAACAAGAAAAACTTCAAGGCCATAAGAATAATCAGAGCAGGCCAAAGAATTTTTGGGAGTCTGCTTTTTTCACTGTTGATGGACTTTGCTCCTTCCGCTCTCGACATCGACCACCAAGCGAACGTAAACGCTAATGGGTAAAATAATAATGGATGTGAAAAAATGATAATCGCCATGAGGGTAATTAATATCGGAAAACGAAAGCGAAAAGAACGACCTAACATACACAACCACACAGGAAGTAATGTTAATCCTTGCATCCCGTCACTGGACAGAAAAATATAGCGAATGGTGAGCGAGAGAATCAATAATAAGCAAATAATGCCACGCCGCGTTTCGAGTTTATACGCCATCAAAAGAAAAAGTAAATAATACCAAATAATATCGCCCAAACTATATAAAACGGCAATGACTTTTAAGGGGAGATGTAGCCACACGCCGATGACGGGCAACACTTGTGAAACGATGCCGATGGGGCGTTGATGTGCGATATAAAAAAAATTTACGATCAATGATTTCGAATAAATAATGAGCTGCATCAAATGCTTGACGTTCTTTCCAGAAATAAATAGAAAGCAACGTTGCAAAGAAAAACTACTGTCCTGCCACTTGCAAAAACAATCAAATCATTTTTTATGTCTGGGTGTTTTCGCTCCAAAAGGATAAATAATACCAATGCAATAATATACTATTCTAATAATCATTTTGTATTATGCCGACCTTACATAATTTTCTATAGGTACAGGACTATATTATTCTATGTAGCGTCGGTATAATTTGGATGAAAAATAGTGAAAAAATTAGACTCTGTAGAATAATACCAATTACTAGTATATTTTAGGTGGCGGGATGCGATTGTTTTTTCATTTCACCAGAGAAATAAAGCTGCTTAGCGAAATGTCATGCACCTCATCATGAGAGAGGAATGTCATGGCCTCTTCTATTTTGAAATCGAACGAGGGTTTGGCTGGAAATGAGGTCTGATGGCATGTGATCTTACCCGGAAGACAAGTCATTAATCTATGAGGCAATCTATTGGCTTGACGACAAGTAAGAAATGACAAAGCAAATCACACCAGCCACCTTTCCTTTTCAGCCAGCATTACACTAATGCTGGTGGAGGATGGTTTCCGATAGTGGATAGGATTCCAACCATTATATATTTTTGAAATCCATTAACAAGTGTTCCTCTTTCAAATTTTAATATCCGATAATTAGCTTTCAAACTTTTATTTATGGTGGTGGACATTGCGATTCAAAAATTAAATTTAATGCGAGTAACGAATTTTATGTGTTAAATGTTGGTACTTGTTGTGGGATGAATGTAGCTGCATGCTCTTCACAAACCTTCTCTTATGCAACCAAGGATATGCAGATTGGCGAAACGAGGGAAGGGTTATATCGCATATGCGCACGTTAGCGGCGTAACGAAAGAAGGGAGCCGGCGGACAACTTTGTCGGAAAAACTTGTGGGAGAAGTTGTGTACTCGTCGCTGTATTCTTCTTTGAGAGTAATTCCGCATTGCGTGTTTGCTTTGGTCCGTTGCGGCCAGGCGAGAATTTCGTCGCCAATAAATCCCCTTGCTTCCCGCACGCAAGAAACAGCTCGCTAAGAAATTTCTTAGTAATGCTTGCCGATACAATTCTTCGCTTTCGTGTAATTTTTCCAATAAAGTCGAAATTTGAGGTTTTCAGATATTTGCCGGTAGACATTTTCTCTTCGCAAGACAACGCTTTGTACATTCAGGCTTGACGAGAAAGGGCATTCTAAACCGTATGAAGCTTGAAAGGGTGAACTGCGTTGGCCTCCTCACCGCCGCGGCTCGCGCCGGGCGGGCTTTGGATACAGGGGAATTTGTTGGTGAGTTCAAACTCTCAATTAAAAGAAATCACGCTTCGTGTCCCCGGGCCAGAGCGCGCGCGCGCCCGGAACGTTAGCAGTAATGCTGGCAGACGACTCAACGAACAGACGAATAATGAAATTTAACTTTATAAAACCAACACTTATTTTCGCAATCGTTGGACTATTAATTCCGGGTTTTACGGCACTCGGACTTTTAGGACTTCAAATGCTATTAAGCAAGGTTGGTATCGAGTGTTCGACAGCTTGGACAATTATTTGGGCGACAACAACTATCTCAGGACTCATTCTACCATATTTTTTTTATCGACACATAACTGTTTTAACAGTAGACAAATTGCAATCATTAAAAGCACGACTGACATTTTTTAATTTGTTAGAGTATATTTTATTCAATCAAGCCTGATACCATTATTTACAAGCGGATGGACACTATGTTATGTTTGACGGACAAAATGGACTTGAATTAGTATTTACAGCTTGGTTGGCTTTACCACTTTAATAGTGTTTAGTTATACATTTAACCAAACAATTAAAGCGACCAACAATTAGACAAAGCAATGGACAGACAAGAAAGCACTACTGTTAACAGCTAGGATTCGTTGCGTCCGAAGGACGACCAATGAATCCTATGTTGCACGGAAGCCTTGTAGTTTTAAGCTTATGGGGATTTCGATATTAGAGCAGGATAATTTCAAAAACTCTCATCCGATAGTTTTATTTTTAAAGTGTTTAAAACGAATTTTATACTTTTACTTTAGTTTGCTGATATATTTTAATGCTTTTGAATGAATATTTTCAATTTTATTTACCAATGGACATAGCAACTTCAGTCCGCCTATTGCAGATTTTTTAAGCTTTGATTTCTTTGTTTGGATTCCCCCATAAAAGACGGGGCAGGCATGTTGGTGGTCCGCGAAGCCAAACTTCAATAGTAACCATCGTTTGGGTTTTGCAGCAGGAACATGTTAATGGATCGTATGCGCGGCAGACGCTGTTTTTTCAGGAAGATACACCGCTGGTAGCTGCGCTCGTATTTGCGCTATGGCATTTAACTTGCACGTGCTGCTTAGTATTCCATAATGGCGGATGCGAGTAAATCCCTTTGAAGTATATGCGTTGCAAAGCGGCGTATAAATTCCATTCCATTTAGCTCCATCACTTTTTTTGTAGCTCCTTCTCGATAGTCTTGTACTCAAAGCTTACGTTGCCATTTTCAATTGATTTTATTCTGTGGTTAGAGATAGCCACTTTCATGCGTGTACCTTCCCAAATATTCTATCACACTGCCGGCATGACTAAAGGGACGCTTGGCATATACGACCCAATCTTTCTTGAATAAATTGTTGATGAGTTTTTGCTAAGCGTTGGCATTTTCTTTAACGCTTCCATGTATTTTGCTCTAAAGACTTTGCTCATGGCTTTCACCGGAAACAAGTACTTTCCTTTTGATTTTGCTTTTCCAATTACCTGCTTGGTAAGTCCACCACCAGGCACCACGCAGTGCAAATGCGGGTGTAGTGTCATGGTTTGACCTCAGGTGTGCAGTATGCAAATCATACAGTATCTGCTCCTAGATGCTTCGGATCATTCCCAAATGTTTTTAGTATTGACCATGCTGCCAAAAAGTGAATTGTAAACATGCGTAGGTTGATGCATCGCTAGTTCATTTAGCAAATCGGGAAGAGTAAACACCACATGAAAATACGGAACAGGCAAAAGTTCACTTTCTCTTTTGGCGATCCATTCTTCACGATTTTTCCCTTGGCACTTTGGGCAATGCCGATTTCTACAACTGTTATAGCTCACACGAATACACTACAAGATGAACACGCATCCACATGTCCTCCCAATGCCGATGTGCGACAACGCATGAGTGCTCGAGGTGCGTAGTTGCCATCCATTGATGTTTTGATGCAATTCCACCAATGGCCAATGCGCTTTCAGCACATGAGCCACCTCAAATTCAGCTTTCAACTTATTGGATGTTGTACAAAGTATCCAATGGACTAAAAAAGGCTTTTTATGTCCCGATTGTGCTACATGCAAATACACCATCGTCGTCTCAATGTTTGCATGACCTAGCAGCTCTTTTATCGTAACAATATCCAATCCATCTTCGAGCAGGTGTGTAGCATAACTATGACGCAAGGTATGCACGTTCACATCCTTTGTGATGCCTGCTTTTTGCTCAACATTTTGATCACCCATTGTAACCCTCGTTGTGAGAATGATGCATTAGATAACTTCTGTTGTATGAGGGACTCCCATAAACAAATACGTTTGCGGTTGTTCCGATTCCAAATAGGCCTTTATTCCTTTCACCAATAATTTTCCGAGTGGAACATACCGATCCTTATTTCCTTTGCCTTTTACCACCAGAAGTGTTCCTCGCTCCAAATCAACATTTTTTATCAGCAGTGTTCTGGCTTCGCCGCAGCGAAGTCCACATCCGTAAAGTAAGCTAACCATCAAGCGGTGCTTTAACAGTGCGGCCACTTGAATCATGGCTTTTACCTCCTGTCTACTCAACACCACAGGCAACTTCTTTTCCCTTTTAATTGATGGTAAGGCAATACGTTTATCATTCAAACCTTCAAGCCTAAATAGAAAACGAAGGCCATAAACCATATGCTTAAAATAGCTCTCGGAAGGTGTGCTCACTTTCAATAATCCGTGCAGATAATCCTCTATCTGATCATCCTCCAATAGAGTGGGAACACAATTAAAATGCAAGGCAATTTTAGAAATATACCGGCTATAATTTTGCAGCGTGCTCGGACTCCTTCCAGAAGTCTCCATCCGCTTCTCAAATCGCTTATAGAGCGCATTAAATCCATCAATGGTGGCACAAGCCTGAGCTACTACCAGCGTATCGCCGGTGCTTTGTTTTAGGTGTAGGTGATTTTTCATAAGAAGTTCTTTTATTCTAAACTTCCTGAATTATCTTTACACAATTACGTAACAACTAAAAAATAAAAACTACCAAAGGTTTAGTGCAACAGGTCCTTTGCTCCCGAAACCTCAGGCGGGCATTTGGTTACATAAAACTTAATTGGTAATTTTAATATCTCAATAAATAGAAATCACGCTCCGTGTCCCGAAGTGTCGGGAGTAAACCAGCAAATCGTCATATCCAATAATTGGCCGACAACAATAAAAGAAATAACTATGGGATTTTCTGATGTAAAAAAAGAATTAAAAAAACTCGACAAGGACAAACTCATTGACCTCATATCCGACTTATATAGAAAGAACAAATCAGTAAAAGAGTTTTTCGACTTTTATGTAAACCCCAACGAGAGAGAACTTTTTGAGAAATATCGTGACAAAATTTTTGAAGCGTTTTATCCAAAGCGAGGTTATCACTATAAACTCAAAGATGGAAAGCAAGCAATCAGCGACTTCAAAAAACTGGGAGCTTCGGCAGACCTATTAGCAGACCTAATGCTTTTTTACGTGGAGACAGGTGTAAAATTTACCAATGACTATGGCGACATAAACGAACCGTTTTACAAAAGTTTGGCGACAACCTTTGTTGACAGTTTGACCTTAATGAACAAGGAAAATCTATTAGATAAATTTGAAGACCGAGTTGGAAAGGTTGTTGATGACACAAGTTGGAATTGGATGGGGCTTTCGACTATTTAGTTCAAGTTTGGGTTGACTTTACCCCACTCAAGACGATGGTTATTTTGAAGACGACCAAAATGAAACAGAAGAAAAGGGAAAAATTATTAAACTTGGCGCAGGATAACGAATAGTACCACGGGCTATAACAAGCGCCATGCTAAACGAACACGATAATAATTTAACCCATTAAAAGTAAATAGCGGAAAATACAGACGAAGAACATCTCGATAGTCCGGCATATATTCAATCGGATAATTCTCCGGATGAAATTATTCGTATAGTTGACAAAGAGACCATTAACCCAAATCAAGAAACTGAAAATATGGAAGTACATCATCATGCCCATCACGAAGGAAAGAAAAATTGGAAATCCTATTTCTGGGAATTTATAATGTTATTTTTAGCTGTTTTCTGTGGTTTTTTAGCGGAATATCAACTAGAGCATAAAATAGAAAGAGACAGAGAAGTGGTTTACATGAAAAATATGTTAGAAGATTTAAAAAAAGATACTGCAAGTATAAATACTGCTGTAACAGGAAATCGTTTTTTTTGTGATGGGAATAGATACATTATTGAATTTACTTTCAAATCCTCAAAATGACACAGCCTATCAGCGTAGGTTGTTTCTATCCTCTTTGATAAATACCTATTACTACATGCCAATACAGTTTTCAGAACTTACCATGTCGCAATTAAAGTACAGTGGTAATTTCCGCTTAATAAGAAAACACAATGTAGCAAATGCCTTACTACAATATGAACAAGGTGTGAATGCTTGTAAAACAAATTATGACCTTCTTCCAAACTATTTTCATATATATGAGAACACCAATAAAGAACTTTTTAACATGACACTTGCTCGAAGGGCGTTTAAGTTGATAGAGCAAGATTTTAACACTGTATTTCTTGCATCATCAGAAATAGAAAAATTAGTTGATAAAGGAAAATACTTAGACAAAAATGACCTAACACTTTTCTCAAAATATCATGACGATGTTTTGTATTATCAAACTACACTTAATAATGTAACAAACATCACTGCAAAACAAAAACTATCAGCAGATTCTCTTATAAAATTAATTAGGAAAGAGTATAATATAACAAAGTAATTTATTAAACATAATTGGAAAAAAGCAGATACGCATAACAGCACCTGAGAGGTTTTTTCTGACTATACGAGGTACTGCACGAACTTCCGTTATGCGTCATCAATGTCGGGGTCACCTTCTTGTAAAATAATCAGAAAGTCATTATTCGGTGAGAATGATTTTCAGGTGTTGAATACCGCTTGAATTTTCTATCGTCAATAAATAAACACCTGATTCTTCGTTGGTGAGGGTCAATCCGGTGTTGACGTCTGGTATTTTTGTTTTCATAAACAATCCTTCCGTCGAAAGCACAATGCGTAAAATCCTTCGGCTTCCGGTAGCATTAACTCGAAGATTCCATTGGAAGGATTGGGGTATGCTTGGCAGTTCTAGGGTGATGATATTCGGCAAGGAATATTTACTGTGGTTAAATTGGATGGTTTACGAGCAATTGTTACTGCAAATACACGCACCCCTATAGTTGCCAGCCAGTTTAACCGCAAAGTTATTCGCGATGGCTCCAGATATATTGTTCCCGTTTAGTTGCCATTGATAGGTAAGAGTCCGCTTCCCGGTGTTGGCTTGTAATACTACACATCTCCTGCACAAAAAGTAGTTGGACCGGTGGCAGTAACAGTTGCTACTGGAACTGGATTTACAATAACATTAATACTATTCCCGGTTTTAGTACATCCTGTCAATCCACTGGTCACACGAACTGAATATAGTCCCGATTGAGTGGCTGAATAGGTAGGAAGTGTAGCTCCAGAAATTATTCCTCCATTTTTAAGCCATTGATAACTCATTCCCAGGGTAGAAGTTGCAGAAAGCGAAACAGACTGTCCTGCACAAACTTTTGTTTTACCTAATGCGGTTATAGCAGCGGACATAATGAATTTACTTGGCGTGAATATATTACTCGTATCTAAACCACAAACCATTTTGGATCCTCAATAACTACCGCCTTTGTTTATCACAAAATAGGAAGAGTTTGTTGTTGATACGAACGATCGATCTCCGATACAATCTATACCAAAATCCTGACTGAAATGGATAACTTATTGCATCATTACCGTAGCATATTGTCGATTGTGTAGAGGTGACCGTAAACGGAACACCCGATCCACAACTACATGAAATAGTTTCTGCGCCACCGTTTGCTGATATTCAATAAAAGGAATTCGACATAAATATTGTTGCTGTGCTTGGAGCTCACCACCATAGAAAAAAACGTATTGGTTAAGTTGATAGTGCTTGCCAGCAAATGTTGCTTGTTGCTTGTATGCATTTCCTGAAAAGTCAGTTAGAAAGTGCTGCTTGCTTCGAGAAAGTTCCATTTGAAAAATCTTCCACTCATCATGAGCTGTCCTGAAGACGCGTAATAGAAGCTGGGACATTGGGAAGATGATGATCCATATTGATAGGACCAAAGCAAGACGCCTGCTTCATCCATTCTAAAAAAACAAAACAGGTGGAATAAAATAGAGGGGGAAATTCCGGATTGCGTATATCCGGTTACAAAACATCATTCCCTAATGCTGAATGCTGGTTGCAAATTCAGTGGTTGATAAAACAGAATGACCCTCGACCACAGAAATGTTCTGAGGATGATAATTAAAATATAATATTACCACTTTGAGTAATTGTATTTCCGCCATCATATACGCTATCCTGCGTTTGCATCAACTGATGATTTATGCCAGTGGACTCCTGTGATGAACCGCCAATTGATACCGACCAATATACAGTTGAGCTATCAAATTTCACTACGCCAATGTTC
>JADKFA010000049.1 GCA_016717725.1 Bacteroidota bacterium
GCAAGTAGAAAGGAGATCGGTGTAGAAACAGTGCGAAAACACGTGTACAATATTTATGAAAAGCTGCAGGTGAACTCGCGAACGGAAGCGATAAACAAAGTGTACGGGAAATCGTCTTGATCATTTCTTTATACCACTTAAGTAGTATTCTTTCATCATTTTTGGCATCGTATTTTTGTCATTAGTAAATCCAACTATGCCATGAGAAAATGTTACTTCTTCTTTTTAGTCCTTCTTCTTTCTTCCTTGGAGCTAATTGCGCAAAACGTCGGAATTAATAATCCCACACCGCATGCCTCTGCAATATGTGATATGGTTTCCACCGATAAAGGAATTTTGATTCCTCGTTTGACCTCAGCGCAGCGAGTTGCCATCGTTGCACCCGCCGTTGGTTTGCTTGTTTATGATCTGACAGGTGCTAAGTTTATGTATTTCGATGGTGTCGTATGGCAATCGGTAGGAGGAGCTGTGAATGCTTGGGGTTTAAGTGGGAATGCAGGAAATGGTCCCGCAAATTTTATTGGTACTACCGACAATCAACCCATCCAATTCAAAATTAATAATCAGCGGAGTGGTTATATAGACAACATAGATGGACCTTCTACGGGTCGTAATGTTTTTCTCGGATTTCAATCAGGTTTGAATAATAACAGTGCAGGTTTTGATAATGTGTATATCGGTTTTAAAAGTGGTTTGTCGAACACGGATGGTGAGTTCAATACCGCTCTTGGATCATTTGCGCTTCAGAATGCTTCAAATTCATATTCGAATACAGCCATCGGATCTTATGCCATGCAAAATGCAATAAGTAGTGTTCAATCAACAGCCGTTGGCACTGGAGCATTAACTACTGCGACTACAGGAAGCTATAATCAAGTCTTCGGGTATCATGCTATGTTCTCAACAGCTTCTGCCGGCACCTTTAATTGTGCCTATGGATATGAATCGTTGTTGAATAATACAGGAGGTTTCAATTGCGGGTATGGAAATTGGTCGCTGAAACTTAATAGTACCGGAACTCTTAATAGCGCCTTTGGCTATTCTTCACTTTTCAGTAATAATAATGGGACTTCCAATGCAGCCTTTGGTGAAAATTCCCTCTCAAGCAATACCTCTGGTAACTATAATTGCGGTTTTGGAGCCTACTCAGGATTTGTAAATGCTGCAGGTTCCAATAACACCTCGATGGGCTCATACTCGTTGCGAAATAGTTCTGGAAGTAACAACCTCGCTGTTGGCTTTCAAGCAGCTATGCTGCAAACTTCATATTCGAATTGTACTTTCTTAGGTGCTTTAGCAGATGCTAGTTTAAATAGTTTTTCAAATGCTACAGCTCTTGGTTATAATGCAGTAGTAACGGCAAGCAATCAAGTGAAGATTGGGAATGCATTTGTTACAGCCATTGGTGGAGCGGTAAATTGGAGTGTGTTATCTGATGGGCGATTTAAAAGGAATGTTCAGGAGGATATTCCCGGATTACCATTTATTTTAGCATTGAGACCTGTTTCATACAACCTCGACATTCCTTCTTATTTAAGTCATGTATTGACAGAAGAAAACAAAGATTCCATATTATCGGCCAATCATGAATTCGGAGAAAAGGCGCAAGTTCGTTACACCGGCTTCATCGCTCAGGAAGTAGAGGATGCAGCGTATAAGACCGGATATGATTTTAGTGGAGTACAAAAACCCCAGAATGCCAACGATACGTATGCTGTACGTTATGCCGAATTTGTAGTTCCATTGGTGAAAGCAGTACAAGAACTTGCGAATGAAAACGAAAAACTCATGGTACGCAATCAAGAACTTGAAGCCATGTTGAATTCAGTTATTGATCGAATTAAGCATATCGAAACGACGCAAATGGAGATGTTGCAAACCACTTCTTCAATACGATAGATTCACTTCGTAATTTAGTTCTGATGAAACAAACTTTCTTTTTTGCTAAACTTCAACTACAGGCAACTCGATTATGGATGGATATTATTTCCCTTATGGAAGGGAATCATACACAAAAGCATCTTGTTAATGTAATCGGTGAAGCTGTTCCTGATTATTCAACGATATTAAATTCATTGTCGAATGAATTAGAGGATGTTTTTAGCGTATAGAGTTATGAATTTGTTTTTATTAAAAAGGACTTTTCTGTTATATTGTTTTAGAAAAGCTTGATCGCTTTTATTGCGTTTGATTGAAAATGGTAGGATGTCACGTAAAATTTCTGCTAACTAATTGCTATCGTTTTGTTGAACGAAACGCAATTTCGTTGTTTGTACATTTAAATCAGTTGTTTACCATTGTTGGAATCGTATACCAACTTGCTTATCTCCAATCGCAAATTCTTTGGCACCCCAAGGTCTGGTCGTTACTTTATTGAGATTTGGGTGTAGTAGGTGAGGATGAGAAGCCGATACCTTTGCATACACTTCTTCAATATTATCCGTTTCAATCCTTAGCTCTGGATAATGTTCTTTGGCCAATTTCTCGTCTTGAAAAACCATAATCCTTATTCCGTCTTTTACTAAAACACAATAAGGTTGAGAAGATTTTAAATCTTCGTGTTCAATCGAAAATTGAAGACAATCAACAAATAACTTTAGTCCGTCGGAAATGTCGATGTAAAACACACTGGGTACTAGTTTTGAAAAATTCATACTTACATTATTTGATTGTTTAATTTTTTTATTTTGTTTCTCTTCAATAACAACTCACTAATTTCTATCCGATACGAACAAGCTTGCTGAAGTCAGGTTCATGTTTCTTAGCATTTGCAACTTTGCAGTGAACAGAATAATCATCGTATAATTTAATTCGAAGATACAAAATTTCAAACCATGAATAATTATTTCTAAGGAGGTTGAAATACTTCCCACTTCAAACCTGCCTTGCAACCACTGTTGTGCGTTCGACTTTCTATTTTAATGACAGAGGATAAAAAATTTATTTAGGAACAATTCCTGCAGGTGTTCCTGATAGGGATTGAGAATACCAGGTTGGACTCCCACCACTAGCACGCGTAAAACCATAAGAGTTAGAAGAGGTGTAAATAACGATGAATTGGCCACTAGCCGACCCGCCGATGGGTGTGCCTGATAACGATTGAGCATACCAAGATGGATTACCTCCACTTGAAGTCATAAACCCGTATGCATTTGAAGAGGTATAGACAACGATACAATCTTTGCCATTAACGGTTGTTCCAATAGGAGTGCCCGATAGAGATTGAGCATACCACGTTGGATTGCCTCCACTTGAATTTGTAAAACCATATGAGTTTGATGATGTATAAACGACAATGGTGTTCCCACTTGAGGTGATACCCGTTGGAGTTCCCGAAAGCGATTGAGCATACCAAGTGGGATTCCCTCCACTTGAACTTGTAAAGCCATAAGCATTCGAATTTGTATATACTACAATGGAACTGTCGGTAGCGATTGCCCCAATAGGTGTACCGGATAGCGATTGTGAATACCAAGTTGGATTGCCTCCACTGGAGACGGTAAAACCATAAGCATTAGAACTGGTGTAAACCACAAGCATAGTTCCGTTCTTTGTGCTTGATAGATTTGATAAACCTGAAATATTGCCTGAATTAGTATTCTCCGAATACAAAGCATAAGGTACACTCATTAGTTGATTGATTCCCACTATAACATAATTTGTTCCGCCATTGGGGTCTATTTCTACTTTTAAAAACTTAGTATATGTCGCCCAGTTAATGGTAGAAAAAGTTCCAGTAGTTGGGCTACCTTGTCCAATATTGAGGTTAAAAAGTCCTTGTGCATTGGTTGGTTTAGTATGAGTTTCAGAATAGACAACGCTACCACTGATTGAATTGTCAAGGATGCTGATTTTTACACCCACATTTCCATTTACAACAGGAGCACCGCCTGCATTAAAAGCGATTGCCTGATAGCTAATTCCTTGCGGAACTTGTGCGGTTGCAGTTGAAATAACAAGTGTGGATGCAAGTAATAATGAGAGAAAGAATTTCATTTTATTGTTTTATTATTTTGAATGATTTGATTTTGGTGTTGTCTGTGAGAATGGTGTACATGCCGACTGAAAGATTGGTCAAGTCAATGGATGCCGTTGGTGTATTCTGATGTAAAACTAAACGTCCTGTATTGTCATAAATAAAAATTTGTTGAAACGAGTTCTTGTTTGATGTTTTGAAATAAATAGAACTATTAGTTGGATTTGGAAATACGCTCAAATCGTTTGATAGGATACTTTCATTGAGTCCCGTTGTAAAAAACTCTATTCGGGATAACACGCCGATTAAACCGGAGTTAGCATCGTTTGAATTTGTTGTAGGGATTACGAAAATTTCACCAACGGAGTAAACTAAATTATTGTTGGATACGGCACCTGCGTTTACAGCACTAATAACAGTTTGTCCATTCGAATTTGCCGATAGCCAAAGTAGAAGGGGTAAAATTAAATATTTCATATCACAAATGTAAGAGTTAAGACAGAACGGTCAAATAATCGTGATACATTGCTAATCGCAATCCGATTATTGCCTGCCTGCTGCAGGCAGATTCATTGCTTGCGAAGACGAATGTAACACTTTCTACTCGTTCAGTCAATACGTATCATAAACAAGGCGGTTGGTGCTAGAATGCTATTACTTTGAATTGCTTTCCATCGCATAGCCTATAGCTACATTTCTGCTGATAAATTCAATTGGATTAGTATGAGCGTCAATTCAGCGTACAATAAAAAGAGTAACACTTTAAAAGCAACAAAACACCGTTTAATCTTTTGTCTGTCTGCAATGTCAGTCGTCTGGAGTAAATTGGTTTTTAAGTTCTTCTAGTAATATCTACTGGAATTTTTTATAATTCCAAGTTGATTTAATTTTCCGTACGATAGGCTTACAAATAAAGTTGAAGTTTCTAAAATTTTTAACTTATATTTGATACTTAAATACTGCATTGTTTGATTTTATAAAGGATTATCATAGCCGTGAAAAAATATTTAATAGTATCATTTTTATTATTGATTTGTAGCATTAGTATGCCAGTTGCAAAAGCTCAAAATTTTGTAGAAAATGGAACTTTTGAAGCGCATGATAGTTGCCCCTATAGTTTAGATCAGGTTAAATTTTGTACAGGATGGTATCCAATAAGACACTCACCAGACTATTATAATTGTGGCTTTAATAATGGCAATAATTTTCAGTTTCCAAATAATGGAAGTGGTTTCGTTTGCATGTTGGGTGGACTCCTTTCAGATACCGCTGTTTACTATTATAGTGAATTGATAAAATCAAAGTTAAAATTCCCATTAATTGCAGGTAAAAGATACTTAATAAAATTTTCGGTAGGGCTTAATGTATTTACCCAGCCTCATAATCAAAACGATTTCGGATTGTATTTTTACGATAGCAACTCGCCACTAAGTTTTTCCTATTATTCTAAAGGCTGTATTAATGAGCGCCCGCAAATAAGCATAAGCCCAATGGATCTGTTTCAGAATGATTATGTCGATTTTTCTTTTTGTTTTACACCCACTCAGAACTATGATAGTGTTTTGGTGGGCCCTTTTTGCAATAGCAATTCTTTTACAGGACCCATAATCATGAATTACTATTTATTTGATGATTTTGAAATAACAGAGTTTCAGGAAACTGATTTTGTTGGCACACCTCAAATTATTTGCGATAGTGGCTATGTAAATTTTAATGCTACAAACTGGACCCAACCCACTCATGTAGACTGGCAATTTGATGGAGGCAATCCTCCTTCAAGCATTGACCTATATCCTCAACCAGTATTTTACAACCAGCCCGGAAACTATGACGTTACTTTTGTAATGGATGATGTTTGCAACGACACAATAATAAAGCAAGATTACATCAAAGTAATGAGTCGGCTAACCGATGTTTTACCTGATGAAATTATAACAAAATGTGATGAAACAGAAATAGAGATAAAAGCCACTAACGGAATTGAAGGTTTATGGTCAACAGGAGTAACAGCTCAGAGCATCAAGGCAAAACAACCTGGAAAATATTATTTCACACAAACAAATCAATGCGATACATTAATAGATTCTGTTTTAGTTGAGAATGAAATATGTCCATGCGGTTTTTTTATTCCCAATTCATTTTCACCTAATAATGATCTTATAAATGACACCTTTATGGTTTACGGTGATGGTGAAAAAATTGAATTGATAATTTACAACCGATGGGGTAAAAAAGTGTTTAGCACAGACAATAAATATTTTAGTTGGAATGGATATTATAACAACCAAAAAGTGATGCAAGGTGTTTACTATTTTGTGGCAAATGACAAAGATTGCAAAGGTGATGATAAAAGTACATCTGGTAGTTTAACCATTCTGTATTGAATCAAAATATAAATTGTTCAAATTTCGCCAGCAAAATCGTATAAACCATCAAACAGATAATGATGTATTTCTTTGAGACCTTTGGTCGTGCCGATTTCTATTTTATTGATGTCACTCGATTCGAATAATCGATATGCTTTTTCTAAGCTGCTTTTTCCAATATTTTTCATGAAATTTTGTCAACCTACTCGCTATACAAACCCAGCTGAATTACCTATACATACAAAAAATTTGTCATCGTATGGGAAGTTGATTTTACACTTACTGGTAACTCATCTCTAACTGTTACGAATCTACCTACAGCAGGAAGGTCTATCTTCATCAGGAAGGTCAGCCTTCAGCAAGTAGATTCCTACTGCAGAGCGTAGCAATACACAATTCACAATTCTGAATTCTTAATTCTACATTCTGAATTAAATATTCCCTTGCCCCAACATCACAATCGGATTCTCTAAAAGCGCTTTAAACGTGTTTAGGAATTTAGATCCCACAACTCCATCTACCACTCTGTGATCGCAACTCAACGTTACTTTCATGACGTTGCCGGGTTGTACCATTCCATTTTTTACCACTGGAATTTGTTTGATAGCACCAATCGCGAGAATGCATGCATCGGGCGGATTAATAATCGCAGTAAAGGATTCAATATTGAACATTCCTAAATTGGAAATGGTAAATGTGTTTCCTTCCCAATCTTGTGGTTGGAGTTTTTTGTCTTTTGCTTTTTTTGCAAACTCTTTTACTTCCACCGCAATTTGACTTAGTGACTTGCTATCAGCAAAGCGTACTACAGGAACTAAAAGCCCATCTTCCACTGCAACCGCCACCCCAATGTGAATATGATGATTGTAACGAATGCGATCGCCCAGCCACGCCGAATTCACTGCGGGATGTTCGCGAAGTGAGGTAGCAACAGCTTTCACGACAAAATCGTTGAACGATATTTTTACTTGTGTAACCTGATTAATACTTTCACGCGCACGAACTACTTCATCCATGTCGATGTCCATGGTAAGGTAAAAGTGTGGAGCTGTAAATTTGCTTTCAGCTAAACGACGCGCGATGGTTTTTCTCATCTGCGTCACCGTTACTTCTTCAAAACTTTCTTTGGTAACTGCTTTCGCCGACAAAGTAGAGCCTTGTACAAAACTTCCCGGTTTGAACCAATCGATATCACGTTTTACGATTCGACCGTGTTCGCCCGTTCCTTTCAACATGCCTAAGTCGATGCCTTTTTCGGTGGCTAATCGTTTTGCTAAAGGCGATATTTTTAAGCGTTCATCACCATTAACGGAGTGAACAATTTCTTGCACTTTAGGAGCAGATATCGTTGGAGTAGGAGGGGCCGCAACTGTGCTTGCACTTGCTTGTGCCGCAGGTTTTGCAGCAGCCACAGGCTCAACAGGTGCCGCAGCTGCAGGTGCTGCTTTCGCTTCGTCTTCTTTTTGTGCAGCTGCTAAAAGATCTTTAAAATCTTCACCAGGCTTCCCCATAATGGCTAAAATCCCATCTACCGGAATTGCTTTTCCTTCTTCAACACCGAGGTATAAAAGTGTTCCTGCTTGGTACGATTCAAATTCCATGGTGGCTTTGTCTGTCTCTACTTCAGCAACAAGTTCACCATTCTTTACAGTATCACCTACTTTCTTATGCCATTTCACTAATACACCTTCGGTCATGGTGTCCGACATCTTGGGCATTCTAACTATTTCAGCCATCTTTTTTTTAATTCAGAATTCAGAATTAAGAATTCAGAATTGGAATTCAATACTTAATCTTATCTGCTAATTTCTATTTCTTATTAAATCTATCTTTTATTGGTGAAGGAATAATTTCATGATTGAAATTCATAATAATTCTTAATTCTTAATTCTTAATTCTTAATTACTCGGTGATGTACGGATAATCCTCCTGCACATACACATCCTTAAACAACTCACTCGGATCCGGATAAGGAGATTCTTCTGCGAATGTAACGCTATCTTCTACTACTTCGTTGATGCGCTCATTGATCTTTTCAATTTCTGCTTCTGTAAGCATTTTATTGTTGATCAAAATTTCTTTTACTATCTCAACTGGATCTTGTGCTTTATAACTTTCTACTTCTTCCTTCGTACGGTATTTCGCAGGATCACTCATCGAATGTCCACGGTAACGATACGTTTTCATCTCTAAATACACAGGACCTTTCGTTCTTGCATGTTTTGCTGCACTCTCCATCGCTTCGTGCACGGCCTCTACATCCATTCCATCTACTGCAAAAGATGGCATATCATACGCCAATCCGATTTTATGTAAGTCGTGTACGTTCGATGTTCTTTCAACAGAAGTTCCCATCGCATACGCATTGTTTTCTACTACGAAGATCACAGGTAATTCCCAAAGCATCGCCATGTTGAAAGCTTCGTGCAATGCACCTTGACGCACCGCACCATCTCCAAAATAACAACCACATAAATTTCCTGTGTTATTATATTTTTCAGCAAATGCAATTCCGGCACCTAGTGGAATTTGTGCACCTACAATTCCATGTCCTCCAAAAAATCGATGTTCTTTCGAAAACATATGCATCGATCCACCTTTTCCTTTCGAACAACCTGTGATCTTTCCATATAACTCCGCCATCACAGCACGAGGAGTAATTCCTTTCGCAATGGCATGCGCATGATCGCGATAAGCTGTGATCATGGAATCTTCGGGTTTCAAAACACTCATCGCACCGGCAACTACGGCTTCTTGACCAATATATAGATGGCAAAATCCTTTGATCTTTTGCATACCATACAATTGTCCGGCACGCTCTTCAAAACGACGCATCAATTGCATGCTTTCGTACCACTGAACATATTGCTCTTTTGCGTAAGTAGTTTTCTTCTTCTTCGACTTAGTCACTGTTTCCATAGCTACAAAAATAGGCGAAAGCCATGTTATTTCCCACTTTTAAATAATTGAAATGGTCGCAGATTGATTCAACGAATAATACTGTAAATATTTGATAGTTAAATTGGTAGACTCGCCTTGATGGGTGGTTAATAAATGATTACCTACAAGCTACAATTAAAAACACGACCTGAAATATTAGTTTTTCTTCAATACACTCCCACTAAAAACATAAGGGAGGAACTGTACAACGTTCTCAGAAGCGATAAAAGTCCCATTACCACCTTCCATGATCACTCGAATTTTATGATCATAACGCAGTTCATATTCTGACATGACTTGTCGGCAATTTCCACACGGACTAATGGGCACAGAAAGTTGTTTTTTGCCTTCGGGATACGCTGAAATTGCAATCGCAATAATTTTTATTCCGGGATGCTGAGCACCGGCAGCAAAAAGTGCAACGCGTTCGGCACATAATCCGCTGGGGTACGCTGCATTTTCTTGATTGCTTCCTCTCACCACCACACCATTCTCTAACATGACCGCAGCACCCACATGAAATTTTGAATAAGGAGCATAAGCATCGTCCGCTGCTTTCTGTGCTTCTACCATCAACAGTTGATCAGCCGTCGGTAATTCAGCAAGATTTTCAAAATGATCGAAATGACTTTGGAGAACTATTTTTTTCATGTCGTGATATTGAACTCAAAGGTAGTGAAATTTATTGTTTGAAGGGCAGGCCGGGCTTGGGGGCCGGGGGGTGGAAAAAACCGGCCCCCCGGGCCCCCCCCCCCTTGCGGTGGAAAGATTAGATTCAATACTTTTGTTCGGTAGATCAAGAATCTCAAACCCTTGAATTGATCTTGCACCAAACAATTATGCTCACTCCTAATTTTAATCCTTTCCCAGTCATTGAAACCGAACGACTCTTAATGCGTCGTATTCATGTTGATGATATAGAAGAAATTTTTATTTTAAGATCGGATCCCATCATTAATAAGAATTCTTTGCGTCCACTCATCACGGAAAAGGCTGAAGCTTTTGATTTTATTAAAAAGATTGAGGATATGGTGAATCAAAACGAAGGAATTTCATGGGTAATTTGTGAAAAGCATGTTCCGGAAAAAGTGATTGGACATATCGGTATCTGGAGGCTGATGAAGGAACATTACCGAGGAGAAATTGGATATTTATTGCATACCGATTTCCAAGGAAAAGGAATGATGACAGAGGCTCTGAAAGCATCCATTGATTACGGATTTGATCAGCTGAAATTGCATTCGATCGAAGCACATGTTTCACCCCTAAATCAACCTTCTTTGAATATCTTGGAACGAAATCATTTCGTTCGAGAAGGTTATTTTAAAGATGATTTTTTTGCGAAAGGAAGGTTTCATGATTCTGTAGTTTATTCCTTGATAAGTTCTGTGGATAAAAATTGGGTGCGCGATTAATCGGGGAGTAAAAAATAATTTAGTTTTAGTCAGATTAATTCGATAAAATTAAACGCTTAAAACGATTTAATAATTAGAAATGTCAGCGAAAAAAAAGACTTCCTTTCTTGTCCAAATCCTTTATAAAGGAGAGGAAAAACTTCGACTGTGCAGCGGTGCGAATCGTATTTTACCTGAGTATTTAATTATTGGGGCAGCAAAATGCGGAACTACTTCATTGTATAATTATTTAATACAACATCCCGCCGTCTTCTCTTGTTTCAAAAAGGAAGTTCATTATTTCGATTACTATTTTCACAAAGGAGAGAATTGGTATCGTTCGCATTTCACGACGCAACAAAAGTTAGAAAGCAGAGAACGTGAGCTGTCTCAACATTGTATTACGGGTGAGTCATCACCATATTATTTAGCGCATCCCTTATCTCCTCAGCGAGTAAAGGCATTGCTACCAAACGTAAAGATGATCTGCATGCTTCGTAATCCTGTGGATCGTGCGATCTCTAGTTTTAACAATCAAGTGCGATTAGGTATTGAGCCACTCACCGATTTTGAAGAAGCGATCCGTCTCGAAGATGAGCGCATCTTTGGTCACGAAGAACGCCTTCGCCATGATCCAAGTTATTCTAGCTTCGAACATAAATATTTTTCATACATCCGTAGAGGTTGTTACGCTGAACAATTGGAAAATTGGTATCAGCATTTTCCTAAAGATCAAATTATGGTCATTCAGAGCGAAAAATTTTATGAAAATCCTGCACCTTATTTTAAAGAAGTCGTAAATTTTGTTGGACTCAATCCTTGGGCACCCGAAAAATATAAAGTGTTTAATGCAGGCGGTGAATACGATAAAATGTCGGATACCCTTCGCCGTAAGTTACTCGATTACTACCAACCGCATAACGAAAAATTGTTTCAATTGATTGGACAACGATTCGAAGAATGGGGGAGGTGAGTTAGGAGAGTAGGAGATGGGAGATAGGAGAGAAGGAGAGTAGGAGAGTCGGAGATGGGAGAGTGAGATGGGAGGTTGAGAACGTAGAACCAATAGCTATTGGGAGTAGAGATAGGAGAAGAGACGGGAGGTTGTGAGAAGAAAGAGAAGGGCTTAGAGGATTTTTTTAAAAAACTCCTTTTCAAGGTTATCATTAAAAAGGAGCTTTTTAAATTTAACGTACAATATTCAATTTTGTCGTTTGATCCATTGATTTGATTAAGTATAATCCCTGAGGCAGATCTCTTACATCCACTTTAGGATTGATATCTGGAGTATTGATTGATTTTATTAGTCTACCGTTCATATCATAAATCTCAACGACTTCTTCGTTTCCATTCAATGTAATTTCTGAAGAAGCAGGATTTGGATACACTACCAATGTTGCATCATAGATTTCATCACTAGAAGTTTTTGAACTTGGTCCAGATGCATTAATAGTGATGAATTTATTAAATATACATCCTCCATCTGCATTGGCAATCTTAAACCGCGCTTTATATTTTCCAACATCACTATAATTAACGGTGTATTGACTTCCCGTACCAAGCAGAGTTGTGCTTCCAGTCTTGTACCATTTATAAGAACTTACTGCGTAGTTGGTAACCGCGGTAAGAATACTAGATTGCCCAGGTCCAATTGGATTTTGTGAGGCTGTTACAGTATAAGTTGCGGGTTGGCTATTTAAAACTGGATTCGGATAGAAGCCAGTAGCGCTACAACCATTTGAATTTGTAATAAGTACTTGAGGTCCTCCAGTGCTTAGCCAAGTGCATCCACTGCAACTTACTGTTTGTGTCTTGGGACCCGGTACGTAAACTCCACCACCACTATCCCAAGAATAAGTGTTTCCGTTTCCTGAAGGATTTCTAGCATCACCTGCTGTAAATATTCCTCCGTAACAAGTATACTGAAAACCCACGCCAGGTTTAGGAGCTTTTAATACACTTAAGCTAGTAATCAAGGTGTCTTTACAACCTGTTCCAGATTCCGTAAATATAATTCGGTATTCACCATTGTGGTTGAATTTGAAAATCGAAAGATTAATATGTCCGTCAGGATGAATGAACCATTCAGATGATAATGAAGCCCAACTACTATTTCCAATTTTTCTCCATTTCCATTGAATAGTACCAGACTTAAGAAACGCGCGGTCTAAATAAATTGAAACGTTATTGTTAAACCAAAATTCTGACGACTCACATGGGCTATCATAACTTGAAGATAGAGATATCAACTCCCCCGCAGTACAACCGCTTTGTGCTTGTAGGAAATGACTTGTCATTGCAAATACAATTCCCAGTAGAATAAATTTAAATTTTTTCATTTGGTTATTTTTTAAATTGGGTTAAAGTCTATTTCTGATTTAAAAGTTGAATAGTTACTCTTTAATTACTTTAAAGTAATACTGATTTATACTATTATGAATACACATCAATAAAAGTGAATTAGATAATTTTGCTACACAATTTGGTCTGCAAATTCTAAAATTCTTAAAGATTTAAATAATAATCAAACCTAAATAAAAAATTTATTAATGTCAATCCCAAAGGATATCCAATTTTAAAGTCAAGAAAAACAAATTCTATTAATTAAGTTTAAAATACTATAATCAATTGAAAATCATTTAAAAATAATAGGAATTAATTCGAAATTTTAAAAGCAATTTTTGTTTTAGCCTTGTCATTAATGATTAAATATCCAATTTTATTTATCAAAAATACCGGTTGTTAGCAAGGAAAAAATGTTAACATTAAATAAAATCTAACTAAAAAGTAACCTTTCCGATGCTTCGGGATAAAGCTATTTTAAAAAATTCAACATCCAATCACCATGACTTGCAACTATTGCAAAACAGCGGGTCCAAAATCTAAAATTCAACATCTAATCGCTAAGCCTCGCGAATAGCTTCTAAACTTAATTTTCAAACATCAAGCATCAAGCATCAAGCATCGAGTATCGAGCATCGAGTGTCCAACGCCTTCTAATGAAAATACTCTTTCATTCGCTCAAAGAAACTCTTGTCGCCTTTTCCGGGATTGGGTTTGAAGTTTTCCGCGTCGCGTAATTTTTCTAATGTTTTCTTTTCTTCGGTGCTGAGTTGTTGCGGTGTCCATACATTGATGTTCACTAACAAATCTCCTTTTGCATACGAGTTTAAAGCAGGAACACCTTTTCCTTTTAAGCGAAGTACTTTTCCGCCTTGCGTACCTGGATCAATTTTAATTTTCGCTTTGCCTTCTATTGTCGGAACTTCTACAGAACAACCCAACGATGCATCTGCAAAAGATATGTATAAATCATAAATTAAATGTTCACCATCACGCTGTAAACTTGGATGTTGAATTTCTTCTACCACAATTAATAAGTCGCCTGGAATTCCTCCGCGCTCTGCAGCATTTCCTTTTCCGCTAACCGATAATTGCATGCCTTCCGAAACACCTGCCGGAATATTAATACTAATAATTTCTTCGCCTTGCTGAACACCCGAACCTGTACATCCTTTGCATTTGCTGGCAATGGTTTGTCCTTCTCCGTGACAGGTAGGACAAGTAGTGATGGTTTGCATCTGTCCTAAAAAGCTGTTCGTTACTCTGCGAATTTGTCCGCTGCCCTTACACGTGTTACAAGTAGAAAATGCGCCGGTGCCAGCTTGTGCACCCGATCCGCCGCAGGTTTGACACGATACTAATTTATTTACTTTTATTTTTTTCTCAGCGCCTTTTGCAATTTCTTCGAGCGTGAGTTTTACTTTTATTCTAAGATTCGTTCCGCGGTTAACGGTTCTTCTTCCACCTCGACCTTGTCCGCCGCCGCCGCCAAAAAAACTTTCAAAAGGATTTCCGCCTCCGAAAATATCTCCAAACTGACTGAAGATATCTTCCATGTTCATGCTCTGTCCACCGTATCCGCCGTTACCACCCAAACCACCATGTCCAAATTGATCGTAGCGTGTTTTTTTCTCAGGGTTACTTAACACTTCATAGGCTTCTGCTTCCTTGAATTTATCTTCCGATGATTTATCACCTGGATTTTTATCGGGATGGAATTTCAAAGCCATCTGACGATACGCCTTTTTTATTTCAGCCTCTGTAGCGCCTTTAGCAACTCCTAATATTTCGTAATAATCTCTCTTTGACATGCAATATTATTTTTAGTGCAGATGATTTTATTTGAAAATTAATTCATCAGCACTAGATCTAAATTCTATTTTTTTATTTTGATGGGTTTAACAGCCAACTACAACTTTTGCGTAACGAATAACTTTTTCGTTTAACCAATAGCCTTTCTCTACTTCATCAATTACTTTATCTTTCATGTTTTCATCTTCTGTAGGAATCTTTGTAATGGCTTCATGCAATTCCACATCAAATTCTTTTCCGATGGATTCCATAGGCTTTAATCCGCGTTGCTCAAGCGTGGCCATTAACTTTTGTTGAATTAAAATAATCCCTTCACGGTTGGATGCATCCACATCCGAAGTCATTGCTTTCAACGCTCTGTCAAAATCATCCAGTACGGGTAATAGAGAGGAAATTATGTCAGACCCAGCCGACTTAATCATCTCCACCCTTTCCTTCATCGATCGGCGTTTATAGTTCTCGAAATCGGCATATTGGCGTAAATGATGATCTTTCAATTCTGCAATCTCTTTCTCCAGCTTCGCTAAAGGATCTTCCTCAATTGGCTTTTGCTCAGCCGCTTCCGCTTCTGACGAACGTAATATTTCTTCTTCAACCAGGTTTTCAATATTCTCTGGCTTTATTTCCTTTTCTTGGCTCATCGACTCTTTCTTGAATAAAATAATGAATGATTTTATGATTTTTTCTGCGCGGTTCAAAAATACTGCCATCAGGGTTATCTGGACAGTTTGTCAGCAATAGTTATCTAGAGGGAATTGTGTGTAAAGTTGGCTTCGAGAGCTGCCTGAGCTTGTCGATGGCAGCCTCAGCCTACTCTGCTCCCTGAGTTGCCTGAGCTTGTCGAAGGCAGCCTGTCGAAGGGAGCTTTTTGTTGGCTTCGAGAGCCTCAGCCAACTCTGCTGCCTGAGTTCACTGAGCCTGTCGAAGGGAGCTGCGAAGGAGCCTGTCGAAGGAGCATGTCGAGACGCAGCATTTTTCCATAAAAAAAGCCCCGTTTTGGGGCTTCTTAAATTTGATTTGAATGGACTAATAAAATAAATAAAGGACTATTATTTTTTAGTTGATTTAGCTAGGTAGGAATCAAGCGCAGATTCTAAACTTGCACCACGTAATCCTTTCGCTACAATAACGCCATTTCCGTCAATTAAAAAACTAGCAGGAATAGAGTTCACACCGTACATCGCTGCACCACGACTCTGCCATCCTCCTAAATCACTTACATGATTAGGCCATTCAAGTTGATCCTTTGCAATGGCTTTCATCCATGCTTCTTTATTTTGGTCGAGACTTAAACTATAAACAGTAAATCCTTTTGCATTCTTAAATTTTTGGTCTTTGTATTTATGATATGCAGCTACTACATGTGGATTTTCCATGCGACATGGACCACACCAGCTCGCCCAGAAATCTAACAGTACCATTTTACCTTTTAAAGAACTAAGCGCGATTGTTTTTCCTTCCGGACTAGTAAAAACCAAATCGATGGCTTTATTTCCCACCGCTGTGCCCGTATTGGCTTGTGGATTCTTTGTGAACGAACTTAAAGTAAATACGGAAAGTGCGATAAACCCACTGATTCCCAATGCAATTGCTAATTTTTTCATATAGTTTAAGATGTTTTTTTATAAGAATCCTGCTCTAGGCAAAAATAATACCAAGACTTGAGTAAGGGGAGTAATAATTGTAGTTTATATAGAATTTAAGGTCTAATTTAATTTTTAGCAACTTTTATTAGCTTCTGGCTACTGGCTTCTAGCTTCTAGCTTCTAGCTTCTAGCTTCTGGCTTTTCACAACTCACAAATCTACTAACTTACCAATCCACCAATTCGCCAATTTAAATTCTCCGGATCTGTGCTCCCAAGGCATTTAACCTTTCGTCGATGCGCTCGTATCCTCTGTCTATTTGTTCAATATTATGAATTATACTTTTTCCTTTTGCACTCATGGCAGCAATCAACAAGGCAACCCCTGCACGGATATCAGGCGATGTCATTTGAATTCCTTTCAACGGATGTTTTCTGGCTAATCCAATTACTGTAGCACGATGCGGATCACATAAAATAATTTGTGCGCCCATGTCAATTAATTTATCGACGAAGAACAATCTGCTCTCAAACATTTTTTGGTGAACTAAGATGGTTCCGCTCGCTTGTGTCGCTGTCACCAAAATAACACTGAGTAAGTCAGGAGTAAATCCAGGCCAAATCTGATCGGCAATGGTAAGAATGGATCCATCAATAAAAGTATCGATCTCATACATTTCTTGAGCGGGAATGTAAATATCATCTCCTCTAAATTCCATTTTTATTCCTAATCGTTGGAATGTACTTGGAATTATGCCGAGATGTGCTAATCCTACATTTTTAATGGTCAGCTCGCTTTGCGTCATCGCTGCTAAGCCGATGAATGAACCCACCTCAATCATATCAGGAAGGATACGATGACGAGTTCCTTTCAAGGATTTTACGCCTTCTATCGTAAGTAAATTGGAGCCGATCCCTGAAATTTTTGCGCCCATTTGATTGAGCATCTTGCAAAGCTGTTGCAAGTAAGGTTCGCACGCTGCGTTGTAAATGGAGGTAATTCCCTCTGCCATTACAGCGGCCATTACAATATTTGCTGTACCAGTTACGGATGCCTCATCCAATAACATGTAGGTTCCTTTCAAATGTTGTGCATCGACACGATAGAAATTTTCGTTGCTATCAAAATTGAATTTAGCACCTAAATTTTGGAACCCAATGAAATGCGTATCCAATCGACGTCGACCAATTTTATCACCTCCTGGACGAGGAATCGCAGCTTTACCAAAACGTGCCAACAGCGGACCAATAATCATGATGGATCCACGAAGTCCTGAGCCTAATTTTGCAAACTCCTTTGTTTCGAGATAATCTAGATTGATATTACTCGCATTAAAAGAATAGGTATTTGGAGCTAGACGTTCACTCTGAACGCCCATCTTTTGTAATAATTCGATGAGTTTAATGACATCCCTAATTTCAGGAACGTTTTCAATGATACAGGTTTCAGGAGTAAGAAGAACAGCACAAAGTATTTGTAAAGCTTCGTTTTTTGCTCCTTGGGGCTCGATGGTTCCACTGAGCTTTATGCCTCCTGTAATTTCAAAACTTCCTCCAGTAGTACTCATTGTTTCTGCAGGTTTATTTTCCGCGACTGTATCCGCCATTGTATGTGGTACGTTTTTTCTGATTTTTATTGCGAGCCGTTCTTCGGTCCGCTTCACGTAAATCTATAAAACGTGTCGTTAACTTAATGTCGTCACGTAGAACAAGTTTTCCACCAGAAAAAGTATTCAATTGTTCACGAATTACCTCATCTTCTACCGAGTCACGATTCCAAGTTAGGTAGCTCATTTTCATAAAATTGGCTATCGTTTCTACGACCTGCTGCTTCTCTGGAGAATCTTCCATCAAGAGGGCTTCTTTAATCATGGATTCAATGATGGATCCATAATGACGAAGCTTAATATTCTTTTGAGGGTAGGTGAGTGGATCAGGGCGAACATGCGTTAAATCCTGATCAGGCATCGGAAATGGAGACTCACAATCCAATTTGAAGTCGGAAATGATGAATAAGTGATCCCAAAGTTTATGTTTGTAGTCGACAAATTCTCGAAGCGTTGGATTTAAAATGGCCATTGCATTTACAATGGTTTTAGCCGCTTTAGTACGCTCATCACGATCTTCTAAGTTAACAGCTAATTCAACCATTTCCTGAATGGATCGTCCATATTCAGCAATAGTAAGCGAAGCTCTATCTGTATTGTATTCCATGTGTTACTGGGGAAATTTTATGATTTCTTCCTCAAAATGAAGGGAAGTTAATTTTTAAGATCACAAATTTACGAAAAGCAATTGGGCAAACCTTGTTTTTCTTTCTCAATTTTAAGTGGTTGGAGGTCAATCTTGTTTTTTCTAAAGATGGGCTAACCTAGTAAATTTTTAATTCTCGATCACTCTCAGCTTGGCGAATTTCAAGAGCAATTGCTTTTGTCCTTGCCCTTCGAATAAGATGGTCGCCTTGTTTTCTGGAACACGTCCTTCTAAAGCAATGACTTGTCCTTTTCCAAATCGTTGATGTTCGACAAACACACCCACCAAAATTTTTGATGGGTCATCTGCCTTGAAATCTGAAATAGAAGAAACGGGCGATGGGGAAGCGTGTCCAACTTTTTTAAAACCTTTCGGTACGTCGTTGCCGTTAGTTGGTGCAGATGGTTTTGCGGCAACATTTGGTTTGCTGCTGTATTTACTTTGCGATCCACCATAGGATTTATTTCCTCCTGATTTTGTTACACTTCGATATGAGTTTTGATTACCGCCACCAAATTGATCCCAACCACCGCGTTCATCAACGTCATCAAATAATGCACTACCTTTTTGTACAGGCATGTCGAGGCAAGCACTGTCAATCTCATCTAAAAATCGACTGGGCTGACTTGAGATTAAGTTTCCCCAACGGTAGCGAGTGGCCGCCATCGATAAAGTTAATTTTTGTTCAGCGCGTGTGATGGCCACATAAAACAATCGTCTTTCTTCTTCTAATTCTGTTCTGGAATTTACACTCAGTTGTGACGGAAATAAATTTTCTTCTAATCCCACAATATGAACATGCTTAAACTCTAATCCTTTTGCACTGTGGATGGTCATCAAGGAAACTTTATTGTCATCACCGTCTTTTTCGTTGTCGGCATCGGTCAACAAGGCAATGTCTTGTAAGTACAGATCCAATGTTCTTAAATCAGGAAGTGCCTGTTCTGCCGATGGAGATTCTAATGGGATTTTTCCATCTTCACTAAATTCTTTGATTCCATTCAAAAGGGCTTGCACGTTTTCGTAATGGTTTACGCCTTCGGGTGTTCGGTCGTTGTAAAGCTCCGTTAATATTCCGCACGCGGATGAAATGTGACTTGCTAATTCGTAGGCACTATGATCGTTGAGCATGATTTGCCAACTTCTTACCATCTTGCCAAATTCAAAAACTTTATCACGTATTCCCGTATTAATTCCTACAGGCAGTGTATTAATATTTTGAATTACATTCCATGTGGTTTCATTATTTAAAACAGAATATTCAATGATTCGATCTACGGTAGTTTTACCAATTCCTCGAGTGGGATAATTGATAATTCGTTTCATCGCTTCTTCGTCTTGTGGATTAATTGCCATGCGGAAATAAGCCAACAAATCTTTAATTTCTTTTCGGTTGTAGAATGATACTCCCCAAAAACACGATATGGAATATTTTGTTTTCGCAAAGCTTCCTCCATCGAACGACTTTGTGCATTGGTGCGATACAGAATAGCAAAATCTTTATTCTGAAGTTGCTTGTTCATCTTATCCTCAAAAATAGAACTCGCTACTTGATACCCTTCCTCGTTATCGCTAAGTGCTTTCAATACGCGAATTTTTTCTCCGCTATGATTGTCGGTCCAGACGTCTTTCTTCAACTGATTTTTATTGACTACAATCACTGAATTCGCGGCTTGCACAATGGTTTTTGTGCTTCTGTAGTTTTGTTCGAGCTTAAAAGTTTTTAAATCTTCGTAATCTTTTTCGAAATTTAGAATATTCTGAATATTTGCCCCACGAAAAGCATAAATACTTTGTGCATCATCTCCCACCACACAAATATTTTGATGCATAGCCGATAATTTTTTTACAATGATGTATTGAGCAAAATTGGTATCCTGAAACTCATCGACCATCACATACTTAAACTTCGTTTGGTATTTGTACAAAACATCTGGATGTTCGTTGAAGAGTCGCCAAGTGTTGAAGAGGATATCATCAAAATCCATAGCACCCGCTTTGAAACAACGTTTGCTGTACATTTCGAACAACATACCCATTTTAGGCTTCCCGGTGGAGGAATCGTCGCTGGTGTAATCGGTATTGTCTTGGTAATCTTTCCAAGTATATAAATTATTCTTTGCCGATGAAATTCGATTTAAAACGGCGCTGGGCTTATATGTTTTATCGTCGAGGTTCTGCTCTTTTAAGATATCACGAATCAAACTTTTGCTATCATCTGAATCATAGATGGTGAAATTTTTGGGATAATTAATTTTATCGGCTTCAATGCGGAGTATGCGAGCAAATACGGAGTGAAAAGTTCCCATCCATAAATTCTTAGCTTCATCGCCTACCACTTTCTGAATACGCTCTTTCATTTCACGAGCGGCTTTGTTGGTAAAGGTGAGAGAAAGTATATTGAATGGATCACATCCTTTTTCGATGAGATGGGCGATACGATAAGTTAAAACTCGCGTTTTCCCTGAACCTGCCCCTGCAATAATCATCACAGGTCCTTCGGTTTGTTTTACAGCTTCACGTTGCGACTCGTTTAATTGGTCAAGGTAATTGGACATGCTACAAAAGTAATGCATTTCATCGGGACGAAAAATCTAATTTATTATCCGTTGGTAAACGTTTAGATACTTATGGAATAGTTAGTTGAATATTAAAGCAATAGTTATTCTTCTTTTTGACAAAGTAGGTTACTAAATTAGAAATCCGAGAAATCCGCAAAATCCGCAAAATCCGTGTCATCCGTGTTCAATTTTAAAACTTTGTAGCCTCGAAAATTCATTCATCTTTGAATAATCTCTATCACAACCACAGAATAAATATTTCTTCTAATTACGGAATAGTTAAATCCAAACTCTTTGCACTAGTATTAAACATAATAGGTGTTTTGCTCCAAGTCTCAAGGGCGTTTCTATGTTTTACCACCACATAAAATGAATTGTTTAATGCGGCAATAGGGAATTGTAAATTAGCAATACCGTTTGTTAATACCACTTCTTGATCCGTGTAAATGGTATTGTAAGGACTTGTTGGACTAGCTAGCGAAACCGTGATGGTATCCGTTACAGTAGGTGCACCTCCTGGATTACTGACAGCATTCATGTGATTGGAAGCTGGATTGTAATATCCTTCCATAAATATTTTTAAACTTAAACTTACGGTTGCATTTAATCCAATTAAGCGAATATTGTCAACATAAATATTGTTTCCAAAATTTCCGTGATTCATGAATGATAATTGAATACTTTGCCCTGCATATCCACTGATGTCAACGGAATCTGTTCTCCATTGTGCTGCGGTAGGGAAAAAACTTCCACCTGTTCCTGGAACCGTAGCCAACAAATTCCCTGGTTTGACATAGATCGTATTGTAATTAACACCACAGTTTGTAGAGAGTAATACAGATAATGAATCTAAGTACGTTGGACTTGTGCTATACAATTGATGTGCTACATCAAATTTTAATTGATAGTTTCCAAAACCATTCAAAAAGAATTGCGGTGATCGCACTTCATCTCTCAATCCACCTGAGTTTATGGTGTAATTTAAATAAACCATGGAGCCAAGACCAGTACCAAATCCGCTGGCTTGTCCCGATCGTGACCATATTTTTCCATCGCTTCCTCCATCAATATTGCTCCAGCCGTCGGGTGGAAAAGTGGTTAACTCAAAATCTTGATTAAGCGGAATGGGTTGTCCCGCAGTAGAGATAAAATTATTTTTTGTGATGGTATTATTTCCTCCCGGACCACTAACGGTAAGGCTTACCGTAAATACACCTGAAGTGTTATAAACTACTTTTGGGTTTTGTAAATTGGAGCTAGAGGGCGAGCCTCCTGTGAAAGTCCATAGCCAAGAAGTTGGACTTCCCGTTGATAAATCGCTAAATGAAACGGAATCACCTATACATGGAGTATTCGTATTGGCTATAAATGAAGCATTAATGGATCTTAAATTGCTGATGGGAGTTTCCCACATACCTCTACCATATGTGGAAACACGCAAAATGGAATTATTAGTTCCATCATCAAAAATTGAAATGTCATTGATGGTTGTACGTGTAGGTAAATTTTGATGGTATAAAGTCCAACTAGTATGAGTACCTAATTTAAAATAAACAGAATTATTTCCACCCGCTACAATCATCAATTCTGTGCTCGGGAAGAAATCATCGGTAACAATGCCTACATAATTCACTGCTGGTAAATTGTAAGAGACGTTGGTCCAGGTGGCGCCATTGTCGATGGATTTATAAACACGTGTATTGAGAATAGCATATATGGTATTCACGTTGCTTTTCACTCCAATAACACTCGCATTATTGTTGGAAGCAAAAGGCAGTGCATATTGTGTAAATGTAGGCGATGCACTCATTGCATTGGTACTAACATAAATTTTTTGATCGTTGGTAATGGCGTACACACGATTGCTGTCGGCTTGCGAAACATACAAGGCCATAATTCGAGTATAAAATGATGAAATGGTATTCCAAGTGGGTGTTGCTGCTGATAAATTGGATGTACGAAACACATTGGAGTCACCTACAAATGCAATGTTCGGTGTCGAACGATAAAAGGCGATGGCTCTAAAGCTGGATACAGGTAATCCATAGGTTGATTCACTGCTATTTACATTTCTTCGGCGTGCATTGCCAAAATAATAAACTCGCTGACTATTGGGAAAGTAATCGAATGCACAGCGCGATGACCAATCACCTCCTCGATTTGTAAACCATTTTGTACCGGTATTGTTATAATACAATTCTCCATTATCTTGCGTCCCAATGCTGATCATGTCTTTGCGCGTTGGACTACAGAAACCGCGGTAAATTTCATATCCATAAATTCCATCACTCTTGGCTGTCCAATTCACACCCCCGTTGGTACTCATCCAAACACCACCATCATTCATGTTGTACAATTGCGAGTTGTTATATGGATTGGTTATGATTTGATGCATGTCGGTATGTACTGTTGCCCACCAATTGGTAAGTTGTGCCCATGTAATTCCACCATCAGTCGATTTCCCTACGGCATGTCCTACCCAATAAACAATATTTGGATCGATGCGATCAACACCCAACCCAAAATTATAATCACCTTGTCCAACGTCACCGGCTGTATTTGTATAATAAGTTAAATAGGGTGCTGCTGTCGTTTTAATTGGAGTAAAACTATTTCCACCATCTATGGATTTGTATAAAATTCCACCGTTACTCACCATTCCAAAATAAACGATATTGGTATCGGCAGGTGTAACAGCTACTCGACAACCATTTCCATTGGTAACGCCTGAGGGCATCACAATGCCATTATTAATTTGTGTCCAAGTCTCACCGAAGTCGTTTGAGCGAAAGAAAGCAGAATCTGTAGTAGCAGCATACAACACTCTTGATCCAGGGCGCTTTTCTTTTAAGTCATCAAAAGCACGCGAAGCTGTTTTTAAGGTCCATGTAGTTCCACCATTGATGGTTTTATAAATTCAAAGATTCGTGGCAGCAACAATTACTTGATTGTTGGTTGGATCCATCACCATTTCCAAAACTAATTTGGAGGTAAGGGAAGTAGCTGTAAAAGTTACACCACCATTTGTAGATTTATACACGCCACTACCGCTGTAGTAATAGTTATGATCACCGGTTCCTAAATATAAAATTTGATCATTCGTATGATCAATACATACCGACGCTAAACGCATTCCAGGAAGAAGATCACATCCTGGTGCTAATGTCCAGGTGTTGCCTGCATTATTGCTAATGAATAAACCTCCACGTGCACTGATTGCATAAAATTTTTGAGAGTTCGTAGGATGAAATTTCATCTGACTGATGCGACTAATTCCATGAATTTGTCCACTGGCATTGGTAGGAAAAAAATCGGGTCCTACCGGTGACCAGTTTGCTGTTTGAGAGTGTAAAGGATGAGAGGAAATGAAAAACAAGATTATGATTAGGGTTATATTATGTTTCATGTTGTCGAAGTGAGGGATCGTTAGGAGTCGTTTCAAAAACTATTTGTCTTTTACTTGTTGTTGCTTTTGAAATATTTCTAATTGTTCTTGTTCACTTAAAATTCGACCATCCGACTGCACAAAAGGAAACACAGTGCGTTTCCAATCCTTAAATCTTTTATGCTGATATTTTATTGTCTCATATTCATTGCGCTGGGCTTGTGTCCATGTAGCGCGTGCATTTCTTAAACTATCCGCTTCTGCAGAAGTGATTTTCCCTTCAGTAATTAATTCGTCTTCCTCTTCGGGTTCAATTTTTCCTTCCCAATACGTATCAAATGCTTTCACGGCTTCATAATAATTTACTTGCGGGTCTTGCATCATTGAAATCCAGTTTGGATTCGTTTTGTCGTCGGTTCTAGGGCTTTCTTTTTTCTCTTGAGCTTGTGCTGATTGAAAAATGAATAGCAGTTGCAAGAAGCTGAATATTTCACGAAGTTTCATGGGGGGAGTATTTAAATCAAAATTACGACTTTTAACCACAGTGCGCAAGTGCTAAATCTATTCTTATTCACAGGATGTTGTTACTTAGGTCGTAGATTTTGTAGTAAGTTGCACAATCTCAATAGTAAAGAACTAGTGATCCTCACAGGGCCAATTCAGCACATGTCACTACCCAAGCTAGTTGGATTATTAAAACTACCTCTTGTCCAACATTATAATATTTTTTTCATTATGAAACATCCTATGATTAGGTACTAATATTTTCCTTATCTTTATTTCCTCATTCACACGCCATGACCAAAATCATTTTATCCCTATTACTAGTATTTACTGTATTTAATATTCACGCCCAATGCCCCATTGGCAAGAGTGAAGTGATCGTATTTATTCAACCCGATAATTACCCGGGTGAAACTAGTTGGACACTCAAAAATAATTCAGGGACAATTTTGATGGCAGGAGCTTCTGTCGGTGATACCCTATGTGTCGATACGGGTTCTTGTTTGATTTTTGAAATTGACGATACTTTTGGAGATGGTATTTGTTGTGCATATGGAAATGGATTTTATACTGTGACCGTGAATGGCGTTTTGCAAGTTACAGGAGGCCAATTTACGTTTAGTGAGGTGAGCTATGTGAATTGCCCTGCTGGAAGTAATTGTGGCTCTTCTTTTACCGCGTATCAGGATTCTGTTTATTATTCTATAGGCTCTTCAACCTGGTATGAATTTACTCCAGATTCTACTGGTACTTTCAATGTTAGTACATGCTTTCCAGCTAATACATGCGATACTCGAGTTTGGATTTATGATCATTGCACCAATTTGATATGGAATAATGCGAATGCAGGTACTTTATTTTACAATGATTCGGCTTGTGGATTACAAGCATTTATTGCAGCCGGACTCCAAGCAGGGCAAACCTATTATATTCGAATTGGAGGTGATACTTCTTGTGTAAATGATACCCTCACTTGGCAAATTACATTCGGGGGGCCTATTGTAGGATGTACCGATCCTGCTGCTTGTAATTATAATCCTTTAGCAACAGTCAATAATAATATATGTATCTACCCTGGTGATCCCAATTGCAATTCAGGTCCTGATTTGGTAGTTGATGGAGGTGCTTTTCTTTCTTCACTCAATGTGGGTGTTGTAAATGGAAATGACGTTTGCTTAATTGGTGAAGGTTGTTTGTCAGGATACGGAGCACGAAGTGTCATTAATTTTACAACACGAATAGCCAATATTGGAGATGCGGATTATTATATTGGTCAACCAATGACGGGTAATACGCAGTTTGTTTTTGATCAATGTCACGGGCATTGGCATTATGCTGGCTATGCGGAGTATGATATTTATGATAGTTTGGGTGTGCCGATGCAAGCAGGATTTAAAAATGGTTTTTGTGTACTCGATTTGCAATGCTTTGGTGGTGTTGCAAAATATGGATGTGGTAATATGGGGATCTCAGCTGGTTGCGCCGATATTTATGGAGCTGGATTAGCTTGCCAATGGCTCGATATTACGAATATTCCTGCCGGTCGTTATACATTAGTCATTCGTGTGAATTGGGATCAAGATCCAGATGCATTGGGTCGACAAGAACAACGTTTCGATAATAATGTTGCCGCGGTTTGTATCAATATTACTCGCGACACACTTAATGTTCCTTCATTTACCGTACTTCCCAATTGTCAACCATTGATTGATTGTGCTGGAGATACTTTTGGTTTAGCAGTGTATGATTGTATGGGGAATTGTAATGGTTCACGTGTGCGTGGAGACTTGGATTTAGATACCCTTCAAACCGACACAGATATTAATCTTTACATGACCGATATTACTTCGCAAAACGCGGTTTTCCCTTGTAATGATTTAAATGGTGATAATAGTTTAACTGTCACTGATGTCGCACTCCTTAGTGGATGCATTCGTTCTCAAAATGGATCCCACAGCCATCAGGGAGGGACACAAAACACGCATAGGCATTGCGAATTCCCTTGGAATATTTTAAATATTAATGATACCGTTAAACTAGGAATTGGAGCCATAAATACTACCGCAAAGTATTTGGATTTGCAAGTTGCGAATGCAGACTGTCGATTGTTAGGATTGGATTTTACGTTGTCGGGACTTCAAATTGATTCTGTTGTTTCAATCTATTCTGGATTCGAACCTTTATTTCATTGGAACACTTCTACGGGTAGAATTATTTTATTAGATACTTCCGAAGTTTCATTGATTAAGCAAAGTGTTCCTGTGAATTTCCTTCGTGTTTATTATAGTTCACTGAGTTCATCAACGATCTGTATTTCGCAGATCAATGCTAGCGTGAATTCAGATTATGAAGAAACGTATAAAGTGATTTATAATGGATGCATTTCTGTTACTGGAAATAGTCATTTGTATAAGAGTGGAATTTTATCCATCGTTCCTAATCCCTCGAAAGGAATATTCAAACTTAAATCAAATTCATTGCAAGGTCAACTATCACAACTTTCAGTGGTGGATGTGATGGGTAAAGTTGTCATGCAAGAGCAAGAAATTTCATTGGGAACTGATGGATTGGAATTGGATTTAAGTCATCTCCCTTCTGGAATGTATTTAGTGAATTTTAAAAGCGAAGGCATTCACGTAATTGAACGTTTGGTGATTGAATAAATGACAAGTTTTTTGATCTAAAAAATGAATGCAGTTTTTGTTTTCTCTGAGTAGACTTTAAGGAGAAGTTTGTCTTTGCGCAGTCTTTGCGTTCAGATAGCATTCGGGATTGCGTCTTTAATGAAGGGATTTACTTAGCAGTATCTTTGCGTCCCGATAGCTATCGGGACTGCGCCTTTGCGAGCCACTTTAGCGACCTATCAAACTTTCGACACCGTGTCTTAATGAGAAAATTTTCGCCTAATGCCCTATCAAAGTTTAACTAGCAACGACCCATTAATTGCCCACAATCCATCAGATCTTTTATAATAAGCTGCTCGAAATCCAATTCCTTTTATCATATTTATTTTCCCTGCGGAAAGAGGATGAATAAATAATTCTAATCCTGTATTTAAAGAGGTGAATTTGGAAAGATCTCGGTCAGAGGTGTAGAAAGAATCGTTTGCATGATGCTCGCCTTTCTCTTTAAAATAAATGGATGCAGTTTGTGCATAGGCTCTAGAAAAAATCGATAAATACATATTACGATTTGCTTTCCAACTGAGTTCTTCTTCTAGTGAAATAGCATGGATATCGAAATTGTCTTTGTACAATCCTAAATTCTGTTTTAGGATGAATTGGGAGCTGATAAAGGAATTCATCTGAACAGCCAATGGAATTTTTATTCGTTGAGAAGGAAGTTTTTCAATTACAGTATTTCCATTCGTTAAATAAATTCGGTGGAAAGGTGTTGATAATAAACCTTCCTGTAAACTCATCCCTGCAAAGAATGCTAGCTGTGATTTTTTACTGAGTAAAATAGAATAGGAGGACATCAAATTATAACTTTGCCTTCGGTAATTTTTAAACCAATCGGTACTTCTTAATTCGATGGGATAAACGAGTCGGACAGGTGAATAAAAATCCGGATTAAATCTACCCCAGCGTAAATCGTCAAAAGCAGCATCCAAAGAAAGATTCCATTGACTTCCATTTGTTGTTTCTTGCGAGCGATAATTCAATCGCACGGGCACAGAAAGATAATCTGATTCTGCTGATACACCTGTGCCAAAGGTTACAAGTGATTTGTTTTTAGCATGAATTGAAAAATTTAAATCAGCAAATATTCTGCGATCTACTCTTGAGGCCGAAGTAAGTACGTAGTCGATTTTATCTGTTGAAGCTGAAGTAATCACATCAACACCAGCTTTCCAATTCAAATCAAATTTTTGAGTGAGGTAATGTTTCGCTTTTAATGAAACCGCTTGTACATTGAGTTCTTCAGTACCTTGTCCACCGGTTACAGCGCTGTGTTTGCCATCCTGCGTATAATAACTATAGAGCGCTTCTATTTCTGATTTGTCGATGTTTTGATATTGATAATTACTATCCACAGTTTGTGCTTTTGCTTTTGAAATCAAGCAAAGCATTCCAGCTATAATAAAAATCTTTTTCATCTTAATTGCAGCCGCAGCCTCCACTGCTTTTATCGGAGCCTGGCATGATAGCGCCCTCACGAATCGATTGAAAATAATTTTCAAATTTTTTCATTCCATTCGCATCAAATTGCATCTTCTGATCGTTGAGATACGCTTTTTGATACGGCTTCACGACTTGACAAGCCGATACAGTCCACAGAGTGAATAGTACTATACATAGGATGATTCTATGCTGGTAAATTGCTATGGATATTGTTTTTTTCATCGAGAATGAAATACCAAGTTTGTGGAAGTTGTTGGATAAAATGTTTGCCCTCATCAACGCCCATTACATTGACTGCAGTAGCTAAGGCATCGCTCAGTTCAGCAGAGGGGCTAAACACCGTCACACTACGAATTCCATGTACTGGCATTCCTGTTTTTGGATGTAAAGTATGACTGTATCTTTTTCCATCGCATACAAAATATTGTTCGTAGTCGCCGGAAGTAGCTACCGCCACTGAGGGCATTTGTAGTTTAAGAAGTAATTGTGTCCGATCGGTATTGGAAATTCCTGTCGACCAACAACGACCATCGGCACGCTTCCCTAAAACACTGATATCACCGCTGGCATTGATTACGCCTCCAGTGACACCCATCTGCTTCCATAGTGATTGAACTTTATCCGCAGCGTAGCCTTTTCCAATAGCAGCAAAACTTATTTTCATGTCTTTTTTTAATAGACAAATTCGGTTGTTGTTTAACAATAAAATATTATTAAATCCAGTTTTTTGAAGTGTAGAATGAATTTCATCTGAAGAGGGTAGCTTCTCTTCTGTTCTTTTAAACGAATATAATTTTTTAAGTGGAGCCATGCTCACGTCAAAAGCACCTTGACTTATGGAATATAATTTTTGACAACGTTGAAGAAGTTGATGTACTTCGGGATCGATAGTAAAAATTTCATCGGCTGGAAAAGAATTGATTCTTGATGTTTCTGACGAGGGTTTGAATTCAGTAAGTAAATATTCAATTCTTTTAATTTCATTTATCCCTGCTTTTAAAAAACCATCAGCCTCTGTAGAATCATGCGCCACCACGATCAATTCAAAAGCTGAACCCATTAACTTGCATTGAATCTGATACTCATTCATATCCTTGCAAAATATGTTGAATAGATGCTATGAGCTCTTTTGCAGATTGATCATGAAATGGAATTTGTGTTGGCAATCCATTTTGGACCACTACAATAAAAGGAAAGATCCCTTCTGGATTATACAATGAAGCTAATTTTTCATTTCGAAAAATTACATCGGCACTTAATTTTTTCTTTTGTGGAAAATCGGCGTGAATGAAAGTTAGAGAGTGAGAAGAAAATTGAATAAATAAGGAATCGTTTAATATACTTTTATCCAGTCGCATACATGGTAAACACCAATCGGAACCGGTGAAAATTATAAGTTGATTGGTTTGCCCAACTAAGTTATTTGTATAAAAAATAAAAAAAATAGAAATGAAAATATTTCTATAAAAGCCTTTTATTTTATTAGTGTTTCTTACCATTTCTAAGTTGTATTTATTTAGATAAATTAAATTTAATTTTTTTAAAATGGCTTGCTTTATTTTTTATTTAAATGCAAATTTATGGTTAATCCGTGTGATTGTATCTTGCGTCTACTGAAATATACAATTCCTTTTTAAAGTGTTTTATTCGGTTCTATCGATGAAATTAAAGGAGTTCTCTAATGTTACCATTAAGATATTGATTAACAAATTATTATATTTTTAAAAAGTTTACTCTTAGCAACACTTTTTTTCTACCTTTATCACTTAATTTAATCAAACATATCTATTATGAAAAAACTTTATTCACTATTATCAGCAATTATTTGCTGTTCACACTTAATTGCTCAACCTACATTTACTAGTGCAAGCATTTATGGTGCAGGAAGTGTTGTACCACGTATTACGGTTGATACGACTAACATTAATCCTGGAAATGCAGGAGCCAATCAAACTTGGAATTTTGCAAATGCTGTACAAGCTTCAACATTAAATTTTTATTTTGCTACAGCAGCGTCAACTCCATATTTTTCTAGTTTCCCAACTTCAAATTTAGCAATTAATACAGGAGTAAATACTCCAAATAGCTACTATACGCTTTCATCGTCTATATTAGTATTAAATGGTCTCGGGTTGACCTCTGGAGGATCCAATTTTATTATAAACTATACTAATCCAGAAACCAATTGGGTTTTTCCTTTGACCTATAATACAAGCTATACTGATGTTTTTTCTGGATTGCAGAGTACAAATTCAGGAGGCATAACGGTTAATACGTATCGAAATGGAACTATTACTACAGTAGCTGATGGATGGGGTACGGTAATTAATCCTTCTGGCACCTATTCCAATTGCCTACGTACGAAGTCAACACAAGCCATTGTTGATTCTACGGTTTATGTTGGAATTCCATTTCCTGCTGAAATTACTCTCTATAATATCACTTCCTATTCGTATACGAGTTTAACAAATGGGAAAATGGTGCATCGATTTATTCTTACTTATGACACTACTGAAACTGATTTTGGAGGTATAACCATTGGGAAAACTTGTGGGTATGAAAACACGGGTGTTACTGGTTTAATTTCTATGGATAATATAAATTCTCAGGAAATAACGGTTTCACCAAATCCTGCTCGTGATTTTTGTTATGTTGAATTGAAAGATGCGAATGGATCAGAGATTTTAATGACAATTTCTGATGTAAGAGGAAGAATGTTATCGAAAGAAACAATAGTGTTGGATGACAAAAACAAGTATCAACTAGATGTTCAAGAGTTGAATCAAGGCTTACACTTTGCAACCTTCCGTCAAGGTACTCGTGAATGGTTCACTAAATATATTAAATATTAATAAAATATTTCGGGTTCACTTCTTTTAAAATTATTGGAGTGAACCCGAATAATTTACTTCAATCGTTCTCGAATATCTAAACGATGTTTTCGAGCGGTATCAGTAGCAATGTCATATCCTGCATCCATATGGCGAATTACGCCCATAGCAGGATCGTTATGTAAAACTCTTTTTAATCGTCGTGCTGCGTCCTCGGTACCATCAGCAACAATGACCATTCCTGAGTGAATGGAATAACCCATTCCTACCCCACCACCATGGTGTAAACTCACCCAGCTTGCGCCACCTGCAGTATTGATCAATGCATTTAAGATGGGCCAATCTGCAACAGCATCCGATCCATCCAACATGGCTTCGGTCTCACGGTTAGGGCTAGCCACAGAACCAGTATCTAAATGATCGCGACCAATAACGATAGGTGCTTTCACTTTTCCTGTTTTTACCAATTCATTAAAAAGAAGTCCTGCTTTTTCTCTGTCACCCTGACCAATCCAGCAAATGCGTGCAGGTAAACCTTGGAATGCAATGCGCTCTTGCGCCATTTTTATCCAACGATGTAAACCGATGTCATTTGGAAAAAGTTTTAGGATAGCCTCATCCGTTACACGAATATCTTCTGGATCACCACTCAATGCGGCCCATCTAAAAGGTCCTTTTCCCTCACAAAACAAGGGACGAATATAAGCCGGAACAAATCCAGGAAAATCAAATGCATTTTTAACTCCACGCTCTAAAGCACGCCCACGTAAATTATTACCATAGTCGAAAGTGACGCTTCCGAGTTTTTGTAATTCAATCATCAGTAATACATGTTCTGCCATCGAATCATAAGCCATCTCAACCAAGCGATCTGGATTCTTCTCTCTCAGTACATTGGCTTCTACAATAGAAATTCCTTCTGGCAAATATCCTACTAATGGATCGTGAGCAGATGTTTGATCAGTTAATACATCTGGAATAATGTTTCTTTCTTTTAATCTTTTTAATAATTGTACGGCGGTACAAATTACACCAATCGATTTATTTTCTCCGTTCTTTTTAAATGCGAGTGCTTGGTCGATGGCTTTGTCAATATCACGTTCAATATAGTCAAGGTAACGTGTTTCGACACGTTTTTGTGCGCGCCATTCTTCCACTTCCGCCGCTAAACAAACTCCGTCAGCCATGGTAATAGCTAAGGGTTGAGCGCCGCCCATCCCACCTAATCCGGCGGTAACACAAAGCCTTCCTTTTAATGAGCCTCCAAAATGTTTATCTGCAACAGCATTAAAAGTTTCATACGTGCCTTGAACAATGCCTTGCGATCCAATATAAATCCATGAGCCGGCTGTCATTTGTCCGTACATCATCAATCCTTTTTTCTCTAATTCGTCAAACACTTCCCAAGTAGCCCATTTTGGAACGAGCTGAGAATTGCTAATAATAACGCGAGGAGCATCTTTATGTGTTGGTAAAATAGCAACAGGTTTGCCGCTTTGAACAACTAGCGTTTCATCATCATTAAGGTCTTTTAATGCTTTTACAATGAGGTGAAATGATTCCACATTGCGAGCTGCTTTTCCTCTTCCTCCATAAACAATTAATTCTTCGGGACGTTCTGCAACATCCGGATCCAAGTTGTTGCAAAGCATTCGCAATGCGGCCTCTTGTACCCATCCTTTACAACTAATGGAGGTTCCAGTTGGTGTTTTTGAAGTAGATAAATCAAGTTTGGTGGCTGTATCTTGCATCATTTGAACTTTTTAGTTCAGCAAAATTACAATTTTAAATCTCTTAAAAATCAATAAATGTAGAGTTGAATGTCAAGGGGTTGATAATCAAAAAACGAAGTTTGAGAACTATACTTAATCTTTCTTTTTTTCTTCTGGTATTGTTCTTTTTTCCTTCCACGGGCAGTGTTTACATCCACTTTGGCAGCAAAATCCCCTTTTAAGATGGTATTTTTCAGTGAAAACAATATATCCTTCCTCGGTAAGGTAATAATCTTCTTTATCGAATTTGTCGGTGAAGGCCATGTTGTATTATTGGCAGATATGTTTTTTTTGCCAATATTGATTCAATGCAAAATTATTAAAAACCAACCAAAAAATTGTTCATATCCATGTGGATGAAAAATCTGCTAATTTAATTTCTAGAGCATGAATTGAAGTTACTTTTGTCTCATAATAGAATAGATCATGAAAAAATTTCTTAGAGCAACGGTAATGTCAATCTGTTTAATTGGAATGTTGATGCAAACAGGCTGTTACGGATCGTTTGAATTAACCAAAAAAGTATATGAATGGAATGGATCCATTGACGATAAATTTGTTCGGTCTATTGTGTTTTTTGCATTGTGCGTGATACCAGTTTATCCATTAGCGGCATTTGTTGATGCTGTATTTTTAAACTTAATTGAGTTTTGGTCAGGAAGCAATCCCATCAGCATGAAGGAGGGAGATCACGAAGAGCAAATCGTTTATTTCAAAGGTAAAACATATAAAATCGAAGCGGTGAAGAATCGATTTATCATTACCGATTTGAGCAAGAAGAATGCGAAGCCAACTGTAAATTTTGTATTTACTCCCGAAAATTTGACATGGAATGTAGAAAAAAATAATCAACTATTTGCAATTTCTCGTTTAGAAAAGGATGCCGAAGGAAACGTTTGTGTACGGGTGTTTGAGAAAGATGGGAAATCGATTGTGACTGCATTGCCAGAGGAGAATATTGCTTGGAACATATTTGCACGCAGTTTACATGTTGATTTGGAGACAACCGCTCAACGATAAATCTTGCTAAGCGCTGCATATTTAGAAGATTATTTTATCCCTAAAGAAGTAACCATCGATCATCGATGGTTAGATGTGAACGGTAAAAGTCGGCAAATTTCAATTTTGCGACTTGATGCTATTCATCCCATAACTGGTGGAAATAAAACTTTTAAATTGTTTGAAAATATCAAACAATTTTATAAAAATGGATTTGATGGTATTGTCAGTGTTGGTGGCCAATACTCTAACCATATTGCAGCTTTGGCTCAAGTGGGGAAAGACCTTTCGATTCCAATAGCTGGAATTATACGAGGAGTTGAGCCTGATGTTCCTACCCATACAATCCAACAAGCCAAGGAAAATGGGATGGAGATTGTTTATGTTGCGAGAGAAAAGTATAGGCAAATGAGAAAACAAGAAAATCCCTGTGTCGATTTTTCGAATTTTGAAAATTTTATGTTTATTCCTGAGGGTGGGGGTAATGAATTGGGAGTTGAAGGATGTAAACACATTGCTCAGTATATTCCCTCCGAATACACGCATATTTTATTAGCTGTTGGTACTGGAGCAACGCTGAAGGGACTCTCACTTCAAACAGAAAGGCATCAAAAAATAATAGGTATTAAAGTATTGGAAGCCCGGCAAGAAGAGTATGTTTTTGAAGAAAGAGAGTCAACTGTCAATGAATTTGTGAGGCTAAACTCAGACTTTACATTTGGTGGATATGCTAAAAAAAGTCCTTTTTTAGATGATTTTGTGGGGAAATGGAACGAAAATCAGAATATACTGATTGAGCCCATCTATACAGGAAGATTGTTTTTTGCTGTTCAACAATTATTGCAACAGGATTATTTTCCAGAAAATGCGAAAATCATCGTAATTCATAGTGGAGGAATGCAATATTTCGATCATTAACATTTTGTTGTTAATAGCTCTGAAATGTAAAAGAATAATTCGCACTCAATCTCGTTACCTTTGTAAGGTGAAAAAAATAATCTTAATAAGTCTCGTTAGTTTCTTCTCTGGGGGATTGGTAATTGTTCAAGCGCAACCCAATTTGCGAAGTGATACTGGTCGAATTACTCCAGAGTTGTATATTGAAATGTTCAAAGATGCTGCAATATCTGACATGATGAAGACAGGTGTTCCATCTAGCATTACCCTCGCGCAAGGTATGTACGAATCAGATTATGGTAATAGCCCCTTAGCAAAAGGAGCAAATAATCATTTTGGAATAAAGTGTCATAAAGAATGGAGTGGAGATACATTTCATAAAGATGACGATGCTCCAAATGAGTGTTTTCGTAAATATGAAAATGTAATGCAGTCGTACGATGACCATAGCGATTTTTTGCGTAGTCGTGATCGATATCATTTTTTATTTGATTTGGAAATTACCGATTACAAAGGGTGGTCACATGGTTTGAAGAAGGCAGGGTATGCTACGAACCCAAGTTACGCGAGCAAAATAATTGGTATCATTGAAAAATATAATTTGAGTGAGTTCGATTTGCAAGGAGTAAAAGTTCCGATAACCGCGGAGAAAGTGGATGCTCCTGTCAAACCGATTCAAAAGAAAACAGAAATCAAATCTGTTAAAACAAATACCAACCAAAAAACTTCTTCCACGGATGCTAATACGGTGAATGGCGTCCCTTTTGTCTACGCCCGTGAGGGCGACACCTGGACAAAAATTTCGAGTGATCATGGCATCGAACTTTGGCAAGTATTAGAATTTAATGATGCAGATAAAAATGATATTTTAGAAGTGGGTAATATAGTTTTTATTAAAGCTAAAAAGAATAAATCGACTACGTTTACGCATATCCTAAAAGAAGGAGAAACCATGCATGATATCTCCCAGCAGTATGGTGTCAAGCTTTCGAAATTGTATAAGATGAATCAGCTTCAGCCTGGTGCGATTGTAACGGCAGGAACAAAAGTATATTTGAAAAGAGCGATGTTGTTTGGAATTGTTTTATAAAAAATCGATACTCCTATTTACTGATTTTTATTCTCAAGAAATTATTTTTTAAAAACAATTTTATCTCTAGCTAAAGTTTAACCCCTTGGTAATCCAATATTTTTAATTTGAAATTATCAACAAATGGAATTTATGTTTGCAGGAGTGGTAAAAAATTGCTATTATTGAATTGTCATTGGGAAACTCCTAATTGACCCTTAAAATACCATTGCTTACCAAACATTTAGTGTTTTTTTGTAAGGGTAGATTAGCTTTATCATCTTATTTATTTAACAACTATAACGCCCTTGAGTTCCATCACTCGGACAGTATTCCTTATTGCATTGTGCTTGCTATCAACGTATAGCAAGGCTACTACTTATTATGCGGTAGTTACTGGAAATTGGAATTCGTTAACTACTTGGACAACAGTAGCTTGCGGAAGCTTTATTATTCCTCCTACTTTACCTACAGCGACAGATGATGTTATTGTTTGTAACGGTGTAGGCTTAACGTGCAATATCAATACAACAATAAATAGTTTAACGGTAAATAATAATGCTATTTTCCAGAATGGAGGAGGATCTACAACGAATCGTTCTGTTACGATAACAAATACTTTAACTGTATTAAATGGAGGAACTTTAGTGCAGCATAGTTTTGTAAATCCAACAACAACTTTATTTGCAGGAACTGAATTTTTTTCACCAACGAGTTTAGTAAGAGTAAATAATTGGTTTTCAAATACTATGTCATTAGTGACATCAGTTTCATCCAATTTTGGGCATGTAAATTTAAATTTTACAACGGGTGCATCCTGGTGGAATAATCAGAGCTTAGGGGTTACTCGGTTAATTCAAGGAGATTTAATAGTTGGACCTACTTGTCAAACTTTTTTGGATAATTCAACAAGCAATGTAACTATCAGTTTGTGTGGTAATTTGCAGGTAGATGGAAAAATAAGAATTAAAGATTCGAATTCAGGAAGTGTTTCATTTAGTGTAGTTGGAAATGGAATACTCAATGCTACAGGACGATTCACAGGAATTGCAAATGGATCTAATAATTTCATTTTTAATATTAATAACCTTACCACTGTAGCAGGTAGTATTTACGATGGAATATTAGATGGAATAGGTAATACTACAATTAATATAAATGGTGTATTCACATCTACTGGTGATTTTTATGGTATTAATGCGCCAACGATATTAAATAATGGGGTTCCAACTCTCACTATTCATTCGCTTTCATATTCGAATGGTATTTTTATGGCTTCTAACGCGCATAATATTAATGGACTTGCCACGGTAAATATTCTAAGTCATGCAACCATTAATTTTACAGCAGTTGCTAATAAAATCAATTTATTAGGATTAGCTACTTTGAGTGGAGTAAAATCAAACACACGTCTTTTGTTTACCGTTGGTGGTAATTTATCGATATCTGGTGTTTCAACAGGTGAATTTAAAACGTCAGAATCATCAGGAGAAGAAACAACAATTGTAAATGGTACTTTTACTTCTACAGGGGCCAAAACAATTTTTAATGGAAGTTTGGATGAAACTAATGGTCATAAAGTTTATATTACTTTAGGCGGATTGCTGATGAGTGGAGGAGTGGTTTGGTTTAGTGAAAATGCATCTGATTCAACTTTTTTAACCGTAAATGGAACGGTACAGTTATCTGGTGGTATAGCGATCTTGAAATCTTCAACAGGACGAGCGTTGTTTACAGTAAATGGATTGTTCACTCAAAACTTAGTGAGCAGTGTGTTTTACTTACATGGGTATAATCAGCTATCACAAACTAGTACTGCAAATGACACCATTGAATTAACTGTGAATGGAGATTTCGTTCAGAGCGGAGGAATATTATATTTTGATGATTTTGATTCGCCTTCATTACAACAAATAAATATTAATGGACCAATTTATACGATTTCAAACTCAGCAAGTATGCTCAGGGCGGGAAGTGGTAGCTCACTTAATTTTTCCAGAATTAATTTTATGAAACAAGGGACTATTACTTATTTTAGAAATTTGAGTCATAATATTCGTCAATGTAAACAATATGTGAAGGCAGGTTGTACCGTAGACGTTACTTCTGGTCCTCTTCAAATATGTTCTCATAATTCACCAATGTTAGATATGCTTACTGTTGAGTCGGGTGGTGTTTTGTCCGTTGGGGCGAATCAAATTTCTTCGGACACTGTATATACTTATACAGGTGTTACTGTTGCAAATGATGGAAGATTGCGTTTAGCACGTCCTCAAGGGTTGTATGACAATACAAATAATCCAGTACTTCGAAAGAGTGGAAATATGAACTATTTTCTTGGAGCAAATAGTATTGTTGAATATAATACGAACACATATGGTTTTGTTTCTGGAATTAATGTTGGTGTTGCTACATTAACTCAACATAAATATGGAATTTTAGAAATTAATCATGTTGGTCCTTCCAATACATGGGTAAGCCCAACATATATGCCATCTTTTACGAATGCGGTTTATGTACGAACTCAATTAAGAATTACAGCAGGCGAATTTAATTTATGCGATGCTCCTGGAAACCCAGGGAGTGCCGGGCGTTATGTCTTTATCGAAAATGCAAATCCAACAGCCATTGTTAGAACGGGTGGTTATATTCGAAGTGAAGCAACCAATCATAGTGGACGAATCGTATGGACTATGTCTTCAACCGCAGGAACCTATACTATCCCATTTGGTTATTCCAGTACAGATTATATTCCTTTAACGTATCAATTGCTTTCTGGTAACGCAGGTACTGTATCATTCTCAACCTATCATACCCCAGCAACTAATTTACCCTGGCCTCCAGGAGTAACGAATTTAGCCAGCAATTTTGGATTAGCACCTGATAATAGAACCGCCACCGTTGATCGTTTTTGGAGAATTAGTGGTACAGGTGCAACTAATGTGTATAATTTGAATTTTACTTATGTGGCCTCTGAATTACCAGGGATTCCTTTTAACACCCCCAATTATATGTGGGCCTCCGCTTATAGCACTACTACAAATGCTTGGTTACCGCTTACAGTTGGTCAAACATCATCTCCTTATCAAGTAAATGTTCCGCTTGCAACCAGAAATATTCATTGGGCTTTAGCTGCTGGAACCTCATATCTTCCTCTCGAATGGGGCTCAGTGATGGCAGAACCATCAGGAAAAGATGTAAAAATAAAATGGTCTACACTGTCTGAAAAAAACACAGACTTTTTTACCGTTTTTAAATCGAAAAATAATTCGAATTTTGTAGAACTCGGATCAGTTGCTGCATCGGGGAATAGTAATGAAGTAAGGAATTATTCATTATTAGATCAAGATGCTTTTTCTACTGATGCATATTATAAAGTAAAGGAAACAGATTTTAATGGAGATCAGTATTGGTCGGAAGTTGTTTATTATAAGTCTCAGAAGAAAAAGAATGAAATAAGTGCATGGTTTAATGTAAATAATTCTTCAGTACAAATTATATTACCTGAATTATCCTCTGGTATTATATCTATTTATGATTTGACAGGACGTTTGCTTTTTGAAAAGAATATTGTGAATGAGTCTTCGCTTTTACTTCCAATAGACTTACCTAGAAATAGTGTTTATTTACTTCGCTTTTTAAGTGAAGAAGGAATTTATTCAACGAAATTTTAGATGTTTATTAATCAGAATTAGGGAATCTTAGACTGTAGTTTTTTAAGATTCTTTCATTTCATAGTTGATATTTAGACATTAAAATACCTCATTAAAAAATGAATTTTTTACATAAATTGATAGTATTATCAATGTTTATGATTTTACTATTTGCAGGTGCCGATGCAGCTACGTTTTATTCACGTCAAACTGGAAATTGGAGTCAAACTACGTCTTGGTCTACAGCATCTTGTGGCGGAGGAGCAGCAGCTTCTGTTCCAACTACAAACGATATTGTGTTTATTTGCAATACACATGTAAAAAGTGTTACTGCTAATGCTAATGTTACTAGTGTCACTGTTCAAAATGGCGGCACACTTACTACAGGTACTTCAGGTGGTGGAGCCAATAAGACATTAACAATTTCAGGAAATTTTATTCTCTTGAATGGTGGTACATATATTCATAATAATAATCAAGTAGCAGCCACCACGGTTTTTGCAGGAGTTGAAACTTTTGAAGCAAACAGCACATTTAGAGTTAGCAAATGGTCTGGAACTGCAGCTTCTATGATTACAGGTTGTAATTCTAATTTTGGAAATTTAATATTGAATTGGAATCCCGGTTTGTTTTACTGGAATAATAATGGGTTAGGATATACCCGTAGCATACTCGGAAACTTTACTGTGAATAATGCTTGTGCAACGTATTTGGATGATACGAACGGAAATAAAACATTCTCCTTTGGAGGAAATGTAATTGTCGATAATGGTTATTTAAGATTTAAGCAGAGCGGTACAGGTAATATTGTAATTAATTTATCAGGGGCACTACAAATATTGAATTCTTCATTTGTATATGGCATCTATCAACAAAATGGAAATTTGAATTTTAATCTGGGAAGCGTTGATCTTGCTGTAGGGACGTTTTATGGAATTTATAATGGGGATGGATTACCAACATTTAATATTACTGGGACTTACAAACAATCTGCTGGCGATTTTCGAGGCATTCAAAATAACACGACCTATTCAGCAGGTGTACCTAATTTTCAAATTGGAAGTGTGAATTTTACTGGAGGTGTTTTCATTGCTAATTATAGTTGTAATACAGTTTCGTCTACTGTTTCTTATGTTGTAGCTGGTAATATGAATATTAGTTTTTCGAATACAACTGATTTATTTGCTATTCACCGATTGGCAACTTTAAGTACTACAGCGGCAACCGCGAAATTGTTTATGCAAGTAGGAGGAGATTTCACTATTTCTGGTGTATTAGGTGAATTCAATTCCAATAATGCTACAGGATCCGAAGTGGTCAATTTGCTGGGTTCGTTTAATGTTTCTGGAGGAAACAATTATTTTAATGTGATTCCTAATTATGGTGGTAATGGGCATGCATTAACGTTGACAATAAATGGTAGTGTAGCTATCAATGGAGGAAATACTTACTTAAGTTCAGAATCAGGTTTGCTTACCGCTAATCTACAAGGAAATTTGACTGTGGGCGGAGGTGCACTTTCAATGAAAGGTGGTCCTGGTATTGCCAATATTAATCTTGTCAATAATTATTTGCAGAGTGCAGGTAATTTAAATATTTATAATAATACAATAAACTCTTCTTTAGATGCGATCACATGGACTGTAAATGGTAATTTTACACAAAGTGGAGGAACAATATCTTTTAGTACCAATGCTGCGTCTACCGCCATTAATACGCTTTATCTTAAAGGGGGCAGTTATACATTAGGAACAGGAGGATCTATGACTCGGGCTGGTGCCGGAACAGCATCGGTTTTTGGCATCTTAAATTTCAATCGTGCTGGTACCATTTCCATGACTCGTTCCGGTTCACATGATATTCAACAAGTAAAACAGAATATTTTAAGTGGTTGTTTATTGGATGTGGTTGCTGGTAATTTGCAAGTAGCATCGCATGCTACAGCAGCAACAGATTTTTTGGTAGTGCAACCTTTAGCTACACTTAATTTGAATGCAAATCAAATATATTCTGATGCTACAGCTGCCAATTCAGGAATCTCAGTATTGAATACAGGACGCTTACGAACTTCACATGCTTCAGGATTTTTCAATAATACTGCTGTTGCTTCATTGAGTAATGTAGGTGCCATGAATTTTTACTTGGATCAAAATAGTATTGTTGAGTATTATGGAACTGGAAATCAAGTTCTGACTGGTATTAATGTTGGAATAGCTACCTCGAACAATCATAAGTATGGAATTTTAGAAATTAATAATACAGGTAGTGGCACATTCCTTACTCCTACAAATATTCCAGCAGCTATAAATGCAGTTTATATCCGTCAAGAACTTCGTTTAACTAACGGTATCATTAATTTGGCGGGTGCTGCAGGTAATCCAGCGAATGGAGGAAGAACAATTTACATTGAACGAGCCGATCCTTCTGCAATCACACGTACCAATGGATTTTTAAGAAGTGAAGCTCAAGACCATAGTGGTGCATTAAATTGGAATTTGGCAAACGTTACTGGAACTTATATTATTCCTTTTGCATATGCAGCAGCTCAATATATTCCATTGATCTATACATTGAGTTCAGGGAATGTAGGAACCATAAATTTTGCAACTTATCATACTGGATCATCAAACATACCTTGGCCTCCATCTATTGCAAATTTGAATTCTGAAATTGGATTATTACCCGATAATAGAGATGCAACTGTCGATCGTTTTTGGAATATTACTCCATCTTCTACTGGACTTGCTACCATCGAATTTAATTATTTGCCTTCGGAAATACCGCCTTCTCCTTATGATGATGCTTCGTTGATGCGAGCTCAGAATTATCATTTCGGAACCAATAAGTGGCAAGCAGCTTTACCTACTCAAAGCGCAACCGCAAATAAGGTAAATGTGAGTGGCGTAGTTACACAAAGTGATTGGGCATTGGCTAATAATATTTCTCCATTGCCTGTTTCTTGGTTATACTTTAATGCCTCCTCAGTAGGAATGAATGTGCGTTTAAACTGGGCGACTGCATCTGAAGTAAATAATGATTATTTCCTCGTAGAAAGAAGTAAGGATATGATTCATTCAGAAATTTTGGGTAAGGTTAAAGGGGTTGGGAATAGTTCAGAAGTTTCATCGTATGAATTTTTTGATAACCTTCCTTTACCCAATAACAGTTACTATCGTTTGCGTCAAGTGGATTATGATGGGAAAGAAGAGTTGACCAAGTGGGTAGCCATTTACCTTAAATCTGGCGATGGTAGAAATATTTCAATTGGACCTAATCCAACAAATGACTTTATTAATGTTAGTGGGATACAAGGTTCGTTTAAGTTGATGATGTTTGATTCCGTTGGAAAATTAATTGTTGAAAGTCAAGTATCAAATCCTACAGAAAAAATAAATATCGCTCACTTACCAAAAGGGATTTATTCAGCTCAATTTATTTCAGAAGAAATTGGTGTGATTACGACAAAAATAGTTAAGCATTAATTCAATAAATTGAATTAATGTGACAAAGGTCTTTTCTTTACCATTCCACCGATGGTGTCTTTAATACTATTCATGACTACAAAAGCATTAGGGTCTATAATTTGAATTTCGGAATTGAGTTTGTTGATTTCAAGACGAGTGATAACTGTAAAAATAATATCGATTTCATTGGTGTGGCCATGTTTGCCAAACCCTCTTTTTCCGTTGTAAACTGTTACTCCTCGACCTAGTTTCATGGTGATCATGTTACGAATGGCTTCACTATGTACACTCACGATGGTAATTCCTGTGTATTCTTCTATTCCTTCAATAATAAAATCTACTGTTTTAGATGCAGAGAGGTAGGTGATGAGTGAATACATCGCTGTTTCAATGGAAAGAAAGTACGCTGCAGTAGAAAAAATAACAATATTAAGAAGGGTAATGATATCACCAACAGTAACGCTCATCTTTCTACTTAAATAGAGCGAGTACTTCCAGTGCCATCAATGACAGATCCGCCTCGTATGGCTAATCCAATCCCAGCCCCAAGAAAAAATCCCCCGAATACAGCAACTAATATTTTCTCATCGGTCAAATCAGGAAAACTCACTGTGGCCATGACCAATGCAAGGATAGAAATGGATGCGGCTGTTTTAATAGCAAACTGTTTTCCGATCACATGATATCCTAAAATAATAAATGGCAGATTCACAGTGATAATTAAAAGCGAAAATGGAAGCCCCGTAATTTCAGTTAATAGCAATGATATACCTGTTGCCCCTCCATCGATGAAAGAATTAGGGAGTAAAAAACTTTTCAAACCAAAAGCAGCGGAGAAGATTCCAAGCAAAATGAATATAATATCTCTAATCCATCGCAATGAAGTTAATTTTAAAATGCGGAGACCTTTAGCTAACTCATAGTTGCTTAAATTTTCTTCGGAAGAGTGAGCTTTTTTCTGAAGAATAAATTTCTTTACAATAAGTTCGATTTGTTTGTTCATCCGAATAAATTTTTAAGGTCAAAGTTGTGCTAATATAATCTATTTTAAGATCATATTAGTAATCAAAAGTAGAATGTTTGAATGAGGGAATTAATACCAATTCCATTTATATTTTAGTTCAAAGCTGCGACGTATTTTTTTACCGAGACGAATTAAAAAAATCGTTGCATAGCCTTAACTTACGGAACTATTTTTTTAAGAAGTATTGGTGAAAAAGAGTCCCGATAGCGTTCGCATAGGTGTCAGGCTAAGAAGTAATTTTTGAGGGAAAATTAACAGTCTTTTCACTCTTAAAAATTATAGTCTTCTTTTAAAAATATTTGCCTTGTCATGCATCTAAAATAATTTATTGATTGGTACTGATGAGCCCGCCTTCCATAAAATTGGATGAAATCCAATTTTATGGAAGGCGGGCTCTATTAAGGGGGTGAATTCCTGTAGAGACGCCATTAATGGCGTCTCTACAAATTGGATGTTAGTCGCGAGACTTCGCGCCTGCCTGCAGCATCGCTTTTGCTGTAGCTTGTGCCTCCGCTAAAGCTTCAGCGACATGCGGTCAGCGGAGCAAAGCAGGCAGGATCAAAACCAACTGCAAATTGTTGCTAAACCTTTAATTTAGCCTGACGCCTATGCGATAGACTTCGGGAAGCAGATCGGACTAAAATATAATTGGATTTGGTATAAAACTAATTTAAGTGATTTAGTGAAGAAAATTGAAATAAAAAAATGCGACAGTCAATGACATGTCGCATTTAAATGAAGTATTAACTTTTATCGAATCAAACTAAAAGAGCCAGTAAATTCATAATATTTTCCTTTAATACTGGTGATTTTAATTTTATAGGTATACAATCCTTCGGGTGACGGATCTCCATTGCTCATGTACCCATCCCAAGGTCGGAAGAATGAATCTGTATTGTATATGTTTTGTCCCCATCGATTGAAAATTTGCATGTCAAATGAAGATACATTCAATACAGGTGTACCATCAAAGAAAACATCATTCTTGCCATCATCATTGGGTGAAAACGCATTCGGAATAAAGAATGGCGCTACTTCCAAATTGGTTTCGTATTCGTCGTAACAATTCGCAATGTTGTATGCAATGAGTTTTATTTTATTGGTACCCACTTTGTCAAAGATATGCGATGGGTTGTCTTCTGATGAACTATGACCATCTCCAAAACTCCAACGGTAACGCACGGAATTGACAGAGCTATTGCTAAATGATACTTCTGAGTTGAAGATGCTTACTAATTGTGTCGATTGACTAAATCTCGCCTCTGGGAGTGGAGGAGTAATCACTTCTACTAATTGTGAAGTATCATCTTTACAACCATAAGGAGAAATTACTTGCATGTATGTATTGTATTCTCCAGGTGCTGCATAAACATGAAATGGAGAACGCTCTGTAGATGTACCGCCATCACCAAATGTCCAATAATACGTAGAACTCGCTTCATTGATGGATTTGTTTTGGAATTTTATTCTGATTTCCTCACAAGTAATGTTTGGATCTACATCGTATGCTGCAATTGGAATTGGATGCTCGTTGAAGGTAACTCCTAAACTTTTTGTACAGCCTTTATTGGTGGTTACAGTAACCGTATAAATACCTCCTGCTGTAACAGTAATGGAAGGAGTTGTACTTCCATTCGTCCAACTGTATGTTCCTTGTCCAGGTGTAGTACTTAATACGGTACTTTCCCCAGAGCATTTGTCAAGATCTCCCGTAATATTTACTAACGGTAATGGATTTACTAAAACGCTAAATGAAGTCGAACCTGTACAACCAAATGCATCTGTAACAACAACAGAATAACTACCTGCTGTGTTTACGGTTTGCGTATTCGTAGAAATTCCTGTCGACCAAAGATATTGCGCATAATTACTATTTAAACTTAATACAGTCGTTTTACCATCGCAAATTTCATTCTGTCCAAGAATAGACGGAACGGGATTGAGATGAACCACCACATTCGCAGTAATAGAATTAACGCAGCCATTTTGATCCGTAACGGTGACTACAAAGATTCCAGTACTTGAAGCTTGTATGCTTGAACTCACACTTCCCGTTGACCAAACATAAGATGTAAAATTACCTGGATTCAATATAGTATTGTTTCCATCACATAGATCTGTGTTCAGTGGTAATTGTGGTTGTGGAAGAGGATTTTCAATAACTGTAAAATTAGTATTGCCAATACATCCGTTGTTATCAGTAACAGTAAGAACGTAACTTCCTCCAGCTGAAATAATATTTTGTGATGTATTTACCCCATTCGACCATTGGTAATTTACATAAGTACCTGCCGAACTTAACGTAACATTATCTCCAGTACAAAAATCGGGATCTCCATTGATGGTTGGAGTAGGAAGTGCATTAACATTGAGCAATTGAGATGCAGTACCTGTACACCCATTGGCGTCAGTAACTAGCACAGTATATAAACCAGGAGTAGTGGGCTGAATACTCGATCCATTAGCTCCTGTTGACCATGAATATGTCATACCCGGAGTATTTCCAACATCTAGCAATCCTTGATCGCCTTGACAAACTACAAACGTTCCTGAAATGGATGGAGTAGGGTTACTGTTTACCGTTACGTTTTGTGTAATGCTGTTGGTGCAGCCATTATTATCGGTTACTGTTAATGTATAGTTCCCACTTGTATTTGGTTGAATGCTGCTCGCACTAGATCCAGTAGACCATTGATAATTGACACCTACCGGACCAGCAATTAAATTAGCCGATAAGCCTTGGCAAATGGCTGTAACACCAGTGATTTGCGCCGTTGGCAATGTCCACGCTGTGATATTATAATTGCTACTACCCGTACATCCATTCGGTGCAGTTACCGTTACCGTATAGGCACCACCGTTAGTAACGTTGAGTTGTTGTCCACTGTTACCGTTCGACCAAGAATAATTTGTATATCCAGCACCTGCATCGATGGTTGCGCTGCTTCCTGTACAGAAACCTACAGGTCCAGTGATAACCGCATTGGTAAATGGTAAGGAATTAAATAAAACAGTTGTGTTTCCTGTACATCCATTGGCATCGGTTACAATAACACTATAATTTCCAGTGGTAGAGACAGAGATAGTAGATGTGGTAGCACCATTACTCCAAGCATAAGAATTAAATGATGAGCTAATACCAAGTGTGGACGAAAGTCCTTGACAAGCACTTAAGTTTCCTGTGATGGTTGGAGTAGGATTATTATTTACACTTACCAACTGATTAGTCGTTCCAGTACAACCATTTCCATCGGTTACAGTAACTGTAAATGTTCCTGCAGTTGTTGGTTGAATAGAATTATTAGTTGAGCCATTCGACCATAAATAATTCATGCCAGCAGGAGAAGCTGTGATGTTCGCATTAGCACCTTGACAGATGGTTGCAACACCAGTGATTTGTGCTGTTGGTAATGTCCAAGCTGTGATATTATAATTGCTACTACCCGTACATCCATTCGGTGCAGTTACTGTTACCGTATAGGCGCCGCCGTTAGTAACATTGAGTTGTTGACCAGTGTTACCATTCGACCAAGAATAATTTGTATATCCAGCACCCGCATCGATGGTTGCACCGCTTCCAGTACAGAAACCTACAGGTCCAGTGATTACAGCATTGGTAAATGGTAAGGAATTAAATAAAACACTTGTGTTTCCTGTACATCCATTGGCATCGGTTACAATCACACTATAATTTCCAGTTGTTGAGACAGAAATAGTAGATGTGGTAGCGCCATTACTCCAAGCATAGGAATTAAATGATGAGCTAATACCAAGTGTAGACGAAAGTCCTTGACAAGCACTTAAGTTACCTGTGATGGTTGGAGTAGGATTATTATTTACACTTACAACCTGATTAGCTGTTCCGCTACATCCATTTCCATCGGTTACTGTAACCGTGAAAGTTCCTGCAGTAGTTGGTTGAATAGAATTATTAGTTGAGCCATTCGACCATAAATAATTCATACCTGCTGGAGATGCTGTAATGTTTGCATTAGCTCCTTGGCAGATGGCAGTCACGCCACTAATGGATGGAAGAGGAGGTGTATAAACCGTAATGAGTTGACTCGAACTTCCAGTACATCCATTAGCATCAGTAACTGTAACTGAATAGGTGGATGCTAAAGAAACATTCGTAGTTGAAGTAGAAACTCCTGTTGACCAACTATAGTTTGCATAAGGAAGCGTGGTTGATAATACTGAATTAGCACCTTGGCAAAAAGCAAAAGTTCCTGCAATTACTGGTGCTGGATTAGTATTCACCGTTAAGTTAAATGTATTTGTTGCAGTACATCCATTAATATCAGAAACAGTAACGGTATACGGTCCTGCAGTATTTGCTGAAATGCTTGCCGTTGTTTGTCCTCCCGACCAAGCATATTGACTGAACGGAACTGTAGTCGATAAGCTTGAACTAAATCCTTGACAAATGGTATTGTTACCAGTAATACTTACCGATGGATTTGTATTTACCACAACAACCGTTGAAGTTGGTGAAGGACAGAATCCAGCTGCCGTTGGAGTTACTGTATACGTGCCACTTGCATTTACAGTGATACTTTGCGTTACAGCACCTGTTGACCAAAGTACGCTCGGTGAAGATGCTGTTAGTGTAACATTACTTCCTTGGCAAAAAGTTAAAGGACCTGAAGCAGCAACATTAAGTGTTAATCCTGCGAGTAAAGTTGTATTGACTGTGTTGGTAGATGCTATGCAGTTTCCACCAAATGAAACAGTACATTGATAGGACCCTGCACCAAACACAGTAATGTTTTGCGAGGTAGCTCCATTCGACCATAAATAACTTGCACCTGTGGTAGCTGAAAGTACAACGCTATCGCCTGGGCAAAAAGAAGTAGGACCACTTGGCGTGATCGTAGCTGCTGAATTAACAAATTGAACATAAAGAACGTTGGTAAAAGCAAAGCAAGGTGGGTTAGTAATAGCAGTGAAATAACCACCGGGTTGAGTTACCCAAATAGAATTCGTTGTGTCACCTGTCGACCATAAAGTAGATCGACATGCATTGACAGCAAATTTAACCGAATCTCCTGGACAAATGTAAATGGTGTCAACTACTTGTGTGTACTGACCTACAGGAATGAGGATTGGAATAACACCAAAAGATTCAAATGAATTTCCCTCAAGGAATACCCCCGAATCATAAAGGCCATCACAGAAATCCTGAACCGCCAATTTAATATGATATACTTCGCAGGGACAAACTTGAGTGGAAGCAGTGAGTACAGTTGTCATTCCATCATATTGAACTGAAGTACCGCCTGTATTATCTCGGAAATATGCACAGTTGGTACAAGGTCCTGAGGGAGAAGTCATGGCAGGCGCTGATCCATTGTTGACATTATTGATTGAAATAGGAATGTTGGTTCCAGGAATTAATGCAATATTTTTCTTTCCAGTAATACCAGGTCCATTAATAAAAAAGCCAAAAAAATCGTTACATCCTGTTCCAACGAATTCATGATATTCCTCTGATGCCCAAACGTAGCGAAAACGCACGGAGTCGGTAGCAACCATAAAGTCAAATTCTATCACCGCAGCATCTTGCTGACCACTTCCTGTTGGATGTAAGCCATTCAAATCGGTATCTGCACCAGCGGAATTATCTGTTCCTTGACCAGTAGAATTGTTGGGACCTATCGCGTTTGAAATTCCTCCAGAAGTAATTAATACCCCATTACCAATTCCAACATTGCATGCTCCTGCGCAATTAAAACTACCGCGAGCTGTATTGGAACCAGTGAAAGTAATATTGCTTGCACTTACCCCTGAGCCCAACAAAATATTTTGAACAAGTTGGGTAATTGTAGGAGCAGAACTAACAGTTAATTGTGCTTTAGTTTGACTCGAAAGACCAACTAAGAGGAGAATGGAAGAGAATGTTATTAGTATCCTTTTATTCATGATGGAAGGATTTAGTAACCAAATATAAGCATAATTTTTCAAACATAATAGCGATCTGCATTGATAGAGTATACGATTACACGATTATTTGACCAAATAGTTTCATTTGCCTGTGAATTGTATCCCTTCAAGGGTAAGATTTTTGTTTAAAAAATGAACGGAAATATTGATTTTTAAATGGGAAATTGATACAAAAAATAAAATGAAATCAGATAAATTTTGGTTATACTTAACTTGAAATCAATGTATTAAACATGAAATGGAAGTTTTGAAAATAAAACAGCCTATGGCTTTAAACCATAGGCTGTTATGAATTGTTTAATTAAATAGACTCTGCGAGAATAATCACTTTATTGTTCAGTAATTCTACTACGCCACCTTTCAATTCGAAGGTTTCAATACCTGTCGTAGTCTTCACTTTCACGGTACCATTTACCAAGGTAGAAATGATGGATGCGTGATTCTCGAGCATTTGAAATCGACCATGTGATCCAGGTACCATGATTTCACTCACTTCTCCTTCAAATACTTTTTTCTCTGGTGTTATTATTTCAAGATGCATGAATCGGTTTTTTTATACTCTAAATTATTTGGTTTCAGCAATCAATTTCTTTCCTTTCTCGATAGCATCTTCGATATTTCCAACTAAGTTAAATGCTGCTTCGGGATACTCATCCACTTCACCATTTAAAATCATTTTAAATCCTTTGATGGTCTCTTCGATAGGAACTAATACACCTTTCAATCCAGTGAATTGTTCAGCAACGTGGAAAGGTTGAGATAAGAAACGTTGTACACGACGAGCGCGATGTACTACCATTTTATCTTCATCACTTAACTCATCCATACCTAAAATAGCAATGATATCTTGTAACTCTTTATAGCGTTGTAAAATTTCTTTTACTGCTTGTGCCGTATCATAATGTTCATCACCAACAACATCACGAGAAAGAATTCGTGAAGTAGAATCCAATGGATCTACTGCGGGATAAATACCTAACTCAGCAATCTTACGATTCAATACCGTAGTGGCATCTAAGTGACTAAATGTAGTTGCAGGCGCTGGATCAGTCAAGTCATCCGCAGGAACATAAACCGCTTGTACAGAAGTAATAGATCCACGTTTTGTAGAAGTAATTCGCTCTTGCATTAATCCCATTTCCGTAGCTAATGTAGGCTGATATCCTACCGCTGATGGCATACGTCCTAAAAGGGCAGATACCTCAGATCCAGCTTGTGTAAATCGGAAAATGTTATCAATAAAGAAAAGGATATCACGACCACCACTCTTCTCATCTCCATCACGGAAATATTCTGCTAAAGTTAATCCTGATAAAGCTACACGAGCACGTGCTCCTGGAGGCTCATTCATTTGTCCGAAAACAAGTGTTGCTTGACTCTTTTCTAATTCTTTCAAATCTACTTTCGACAAATCCCAATCACCTTTTTCCATGCTATGTTTGAACTCTTCGCCGTATTTGATTACACCCGATTCAATCATCTCACGTAATAAGTCATTTCCTTCACGAGTACGCTCACCTACACCTGCGAATACTGATAAACCAGCATATCCTTTTGCGATATTATTAATCAACTCCATGATCAATACGGTCTTTCCTACACCAGCACCACCAAACAAACCAATTTTACCTCCTTTGGAGTATGGCTCTAATAAGTCGATTACTTTGATACCTGTAAAAAGAACTTCCGATTCTGTAGATAAATCTTCAAATCTTGGAGCCTCGCGATGAATAGAAAGCCCGTTTGAATTATCAACATCATTGATACCATCAATAGCTTCTCCCACAACGTTAAATAAACGTCCTTTGATTTTTTCTCCAATGGGCATTTTGATTGCGGAACCCGTAGCAATTACTTCCATTCCACGAACTAATCCGTCTGTAGAATCCATCGCAATCGCACGAACGGTATCTTCACCAATGTGCTGTTGACATTCCAAAATAATTTTCTGACCATTTGGTCGGATGATCTCTAGGGCTTCTAATATGTTTGGGAGTTGAATTCCTTCACCTTCAAAGCTTACATCGATAACGGACCAATAACTTGAACGATTTTACCTTTATTCATGGTTGGGTATTTGAATTTGAGGGTGCAAAAATAGATAAAAAAGCGCACGCAATGAAGTAAAACCTATTTTTGCTTCAATATATGTTTATCAACATTTTTACGCAATTTTGTTGATAATAATGGGCTGAAAGCGAAAATGCAAATTTATAGAAATATTAACGAATTTATTAAACCTCAATATCCTATAGTTACCGTTGGGACTTTTGATGGGGTTCATATTGGTCATAAAATGATCCTCGAGCGACTTTCTGCTTTGGCTAAAGAAAAGGGCGGAGAGGTTGTTTTGCTCACTTTTTACCCACATCCTCGAAAAGTTTTATTTCAAGATTCAGCCCAATTGGAAATGATCACCTCATTGGATGATAAGATATCTTTGATGAAGCATTTTGGAGTGAATCATCTTGTGATTCAACCATTTACCATTGATTTCTCCAAGATGGAATACGAGGATTTCGTGAAAAATATTTTAGTGGAGAAGTTAGGTGTTAAAACCTTGGTCATCGGTTACGATCACCAGTTTGGTCATCAACGTAAAGGATCCATGCATGAATTGGAAAAAATGGCTCCACAGTTGGGATTTGAAGTGGAGGAAATTCCGGAGCAAGATATCGACGCCATCGCGGTAAGTTCCACTCGAATTCGAAATGCGCTGAAGCGCGGTGAAGTAAACATCGCAGCACATTTATTGGGTTACGATTATCGACTTTCGGGAAGAATAATTAAAGGAAAGCAATTAGGTCGTACACTTGGATTTCCCACTGCTAATATGCAATGCAATGATCCTGATCAACTCGTTCCAGCTAACGGAATTTATGCTGTGATGGTAGAGTGGAACGGGAAAATGTTGAAAGGAGCTTTGAGCATCGGACATCGTCCAACATTCGATAATGGTGAACGAACTATCGAAGTTCATATTTTGGGATTTGATGAAGACATTTATGGAGAAGCTATCACTCTGCATTTTAAACATTACCTCCGTCCTGAATTGAAATTTCATTCGGCCGATGAACTGGTTGCACAAATGCATAAAGACAAAGAGCAGTGTTATGAACTGCTTCGATGAAGTAGAAGTATCAATAGAAAGTTATTTACAATTCTCTTTTGAATAAATTTTAAATTTTCTCGTTTTGTATTTGTTGTCCTGCTTAACTTCACCATTCATGTTGAACCCAAAAATTTCCCTTGTTTTCTTATTTGTCATTCTTGCTATCCATAGTCAAGGACAAACTTTGTTGGATTCTGTAATGCTCCGTCAACAAAAAACTTTTAAATCTCTTGCCACTGCAACTACTCAACCTGATTCCGTTTTTAAACTCGATTTGAGTAAGCAAAAATATAAAATTGTTCCAGAGGAAATTAGAAACTTTAAAAATTTGCAAGTTTTAAAGTTGTCAAGAAATAAATTAACAGAGATTCCGGAATGGATTGGAGAATTGAAAAACTTACAAGTGTTGGATTTGAGTTATAATAATTTAAAGATGTTGCCCGATTCTATAGGGAATTGTACTCAATTAGTACATTTGGGATTGAATCGAAATGTAATTGAAACTTTGCCGCATACTATTGGTCGACTTGAATTTTTAGAGGTGATTGAATTATGGGATAATGAAATTATTGCATTGCCCGAAGAGATTAAACATCTGCATAATTTAAAAACATTGGAGTTAAGAGGGATTTTATTTTCACAGGAAGAACAAGAGCAAATTTATAACTTATTGCCCGAAACAAATGTGTTTTTTTCACCAAGCTGTAATTGTAAAAATTAATTAGACTGTCATAATGATTCGCGACAGTAATTATAATTTGATAATTTTGTAGAACTTATTTATTAGATAATGTACGCACCTTCACACTATAGTATAAAAAACCAGGAGCAGCTTTTGGCGTTTATTAAGGAGTTCCCATTTGCGGTTTTTATTTTGAAGGAAGATGAATTCCCATTGGCAACACATATTCCCATGGAAGTGGTGATGGAAGATGATAAACTATTTTTATACGGACATATTTCTAACATGAATCCACAAGCTTCCTTTATCGAGAAGGAAGGAGTGAAAGCCTTAGCAGTTTTTTTTCTGCAGGACATACGTACGTTTCTTCTTCTTGGTATAGTCACCCCAATGTTTCAACTTGGAATTATAGAGCAGTTCATGTAAGTGGGAATTTAACAGCTCTTTCTTTAGATGAGTTCAAAGCGCATTTATATAGAATGCAAAACAGCTATGAAAAAGAACAAGAAAAACCTGCATTAGCAGAAAATTTACCCGATGGACTTTTCGAAAAATTTATCAAAGCCATTCGCGGATTTAAAATTGAAGTTGTAAAGATGGAAGGAGCTTGGAAGCTTAGTCAAAATAGAAATGAAGAAGATCATCAAGCAATTATTGAAGAATTGCAAAAATCAAACGATGCAGGAGCGCAGGAAATTGCGAAAGAAATGAAAAATAGAAAGTAGATTTTTGTTTTTAGAAGATGGAAAACAAGGAAAGTATATTTTTTTACTTAGAGTAACTTTTCAAAACATTTACTGGCTTCTACTCCTGCATACTGCCCATAATTGGGAATGAGTTTGTAATTATTTTTAGTATAAAGTTGAATCGCTTCGGGTTGTTTTTCTCCCGTTTCCAAAATGCATTTTTTATATCCTAGTTCTTTCGCCCATTTTTCAAGTTCATTTAAAACGAGTGAAGCAATACCTTCTCCTCGATTTTTTAGTGGAACAAACATCCTTTTCACTTCCATGGTTTGCGAATCCCATTCTTTGATGGCGCCACATCCCACCGCTTCTGAATTTTCATAGGCAACCACCACATATTTTATACTATCCGATTTATTGTACTGTGCATAAAATGCATGATCTTCACCGTCTCTTACTTTTAATTCAAGATCAAGGTCTCGAACCAGTAGTTGAAAATCTGGATGGTTTGAATTCGTTCTTTTAAGTGTTATCATTTAATGAGGAGGCATATTGATTTTTTTTTTGATTCTCATTTTCGCTTTGGATTAAATTAATTCAAAGATTAGTTGAGGCTTTAATCAAAATACTATTATTTTTTTGGTGATGTCAATCTTAATCAGAAATGACAATTTTGCCGACTGATCTAATTTCATGATTTTCTTTTATTTCATAAAAATAAAGTCCGGCACTTAAGTTCTCTCTCTTCAATATAATTTGACTGCCAAAAATATGTGTAATGGTCTTACATTTTTGCCCAAAAGAATTGTAAAAACTTAGTTCCCCGTTGATGAGTGAAGGTTCAATTTGAAATTCAGTATTTGAAAAAAATGGATTTGGGGAAATTGAAACAATTGATTTTGTCTTATTTTCTACCATTCCAACAGCTAAGTTACATGTCGGTCCAATTACAGGAAAATAAGAAGTATCATTTAAACTGAAACAAGTTAAGTTAAATCCACAACCAAGAGACACTTGCATGGGTTCAATTAATCCAGATGAGTGGCCAATTCCCTCAATTAAAAATTGTGACAAAGTATTTCCAGTAAGCATAAATCTTTTTCGATATCCGTAAGGAGTATAGATACTATCTATACTCGTTACACTGACAGTTGTATCTTCATTATTGTAAGTTAGTGGCAAAGAATCTCCAACATTAAGATTGAAATCATAAATTAGGTTTTCTATAGTATTTCCAGGTGTCAAAATATACATTTGTTTGGCAGATGAACGAAGAAAGAAGGAAGGGAATTGGTAAATATAATTATAGAAATAACTAATGCAATTCGGATCTCCAAAAGATTGAACTGTACCAATCCCTTTTCTAAAAATTTTCTTGTAAATAACAGAGTTTACCGTAGTATCTCCATTGCTGTAATAGTTATAGTCTTCAAATTGAATACAAGTAGGACTCGGATAAGGGCAGCCACTATGTAATTGCCAATTGGGATTGTTTTGCAAATAGTCGTTTGTTTGAGAAAACACGAGTGAATTAACCATAAAAAAGATAACTAATAGTGAATAAATAAAAAGTCTTGATTTCATAATTAAAGGTTTAAACTAAGCTTATTCAAAAGTAAGCTTAAATACAATTCCAATTACTATTAAGAATTGGTTTTTTGCAATTATCTTTATCACCTTATAATATAGGTATTGGATCAAGACAAAACGTTATCACCTGGCCGACTGGCCTGGGTAAAACGAAGCATCATAAATCGGCCATGTTCGGTTTGACGGTGATTGCCCTTTCCATTTTTGTTGCCGTTTTTTGCTATGTTTTGGTTCCCGATAATAGTCCCGATTCTAACTCGATGAACCTACAAGTGAGTTTGCAATCTCCAGGAACTTCAATTTCCTTTTTAAGAATTCCAAAACAAAGCGATCAAGAAAAGTCAATGCTTAGTAAATGGTGGGGTGGGAGTCCATCTACACATAAATTCATTCCTTTATATGAATGGAAAGTACTTCGTGATTCTCTTTTTTATAGAGAATATGCATGATTATTCTAGTCCGGGTGAACCGGGTGTAGTGTCTTTAGCAAGTTTGTTGGAAAGTGAAAACACGTTGACAAGTCCCACAAAAACGATTTCCGCTGAGCAGTTTATCACTTTAAAAACATTTTACTTAGGTACTGATCGGTTTGGTCGTGACTTATTAAGTCGATTAATGGTGGCTACCCGAGTTTCATTATCTGTTGGATTAATCGCCGTTGTGATCTCCTTGTTCATCGGTATCGGATTGGGTTCTCTCGCTGGATTTTACCGTGGATGGGTCGATAAAATTATTTTATGGTTCATTAATGTGATCTGGTCCATTCCGACTTTATTATTGGTGGTTGCTATCACCATGGCTTTGGGAAAAGGTTTTGTTCAGGTTTTCATTGCAGTAGGACTCACCATGTGGGTGGAGGTGGCTCGATTGGTTCGAGGTCAGTTTTTTTCTTTGCGTGAACAGCAATACGTGGAAGCAGGTAGGGCATTAGGATTTAATGATAGTCGCATAATTCTCCGTCATATTCTCCCTAATATTATCGGGCCGGTCATCGTGATTGCAGCTTCAAATTTTGCATCGGCTATTTTGCTTGAAGCAGGTTTGAGTTTTTTGGGGATGGGTGCGCAACCACCCACACCGAGTTGGGGAATGATGATCAAAGAAAACTATTCTTATATCGTGGTCGATGCTGCTTGGCTGGCTATTTTCCCTGGGGTAGCCATCGCATTAATGGTGCTCTCATTTACATTATTGGGGAATGGCTTGCGGGATGCTTTCGATACCCGAAGTACATAAATTTCTTATTTCGATCTCTTATTTTTAGTTAAAATTTGCTTCACTAAAGTGTTCGAATACTTTGTCGATGGTATAAAATTGGTGTGAATTGAGAAAGCCATCTGAACTTAAAATCCACTCTTATAAAAATAGAGCCCATAAAAAAAGGTCACCTCATAGAGATGACCTTTTCTATACTATTCTTAAGGATTAAGAAAGGTGCTTGTTAACAAGCTTAGTCATTTCAAACATTGAAACTTGACCTCTTCCTCCGAAAACAACTTTCAATTTATCATCAGCATTGATCATACGACGATTTTTCTTGTCTTGTAAGTTGTTCTTTTTTAATATAACCCCAGATTTTTTTAACTACTTCAGTACGTGGAACTGCTCCAGCACCAATAACCGCAGCCAATGAAGAGCTTGGAGTCATTGCTTTCATGAAAGCAGCATTAGGAGTACGTTTTACTTTAGCTTTCTTAGGAGCAGCAGCTTTTTCGCAGCTTTCTTAGGAGCAGCTTTTTTCGCAGCTTTCTTAGACAGCAGCTTTCTTAGCGGCTTTCTTGGGCAGCTTTCTTGCCTTTTAGGACAGCTTTCTTTGCAGCCTTTTAGGAGCAGCTCTTTGCAGCTTTTAGGACGGCTTTCTTTGCAGCTTTTTAGGAGCAGCTTTCTTTGTAGCCTTCTTAGCAGGCTTTGCTTTTTTTAGTTGCCATTGTTTTTTTTTGTTTAATGAGATTGAATGGTGCTAATTTATCTCAGTAATAATTTCATAGGGCGGTATTCCTAATAATTTATTAACAATGCAGGAGTGCGAAATTGTTAGTTTCAGAGGGGGCTCAGAGGGGAAATTATTTTCTTATTTTTTTAGATTTTTTTTACGAGATAAAAATGTGGTTTTTCAGAGGAGAAATGATTAATTTTTATGATGATGTAATAATACCATCCACGCCTCGTGAGTGTCCCCTTTTTCGAGTAAGTGATGGGCTGCTAGGTGTACCGCCATTGTTAAATTCTCTCTATCACCTTGCAGTGTGTCGAAGAATTTTTTCACGTCTTCACGGTTCGAGTATGCAAAAATATCCTCTGTAGAAGGTATGTTTTCGGTGTTTCCAAGTAGTCCCAAATCGTTTCCTGTAAGAATTTTACTCGTCCTGATTGCTTCAGGAAGTGCATCAACACCCATCCCCAAAGTGGTAAGTGGCTTGGGAACGACAAATAATCCTTTGGCAGCTCTGCTGTACCAATTCCCACCCAAACGTGCAACCTGATCGATCTTAAATGGGTCGATGGCTCCCTTTTCATCCAACACATCTTCCCGAATATGCATCAAAACGATTTCGCAAATAACCAACATGGCAGCACCACCCTTGGTTCCGGTTTCAATAATTTGCTTGACCTTACACTCCATCTGAGCTGGTGACTCAAGTACGCGCGGGGGTTTAACTAGAACCGAATCTTGCATCGTGAAACCTGATTTAACAAATTCATTTACTCCTTTTGGATACTCCGTACTGGCTAACGACATCTGTTGTACCATGTCGTAGCTTACTATATTAATTACCACCTCATCAATTTCGCGAACATTATCTAATGTGTTTTTAGTGGCGCCATCACGTCCACGTAATGCCGGACTAAATATTAAAGTTGCCGGATTGGATCCAAAGGCATTGAAAAAACTAAACGGACTCAAGTTCACATTTCCGTTTTTATCGATGGTACTAGCAAAGGCAATAGGGCGAGGTGCCACCGCTCCTAATAGGTACGCGTGCATTTCCTGGGTCTTAATTTCAGCGGGATTTACGGTTCTAAATGACATATTTTCTTAATTGATTGATTTTAGGGTGCTAAATTCAGAAAGTATCCGGTATAATCATGCCTTTATTGCTAAAAAGATTGTTATTTTTGCCCTCCGATTGGAAGGAATGCAGATTATTCTTCGTTCTGGATCAAAAGGGAAGTTCTTTATCTTCATTATTGAAATCGCGCACGTGGCGTAATTGGTAGCCGCGCCAGACTTAGGATCTGGTGCCGCACGGGTGGGGGTTCGAGTCCCTCCATGCGCACAATCAGCTCCGATCCGAAGATCGGAGCTGGCTTTAATGAATGGAATGTAATTGGTCCCAAAAGTGAAGAGGTTTGCTTCGCTATTGGAATAATTGCTAAAACAATGAATCACTATATTATAATATAGAATTTTCTAACATGACATCCACTTTGTCGCCATGAGATGGTATGTTAGGTTTATAAATAAGTAACTCCATTTAATACTATGAATATTTTACAAGAAAACATCGATACACTAAATGCAGTGTTGAAGGTGCAGTTAACGCCTGAAGATTATAAGCCGCAGGTGGATGATGCTATCCGTAAATATAAGAAAAAAGCTTCGATGCCAGGTTTTCGTCCCGGTCATGTGCCTGAAAACTTAGTGCGTAAAATGTATGGTAAGTCGGTTTTGGTAGATGAGCTGAACCGTATCGTAGCCGATTCTGTCGATAAATTCATTACCGATAATAAACTCAATGTATTGGGAAATCCAATGCCAAAGCCCGATAACGATTTTGAAATGAATTGGGATAAACCCGAAAATTTTGAATTCGCTTTCGATTTAGCCTTGGCTCCAGAAGTGAATTTGTCCTTACCACCATCTCATACTTTTACTGCCTATGATGTACAGGTGGAAGAGAAATCCATCGATGAAGAAATCGACAAACTAGCTCGCCGCTTTGGAAATTATACGAGCCCAGAAGTAACCGATGCCGATTGCTCTGTGTATGGTACTTTCCGCGAAGTAGACGCTGCCAGAAATGTTTTGGAAGGTGGACATACCCATCAAGCTTTTATGACCATCAATAATATTGCGAATGAAACCGCTCGTAATAAGTTTTATGGTGTTAAAGTTTCTGATAGTATTATTTTTAATCCAGTAGCCGACATTCGTATCGAATCTGAGGTAAAGTATTTGTTAGGGATCAAGGAAGGTAATGTGTCGGACTATGACAAAGATTTTGAATTTACCATAGAGCGTATTAATAAAGTAGAGAAGGCAGAGTTTAATCAGGCATTGTTTGATCAGGTTTATGGCGAAAATGTAGTAACGGATATAGCCAGCTTCCGTGAAAAAATTCGTGGTGAGATTGCTCAAGGATACGGTTATGAATCTGAAAATTCATTGAGACATGAAATGGAAGATGTACTTTTGAAGGAAGCAAATCTGACTTTACCCGATGAGTTCTTGAAAAGATGGTTGAAGCAAAGCAATGAGAAAATTACCGATGAACAGTTGGTTAATGAATACCATCAATATGCTCGCGACCTTAAATGGAGGTTGATCGAGAATAAGATCTATGCAGATCAAAACATGACCATTAATAAAGAAGAGATTGAAAATTACGCAAGAACCATGATCATCGATCAGTATATGCGTTATGGACAAGCGCATATGTTGGATGAGGAGAAGTTGAAAGAGATGACCATAAAATATGTAAGTAACCAAGAATCAGTGCAAAGAATTGTAGAAAGCTTAAGTGGAAGAAAAGTGTTCGAATACCTGAACCAAATCGTAACGAAAGACGTTAAAAAGATAGCCCATGAAGAATATGTTGACCTCATGAGCCGTCATAAACACCAACATTAATCTTATTCTAAACCTTAATCTTTAAAATAATCTATGGACTTCCGTAAAGAATTTACCAAGTATGCAGTGAAACATCGTGGCATGAGTAGTAATGGTGTGGATAGTTACATCAGCTCCGTGTATGCCGATTATATTTCTCCTACAATTATTGAGGAGCGTCAGTTAAATGTTGCCCAAATGGACGTGTTTTCACGTTTGATGATGGATCGTATTATCTTTTTAGGCGTTGGTATCAATGATTATGTAGCTAACATTATTCAAGCTCAACTGTTGTTTTTGGAATCTTCAGATGCGAAAAGAGATATTACCATTTATATTAATAGTCCAGGTGGATCGGTATATGCAGGTTTAGGTATTTATGATACGATGCAATACATTCAACCCGATGTTTCTATTGTATGTACCGGAATCGCAGCATCAATGGCCGCCGTTCTTTTATGTTCTGGTGCTAGCGGAAAACGTAGCGCTTTAAAGCATAGTCGAGTGATGATTCACCAGCCAATGGGTGGTGCAGAAGGTCAAGCTTCCGACATCGAAATTACAGCAAGAGAAATTCAAAAATTGAAAAAGGAGCTTTATGAAATCATTTCCCAACATAGCGGAAAGGATTATGAGCAAGTGTGGAAAGATTCTGATCGTGATTATTGGATGACCGCTCAGGAAGCCAAAGAGTATGGAATGATCGATGAAGTCCTCTTTAAAACGAGAACTAAATAATTTCAAAATATAGTCTTAAAACCGATCCTCCATTGGGCGGATCGGTTTTATGCTTATACCGACGCTTCTTATAGATATTCTATAAGATTAAATATGCCGCTTCGCACCAAACCAAAGCAGTGTATTATAAGTCGATGGAGGTCGGTATAATACAATTTTTTTTAAACTGAGTTAATATTCTAATTGGTATTAAATAAAATTTACCTTGAAGCAGAAGCAAGAAATAGTATGTTCATTTTGTGGCCGTGATAAAAGTCAGGCTAATGTTTTAATTGCCGGCATCAATGGTCATATCTGTGATCAATGTGTGACCCAAGCTCAATCCATTATTGGCGATGAGCAGGATCAAAAGTTGAAGTCAACTATTGGTACTCCATTAACGTTACCGAAGCCTACAGAAATAAAGAAGTTTTTAGATGAATATATCATCGGGCAAGAGCAAGCGAAGAAGGTAATTTCTGTTGCTGTCTATAACCATTATAAAAGACTTATCCATAAAAGCAAAATCGGTAAAGATGATGTGGAGTTGGAAAAATCGAATATCGTGATGGTAGGGGAGACGGGAACAGGAAAAACATTATTGGCCCGTACTATTGCTAAATTATTGAAGGTGCCTTTTTGTATTGCTGATGCTACCGTACTTACGGAAGCAGGGTATGTGGGAGAAGATGTAGAACATGTTCTGGCACGTTTGTTACAAAATGCCGATTACGACGTTGCTGCTGCCGAGAGAGGAATTGTTTTTATTGATGAGATTGATAAAATAGCTCGTAAGAGCGATAATCCATCCATCACCCGCGATGTATCTGGAGAAGGTGTTCAACAAGGATTGTTAAAAATGCTGGAGAGCTCAATCGTGAACGTACCACCTCAAGGAGGAAGAAAACATCCTGAGCAAAAATTGATTCCTATTAACACTCAAAATATTTTATTCATTTGTGGAGGTGCTTTTGATGGTATCGATAAAATAATTAATCGCCGTCTTCAAGCAAACGCAATTGGTTATTCTCAAAAAACCGAAAATCAAATTGACCACGATAATTTAGTGCAATATGTGAGTCCGGTAGACTTAAAAACATTCGGATTGATTCCGGAGTTAATTGGTCGTTTGCCTGTCATTACTCATTTGTCATCATTAGATGCCTCTGCTTTGCGACGTATTTTGACGGAACCTAAAAATGCGTTAACTCGCCAATATCAAAAGTTGTTTGATATGGAAAATATTAAACTTACTTTTGATGATGACGCCCTTGATTTAATTGTTACCAAAGCCGTAGAATTCAAATTAGGAGCACGTGGTTTGCGTAGTATTTGCGAAGCCATTATGTTAGATGCGATGTTTGAAGTTCCGAGCGGAAAAGCAGCTAAAGATTTTACCATCACATTAGCTTATGCTAACGAAAAACTAAATAGCTCGACCATTAAGCAACTGAAGGTAGCGTAGGTATTTAGGGATGTTGCCTTGAATGGTGATGGTTGTGAAATATTAATTCGACTTCGAATCAGGCTTATTAGCTTCTGGCTTCTGGCTTCTAGCTGCAAATTTTTGGCAATCATTTCGATTTTCGTGCTTTTCGCACTTTCGCGTCCCGTAGAACTGCAAAGCAAAATTTAGTTTATATGAAAACTTCGCTCAGGGCAAGTAACCTATTTCGATTTTCGTGCTTTTCGCACTTTCGCGTCCTGTAGATCTGCGAAGTAAAAATTTATTTCAAATGTAAATCTCGTACAGAGCAGGATTTCGTTTTAAATTTCGCATCGCGAAGCCTCGCGACGTGTTCATTCGCTCCCGATAGCAATCGGGATCGCGTCAATCGTGTTCATTCGCTCCCGATAGCAATCGGGATCGCGTCCTCACCCGATGCGCTGATAAATACTAAAAGTATAATTATACTTATTCTTTTCATCGGCTTTATGCATCTCCATATGCACCATTTTCCAAGCACTCAAGCTAAATTCCGGGAAAAAGGAATCGGCATCTTTTGTTGTTTCCACTCTTGTTAAATAAAGTTTGTCAGCCACTTGAATTGCTTGTCGGTAGATGGATGCTCCTCCAATAATAAAAACCTCTTCGTTTTTCTTGCATGATTTAATGGCCGAGAATAAATCTTCCATCACCTCACATCCTTCGGCAACAAAATCTTTGTTTCTGGAAAGTACAATATTCCTCCGATTCGGTAAAGCTTTTCCAATGGATTCATAGGTTAGTCGACCCATAATAACCGTATTCCCGCTTGTAATTTTTTTAAAGTATTTCAGGTCGGCAGGCAAATGCCATAAAAGCTGGTTGTCCTTACCAATTCCAAGGTTTTTATCGACTGCTGCTATCAAAGAAAGAATCATGCGTTACCAATTTAACTCTGTTGTGGCGATGAAATTACATAATAAAACATTTGATTTCTTGAATCATTGATTTTTAATAGGTTTGTTTAATTAAACGAAGTAAATTTATTGTTATCAAAAGGTCTATTTCCCATTAATTTTTTGTAAAATCGTAAACCAATTCAATAGCATGAAACAATTACTAATTAGTCTCGGTTTTTTATGTTTAATAACCTCTTGTAAGAAAGAGGCAGGTGAGGGGGGGAACTCAGTCATTCAGGGTAAGATTTTGGAGAGAACATATACTGCTTTTCCTACCATCTATTCAGATAAAGCAGCTCTTGAAAAAGATGTATATATCATTTATGGTGATGACAACACTACTTTTGATGATCGCACTAGAACCAGCTTTGACGGGAGTTTTAAATTCGAGTTTCTAAGGAAAGGGAAGTACAGAATATTTGTTTATTCTGAAGATACAGTCTTAACCAATTTTGGTAAGGATGTCCCCATTTTCATTGATGCCGAGATTAAGAAAAATAGATCAGAAGTAACCCTACCTACTGTGACCACAGTAAATTTGTAGTTAGATGGATTTGCAACAACTATTAGAGCAATTCCCTCCGATCTCTTTAAAGGAGATGGATGAAGTTGCTTTGACGAATAGAATTGATACAAAGTATATTTTCCATGCTCATCTTTTAGAAGAGGTCTTGAATTCTCTCGTGAAGGATTATTCAATTTTGAATATTGATGGGATAAAAATGCATTTGTATGAAACGTTGTATTTTGATGATCGAAATTTGAATTTATATCTCAATCACCATAACCAACGTGGAAGTCGTTACAAGTTAAGATTGCGTCGTTATGGAAGTTCATCCATTAGTTTTATCGAGGTAAAAGCGAAGACGAATAAAGGAAGAACGATAAAATCCAGAAAGAAAACAGGTCAGTTTGAAAAGTCTTTGCATCCCGATCAATTGTCGTTTTTTAGAGAAGTTACTCAAGAAGAAGAAGGCAATTGGCAGTGTTCTACGAGTATCAATTTCAATCGAATTACCCTGGTGAGCTTAAATCCTCCAGAAAGAATGACGCTGGATTTGAACCTTCAGTTTTTAGACGATCAGAGCAATGTGAAGTTTGAAAATATTATCGTAGCAGAGGTGAAGCAAGGGAGTAAGGCCCCTTCTGCATTTATAAATGAAATGAAGAAACGAAGAATTCAACCTTCTTCCATTTCTAAATATTGCCTTGGACTCTCCCTGTTGCGTCCGTCGTTGAAGCAAAATTTATTTAAGAAACAACAATTACTTATTAAGAACATACAAAACAGAGCATAATTATGGATTTAGAATTGTTTGATAAACTAGGAGATAAATTTTTCATTCGATTTATTATTGATTTGGTAGCCGTAACCACAATCGTTTTCGCGATTTACTTACCTAATTATAAAAAGCGTGATCACGTATTTACGTTTTTTATGTTCAATGTAATCATCTACATCATTACTTATTTGCTAAGTAAAGTGGAGATGTCGTTTGGTGCCGCCTTCGGACTCTTCGCCGTCTTCTCATTGTTAAGGTATCGTACCGAGAATATTTCGGAGAAGGATATGACTTATTTGTTGTTGTTCATTGCAATGGGATTGATTAATTCCACCGTGAAAGGAACTTATTTCGAATCATTCGTGCTGAATGGAATTTTAATGTTTGCCGCGTGGGTGTTAGATGGTGGTGTACTCGTAAAGAACGAAAAGACGCAAACTATCCAATATGAAAAAATTGAAAACGTGAGAGATGATAAGGAACAAGAATTATTGACGGATCTTCGTGAACGTACTGGATTAAAAATCCACAAGGTTTCCGTAGTGTACATCGACTTTGTAAAGGACAGCGCCGAACTTAAAATTTATTTTTATTGAGATGTTGAATCGTCGCGTTTCTTTTTTAATCATGTTTTTTTTTCCTTTGATGGGCTTAAGTCAAGTGACTTGGGAAAATCAAGTGTGGACATCCATTTCGCTCGAGAAAAAAATCATCAATAAAACAAAGGCAGAAATTACGATGGAGTCGAGGTGGAGCGTAGATCCATTGATGGCTTTGAGATATTTTCCGAATGTGGCGCTTCAACGAAAATGGTCCGATCTATTTTCAACAACATTGCATTACCGCTATATTACTTCTAACAAAGGATTGGGTTATCGTGAATCTACTCATCGTTTAATGCTAGATGCTGTTCTTGGCCATACTTTCAAAAAAACCGATGTAGCATTGCGTTTTAGAGCAGGAAAAGAAGATGAGGTAGGAGTAAATGATGATATTTTTTCTTTCACGCAATTCGTCTTTCGTCAGAAGTTAAGTGTAAAACATAAATTGTTAAAGCAAGAATTTTCATTCAGTGTTGAACAATTTGAAACCATCATTGGCGAAGATGTACTTTACGATCAACGTCGTTATACATTAGGCTCCGAACATAAAATCAACAAACGAAATTATATTTCCTTTTTTGTGATGCCCGGTATGTTTAAATTTGATCAAGTTTATTTCTACGCCGCAGAATGAATTTTAAATTTTGTAGGAGACAGCCATTTGCTGTTTTTAAATTTCAATTCCAAGAAGTTTTTCTCCCCTGTAGTATTGTTTGACGAAAGGGTCCGCTTGGGCGAAAATTCCTAATTCCTATCCCAATAGCTGAGACTTAATTTACTTAATTCGTGAAGCCTTATTGATTAATGCCGTACAATCAATTTCTTCGCCGCTTCACCAACACGAACATAATAGATACCTGCAGGCCATGCTTCTGTACTTAAACTAAAGAATGTTGAATATCCCAAGCGATCTATTTTTTGACCAACAGCGTTGTAGATTTCAATATCTCTTTGCTCATCATCCGACACTTGTATTTGAACCAAGTCGGATGTTGGATTTGGATACAAGGATAACTGTACGGGTACCGAGACATTTTCTTCGATACCAACCGAATTGTTGTTAGCAGAGAAAGTATGTCCCTGAATGATGAATGATCCCGTTCCATTAGGTACACGCGCATATCCAGAATTGGTAGTTTGTTGTCCCCATGAAAGAGAATCAACAGTTCTTTGAAGTGGATCTAATAACATTAATAATTCACCTGAACCCGACAATTTGAAGTTCGCATGATAAGGTCCTTGACTACTGTCTTCATCTGCCCAAATAATTAAATAATCGTTGGCAGGAATGATAGTGCCAGCAGGGATTTCAAACTTGGTCAAATTAACTGGATTGTCCGATAAAAAATATCCACTAATATCAACTGGTGAATTGGATTTGTTATATAATTCAATCCAATCATCAAACTCTCCAGCGTTGTCGGCAACAGCACTTGCATTGGTTGCCATTACTTCATTAATTACAACGGAGGTATCTGTAGATGCTACTGGAGCTACCGTATAAATGAAAACATTATGTTCAGCTCCGGGAGGGAAATACGTTACACTTTTAGCCGTATTGGCTGCTGCCGCTTCAACATAAAAACGTACCCACGATCCTGCTGCAAATCCAGGAATGCTTGCACCATAAATTCCATCAGCAGCAATATTATCGTCATGCAACCCATCGTCAAACATTTGAACTTTTAAAAAATTACCCACTAAACTATTCGAGTAATAAAGTTGTGCGTTGTCAATTCCAGTTAGCGAAATTATTGAAGAGCGAACCGTTGTTGGCTGCATGTCGGTGGGTTGTTGATACTGCACTCCATTCGTATAGTATGTGGCATCATAAATAATAGGTCCTACTTGTTGAATCTCCGTATTCGCATTCAAATAATTTTTACGATTATTAATAAAATTTCTCAATACCGTAATCTCACTATTGTACTGCGTAGTTGAGTAAATTTTCTTGGTATCATTTGCAACAATGGTATCTACTAAGGCTCTAAAATTGTTTATCGTTAAATTAGTATAGGCAGTATCGAATTCCTCTGCAAGGATGGTCCGCATATGCGCCAAGTACCGCTGACGTAATGATGGAACAGCAAGTAAACGATTCAACAATGGATAGTTTGCATTGGTTTGATTGTAGAATACTCCCCACGAAGTAAGTCCTGGTGTATAGAATGCTTCATTACCATCATACTCATGTGGAGTGATTAATCCAGTTTCTGCTCCGTAATGAACGTAGTAATCCATCTTCCCTTTATAAACATAACTATCATCATCGCACCAAGCAATTTCAGAGGCTAAATACCAAAGCGTGCGATCTACATCAAAGTAACGCGCTAAGGTATCTTCTAAATTTGCGAGAGGGGTATTTTCTAACTTATCACAAGCTCGCACTAAATAATCCCAAGGTTGTGCAAACGTCGATTCCTTTAACGTGTAGTATTGCTTATATGAATTCGTATCATTGGAAAGGTAATTTAATGCTGTGGTGCCATCTCCCCAGCCACCACCACCGCCTGATCCAGGAGGTTTGTCAGCACGCCACCAAATACCATCATTACTCAAGTACCATTGCTCTAAAAAATCTTTATTTAATTGTTGGATGTTTGGATACAATCCCCAATTCGCTCCATTTAAATACAGTTTTATAAAATTAGTTTTAGCGGTCGGAACATGTTTACGAATGAAAGTGGTGTATAATACTTCACGCATTAAAGAAGGATCAGAATTTGCATTGTTAATTTTGAAAGTACTATATCCATCGTAATCGGCTCCGCTTTTCCAAAAATCTAATTCCATCTTAAACGATTTCTTTTGAGAAGCACCGGTTTGAAACGATGTATTTCCTCTGAAACGAACACCCACACTGTCGAAAGTTTGTCCGTCAATTTGCAACGTGGCAGGAAGGTTGGTTTTAGTTGAATAATTCGCTGTAAGCTGTGACCAAAAATTTGGACTTGCAAAAGTTAAGTCGATACGACGAACTAAACTTTGATCATAGTAACCAGTATTCGGCTCACTGCCGATCATCAACATTTTTCCATCTGGAGTAATGTGCATTTCATAAGGAAGATTTTGTGCTTGTACTGCACTCGAGCCAATAATAAAGGCTGAGAAGAGCAAAGCACTTCGTAATAGTATTTTCATAGGGTATATTGTTTGGTTTTGGTTCAGATGGGTTTAGACGATACCTCGATAAGATTCCTTCGATATAAAGAAATTATTAACCAGAGTATAATCTTAATGATTTAATAATAGGGTTCTAATTTAGAGAAGATTATTGGATAATGGTTTAAGAGTGAGATGAAAATTAGGAGGATGGCGATAAAAATCATTCGTCCATTAATAAACTTCATTTAAACGCAACGAAAGCAGCGATAAGCAACGACCGCAGCGAAAAGCCATCGGGAATAAATTCACCAATTCACCAACTTGCCTCCCGATAGCTATCGGGATTGCAATTCTTTAAACGGCTACGGGTGCTTTTATCGCTGGCCACGGATCATAATTTTCAATCTTGAAATCATCAAAATGGAAGGAGAAAATGTCCTTGATATCGGGATTAATTTTGAGGGTAGGTAAGGGCCTAAATTCGCGGCTGAGTTGTAATTCTACTTGCTCCATGTGGTTGCTGTAGATGTGCACATCGCCATAGGTATGTACAAAATCGCCAACCCCTAATCCGCAAACCTGGGCTACCATGTGTGTGAGTAGAGCGTAGGAAGCAATGTTGAAGGGGACGCCTAAAAATAAATCGGCACTGCGTTGATAGAGTTGGCAACTTAACTTTCCATTGGCTACATAAAACTGAAATAAAATATGGCAGGGAGGTAAGGCCATTTGGGGAATTTCTCCCACGTTCCAGGCGTTGACTAATAATCGACGCGAGTCGGGATTGCTCTTGATTTGGGAGATAAGTGCAGAAATCTGATCAATATTTTTGCCGTCGGGAGTAGGCCACGAGCGCCATTGCTTCCCGTAAACCGGACCTAAATTCCCGCTTTCATCTGCCCATTCATCCCATATGGAAACTCCATTATCTTTTAAATACTTAGTGTTTGTTTCGCCCTTTAAAAACCATAACAACTCATGAATAATCGACTTGGTATGAAGCTTTTTAGTAGTGAGAAGCGGAAATCCTTCTTCCAGATTACATCTTAGTTGATAGCCAAAAACACTGATCGTTCCGGTGCCCGTACGGTCTTCTTTCTTGACCCCATTTTCTAAAACATGGCGGAGGAGATCATGGTATTGCTTCATATTGATGGAATTTGTACAAATTTAAAAACCTTTGTTCTTAATTATAGAGATAATCTTCCAATTTTATAACAACGGGCTATTGGCATCATTTTGGTTTGTTTTTTGGCGCTCATACCTTTAGTTTAGCCAAAATATTATGAATTACAAACTTCTGTTAACAATGGTCGCACTGGCAATGCTCAGTGCTTGCTCCGATGAAGATACGCCCGATCCAAATATAGACGATCGAGATAAATTTTTAGGAACCTGGAGCTGTGCCGAAACCATCGGTTCTTCAACCACTACTTTCCCAATAATCATTACTTCTTACGGTGAATCCGATTCACTCCGACTATCCAACTTTTCGAATTATGGGAATACAGCGGTTGCTTTGGGATTAGTTTCAGGAAAGAGTATTGTAATTCCTAATCAGCAAATTGGTGTGACGTTAATTGTGGTGCAAGGATCGGGATTGTATTTCTCTCAAGGTGCGAATGAGAAAATGAACTTGAATTATTCTAGCGACGGACAAAGTGCCACTGCAGTTTGCACCAAACTATAATTGCTTGTTGAGCAACGAGTTTATTGTTCCTCGTTTACAGAATTTTCATTCACCACCACCATCTTCACCGAATCAACACTGTGCTTGAAACGTTTTACGATGGTAAATTCATAGCCTCCAAAAACACGCTTTTCATTCACCGCAGGAATGCGATCATAAATATAATTGAGTAATCCGGAAACGGTTTCGTAGCTCGGACTTTCGGGAAGTGCAATGGGTAAAACATCATTTACATCACTAACCGATGCACTAGCATTCACAATAAATTCGGTTTCGCTTTTCTTTTCTACCAATGGCTTTTCATCATCGTACTCATCTTGAATTTCACCTACTAATTCTTCAATGATATCTTCCATCGTCACAATTCCAGCAGTGCCGCCCGACTCATTCGTTACTACCGCCATTTGGATATGTTGCGTTTGGAATTCTTTCAACAATTCGTTGATGCGTTTATTATAAGGGACATAGTAAGCAGGTCGCAACATTTCATTCACTCCCTTAAAACTTTTTTCGTGGAGCGCTTTGATCAAATCCTTGGAGTAAATCAATCCAATAATATTATCAAGCGAATCCTGATACACGGGCATTCGTGAATATCCTTCGTCAATAATTTTCTGAACTACTTCTTCCTTCGTCGATTCAACATCGATGGCTGAAATTTTTGTTCTGGGTATAAGAATTTGTCGAACCACACGATCATCAAACTCAAAAACATTTTGAATCAACTCATGCTCCGATTGCTTGATCGCTCCGCCTTCTTCCGATTCAGTAAGCAACATACGAATTTCTTCTTCCGAGTGAATTTCAGAATGCTCTTTACCCTTTAAACCAAATAGATTCAATACGCCTCTCGACATACCGTTCAACGCCCAAATAAAAGGAGAGCATAAAATATAGAACGCTCGTAAAGGTAGTGCGATATACATGGTAAAAGTCAAAGGACTTTTAATGGCTGCCGTTTTAGGAACTTGCTCGCCCAATACAATATGTAATACAGTGATTAAACCAAACGCGATCACAATACTTAAATGATGTAGGCTTTCTTCATCGATGTTCACTCCAAAATAGCCAGTGAATCCACGCACCATATTCGCCACAACGGGTTCACCAATCCAACCTAATGCTAGACTTGCTAAAGTGATTCCAAGTTGGCAGGCACTGAGGTAGCCATCCATATTATTCAAAATGCCCATCGCCACCTTCGCGACCGAATTCCCTTGGTTGGCTTTAAGTTCAATTTGACTTTGTCGCACTTTCACTATTGCAAATTCAGCAGCGACAAAAAATCCGTTTAAAAGTACAAGTATTGTAGTAAGTAATATATCAGCAATCATTCGATGGATTATAGATCCGGGGCAAAGATACGTTTATATTGGAATGGAGGCTTTTTTAAAACTAGAAGTAATTAACAAATAGCCGTTTATACTAAATTTAATAACCTTAAAGCGTCAACTTTAAATTAATTTATCATTGTTTTTATGCCTTTCTCCGTCGCGTTTCGACTTCTTTGCGAGGTTTTTATCAAAGGCAGATTGTAAATCAACTCCAGTTTGGTTGGCAAGGCAGATAAGTACAAAAAGCACATCGGCCATTTCATCTCCTAAATCCGTGTTTTCTTCACCGGCTTTAAAACTTTGCTCTCCATATTTACGAGCCATGATGCGAGCCAATTCTCCCACTTCCTCTGTTAAAAGAGTCATGTTCGTCAATTCATTAAAATACCGAACGCCATGTTCTTTTATCCATTGATCTACTTTTTCTTGGGCGATTGTTAAGCTCATGTTGGTTAGATGGTTTTTTAGGGTAGATGAGATGTAAAATTATGAATTGAATGATTTCGAGAATTTATTTTTTCTCTTTAGTCACGCAGTCCTGTGAGATTCAACCACGATCTTTACTATCCATAAAAATAGTGACGGGTCCGTCGTTAATTAATTCTACTTGCATATAGGCACCAAAAAGGCCGGTGGTAATTTTTTTTCCAAGTTCTTTTTCTAATGATGAAATAAACTTTTCATAAAGCGGAATGGCTTGCTCGGGTCGTGCCGCGTTAATGTAAGATGGGCGATTTCCCTTCTTGGTATTTGCATGCAATGTAAATTGACTGATGAGTAAAATTTCTCCATCGCGTTCAATAATATTTTTATTCATCACTCCACTTTCGTCGGCGAAGATGCGAAGTTTTACAATCTTTGGGCAAAGCCAATCGATGTCTTCTTCGGTATCGGCATGTTCAATTCCCAGTAAAATTAATAATCCTCCTTGGCAAGATCGTTTTTCATTACCATCAATGAGTACACTTGAGTGAGTGGTGCGTTGTAGGATAACTCTCATGGGGTAAAAGTATTAAATTTGAAAATGCTTCGATTTGAAATCGCGAAACTTCGCGATGAAAATGGAATGAAAATTTTAGTCACATAAAATTCACATTTAAACGCAACGGGCGCAACGTTCACGCAGCGGGCGCGGGGGAAATCATAAAAAATCTTAATCATCTTAATTAATCAGTGTTCCGTCAATCATAGTCGTAACGACTAAGTTCTTACCGAAAAACATCTTCGTTGCGAACCATACTCAAATAATTATAGTATCGCTCGGGATTGATTTCGCCTTTTTCGACGGCGAGTTTGATGGCACACTTTTTTTCGTTTTCGTGGAGGCAATTGTTGAAGTGACATTGATTCATGCGCTCGCGAAATTCGACGAAGTAATGTCCAATTTCGGAAGGTTTGAAATCGATGTTTACGAATTCGCGGATGCCCGGTGTGTCGATTAAATAGGTTTGATTTCCTAATGAATGCATCTCGGCAAAAGTAGTAGTGTGTTTTCCGGTGAGATGTTGCTTAGAGATGATTCCCGTTTTGAGTTGGAGTGATGGTTCTAAAATATTGAGCAGACTCGATTTTCCAACTCCAGAATGTCCGGCTAGTAAATTGACTTTGGATTGAAATGCTTTTCGGATGTCTTCCATTCCTTCAGAAGTGACGGTAGAAATTTTTATGCAAGGATAACCTAAGGGTCCATAAATGCGAATGAACTCATCTTGCACGTGTGCTAAATCATCTTTAAATAAATCGCTTTTGTTAAATATTAATCCGGTGGGAATGCGAAACGATTCAGCCGCTGCAATGAAACGATCAATGAATCCGGTGGAGGTTTTGGGTAGAGCAGGGGTGACCATCAGCCAGGCCATATCAATGTTAGCAGCGATAATATGCGTTTGCTTGCTTAGGTTTACTGATTTGCGGATAATGTAATTTCTACGATCCTCAATTTCTAAAATGGTGCCTGTCCCATCTTCCTGTAACTCAAAATGTACAAAGTCGCCCACCGCAATAGGGTTGGTAGAGCCAATATCGCGAAGGCGCAATTGCCCTCGGATACGGCAGGAAATGATTTTTCCATGCTCATCTTCAGTCAGAAACCAACTGCCAGTCGATTTTAATACTCTTCCCTTCACGCTGCAAATATATGACAGTAGACGGCAGTACAAACCAATTGATCCATTACCTTTGCGGGCAATGTCAATTCTAGTTAAGTCGATCAGTAAATTATACGGAGAACAAAAAGCGCTCGATAATGTTTCTTTCGAGGTGCATCCCGGACAAGTAGTCGGGTTTTTAGGTCCCAATGGTGCCGGGAAATCGACCATGATGAAAATTATTTCTTGCTTCCTTCCACAAACTTCTGGTTCGGTGACCGTCAATGGATATGATGTAGTCAATCAATCGATGGAAGTTCGGGAGATGGTGGGCTATCTGCCCGAGCATAATCCCCTCTATACGGATATGTACATCAAGGAATTTTTAGAGTTCGTGGGACGCATCCATCTACCCAAAGCAGAAGCCGTAAAACGCACCAAGGAGATGATTGAATTGACAGGACTAGGAGTAGAGCAACACAAGAAAATTGGAGCACTTTCCAAGGGTTATCGTCAACGTGTTGGACTTGCCCAAGCCATGATTCACAATCCGAGTGTGTTGATATTGGATGAGCCTACAACAGGCCTCGACCCCAATCAACTGGTAGAGATAAGATCCTTAATACGTAACATTGGCAAGGAAAAAACCGTAATACTGTCTACTCATATCATGCAAGAAGTAGAAGCCATTTGTGATCGAGTACTTATTATTAACAAAGGAAAGATTGTCGCCGACGATTCTACTAATGTACTTCGTAAGCAATCGAAGCATGGAAATATAATTCATGTGGAGTTCGATAAAGAAGCCAATGAAATACAATTATTGAAGATAAAGGGCGTGTTAAGCGTTCAAAAAGAAAAAGATAAGACTTGGAGAATAGAAAGTGAAGGTGATGTAGATATTCGACAAGAGCTCTTTCGTTTTGCTGTAGAACATAATTTAACAGTGATGGGATTGCAAAAAGAAGAGGGAAATCTAGAGTCAGTTTTCCGTCAATTAACCGTTAATAAGTAGTTACTCAATATCCTATTCCAATTTCTATCTTTGAGCTTCCTAAAAATACCATAAAACACATAAATAATTAAAGCATGTCGTATCTATTCACCTCAGAATCAGTATCAGAAGGTCATCCAGACAAAGTGGCTGATCAAATCTCAGACGCCCTTATCGATTATTTTTTAGCGTATGATCCAAGCTCAAAAGTGGCTTGTGAAACCTTAGTAACTACCGGACAAGTGGTTTTGGCTGGTGAAGTAAAATCAGAAGCTTATTTAGATGTACAAGATATCGCACGTGAAGTGATTCGCGATATTGGTTATACCAAGAGCGAGTATATGTTTGAAGCCAATTCTTGTGGGATTTTTTCTGCTATTCATGAGCAGTCGCCAGACATCAACCAAGGTGTTGAACGTAAAAAGCCAGAAGAGCAAGGTGCGGGTGACCAAGGTATGATGTTCGGATATGCTAGCCGTGAGACGGATAATTTCATGCCACTTCCTTTGGAATTAGCACATTTATTGCTTCGTGAATTAGCGGTATTGCGTCGTGAAAACAAAGCGATCAAATACCTTCGTCCGGATGCAAAGAGTCAGGTTACGATTGAGTACAGCGATGATCATACACCTATTCGTATTGATTCTATCGTAATCTCTACGCAGCATGATGATTTTGGTGCAGAGAAAAAAATGTTAGCTAAAATCAACGAGGACATTAAAAATATTTTGATTCCTCGCGTGATGAAGAAATTGCCAAAGCGTGTTCAGGCATTATTCAATAATAAAATTCAATATCACGTAAATCCAACGGGTAAGTTTGTAATTGGCGGACCACATGGTGATACCGGATTAACAGGACGTAAAATCATTGTGGATACTTACGGTGGAAAAGGTGCTCACGGTGGTGGTGCATTCTCTGGAAAAGATCCTTCAAAAGTGGATCGTTCAGCAGCCTATGCAGCGCGTCATATCGCGAAGCATTTAGTTGCAGCTGGAGTTTGTGATGAAGCCTTGGTACAAGTAGCTTATGCGATTGGTGTTGCGAAGCCAGTTGGATTGTATGTAAATACTTATGGTACTGCGAAAGTGGCCATGACTGACGGACAAATTGCTCGCATCATTGAGAAGCTTCCTGCATTTGACATGCGTCCTTACTTCATTGAGAAACGTTTTGCTTTACGTACTCCCATCTATCGCGAAACTGCTGCTTACGGGCACATGGGTCGTGAGTCGAAAGAAGTCGTGAAAGTGTTTAACAAAGGAAAAAAGAACGAGAAGAAAGTAAAAGTAACTTTATTCCCATGGGAAAAATTAAATGCAGTTGACATCATGAAAAAGGCATTTAATTTGAACGGTTCAGTGGTGAAAAGTGTGACGAAAATTCCTACTAAAATTAAAGCAAAGGCAAAGCCTTCTAACAATGGAAAGTCTACGCCTAAAACGGCAAAACAATTGTCATTGATGGCTTAGTTATCTAATAATAATTGAAATACTGCCCTGTAGCGTGTTTACACTGCTACAGGGCTTTTTTTTTGTGATTTATTTTTTTTGAGGGGCGTTTTTGTCCGTTTTATATGTCAAATCCCCCAAATTGATACTTTAGTGGATGAACTCTTCCTTTTTATCTTCGTACAAATGAATATATTTTGTTATCATGAAAAAGAGCCTTATTCGTCAGGAACTTCGAACTCGAATTACAATGAAAAGAGTGGCTGCTACAATGACCATTTGTGCTGTTGTAGTTTCTTTTAGTTGGTTTCTTTATTTACAGGTAGGAACATCAACAAATGTAAATGGTGCTACTGAAACTAATAAAGATGAAACTCTTCCGAATTTTGTAGCGGTAAGTAAATTGAAAGTATCTCCAAATCCAATTCGAGAAAATAGTAAGATTTCCTTTCAATCGAAAAATGAGGGGGAATCATCCATTGAGATTTGGAGCGTGTTAGGACAACTCATTGCCAGTAAAAAAATGGAGATTAAAAGAGGAGAGAATGTAATTAAAATCTCCGACTTTAACCTGAAGAATGATGGTTATTTTGTTGTTCGTATCGTGATTGATGGAGAGATTATGTTGTCGAAGCAAATCATAAAAATTTAGTAATTTCTATTCCACGGCCCGATTAATAAAATTTAAAAACGGCATCATTGTTTTGTAAGTTGACACTATTGATTTACGAAGTTGATCGGTTGTCACATCTTTAGTGTTGATGGGACACATCACAGTAAAGCTATTTAGTTTTAAGTATTCTTCTGCAGGGTGACCAGGTTCCAAGCCTTTTGGTAGACGTTTCAATTTATTCTCTTGAGAGAGGTCGCCAAAGAGTTCTTTGAATTTTTTTTGATGAATGATTTTAAAAAATTCTACATGATTGTATTCAATTTCTTGTCGAATTTTTTTCAGGTTTTCTGATTCAGGATTCCATATTCCGCCTCCAATAAAATTTCCCCAATCGCCACCGGGTTCTATGTGAACATAGACACCCGACAGATTTGATTTTTTTCCACCTTCATTAATTGAAGCGGAGAAAAGCGCTTTGTAGGGTAATTTGTTTTTGCTGAATCTAACGTCTCTGTATATCCGAAAAACACAATCCTTAGGAAGTAACTTTCCAATAGGCGGATTCACTTTGCTTAAGTCAGAAATTGTTTTAGAAATAAATTCTTCAAAGTCTGTTTTTGCTTTTTCAAATTCGGTGCGATGGGCTTCAAACCAAGTTCGATCGTTATTGTTTTTGAGGTTTTTTAGGAATTGGAGGGTCGATTTTTGCAGCATAATAAGAATCAGTAATTTAGATGCAAATATAAGTACTTGTTTATTAATTATTTAATATAAAATATTTTTTTTGGGATTAGTATTTTCGATTATTTCTTTTTTACATTTGTCCTATCACCACACGTGGTGCATAGTTCAGCTATTTAAAACAACATAAAATCACTATAAAAAAACTGATCTAATTCTTGCGAATTAAAAAATGAAAATCCCAAAGAAAACGGCAAAGCCTAGCGCCGAAAAAGCAAAGAAGGCGGTTCCTAGCGGCAAGACGCGTAAGATGGAACCTTTAAAATCAAAAGAACAAAAAAATCAGAAGTTCGACGATTTTGAAGAAGAAGATGAAGACAATGATCAATTAGATCCCGAGATGATCGATGATTTTAAGGGTTTTGATGATGATTTTGATGACGACGACGACGATTTATAGTCGGTCACCTCTGTACATCGCTCCACCCACATGTTGTTTCACTGAACCTGTAGCACTATCGAAAACATTTACTCTCCCTAAGTAATTTAATACTCCAAGGAAAGCGAATACCATCGCTTCTTTAAAATTGACGAGTTCCTTTTCGGGGACTTGCAAATTTTTATTGCTAAGGGCTTTCATCCTTTCCAATAAGAACAGATGAAATGCACCTCCACCAGTCACTAAAATTTTTCCATCGGAGGGGATGGTTGAAAATGCATGTTGGTGTTGATGAGCGATGTGTTCAACTACAGTTCTACTTAGGTCTTCTACTTTTCCTTCCTTTAGATGGATGCTGAACTCCTTTTCGTACCATTCCCGCCCTAATGATTTTGCTCCTTTCTGCTTATAAAAGGGAGTGCGTTTAAAGTGTTTAATAATGCAGGAATGATGGTTCCTGATCGAGCTAAAATACCATCTTCGTCAAAAGCTTTTCCTACTCTTTGTGTAAGTTCATTGAGTGCCATATTTACTGGACAAATATCATAGGCGATTCTTCGCCCATCTTCCGAAATCATAGAAATATTGGCGATACCACCTAGGTTTAAGCAAGCAGCATAATCAGCAAATAAATAATGGTCGCCTACAGGAACTAACGGAGCACCTTGTCCACCCAAAGCCACATCCTTACTCCTAAAATCACAGATGGTATTCAATCCCGTAATGGCTGAAATATGTGCACCTGAACCAATTTGAGTCGTAAAACTATTTTCAGGTTGATGAAAAAGGGTGTGACCATGTGATGCGATGAGGTCGGGATGGAGATTATATTTTTTAATAAAATTATTAATGAGATCCCCATAATAACGACCAAGAGAAGCATCCATTTCAAATATTTGTGGTGCCGATTTGAGATGTAAATTTTTTAAAACCTCCAGCCATTCGTCTGTATAAGAGTAGGTTTCAGTAGCTTCGGTGGTAAAAGACCATCTTTCATCCACCAAGGAAAAAGTGCAGAAAGCTAAATCAACACCATCCAAAGAGGTGCCCGACATAAGTCCAATAGCCTTGATAACAGGTGATTTTTCGTTTATTAACATAATGCAAAGGAAAATATTCTTTTAGACAATGGATATAGAGTATGAAAGGTTTATTTTTGACCTTCAATATTAGACATTATGATATTTCAATTGAGTGAAGAACATTTAATGATTCAACAAGCTGCCCGTGATTTCGCACAGCAAGAATTATTACCCGGAGTGATAGAACGTGATGAGAACCAGAAGTTCCCAACCGAACAAGTGAAGCGTTTAGGCGAGTTAGGGTTTTTAGGAATGATGGTTGATCCCAAGTATGGTGGAGGAGGATTAGATGCTATTTCCTATGTGCTGGCGATGGAAGAAATTTCAAAAATTGATGCTTCTGTATCGGTAGTAATGTCGGTGAACAACAGTTTGGTTTGCTGGGGACTTGAGACCTTTGGATCAGAAGCCCAAAAGCAGAAATATTTAGTGCCTTTAGCAAAAGGAGAAATTATAGGTGCATTCTGTTTGAGTGAGCCAGAGGCAGGATCGGATGCAACGTCGCAACGTACCACTGCTGAAGATAAGGGCGATTATTATTTATTAAATGGAACCAAGAACTGGATTACCAATGGTAGTACAGCCTCGGTTTATTTGGTGATGGCACAAACAGATGTTGCCAAAGGGCATAAAGGAATTAATTGTTTGATCGTAGAAAAAGGAGCAGCTGGATTTACAGTAGGACTTAAAGAAAACAAATTAGGTATTCGCGGATCGGATACGCATTCGTTGATGTTTCAAGATGTGAAAGTTCCAAAAGAAAATAGAGTTGGCGAAGATGGATTCGGATTTAAATTCGCCATGAAAACATTGACTGGTGGTCGAATTGGAATTGCAGCACAAGCCTTAGGAATTGCAAGTGGAGCGTATGAGTTAGCGTTGAAATATTCGAAAGAAAGAAAAGCATTTGGCAAAGAGATTTGTAATCATCAAGCCATCCAGTTTAAGTTAGCGGATATGGCTACAGAGATTGAAGCAGCTCGATTACTTTGTTTAAAAGCGGCATGGTTGAAAGATACTGGCCAAGATTATAACCAAGCTAGTTCTATGGCAAAATTATTTTCGTCGGAAGTAGCGATGAAAACAGCTGTGGAAGCTGTGCAGATTCATGGTGGTTATGGGTTCGTAAAAGAATTCCACGTAGAGCGCTTAATGCGTGATGCAAAAATTACTCAAATTTACGAGGGTACTTCTGAAGTGCAGCGTATTGTTATTGCCCGTAGCGTACTCCAATAAAAAAACTATGACCTTTCTGAAAAGATTTCTACTTGGCTTCCTTCTTTTGGTACTTGTGCAAGCATGTACCCCACAAAGAAAATTAATTTATATGCAGGGTGATGCCAATATTTGGACAGACACCACCACTTTTGTAATGTATCTTTTACCAGGAGATATCTTATCCGTGCAGCTCTTTACGATCAATCAAGAAGCATTTCCTGGAATTGCGAATTCTTCTGTTGTTGGTGAAGGAAATGATACACGTAATGCCTACGAGAAAGGATTTGTTGTTGATCAAAGAGGAAACATTACCTTGCCTTACGTTGGAACCATGCACGTATCTGGATTGTCATTAGATGATGCCCATGATACTATTAATAATCGTTTCAAAAAATTTATTGATGATCCTGTTATAGTATTGAAAAAGTTAAGTTTTAAAGTGTCGGTATTGGGAGAGGTGAACAAGCCTGGACTCTATTATGTTCCCAACGAGCAATTAACCTTGTTGGAAGCCTTAGCAATGGCAAGTGATTTAAATAATTTTGGAGATAGAACTAAATTAAAAATTCTGCGTAAAACTTCAAACGGCACTATTGAAATCAACGTGGATTTAACTCAGAAAGAATCGTTCACCGGACAAACGAAGTATATTCATCCGGATGATGTAATTTATGTACCCCCTACTCGTAAGAAAGCATTTACAGCGGTTTCTCCTGCTGCAGCAATCTTTACATCGTTATTGACCTCTATGGCCCTAATTATTACGGCATATTTCCGATCCCAATGAACCCTCTGAAGAAAAAGTATCAACAGGAAGATGAATTTCAAATTCTAAATGTGTTTCGTGATATTTTACGAAATTGGCATTATTTTCTAATTGCTGGAGTATTATTTACAGGTCTTGCTCTGCTTTATATTCGATTTACACTACCCGTTTATCAGGCTTCTTCAAGTATCCTGATTGATGATGAAAATTCATCCCCTTCCAATGTCTCGGATTTGTTATCGAGCGATTTGTTTGGTACGAATTTAAATTTGCCTACTGAGATTGGAATTTTACGTTCACGCACTGTACTTCAAGAAACGATAAAACGATTAAATTTAGAAACGCAATATTGGTCGACAACCAATTACCCGGCTCAACCGTTGTATCCTAAATCACCCATAAAAGTGGAGGTGGATACTTTTATTCGTGAGTATAAAGATTTACCATTTAGTGTCACCATACTGGATTCAACACATTTTAATTTAGAAGTAGATTATGATGGAGATAAGCTTCCAGCTTTTTACTTAAATCAAAAGTTTGCCTTTGGTCAAGAAATAAAAACGGACCATTTTAATTTTAAAGTGCAAAAAGGAATTTCTCTTCAGCCCGTAATTGGTGCAACCTACGAATTTAAAGTTCGTTCGTCAAATAAATTAATTGCGGAGATGTTAGAGAACCTTACCGCAGAACCTCTCGATAAAGAAGCGAATATCGTTCGCCTTACCTATTTAGATGTCATCCCAGTTCGTGCATTAGATATTTTAAATGAAATTGGAAAGGTATATATCGATTTAGATATACAGGATAAGGCAGAGGTAGCTTCTCTTACGTTAAAGTTTGTGGATGAGCAATTGAGTAATACGGGATCAATGCTTAGTACCAACGAGCAGGAGATGCAGGCTTTTAAGGAAAAAAATAAGACGGTTGATTTAAGTGAGGAGTCGAAGGCAGTATTGCAAAAATTAAATGTATTAGACCTCGAACGTGTAAAGAACAATATTGAAATTACATCCTTACAAAATCTTTTTAATTACCTTACTACAAACGATGACATTACCAATTTAGCTCCTACGAGTCTTGGAATTCCAGATCCTTTGTTAATAGAATTAATTACAAATTTGCAAGCGTTACAAGCGAAAAGAAAGGGTGTTTCTTTTGGTGTAAAGAATGATGCACCTGCAGTAAGAGTATTGGATCAACAGATTTCTGAAAACCGTTCGGCATTAATTGAAAATGTGAAATCGATTCAAAAACGATTAGTTGTTACACGTGATGCATTAAACATCCAATTAGATAAATACGAAGGAAGCATTAAACAAGTGCCAGAAATGGAGCGTGAGTTGTTGGGCATCAAACGAAATTTTGAAGTCAACCAAAATATCTACACTTATCTTCTTCAAAAGAAAGCAGAGACGAGCATTGCAAAAGCAACTGCTGTATCCGACAATAAAATCTTAGATTCTTCAGCATTAGCAGATGAACCCGTTGAACCCAGTAAAAAGATTATTGCAGCAGTGATTTTGCTTTTAACATTGATCATTCCAACTACAATTATCACTACAAAAAGTTTACTTCGTAATACGGTTTTGAATCGTGATGATATAGGCATTCATACCGAAGTTCCTGTGATTGGAGTCGTTGGTCATTCAGACGAGAATTTGAATTTAGTGGTCTCCAATCGGCCAAAATCGGCAATAGCAGAGGCTTTTAGAACAATACGAACTAATTTGCAATACTATGGTCAAGGAGAAGGTTGTAAAACGATATTGATTACTTCTTCTGTTGGTGGCGAAGGGAAATCTTTTGTCACTTTAAATTTAGCAGGTATTATTGCCATGCAACAACAAAAAGTAGTGGTGTTAGGATTGGATTTGCGCAAGCCTAAACTCTTCAACGACTTTGGATGGAAGAATGATATGGGAGCATCTAACTATTTAGTAGGTGCGCATACGTTAGATCAAGTAATTCGTAAAACAGAAAATCCTTATTTGGATATTATCATTTCAGGTCCTACACCACCAAACCCTGCGGAGTTACTTTCAAAACCTTTGATGGGGGAGATGTTAACTGAATTAAAAAAGCGTTACGATTTTATCATCATTGATACTCCACCCATCGGCGTAGTTTCGGATGCTTTTATTTTGTTGAATCAATCGGATGTTAATCTTTATGTAGTTCGTCAAGGTTACTCAAGATTGGAATTTTTGAAAACATTGGATGATTTGTATACCGATGGAAAAATTCCAAATGCATCAATAGTATTAAATGATTCTGATTTCTCAATGCGTTCTGGCTACGGACATCATTATGGTTACCTTGACGGAAACGCTGGGTACTATGACGAGCGGGAAGAAGCCGAAGCTAAGAAGAGAGCAGGGTGGCGAAGGTGGTTACCGTTTTAATTCAGTCCCGATAGCCTTTCAGTTAAGGCATTGGGAATTATGCAATGGATGTCGCTTTGCTACGCATTAAAATGGTATTGAAAATCGTTTCACAATAGCTGATGTTTTGCCGAATTAATTTTCAATTGTAAATATTATAGAATCAAGATTTTTATTTTCCATGTTGGGAAATGAAGCTTCAATATTAAAAAATATTATTTGATCGTTAGGATGGCAATTAAGTACCACTGTTTTAAAATCAGAGGTTAGAATATTACTAAAGAAATGGTCTGAATAGATTAATTCCTTTTCTCTAATTATTAATACTGAATACTTAGAGATTTTAATATAAATGTCAAAGGCTATGTCTTCAAGAGTTGCTATAATTCCCTTTTGTGCGACTAAAACAGCTTTCCGAATGTTACCATCATGCATACCACCAATTTTTGCAATTGGTTTAGGAATATTTTTAACTTGAAATATTTTTTCCCCTAATTTTATTGTGTCATTCCGTTGAAGCTTATTAATGAAAATGGTTGTCTTGCCATTTTTTTGTGGAGTAAAAATATAGTTGCATCGATTTCCATTCGGATCTTCACTAATTTGACCATTATCAGTTGTTAAAAAGTACTCGTCACATTTAGTGTTTTCTACTATTGCCATAATCGAAGTTGGAATACCCATATAAATAGAATTCATCGAATTGTTGGAAATAGATATATTTTGCGCACTGCATAAATTGACCATAAGCAAAAACACCAATGTATATGTTTTTATTTTATAAAATTTGACAAATCAACTCATCTTCAAATCTATTCATTTTCAAATCTTCAAATCTTCAAATTTTCAAATTAATCCATTTTCAAATTAAAAAGCTTCCAACAATTTTTCCATCTGCGAGCCTCTCGAACCTTTGATTAAAATACTACCTGTGGTAGGTTTGTTTTCTTTTAACCATTCCATGCATTGCTGCGACGATTCAAAATGCAAACTCTTTATTTTTTTTGAAGGAGCTTCAAATAACTTTCCAACTAAAAGCAGGGTAGCTTCTGAAAGTGCTGCAGCCTCTTCAGCAACTTTTAAATGTTCATCGGCCGATTCATTTCCTAACTCCAACATTTCACCTAAGGCAACAATCTTACTACCGCTAAAATGTTTTTTGAAATTGTCCAGCGCCGCTTTCATGCTACTGGGATTCGCATTGTATGCATCTTGAACAATAGTCAGTTGATCTTTCTTGATAATTTGTGATCGTTGATTATCGGGAATGTAATTTTCAATGGCTTCTTTAATGTCGAATGGATCAACACCAAAATGTGAACCAATGGCAACTGCACACATGATATTTTGGAAGTTGTAATCGCCTGTGAATTTTGTTTTGATATTTAATTCAAATGGATGTGTAATTTCTACCTCCAAATTAGTGGTCAGGCTCGGTACAATTCTACCTCGGTATTGCGCTTGTGTGCTTTCACCATAGGTAACGATGCTATCGTATCCACGAAGTTGTTCGCGCAGTATGGTATTGTCGAGATGAACGAAGATGAGTCCGCCTGTACTACGTAAATAGTCGTACATCTCTCCTTTTCCTTTTTTCACACCTTCGATTCCACCAAATCCTTCGAGATGTGCTTTTCCTATATTGGTGATCAATCCATAGTCGGGTTGAGCAATTTGGCAGAGCGCGGAAATTTCTTTTTGATGATTTGCACCCATCTCCACAATGGCAAAATCGTGTTCGTCGCTCAAACGCAATAACGTTAACGGTACGCCAATATGATTATTCAAATTTCCAATGGTCGCTATCGTTTCAAAATCTTTATTCAAAACAGCATAACATAATTCTTTTGTCGTTGTTTTTCCATTACTTCCCGTGATGGCGAGCACATGAATATCGAGCACTTGTCGGCGATACGTTGCCAAATCCTGTAAGCTCTTCAATACATTTTCTACACGAAGGAGTCGAGGATCATCACCAAACTCCCGATAGATATCGGGATCATCCACCACCGCATAAGAAGCACCATTCTCCAAGGCCTGCATCGCAAACAAATTTCCATTGTAACTAGGGCCTTTCAGTGCGAAGAAAATACATTCCAAAGGAAGGTTGCGCGTATCCGTTGATACCAATTGACTCTCGAGAAAATATTTATATAGTTGCTCCGTATTCACCATTCCACGAAAGTAAGTAAAAGGTAGAAATTGCCGCTTCGGATGGAAGATGTTTTAATAATAATGTTTACAGCTCCGGAAATTGGCAGGTTGGCAAATTGGTGAATTGGTAAATTGGTGATTTGGTGAGTTAGTAAATTGGTGGATGGATTGGTGAGTTGGTATTACGAGGCTTCGCGATGGTAAACTCAATAGATTTCTATCAGGAGTTGTCTAGAAGCTGCGTTTAAATCAGACTGGTTTGTAAAAGATACTGTTTTTTAAGGGTGAATTGTTGAAACTAAAGGATTTAAGTGTTGCAGATTGTTGCTCTAAGACTATTAATTGCGTAAGTACTAAATTTCTTCGTATTGCAACATAGAGCTTTCGCATCGCGAAGCCTCGCGACGTGTTCATTCGCATTTCGCATCTTTCGCAATTTTCGCATCGCGAAGCCTCGCGACGTGTTCATTCGCATTTCGCGTATTCGTAGATCAGCGAATTCGTTCCCGATAGCTATCGGGATCGTACATTCGTATTGATTCGTTCCCGATAGCTATCGGGATCGTAACCTTTTCAAATAAAAAAGAGCCGCCCTAATCGGAGCAGCTCTCTATTCATTCTTTGAAATTTTATTTTAGTACATACCGTCCATTCCACCACCTGGCATTTGTGGCATAGCTGGCTTGTCTTCTTTAATGTCGCTTAATACACACTCTGTAGTTAACAACATCGCAGCGATGGAAGCAGCATTCTCTAAAGCAACACGTGTTACTTTAGTTGGATCTATTACTCCAGCTTTCATCATGTTCTCGTACACATCGGTACGTGCGTTGTAACCGAAGTCATCTTTTCCTTCGCGTACTTTTTGTACCACGATAGATCCTTCCATTCCTGCATTCGAAACAATTTGACGAAGCGGCTCTTCTAAAGCACGTTTCACGATGCTGATCCCTGTAGTCTCATCATCATTCGTTCCTTTCATTTTTTCTAACGCAGCAATAGCACGGATGTAAGCAACTCCACCACCTGGTACAATTCCTTCTTCCACTGCAGCACGCGTAGCATGTAATGCATCGTCTACACGATCTTTCTTCTCTTTCATCTCCACTTCAGTAGCAGCACCAACATAAAGAACTGCAACACCACCAGCTAATTTAGCTAAGCGCTCTTGTAATTTTTCTTTATCGTAATCGCTAGTTGTTGTTTCGATTTGAGCTTTGATTTGATTCACACGTGCTGTGATGTCTGCTTTTTCACCTGCACCATTTACAATCGTTGTATTGTCTTTGTCGATGCTGATTTTTTCAGCAGAACCTAACATCGTTAAGTCAGCAGCATCTAATTTGAATCCACGCTCTTCGCTGATCACTGTACCACCAGTAAGAATGGCGATATCTTCCATCATGGCTTTACGACGATCACCAAATCCTGGAGCTTTCACTGCAGCAATTTTTAATGAACCACGTAGTTTATTTACCACTAAAGTTGCTAATGCTTCTCCGTCTACATCTTCAGCGATGATTAACATCGGACGACCTGTTTGAACTACTTTCTCCAACACCGGTAACAATTCTTTCATGTTACTGATTTTTTTGTCGTAAAGTAAAATGTATGGACTTTCTAAAACAGATTCCATTTTATCAGCATTCGTCACAAAATATGGACTGATGTATCCACGATCGAATTGCATTCCTTCCACTACAGTCACTGTAGTTTCTGTTCCTTTTGCTTCTTCCACTGTGATTACTCCTTCTTTCTTCACTTTCTCCATCGCTTGTGCAATCAACTTTCCAATTTCGCTATCGTTGTTTGCAGAGATGGTAGCTACTTGCTCAATTTTCTGAATGTCGTCACCAACACTCTTACTCATTTTTTTCAAGCTATCCACAACTGCTAAAACTGCTTTGTCAATACCACGTTTTAAATCCATTGGATTTGCACCCGCAGCTACGTTCTTCAATCCTGCAGTAACAATAGCTTGTGCTAATACGGTTGCAGTAGTCGTTCCATCACCAGCAACATCTGCTGTTTTTGAAGCCACTTCTTTCAACATTTGAGCGCCCATGTTTTCAACGGGATGCTTTAATTCAATTTCTTTCGCAACGGTAACACCATCTTTAGTGATACTTGGAGCACCGTATTTTTTATCGATAATTACATTACGTCCTTTTGGACCTAATGTCACCTTCACTGCATTAGCTAATGCGTCAACACCACGCTTCAAAGCATCACGTGCTTCTAGGTTAAAAGAGATTTCTTTTGCCATAATTATTTTAGTTTTTTTTGATTTTAAAGGTTGATTGATTCAATTAAATGATTGCGAAAATGTCGGATTCGCGCATGATTAAAAATTCCTTTCCGTCTACGCTAATTTCTGTTCCTGCATACTTTCCGTATAAAACGGTGTCACCTACTTTTACTGTGATAGGCTCGTCTTTTTTACCTTCTCCTACTGCAACTACAGTTCCTTTTTGAGGCTTTTCTTTTGCGGTGTCAGGGATAATAAGTCCGCTAGCGGTCTTCTCTTCAGCTGGTGATACTTCAACGATCACTCGGTCTGCTAATGGTTTGATGCTTACTTTGCTCATTTTTCTTGAGATTATTTAAGGATTTGTTAAATGAATTTTCGAAGGGATACTCTCCCTATAAAATAACTAACAGCAATTGTGCCACGAGGGATTAAACCAAAAATGCTGTCAATTCTTCCTAGTATAGGTCAATTGACAGCATATCTCTGACAAATTGTTGGACAACCTGTCAGTGGAATATCTTATTGCGCTGGCGCAGCACTTGGCTGTCCTTCAACAGGAGCAGGTTGAGCAGCTGGTTGAGCTGCTGGTTGTGCAGCGGGAGCCGGAGCTTGTGCAGCAGGAACATTTTGAATCTGATCTTCAATGATCGATGCATTGCTCGTACCTGTATTTCTTGGAATTACGAAATTACCAATGATGGCTAATACCAACATGGTGATGGCAAATCCCCAAGTTAATTTTTCAAGGAAATCGGTGGTTTTGCGAACGCCCATAATTTGGTTGGAGGCAGCAAAGCCAGATGATAAACCTCCGCCTTTAGAGTTTTGTACTAAAATAACGATTCCTAGTAGGAAGCTAACAATAATAATGAGGACAAGTACGAGTGTGAACATGGTTTTAGCTCAAGTATTTAATTTATTCTCTAATTCTTTAATGAGGGCTGCAAAGTAACGGCTTTTTTCGGGGAATCTCAAGCTTAATTTCGTATAGAATGAAATTGCTTTTTGAAAATTTCCTTGTTGAGCGTAAATATTTGCTAATGTTTCACTTACGATATCATCCGATTCAATAATACTTCGCTTGGCCATGTTTATTGGACTATAAAAAGCGCTTTTTGAGGGTGTAATCCGAGGTTCTTGCTTGATGAATTTATCGATTAGTTGGTCGGAAGGCACCTTGCTTTTGGGTGGATCGGTGTCAACTAAGGAAGGGTCCGGGATAGGCTTTCTAGGCGGAATCAAATTCGGGTCCGTATCCATTGGCGTATTGGAAATATGACTAAATGGAATTTTTTCTGGTTGGATGGCTGGACTCGAAGGAGGTGTGCTCTCTTCCTTTTGAAGTGAAGTAGGAGTGATAGTCTGCTCAGGAGTTGTTGATTTTACATACAACATTTTCGGAGACATCACCGTCGAACTAGAAATTACCTTTTCTGTTGACGATTCTTTTTGTATTTCTAATTTCGAATTTTTTAATTCGGTTACTTGAATCGGTGTTATTTCTTTTTCAATAAAGATCTCTTCTTTCTCAACAGTTTTAAAAGAAGACTGAACAAAAGGGGTAGGTTTCTCTGTCTGAATTTCCTGCTTACTTACTTCGACTATCTCTTCTTTTTTTGAATCCGTTTTTGATTCAGATGCAACCATTCTGCAAAAGAATGTACTTCTCCTGGTTGATGGGGGATGGGTTCAATTGGAATCGTAGCGGCTTTTACAACTGGAATTGCAATATCTTCTAAGTTTCCCTCCGATAAATTCTCTTCTTCTAATTCATCGGAATCAATTGTATTCTGTTTCTCCTCCGAAAAATAATCAGAACTGTTGACTTGTGACGTAACAATATTTTCTAAAATTAATTCCTCCAGCGGATCTAATTCTTTTTCTTTCGATGTAACAAGTGTTGTTTCAACTTTTACTTCTTCTTCTTCTTCTCGTTTTGCCGATAAACGTTCCAACTCTTCAATTTCCGCTTCTAAATCCGGATCATCATCTTCCTCAATCATCCCATGCGGAACTAAAATGTTTTCTTCGCTGGCTGAGGCTCTCGATGCCAGCTGCTCATCGTTTTCTTTATCTTCCTCTCCCGATAGCAATCGGGACTGACCAACGCTTTCCCTCTCTTCATCGCTCTGTTCAACGTTCTCCCACTCATTCTCACCCGATAGCAATCGGGACTGTATTTCGCTGGCTGAGGCTCTCGAGGCCAGCTGCTCCACTTCCGGTTCTACCCAAATATTTAATTCTTTCAAACGCTGTATCACTATTTCCTCTGCAGAGATGGTGTCTTCATCGCTTGAATCTTCTTCAGTTTCTTTTTCGATTTCTTTTGGAGATTGAATTGCAGAAGTATCGAAAGGGATCTCTTCAATAATTTCGGATGGATGATTTTGATTGGTGCCGATGGTTTCATCGGTTGGAACATCAGCAACATCAATGGAAGAAACTTCTTTCTTATCACTGGAAGTATCAATCATCCCATCATTTTCTAATGCGATGTTTTCATTCCAAGCCACCGAATCGTGCATCAATAATTCAGGATGAATCAACTGGTGCAAACGTTTTCTGTCGGGCGCATACGCCGAACTTAATTTCAATTGCTGAGCGTAGGAAATATGATTTTGTCCGTGTAATTGCAATAAATAAAAGTAACGCAAGGCTTGACAATAAGGAAACTCCTTCACCAGTGAAGCAATGGCCTCATGGCGTTGATGAACGACCTCATTAGGTTTACGTATTAGTGATAAAAATTCTTCTTTTGTCATTACCAGTTGCTCACGGATTTATTAAATACATCGTCTACTAATTGCTTATTCACTTCATCAATCAATGTTAACTCTACTTCGGCTAAACTTTTCTGACTGTCATAGTCGGCATAGCGTGTAAAAGTACTTTCAAAACTTTGTGTAGCATCTTTTGTATTGGTAAATTTTACCAGTACACTAATACTTAGGCGGTTTAATGCTGCTGTCTCGGTGCCTTGGATCGCTACCGGCTGAGCACGGTAGTCGCTGATGTACCCTTCAAATTGAATATCGCCATCACGATCTACTTGCCTTAAACTCGTTTGTGAGATGAACCGATCTTTAATTCTTTCAGTAAAAGCCTGACTTAAAGTGGGCTGAACCAACGATGCACGATTAGCAAAGTATTGTACCGAAAATGTTTTTACTTCTGGGGAGATGGATGCACCGGAAAAAGAATACATTCCACAGCCCGACAAAATAACGAACATCACAACGACAGAAATTATGAATTGCTTTTTCATCCGTTGATATCGTATTCTTTTATTTTGCGATACAAAGTACGTTCGGAAATGCCTAATTCTTTGGCAGCGTCTTTTCGTTTTCCTTTGTATTTGTCGAGCGCTTTCGTAATCATTTCTTTTTCTTTATCGGAAAGCGACAAGGTTTCATCCGCAAAGGATTCATGCGCATCAATTTTTATTGCTTTCGTTGAAAGTGTAACGCCCGGCTCAGTATGAATTAAATCATGATTATTCTCGGTGTACGTCTCATGTTCATAGTTTAATTGATCTTTTAACGAAGCAGTGTTTCCCGATATAATTCCTGAAACCACTTTTTTCAAGTCGGTCAACTCTTTTTTCATTTCAAAAAGTACCTTGTAAAGCATTTCTCGCTCTGTGAATTCACCGTTACTATTGGACACATCTTTCAATACCATTGCCATGGAATTGTTATCATTGTTCGGTAGATATTTCAAAAGAACATCAGGTGTAATTTCTTTTTCTTTTTCTAAGATGGAAAGTTGCTCCGTCACATTTTTTAATTGTCGAACATTACCTGGCCAGCGGTAGTCAATCAACAATTGCTGTGCTTCGGGCAATAGATGAATAACAGGCATTTTATATTTATCGGCAAAATCGGCCGCAAATTTTCTAAAGAGCAAAAAGATATCACCTTTTCGATCGCGCAAGGGCGGAACATGAATGGGAACCGTATTTAAACGATAGTATAAATCTTCTCTGAATTTTCCACGCTCAATTGCATCGGGAATTTGAACATTGGAAGCTGCCACCACGCGCACATCGGTCTTTTGCATTTTGCTGGAACCTACGCGAATGAATTCACCCGTTTCTAACACACGCAATAAGCGAACCTGAGTCATGAGGGGTAACTCGGCTACTTCATCTAAAAAAATGGTTCCGCCATTTACAACTTCAAAATATCCTTTACGTGCTTCGTGTGCTCCGGTGAAAGATCCTTTTTCATGTCCAAATAATTCGGAGTCGATGGTTCCTTCCGGAATAGCACCGCAGTTCACTGAAATGTTAGGTCCGTGTTTTCGGCTGCTGAGGAAATGAATGATCTGATGAAAAATTTCTTTACCCGTTCCGCTTTCTCCCGTAATTAATACTGAAAGATCAGTTGGCGCCACTTGTCTTGCAATATCAATGGCATGATCTAACAGCGGTGAGTTACCGATAATACCAAATCTATTTTTTAGTTCTTGTAATTTCATACGGTAAATTGAAAATTAGTTTTTGGATAAGACTTCACGACTTCTCCAATCAGTGTAGCAACAGTAACTCTCGTGATGAGTACATCGGCACAATCGCCAGGTTTCAAATCGCCGCATGGAAAGACGACAACCGTTCCCTGAGTATTTCTTCCTGAATACATTTCCTTTGACTTCTTTGAAAATCCTTCGATCAGTACTTTGTATGTTTTTCCCATGGCTTCTGCCGAACGGTTTGCAGATAATACTTGTTGTAAATCGACAATCTCCTGCAATCTTCTTCCTTTTACTTCTTCTGGAATATCGTCAGTATATTTTTTTGCTGCAGCCGTTCCCGGACGTTCAGAGTATTTAAACATGTACGAGAAATGATAACCGGCCCATTTCATTAAGCTGATGGTTTCTTGATGTTCTTCTTCCGTCTCACCGCAAAATCCACTAATGGTATCGGTGCTGATACCACAGTTTGGAATAATTCGACGAATGGCTTCAATGCGATCAATGTATTGTTCACGGGTGTAACCACGATTCATTCGCTCTAACATCGATGTACTTCCCGACTGAACTGGAAGATGCACATACTTACAAATGTTTTCGTGCTTAGCAATGGAATGCAAAACAGCATCTGTCATGTCGCGCGGATTACTCGTTGAAAAGCGAACGAGTAAATCAGGATGAACGCCGGCTACTAATTCTAATAAATCGGCGAAAGTGGTAAAACGTTTTTGTTCTTCAGAGGGCAGTTGATGATTAAGTGCTGCATGTACTAAAGTTTCTTCCAAATCTTTCTTTTGTCCGCCGCCCCACCAGAGGTAAGAATCTACATTTTGACCGAGTAAAGTTACTTCGCGGTATCCATCTTCAAATAGCTTTTTACATTCAGCGATGATACTTTCAGGATCTCGAGAACGTTCGCGTCCACGGGTAAAGGGCACCACGCAAAACGAGCACATATTATCGCAACCGCGCATGATGGAAACGTAGGCGATAATACCATTGGTTCCTAAACGTACGGGACTAATATCAGCATACGTTTCTTCTCGTGAAAGCAACACGTTTACTGCTTTTTGTCCGCCTTCCACTTGCTCAATTAAATTCGGTAAATCGCGATAAGCGTCTGGACCTGCAACAATATCCACCAACAATTCTTCCTCTAAAAATTTCGATTTTAATCGCTCTGCCATGCAGCCGAGAACACCCACAATCAACGAAGGATTTTGTTTCTTTAATTTTTTAAAATCTTGCAATCGAGTCCGCACACGCGTTTCTGCTTGATCACGAATGGCGCAGGTATTAATAAAAATTACATCCGCTAATTTATAATCGTTGGTAGTTTCAAATCCGTTGCCGGTTAAAATGGACGCTACAATTTCGCTATCCGAAAAATTCATGGCGCAACCATAACTTTCCAAAAATAATTTCTTGCCATTCAGGGGTGCTGCCACATCCAGCATCAAGGCTTCCCCTTGGCGCTTTTCATCAATCACTTTATTTCCTTCGTGCAACATGTTGTTTTTATGGACTGCAAAGATACATAAAATAGCTGTCTACTGACAAGATGTCAGACTAAAAAATGAAGAAAAATCATGAAAAATTAAAGAAAAAATGGCCTTTTTTAATGTAATCGAGCTCTTTTGCCACAGAAACAATTAAATCATCAACATTTACCTGGAATCCGACTCCGCTAAAACGTCCTAATACTTCACCACTTTCCCCGAAATATTATCTAATTCGGTAATCAAATTCACTAAATAAATTCCAGCGTTCATTCCTTTTGCAGGGATTTCTAAGTCGAGATTTCCTGCGGAAATATTTTCAATTTGTTTTTGGAAAATAATTCTACCACTAATGTCCATCAATCGCAAAAGACCTTTATTGCCTTTGCAAATTTTCTATGTTGTTGTATTTGATTTGAAGTTGAATTATACCAAGTTTGGAAAATCACTTCTGAAGAAATCAAGTTAATTTTATAACAATTTGAAGTATCTATACAAGTGCCGTAGGTAACAACTACAGCATATTCGCCCGATTGAGTGGGTTGATATGTTGAATTCGTGGCTCCCGAAATTGATATATTCGTAGCACAATTGATCCACTGATAGGCTGAACCAATTGCTGTAGTTTGTAAGAATTCCGATGATTGAGATGCTGTATTTAAAATACTAGAAACGGTTAGATGTAATTCAATGATGGAATCGCATCCAAATCGTGTAATTAATTTCTGCTCATAAATTCCTTCGATATAATACAATGCACCATTGATATAGAATGCTTCTCCATTGCAAATACTAGCTGTAATTATAGTTGGCGGTATTGAACAATTAATGATGGTATTATTTGTCGTATTTGTTATAACTGGTGAATTAAAGTCAAAGAAAATATTGGCGGTGTTTTCAATGATACCACCTATTGTTAAACTATCCTTTGCTCGAATTTTATATTGCACGTATCCATGACTCGCGGGCTCATTGGTATTACTATCAGGTAAATTAATGTTCGGATATTGAAATTTTAATATCCCACTACTTTCAAAATTTAAGATGGGTTGATGGCTGTAAGACAATAGGGCGATTGTAGAAAAATCCAAAGATAAATCAAGGGTGTCGGTTATATAAATATGTTGAGCGTCTGCAGTTCCTGTATTTTGAAAACGAATAGTATATGTTAACCAACGATCTCCACTAATATCTAATGTGGAAGCTGGATAAACAGACTTATCATTTGGATCATAACTTCCTACTACGGAAAAGCATTGTGTCAGAAAATTATTGTAATAATTTACTTCTAATGCTTTTGTTGAAATAGAAACATTAAAACAAATTTGACTTCCAAGTATAGCATTGGTATCTATTAAAATATAGAAATTAAAACTGCTATCAAAACTCAATGTTCCAAAATCTGATACAATGTAGTTTAATACATTTCCAACAACAGAATTGGGTGTAAGGGCACCGCTGCTGGTGAAATATAATTGCAGGATCCCGTGATAGTGATTGTAACGGTTCCACTTACTCCTGTTGCGCAATGAGCACCAAAACTATTAGAATAATCTCCTGCTCCAATTTTAATTTTTCTAACAGATGCAGGTATTAAAGCGAATGAAGAAATACTGGTGGCGGCCAAATCAATTCCTTTACATTTTAAGCTAAAATCACGATTGAATTTAATCGAGTCTACTAAGGAAATGGTATCCAGGTAAAATCCTGATGAAGGACAAAACACTTCAAAAGGTAATCCTGATCTTTCTAATTCAGTTTTGTAAAAATCGAATGCGAAAGTATCAAAATTATAGTATCCAATTGTATCTGAAAATGTTATTTGGTTTAGAGTACCATTTTTAAATAAATTTAATTTTAAATTCTTTAAAACGTGATCGTTCGTTCCAAGTATGCAATTAGTGTCTGAATCAAAAAACGAAACTCCTTCAATATTCCAAAATAAATCGCATCCATTGGAATTAAAAAAGTTGCAAATCGGTAAGCTAGAAAGTGGCGGTTGAGCTCCTAATATAACTAAATTGGGTGGTCTACAATTAATCAATGTTCCTGAATATAGGAAGGATTGTACGAATTTCATTTTTGGAAAACAAGAAATTGGATTGCCAATTATACTTATGTATTTTAGAGAATCTGGAATTTCAGGCAATGTGGATATTTGATTACTATCACAATTTAATTGAGTTAAAAATGGTGGAAGTAAAGGTAAAGAAGTCAATAAATTGTTAGGGCATGTAAGGAAGTTTAAACTGTTAGGAAGAATTGGTAAAGTTGTAATTTGATTATAGGAACAAACTATTGAAATTAGGGAGCTTGGTAATGTCGGAAGAAAAGAAACGAGATTATTTCTAAAAGAAAGGTAATTAAGTCCGATGGTAGTGCAGGTATTATCGTTATCAAGTTGTTTTGAAAATCAATAGTGTTTAATGAGGAAGGCAATGTTGGAAGTTGAGTCAAATTATTATTAAAGCAATGAATTCCCTTTAATGTATTTGGAAGTGCTGGTAAACTCGTTAGTTGATTGTTTCCACAATATAAATATTCTAATGAGGAAGAAAGAGAAGGAAGATTGTTTAGTTGGTTAGTTCCACAGTTTAAATATTTTAATGAATTTGGTATGGCTGGTAGTGTAGTTAGTAAGTTATTGTAACTCTGTAAGTCGGTTAAGTTGCCGGGTAGAGCAGATATATTTGAAATTATATTAGAACTACAGGTTAGTATTCTTAAATTTGAAGGTAATGGACCCAATGAAGTAATTTGATTAAATTGGCAGTAAAGTTCGGTTATTGAATTTGGCAGTAAGGGTAGACTACTCAGTGAATTGCTAGAGCATTTCAGCACCGTATCATTCACAAAAACTTCAATGCCACTTAAGTCTGAAATTCCACTGTTACTTACATTAATTTCTTTCGCATTCAAAACTGCGGACAAGTCGAATCAATTGAATCACCTACCATGCAACTTGAGAAATTAAAGTTTAGGTAATTCCGAAAAGCAGGATCAGGAATATAAACGAGCTGAGCTTTAGTTGAAGTGTTAAGGCCTAAGGCCAATGTGAAAACACAAATAAGTTTAAGTAAAATATTTTTCATAGTATATTATTTTAAATTAATACTTAACCACCTTCCCCGAAATATTATCTCTTTCGGTAATTAAATTCACCAAATAAATTCCAGCGTTCATTCCTTTTGCAGGGATTTCTAAGTCGAGATTTCCTGTGGCAATATTTTCAATTTGTTTTTGGAAAATAATTCTTCCGCTAATGTCCATCAAACGTAATACACCTTTGTTGCCTTTCAGTTTTTCAGCGTGAAGTTGAATTTGATCTGCATTGGAATTATAACGAGTTTGGAAAATCACATCAGCTCCAATGGAAGAAGGAAGTCCAACCATGGAGAATGCAAAGCAGGACGAAGTGTCGATGCAATTACCGTACGTGACTGCAACGGCATAGTCTCCTGATTGAAAAGGCTGAAAGGATGGTCCACTTGCACCAAAAATAAATTGATTAGTTGCGCAATTTATCCAAACATAAGCTGAGCCTGTTGCTTGTGTTTGCAGTGTGTTTGATGTTTGTGTAATGACGTTGGTTAATCCAGTAACATTTAATTGTAGTTCGATAATGGAATCGCAACCATTTATCGTTTGTAATGAATCGAAATAAGTTCCCGATTGTATTAAGAGATTTCCATTAAATAAATAGGGTTCAAAATCACATGTGGTAACTGATTGTTGAGTAAAATAGTTAGGATTTACTTGAAGGTTTAAATTAATAATTGAATCGCATCCTAAAATATTAAGCAGCGAGTCAGCATAAATACCCGCACTTGTTAAAATTTGTCCTCCAAATGAATAATCCGAACCATTGCAAATAGCTGCGGTTTGAGAAGTGAAAGTAGGAATGATTGAAAGTTCTAAGTTCGCTATCGAATCGCACCCATCACTTGTAATTAATTTTTGTTGATATATTCCATCTTTATAATATTTTACTCCATTGAGTGCAAAAGAATCACCCTCACAAATATTCGCTGTAATGATGGTGGGCGGAATTGAACAATTAATCACAGCATTATTAGTAGTATTAGTAATTACGGGAGCATTGAAATCGAAGAAAATATTGGCGGTGTTTTCAATGGTATTTCCTATAGCCAAACTATCCTTTGCTCTAATTTTATATTGAACATATCCATGACTTGCTGGTTCATTGGTATTACTGTCGGGTAAATTGATATGAGGGAAACTAAATTTTACCAATCCATCATTGTACACTTGAGTCAGTGATTGGTGGCTATAGCTAAGCAAATTAAAAGTAGACCAATCTAAAGATGTACTCAAAGTATCTGTAATATAGATATGTTCAGCTGAAGCAGTACCTGTATTTTGGAAGCGGATCAAATAAGTTAACCAACGATCTCCACTGATATCTAAAGTAGAGTTTGGAAATGCTGTTTTATCATTAGGATCAAAACTTCCTACCACCATAAAACATTGCGATAATAAATTATTGTTGTAGTTTAATTCTGCAGAGGGAGTGGAGATAGAAACTTGAATACAAATTTGGCTTCCTAATGCAGCAGTTGTATCTACCAAAATATTAAAATTGAAACTACTATCATAACTTACCAACCCAAAGTCTGCTATATTGTAAGTAAGTACATTTCCAAATACGGAATTAGGTGTTAATGCACCAATAGCTGGAGAAATATAGTTGCATGCTCCAGTTATTGTGATATTAACTGTTCCGCTTATTCCTGCGGCACAATGTGCACCAAAATAATGAGAGTAATCACCTGCTTTAATTTTAATTTCTCTAATACTTGCTGGTCGTATATTATCAGTAATAAGACTTGTTACTGCTAAGTCGACTTCCTTGCATTTCAATCCAAAATCACGATTGTATTTCATGGAGTCTGAAACTGAAATAGTATCCAAATAATATCCGATGGTTGGACAGTATACTTCCAAAGGTAATCCTGTCGTATCAAATTCAATTTTGTAATTATTAAGTGAAAAAGTATCGAAATAATAATCGCCATATATATTCGTAAAAGTTTGTTGGTCGAGCACACCGTTTTTATATAAGTTCAACTTTTTATTTTTAAAAAGGAGTTCGTTTGCACCTATTGTGCAATTTGTGTCGGCATCAAAAAAAGTTTTTCCTTTAATATTCCAAAATACATCGCAACCGTTGTTATTAAAAAGGTCACATATTGGAAATCCAAGGAATGGAGGAATGCTCAATTGCAACATTCCATAACCAGGGAAGCAATTGATTTGAGTGTTTACAAAATTCAAGGATATTAATTGGTTTAGATCAGGAAAACATAATAAAGGGTTATCTGAACAATTTAAACCCTCCAATGATGAAGGTATTATTGGTAGAGAAGTTAACTGATTATTACTACAACCAAGACTTTCTAATTGAGGTGGCAAAGCAGGTAATGAAGTGAGTTGGTTGCTATCACAAATTAGCGTTTTTAAAGATGTTGGCAAAGTTGGTAAAAAGGTAAGTAGATTATTTTTTAAGTACAGGTAAATTATTGATGAATGTAGAGCTGGCAAGGAGGTTAGCTGATTCCTTTCGCAGTTTATGTACTTTAATGAGACAGGTATTAAGGGTAAAGATGAGAGTTGGTTATCATTACAATTTAGAGATGTAAATATTGAATCCGGGAAAACGGGTAAGGATGTAAGTTGGTTGTTATTACAGATTAAATTATTTAAAGTCGATGGCAAAGTTGGTAAATTTGTAATTTGGTTGTTATTACATATAAAGTACATTAAACCATTGGGTAAAGGTGGCAATGTTGTTAGTTGGTTTCCTGAACAGTTAAGGGCAAATAAATTCGAAGGCAAATTTGGTAATGAGTTTAGTTGGCTGGATTGACAATAAAGTCTCGCCAATGATGAGGGTAAAGTTGGAAGTGAGTCGAGTGGGTTATTAGCACAAGTAAGTGTGTGTAAAGTAGATGGTAATGTAGGTAAGGAGGTTAGTGGGTTAGCCGAACACCCAAATGTAACTAAAGTTGAAGGTAAAGTTGGAATAGAGGTTAATTGGTTACCACTACAATCAAATGTTGTTAAAGACGGCAGAAGTGTAGGCAAAGCATTGAGAAGATTGGAGGAACAATTAACGTTAATCAACGACTGTGGAAATGTTGGTAGAGAAGAAATTTGATTATTACTGCAAATAAGTATAGTTAAGGTTGTGGGCAGTATTGGCAATGAGGTGAGCACATTATCATTACAATTAATATATGTTAATGACTGTGGTAAATTTGGCAAAGACGTGAGTTGATTCTCTAAGCAATAAAGATAAGTTAAGGGCAACGGCAAATTTGGCAATGAAGTAAGTTGATTATTGCTACAATTTAACAAAGTGTCATTCACAAAAACTTCAATTCCACTTAAATTAGATATTCCGCGACTACTAACATCAATATATTTCGCAGCCAAAACTGCCGGACAACTCGAGTCAATAGAATCGCCGACCATGCAACTTGAGAAATAAATGTTGAGGATATTCCGAAATGCCGAATCCGGAATATGAACAAGCTGAGCTTTCGAAACATTTGCTGTCCCAAATGTTAGAGCTAAGATGCAAGTTAGTATAAGTAAAATATTTTTCATATAATAATTTTTTAAATTAATACTTCACCACTTTCCCTGGAATATTATCTAATTCGGTAATCAAATTCACCAAATAAATTCCGGCATTCATTCCTTTTGCTGGGATTTCTACATCGAGATTTCCTGTTGCAATATTTTCAATTTGTTTTTGGAAAATAATTCTTCCGCTTATGTCCATCAATCGTAATAAGCCTTTGTTGCCTTTCAGTTTTTCTGCATGAATATGGATCTGATCTGAATTGGAATTATAACGAGTTTGGAAAATCACATCAGCACCAATGGAAGAAGGGAGTCCAACCATGGAGAAAGTGAAACAGGACGAAGTGTCGATACAATTACCATAAGTGACCGCTACTGCGTAGTCGCCCGATTGAGTGGGTTGATATGTTGAATTCGTTGCACCTGTAATGGCAGTATTTGTTGCGCAATCGATCCACTGATACCCCGAACCACTCGCAGTAGTTTGCAAAATTGCTGATGATTGAGAAACTGTATTGTTAATGCTGTTTACCGTTAGTTGTAATTCAATGATGGAATCGCAGCCAACGCTTGTTAATAACTTTTGTTGATAGATGCCTTCGTTAAAATACAATAAACCATTGAGCGAATAAGCTTCCCCATTGCAAATGCTCGCTGTAATTATAGTTGGCGGAATAGAACAGTTGATCACAGCATTGCTGGTTGTATTAGTTATTGCAGGAGCATTAAAATCGAAGAAAATATTGGCGCTATTTTCAATGGTGATTCCTATTGCCAAACTATCCTTCGCTCGAATTTTATATTGAACATATCCGTGACTTGCAGGTTCGTTCGTATTGCTATCGGGTAAATGAATATTTGGAAAACTGAATTTAATTAAACCGTCATTATAAACTTGTGTGTGTGGTTGATGACTGGATGAAAGCAAATTGAATGTTGACCAATCCAAAGATGCACTCAACGTATCGGTAATATAAATGTGTTCGGCAGATGCAGTTCCGGTATTTTGAAAACGGATCAAATATCTTAACCAGCGATCACCACTAATATCTAAAGTAGAGCTCGGAAATGCTGTTTTGTCATTGGGATCAAAACTACCTACCACCGTAAAACATTGTGATAATAAATTATTGTTGTAATTTATTTCAGCAGACGGAGTGGATATGGAAACTTGAATACAAATTTGACTACCCAAGGCAGCGGTGGTATCTACCAAAATATTAAAATTAAAACTGCTGTCATAAATTAATATGCCAAAATCTGCAACATTGTAAGTGAGAACATTTCCTATAACTGAATTGGCACCAGTGCGCCTATAGCTGGTGAAATATAAGAACATGCTCCGGTAATAGTGATAGTAACTGTTCCACTTATTCCCATGGCACAATGAGCGCCAAAATAATTGGAGTAATCGCCTCCTTTAATTTTTATTTCTCTGATACTTGCTGGTCTTATATTATTAGAAAAAATATCAGTTACGGCTAAGTCCATATCCTTGCATGTCAAACCAAAATCTCGAGCGTATTTCATGGAATCTGTAACCGAAATAGTATCTGTATAAAATCCTTGCAATGGACAATACACTTCAAAGGGTAATCCTGTGGTATCGAATTCAGTCTTATAAAAATCAAAAGAAAAAGTATCAAAATCATAATCACCATTAAAATTGGAAAATGTTTGTTGGTCTAATATTCCATTTTTATATAAATTCAATTTTTGGTTTTTTAAATATGGCTCATTCAAATCAATGTTACAATTTGTATCTGTATCAAAAAATATTGAGCCTTCAATATTCCAAAATACATCACAGCCGTTGGTATTAAAGACATCGCATATTGGAAATCCAATGAATGTGGGAATGCTCGCTTGCAACATTCCATATCCAGGTAGGCAGTTGATTAATGTATTTGAGAAGTTTAAACTTTTAACTTGCTTTAAATCTGGAAGGCAAGTAATGGGATTTGAATCGCAGAACAAAAATATTAAGTTATTTGGAAAATTAGGAAGTGAAGTGAGTTGGTTGTTAATGCAGTTAAGCCAATATAAATATGGAGGCAATGCGGGTAGGGAGGTGAGTTGGTTATTTTGGCACCACAGTAAAGTTAATGTAGTAGGCAATACGGGCAAAGAAATAAGTGGGTTGTTTGAACAATGAAGGTGTTCTAGCAAGGAAGGTAATGTTGGCAAATAAGTAAGTTGATTTATCTTGCAATCCAAATAATCTAATGATGAAGGTAATGTTGGCAAAGTAGTAAGTTGGTTGTGATTACAAATTAATGTTCTTAATGATGAAGGTAATGTTGGTAAGGAAATAAGTTGGTTATTATTACACTCAAGTGTTTTAAGAGATGAAGGTAATATTGGCAATGAAGTTAGTTGATTCTCGCCGCAAGCAAGGATTACTAAAGAGTTAGGCATTGTAGGTAAAATGGTAAGTAAATTATCGAAGCATTCAAGACTGCTAATAGAGGAAGGTAATGATGGTAGAAACGTGAGTTGGTTAAAATTACACTCCAGATTATCTAAAGAGGAAGGTAATGTCGGTAATGCAGTGAGTTGGTTATCATCGCAATTTAACCAAAATAATGAAGAAGGCAATGCTGGCAATAAATTGATTTGATTGCCAAAACAATATAGATATATTAACTGTGAAGGTAATACAGGCAAGGAAGAGAGTTGATTATCACCGCTTGAAAGTATTTCTAAAGAGGACGGTAATACCGGTAATGAAGTGAGTTGATTGTTTTCACAATTTAGTTCAATTAATGAAGAGGGCAAGGGCGGTAACCATGTAAGTTGATTGTCGCTGCAATCCAAAATGGTTACATTTACAAAACCTCTATTCCACTGAGATTTGTAATTCCATTTTGACTCACATTAATATATAAATTATTCAAAACACCTGGACATGTCGAATTAATAGAATCCCCACCATACAACCCCAAAAGTTTTGATTTAGATAAGCTCTAAATGCTGGATCAGGAATATGAACTAATTGAGCTTTTGAAACAAATGATGTCCCAAATGTTAGAGATAGAATGCAAATGAGTTTCAGTAAATTTTTATTCATAAAGAGCAAATGAGGAGTAAAAATATTAAGGTTGGTTTTTCAAAGGTAATTAAATGTTCATTGCTTTGTTTGTTTTGTTTTTGATGATTTCAACTTATTTTGGTGAATGGAATTTATTAGCGGTTAATTATATGCTTTTGATTGGTCGCCTATTTGCTTTTGGCTTTTTAGATTCCTAAAACCAATTGCCAAAATCATGTTTAATGAGAAAATGTAAATGGTATTTTTTGTCAATTTCTTCAGTTGTCAAGTAATACTTTACAACTTAATTTTCTTCTAACTCTTTGTCATTCAGTATACTTTCAATGTGCCGATCTGCGTTTAGATTAGAGGTGTCAAAAAGGACATTGTTCTCAAATTATGGGCATTTTTATAATAGTTGAAGGGTCTTAAGACCCTTGCATAATTAATTCCTACGGGCCTTGGGTCTAAATTTTGATTGACTTTAATTGGAAGATTTTGTACCAATAGTAAAATGCTTCGGGATTATGTTTTTTGAGTTTGTTTAATTTATTGTAATTTGGATCGGTAATGAACCAGTCTTTAATTTCCAATGGATCTTTGAATTTTTCAAGAAATTCTACATCTTTCAAAATCAAAGAAGATAAATAGGCTGCTTTCGATGCATATGCAATGGCTTTTTCTAAATGGAAACTTTCCGAAAAAATAAAACCGCTTACTCTTCTAATACCTTGTGAAAGCTGCTCGAATTTTCCTTTTCCTAATGCACCTTTTGAAACAAGGCATAAAGCTGTTTGTAAAATATCTTCCAATACATCATCTTCATTTACACCAATGAGATTTCGATACGTTAATTCCGCTTTTGCAAAACGATAGAAGGTGGATTTAATAATTTTAAGATCGTCCACAACATCAAATAAATTTCCAATATCATACATTTGTTTAATGATTTCCATGCTCATGCTGTCTTCTTTTTTGAAGTAAGGAATTCCTGTCGTGTTGGGAGCAAACGCGGTGAGTTTATCACCAAGTATTCCTTCAAAACATGGCGTTTTCACTGTAAGCGGTTTGCCTTTGATTGGGATAAATGAAGATTGAATCGGAATGCTTATTAATCGATCATAATTTATTTCTTCATATACTAAATCGAGTAAAATAAATTCTTGCTCTTTTTTTGTTTTATGATGAGGAGAATAGTAAAATTTATAATGTTCCTTGAAAATTTTCGATGTTCTACTTCTGTTTTGAATTTCTATTTGTGAGAATCCTTGCTTCTTTGCTACTTGTTCAAGAATAGTCTCTAAATTTAATAGTCTACTTGGTAAAACAATATCGATGTCAATGGATAGCCTTTTGGTAGTATTAAAATGAAGCATCAATGCAGTGCCTCCTTTGAAAATAAAAGGTAATTTTTGTTTTACAAGTCCTTCGACTAAAAGCAAAGCTCGAATTACTTTCTCTACTAGAATTTTGTCGACATTTCGATTTGCTTTTGACACTTTGGTAATCCATTCAATGGAGATTTCCTTTTGATTAATCATTTTCTATAAATTATTAAAAAATATTTTTATTTTTTTCGAAATTTGAAAAGGCTAAGCTTTCAGATAATGGTGATGCTATTGTATCCTATTTGTGATAGAATTTAAGTATTTAGTTAATTCAACTTTTTTTCTTCTTCGAGCTGCGTAACGCAACATTTTATTTTCGTTTACAGAATATTTATTCCGTGCTTCATTGAAGATTGTTCGCATTTCAGCTCCTTGCTGCGATGCGAAAATAGTTTCATCACAAAAAATATCTACTAATATTTTTTCTATTGTTGTTGTGAAAACTCCCTTTGCAAATTGAGTTGGCGCTTCGGAAACCAACAACTTTATGATGATTGCTTGGCTGCCATGTCGTATATATTTTTCAATAAGTTCAGAGGTGGGATCAATATAAACTTCATGTTTTGCTTCTTTTAGGAAATAAAATATAGACTCCTTTGCTTCTTTTTCTACTTCAATTAGAAGGTAGAATTGTCCAGTTTGGTGAATCATAAACTCGTTTAATGTGGAGGTGTTCCACATACATAAATTTACAAATGGAAAAGCTTTTTTTATTTTATTATAAATGGTTTTCATCTTAGGAGAAATTTCCGGAATGAAATTTTTGCTTTCTCCAATTGTAAATTTTCCTCTTCCAACCCTACTGAGTACGCCCATCTGAATTAGTTTATAAATCCTCCAATTTATAGCCGTAGGTTTTATTGAAGAATCATGTCTTTTATAAAATGAAAAAATGTCTTTTGTTTCAAAACTAAGTCTAGCTTTGAATTGGTTTTTTAATTGGTCGATATTTAATTTATTTGAAGCGATCCTTAGAAGATATTTAAACAAATATACAAAATAAACTATATTATGGCAGCAAACTTGATTTGCTGCCATAATATAGTTTATATAAAACTATGTAATAGTATGAATATAAATAAGTTATTTATAATTTTACCGGATTGTGATTGATTAAATTTATTGTTTTCAAAGTAATTGGATAGCGATGCCTCGCAATGAAAGTGTTTTCGGTTTCAAAAATAATGAAAATAGTGCATTTTCCCATTTTGGGAAGCTTACTTTTTTGAAAATGGGAGGAAATTGCCCAAACTTTACTCTGATTTTATTAACTCAAAATATAATTAATTCACTGTAAATCAATATAGTTAACCACTAATGGGGGTTGGGGCTTGGGTTAATCATCATTTAATTTCTCTTAATTTGCGCCTCGATATACAAATCCCCTTAACAATAATATTACCCGAATGGCAGATAATTTAGTGATTGTGGAGTCCCCGGCGAAAGCGAAAACGATTGAAGGTTTTCTGGGAAAGGACTTTATTGTGAAGTCAAGTTTTGGTCACGTACGCGACCTGGTGAAGAACGATAAAGCGATTGATGTAAATAATAATTTCACTCCTTTATATGAGGTGAGTGAGGATAAATCGAAAGTAGTGGATGAACTCCGCCGACTTGCTAAGAAAGCCAAAATGGTTTGGCTAGCAACGGATGAGGACCGCGAGGGAGAAGCCATCTCTTGGCATCTTTATGAAGCCCTCGAATTGAAAAAGAGTAATACAAAGCGTATCGTTTTTCATGAGATTACGAAGAAAGCAATTTTGGATGCAGTAGCGAATCCGCGCTTTATTGATATGCATATGGTGGATGCTCAGCAAGCACGTCGTATCCTCGACCGCTTAGTGGGTTTTGAATTGTCGCCCATCTTATGGAAAAAAGTAAAACCAAGTTTATCAGCTGGACGTGTGCAATCGGTTTCGGTGAAACTGATTGTAGAGCGTGAACGTGAAGTAGAAGCTTTCGATAGTAAATCAGCCTTCCGTGTCATCGCATTGTTTAATGTAAAGGATAAAAACGGAAATTCATCTACCTTAAAAGCAGAATTACCCCAGCGTTTTGCGAAGAAAGGCGATGCAGAAGATTTTCTTAAAAAGCTTTCAAACGCCACGCATAAAATTGATAATCTAGAGGTAAAACCTGGAAAGAAGAGTCCATCTGCTCCCTTTACCACATCTACCTTGCAACAGGAAGCTTCTCGTAAATTAGGTTTTAGTGTATCGCAAACGATGGTGGTTGCACAGAAGCTTTATGAGAGTGGAAAGATTACATATATGAGAACGGATTCGGTGAATCTTTCTCAAACTGCCATTGATGGAGCGAAGGAAGCCGTACTTAAAATGTACGGAAAAGAATATTCGAATCCGCGTCAGTATAAGAATAAGAATGCAAGTGCGCAAGAGGCCCATGAAGCCATTCGTCCTACCGATTTTCACAATACGTCCATCGATGGAGAAAATTCTGAAAAACGTTTGTATGATTTGATTTGGAAGCGTTCCATTTCGAGTCAGATGAGTGAAGCCGTTTTGGAAAAGACAGTTGTAAGTATCGGAAATAATAAATCGAAAGATATTTTTAATGCAACCGGTGAAGTAGTTCGTTTCGACGGATTTTTACGTGTGTACATGGAAGGTACGGATGATGAGAATGAAGAGACCGAAAAGGTAGAAACGGGTTTGTTACCTCCATTAAAAGTGGGTCAAGAGCTCGACTTGGATGTGATGACCGCAACTGAAAAGTTTTCGTTACCCCCCTGCCCGTTATACGGAAGCGAGTTTGGTAAAGAAGTTGGAAGAATTAGGCATCGGTCGACCTTCTACTTACGCACCGACCATCTCCACCATTCAAAAACGTGGCTATGTGATTAAGGAAGATCGCATGGGTAAGGAGCGCAAGTTTGAAGTGTTTACCTTGAAGAATGGAAAAGTTTCGGGCGAAGTGAAAACGGAAACGTACGGCAACGAGAAGTCGAAAATGTTTCCTTCCGATATTGGTACCGTAGTAACGGATTTCTTAGGACAACATTTCCCGGTGATCATGGATTATAATTTCACGGCTACTGTGGAAAAAGACTTTGACGAGATTTCTGATGGGAATTTGGTGTGGACAAAAATGATCAAGAAGTTTTATGGTCCTTTCCATAAATCAGTAGAAGAGACAGAGCAAAATAGTGAGCGTGCAACGGGTGAGCGTGAGTTGGGAACTGATCCTAAAACAGGTAGAAAAGTGATTGCGCGTATTGGTAGATTTGGTCCCTTGGTGCAAATTAATGCAGAAACCGAAGAGGACAAACCACAGTATGCACGTTTGCGTACTGGTCAGCGTTTGGAGACCATCACCATTGAAGAAGCTTTAGATTTGTTTAAGATGCCTCGTAACTTGGGGCAATATGAAAATATTGATATCACCATTGGCATCGGACGTTTTGGTCCGTATGCGAAGATGGACGGATTGTTTGCATCCTTAGGCAAAGAAGATGATCCATATACTATCGATTTAAATCGCGCCATTGAACTCATCGAACTAAAAAGAAAAATTGAACGCGAGCGTGTCATCAAAATTTTCAAAGAGAGAGAAGACGTGCAAGTGTTGAAAGGAAGATGGGGACCTTATTTGGTGGTTGACGGAAACAATTACCGTTTACCGAAGGAAGCGGTTGCAGAAAAATTGACGTTAGCTGAATGTTTAGACATTGCAGCGAATACAAAACCGAGTCCGGGCAAGAAAAAATTTGCTAAGAAAGGGGCTGCAGTAAAAACGGCTGCTAAAAAAACATCAGCAAAAAAAGCTCCTGCAAAACAAGCCGCCGCAGCAAAACCAGCCGCGAAGAAAGCAGCCAAAAAAAAAGTAGCGTCTAAAGAAGTTGTTGTTGTGAAAGCTCCTGCAAAGAAATCGCCAGCGAAAAAATCTCCTGCTAAAAAAGTAACAGCGAGTAAAGCACCGGCGAAAAAAGTAACCGCGAAAAAAAGTCCAGCGAAAAAAGGAGTAGCTAAAAAAGCAGTGAAATCTCCAGCTAAGAAATCTCCTGCTAAGAAAGCTCCGGTGAAAAAAGCTCCAGCGAAGAAAGCACCTGCAAAGAAAGTGGCTGCGAAAAAGGTTGTAAAGAAAAAGCGATAAAACGATAAGATCGAGTAGATGATACTACGTACTGCGTAGGATAAGCGACATACTATGTACTACGTAGGTCAAGGCCGAAGTAGTAAAACATCAAAAGCATTAGAGTATTTAACATTAAATGTCGTATATGTAATGAACGAAGCAGTAGAAGGGTATTTTGAACCAATACGTCCAGAATTATTATTAGGTCAGCAATTGGCCACCTCATCCGATTGCCTTGGGAATTTTGTTTCCGCCTTCACCGATGAGCGTTCGTTCCCTTCGTTTGAAGGAGCTAAAATTGCACTGATTGGAGTAGGGGAGTCGAGAGGAAGTTTAGTGAACAAAGGCTGCTCCACGGGCCCCGATCGTATTCGTGAAAAATTTTATCGACTTAAGCGACACCAATATCCCTTACCCATTATCGACCTCGGTAATTTACGGGTGGGTCATTCCATCAATGATACGTATTCGGCCATTGCAACCGTAGTATGTGAGTTGCTGGGTGCGCGCATCATTCCCATCATTTTGGGAGGGAGTCAGGATTTAACGTATGGACATTATTCGGGATACAAATTAGCCGAGCAAATTATCAATATTGTCGCGCTTGACTCGAAATTTGATTTAGGCATCCCAGAAGATACCATCAACAGTGATACCTACCTTGGGAAAATAATTTTAGAGCAACCCAATTACCTTTTTAATTTCAGTAATCTCGGGTATCAGAGCTATTTTACGGGGATTGAAAACGTAGCGCTCATGAAAAAGCTACACTTTGAAACCTATCGTTTAGGGCAGGTTCGAACCGATATACAAGAGACGGAACCAGTGGTGAGAAATGCGGATTTGCTCTCGGTAGATTTATCTGTTGTTCGACAAAGTGATGCACCGGGCAATGCCAATGCTACTCCCAACGGATTATATGGGGAGGAGTTTTGTCAGATTTTGATGTATGCCGGACTCAGTGATAAACTAAGCGGATTAGGATTGTACGAATACAATCCCGAGTTCGACCGCAATGGTCAGTCGGCCGATTTATATGCTCAAGGAATTTGGTATTTCCTTGAGGGAATTGGAATGCGGAAGATGGATTTGCCCCTAGCCAATCCCAATAATTACACTACTTACCGAGTGACGATGGAGGAACTTGAGCAGGAGATTACCTTCATCAAAAGCATGAAAACGGAGCGCTGGTGGATTAAATTACCGACCGACAATTCCAAAAATCGATATGTGAGTCAGCATTTATTGCCATGCTCTTATAAAGATTATCAGCAGGCTTGCAACAACGAAGTTCCGGAGCGTTGGTGGAATGCGGTGCATAAAATGGTTTAAATATTCTTGACAATCCTCATTTTCGACCTTTTTTATTTTTTAAATATTCACAAAGAACTTCACCGAAATCCAACATTTAATTACCTAGGTCCAAGAGGAAATTTGATCTTTTCGCACCTAAATGACAAGAATTAGGTAGGCTATAGCTACTAAAATATTAATAATCAATACATTTTAATAATTTCAAATTATTCGCAGTTATCATCAAATAGCTATTTTAGTCCCATCTCAAAAGGCACAATGGAAGCGTTAATAAAATATGATCGTCATTGTACTTTTTGGGTATGTTGAGAATATTTATTTACTTTATCCCCCCAAACCAACTCGAAACCTATACCATCTGTATGAAGAAACTTTTAGCTGTAGTATTAGCAAGCACTCTATCCACGATAGCCCTGGCTCAACAAGATCCACAATTCAGCCAAAACATGTTTAACAGATTATGGGTAAATCCCGCTTCTGCAGGAAGTAGCGATGCTATTTGTGCAAGTTTGCTTTATCGTGCTCAGTGGGTAAGTTTTGAAGGAGCTCCTAAGACGGGAGTTTTAGGAATTGATGCCCCACTCTTCAACAACAAGATGGGTGTTGGTTTAAGCATTAACACAGATGAAATCGGATTTGAAAAAGGCTTAACTGCAAAATTAGCGGCTGCTTATCGATTTGATTTAGGAAGTGGAAAATTAGCCATTGGTGTTGATGGATCTTTGGTTCAAAATACAATTGATGGAAAGTTTACGGCACCTGATGGAACGGTAAATGATCCAGCGATCCCACAAAGTTCGGTGAGCGGAACAGCTTTCGATTTAGGTGGAGGTCTCTATTTCAATTCAGAAAAGTTATATGTTGGAGTTTCTTCAACACATTTGATGGAAAGCTCTGTGGACTTAGATAAGTTCTCAAAAGAATACAAGCGTCACTATTACGGAATGATTGGGTACACAATTGAGTTAACGCCAAGCGTTTCCTTGAAGCCTATGATCTTCGTTAAAAACGTAACCGATAATACAACAATTGACGTTAACTTAAATGCGCATTTCAATAATCGTTTCTGGGCTGGGATCTCCTGGAGAAATGAAGATGCCTTTGTGGGAATGATTGGATTAACCCTAATCGAAAATCTCCGCCTTGGATATGCGTATGACTTCACCACTTCCGAATTGAAGAATTATAGCGATGGTTCTCATGAAGTAATGTTGGGGTATTGCTTCAACGTGAAGAAGAAAATCCCAGTTTCCATCCGAAATGTAAGGTTCCTATAAAAATTAGGAATTTTACTTCCCTGAAGAAACTATCTTTGAAAAGAAACGTATCATCGTATTGGAAATGTTCCGTATAATATTCACAAGTATTGTACGTTCGATGATAACGTCAAAAACATTTCCGAAACCCAAAAGCGAACAAAGTATGAAAAACCTGATGATTGCCTTAAGCATGCTGCTACTACTTAGTAGCTGTGGAGGCGGTAACCGTGGTCAACTAGTAGGAGTTCAAGGGCGCGAGAAATGGTACCAAGCCGATCCTTATGGCATGGTGTTCATTCCTCAAGGCTCTTTCAACATGGGTCCTAGCGACCAAGATGTTCCCTACGCGCAGAATGCAGTGTCGAAAACAGTTTCGATGCACGCTTTCTACATGGACAACACGGAAATCACTAACAATGAGTACCGTCAATTCGTGTACTGGGTGCGAGATTCCATGGCACACAGACTCCTAGGCGGCGACCACTTAATTGAAGAAGGCGAATACGGTGAACGTATCGAATGGAGTGAGCGAATTAAATGGGATGACGAAGAAAATATCGAAACCCTGAGCGAACTTTATCTTCCTGAAAGTGAGCGTTATTACCGTCGTAAGGAAATAGATTCTAGAAAACTCAACTTTGAGTACTACTGGATCGATCTTATGGCTGCAGCCCAAAAAGATTATAGCCGCGACCGTGATCCAGCATCTGGAAGTTTGGCAAATCGTCCGCAAGGTCGTACCGATCGTTCAGTGTACATCAAAAAAGAAATTATCAATGTTTATCCAGATACTTTAAGCTGGATACATGATTATACTTATTCCTTCAACGATCCAATTACAAAGGCATATTTCTGGCATCCTGCTTATGATGATTATCCTGTTGTGGGTGTCAATTGGCTTCAATCAAAAGGATTCTGCGTTTGGAGAACTCAGCTCTTAAATAGTTATTTAGAGTCGAACGAAGAAACTTACGTTCAAGATTTCCGCTTACCAACAGAGAGTGAGTGGGAGTATGCTGCCCGTGGTGGATTAGCAAATAACCCTTACCCTTGGGGAGGTCCTTATACGCGTAATAGTAGAGGTTGCTTCTTAGCGAACTTTAAACCTTTACGTGGAAATTATATTGACGATGGTGGATTCTATACCGTTAAAGCTACTGCATACTGGCCAAACGATTATGGTTTGTATTGTATGGCAGGTAACGTTGCGGAATGGACAACTAACGCCTATGATGAATCAGCTTATAGCTTCATACATGACTTAAATCCTGACTATACTTATGATGCAAAGGATACCGATCCTCCAGCATTAAAGAGAAAGGTTATTCGTGGTGGATCTTGGAAAGATGTAGCTTACTACATGCAAACAGGAACTCGTAGCTATGAGTATCAAGATACCGCGAAAGCTTATATTGGCTTCCGTTGTGTTATGGACTTCTTAGGAAGGGATAAAGTAGATTTTTAATTAGATTCGCATATCGAACCGGATGATTCAACCCCATCCGGCTAGAAAAAAAATATTCAACAAACACACAATCATTCTAACCAAAACCATTAAAAACACTAGAAAATCATGGGATTAGCTCAATTGACCCAAGGGAAAGGGTTCAAACAGCTCATGTCGAAACTTTACGGTTTCGGTGCGGCAATTGTAATCGTAGGTGCACTCTTTAAAATTCAACACTGGGAAGGTGCGGGTATCATGCTTACTATCGGTCTCTTGACCGAAGCAGTTATCTTCTTTTTCTCAGCATTTGAACCACCACACGAAGAAGTAGATTGGTCATTAGTTTATCCAGAGCTAGCAGGAATGCATGAGCCAGGTACTGACCGTAAGAAGCCAAGGCTGGTGATCCAGTTGCTCAGTATTTAGATAAAATTTTATCGGATGCTAAGATTGGTCCAGATTTAATTAACAATCTTGGTACTGGTTTAAAATCTTTAGGTGAGAACACTGCTAAGATGGCAACAATGTCAAACGCAGCTGTTGCAACAGAAGAATATTCTAAGAATGTAACTGCAGCTTCTAAGCAAGTAACTTCGTTAACTGCATCGTATGAAAAGGCTGCAACTGCTATGAATAGCATGAGCGCTGCACATGATGATGTGAAGGGATATACAGAGCAGATGAAGTCAGCTGGTAAAAACATGGCTGCTTTAAATGCGGTGTATGAACTTCAGTTACAGGAGGCGAGTACTCGTATGAAAGATACGAAGAAGTTCTATGATGGAATTGCAGATCTTCTTTCTAACCTAAACAACACTGTAGAAGATACGAAACGCTACAAAGATGAGGTTGGTAAATTAGCTAAGAACCTTAATTCATTAAATACGATTTATGGCAATATGTTATCAGCCATGAATCCAGGATCCAATAAATAATTCTTTCCTTTTTTTCGTGAATTCTTATTAATCAACCCAAAAACCAAAAGGAAAAGAAATGGCAGGTCAAAAATTATCACCGAGGCAGAAAATGATCGGGATGATGTATCTGGTGTTAACAGCTCTGTTAGCCCTGAACGTCTCCAAAGAAATCATTAATGCATTCGTTACAATCAATGATAGCTTGGAGGTTACTGTAAAGAACCTTTCAGGCAAAAATGCGCAAGCTTATTCAGCATTTGATGAGCAAATGCGTAACGATAGGACGAAAACTGAACCTTACTTTAATAAGGCTCAAGTTGTAAAAAAGCAATGTGAAGATCTTGACAAATACGTAGCTGCTTTGAAAGTAGAGTTGATTCGTGTTACGGACAAGATGGAAGCTACTGATAAGATGGTTCCGTTGAATGAGATGAAAGCAAAGGACGATTATGATAATCCTACGTATTATTGTGGTGATAAGCAAGATGGTCGCGGACATAAAGCAACAGAATTAAAAATAAAATTGTCGCATTTAAGAAGAACGTAATTGCAGCATTAGATCAAAAAGATCGTGCACAATTTACCAAGCGTTTGGATGAATTGTTTAATACCAATGATCCAAAACCAGGAGCGTTAGAAGATGGAAAGAAGACCTGGGAAATGGCGAATTTCTATCATAACCCTGTTGTAGCAACGGTAGCGTTACTTTCTAAAGTGCAATCCGATGTGAAAAATGCAGAGTCAGAAATTGTAGGTCACTTGTTATCGTCGATCAACGCATCTGACTTTAAATTTGATAAACTCGCTCCTAAAGTTATTGCTCCTACTAGTTATGTGATCGAAGGACAAGAATATTCTGCTGAGATTTTCTTAGCTGCGATGAGTTCAACTTCTGATCCAGAAATTACAGTTGGTGGAAGTGCATTGACCGTTGAAGGTGGAGTAGGTACTTATAAAGTGCGTGGTTCAGGTGTTGGTGAAAAGAAGTATGCTGGTGTGATCCGAGTGAAAAACCAGATAATACTTTCGAAGAACATCCATTTGAAGCATCTTATATCGTTGCAAAGCCAAGTGCTTCTGTTTCGGCTGATAAGATGAACGTAATTTATATTGGAGTTCCTAACCCAATCACGGTTTCAGTACCTGGAGTTCCTGATGAAAAAGTGAGAGCTACTCCAACAGGATTTACGTTGAAGCCAGATCCTAAATTAGGAAAAGGTCACTTCATTGCGGAAGCAAAAGGTCAACCTGGTCCTGGAAAAGTAGTTGTTTCTGCTGAATTTAATGGAAAGCCTATGCAAATGGGAGAGTTTGCATTCCGTTTGAAGCGTATTCCTGATCCAGTAGCTAAAATCGGTGGTAAGAAGGATGGTAATATCCCAAAGAGTGCATTAGCGGCACAACAAGGTATTATCCCAACCATGGAAGGATTTGACTTCGACTTATACCCACGTGTAATAAGTTTTAAAATGAGTCGTTATGGTAAAGGTCGTGACCCGATTGAGAAAAGTCAAGACGGTGGCGGATCATTATCTGGTGATATGAAATCCATCATCGATCAAAGTAGACCCGGCGATAAAATTCTCTTTGAATACATCAAAGTGAGTATGCCTGACGGAACAACGAGAACTGTAAACTCTATTCCCCTTACTGTTCAGTAAGGAATTGGGATTATTTGCAACTACAATACGTTCCTGACGTTTAAATTAACAGATTACGTTATAAACCTATGAAAAAACTGCTCCTGGTACTTATGATTCTGGCTATAGCTGGATCATCAGTAAAAGCACAAAACGTCCTTGATGGGGTGTATGTTAAGGAAAATAACCCGGCTCGCCGTGTGATTCCTTATACGTACCTGCGTGAGGCGGATGTGATGTGGGCGAAACGCATCTGGCGCCATATTGATCTGAATGAAAAGATCAATGCTCCTTTACGTTATCCAAAAACGAATGAAACCAAGGATCGCAAGAACCTGATCAATGTTTTTATGGATGCTGTGAAGGAAGGTAGTTTGACTGCATACGACCCACAGGATGATGAATTCACGCTTCCTATGACCATGGATGAGTTTGGTAAAGTAGGTGGTGCCGATTCTCTTCAAATCCGTGTTACTAGTGCAGAGCCTCCTTATGATGAGTACGACTCAACGGTATATCGTGCATTCAATCCGGATGACGTGATTCAATATCGTATGAAGGAAGAGTGGTTCTTTGATAAGCAACGTTCAGAATTGAGTGTAGAATTATTGGAATTTGTCCAATGATCTTAGCACGTGATCAGAAGGAAACTTAATTGAAGGTGGACAAAAAGAAACTTTTTTCTGGGTGTATATTATCAGGGAAGCAAGAAAATTTTTAGCCAATACAGAAGTAGAAATCGTTCAATACGGCTCAACGTATGAGCCTTGAAGACATCTTCCAAAAGCGTATGTTTAATAGCTATATCATAAAAGAAGATAACGTCTATAACCGTCGTGTCGATGATTATAAGGTAAACCCATTAGATGCTTTATTAGAGTCAGAGCGTATCAAACAAGAAATGATCAACTTCGAAATTGATTTGTGGGAATATTAATCTTCAACT
>JADKFA010000050.1 GCA_016717725.1 Bacteroidota bacterium
CTTTAGTTCAAAATACAATTGTTGATGGAAAGTTTACTGCACCCGATGGAACGTAAATGATCCAGCGATCCCACAAAGTTCGGTTAGCGGAACAGCTTTCGATTTAGGTGGAGGTCTTTATTTCAATTCAGAAAAGTTATATGTTGAAGTTTCTTCTACACATTTGATGGAAAGTTCTGTGGACTCAGATAAGTTCTCAAAAGAATACAAGCGTCACTATTACGGAATGATTGGGTACACAATTAGTTAACAAGCGTTTCATGAAGCCTATGATCTTCGTTAAAAACGTAACCGATAATACAACAATTGACGTTAACTTAAATGCGCATTTCAATAATCGTTTCTGGGCCAGGATCTCCTGGAGAAATGAAGATGCCTTTAGTGGGAATGATTGGATTAACCCCTAATCGAAAATCCCGCCTTGGATATGCGTATGACTTCACCACTTCCGAATTGAAGAATTATAGCGATGGTTCTCATGAAGTAATGTTCGGGGGTATTGCTCAACTGAAGAAGAAAATCCCAGTTTCCATCCGAAATGTAAGGTTCATACAATAGGAATTTAACTTCTCAGAAGAAACTATCTTTGAAAAGAAACGATCATCGTATTGGAAATGTCCAACTTAATACACACAAGTATTGTACGTTCGATGATAACGTCAAAACTATTTCCGAAACCCATAAGCGAACAAAGTATGAAAAACCTGATGATTGCCTTCAAGCATGCCATACTACTTAGTGCAGCTGTGGAGGCGGTAACATCGTGGTCAGTAGTAGGAGTTCAAGGGCGCGAGAATGGTACCAAGACGATCCTTATGGCATGGGTGTTCATTCCTCTAAAAGGCTCTTTCAACATGGGTCCTAGCGACCAAGATGTTTCCCTACGCGCAGAATGCAGTGTCGAAAACAGTTTCGATGCATGCCTTCTACATGGACAACACGGAAATCACTAACAATGAGTACCGGAATTCGTGTACTGGGTGCGAGATTCTATGGCACACAGACTCCTTGCCGGCGACCACTTAATTGAAGAAGAGAATACGGTGAACGTATCGAATGGGGGAGGAAATTAAATGGGATGACGAAGAAAATATCGAAACCCTGAGCGAACTCTATCTTCCTGAAAGTGAGCGTTAGCCTACCGTAGTAAGGAAAATAGATTCCTAGAAAAATCCAACTTTGTAGGTACTACTGGATCGATCTTTATGGCTATAAGCCCAAAAGATTATAGCCGCGACCGTGATCCAGCATCTGGAAGTTCTGGCAAAATCGTCTGGAAGGTCCCGTGAACCGATCGTTCAGTGTAACCATCAAAAAGAAATTATCAATGTTTATCCAGATACTTTAAGCTGGATAGCATGATTATACTATTTCTTCAACGATCCAATTACAAAGGCATATTTCTGGCATCCGCTTATGATGATTATCCTGTTGTGGGTGTCAACTGGCTTCAATCAAAGGATTCTGCGTTTTGAGAACTCAGCTCTTAAATAGTTATTTAGAGTCGAACGAAGAAACTTACGTTCAAGATTTCCGCTTACCAACAGAGAGTAGTGGTATGCTGCCCGTGGTGGATTAGCAATAACCCTCACCCTGGGGAGGTCCTTATACGCGTAATAGTAGAGGTTGCTTCAGCAAACTTTAAACCTTTACGCGGTAAAATTATATTTTGGGATAATTGGATTCTATGCCGTTAAAGCTACGGCATACTGGCCAAACGATTAGGTTTGTATTGTGTGGCAGGTAACGTTGCCGAATGGAGATTAACGCCTATGACAATCAGAACATAGCTTCATACATGACTTAAATCCTGACTATACCCTTGATGCAAAGGATACCGATCCTCCAGCATTAAAGAGAAAGGTTATTCGTAGATCTTGGAAAGATGTAGCCTATTACATGCAAACAGGAACGCGTAGCTATGAGTATCAAGATACAGCGAAAGCATATATTGGCTTCCCGTTGCGTGATGGACTTAGAAGAGATAAAGTAGATTTTTAATTAGATTCGTATATCGAACCGGATGATTCAACCCCATCCGGCTAGAAAAAAATATTCAACAAACACACAATCATTCTAACCAAAACCATTAAAAACACTAGAAAATCATGGGGATTAGCTCAATTGTCCCAAGGGAAAGGGGGTTCAAACAGCTCATGTCGAAACTTTACGGTTTCGGTGCGGCAATTGTAATCGGAATGCACTCTTTAAAATTCAGCACTGGGAAGGTGCGGGTATCATGCTTACTATCGGTCTCTTGACCGAAGCAGTTATCTTCTTTTTCTCAGCATTTGAACCACCACACGAAGAAGTAGATTGGTCATTAGTTTACCCAGAGCTAGCAGGAATGCATGAGCCAGGTACTGACCGTAAGAAACCAAAGGCTGGTGATCCAGTGGCTCAGTACTTAGATAAAATGTTAGCTGATGCTAAGATTGGTCCAGATTTAATTAACAATCTTGGTACTGGTTTAAAATCTTTAGGTGAGAACACTGCCTAGATGGCAACAATGTCAAACGCAGCTGTTGCAACAGAAGAATAGCCCTAGAATGTAACTGCAGCTTCTAAGCAAGTAACTTCGTTAACTGCATCGTATGAAAAGGCTGCAACTGCTATGAATAGCATGAGCGCTGCACATGATGATGAAGGATATACAGAGCAGATGAAGTCGGCTGGAAAAAACATGGCAGCATTGAATGCTGTTTATGAACTTCAGTTACAAGAGGCGAGCACTCGTATGAAAGACACTAAGAAGTTCTATGATGGAATTGCATCTTCTTTCTAACTTGAACAACACTGTAGAAGATACGAAGCGCTACAAAGATGAGGTTGGTAAATTAGCCAGAACCTTAATTCATTAAATACGATTTATGGCAATATGTTATCAGCCATGAATCCAGGATCCAATAAATAATTCTTTCCTTTTTCGTGAATTGTTATTAATCAACCCAAAAACCAAAAGGAAAGAAATGGCAGGTCAAAAATTATCACCGAGGCAGAAAATGATCGGGATGATGTATCTGGTGTTAACAGCTCTGTTAGCCTGAACGTCTCCAAAGAAATCATTAATGCATTCGTAACGATCAATGATAACTTGGAGGTTACTGTAAAGAACCTTACTGGCAAAAATGCGCAGGCGCATTCAGCATTTGATGAGCAAATGCGTAACGATAGAGCGAAAACTGAACCTTCCTTTAATAAGGCTCAAGTTGTAAAAAAGCAATGTGAAAGATCTTCGACAAATACGTAGCTGCTTTGAAAGTAGAGTTGATTCGTGTTACGGACAAGATGGAAGCTACTGATAAGATGGTTCCGTTGAATGAGATGAAAGCAAAGGACGATTATGATAATCCTACACGTATTATGTGTGGTGATAAGCAAGATGGTCGCAACACAAAGCAACAGAATTAAAAAATAAAATTGTCGCATTTAAGAAGAACGTAATTGCAGCATTAGATCAAAAAGATCGTGCTCAATTTACAAAGCGTTTGGACGAATTGTTCAATACCGAAGATCCTAAAACAGGTGCGTTAGAAGATGGAAAGAAGACCTGGGGAAATGGCGAATTTCTATCATAACCCCGTGGTAGCAACGGTGGCTTTACTTTCTAAAGTGCAACTGATGTGAAAATGCAGAGTCAGAAATTGTAGGTCACTTGTTATCGTCGATCAACTCACCTGACCTTAAATTTGATAAACTCTGTCCTAAAGTTATTGCTCCTACTAGTTATGTGATCGAAGGACAAGAATATTCTGCTGGAGATTTTCTTAGCTGCGATGAGTTCAACTTGATCCAGAAATTACAGTTGGTGGAAGTGCATTGACCGTTGAAGGTCGAGTAGGTACTTATAAAGTGCGTGGTTCAGGTGTTGGTGAAAAGAAGTATGCTGGTGTGATCCGAGTGAAAAAACCAGATAATACTTTTGAAGAACATCCATTTGAATCATCTTACATTGTTGCAAAGCCAAGTGCTTCTGTAGCCGCTGATAAGATGAACGTAATTTATATTGGAGTTCCGAACCCAATCACAGTATCTGTACCAGGAGTTCCTGATGAAAAGTAAGAGCAACGCCAACAGGATTTACGTTGAAGCCAGATCCTAAATTAGGAAAAGGTCACTTCATTGCGGAAGCAAAAGGTCAACCAGGTCCAGGAAAAGTGGTTGTTTCAGCTGAGTTTAATGGAAAGCCTATGCAAATGGGAGATTTTCCTTTCCGTCTGAAGCGTATTCCTGATCCAGTAGCTAAAATTGGTGGTAAGAAAGATGGTAATATCCCAAAAAGTGCACTAGCGGCTCAACAAGGTATTATCCCAACCATGGAAGGATTTGACTTCGACTTATACCCTCGCGTAATAAGTTTCAAGATGAGTCGTTATGGTAAAGGTCGTGACCCGATTGAGAAAAGTCAAGACGGTGGCGGATCATTATCTGGTGATATGAAATCCATCATCGATCAAAGTAGACCCGGTGATAAAATTCTCTTTGAATACATCAAAGTGAGTATGCCTGACGGAACAACGAGAACTGTAAACTCTATTCCCCTTACTGTTCAGTAAGGAATTTAGATTATTTGCAACTTCAATACGTTCCTGACGTTTAAATTAACAGATTACGTTATAAACCCTATGAAAAAACTGCTCCTGTGGTACTTATGATTCTAGCGATAGCTGGATCATCAGTAAAAGCACAAAACGTCCTGATGGGGGTGTATGTTAAGGAAAATAACCCGGCTCGTCGTGTGATTCCTTATACGTACCTGCGTGAGGCGGATGTGATGTGGCGAAACGCATCTGGCGCCATATTGATCTGAATGAAAAGATCAATGCTCCTTTACGTTATCCAAAAACAAATGAAACCAAGGATCGCAAGAACCTCATCAATGTTTTTATGGATGCCGTGAAGGAAGGTAGTTTGACTGCATACGACCCACAGGATGATGAATTCACGCTTCCTATGACCATGGATGAGTTTGGTAAAGTAGGTGGTGCCGATTCTCTTCCCTCCTTATGATGAGTACGACTCAACGGTATATCGTGCATTCAATCCGGATGACGTAGTTCAGTATCGTATGAAGGAAGAGTGGTTCTTTGATAAGCAACGTTCAGAATTGAAGTGTAGAATTATTGGAATTTGTCCGATGATTTTAGCACGTGATCAAGAAGGAAACTTAATTGAAGGTGGACAAAAGAAACTTCTCTTCTGGGTATATTATCAGGAAGCAAGAAGAATTTTAGCCAATACAGAAGTTGGAAATCGTTTCAATACAGCACAACGTATGAGCTTTGAAGACATCTTCCAAAAACGTATGTTCAATAGCTATATCATAAAAGAAGATAACATATACAACCGTCGTGTGGATGATTATAAAGTGAATCCATTAGACGCCTTATTAGAGTCGGAGCGTATCAAACAAGAAATGATCAACTTCGAAATTGATTTGTGGAATATTAATCTTCAACTAAATTATTTGAAACAGCCTGGGGTTTAAATACTAGGCTGTTTTGGTTTTAACCCTGGGCTGTTTTGGCTTGATGAATGATTTTTGTCATTAATACAATCTACATCTAATAAAATCGTTCTATGTAGATGAATCGGAATGTTACAAGGGCTATAAGAAAATCAATTTTTTGTTTAGTATTTACATCCTGTTTCTTTTTCAAACACAGGCTCAAACTCCATTTTATATACAATCTCCATTTCAAGCTTCAAATTCGACCTTTAGTGATGATTCGATTTGTGACTTAAGGAGCACATTGCATAAACCTAAAATTGGGCAGTTTATAATGCCTCTAGCTCTTTTTGGAACTGGATTTATAGTGAGTAGTGATAATGATATCCTCGATAAATATGAATTTAGAGAGGAGCGCAACGAACGGTTCAATAATTTCCATACAAAAGTGGATGATTACCTTCAGTTTGCTCCTTTGACAGCAGGGTATGGAATGCTTGCTTTTAATAGAAAAGGGAATTCTTGGCATTATACACGTCAAATTATTTTGACGGAGTTTATTTTAGGGGTTAGTGTTACAGGTATAAAAACCTGGACTAAAGTGTTAAGGCCAGACGGAGGATCTAAAAATTCATTTCCTAGTGGACATACCGCACAGGCTTTTGCTTCCGCTACCTTGTTTGCTGATTATTTTGCTGAAGATAATCCCTGGTTGAAAGCTGCAGCCTATTTAACCGCTACCAGCGTGGGTGTATTGCGTGTAATGAATAACCGCCATTGGGTACCCGATGTCATTGCTGGCGCTGGGATTGGCATCATTTCAGCCAAACTAAGTGCTTTTGTATTTGAAAAGAAGTGTAAAAAAAAGCACCCATCTCAATTGGCCATTTTTAATCGGTTTTGAAAGTGGAATAACATAGTTTTTTAGTCGTTTTCAGTTGCATACTAATTTTTTAAGGTTAAATTTGTGTAGTATTTACAACCATGAGAAAGTTTTGCATTGTACTTCTTTTAGTTTCCTATTTGGTTCCGGCCATAGGAGTAGGAGTGAATTTGCATTGGTGTGGTCATGTGTTATATGCATTTTCTATGAATAGCGATGAGCATCAAAATTGTTTATGCACACAGTTTAATGAAGAGGGTGAAGATGCTAAATCTGATTGTTGTAAAGACGACTATGCTTATTACAAACTTTCACAGCAGCATGTGACAAGTACTTTATGTTGTATTAATCATTTCGATAAATCTCCAATAAAAAACTTCATTTCTAATAATTCAGCTATTGCACTTTCTCTTTTTCTTTATCAAAGACAGTTTTATTTTTTCTCTCGATTTAATACAGATGAAAGTCCTCCTGACTTATTGAAGTTAGGAATTTTACGAGTTTGATCTTTACCTCATGTCTTAACCAAAGACATGTAATTATATTTTATAATTAGGTAAACTTTTAAAATCAAGGTATGAACTTTAATGAATTAGGCAATTTGCCTGGACTTCCTGAACAACCAAATGTGATCATTCGACTTTTTAATAAAGTTATTAAAAGGATTGGTTTCAACTATGAATTAACTCGACTTCCCAACGGTCGTGTCCACATGCATACGATAGAGCAAAGAATAAATTTTTCTTTACTGGCATTATGTAACTTGGTTTATAAAGTGCCTGGAGAATGGGCTGAATTCGGATGTTACAATGGACAATCGGCAATGGTATTTCAGAAAATTTTAGATACTTATAAGTCAGGTAGTAAAATCACTCTGTTCGATAGTTTCGTTGCTAAATATGTAAAGCATGAAACTGTAAAAAAAAATCTATTAAGCAATTTTAAGAATCAAGGATTAGGTGAACCCATATTGATAGAAGGAAACTTTTATGATACTGTTCCATCTTCATTGGCAGAGCAATATTCGTTGGTGCATATTGATTGTGGAGTAGGAGGTGACCAACTATTGACCCAAAAATTGGTGGAGTATTTATTAAATCATATTTATCATCGCTTATCAAAAGGAGCTGTTTTATTGTTTATGGATTATCATGATCCGAATTCAACTTGGAAAGGTGTGCCTATTAACCCTGGAGTAAAAGCAGCATGCGATCGTTTTTTTGAAGATAAACCCGAAAAAGTATTTTCACTCTATGGAAACCATTATTCACATGGATTTATATTTAAAATGTAATAAGAAATGAAAACAAATAAAATTATAATATTATTATCAGTCATGGCATTTTTACTTTATACAATTTCTTGTGGAAGTAAACATGTTAGTATTCGTAAATCAGCTAACCCTGAAGTAGCCTATTTCTGTCCGATGGATACTATGATTAATGAAGCAAACCCAGGTCAATGTACTGTTTGCGGAATGAATCTAATAAAAAATCCAAATTATTCAGGTGAAGAAATAAATACTGTGGTAGTAACATCTACAGGAGATACATTGCATGAATAATTATAAATAGAATTTAAATTAAAAAAAAAAAAAATAACAAAATGAAAATCATTAACCATGTTGACCATCTTACTTGCATTAGTAGGGATCAACAGTGCTTCGGCACAAACAGTAGCGCAAAATTTTAATATGACATCTTGCGCAGGACCATCTTATGAATTGTTTGATCATCTCGATCAAGAGAAGGTAGTAATCATTGAATTCTTTATGCTAAATTGTTCGAGTTGTATTGTTGCAGGTAATAAATTGAATCCACTTTACAATACATTGAACCAACAATATCCTGGTCGTGTTGAGTTTTGGCAGATGGGTTATACAAATTCATATAATTGCATGGATCTTACTACATGGCAAAGTTCACATGGATATAATTCCGTGATGTTTGATAGTGGTGCTGCACAAGTTGCCTATTATGGCGGATTCGGTATGCCGACCGTTGCAGTTTTAGCTGGATCGTCTCATCAAGTGTTGTTTAAGCGTGTAGGATTTCAAAGCAATGATTCTACTTTAATTGGTACAGCTGCGCGAGGGTTTTTAAATACAACAACTGGAATTCAGAATGTAAATGGTGCAACTAAAATTACTTTGTATCCAAATCCAGCTCATGCTGAGTTGATGGTTCAATTAATGACCGAACAAAAAAAATGTTTCTTTTCAAGTTGCTGATTTAGCAGGAAAAAAAATGATACTAGATACTCCAATTTTAATTTCTGAGAATACATATAAGTTAAATACAAGTGAGTTTCCTGCTGGAGTTTATGTTTTGCAAATGATCTCAGATGATTCTGAACCCGTATCTAGTCGATTTACGATTGTAAAATAAAAAATGAAAAGGAACATAAAATTAAATATTATACTTGGTTTGATTTGTGCAGTTG
>JADKFA010000051.1 GCA_016717725.1 Bacteroidota bacterium
AATGCAATTTGGAATATTGATGTATGCTCAAAATAATTTTAAAGCTTCTATCAGTTTCTTCAATACGGCATATCAATTGTTACTTCAAACAAAGGATACTTTTAATTTTCTAACTTGTAACTATCTGTTAGGATTGGCTTATTTGGAAATAGGAAAATTTGATGATGCAGAAAAAACGCTGAACCAAACTTTATCTCAAACAAATAAATTAGGTTTTAAGCAACGTGAAATGGAGTGCCGACTCGGACTTTCTAAATTGTATTTGGAAAAAGCTGAGTTTCAAAAATAAATTGAATACATAAAGATGCCACTTGAGTATGCACAGTCTATTGAGAAGGAAAATTCGGGTAATCAAAGTGCTACATCAAGAACTGAATATATTTATGGGATGGCTGCTCTAGGATTAAAGGATTTTAATACCGCCCAAGTAATGTTGGAAAATTCTTTTTTGCATTTAATGCCTTTGCGCAATTAATTACGAGCATTAAAACATCTGAAGACTTATTAATTTGTTTAGTCAAACAAAAAATTATGATGAGGCGATGAAGCAGATGAAGTATGTGCTGGAGTTCAAGGATTCTTTATCGAAGATGGAAGAGTGAAAAGACGTTGGCTGTTTCAAGGATCGTCAAAATATTCAACAGCAGAATTCAAATTGAATTGCTTACTTTTCCAACAGGAAAAAGATAAAATCATTCGAATTTCTTTAATTACGTTAGCAGTCTTATTACTCATTCTTTCAGTTACTTGGTTTCAAAATTCAAATTGAGAAAGGAAACGAATCAAAAATTAGATGAGTTATTATTAAATATTTTACCCGTAGAAGTTGCAGAGGAATTAAAGCAAGTGGAAATGCCACTACTAAAAGTTATGAATTGGTTTCAGTTGTTTTTTGATATGGTTGCCTTTACGAAATTAGGTGAAAAATTATCGCCAGCCGATTTAGTCGCTGAATTGCATTTTTGTTTTTCTGAGTTTGATAGGAATTAGTTCAAAGAATAATTTAGAAAAATAAAAACCCTCGGAGATGCTTACATGTGTGTGGAGGAATTCCTGTAAAAATAATACCCATGCTTTTGATGCCATTTATGCGAGTCGGGAAATCATGGAATTTATAGAAAGCTACAAAAAAAAGGTACAAGATTTTAAAATTGAATTGCGTATTGGAATACATAGTGGTCCGGTGGTAGCAGGGTAGTGGGACTCAAAAGTTGCATACGATATTTGGGGCGATACCGTAAACATCGCTGCCCGTTTAGGAGCAAGCTGGCGAACCGGGAAGAATCAACATCTCCGAAACACATACCAACTTGTAAAGGATAAAATCCGTTGTAGCAGCCGCGGAAAATAAACGCGAAGTACAAAGGCGATATCAATATGTACTTCGTTTCCCATGATTGATTTTGTAGGTGACACAAATTTTCACTTCGGATTATAAAGCTGTTAGCTTCGGCTGCAAGCTTCAAGGGGTGAAAAATTGGCAGGAAATATTTGTTCTCGAAATTTATTTCCACTGCGCCCGCTGCGTGAACGTTGCGACCGTTGCGTTTAATCGAGAATTTATATGCAAGAATAAAATTCCATTTTCAAATTTTCAAATCGAAAAATCTTCAAATTTATTTCCTCCCAAAGTCAGCCGGAATCTCTCCCCAAACCTCCGTTTCCCATTTTAAAATTGGGTTTTTGTAGTCGTTGTTTTCTAGCCATTTTTCAGCTCTATAAATCAAATCAAACAACTCTCCATTTTTGCGATTCATCTCTAATTTAGTACCGCACTTTTTTTTCTTGATCCAAGTCATCGCTGTATTGGAATCGGTGTACACAATTTTAGTATGAAGCTCTTGCTGTTTTAAAACCGCTAATCCATGCACGATGGCTAAAAATTCTCCTACGTTATTGGTGCCTTGTTCGTAGGGGCCGCGGTGAAAAATTTCATCCCTCGATTGAAAATCGACACCTCGATATTCTAATAAACCTGGATTACCACTGCACGCTGCATCCACGCAAATACTATCCTTGTTCGGACTTCCTACATTTCCTTTCCCTGAAGTTGAAGAGGGTAAAGAGGAGTTTGCTTTTTTATAAATATGCTTTGCTGGATTTTGTGAATACGCTAATTCAGCTTCCTGCTTGTTTGGATACGATTTGTATTTCGCATTGGGCCATCCCTCAATATTTTTCTTGCACTCGTCCCACGAGGCATAAACACCTGGACGACGTCCTTCCCATACCGTATAAAATTTCTTCCCCGCCATGGTACAAATTTAATCTAAAAAGAAATCTATTGCTAAGACTGTTCATAAATGAAGCGAACAAAGATGAAATTTTGCTTAGAAATCATCTCTAGAATATCCGTCGTAGCGCAGCCTTAGCGGTCTGCGCCTTAGCGAGAAAATTTAGCAAAGAGAATAAGCAAACAATGGCTTATCGATTCATCCTCAACGAGAAAATTTGGCTGAGCGAAAACTTTGAGTTACTATTGATTGTAGAATTAACATTCAACATTTATTTTTTTGATATAATAATTATTAATGCAAAAATAAAATTCATAAAATAGCTCGCTAAAAAGCAATCCCGATAGCTATCAACGATTTTATATGCCCTATTCATTTTAGTATTATTTAAATCTAAATTCTAATTCATAATCAAGTAACCATGGGATCTTTGGACAAATCCCTTCGTTTTTTAGTTGGTTTGAGATGTCTGAATAATGATTTTGTAAGTTTAACTTTTTATGATCTCCATAATACGTTACTACTATTTTATTTTTATCAACTCTTATATCTCCATCTAAATTTGTAAATTACATTCTCTGCTAGACTTTTTGCCGACCATTTACTATATTCATTTGGTAGTTGTCTTTTAAGCTGATGTGTTGCAGCTTGTGCTAGTAATGCTAATGTTTGCTTGCCGTATTTTATATTGAGGTTGTGTGTTGATGCCCTAGACCAGCCGTGAGATTCTTCAAAGTTGAAAAACTTTTCTATCGTCCATCTTTTGGGGAAGTTAACAGATAATAAATTTACTGCTTCCTTGGTTGAATTAGTCAAAAAGCTCTTGTATTTATATTCTTCTTTTACTTCTCCTTCTCTTTGTATAATAAGTCTTAGCTCAATTTTACTTTCACTAAAAGTATATACAGATTCAGCTATTGAATAACCTGCCCATATTCTTGAATATTCTTGTTCTTCATACACATCTGTGATTTTTTTAAAATCTGGTGCTGGCATCAATATTTCATACTCTTTATGTTGCACAAACCATTCAGCGATTTCGCTTGTAAAGTGCTCCTTGTCTGCTACAAACAACCCTTTTTTTAGACCCGTTTTTTTAATCCTTTCCATTAGGTCAATTGTTGCAGATGCACATTTTTTTCCACTTGAACCATTAATGAAAAGCAAAGGTTGACCCGTGTTTGCATCTACACAAAAAAAGGATTGTAACACCTTTGTAGCAGAGGCATCTGGCTTTTTTCTTTTTTTGCTGGCGTAATCCTCTTGGTTGTAGAAATTATTCGATGAGGTCAATAGCATAAACACTCTCATCACTATAGTGTTCCTGGATTGCTCGAAGATGAAATATTTTTTCTTGTGCATCTGCGTAGTCTTCTACAGTGCAGCTATTTAATAGATTGTGTACTGTTTCGTCAGCAGCTAAAAATGAAAGTCCGTTCGCTATTGAAAATCCTTGGTTTGCAAGCGAACCTCTTTTTCTGAGTCTATTTACTCCAATGGCTGATTCATTCACAAGTTGCATTCCAATGTGAGTAGATAATGAGCTTTCTCCTCCTAGATTGAATAAACCCTTTAGTATATCCCATGCTCCCAATCGCATCAGCTCAGGAATTAATAGCCAAAGTCCAACATGTGTTCCTGATATTTTTTTTGATAGTTGCTCTCTTAAAAATCGTTCGTTTGTTACTAGCGTTGTTTTAGTTTTTATTAATTTTCTTTTGGTGCTTTGAATTTCAATATTTGTAATCTGGTCATTGGGGTTTAATTTATAGCAGTTTTTTTTTGAATACCAAACTCGGTTATGGTACGCTCAACACTTCGCACACTAATTGTGATGCCTTGCTGGGATAATTTTTGAGCTATTACTTCTGCGGAATCTAATGGGTTTAAAAAGCGATGACGAAGAATTTGCTTCATTACCGTAGTAGATCTCTTCGAATTCTGTTTGGGACCCGACTTCTTATCTATTAATCCATCTAATCCTTTTTCTTTATACGCTTTTAGAAGTTGATAATATCTCTGTTCGGAGTAGCCATACTTGGCTATACTTTCCTTCACACCAATATTATAAATACCTTCTATCAACATCAAGAATTTCAATGAAACTCCATCTTGGATATTTAATTTGCTCAAATCATAACCCTGGGTCTCTTTTTTATTTTTAGCCATAATAACACTAAATTAGTTTATGGCGGTAAATCTATATAAAAATATAATGAATTACAACTAACCCAACAGGATTTATACTGAAATGATCAACATCGTAATATTGAACCAATTATATAACCGCCATAATTAATTTTAGTAAATCGGAATTTATAGCTAGCTAATATTACAATATTTAGATGGATAGACTAAAGTAAAAGCCCTTTATAAAATCGTTGATAGCTATCGGGACGCAAAGAAGAGGAAATTAAATTTATAAGTAAATTTGGAATTAATTATAGAAATCTCAACTTCTCGATAGTTATCGAAATAGAGAGAAAAGAATGTTTATTTTTAATTTGAATAAGATCGAGAAGACTTTCTTTTGCAGTTAATAATATCAATTTTTCTCTACCAAACTATTCTCAATAATTTTTCCAATAGAGTCATTTAAAAAAGTTGGAATAATACAACCTTGTGTCAAGTTTATTTTGTCAGGATCGTTTAAATGTAATAACATTTCATCGTATTTGTCCTGTCCATGATGTTTTATAACAATTTCCTTTTTATCGGAACGCAATAAATAATGTAACATACCAATCGGATCTGCTTCAGGATGAAACTGTGTGCCGATCATCTCTGGACTAAATCTGATTCCCATCACCGCACGTTCAAAATCTACATGAGGTCGATCTTTTTCAATGGCTAAGATCTCTGCCTATTTTGTTGAGTCGCGTTAAGTCAGTTTGCACAACTTGCTAATCTTACTGTCAACAGCATGAAAAGGATCAGGTAATCCTTGGAAACAAGTTTCGTTTTTTTCCTGAATCTGTTTTGTGTATCGGAAAAATTCCAAATGCAGTGGAATGTCTTTTAATCACATCGGCCACATCCAAATGTCGACACATCAGTTGAAATGAATGACAAAGAAAGAAACGTATTTTTATTCTTTGCAGATGATTTATTATGATTCCAAAGAGTATCGATTAAATTGAAATATTCTTTTTTCCCATTGCTCCTACATCTTTCAAGTGGACTCCCAGGTCCGCCAGTGCTGATGTAAATATCAAAACTATCATCTGGAATTTCATCTTTGAAACGAACATCAAAAATTTTCCACCTTATTTTTAAATGGATAGGGTGCTATATGTTGTTTTAGGATTGATTGAATTCCTCTCATTCCTTCATTCGGCTCGTTGTTGTAGAGGTCGAGGATCGCTAAATTAATTGTTTGGTTTTCCATCTCACAACTGCTTGGTACAAACCGCACAGTTTTCTATTTTCTTAGATTAATTTAATTTTTAGAAAATGCAATTCTTCTTAAACGTTACAATCCTTGATTAGTTTCACTCACAATATAATCTACCACATCCTTTAAGTCACCAGTTGATTCATAGATTTTTAACTGTCTATCGGCCCCAGTTCCATTTTCAAGCATTTTTCGATGTACTTGATTTCATGTCTCGATCCTAAGTCATCCACAACATCATCCACAAATGCTAATAATTCATAAATGAGATCTTTGGTGGATACTTCTTTCTTGCTTTCCAAAATCAATCAAACTGCCTTCTATACCATAACGAGGCGCGCCATTTATTTTCATTGATTAAAGCACGTTTATAATTTCTAAACGAAAGGTTTTTCTTTCATCAACTTATAATTTTTGCAACTAGAGCTTGAATTAAGGCTGCCAAAGCAATGGTTTCATTAATGCCCATGGGTACATCACAAATTCGAAATTCGATGGTCTCAAAGAAGGGATGTAATCTTAACTCCCACCAAATTTTCTTGCCGTTGTCGATGCAATTGGTTTTAATGAGTAAGTTAATATAGCTATCGTATTCAGCAACACTTTCAAAATAATCAGGAATTCCAGTTCGTGGAAATTTATCAAAGACTTTTGTACGATAGGATTTGAATCCTGTATTTCTTCCAAGCCAAAAAGGGGAATTGGCAGATAGTGCAAAAATATGTGGTAAGAAGTAGCGAGCTTGGTTCATCAGTTGTAAACCAATTTCACGATTCGGAATTCCGACATGTACATGCAATCCAAAAATTAAATTTCCTCTTGCTGTGTCTTGTAATTTATCAACGATTTCATGATAACGCGGATGATCCGTCATTTCTTGATCTTGCCAACGAGAAAAAGGATGAGTTCCCGCTGCTCCAAAGAGCAATCCTTGCTTTGCAGAAATTTCACCAATCATTTTTCGTAGGTAAGTAACTTCTCGTCGAGCTTCATCAATGTCTTTGCAAATATTGGTTCCTACTTCGACCACACTTTGGTGCATTTCTGCTTTTACTTGCTCCTTCAGCGTCGTCTTACCACCCTCTACAATTTGGTGCATGTGACTGCGCAATTCACGAGTTTCGGGGTCAATAATTTGAAATTCCTCTTCAATCCCTAAGGTAAACATGGTCATAATTATTCGGATTGTTTTTGATGGGTGAGTCGTTGTTTTATTTTAAAAATACACTCCGTCAATCTGGATTGCAAATTGACGGAGTGGGGATAACTAATTTAATTTATTTTTCAGATATTTCACCGACATGCTTAAACGACGGTACTGCGTTACCGATAGCTTTTCCCATGGTAGCCGTCTTCATATACGTGCCCCAGGTTAAGTTATCTGCATTTTCTTTATGTGCTTTTGCACGGTTGATACACATCATTGCCGCTGCTTCAATAACCCAATCGAAATTCTCTTGACCTACGCTGTTAATATCAGCGTCGGGCGCAGGATTGCAAAAATCAATAGCATAAGGAATGCCATCACGCACTGCAAATTCCACCGTATTGAAATCATACCCTAAAGCTTCGTTCAAACGGAACGTATAATCACGTAGCGTATCTAACATTTTTTGATCGGCATTAAATTTATTATGCACATAACGCAAATGATGTGGGTTACGTGGCTCATATTCCATGATGCGAATGTTATCTTGACCAATGCAATAAATTCGATAGTAAGAATCGAATTTAATCTCTTCTTGAAGCAACATCACAAGTTGTCCAGTGGTTTGATGCGATTGAAAAAATCCATCCGGTGTATCCAACTGATAAACGTTCTTCCATCCTCCTCCAGAATGCGGTTTCATGTATACGGGAAAGCCGGTGTATTCAAACATTCCTTGCCAATCCATCGGCATGGCGAGGTTGCGGAATGACTCTTCACTCGTATCGGTTGGCCATTCGTTAGAAGGTAATAAGCAAGTTTTAGGAACGGGAATTCCTAAACGAGTAGCTAAGCAATTATTAAAGAATTTCTCATCGGCACTCCACCAAAACGGATTATTGAGGACCGCAGTTCCATTCAGGGCTGCATTCTTCAAAAAGGCTCTGTAAAAGGGCACATCTTGCGAAATTCTGTCCATAATAACATGGTAGTCAGAAGTTTCACCTTGAATAACTTTGTCGATCTTTAGAATTTCTGCATGAATTCCTTTGATGTTTTTAGAGTTAATTCTTTCTACAAGCGCATCGGGGAAGCTGCGCTCCTTGCCATGCATAATTCCTATCCGTTTCATAATGATTTTGCTTTAAATTGATGTACGAAGGTATAAAATATCGTGATGTCCTTTTCCTTTTTTGTCAACAATTCTTCCTATGAAAGGCGTAAATTTACCTTCCAACGTAAGAATCAATAGCTGCCTATTTAAAATTGCATCCTTCCGAGGTAAGTAGGAAGCATATCGCGCCAAGCGGGCCAATCATGGGGCATTCCAGGGCGGATATCGAGCCAATAAGGCATGCCTTTGTTCGACATGATTTCGGCTAATCGTTTATTTTGAGGAGACAAAAATCTTCTTCGCCTACACCGATCACAATGCCCATTTTCCACAAATTTTCATCGTTTAAGCCTCCTAAAAAGTCGACTGGATTGTTGTAATACACATTTTCGTCATAGTACCCGTCCATATGGTTCGTGATATCGAATGCACCACCCATACTGTAAACATTTGAAACCACTTGAGGATGACGAAAAGCAAAGTTGATGGCTTGGTAGCCACCAAAACTGCAACCGGCCACCGTCACCTGAGAGTGACCCGTTTCATGACAGGCACGACTCACTACTTCTTCCAAAATAAATTTATCATAAACGGTATGTCGACGAATTCGCTCACCAGGGTGAATCATTTCTTGATAAAAGGAATGCTCATCTACACTGTCGGGACAATAAATTTTTACCAGTCCATTATTCACAAACCATGCAACGCTATCAATTAAATGAAAGTCCTTGTTTTGATGATAAGTACCCATTGAAGTAGGGAAAATGATGATGGGTTTTCCACCCGTACCAAATACTAGCATATCGGTTTCTTGTCCTAAAACGGGTGAAAACCATTTAATATGTTCTTCTTGCATAGAGATTTTTTTGTTGATTTGTAAAAATAGGTAATGTAGGTGAAAGGCCTAGCAACATGGGATGCTGAAATGGGAAAATTGTGGATATTTTTTTAATACTTTATGTTTACTCAATAGGGGATCCCTGCTTTGATTGGTAGCTTTGCACCATGTTTACGTATCAATCCACGCTCAGCAAAACGCAACTCGATGAGTTGATTCTAATTTGTGGAGCAAGCCATGTGTTGTTCAAGGAAGAAGAAAAGGAAATTTATGGAAGTGATGAGACGGAGGATTATTTTTTTAGGGTTGAGTGGTGGCGCCCTTCCTATTTTTGGAGGTATCGTCTTATCAACAGAACGATTAAATCGAATTATTGAAATCGACGAACGTAATTTGCAAGCTACCGTTGAGCCTGGAGTAATTAATCAAATTTTTCGAGATGCGGTGGAAGAGAAAGGATTGTTTTATCCTCCGGATCCTGCCAGCAGAGGAAGTTGTTTTTTAGGAGGAAATCTGGCTGAAAATGCCGGTGGACCCAAGGCTGTGAAGTACGGCACCACGAAGGATTATGTGTTGAATTGCGAAGTCGTGCTTCCAACAGGAGAAATCATCTGGACAGGAGCGAATGTGTTGAAGAATTCGACCGGCTATAATTTAACACAATTGATTGTTGGTAGTGAAGGCACATTAGGCATCATTACAAAAATTGTTTTCCGATTGATTCCTTTGCCTACCCAAAATTTATTAATGCTGGTTCCATTTTTCTCTCCTGAAAAAGCTTGTGAAGCGGTGTCTGCTGTTTTCAGAGCAGGCTTTACACCTTCAGCAATGGAATTCATGGAGCGTGATGCCATCGACTTTGTATTGAAGTTTGTGGATGTGAAATTAGCTGTGAAGGATGAACATAAAGCACATTTGTTGATTGAAGTGGATGGTCACGATTTAGATGCACTTTTTAAAGATTGTGAAAAAATTACAGAGATCATGTACGAATTTGAATGTGACGAAGTGTTGTTTGCTGATACCGCTCAACAAAAAAATGATTTGTGGCGGATGCGAAGAGCAGTCGGTGAAGCGGTGAAATCACATTCTATTTACAAGGAAGAAGATACTGTGGTTCCTCGTGCTGAACTTCCCGTATTATTGAGAGGCGTGAAAGAGATAGGAGCGAAGTATGGATTTAAATCGGTTTGTTACGGACATGCTGGCGATGGGAATTTACATGTGAATATTATCAAGGATACCATGAGCGATTCCGACTGGGAGAACAAAGTTCCCTTGGGTATTCGTGAAATATTTGAGCTTTGTGTAAAACTTAAAGGAACGATTTCGGGTGAACACGGTATTGGTTTTGTCCAAAAGTCGTATATGGATATTCCATTTGATGCCAGTACTTTAGCGTTACAAAAAGGTATTAAATCACTTTTTGATCCAAAAGGCGTACTTAATCCGGGTAAGATGTTCGAATAATCGGCTTGCAAGGTTGACGTTTTCCTCCGAAATTAGAAACTATAATACGCTTTTTTGCGTTGAATAGAGATATAGTATGTGATGATGAATCGTTGGATTTTATTTCTTGTTTTTTATTTATATGTCGATTTCGAAAGTCGATGCACAAGAAATGTGGGGTCCTTCACACAGTAATTACGCCGGACAATATGGTCTCGACTTAAATCCTGCTTCAATTGTTGGTGTTCCTTATCGATGGGAAATTCACTTTTTATCGATGGACGCATCGATCCTGAATAATTACATGTATTTGAAGAGTCAAAGTAAACTCATCACAAAAAGTTTTAGAGGGGAATCCATCGATGAAGATAAACTAACCGATCGTTATACTAAAAGTCCAAACAAGTTTGGCTATGGTTCAGCGTTTGTGAAATACCCTGCTTTTATTTGGTCTGCTAAAAAATGGTCAGCAGGATTTCATCTTTCTACTCGTGCTGAGCTAAGTGCTTCTAATGTTCCCTATCATTTAGCAAAATATTTAAAGGAAGGCTTTGATTACGATCCCCAGCAGAATATTCCTTATGAAGTACGGAATGCAAAGGTGGCCGTTTTGAATTGGCATGAGCTGGGTATCACTTTTGGACATGTGTTGAAAGATGATCAAGAATATTTTATAACGGGTGGCATTACCGTAAACTCTTTGTACGGATTAAATGCGTTGTATTTGAATTTAGATTACGCTGATTATATTGTTCCTGCCGATTCTTTGCTTGTCGTGAATGATATCGTTGCAGAGTATGGTCACGCCTTGCCAGAGAATGGAACAGGAGGCGGTGATAGCCCTTTAGCAAAACGCGGCTATGGATATTCTTTTACAACCGGTGTGCAAGTATATAAAAATCGAAATGATAATTTTTATAATCCTTGTAAACGAAATAAAGGCGAAAAACCCTTACGACTATCGTTTGGGTGTTTCATTGATTGATGTAGGGTATTTGAATTATACGAGTGGAACACGCACTTATGCCTTCAATCATTTGAATACTGATTGGTATGGAGTTGATACCACTTCTTTTGGTGGATTGGTACAAACCGATTCTATTCTGAGTGAACAGTTTTATGGAAATTATCGTCAGTCACGCGATAAAAGAAAGTTGACGATGTATTTACCCACCGCAGCTTCCGTGCAGTTTGATGTTGCATTTACAGAAAATTATTTTATTAATTTAAGTGTGATTCAGCGTGTTCCGCTGGGAAAGAATTCAATTCGAAGAGCGAATCAAATTGCAATTACTCCGCGATTCGAGTCGCGCAGAATCGAAATTGCATTGCCTATTTCGTATTATGAGTTGTTTCGACCCCGTGTAGGATTAAGTTTCCGTTTTGGTGTATTCACCATCGGCACGGATATGATTGGTCCTTTTTTAGGCCTCACGGATTCTTACGGAGCGGATTTGTATATGGGAATTGCATGGCGTAACTTTGGTGGATGTGATGGAAATAATAACCGCGCAAGACGAAAGTCTAAAATTGAAAATTGTTTTGATATGAAGAAATCGAATTGATTTATGAATGAAAAAGCATTTTTTTGAATTGTTTTTTCAATATTAAATTAATCACTAAAGCTTGTTTTATATAGATAGTGTTGAAAAATTTCGTTGTTCCTTTTTCTTTAGGGCTTTTTTAAGGGTTTAAATGCATTTCAATTTTTGATTTAACGATGTAAGATTGAGCTTGCTTTTGCTTATAAAATCTGAAACTATCCAATATTTCCGTCCGTTGAAAATTAGATGTATACTATTAAAATGAGACGTTCGATCTTAATGTTTGCTATTTCTTTTTTGTCGATTTCAAATGTCGGTGCTCAAGAAATGTGGGGTGCTGCGAATAGCAATTATGCAGGACAATATGGAGTTGGTTTAAATCCGGCTTCTATAGTAGGTGTTCCTTACCGTTGGGAAATTCATTTTTTGTCGATGGATGCTTCGGTCATGAATAATTACCTGTATTTAAAAAGTCAGAGTAAATTTCTGTCTAAGAGTTTTAAAGGGGAATCCTTCGAGAGCGAAAAAATTACGGATCTCTACTCAAAGAATCCGGAAAAGTTTGCTTATGGGTCCATGAATTTAAATTATCCTTCGTTTATATGGGCAGGGAAAAAATGGTCGGCAGGATTCCATCTATCCACCCGATTAGAGGTGAGTGCAACCAATATACCTTATCATCTTGCTAAACACTTGAAAGAGGGGTTTGAATATGAACAACAACAAAATACCCGATATGAAGTAAATGATGCAAGAGCTGCGCTATTAAATTGGCACGAAATCGGGTTAACATTTGCTGGAGTATTATTCGACAATCAAAAATATTATATTGCTGGAGGAATTACAGTGAACAATTTATATGGATTAAATGCCATGTATTTGGACATTGAACATGCTGATTATATTGTTCCTACTGATACTTTATTAACTGTGTATGACTTTGCAGCTGAATATGGACATGCTTTGCCTGATAATGGAACGAAAGGTGGAGATGATCCACTAGCCAAACGCGGTTATGGATATTCTTTTACGACTGGCTTTCAGATTTACAAAAATAGAAATGAGAATTTTTATGATCCATGTCTCAAAACGAAAGGTGAAAAACCTTATGATTACAGATTGGGAATTTCAATGATAGATGTAGGATATTTGAAGTATACAAAAGGAACACGTACGTATAGTTTCGATCATCTTAGTACCGATTGGCTCGGTATTGACACTACTAATTTTGAAGGAGTGGAGCAAGCGGACTCAATCTTGAGTCAAAATTTTTATGGAAAATTTCGTGAGTCGAGAGATGAGCATGAGTTAACGATTTTTCTTCCGACTGCACTATCAGTACAAATGGATGTTCCATTTAACGGAAATTTTTATGTCAATTTGAGTGTGATTCAACGTGTGCCGCTCGGTAAATATTCGATACGAAGAGCAAACCAAATTGCCATTACACCTCGCTTTGAATCCCGAAGGATTGAAATAGCATTGCCCGTTTCTTATTACGAATTATTTCGTCCTCGAGTAGGGTTGAGCTTTCGATACAATATTTTTACCATTGGAACCGATATGATAAGCCCATTAATGGGGATTACCGATTCTTATGGTGCTGATTTATATTTCGGAATCTCATGGCGAAATTTCAAAAGTTGCGGAGAAAACAGTCGTAAAAGCAAACGCAAAGTGAATAAAAAAAATCACTTTACTGATTTTAACTAGTTGAAGAATCAACGGTAAATAGCAATATTATTTTCTTTGTTTTTTTCATTCCAGGCTCGATACATACCCTCTGAATTAAAAACAAGGCTAATATTTCCGCGGCATCAACTGCGATGAGTCCAACCTTCGCCGCCTAATTTAACGAGTTTGTCCATCACGACTACTTCGCATGCAGCTTGTAAACTCAGTCCTTTGTATTCCATTAAACAGGAAACATCATAAGCTACCACCGCTCTAATAAAGTATTCGCCGTGACCCGTACATGAAATGGCACAGGTGGCATTGTTCGCATACGTTCCACTGCCAATGATGGGAGAATCACCAATGCGATTAAACCTTTTGTTCGTCATTCCACCCGTAGAGGTACCGGCGGCTAAGTTGCCATGCACGTCTTTTGCCACAGCGCCTACGGTTCCAAACTTTTTATTTTCGGTAGTTTCTGTGTGATCTAAAACAATTTTACCCTCATGAATCGCTTCTCTTAATTGCTGAAATCGGTATTCATCGAAAAAATATTCTTCTGTTTCAAAAATAAGTTTTTGCTGTTTTGCAAATTCTTCAGCACCTCTTCCCGAGAGCAATACATGGTCGGAGTGCTCCATGATTTCTTTTGCAAGTAAGATGGGATTTTTGATCAGTTGTACTCCTGCTACAGCCCCAGCTTCTAAATTCTCTCCTCTCATGACAGCGGCATCCATTTCATGTAGTCCGTCCGCTGTAAATACAGCGCCCTTACCTGCATTGAACAACGGACAATCTTCCAAAGAGATAATAGTTTGGGTAACGGCATCCATAGCCGTTCCTCCCTTCTTTAAAACCGTTTCTCCAAGGGTAAGTGCTGCTAGGAGCGCAGCCGTATATGCTTTTTCTTTTTCTTCGGTGAGTGAAGCACGTGTAATGGTTCCTGCACCGCCGTGTAAAGCTAAACTGTATGTCGACATCATTTCTTTTTTTATTTTCTTTCTCCGAAAAGCGTACTCCCAATACGAATCATGGTGCTTCCACAATCCAATGCAATTTTATAATCACTGCTCATTCCCATCGATAATGTATCAAATGCATCTGGATCAAAGGACATGAGTTTGCTATTGTTGAATAAGTTTTTTAGATTACTAAATTCTTTTTTTAATAGTGAAATATCTATGCTCAGTGAAGCCATCCCCATCAAACCTTTAATTCGAATATTTTCGAGTTCGGCTAATTCAGGAAATAGCATGAGCGCTTCAACTTCTTCTTCTGAAAATCCAAATTTTGTTTCTTCTTGAGCAATATGTACTTGTATTAAGCAGTCAATGACTTTATCAATTTTTTTTCCTTCTTTGTTAATTTCTTGGAGTAGTTTGAAACTATCTACGCCTTGTATGAGGGTTGCAAAGGGAGCTATCATTTTTATTTTATTGCTCTGTAAATGTCCAATGAAATGCCAATTGGCTTTTTCTTTGAAATGCGCTTCTTTCTCTACTAATTCTTGCACATAATTTTCACCGAAACTTTTTTGTCCAGCATCTAGAGCTTCCTGAATATCTTCTACAGATTTTTTCTTAGATACAGCAATCAATTTTGCACGATAACTTTCTAATTCTTTTGTATCCTATGAAATTCGCTGATCTGAAAGGCCATATTATTTGATAAATCTTTTTATTTCTTCGGCAAGATGTGTATATGATATTTTTTCAAAAGATGTGGTGTTTCAGGCATTACTAGTAATGAAGCGTTCGATAATGCTGTGTAGGTATGTGCACTTTCTTCCAAGGTTACCATGTGATCTCTGTCGCCAAGTGCAATGCGTACATCGCAAGAAATATTACCCAATTCATCGTTGGTGAGCGGATGCTTTGCTAATTGCTGCATGAGATGTGCTGTTTCTGTGCAAAGTTTTTTCCAATCATACGGAAAATGTCGGGCAATAAGTGTACTACAAAAGTTGGAGCTTTTAACTCTAAGAATTCGGGTGCAATTAATTTCGATTCCTTCGCAGCAATATCAGTTGTCCAATTAAATTTTGTTCCTAATGTCATGATGGACGAGAAATTCCGCTTTATTTGCTTCCAACCAAGTGGGCTGCATAACCACCCATGCTAAACCAAAAACATGTGTGCCTATTAATTGAAATTCGCGGAGGTGATCAAGAAATGTTCTCCTAAGATGGGTATGGTCAATGAATGTTCTGCAAAGTCTTTACCGCCATGTCCTGGAAAATCGTAAGTGTGGATGGTATAATGGTCCTTTAATAAATCTTTCAGTGGAAGCATTTTGTGCTGAACCAAGGGCACCATGAAGTAAAAGAAGGTTGGGTTTAGAAGCCATGGCTTAAAGATACGATTCAAATTTAATTTAATTTGAATTTTTAGCAAAGTTTACATCAGTTTTATTCTGATTTATATCTTCACGAGTCGATTGAGTATGTTGTCCTTGATGAAGAATCCATCACAAATCTTTAGACTTTCTTCCGTGATACGAGCTAGGGTTTCGGTGTCTTTTTGGATTCATGTTCCTTGCTTTACTGGATTTTTCTTCACCAAGAAGACGAACTTGATTCTCGTAATTTAATCCTTCATCTTTTAATTCACCCAATGCTTGAATCATCCAGCCAGGGCTGCAAAGTTTTCGAAACGAAGGCTGATGGGTTCTAAGCACCCCCTGGACAACGGCAGTTCAATAAAGAGGAGGAAGTGATATCTTTAGAAAGATACTTTTTATCTTCGACGTCCGTTTTTTCGCCCTTTTGAGTTTGAATAAATCCAATCCGAAATTTTAGCACATTGATAGAAATCTAGCGAATATTTCTTCTGATCTCGTGAATTCCTTCTTCTTACAAATGTGACTCCATTCTCTTGACATATCTTCATCTATTTTATAGAAATTGTCTTGCTACAAAATTTGATGGTGCCCTTTGAAAGTTTCACCTTCAGTAGCAAGAATGTCTTCCATTTGTTCTCTTGGTTGAAACATTTTCAGAAGGCCAGGAAGCCAGTTTCTATGTATAAATTGTTTTAATTCAATTTTTGCCTTTTTTCTTGATGAATTATTTTTCTTTTAATTCTTCAGCAACTTTGTATTTGATAAAATTTTGCTTCGCTCGATGAACTTGACAAAATCATATTTTCCTATTGCATCCTTGCCGATTTGTAGCCATCATATAAAGGTTCCAGCTACGTCTTTAATGCGTTTTTCTAATATTCGAAACGCCGCTTTAAATCGAAAAATTATTCGGAGCATTTTGCTTAAAGAAGTGCGTTGGATCATCTGTTTTAGCAGCCTTCTTCTGACAAAGAAATTAACCCTTGTAATGAATCATAGGTATTAAAATAATTCTGAGTTTCATTTTCGTTTGGATAATTCAGAATCCGATAGCTATTATCGGATTTAGTCCCGATAGCTATCGGGACCGTGAATTGTATTATGCCCCCGCTATCGGGAGAGATGAATTTTTATTTCTTAGTGAGCTAGAAGTCGGTTTTTAAACGTTTAATATATAAAATTTTTCTCGCTTCTTTGAAACAGATATTCCAACTGTAGCAATTAAAACTCTAATGCGTAAACTTACGCAGCTAAATATTTGAGAATTTAACTTTTGAAGCAATTTCTCTTTATTGCGACTTCACAGCGGTGCACTGATCATTTACCGAGGTCCTTCGATAGCTATCGGGACACCAATCTCCACCATCCCGGATAGCTATCGGGATACCACTCAGTCTCCTTATATAGCTAACACGATCACCAATTAACCTAATGCTGTGCACCACCAACCCGCTTCTCAACTTCGGTTCAAACCATGTTATTTTCGGCGGCATAATCTGATTGGTATCTGCAATATCAATCAATTGTTTCATGGTAACTGGATATAATGCAAATGCAATCTTTCATATCGCCGAATCAACCCTCAGATTTCATCCTCTTAACCCTCTGGAGTCCACCTACAAAATCAATGCGCTTTGTCTTTACGTAAGTCATAATAGATATTAAAGATAGTGTTCCAATACTCTTTAGAAAGTATAGTTATATCCAGTACACCAATCACGTCGTTGTCATCATACGCTCCTCCGTTGCTTGTAGTGCATACCATTTTCCATCCAGGTAAAGCATACTGAACTCTTTAAGACAGTTTCGCTGGACGAAATTCTGGAAGTTCCTTTTTCTGTGATTTCGAAATTTTCTTTTAATTTTTTCAAGGATGTCACTTGCCGAATGCCCATTCAAATCTTTGATGACACGATT